>NZ_JARTLM010000099.1 GCF_029625905.1 Hydrogenovibrio sp. 3SP14C1
TTCGAGGCGAGGCTCTACGCCGAGGACCCGGAGCAGGACTTCTTGCCTGCCACTGGCCTGCTGGCCCGCTTCGAACTGGACACCGAAGGCGCGGGCCTGGCCGCCGACCAGGTGCGCCTGGACAGCGGCGTGGAGAGCGGCGATCGCGTGTCGATGCACTACGACCCCATGCTGGCCAAGCTGATCGTGCACGGTGTCGACCGCGACGCCGCGCTGGCTACCTTGAACCGGGCGCTGGCCGCGCTGGATGTGCAGGGGGTGGTGACCAACCGCGC
>NZ_JARTLM010000100.1 GCF_029625905.1 Hydrogenovibrio sp. 3SP14C1
TGTTGACCACCAGCCAGGTTTTCTTCTGATTGACACGCAGGTGATTGGCGATGGCCTCGTCGGCCACGTTGAGCCCCGCTCGGGCGTCCACCAGAAACAGCACGATGTCTGCTTCGTCGATGGCGGCCAGGGATTGCTCTGCCATGGCGGCGTCGATACCTTCCTCGTCGCCGCTGATGCCGCCCGTGTCGATCACGGTATAGGCTTTGTTGCCCAGCATGCCGTTACCGTATTTACGGTCTCGGGTCAGGCCGGGAAAATCCGCCACCAGCGCA
>NZ_JARTLM010000101.1 GCF_029625905.1 Hydrogenovibrio sp. 3SP14C1
TGTCGCCCAGCAAGCCAGTGGCGTCGACGGCAACTGCGTCAGGGTTACGCAGCGGCTACCAGCGCGATCACCATCTCACCCTGCAACAGCTGCGCGGAGAAAAAGTGCGGATGTTGTATGACAACCTTTGGCAACCGGTGCTCAGCAGCGTTTTGGCGGGCGGCTTGCTGGTGGCGGCGATGTGGCCCGTGGTGGAAGGCTGGGTGCTGCTGGGTTGGTACACGGCTTTGGTGGTGGTGTCGGGATTGCGTTTGGCGTTGGCTCACCGTTTCAAG
>NZ_JARTLM010000102.1 GCF_029625905.1 Hydrogenovibrio sp. 3SP14C1
GTGGCGCGCATCGCCGCCACACTGGCAAGTATCCGAGCGGCGCGAGGCGACAGATCGTCCAAATTCCCAATTGGCGTAGCAACCACGTACAATGTGCCCGGAGGTTGGTGTGTCATCGTGACTCCCGATTTATTAATAGCTTGCCCTGACGGTGCGCTATGCTTACTCAACGTGAGATCAACCTGCTCATAGGCCGCGACAGCGCAAATGGAAACTAAGGAAGGATACATGAAACAGTCACTTCGTGGCCTGTTGGCCACTGCCTTCATGGCACT
>NZ_JARTLM010000103.1 GCF_029625905.1 Hydrogenovibrio sp. 3SP14C1
TGGGCGTCGATGCGGATCTCGTCTTTCGGGCCAAAGCGGCCTTCCAGGATCAGCTTCGACAGCGGATTTTCGATCTGCTGCTGGATCGCCCGTTTCAGCGGACGGGCGCCATACACCGGGTCGTAGCCCGCTTCCGCGATTTGCTGCAAGGCCGCGTCGGTCAGGCTCAGCGCCATGTCCATGCTCGCCAGGCGTTCTTCGAGGATCTTCAGCTGGATCTTCGCGATCGCGCCGATGTTCTTCTCGTCGAGGCCGTGGAACACGACGATTTCGTC
>NZ_JARTLM010000104.1 GCF_029625905.1 Hydrogenovibrio sp. 3SP14C1
CGACCACGCCACTGCGCGTGGCTGCCGCGGCGGGCTTCACCGCAGGCTCCATGCCGACGATGGGCAGGTTCGGATAACGTTCGCGCAACTCTGCAGCCGCAGCGGCAGTCGCGGTATTGCACGCCAGCACCAACGCCTTGGCACCTTGTGCCAGCAGATGTTCGGTGATCACCAAACAGCGCTCGCGAATGTACTCCGGGCTTTTCTCGCCGTAGGGCACATGGCCGCTGTCAGCGACGTAAAGCAGCGACTCGTTCGGCAGTAGCTGACGAAT
>NZ_JARTLM010000105.1 GCF_029625905.1 Hydrogenovibrio sp. 3SP14C1
CGGATTGAACTCAAAGAGGCTTTAGATTCTGCAAAAGAGAAAGGCTATAAGAGTCACTTTGTTACTCTCACTTTTCCCCACGGAATAAGCGATGATTTGAACGATATACTTTCGAAAATGCGTAACGCTTACCGTAGACTTTCAAGCGGTAAAAATGCCATTAAATCATTAATTAAGAGAGTTGACGAAAATAACCAAATCCACGGATTTATTCGAGCTGTTGAGGTTACACACGGCAAGAACGGCTTTCATCCTCACATCCATATGATTGTTT
>NZ_JARTLM010000106.1 GCF_029625905.1 Hydrogenovibrio sp. 3SP14C1
CGATCTCCAAGCCTTCTGCCCACAGTGCATCTTGCGTTTTAGCTTCGGACTTGTAACGGCGGTTAATGTAGCCGTCAAACTCACCATGAGCCTTGTTTGGCAATTTAACATAATAATCTTCGTGCGCCTTGACGCTAAAAATACGAGTTAGATTTTTAGGTGAGTAATAAAGGATATTCCCCGCAGCATCTTTTTCCTCGTAGTATTTTCCGGCCAAAGTAACGGTCTTCTCATCAACTTCTGCGCCTTCTAAATCCAAACACGTCCCAAGCT
>NZ_JARTLM010000107.1 GCF_029625905.1 Hydrogenovibrio sp. 3SP14C1
GCCACGCCGTAATCAATGCCGCTGCGCTCCAGGTTAGGCCATGCCCAGGGGCCGCTGATCATGGTGGCGACTTCGCCCCGGTTGAAGCGAGTATCCATCAGGTTGTAGTCGGTGCCCCGGGGCAGTACGCCGCTCTCGATCAACTCCACCAGCAGCTCGGCCCCCTGTAGGGCACCGGCATTGTTGACCCCAATGTCGCTGACATCATAGCCGCTATCGGTTTGCTTGAACGGGTAACCGCCGTTGGCGGCCAGCAGGGTCCAGCCATAATAG
>NZ_JARTLM010000108.1 GCF_029625905.1 Hydrogenovibrio sp. 3SP14C1
GGCTATCCAAATTATGGAGCTGATTGAGCTGGGTATCGAATCTGCGAAACATCGTTCGACGCTGTGCCTTGCTTGATTGGACTAATGCCGGATGGAGATGCTCAGGCATTTTATCCGGCCTACAATGAAAACCAACGTAGGCCGGATAAGCGTTAGCGCCATTCAGCACTTTACCCGTTACGCTGCGGCGACTTTCTCGCGCAAGGCTTGTTTTTCTTCGTTACTCAGGAATGCCATTTCCAGACCGTTGATTTGCGCCTGGCGGATCTGTTC
>NZ_JARTLM010000010.1 GCF_029625905.1 Hydrogenovibrio sp. 3SP14C1
GTTGGGGAACTGAAAAGGTAGCTCATTAGCTAACCTTTTTCTATTCCTAGGTGTTGCACTTGCTTGTTGAATCTATGTATCTATAAACTTGTCACTCTTGCCAATAATGCAGAGAATAGAACTATTAACGTTTTTTAAAAGGAGACAGTATGGTCAGCTTAACCACCCCGATTTGTGATTTTGATTTACCCGCCATCGATTTTGATTTACCCGGTGTTGACGGACAAAACTGGACTTTGGAAAAAGCCAAAGGACCGAATGGCTTGTTAATAATGTTCATCTGCAACCACTGCCCGTATGTCAAAGCCATTCAAACACGCTTGGCCAACGATGCGCGTATCCTGCGTGATGAGTATGGCGTCAACAGCATTGCCATTATGTCGAACGATCCGAACGAATACGAAGAAGATTCATTTGAAAACATGAAAAAAGTCGCCGAAGCCTATGACTTCCCATTTCCCTACGTGATGGATGAAACGCAAGAAGTTGCCAAAGCCTATGGTGCCGTGTGCACACCGGACTTTTTTGGCTACAATGCCGATTTAAAACTGCAATACCGTGGTAGGCTCGATGCCTCTCGTAAAGAAACCGCTGCAGAAGATGTTAAACGCGATTTATTGGAAGCGATGAAACAAGTCGCTGAAACCGGGAAAGGCCCTAAAGAACAGATTCCTTCCATGGGATGCTCGATTAAGTGGTCTTCCTAACAAAAGAAACATTTTTTAAAACAGTCAATTGTGCCGAAAATTCAGCTCGTTTTAGAACAATTTATAGTCCTTATTTTGCTACATATATTTAGTGAATAAACTCCTATAAAGGTTAAATTTTACAGTGAAAACAGGTATTAAACATCACAAATATGACATAGCACTTTTAACACTGGTGTTACTTTCAGCTTTAACCATGCTTTTAGCTTCTACAGATCCACTATGGAAAGCTTTAGAGGGAACAATTGGGGAAACCATTCTCATTACAAATATTTCTGGTAACAATGTGCTTTTTAATCTATCAACTGGAATTCTAGTAAGCTATATTTTTTACTTAATTGTTATTTATTTCCCGACTAAGCGCGAAAAATACAACACTAGAGATTCCCTATGTAACGAAGCAGTACTTGTTATGATGTGGGGAGCCCCTTTACATAGTAAAATCAAAAATTTAAATGATATTAATAATATTGAAGAATTGATTAAAGAACTTATTGTTGTTAATAAATTTACAGATATTGAACCCCTCTTTATAAAGGAGTGGGCGAACGATTCATTAAATATCTATGAATCATTGCTACCAATTGCTGCAACAATTAGTAGCGAACATTTAAAGAGATGGTCTATAGCAACTAAAAACCTAAGAGCTATAGCTAAAACTGATGATGAAAAAGAGATGTTTAGGTATTTTTTATACTTTTTAGAACATATCAAAAATTTTCGAGACGAAAAAATATAAGAACAAAAAGCTAGTTGAAGCTTGATTTGAATTTACTAAAGCTTCAACCGTATTTGAAAATAAATTAAACCTTCAGCGGTAAGTCTCGATAGATCTTATCAGTGAGCTGACTGACCGCTGCGGCAAGTGCGGGCGCGACCGGTGGAACGCCCGGCTCCCCATAGCCGCCGGGCCCCTTTTCGCTTTTGACAATTTCGACAATGATTTCCGGTGTCTCTGCCATTGTCAGCGCCGGGTAGTCATCAAAGTTGGTTTCCTGAACGCGTCCTTGTTCAAAATGAATCTTGCCTTTCAGTGCTGCTGTGAGTCCGTAGATAATCCCGGAACTCATTTGTCTTTTAACGATTTCGGGGTTCACCACCATGCCGCAGTCAATCACAGAATAGACTTTATCGACTTTGATTTGCCCGTTTTCTAAGCGAGCTTCAACCACTTCACCTGCAAAGCTGCCAAAGCTTTCGACCACGGCCATCCCTCTACCGACATTATCCGCTGGCTTGGACTTCCAACCGGAGAGTTTTTCCAATTGATTCAGGACGCCTGCGGTTCTGGAGTCGGGCTTGAGCAAAGCACGTCGATAATCAAATGGGTCATAACCGGCTTTTTGCGCCAGATCATTCAACATGCCTTCCAGAAAAAAGCCCGTGTAGGAATGCCCAACCGAACGCCAGAAACCGACGGGAATTTTCATGTCTTCACGCACCACGGATAAAGACACATTCGGCAATTGATATTCCTGATCGGCCAGCCCTTCAGACATGGCACCATCAATCATGGTATCTGAACCATTGGTAAATTCCGCCATGGTGGAGTCGGACACCACTTTGGTTTGCCATTCCAACGGTAGGCCTTTGGCATCCGTTTTCACGTCAAACTTGCAGACAGCAGCGGGGCGATAAAAGTCATGTTGAATGTCTTCCGGACGAGACCAAATCACTTTGACCGGGCGTTCCATTTCCATGGAAAGGGTCACGGCCTGCGCAACATAATCCACAAAGGCTCTGCGCCCAAACCCACCCCCAAGATAGGTGGTGTGAATGGTGACTTGCTCGGGTTGATGCAAGCTTAATTCCGCTGCGACCTTAGCAGATTGTGCTTGGTTTTGAGTCGGTGCCCAAACCTCACAATGCGAGTCAGTCACATGCGCTGTGGCGTTCATCGGCTCCATCGTAGTATGCGCCAGATAAGGGGCGGAGTAGACAGCTTCATATTTATGTTCAAAATCGGTCACCGCTTGAGCCGATTTAACCGACTCACCGGATTTGTTTAAACCGTCATGTAAGCGTTTTTCGATGTTATCGGTGTTCAGCCCAACCGTGTCGCCACCTTTAAAGGTTGGTTTAAGCTTTTCCAACCCTTTTTTGGCCTGCCAGTAACTGTCGGCCACCACGGCAATGCCATGTGGAATTTTAACGATACCTTTCACACCCTTGACGGATTTGGCGGCTTGTTCATCGTAGCTGTCTACTTGCCCACCAAACACCGGTGACTGTGCAACGGTGGCAATCAGCATATCGGGCAGTTGAACGTCAATCCCAAAGACCGCGGTACCATTCACTTTACTGGGCGTATCCACACGTGGCATCGACTTACCGATGTAGCGGTATTCACTCGCTTTCTTAAGGGTAGGATTTTTAGGGGGCTGAACCCACTTAGCCGTATCAATGACATGCTGAAAGGCAATTTGGCGTTGGGTAGGTTTATGAAGGATCATGCCCTCTTTGATTTCACACTCCTTAGCGGAGACTTGCCATTGCTTGGCGGCAGATTTAACCAACATCTCACGCAAAGTCGCCGCAATCACACGCATCGGCTCCCACCATGCGCGTACAGCGGTACTCCCACCTGTTAGCTGCATGCCAAACATCGGGTTGTTATAGAGAGGGTCATTAATGGGCGACTTCACCACCACCTTTTGATAATCCGCGCCTAATTCATCAGCGAAAATCATGGTAATGGCCGTCTGTGATCCTTGCCCCATTTCGGAAACAGGGATAAACATGGCGAGCTGACCGCTTTCATCTAACTGTAACCACCCTTTAACGGGATAGCTGTTTGAGCTTGAGGCATCGGTTTTCGCATAAGCCTTTTGCGCAGACGGCAAACTAAAACCAAGCACGAGTCCACCCATGCCAAGCAGACCTGCTTTTAATAACGCACGGCGACTTGGGTTTTCAGGTTCAATCACTTCGACCTGAACGTTTTTGGAGGTGTGTGCTACAGATGACTCTTGAGAAGATTGTGAGGAAATCTTTTTCATTAAATCTTGCATCTTACGCCTCCTTTCGCTTTAACTCGGTGGACAGCTCAACGGCTTTCTTAATTTCTGGATAGGTTCCGCAGCGGCACAGGTTTTTCATGGCTGACTGAACATCTTCATCGGTCGGGTTCGATGTTTTGTCTAGAAGTACAACGGCAGAGAGAATCTGCCCGGATTGACAATAGCCGCATTGTGGAACATCCAGCTTGGTCCAAGCCTGTACCACTGGATGATTGGGGTCAACGCCTTCAATGGTCGTAATTGCTTGGTCTTTTAATGACGAAATAGGAAAAGAACAACTGCGAATGGGGTTGCCATCTAGCAAGATGGTGCAGGCGCCACACAGGCCTTCACCACACCCAAACTTGGTGCCATTTAATTGTAAATGATCTCGAAGCACCCAAAGTAGAGGCGTATCTGAATCGGCCTCAACCGAGTATTTTTTATTGTTAACAACAAGTGACAGTTTCATTAGAAATATCCTCTTTTACAAAATCGGTTATCGCTTTGTATGACTGGGTTAAAAATGAATCGAAATATGAATAAGCAGAAAAAGGGACGCTCAGCACAACAATGGCTTGGCTTTATGCAAAAGCCTTGTCCCTTTTGGGTTAGATTAGCGTTCCCAATAGACACGAACAATCGTGTCTTCGTCGGTATATTGAATATCTAAATCGCCTTGAAAAGCACTTTCAATCGCTTTGCCGAGGCTGGTTGCTAAATGATGCTCAGTCACGGTGACCAAGGTTGAGTTGTCTTGCTGATCTTCAATGTTCATCAGGCGCTTTAAAGGGTGGTCTTGTTCCTGACGATCAGCATGGTTTTGAATGAGCTTGGCAATTTCTTCTTTATGCTCATTATAAAAAGCACCCTGTAGGGTTAGATACCCGGCCGGCACTCGGTCATGGATTCGCTGGCAAGCCGGACACAAAATCATTTTAGGATCATCCGGGGCATTTTCCATCCATTGCCATCGGCCCGAGGAAAAAACCACACCACACTTTGAACAAACGGTTGGTTCTGTCGGTTTACACCGCGCCATATAAGGATCATGGACTTTTTCTTTAATCAGTTTGTTACCTTTACCTGTTTTATTCAAATCAACACTTTTACCACTCATGATTCACATCCTTTGTAGAATTTGGATTTTTATCCTATTGTTTTAATGAACAAATTATTTTTTTAAATCTGACTTCCCAAAATAACGCAAAATTCAACAATAGTCACGTGCAAGATGGCACGATTTTCAACTCAAAATAATGTCTAATCGCTGAAGTCCTATCAGAGTAGGCTTTTGGAGAATGATTAAATTTTTCAATGACTTTAAACACCTCCATACTAAATATTGGCCAGGCCTGGTCATTTTATGAAACACAGCTGATGAAACTTTTAAGAAAGGGTTAAAATACGAGAATGGATAGTTATCTTTCTTTATTTTTAGTGTCATTTCTCGCTGCAACATTGTTTCCCGCTGGCTCGGAAATTTTGCTGTTAGGGCTCGCCTCCGCAGGGCATGACCCCTGGATGTTATGGCTTTGGGCTACGCTCGGTAATACACTTGGGTCCATGGTGAATTATGCTTTAGGGCGCTATTTACTGCATTATCAAGATCGGCGCTGGTTTCCCATTAAACCTAAGGCGTTAAACGCCAGCCAGCGTTGGTTTCAACGTTATGGAACCTGGTCATTATTGTTAGCCTGGGCGCCTATTTTTGGCGATGCGTTAACCTTGATTGCGGGCATTATGCGCGTGCCCTTTCATTGGTTTGCTTTATTGGTTTTCATCGGCAAAGGCGCACGATATGCGATTTTGCTCGGCTTGCTTGGTTGGTTCATTTCAACTTAAGCCTACCAATATCGCCCAGGCCTGGGCATTTTTTATACTTATTCATTACAATTTATTCAGGTAGATATGGTGTAAAAGCTGTCGGGTTTCTTGCCCCCAGGAAACCGGATAATCCAATCCTAAATCATAACTGAACAGGCCTTCTAAGGCTTTTCTCAATTGTTTGGCATCCATGTTCTGATTATTTTTGATGTATAAATCCAACACCAATTTGGTAATTAAATAAGCTTCGAAGCTGATAATGTTAATAAATTTAGAGGGGATTCGACGCTCCTTGGCTTGTGATCGAAACAATTTAGCAACCATCGTATCCCCGTGTAAGTCAGGCAAAGGGCTTGTTGCCATGACACTGAGTTTTCCTTGGCGTGATAACTGTTTCTTCAACATTCCGCTTCCGGCTAACGAGGTGGTGTAATACTGGATATTTTCGTTATTGACCTCTTCAATCAATTTTACCATCGCTCTGGCCGACCCAAAAAAGAATACTTTATTCGGCAATCGCTTTTGAACGGCTTGAATAACTTGATTAAAATCTTTCATGTCATAACTGATGATTTCCGAGGCATCCATGCGTGCTCGAATCAATTCTAAGCCCATTTTTACACGGGATCTTGGGATGATACAAAGTGACTTGCTATCACTTTCTTTCAACCTATCCAAGATCAGGTCGACTTCTGCACTGATCCCTGGCTTGAAGTTATAAATTCCTTTTGCACTTGGCTTTCGCAAGTCATCACAGCTGTTAAACACGCCAATAATGGGGACTTTACTGTCAGCCGTTTTCTTGGCAAAAGCCTCTGACTCAAATAAGGAAAAAGACGGCCCAATAATGCCGATACTTTTGGGCGAAATATTGTTTTCGGTATAGGTATAAAACTGATCTAAGGATGAAGCATCATCATAAAATTCTAAGCCGATATGACAATCAGCACGGCGCCCTTCAAACGCGGCTAGATAGGCTAAAATCATGCCGAATTTTTGGCTGTTTCCTATAAAGCTGAATTTACCGGTTAATGGCAAAATAAAAGTCAGCATGGCACGTGGCGGCGTTTTTCCAAGCTTTACTTTTGACTGCGCCAAAATAGGTTCTTCATCCTCTTCCTGATCTATGGCTTGTTGCGTCTCAGTTGAGGTCTGGTCATTTTCAGGTGATTTCTCTTGGGTTAAAACCGACGACTCAGAAGAGGGGGAGGTCGATTTTGAAACAGCTTGTTGCGTCGTGCTGGACTCTGCTGATGGCATCACTTTCGATTCAAGCGATTCAAGCATAGAGAGCACACGCTCATTATCATTTTTTTGAACAGATGAAGGGGCTGGTTGCCGAAGTTTGACTTCGGTATCCGGTGCCGCCTGTTCTGCCGTTGCACATAAGTTCACGTTTTCGACAGGGGTCGTTTCTTCATTATCTTCTAAAAGCGCCAATGCTTTATCGAAACTGAGTGAACGCGAATACCAATACCCTTGTACAATCCGAGCGCCGAGAAGTTTGAGTTGTGCGGCAATGGCTTCACTTTCAACCCCAATCACCACCACATCTAAATCTAAGGCGTGACACATCTGCAACGTACTTTTAATGAGGATGGCCGACTTGTCATCGGTTAAGAGATTAACGGCGAAACAAGGATCAATTTTTAACTCTGTAATAGGGTAGGTTTGCACTTGATCCATCGCCACATTGCCTGAACCGAAGTAATCCAATGAGACTTTGAACCCTTTCAATCTCAAACGACTTAATCCAGCAACCACCGTTGTAAAAGATGGCGAGAGATCAATCCTGGATATTTCAAAGATGATCTTGCCTCGAGGAATATCCTGCTCATCGACTTTTTGATATAACCAATCGGCAAATTCAAGGTCTTCTAAGTCTTGTGTGGACAAATTAACCGAAAGCGTTAACTGACCATATTGATTTAATAATTTTTTGAATTCAGTTAGCGCTTGATTAACAACCCGACGGGTAATCTCATGCATAAGTCCATGTTCTTCAGCAATGGGTAAAAATGATTTTGGATGAATCACTTCATTATCGGCAGTTAATATTCTGACCAAGGCTTCAAAGCCGACCACACGCTGAGTATTCAAGTCCACTTGCGGTTGATAATACACCGTCAATCGGTTTTCATCCAACGCCTGCTGTAGGGCATCAGGAGTCATCAATACTTCTTCAGAAGAAGATTCTGGCTGCTTGACACGCCCTTCTTTTGACACGTCATGCACTCTTTTGATTAAGGTCTGAATGGCATCCACATCAAATGGTTTAT
The DNA here is from genome assembly GCF_029625905.1 of Hydrogenovibrio sp. 3SP14C1. GTDB lineage: Bacteria > Pseudomonadota > Gammaproteobacteria > Thiomicrospirales > Thiomicrospiraceae > Hydrogenovibrio. The sequence continues at coordinate 7,813 of NZ_JARTLM010000010.1, forward strand.
TCAAATGCCCAATCACTTTGATACCGTATGCCGATGCCAACCCTTCCGCACTCATCAATACAGAAGAATCCACGCCACTCATTAAAACGAGCGCCCCTTCATATGCATGCTCATGAAGCCAACCTAACACTTCAATCCCGTCTTTGTCTGGCATCCAGAGGTCTAAAAAAATCAAGTCGATATTTTTTATATCCGATTCTTTTAAAACCGTCGCGTCAGTGACAATATGACAAGGCGAATTGACTAATTCTGCGACAGAACCAATCAGTTCCGCAATGGAACGTTCGTCATCAATGACGAGCATATTTACTTCCATGAGACATCCTATTTTTTACTATCTGAGCCCAGAGCAGACTGGCGTGAAATTAAATGACTTTGAACAATACTTAACAAATCAGATTTTCGGTAAGGCTTATCCAATAAAACCATTTTTTGCTTAAGCAATCGAGCGTGGTTCAGGATATCCTTAGGAAACCCTGAACTGAAAATAATATCCACATTGGGGTATTCAGACTCAACCATATTTGCCAATTCAAAACCGTTTTTTTCTGGCATCACCACATCGGTCAACATTAAATCTACCGGGTGCCTCTTTAAGACCGACATGGCATTATCCGCACTGTAAGCCATCTCAACGTGATAGCCTGCCTTTTCTAAGTATTCAACTGCCAGAGCGCGAACGCTCACGTCATCATCAACGACCAAAATACAATATTGGGTAGGATCAAAGGATTCATCTAACGTGATAGGAGAGGGAATATCTAATTTTTCATCTTTAATTCCAGAGGCCAACTTCATACATTCTTTGCTTTCGTCTCTAGGGAAAAACAACTGGAAAGTGCTACCAATACCGGGTTCAGAATAAAGCTTTATAAACCCTTTAGACTGTTTCATAAAACTAAAAACTTGTGCCAAGCCAAAACCGGTACCCTTATTTTTCGGTTTGGTCGTAAAGAAGGGTTCGAAGATACTATTCAAATTCTCAGTCTCAATCCCACAGCCTGTATCAGAGACGGACAAGATGACATAATCGCCCTTAGGTATCTCTCCACCTAATACATCAATGCCTTTATCTTCCTGCATATAGTTTTCCACATCAATAAAAGCTTGGCCTCCATCAGGCATTGCATCTTGAGCATTTGTCAGCAAATTAAGCATTGCGGTCATCAATTCATCACGATTAACCAACACTGGCCAAACGGACACTTCTGGACAAACTGTAAACTCAACTAACTTACCGCAAGCTGCCTTCAAAATACGGCTTTCTTCTTCTAAAAACTGCAATAACAACACGCAATCTTCGGAAACAGGTTGCTGTCGTGAAAAGGTTAATAAGCGTCGAGTTAGCTTCGCGGCTTTTTCAGAAGAAGACACGGCGGCATTCAATTTTTCCAACAACTTTTGCTTGTCGATTTCCGGTTGTTCTAACAACAACTTGGATAAATCCAGATTTCCGATAATGGTGGTTAAAAAGTTATTAAAATCATGTGCCAGATTGCCTGTCAGCTTTCCAAGGGCATCCATTTTTTGTGACTGACGCACATCATTTTCCAGTTTTTTGCGTTCTGTAATGTCTCGAATAATACTAATAACATGCTGTTCACCCTTAATCATAATCGGGCTCAGGCTAATTTCAGCATCAAATGTTAAACCACTCGATTTCTGAGCTTTGAAGTCCACTCCAATCGCCATCATTCTTTCTTTAGGGCTTTTAAAATACTGCTCTCTGAGCACTTTATGATGTTCTCTATATGCGTCTGGAACCAACGTCTCAATGGTCGCATCTAAAAAATCTTCTGACGTCATATCAAACAGCTGTTGCGCTTTTTGGTTTGCCATATATATTTTGCCTTCCGCATCAGAAAGTAAAATACCGTCCGGCGCACTGTCTAATAACGCCCTAACCTGCTGTTCTCTGTCTTTAAGTTTTTGCTGTGCCTCGGTCAGTTGCGTAATTTCATAAAAAACGGCTGCCAAGAGCGGCGCTTCAAAATTATCTGAACTCATCAAAAAACATTGCACTTTAAAGCAACGTTTTTTGCGGTCAACTTTCAGGGTTAATTCATTTTGAGAGAGAGGATTTCCATCGGACAGTTGCTGCCATAAAAGGCGACGGGAAGATTTCGAATAGAATTGAAACCCTGTATAAACTTTGTTTAAAGCAAGTTCAGCCATCAAAATTTGACCGGCTTTATTTTGAAAGACAAATTCCCCTCCTTGATCACATAAAAACAGTCCATTTGGAGAGCGATTAAAAAAATTATCGAACAGCTTCTTTTGATAAATGTTGTGACGCTGAAAATAGGCACTTCTGTTAGCGAAGAACCCCAGAACTAATGCAAAAAGGAAGATTAAGACAATGAGCTGAAGCACCCACTGTTGCAACCGCTCATCGTTTAACAATTCTGACAACCACGTAGGTAAGTCGGGCATTTCGGTAATCACATAAAACTGCCCGGACCTATTTTTTGCCACTTCATGGTGGTTCTTAGCGAGCGATTGAATCAAGCGGATCGGATGCACATAAATAAGACGCCCCCCTTCATGCCATAAGGAGGACGGCGTTTTTCCAATACTCAGCCCCCCTGCCAGCTTAGGATATTTAGAGAATAAATCATCCTGATTCAAGCCTTGCTGTTCCCCTAAAATCTTTTGACCTGGGGGTGCCAAAACCCAATCCATACGTTGATTGACAATCCAAAGTTGTTGTTGGGGTTCTTTCTTTAAACGGGACAGTTGATCTAACAAATCTTGTACCAAAAAATTGACCACTAAAACGCCAATACGCTTACCTTGTTTATTAAAAATCGCGCTTGAAATTCTTAACGTCGGTTTAATTGGAATCTCAATGCGATTATTTTCAAAATTTAAATCCAACCTCGAAATTGCCAGTTGCCCATTTTTGAGTTGAGCCGCATCTTTAAAATAATAGCGTAATGACTTATCTTGCAAGTTTTCCGGAGAAACCTCGACCAATCCGGTGGGAGTTTTATTAAAACGAATGGCCTCCTGCCCAGCGTTGTTGATATATCGAATTTGAGACAATGCATTTTGGTGATGGATAAAATTGAAATACAAGCTTTTCAACAGCGTTAAGTCGTTACTGTTATTTTTCTGGGTTAGGCTGGTGGTTTCTTCGGCCAAGAACATCACATTTTTCACCATCCCACCAGCCCATTCCTTAACAAGGGTGCCCGCAGCTGAAGCAAGATACTGATTATGTAATTGAATACGTTCTTTTTTACCTTCTGCTTCGACCGATAAATAGACGCTAATAAAAAGCCACACCACCAAAATGCCGAGCCCAAAAGTCAACGCGAAAACTTTTCCGCCTTGCTTCCAGTAAGTTAAAAAGGACTCTTTATATAATCTTGATGGCATTAGACTTATATTCTCTTTTTTTGATTTAAAACAAGATTATTTAAATAAGTATATGCAATTTTACTCAAAAAATAAGGTTATTTTTAATGACACGCCGGTTATCATTTTTCACTAATATTCCAATCAAAAACCATTTATTTACAAGGGTTTTGCATAAAAAAACCGCCAGGCCTGGCGGTTTTAGGAGGGTCGCAGACTTTTAACAGACTGCTTAGGGAGAGTTCTTAGTTTTTTCAGCCATCATTTCTTGATAAATATGACGTGCATTTTCTTTAGACAACTGTTCAAACACGGGTCTATCTTTGTGTTTAGATTGATCAATAGCATCGACTTCTTCAATATCCCCCCCTCGATCAACAATTTTTTGCACTTCGGCAATCAACTCTACAAAGTAATCGTACGTTTGTCGTTTGATCGTGGCCAAGTTGGTCGGTGTTCCATGCCCAGGGATGACGGTGACATCTTTTGGTACCATCGCCACCATTTTTTCAAATGATCGAATCCAGTCTTTATAGTGGCTGTCATGCAATAACCCGGGCAGCCTTTCATTAAACCCAAGATCACCGGTAAAGAGTAACTTGCGAGAAGGGATATACATGCCTGTCATACTCGGCGTGTGCCCTCCCCCAAAATTAATCAGCTCCACGGTTTCGCCACCACCAACGTCAATGGTTTTACGATCTTTAAAGGTGGTAAACAAATCCGTTACATCTCGAGCCGACTGAGTAATCGCTCGGCCTCTCGCCGCAGCATAACGTTCTTTATTTTGGTTAAAAATTCGATGCCAATTTTCATTAGCACGTTCTTGTGAATACAAATTTTTTACCCCGACATCAGACCAGTAGCTGGCACCGAAATAGGCATGACCTTGATCATTTTCTACTGCCAACCATTTCACAGGTTTGTCTGTCAATCGTTTGATTTGTTGATGGAAACTGTATGCAACGGCTTCATTGGGCCCACCATTATAGATAAACACCCCATCTTTAAAAATAATCGCGGATAAGTTGTTATTCAAACCGTAGTTGGATAGAGTCCCCCAAATAAAACTTCCCACCACGGTGTAGACGCCGTCCATCACTTTCATGGCTTTCGGAATGGGTAATTCATCCCCAATATAACCGACGGATTTTTCTAGGCTGGCCACTTCTTTCGCATAGGTTTCAAAGGCATGATTGGCTTCTGAATTTTTGTTGAGTGCTGCGACTTCTTTTGCGTATGTTTCAAAACTCGCCACATAAGGGTCTTGGTTTTGACTGGCACTGGCTTGACTTAACAAAGGCGTAAAGAACAATGCGCCACTTAATAATGCAATGAATTTTCTAAACGACATCGGTCTTATCCTTCATCAAAAAACATAGTATTAGTCTAACTAAATAACGCCTTCCACATTATGCAATAAACATGCAATTAAATTGTCTGAATCGGTTGTTTTGCAGGAAGAATCGGATTCATATTTTTATCAAATAACTGTTACAAGATGGTCATTTTGACGAAAGCGTTTCGTTATAGCATAGCGAAAACTAAGCAATCATTTAAAAGAGAGCCTTTTATGACAACGTCAGCAACACCTGCGACCAAAGAATTGTTGAACTCGGCAGTCAACAACACCTCGCTTTTCAGCCGAAAAGGCTTCTTAGACCGCTTGTTTACCCGATGGTTTGACCGGCTGGTTTACCCTCAAATCTGGGAAGACCCGGAGGTCGACATCAAAGCGTTGTCGTTAAACCATGATTCTCGAATTTTTACCATCTCTTCAGGCGGTTGTAATGCGCTGAATTATCTAACGGTGGAACCGACATCGATTACCGTAGTCGACTTAAATGAAGCACATATTGCTTTGATTCAACTTAAAAAGGTGGCTTTAACGCATTTGCCGGATTATGAATCTTTTTTTGATTTTTTTGGCCGTGCCAATCTGCAAAAAAACATGGACAGCTATCAAATTCACATCAAACCCAATTTAGACCAAACGACATTAGAGTATTGGGAGGGCAAAGAAAGTTTTTGGGGGGCTCGCCGCATTGAATATTTCACCAACGGGTTTTATCGCCATGGCTTACTCGGACGGTTTATTGGGTTGATTCATTGGATCAGCAAATCATTGGGCTACGATATTCGACAGGTGATGCATGCAAGAACACGAGAAGACCAACACACGTTATTTGCAGAACACGTCTCACCGGTATTTGATACTCGTTTAATGAAGTTTTTGTGCAGCCGATCGGTGGTGATGTACAGTTTAGGCATTCCACCGGCACAATTTGATGAAATGGATAAAGAATCCAAGCAAGGGCAGTACGGCATGCATGATTTACTGAAAGAACGTGCCAGACGCTTAGCCTGTGATTTCCCGTTGGAAGATAACTACTTTGCCTGGCAGGCCTTTAACCGTGAATATGACATTAAATACCGACGAGCAGTGCCGCGCTATTTAAAAAAAGACTATTTTGAAGTCTTAAAAAAAGACATTGACCGTATTCATGTTTTCCACCAATCGATGACGGATCGGCTAAAAGCCATGCCGGCTAACAGCCTGAATGCTTATTTGTTTTTAGATGCGCAAGATTGGATGGACGCATCTCAATTGGCTGAGCTTTGGCAAGAAGTGAACCGTACCGCCATGCCGGGTGCGAAAGTCGTGTTTCGTACGGCAGGAGAAACCTCTCCACTGGAAGAAAAACTCCCTGAAGCATTATTGGCGAACTGGTCAACCGACATTGAAGCCAATTATCACTGGACCCAGCAAGATCGTTCTGCCATTTATGGCGGTGTGCATGCTTACACTCTGTCGTCGGTTGCATAATGTTTTTAGAACAGATTGAATCGATGAGCCCCCAACCAACCGGCCTGAAAACTATAGGAGAGGCACAGGCCTTCTACAATAGTCTGAAAATGATAGGCTTGCGCCATGCTATTCGCAATATTGATACGGAACTCAAGCTGGAAGAAATTGATGGACGCCTGGTTCCGATCTCCATTAACACGGCACAATTCGACAACAGTTATGTTTGCTCCCCTTATACCGCTTATATTTCTTATGCGAAAGAAGAGCTGGGATTACTCAACAATCTTTTGCTGGAAACCAGTTTAAAAAGTGTGATCGGGCTGGCCAGCGGTGCATTGAAATTGGCTAAAATCAACCAAACCGTTTCGATCAATAATTGGCTGGTCTCCACCAATCTCGTACCGGATTGGTCATCGGAAACCGTTCTGGATTTCACTCAATCCCTGAGTCAACGTTATCCCGAGCACAGTCTGAGTATCCGTTCATTGAATGGCCGAACCAATGCTGACTTGATGCAAACGCTGCAACAACGAGGCTGGCTTCTAATTCCTGCCAGACAAGTATATTTGTTTGACAACCAAAACACCGATTGGTGGAAACGTAATAACACCAAAAATGACCAACGCTTATTACGCAAAACCGCTTTACAGTATGTATCAAACGAAGACTTGTTTCCTGAGGACTTCCAGGCCATCGAAACCTGTTTTAACCAGTTATTTATTGAAAAACACTCGCATTACAATCCACAATTCACGGCGGAGTATTTTCAAGCACTGCATCAGGCAGGCCTGGTCACTTTTCATTGTTTTCGAAGTATTTCCGGGCGGATTGTCGCAGCGATAGGGTTACTGACCCAGCAAGACATCATTACCTCACCGATATTGGGGTACGACACACAACTACCGAAATCTCTCGGCCTATATCGTTTATTGATTGCTGTTTTGCTGAAAGAAACGTATGAAAGTGGCCGTTGCATGAATCTAAGCTCAGGGGCGAGCGCTTTCAAACGGATGCGGGGTGGCGAACCGGAAATCGAATACACCGCTTTCTATGTAGAACATTTGCCACAGAAACGACGTTGGGCGCTGTGTCAGTTTGCAAAATTGCTGAACCAAACAGCACCCCATTTATTCAAAAAATACCAAATTTAGTTGGTTAATTTTTCACAGGCCCGACCCAGACTTGTTGCACGTTTACAAATTCCATAATGCCATGCGGACCAAGTTCACGGCCGTAACCTGATTTTTTAACACCGCCACTAGGTAAACGAGGATCGGTTTTCACAATGCCGTTGATTGCCACTTGTCCGGCTTCAATTTGAGCGGCCATCCGGCGCGCTTTTTCTGTGTCTGCAGTCCAAATTGAAGCGGCCAATCCATAAGGTGTGTCATTGGCAATTTCGAGCGCATCCTCTTCAGAAACAGCTTTCATCACCACCGCAATCGGCCCAAAGGTTTCTTCGCAAGAAGCTTGCATGGAAGGCGTCACATCCACTAATAAAGTTGGTGGGTAGAAAAAGCCTTTTCCTTCTGGCATCTCTCCGCCCAGCAAACAACGAGCGCCTTGCTTAACCGTCATTTTGACTTGTCTATCCAGCGCTTCTTGTAAATCTGCCCGTGCAATCGGCCCCACCTGTGTATCTTCTTCCGATGGATCACCCATTTTTAAATTAGCCAAATGCGGTTTGAACGCTTCAATAAAAGCATCATAAACCGATTCTTCGACAATAATGCGCTTCGCTGCGATGCAAGATTGTCCCGCATTAATAATACGAGACAAAGCCAGTGTTTCGGCGGCTTTTTCAATGTCGGCATCAGCTAAGACTAAGCTCGGATCGGACCCACCCAGTTCCAGCACGGCCGGCTTGATATGCTTTGCCGCCAAAGAGGCCACCTGACTGCCAGCCGAACTCGACCCGGTTAAGGACACGGCACACACTGCCTCATGCTCCAGCACATGAGCCACTTGTTCATTATGAAGACGTAAGTTTTGCATCAATCTGGGATGCCCGGCTTTTTCAAATAATTTGGCAATGGCTTCCGCACACGCTGGCACGTGTGAATCATGTTTCATTAAACAGGTGTTGCCCGCCATCAGTGCCGGCGCACAAAACCGAAATGCCAGCCAAAAAGGCGCGTTCCAAGGCAATATTCCTAAAACGGGCCCCAAAGGTAAATGTTGGACATAGCTAAGGGAAGCATCCGACTCTAAGGTTTTCGGTTCAAGATACGCCGCACCCTGTTCGGCATAATGCCGCGCGCACCAAGCGGCTTTTTGTACCTCTCCGCGTGCTTCCTTAATCGGTTTTCCCATTTCCAATGTCATCAGTCGAGCTAAGGCTTCTTCATCTTCCAGCATCAAGTCAGCCACTTTATTTAATAATGCCGCGCGCTCTTCAAAGCTGGTTTTTTTCCAAACATGAAATGCATTCAATGACTTATCAATAATTAAATCGACTGCTTGAGGCAACATGGTTTTATATTGATGAATGACTTCTCCCGTGGCGGGATTGGTTGCTGTAAACATAATGACTCCTTATGCCGATGTCTCGGATTTTTTGGATTTTTTATTCTGAGAAACCGTTTTAATAGGCGTTTCATTTGACGCTGATTGAGAAGGTTTCAAAGTGAAGTTTTGTTCGACATCTTCAAAGAAGGAGCCACAACCGGTTTCCGTGATATAAAAGGTATCGGAAATACCACAGGTCTTATCGCCGTCGATGCCCCACATCCATGGAATCACGTGAAATGTCATTCCGGGTTCTAATACCGAACTATCCCCTTGAAACAAACTCAAGATATAACCTTCATCCCAACTTGGCGGGAAAGCAATCCCGATGGAATACCCCGAACGGGTAATCAATTTGGCACCGATTTCATTATCCGAAATGATATTACGAATCATATTATCCACATCAGAAACCGTCATCCCAGGTCGCATTTTTTCGCGCGTATGTGACAGAGCCACTTTCATGATTTCTTGTGCTTTATACATGCTATCGGTCAGTTCTCCGCAAATCGCGGTACGCATCATCGCGGTATGATAACGTCGATAACACCCAGCCACTTCCATAAAAACATGTTCGCCAGGTTGCACTTCACGCCCTTCCCAAGAAGCATGTCCAATCATGGTTCTCGGGCCAGACGTCACATAAGGCATCACCGCGGGAATCTCTCCTCCGGCTGCGAACATGGCTTGACTGATTGCCCCACCAATTTCATTTTCAGTCACACCAGGAGCACAAGCCTCAATACCGGCTTTCATGCCGGCTTTGGTCGCTACAGCCGCTTTTCTCATCACGTCAAGTTCATAACTGGATTTATAAACGCGACCTTGTTCCACAATCCCGAAACAATCCATGAGACGACTTTTGGTAAAGGTGGTATGAAAGGTATCTTGATGATAAGCAGGGAAGAAGTAGGAGTTTCGTTCATAACCAATCGATTTCCCAGCCAAACCAAACTCCACCAACGCAGAAATCAGCATTTGAATTGCATCACCGGTATCAGGATAAGGGCGGGTAATCTCCACCCAAGTACGCGCCAAGACATTCGATTCTTCCAGCTTACGCGTGACCATAAAAGGTTCACTGTCTATCGGCACCACTAAGGCTTGAAAAAAGGAATACCCTGTCGTCTGGTAATCCGTTAAATACATCAGATTTTCCGGATCGGAAATAATCACAGCATCCAGCAAACGTTTTTCCATACGTTGTCTGAGTTCATGAATCCGACGTTCATATTCCGAAAACGGAAAGGTCATATCATCGCGTTCAATCATGATGCTTTCTCCACTTGACGCTGTATTGCCTGCTCTAAAATAGCCAGGCCTGCTTGCAGCTCATCTTCAGGTATGGTTAACGGCGGAATCAACTTAATGACTTGCCCGCCGACACCACAAGGCCCAAATAACATACCGTGATCAAAACAGTCTCGCGCCACCGCTTTTGCCAGAGCGCCGTCTTTGACATCCAAAGCTTGCATCATGCCTTTGCCTCGAACACAAAACCCTTTATCTGAATAACGATCAGCTAACGTTTGCAGGTGCTGTTGCATAACCTGACCTTTCGCACGAGTTTGCGACAATAAATCATCGTCTTCAAAAAAGCGCAGCGCTTCGCGACCCGCGACAAATGAAATGTTTTGTCCACGGAAAGTTCCGGTATGCTCTCCCGGTTTCCAATGCTGGTCATGTTCAGGCTTGACTAAGTTCATTGCCATCGGTGTTCCCAATCCGCCAATGCCTTTCGCCAACGTTACAATATCCGGATCAAGCCCCATGTTTTCAAAACTGAAATACTGCCCTGTTCGACCACATCCTGCTTGAATGTCGTCGATAATCAATAACGCCCCTAAATCATGCGCCAACTTCTGCAATGCCTGCAACCATTCTGCCGAGGCAACATTTACACCCCCTTCAGCCTGAATCGCTTCAACGATAAAGGCAGCGGGCTTCTCAGCGCCACCGGAGGAATTTTCATATAAGGCTCTCAAGGTCTCAAGACTCTCCATGCCTCCGCCTTGATTACTTTCAAATGGCCAGTGAGACACCATCGTTAAAGGCACACCAGACGCATTACGAAACACTTCGTTCGCGGTACACGCCAAAGCGCCCAAGGTCATGCCATGAAACCCTTGACTGAATGCAACCACGTCTTGGCGTCCCGTGACACGGCGTGCAAGTTTTAGCGCGGCCTCCACCGCATTGGTCCCTGTTGGCCCCATAAATTGAAGTTTGTAGTCCATTTTTCGAGGCTGAAGGATGGTTTCCACAAACCCTTTTATAAATTCACGTTTGGCGCCTGTCATCATATCCAAACTATGCAGCACCCCATCATTTTGAATATATTCCACAATGGCGGCTTTAAGCTTGGGGTGGTTGTGACCAAAATTTAGTACCCCGGCTCCGGCATAAAAATCAATATATTCTTTACCGTTTTCATCCGTTTGTTTGGCATTTTCACCTTTAACAAAAACGGCCGGATAAGATCGTGCATACGCACGGATTTCAGACTCATAACTTGCAAACCAATCCATCTTTTTTCTCCTTCTAATCCAACACACTATGCTTTAAGCGAACTTAATTAGGCACGGGTGCGCCAGCCAAACGACTAAAAACTTTAACGACTTTTTTGATTACACGATCATTAAAAACATACTCAGGACTATGACATGGTGCTGAAAAATGCTGACCTTTCTCAGAGTCTTCTGCCATACCGACCAAAGCAAAGGCTCCGGGAATTGCATTTAAGTAATAACTGAAATCTTCTGATGCCATCAACGGCATCAACAGTTCAGACGAGGTCGCCTCTTCACCAAATTCGGCCTGCAATGCAGCACGATAATCTGCTGCAGGCACCGCATGGTTAATAGTGGCCTCATATCGAGCTCGATTTTCAACCTCTGCGACCACGCCATAACTTTTTGCGGTCGCCTCGGTAATTTCTTCAATCAGCTGATTTATGGGCGCTCGCCATTGAGGTTGAGACAACCGGATACTGCCTTCAAGTTTTACTTTATCGGGAATAACCGTGACATTACTGATAGCGTTAATTGAGGTGACACTGACCACGGCATTGGCTTGTGGTGGAAGCCGACGACTGACAATTTGCTGTAAATTCATCGTCACCGCGGCGGCGGCTAAAACAGGATCGTGCGCCACTTCGGGCTGAGAAGCGTGCCCACCCTTTCCTTTCAATGTGATGTGAAAGGTACCATTGCCTGACATGACAGGCCCGTCTGGGCAAAGCGCTTTTCCAAAAGGAAGGGCTGGCCAGTTATGCCAGCCATATAGATAATCGATACCGTTTAACGCACCGTCTTCAATCATTTTTTTAGCGCCATGCCCGCCTTCTTCAGCCGGTTGAAAAAGTAAAGAGATAGGATGAGATAATAAGGATTCGTTTTGTTTAAACCAAGCGGCAGCGGCGAGCAATGTCGCGGTATGACCATCATGACCACAGGCGTGCATTTTGCCCGACTCAGTCGAGCAATAGTCAACCCCTGATGCTTCTGTAATCGGCAAAGCATCCATGTCAGCTCGAAAAGCGATATGCGGTCCAGCTGCCTTCGGTGCCAAGGTTGCCACGGTACCGAATTGAGCGCAGGCACGCCAAGCAATATCCAGCTCTGTTAATTGCGCACGAATATAATCAGCGGTTTGGATTTCTTCCCAGGTTAATTCCGGGTGCTGATGCAACCAGTGGCGACTTATAATCGCTTTCTCCAGGATAGCCTGCCAAGACTTAGTCATTGTTTCTCCTTCAGAATCGGAAACCCGCTTCAGAGAATTGGTGAATTTAACGCACAATACCTCATTACTAGAGAAATCAGAACCAACTCAATTAAGAACAACAATTTCAATTAGTTAGAATGAAATAACCGTTCAAAAACTAAACACTCTCGCCCCAGTGTCGCACCACTTTAAGTAGCCCGAAGCACCAAAAAGAAAATGAACGACTCTAAAACCTCAAAGAAATAAATAGTTGTTTTGACGTAACAAATACATTAACACATTGTTTTTATGAGACACAAATACAAAAGTATGACACGTCCTTATAATTTTCAAAGAGCGCCACTAATGTTGTATTAATGGCTGTTTCGAATAGCAAAATATGTCAAAAAGATGAAATTTAACGGAAAAGCGGTCAGTTTCCCGGAATAGGAATCGACAAGCTGATAAAATAACCGTCATTTTCACAGAAACGTTAAATACCACTATGAGCAACGCCCAACTTATCTTTATTGATAAACGCAATCAACCGATTAAAGAATACATCGTCGCGGTCGCCGCTTCCGATGGATTGAATATTAAAGGCATCCAAATCATAGCCTCCCCTGCGAAGGGCGAAAAAGCGCTCATTAGCGCAACGGTTAAAATCCCACCACTAGAAGACTTGCAGTTCGACACCACAAAAATCGTGAATGCAATTCTGGATCAACTCGTGGTCGGTGAAGAAACCTTAAGCGTGAAAGAATTGATTGAACGTGCGAGTGAAGAGGATGAAGTACGCAAATCCTTAAGCAAGTCCGTCAAAAAGCTCAAAAGCAAGTTAACGGATCTCATTAAAGAATTCACGGGGTCAGAAGTCATCAATTTGATTCAGGAGCGTCGTAATGATGCTAACTTCAAACTCAAAGAACATGACCAAGAACTGAAGGGTAACAAAGTCGTCTGTATCGACATTGAAGCAACAGACATTTGTACCAAAGACAATGCCGACATCATCCAAGTTTCTATTTGCGATTTGGAAGGTAATGAACTGCTGAACCAGTTAATCAATCCCGGTTATGACATCCCAGAGAATGACAAACACAACATCTGTACCGAAATGGTTCAGGATGCGCCTTTCTTAGCCGATGCCTGGGAAGAAATTCACCGTATTCTAGCCGAAGCGGATACCGTGCTGGCCTACAGTACTGAATCTGACTTTGCCTATCTGGAAAAAAGTGCGGAAAAGAAAATGCTGACCTTTGAACTGGATTACAACAAATGGTTGGATGTTGCCGAGCTTTCTAAAGATTTAGTGGGCGCTTTACGTTGGCAGTCTGAAAAGATGTATTGGTTCTACAAAACGCCAAAGCTAACCGATGCGTATGAAAAAATCATGGGAACCCCTTTTCCCGGTGATGCGCATGATGCCTTGGCAGATGCACAAGCAACAGCCGAATTGTTTAATGCCATGCTGGTCAGAGGTCGTAAATCACAAGTGAAGATTAAAAAACCTGAACCGGTGAAAGACGAAATTTCGAACAACCCATTTGCGCAGGCCTTTGCGGCTGCCAAACGTAAGTCGAAATAAGACGAGTCGTTATGTCACAACAGCCCACATTCAAACAACTGGAAAAAGCGCAACAAGGCGATTCGTTTGACTGGGAAGCCGTCAAAAAACAAGTCAAATATGACGATAAAGGGCTGATTCCAGCCATCGCTCAGCAGTTCGATACCAAAGAAGTGCTCATGATGGCTTGGATGAATGAACTGTCCTTACAAGAAACCCTGCAAACGGGGCGTGTTTGTTATTGGTCCCGCTCACGTCAGTCGTACTGGCGTAAGGGGGAAGAGTCAGGACAGATTCAGTTGCTAAAAGATTTACGGTTTGACTGTGATGGCGATGCGATTTTGTTGCTGGTGGATCAGACTGGTCCAGCCTGTCATACTGGGCGCAAAAGTTGTTTCTACACCGCGATACATAACAACCAGGCTGAAATCTTAACCAACCCGATTATCACCCCTGAAGAGTTGTATAAAAAATAGCCAGGCCTGGCTATTTTTTACCCGTTTTAAAGTCTTAATCTTCCTGCCGCATCACGAATAATTCGCGCATGACCATAGTCGCATAGCTGCCCGCCGGCAAATCAAAGCTGACCGACAGGGTTTGATTGTCTAACCATTCCCAAGTCATATTTTTTGGCAACACTCTTAAAGCGCGGCGTTCTTGTTTTAGCCCGAGCTTTTCCAAACCTGCCTGCCAAATCGAATGTTGTTCCAATACTGATCGTTCAAGTTGAAAAGCTTCGCTTTGTGACGGCAGTACACCTCGCCCCGTCAGAGCACCGGTTGGGTGAATATCTTCTTCAGTTACCCGTTTGGCTAAATCTGAAGCACCATCATCGGCAAACCATTTTTGCGACCCTTCTAGCTGAAATACATCTCCAGGTAAGGCCCTATTCCAAGTGCCCTGCTGTACACGCTGACTTAAAACTTCATTAAAAATCCAGGAACGAGCAGCGGAAATATACATGGTTTTTTGATGACGCTTAGGTGCTTTAATCTGGCCTTGGAACAAAGCCGTTGCTTTTGCTAGATTCTGAAAATCATTTCCAAAACGTTGTTCACCAAAATAATTTGGTATGCCCTCTTGAGCAACCTGTTGCAAACGGCGTTCAACGTCCGTGATTTCGCCGGTTATTTCCCGTAAAACCAACGTAAAACGATTTCCAGACAACCCTCCCGTCTGAAGTTTTCTATTATGCCGTAATGCTTTTAAAATCGTGACTCCGGGCACCTCAAGACTCTGAGTATCAGGATCTTGCTTACCCGGCAAATGGATACTCATCCATTGCCGAGTGACCGCTTGGCGATCTTTTTTACCCGCCACGCCCATTTCTTTTTGGGTGACTCCAGCCCATCTTGCAATTTGCTTGGCAACCCAGTCCGTGTTCTGTCCAATTTTTTCGACCCACACCCATAAATGCTCTCCTTCTCCTGTCAAAGAAAAAGCAAGTTGCTCCGTAACTTGAAAGTCCGCTGGCTCCGCTTTTAAAATTGCCCCACTTTCAGGACGGCCATAAGCAAAGGCAAAATGGGAAAACGTGACAGGGTAGGACATAAAACTCAATTCTTTTAGTGAAAAACAAAGGCCTGATAGGGTAACCCTACCAGGCCTGGACGATTTGGCTTATTTCAGCCAAAGAGATTCAGAAGAGAAAAACCTTATAGGTTTCTATACAGCTTCTCTTCAATGGGCAGTTCTTTACCTTGCGGTTCATCCAAATAAATTTGAATCAAAATCTGGTTGATATTGCCCGGTACCATAAAGTCTTTAATCATTTGGCGCGCCCCGACAGGCGAATCTTTATTGATGTAATTATAAAGATTGCGAAGCTGACACTTATTATCAGGGTCTGATGCTCGAGGGCGCAACATATTGCCCCCTTCTAGCTTATAGGACTGATTGGTGATGATCTTAACATGATGATAATAATCTGCCGACAACGGTTTTTTAAAGCAGATCTGAAGCATACGGTCGAAATTACCAGAGCCGTTATCCAAATTATCCACAATCTGCACAGACGTAATTTCAACTGGAGGCTTTGAACAAGCGCTCAACCCTACCGACATCAGCAACGTCATCATGACTAGGCCGATATTTTTGATTGCACGATCACCCATCACGTTTACTCCTTTTTACTTACCTCTGAGCAAAATATACTCAAAGCTAAATGCTTTAGCAAATAAAAACCAGAAAAAGACTTAAACCTGGTTTTGCTGAATCCCTGCAATCTGCCAATTACCTTCTCCAGCCGCTAACCGACGAATATGCCAGATTTCATTAAAGGCATGCGCAAATCCATCTTGCTCTTCTTTAATAAAACCGCTAAAGCGTACGCTGACAACAAAAAACTCTCCATCCACTGCCATATCAGCCATTTCAGCCGTCAACTCTTCTACTTCGGTATGATTTTCTCCTGCTTGTAAACTGTCCATTTCAGATTGTAATGCTGTCATGAGCTCTGGCGTGCAATAGTCTTTCAACTCACTCAAATCCAAAGCATCCCAAGCATTTTGTACCGCAATAAAATGCCCTTTAGCACTTTCAATAAAGCTAATATCATCAAACCAATCCGGTTTTTGCGCTGTCAACTCTGCTTGCTCTGATAAAGCAGAACCGATAATACTGCCGTTGCCATGTGGTTCATAAGCAGGCGCATGACTTTCGCGCACAAGGATAGAGGACTCTTGCGATTGCGCATCATAATGGGTTCGCTCTGCATTACGTGAATAAGCAGGTTGCATCATCGCTTGGCGTTTTTTCAAAAAGCTCATTAACAAAAAGGCCACCAAGACGATCAATAAAATATCCAATAACTGAATGCCTTCAAACCCATCGCCAAATAGCATCGCGGCCAACAAACCACCTGCTGCGATTCCTGCTAGAGGTCCTAAAAATCTTGAAGCGCCTGATGTTCTAGCACCGGCTGCCGTCGTATTGTTTTTTGCACTGGCCGACTCTGTTTTAGAGCTGGGCTTGGTACTATTGAATTTTTTAGGCGCGATTTGCTTTGAATACCCAAAGCTTCCACCACCGCCAAAGCGTTTTGCTTCTGCCACTTGCATCGTTGCAAAAAACGTAAATGTCATCATCGAGAGCCAAAGTGTTAGTTTTTTCATATTTTACCTTTTGTACTTCAGTATTTAGAGTTGCAGAGATTGTACCCAATTTAAAGAAGGTGTGCGGGATTAACACTCAAACTTTCACACCTCTTGAAATGGTATCGTTTTACCTTGCTTGGCCTTGCCATAACTGCCAAACACCCCATAAAATTGGGCTTATAGGCTGGTGTACTCTCTTAATCGACACTACAACAAACTGTCCGATAGGCTCAACCTGGGCTTGCATATAATGTTGCACGAATAGAACCTTTTAAACCTCGGGCGTCTCAACTTTTTGGATCACTCGGTAAGAGTATTTTTTTCTGCTAGGTTGATGAATTTTTATAATGCCATATAGGTACCAGATTGTGTCACGACGCCATATGGTTAATTATCTCCTAATAGAGCACGATATTCTTGTTCCGTTATTTCAACGTCCAGTGCATCTGAACTTGAGGTTTGGGCGTCAGTAAAACGACGATTATGTTGCGCTTCAGGAATGTATTGACGTAAATCGAGGCATGCGAGTTCGTATGCCGATGAAACTTGATTTAAAAGCGTAATTCTTGCTTCGCTAGGATTGTTTTGTTCAAGGTCGAAATTCAACATTTCTTGAAAAAGATGATAATTATCATCGGCGTTTTTTTGTATAGTCACCAAACTATCAGCGGGGCAGTCTTCTAAAGCGACGACAGAGACCTTCTGATATAATTCGATTAACTCCTGAACCGAGTCATGAAAGTTTAAGTGATCACATAATTCACTATCTCTTGGTAGAATTTCCACATCAAAATTCTGTATCTTTTCGATAGATTCCTTTGTGTCAGAATAAATTCCTTTACTTTTGGTAAGCATACTTAAACTTCCTCATTCAAGCTTACAGTATCTCAATGGTACGCAAAAATACAAACTAATCAAGTAGTTATTTCTGTTGGCACCGATTCCTAATACATATTTAGATGTTTTTCTGTGGCTGCTTAGACCTTTACGTGTGAAACCGTTACATACTGAATATAACAGGAAAATTTATTGAGCAGAGTGCTCTAACAATGAGGTCAAAAAGCTGGGCCACTAGACTAGATAGGCTCTATAGGTCTAAGGCCAGCATTGGTGACCTGCAAGGAGATCAGTTGTTATGATTGATTAGAATAGAGAAGGAATGCGTGATATCTGAGTCACTTTTATGACTGTAAAATAGTCTCATACAAATGAAAACATGGACAATAAAACTTAAGAAAATAACAATATATCGTCCCCCGTTATAAACCAAAAAGAGAGGATATCTTGTTAATTTACCTACTTTTTCACACATCTTGAAATGGTATAGTCTTTACCTTGCTTGACCTTGTCATAATTGCCGAACACTTCCATGAAATTGCGCTTCATGTATTGTCTTAATCCATTGATGGTGACCACCACAAATTGCCCACCGGGTTCAAGCTGTTCATGCACATCATGCAACAGAATGCTGAGCATTTCTTTCCCCACTTTCGCCGGGATATTGGACACCACGGTACTGAACTTCAAGTCTTTCGGCACATTACTCAAGCCATTCGACAGATAGGCTTTGGCATGATTCAGCCCATTCGCTTCGGCGTTCTTATTGGCATAATCCACGGCGACGAAATCTTTATCGACCATATGCACTTCGCCTTGTATGTTCGCCGCAATCGCCAACCCAAGCGGACCGTAACCACAACCGATATCCAACACTGTTTCTTCAGGCTTTAACGTCAGATGCTTGAGCAACAACCAAGTCCCCGAATCAATTTCTCTCGGGCTGAAAATGCCCCACGTGGTATGAAAGTTCAGGAGTTTGCCTTTCAGTTCGCTCTGAAAAGTAATATCTTGTTTAAGTTGTGCAATGTCGCTCATGATGGGTTTAACCTTTGTTAACGGCTTAATTCAATCGAATCGCCACAAACATCAGGCGAACTAAAAAATAACGCAGATTGGGCAATTTCTCTAAATTCGAAACGCCGACATTCTGGTATCATATTGTATCTTTTTTATCACAGCACGCGAATGGATTTACACCGATGTTTGGACTGAATGATCGACAACTTAAAGGGGTGATGCACATTGAGACCCCTGCACTGGTTCTGGCCGGTGCCGGTTCGGGAAAAACACGTGTCATTACCGAGAAAATCGCTTATTTGATTCGCAAGCACGACGTGCAGCCCTACCATATCTATGCTCTGACGTTTACCAACAAAGCGGCCAAGGAAATGAAAGAGCGTGTCACTAAACTTTTAAAAGACGACCCGAGCAAAGGATTGAACGTCTCAACCTTCCATAACTTAGGGCTTAATATTATCCGGCAGGAATATCATGCGCTCGGGTATAAGTCGACTTTTTCGATTATGGATGCGACCGATACCAAACAAATTCTGAAAGAACTGATGAAAAAGCAGCAGCTCAGTGAAGAAGAACTGGATGGTGTGCAATGGGACATTTCCAATTGGAAAAATGCCCACATCAGCCCAGAAAAAGCGCTGGAAATGGCGGAAAACAACCTGCAACAGGCGCGCGCTATTTTATATGATTACTATCAAAAGCAATTGCATGCCTATAACTCGGTCGACTTTGATGACTTAATTGGCTTGCCGGTACGACTGTTTAATGAAAATCCGCAAATTTTGGACAAGTGGCAAAATAAAGTCCGTTATTTATTGGTGGATGAGTATCAAGACACCAACGCAGCACAGTATGAATTGGTAAAACAACTTGTCGGCGTACGTGCTAAATTCACAGTAGTTGGTGATGATGACCAATCCATCTATGCGTGGCGTGGTGCTCAGCCAGAAAACTTGGAATTGCTGAAAAAAGACTTCCCAAATTTGGAAGTGATCAAGCTGGAACAAAACTATCGCTCCAGTAACCGTATTCTGCAAGCGGCAAATACCTTGATTGCCAACAACCCGCATATTTTTGAAAAACGTCTCTGGTCAGAAATGGGGATGGGCGATATGCTACGCGTAATGGCCTGTTCGGATGAAAACCATGAAGCGGAACGCGTGATCTCTGAAATCATCGTCCACAAGTTCAAACACCGCACCCAGTTTAAAGATTATGCCATCCTGTATCGCGGTAATTTCCAATCTCGTTTGTTTGAACGTGCTTTACGCGAACAAAATATTCCTTACAAGTTATCCGGTGGCCAATCATTCTTTGACAAAGCCGAAATTAAAGATGTGATGAGCTACCTTAAATTGATCGTCAACCCGGATGATGATGCGGCCTTTTTACGCATTGTGAATACACCTCGCCGCGAAATCGGTGCCTCCACGTTAGAAAAACTGGCGACTTACGCCACCAAACGCGGGGTCAGCTTGTTTGATGCGACCCAAGAACTGGGACTCAGCACCGTGCTCAGTGAAAAAGCGCTGCAACGGGTACAGCACTTTGGTGGATTGTTACTCTCCTGGGCGCAAGAAGCCGATGCGTTAGCAGGCACCGAAGTCACGTCATTTGTCCGACAGCTGATCGAAAAACTGGAATATGACAACTGGTTACACGAAACCAGTAACACCCCCCGTATGGCAGAAAAACGCATTGAAAACGTGCGCGATTTACTGCTGTGGATTGAGCGCATTATTGACAAAGCTTTTAATGAAGATGGTGACGAACTTCGTTTGGAAAAGATTGTCGCCCATATGACCCTGATGGACTTGATGGAGCGCAATGAAGAGGATTCCGAACCCAATATGGTTACTTTGATGACGTTACACGCATCCAAAGGGCTAGAGTTTCCACATGTATTCTTAATCGGCATGGAAGAAGAGCTATTACCGCATAAACAAAACATGGAATCACCGGGACTGGAAGAAGAACGTCGTTTAGCGTATGTGGGCATTACTCGTGCCAAGCGTAGCTTGACGATGACCTATGCTAAAAAACGCAAAAAATATGGTGAAGAAATAAAGTGTGAGCCGAGTCGCTTCCTGGAAGAGTTGCCGGAAGATCTCTTGCAATGGGAAGGCAAGCCGGGCGTTGAACTCTCCCCAGAAGAACAAAAAGTCACCGGGAATGCGCACTTGGAAAACTTGAAAGCCATGCTCAACCCAGGATAGACCGCCACTCGATTGATACAAAAGGACGACAGATGATTGCAGACTTTCAAATCGCCAACCTCCCTAAAATTCAATTCGGCTGGGGGATCCGAGATCAATTTGCACAAGCCATAGCAGAGCAAGGCTATCAATCGGTTGTACTCATTTCCGGTCAATTTTTGACCAGGCCTGGCGGTTTTTCAGCAGAGCTGATTACGCAACTGCAACAGAAAAATATCCGCGTCAATGTCTTTGTGGTCTCTGGCGAACCCTCCCCTGATTTGGTCGATGAAATCGTTAAAGCCAGCCCAAACAATGCCGAAGCGGTGATTGGTATTGGCGGCGGGAGTGTACTGGATGCGGCCAAAGCAGTGGCGGGGTTAATTCCTAGCCAAACCTCGGTGATGGATTACTTGGAAGGTGTCGGAAAAGGACTCAAACTGACCAGTAAGACCTTGCCTTTTATCGCGATGCCAACCACGGCCGGCACGGGTAGTGAAACCACCAAGAACGCAGTGCTGTCACGTTTAGACGAATTCAAAAAATCGTTTCGGGATGACAAACTGCTCGCAAAAGAAGTCTGGTTAGACCCCAGCTTCCTCCCAACCTGCCCACACGAGGTGCTTTACAGCACGGGCATGGATGCCTTTACCCAGTTATTGGAATCTTACACAACCCTAAAGGCCAACCCGATTACGGATGCTTTGGCATGGCAAGGCATGACATTGTTTAACGGTGCGTTTGAAGCCATCAACAGCGATGATTTTGAACAGCAAAAAACCGGTTATGGCAATTTAATGCTGGCGGCCTGTTTATCCGGCATCACCTTGGCGAATGCCGGGCTAGGCGCAGTGCATGGTTTAGCTGGCCCAATCGGCGCTTTCTTCAAAGCCCCACATGGCGTGCTTTGCGCGGCCTTACTCGCCCCTATTACCGAAGCGAACATTCTTGCCTTACAACAATCAGACGAAGCACATGCGGCCAATACCTTAGTTAAATATGCTCAAATCGGCAGACTCTTTACAGCTACGTCACTCCGTGAAACCGATGCGCTCTCCGTGTTAATCGAACACTTACGACAGTTGACTAAAACTTACATTCCAAACCGTTTATCTGAGTATGGGTTGCAAGATGATAATTTAGCGCCGGTTCTGAACAGCTGCCGCTCAGGCAGTATGACAGGAAACCCCTTAATACTCCCTGATGAGACACTTTTATCCGCCATCGGACAAGCATTATAGGTCTATATCTTACTCAAAATAGGGCAAGTGTAATTTCTTCGTTTTTATGCCTTTTTTGCTGTAAAATCAGGTCACTATATAATAATACTACTTGATAAATAAGGTTATTCAATGAGACCCTCTTTATTTCTTTGCACTGTGACACTCTCTTTATCTAGCATTTTTTCGACTTCTCTTTTCGCTCAAGAACCCTCTCAGCCGCCACAAAGTATCGCTGAAAAAACGTTGACAGAAAAATCCTCACAACCAGAAAAAATCTCCAGTCTTTATAAAGACCTTGATCAGGATGGGGTGGCAGACAAGCTGGATCACTGTTTGAATAGCCTACCCAATCAAAAAGTTAACCAATTTGGTTGTGAGTCAGATGAAGACAATGATGGGGTCGTGGATCGACTCGATCAATGTCTCAAAACGCCGGCAGGCATCAGTGTCAACAAATTCGGCTGTGAGGGTGATGCGGATAATGACGGTGTTTTCGACAGTCAAGACCAATGTCCTGGAACACTCCCGGGCGTTGAAGTCAACAAAATAGGTTGTCGTTTAGATACAGACCTTGACAGAGATGGCATCTTAAACGAAAAAGATCAATGTCCCGGCACGCCAATCGGGGTAACCGTCAATCAATACGGCTGTGAACCTAAAAGTTTAGTAGTGACGAATATTGTCTTTGACACCGGTTCTTATGTAATTCGCCCTGACCAAAAACCTATTTTAGATAGAGATATCAGTCAATTGAGAACCCTTAAAGAACATGAGCGCATTGTCATTACCGGCTTTACAGATGCTTTGGGCAGTGAGCGCAGTAACATGAAATTATCTTGGAATCGAGCACAAGCCACCAAAGATTATCTGGTTCGCAAATTTGATTATGATGCCTCTAAAATTTTAGTGCTCGGAAAAGGCGAAACCAATCCGGTAGCTTCCAATGCGACAAAGGCGGGAAGAAAGCAAAATAGACGTATTTCTTTTATGGTTATGGATCAACAAATTGTGCCAAATGAAGCCGTTGCCACATTGCCCGAAAAAATGAAACACTATAACCGTTATCAAGAATAAATCATGATGCCTGACTTATGACCAAGCTCCTGTTGATACTCATTTTGAGCACAATGACCTTAAGTTGGGCGACCGCCTCAAAGGCGCCGCAGGTCATTACCCCAAAGGAGATCCAGAAAGCAAAACAGCAGTATGGTCCTTTAGCTGCCAAACGACTGGAAGCATGGCAGGCTTTGGTGAACGAAAATTACCAGAAGCCAGAAAAAATAAAACTCGATAAAGTGAACCGTTTTTTCAATGAAGCGCGCTTTGTTTCCGATGCTGAGCATTGGCATCAAAAAGATTACTGGGCAACGCCGATTGAACTATTGGGTACGGATGCTGGAGACTGCGAAGACTTTGTGATTGCAAAATACTTTACTTTAAAGGCAATGGGTGTCGCAGAATCAAAGCTATACCTTACTTACGTTAAAGCCGTTCGACTTCGACAAGCGCACATGGTGTTGACCTATTTTGAAACACCTAGATCGATACCGCTGGTTTTAGATAATATCAATCGTCGTATTGTGAAAGCAACACAGCGCCGAGATCTCATACCGATATACAGTTTCAACGGTGATGGGCTATGGTTATCGAAACAACGAGGCAAAGGGGCTGCCGTTAAAGGGGGAACCAAAAAATTGAAAAACTGGAATCAATTACTCAAAAGGATGCAGCAATGAAATTCAACGCACAGGCTGCCTCTGACAACACCTCTCTACCAAAAGGAAGCGACTCATGAGCTTGAGTAAACAAATGATGCTTTTTATCACTGGAATGCTGGTTATTTTGTTATTGGGGACCTTTTTACTCAATCTAAATAATACCCGATCCTTTTTAGAGGCCCAACTGCAATCTCATGCCCAGGACACGGCAACCTCCTTAGGGCTATCACTCAGCTCTGTCGCCAACCCAGAAGATCCTTCCAGCATGGAAACCATGATTAACGCAGTATTTGATCGTGGCTATTATTCTCACATCACCATGCGAGATATGGATGGACAACTGATTTATGAAAAAAGTAACTCACATGACATAGACGGTATACCGAATTGGTTCATTAATCTTATTTCTATTGAGGCGCCTAATGCAGAAGCGTTAGTTCAATCCGGTTGGATTCCTTTGGGACATCTAACCGTTCAGAGCCATCCAGGGTATGCTTATATTGAGCTGTGGAAAACGGCCATTACCTTATTGCTTTGGTTCACACTTGCAGCAGCCATTGCTATCGGGTTTGCGGCCTATGCATTGCGCGTCATGCTGACCCCTTTAAAGAAAATGGAAAAACAAGCCGAAGCCATTGTACGCAAAGAATACCTCTTACAAGAAGCCTTACCAGGCACCATTGAATTCAAACGCGTCGTTTCCGCCATGAATGCCATGGTTTATAAAATGAAGAAAGTGTTTGATCGAGATGCACAACATGCCGAAAAATTACAGAAGCTTGCCTATCAAGATAGTGTGACTGGACTCAGCAATCGTCGGCATTTTGAAATGAACATTGATGCCTTGTTGGATACACAAGCCGAAGCCTCTCCCGGTACAATTTGTCTCATTCGTATTCACCATTTGAAAGAATTTAATGACCAGTTTGGTTATATGTCTGGAGACAACTTAGTAAAAGCATTGGCCGATAAAATGATGAATAATTTCAACTTTGACAACAGCTTTTATGCTCGTTTGAATGGCTCTGAACTGTTAACCATTATGCCCACCATTTCAGGCAGAAAGTTATCCAAACCGGTCTCAGAAATATGTGAAGCCATGCCTAAAGTGTTAAGTCACTTAAAAGCCTCTGAATCACAAGTGAGTATCTCCATCGCCTATCTTGATTACACTCCGGGGAATAATCGCAGTGAGCTGTTAGCGCAACTTGACTTTGCCACCAAAGAAGCCAGCCAGCTAGGCAAAAACCAATATTTTTATTACCAACCTGAAAAATTAAACGCTGAAGAAGACACCCGCTGGAAAGACATGCTAAATGTGGCGATCAAGGAAAAACGTTTTATTTTATTTCAACAAGCTGCATATGATGAAAATCGAAAAATTCATAGCCGAGAAGCATTGCTTCGTTTAAAAGATGAAAACAACACGATCCACTCGGCCAGCTTTTTTATACCCGCTATCCGCAAACTGAATAAAATGGATGAAATTGATAAACTTGCTGTCTCTCTAGCTGTGACTTATCTGTCGAAACATACTTTATTTCATGGTGAGCGTCTTGCCATCAATCTTGGACAAAGCATTATCCGAGACCAAACATTCCAGAATTGGTTATTCGAGCAGCTTGAAACCGTAAACACAGATCAAATTGCCATTGAAATTCCAGAAGCCATTATCAATGCCAACCGAAATGAAGTGAGACCATTGATCGAAAGAATTAAAAGCATGGGTATCCAGTTTGGACTCGATCACTTTGGGAATCGTTTTACCAACATGAATTACATCCAAGAATTGCGACCAGATTACATCAAGCTGGATACATCCTTCTCAAAAGCCATTGAACAGGATGAGCAAACCCATTATTACATTTCCAGCTTGTGTGACATGTCGCAAAGTTTGGATATACAGATTATTGCCATGTCCATTGAAAATGAAGCGCAAATCCAAGCCTTTAAAGAATTAGGTATTCATCATTTTCAAGGATATTATTTCGGAGCGCCGAAATCCTTATAAAAACTGGGTGTAAAGAAAATATACTCTACCCAAAATGTAAAATTATTTTATACTCAACCACTTAACGCAACAGGATAGGGAACTGCTGAATTTATGGAACACGATCAAGCTTCTGCTGCCAACTCAAAAGAAAACGAAACCATAGAAACACCTGCAGCAGATCTAGGACAATCCGTAATCGATTTTAAAGACCCTCTATTGGATTGTTTGGTGATTTATACCAAACTCAATCGTCACCCCTTTTCTAAAGATTCTTTGATATCTGGACTCCCTCTAGCAAACCATGATCGATTAACCCCTGAACTATTCATTCGTGCGGCCGAACGCGCTAATATCGTTGCCAGTTTCAAAAAACGGACCTTAAAAGAAATTCCTAATCTAGTTTTGCCATGCATTCTGACATTAAAAAACAACCAGGCCTGCCTGTTAGAAAAAATAGATATCGAAGATGGAACAGCGACACTTATTCTGTCAGATGCTCCAGATGGGCGCCTAGAGGTCGATTTAGAGCAACTGGAAGCAGACTATCTTGGTTATGCTATTTACTTTACCGAAAAGTTTCGACAATCCTCTAAAAAAGAAGACCTGATTTCCACTGGAAAAGGACACTGGTTCTGGCATACATTCTGGGATAACCGTGGAATTTACCGTGATGTCTTAATCGCTTCGATCATTATCAATATTTTTGTATTGGCAAACCCGCTATTCGTGATGAACGTCTATGACCGTATTGTGCCCAATAATGCCGTCGAATCTCTCTGGGTATTGGCCATTGGTATCAGTGTTGTCTATATGTTTGACATTCTGCTGAAATTTCTACGCTCTTATTTCTTGGAAATGGCCGGCAAAAAAAGTGATGTCATCATGTCATCCAAACTCTTTGAACAAACTCTCGGACTGACCATGTCAAACCGAAAGGGGTCAATTGGAGCTTTTGCCAACAATTTAAAAGAATTCGACAGCATTCGAAATTTCTTTACCTCCGGAACCATTGCCTCTTTGGTCGATTTACCGTTTGTGATTATCTTCTTACTGGTCATTTTCTTTATTGCCGGCCAGATTGTTCTGGTCCCAATTGCCATTATCAGTATCATTCTGATTTACAGCTTTGCGATGAAAAAACCTATTCAAAGCAGTGTAGAAGCGACCTACGAAGCCTCTTCTCAAAAAAATGCGGTTTTAATTGAAACCCTGACTGCCATCGAAACCATTAAATCATTAGGGGTTGAAGCCCATTCTCAATGGAAATGGGAACAAGCGGTGGGCGAGATTGCTCGAGCCAGCTTAAAATCTAAAATGCTCCAAAGTTCTATTGGGCGCGTGACTGGATTTATGCAACAAATGAGCACAGTTGTTATTGTTTTAACGGGAGTCTATTTAATTAAAGACGGAGACTTAACCATGGGGGGATTGATTGCCACCGTGATGTTAAGCCAAAGAGCTATTGGGCCTATGGGACAATTTGCCAGTCTGACATCTACGTATCAACAAACCAAAACAGCGTTGGATTCCCTAAATGAACTGATGAAAAAAGAGATTGAACGCCCAGTTGGAAAGCGTTTTATTCAGCATCCGGTGTTTGAAGGTAGTATTGAATTTATCGATGTCACCTTTACCTATCCAGAAGAAACTAAACCGGCTTTAAATAAAGTTTCTTTTAAAGTCAATCCTGGTGAAAAACTGGGGATTATCGGGCGAATCGGTTCAGGAAAATCCACTATCGAAAAACTGATTCTTGGCTTTTATCATGTTGATTCAGGATCCATTTTAATTGATGGCATTGACATTACCCAGCTCGACCCAGCAGAATTAAGACGCAACATTAACTATGTGCCGCAAGATGTCACCTTATTCAGTGGCGATGTTCGTGAAAATATCGCTTATCGTGCACCTTATGTTGAAGACAGCGAAATCTTACGCGCAGCCAAACTTGCGGGCGTAGATGATTTTATCAAAACCCACCCTTCTGGCTATAGCTTAAAAATAAATGAAGGTGGTGCTTCTTTATCAGGTGGTCAACGCCAAAGTATCGGTGTTGCTCGAGCATTATTGTTGGATACCCCAATTTATCTATTTGATGAGCCGACCAATGCAATGGATGCCAATACCGAACAAACGATGATCGACCGTCTCAAAGATGGAACATTGAAGAACACCAGTATCGTTGTAACGCATAAGATGAGTTTGCTACAGCTCGTGGATCGTTTAATTGTGATGAGCAACGGTAAAATAATTGCCGATGGCTCGAAAGCAACCGTATTGGAAGCATTGAAAACAGGTCGAATTAATAAAGCATAAACCATGATATTCAAAAAAAATACGACACATAAACCGCACTCAAAAGAAGCCTCTATCCCAGAAGATGATTTGGCGTTTATGTCAAACTTGAGTCAAGCAGCACTGGAAAAACCGACCGTCAAATCTCAATTGATTGTCTGGATTATGTTTTTAGTACTCATTTGGTTATTAGTATGGGCAAACTATGCCGAACTCGACAAAATTGTTCGCGGTCAAGGAAAAGTGGTTCCCTCTACTAAAATTCAGGTCGTTCAAAACTTGGAGGGCGGAATTGTTGAAAACATTTTTGTTCACTCTGGCGATAAAGTGCAAAAAGGTCAGGTCTTACTAAAACTAGACAATACTCAGTTTGCAAGCTCTTATGATGAAACGGAAGCGCAGCTTTATGACTTAAGAGCTCAAGCTGCTCGCTTATCGGCAGAAGCATTCAACAAACCCTTTGAAATCCGCATGCCTTCTGGCAACCCAAAAGTCGAAGCCATTTTTGAGCGTGAAAAACAACTTTATCAGAACCAACTACAGCAACTTGAAACAACTCAGCAGATTTTAAACGAAAAAATCACCCAAAATCGATCTGAACTACAAGAAGCTTATAATCAGTTTGAACAGCTGTCTAAATCTTATGAACTCTTACAACAAGAAATCGAAATCATGAAACCTTTAGTCCAAGAAGGCATTGCTTCCGAGGTCGATTTATTGAAAACGAGACGTGAAGCCACAGATGCCTATTCACAGTTGCAGACCACTCAAAACTCTATCCCACGCTTAAAATCCATTATCAATGAGTCGATTAATAAAAAGCAGGAAGCACAACAAAAGTTTCGCAATGAAGCACAGCAGGAATTGAATATCGTGCTCGCAAAGCTCTCCCAACTTGAAAGTTCTAAAACGGCTTTAGAAGACCGTGTTAGAAGAACCAGTATTACATCTCCTGTGAATGGCACCATCAGTGAACTCTTAGTCACAACGATTGGTGAAGTGATTCAACCGGGTAGTGACATTATTAAAATCGTTCCATTAGATGATTCGCTTGTGCTTGAAACCAAAATTTCCCCGGCTGACATAGGGTTCGTGTATCCTGGATTGAAAGCAAAAATTAAATTTACTGCTTATGACTTTGCTATTTATGGTGGTCTGGACGGTACTGTCGAAAAGATTTCAGCCGATACTATCTTGGATGAAGAAGGCAATAGTTTTTACATCGCTCGTATAAAAACTGATAAAAACTATCTCGGGTCTGAAAAAAATCCATTGTCTTTATTACCCGGAATGACAGCGACGGTGGATGTTGTGGTGGGTAAACACACCATATTGGATTATTTGATTAAACCGATTATCAAAGCCAAAGACTTAGCCTTAAGAGAATCTTAGAGTTTAATAAAACCTTGCATTTTTAATGCATAATCATGGTTTAACCTATATAGGACTATAACAAAATAGAAACGCATATGAAGCAGTTACTCCTTTACGTCCAAGACCCACATGCACTCAAAAACTGGTCTAAGGTATCTTCATTGCCAAAACAAATTCTTTATACCTTAGAGATGAATCCGAAAATGCGTCCTGTAACTGACAATTTACTGCTGATACAGTTAACAAGTGATCCCGAAAATACTGCTGAAATCGAAGCCGTTCTCCAGCAAGGGTATACCGTTTTGCTGTTTTCAAACCAACCCTCAGCAGCAGAAGGGGTTGCTTGGTTCCAAAAGGGAATTAAAGGGTATGTAAATACATTTTCTCAACCGTCAAGAATTGAGCAGGCCCTCAACACGATTTTAGACGGAAATATCTGGCTGGGACAAAATGTAATGCAAGGGATTATTCAAGCAGTCTCTTCCAATCAAGCAGTACAAAATGATTCCTGGAAAGAAAAATTATCTGCTCGAGAAATTGAAACCATGGAATGGATTCTGCAAGGAAAAAGTAACCATGAAATTGCCGAGCAAATGATTATTAGTGAGCGCACTGTCAAAGCACATGTTCACAGTTTATTAGAAAAACTAGATGCCAAAGACAGGTTAAACCTAGTCATAAAAATACAAAATTGGCGTAAAAATGCACTCTAAACAAAAAGATAAATCACTATGGAACTTAGAAAAAAGCCGTTACTACTGGCAAGCTTAGCTTGCTCAGCCCTGTTGACCTTTTCATTTAATGCTAAGGCAATTAGTTTAAAGGAAGCCGTTGAAGATGCCGTTGTTCATAACCCTGAGTTTCGGCAAGAAGTTAAAGCTTATCAAGCCATTGAAGCGGAAATAAAAGGGGCACAAGGCGGATATTATCCAAGCATCGATTTAAATGCAGGGGTAGGGTATGAAGAAGTCGATCGTCCAGGAATCGACAATACCGGCAATGGATTAACGCGTCGAGAAGCCTCCGTTAAATTAACCCAGAATCTTTTTGAAGGGTTTGGCACCCAAGATGAAGTCAAACGTATGCAATATCGTTTGGATGCTCAAGCCTACAAAACACTCTCAAAAGCTAATGATATCGCCTTACAAATGATCCAGGCTTACATCAATTTACTTAAACAAAAAAAATTACAGGATTTAGCACAAACAAACCTAGAAACGCACTTGAAGATTTTAGATCAAATTCAACGTCGTACTGAAGCCGGTATCGGCAATCAAGTAGAGGTCGATCAAGCCGAAGCACGTTTGGCGTTAGCTCGCTCAAACTACGGCGCTGCTGAAAATAAGTTTTATGATGCTCGCGCCAAATTTCAACGCATATTAGGTCGCATGCCTGAAGACAACTTGATCCAGCCAAAAACTGACTTCACGTTACCCAAAACGTTAGAAGGTGCTATCAATGAAGCCCTCATAAACCACCCGACCTTGAAATCAGCTAATGCAGATATCGCTGAGGCCAAAATGCAATATGAATTGTCAGGCTCTAATTATTATCCTCGCGTTGATTTAGAAGTCGAAAAAACCTTCGACAATAATTTATCTGGCATTGAAGGCAAAAACGAATATCTTCAGGCCATGGTACGCTTCAAATACAACCTTTATAATGGTGACCGCGACAGTGCGAGCCGAGAAAGAACCGCAAGTAACTTCCAACAAGCAACAGAAATTAGAAACAACACTCACCGACAAGTGATTGAAAACTTAAAGTATGCTTGGAATGCAAAACTCTATATCAACAATCAGCTTGATTATATGCGTCAACACATCAAACTGACACGAGATACCCTCAATGGGTATCGTAAACAATTCAGTTTGGGGCGGCGCTCTTTATTAGATTTGCTCAACACCGAAAATGAATACATTAATGGGCTCAATAACCTGGTGACCAGTGAAGCAGATCAACTAACGGCAAAATACCGCGTTCTTAATGCTACTGGACACTTGTTAAGCACCATGGGAATTAAGTATAACTTCATCCAAACCGATGATATGCCATAAGATTTAAGCGTCATACCAGACAAGATCAACTCAACTGTATGGTGAATGCTAAATACAGTTGAACAACACCCATTATTATGACCAAGGCACCAGCCAAACGACGAATCCATAGGGTTCTGGAAAGCTTAGTAAAGAAAAAGGCAAAGCTGCCCATCAGCAAAAGATTGGGCAAAGTACCAATTCCAAATGCCAACATAACCAAACCGCCTTCCATGGCACCGCCAGCACTGAGCGCCATAATCAACATACTATAGACTAAACCGCAAGGAAGCCATCCCCAGATCAAGCCATAAAGCCAGGCCTGGTAGAAATTTTGCACCGGCATCATCTTTTTTGTCAGCGGTGCTAACTGCTTCCAAATACCCTGCCCCAATCGCTCAACAACAACGATCCCATTCCACCAACCGCCTAAATAAAGCCCTAAGACAATCATAAATAAACCGGCGATGACTTGTAAGGTCTGTTGAAGTGGTAAGAATGCCGCTAAAGAGATTAAAGAGTTACCAAGGAATCCGAATATCGCGCCGATTATAACGTAACTGGTTATGCGCCCAGCGTTGTAGCTTAATTGGTAGGGAAACATACGCCACCAACTTAACTGAACTTCAGGCTTGAGATTAAAGGTTAATGACCCAACGACGCCTCCGCACATCCCCAAACAATGTACGCCACCTAGCAGACCTACCATAAGAGCGGTTAAATAAATTGATTCCATCATTTAAAGCGACTTATCCAATGAACGATAAGAAATCGATTCCGCTACATGTTCCACCAAAACGTTTTCCTGTTGTTGCATATCCGCCAAGGTTCGAGCGACCCGCAAAATACGGTGATAGCCTCGAGCCGACATACCCATTCGATTCACTGCTTGCTCAAGCAATGCTTTTGAAGCCGGTTGCAACAAGACAAATTGTTCTAGTTGCTTCGGACTGAGCTCGGTATTTAAACATCCTTGTCGATCTTTTTGAATTCTTTGACAAGCCTGAACACGTTCTCGTATAACCGAGCTGGTTTCGGCCCCTATCTCCTTTTCACCGCTTAATGCTTCAAAATCGACAGGGGGAACCTCTAAATGGCAGTCAATTCGATCTAATAAGGGGCCGGAGATTTTCCGCCGATAACGCAGAACTTGTTCTGGCGTATCTTGGCAGCGTCCCATTGGGTCGTCAGGAAAATAGCCTGATGGTGTCGGGTTCATCGCGCAGACTAGCTGAACGGCAGCCGGATAAGTCACTTTTTGATTAACGCGGGCAATTTCAACCTTTCGGGTTTCAAGGGGTTCTCTTAAGGCTTCCAAGACTGAACGATTAAATTCCGGCAGCTCATCTAAAAACAAAATGGAATGGTGGGCTAATGAAATGGCTCCCGGTTTTGGAAAGCTTCCTGAACCACCCCCGACCATTGCGGCGGCGGTTGCCGTATGGTGTGGTTGAACCAGTGTTCTTTGAAAAAACTGATCCATCGAAACCGTTTTGCCAGCCACCGAATGAATTGAAGCCACATCAATGGCCTGTTTCAAGTCCAACTCAGGCAATAACGTAACTAAGCGAGAGGCCAGCATACTTTTGCCCGATCCGGGAGGGCCAACCATCAACAAAGAATGTCCACCTGAAGCGCAAACCTCTAATAGTCTTTTTGCCTGAAACTGCCCTCTGATATCGGAAATATCTTCTAAATACTCTGACTCAGTTTTCTCAAGCCGGTCCGGTTTAGGTAAGAAAGTTTCTGATGACATCAGAAATTGGCACACGTCTAACAATGTCTCCGCACCATAAACGTCTGCCACATCAGCAAAACTGGCTTCGACTAAATTTGATGTCGGCACAATGACGGTGCGACTTTTCTTTTCGGCTTGAATAAGTGCAGGCAAAACACCTGGAACAGGGCGAATTTCGCCATTTAAGGCCAACTCGCCTAAAAATTCAAAAGAATCAAGCGAACGAATAGGAGTTAATTGCCCCGTCGCTTTTAAAATACCCAAAGCAATAGGAAGATCATAACGCCCACCCTGTTTGGGGATATCGGCAGGCGCTAAATTAATGGTAATTCGCTTGGGGGGTAAAGAAAAACCACTGCTTAACAAAGCACTTCGAACACGATCACGGCTTTCTTTGACAGACGCTTCTGGCAAGCCCACAATCGATAAACTCGGAAGGCCGTTGGTACTATGTACCTCGACCTGCACTTCAGGCGCCTGAACCCCTGAAACAGCTCGTGAAAGAATGGTCGCATATTGTCCTGGAGAGCTTGCCATATCGTTCAGCTTAATCAGTCATTTTTTTGTTGTGCTTCTAAGGCCGCGACCTGCTTTTCCAATGCCTCTAATTTCGCGCGCGTTTTCGCTAAAACACCTGTTTGAATATCGAATTCTTGTCGAGATACCAAGTCCATTTTTTCGAAGGTACTGGCCAGCGATTGCTTTAAATTCTGCCGTAGCGATTCAGGCAGTTTTCCAACCCCCGGTGGGATTGTTTGGCTAATGGTTTCAACAATCGATTCAATCTGCTGTGGGTTAATCATTTTTTCTCCTAAAAACCAAATTCAGCGCAAGAATTGCAAAAATTTACTATACTCTATCTACCTAGCTTTTTCTATGAAACAGTCTAGGGATTGCACGCAAATATGTGTAAAATAAATTTTAGCTTTCAAAACACCAGCCGCTCTGACACACAACACACTTAGATGAAGAACAGGAAGGATTATGTTGATAAATATTAAAGATGCCCCCGAAAAAGCTCAACGCATTTTCGTTCAGCTCATTGATATTTTTGAAGAACAAGAGATTAATCCGACCCCCCTAAACTATTACATTTGGTATCAATATTACAAAGGCGATCACCCAAAATTTCGTCAAGAAATGGACAATGCCTTACAAGATCCCTTTGGCTACAATGATCGCCTAGGGCGCCGTTTATACGATGAATATTTTGCAGAAGATGAATCTGGGAATGATTTTGACCGCGCTTTTAAACGTCTGATTAATCTTGTCATCAAAAAGATGAACGTGTGGAGTGATAAGCTTGAAAAACACACACAAGATTTAAACCATTACACCACGTCTTTGGCCTCAAATGATATAGATGCAGCCACCCTAAAAGAGTTGACTCATTCCGTACTCAATACGGCATCTTCCATGAAGCAATCTAGTGAAGAATTTCAAAAAGAAATGATGGACAGTAACGAAGAAATTCTTCAATTACGCAAAGAGCTGATTGAAGCCCGTGCTGAAACATTAACAGATGAATTGACAGAGATCGGTAATCGCAAAGCGTTCAATAATGCGATTCAGGATTTAGCAGACAATACTCAGGAAAACCCTCAAAGTCTCGTTCTGATTTTAACCGACATCGATCATTTCAAACGTTTTAACGATACGTTTGGTCATCTAGTCGGTGACAGTGTTCTCAGGTATTTCGCCAACTTGATGAAAAAAACCAAAGATGATACCGAAACTGTATGCCGATATGGTGGTGAAGAGTTTGCCATTCTGTTATCACATAGTAGTCTTGAAAAGGCTAAAGAACGAGCTGAATCTATCCGACACAATTTAGAGACTGCCAAACTTAAACGTAAAGATTCTGAAAAGACTTTAGGGGCAATTACCGCTTCGTTTGGTGTCGCGGCTTATCAAGGTGAAGGCGTCGAAACAATTGAAGAATGGATCAACCGGGCTGACGATGCACTGTATAAGGCAAAAAACCTGGGACGAAACCAAATTGTTTCAGAAGAAGAACTTGCCAAGTCATAAATTTGACCAGGCCTGATCAGACTGATGTTTTTTAACCTAAACCGCTAAAAGTTACTCAGGGCTTGATTTAATAAGGAGCGTATCAACGCCTAACGCCCGAAGTTCATTGCGCTTTTTATTCATCACTAAGCGATCCTCGAAAGGTCCAATCCGTAATCGATAATACACTCGGTCTTCCTGCTTCAGTTCCGAGATCGTTAAATCCTGACCATGTGACTTTAAGCGTGACTTTTCTCTCAAGGCCACTTTTTTTGATCCGAAAGTTCCCGCTTGAATGTAATAAGGAGATGATAAGGCAACAGAAATCGGAATCGCATCAACAACCACCTCGGTTTTAGCCAACCCTTGATAAAAAGTATAGTGGATTGGTTTTTGCGCTTGTGTTTCCTCAGAGACGGTCGGTAAGCTTTCAACAACTAAAGGTTCTTTACTGTCTAGCTCAACTGGTTTTTGAGCTACTTTTGCCGTAGAGGTTTGAGGTTTGAAGTTTGGGGTTTGCACCATTGTCGCAGAAGACTCAACGTCTTTTACGGACGACTTGACTCCGTTTTGGGCAAAATGTTGAACGGCGATAAAACCCAAAATCAAAGTAACCGACATCCCTAAAGCAACTAACCAAACCCATCTTGGCGAACCGGAGGTCGGTGTAACCGTCTCCTCTTGAGACAATTGTGATTTTCGTTGAAAAGGCTGCCTTTGTGTATGACCATGTCGGTAATCACGAGTATATTGCTTCATACACATTCCCTTTGCAAAAAGAGAGCCCGTTTATTTGAAGTGTTTTCTTTCAACAAAACCACCCTTACATTTTTTCTGGTGCGGCGACACTTAATAATTCCAACCCATTTTTCAGCACTTGACGTACAGCGACCACCAATGTCAAACGTGCATTTCTTAACGGTTCATACTCAACAATAAACTGGGTCGAATTATAATAAGCATGCAACCCATGCGCCAATTCTTTTAAGTAATAAGCAATTTGATGGGGTTCATAGACCTGTGCTGCACGCGCTATAATCTCAGGGTATTTGCCTAACAAAGTAGCCAAATCTGCTTCTGGCTCCAATGTTAAACGACTTAAATTTGCCAAGCCCATTTCAGTATCTAACGCATAACCACGCTCTTCTGCCAATGACAAAACCTGACAAATACGAGCATGGGCGTATTGGATATAATAAACCGGATTTTCATTTGATTTCGACTTCGCCAAATCAAGATCAAAGTCCATATGTTGCTCAGACTTACGCTGCACATAAAAGAAACGTGCCGCATCTGCGCCCACTTCATCTCGCAACTCTCGCAGGGTAACAAACTGTCCAGAGCGAGTCGACATAGAGAGCTTTTCACCCCCACGATATAACACGGCAAATTGCACAAGTAGCACCTCTAAAGCATCCGGGTTAGTTTCCATCGCCTGCATAGCCGCTTTGACACGAGGCACATACCCATGATGGTCAGATCCCCAAATATCAATCAGTACGTCAAACCCTCTCTCAAGTTTGTTGAAGTGGTAAGCGATATCAGATGCAAAATACGTTTTTAGACCATTATCACGCACGACCACTCTATCTTTTTCATCACCATACTCTGATGATTTAAACCATAAAGCGCCATTTTTTTCATAAATTTTTCCGGCGGCCTGCAACTTTTCAAGAGCCGCATCAATTACGCCAGAATCCATCAAAGAGCGCTCTGAGAACCAATTCTCAAACTCGACGCCAAACTCTGCTAAATCTTCACGAATGTCGCCTAGAATGACATCCAATGCTTTTTCAAACACCAAACGATAATGTGTTTCTCCCAGAAGCGATTTGGCCTGTTCAATCAAGCCATCAATATGCTTTTCTTTATCGCCTTGAGTTTCACCGGCAGCGTTCGTCGTTTCATCTTTTGCCACACCCTCAAACACCACCTGTGCGGATTTTCTCAACGCATCGCCTTTTTCTTCATACAACGATTGCGCGATATCAAAGATGTAATCCCCTTTATATCCGTTGCTTGGAAACGTTAACTCTTCTCCACAATGCTGTAAGTAACGCAACCAGGTTGATGCCGCTAAAATATCCATTTGACGCCCGGCATCATTCACATAATACTCACGCGAGACTTGAAAACCTGCTTTTGACAACAAACTGGCCACACTGGCTCCATAAGCCGCCCCTCGACCATGCCCAACGTGCAATGGCCCGGTTGGGTTTGCTGAGACATATTCCACCAACACTGAACGACCCTGACCGACATTACATTCACCAAAAGCATCACCGGCTTCTAAAATCGTCGGTAGCACATTGAACTTCGCCACATCCAATACAAAAAAGTTGATAAACCCTGGACCCGCAATTTCTACTTTTTCAATCACCTCAGATTCTGGAAGGCGTGCGACGATCATGTCAGCTATTTCTCTAGGTGGTTTACCGATGATTTTGGTCAACATCATCGCTAAGTTTGTGGCAAAGTCACCATGCGATTTATCACGGGTGTTTTCTACGTTCACACGAGGTTGGAAAGAGGCTTCTAAAATCCCCTCCTGTTTGAACTGATCGATAACCTCTGACAAAATTTCTGCAACTTGGTGCTTCATGCGGACTGATCTCTTTATTGATTCTTTAAAATTAACCGCATATTTTACCTTTTATCGAACCAACTATCCGATAAAATCTGGATAAATTCATTATTTTTCTCTAGATATCTACCTAAGAATTCATTTCAAATTACTTCTTTACATGTGCGCTTTTTTTTTCAATAATCTCATTTACTTACAAAAAAATACTTATCAATGGTGATATGCTTTTATCAATTTGTCAGGTTTGGAAGTTATGAAGGTTGCTAGTCATTCTTCATTTCGCTATTTTTCTGCCTTTTTTCTGGCTTTGTTTGGATTCCTATTCATTGCCTCTCAATACCCTATTGCCCCGATAACCACCTTTGATATTAATTGGAATCTGTATTTTCAAATTGCGATAGGTCTTTTCTTTTTATTTGCTTTTATTGGCTATAAACGATTTCAAAAACTTAATAAACAAGCTGAGCTGCAAGCCGAAGAGGCAAAGCAAAAACTGCGCGCCGTTAAACGACAGCATGAATTAGAAAAAAAGCGCTTATCTTTCGTGCTCGATTGCAGTCGACTGGCTTATTGGGAATGGGACATCAAAAACAATCAAGCGTATTTTTCAGATTTATGGCAAGAAATGATTGGGTTTAATCATCATGATTTTCCGCAAGATTTACATGCCTGGCAAGCTCGCATCCACCCTTTAGATCAAGAACAAGTTCAAAAAAAGCTCCTTAAACTGCTTAGCCATCAAGTGACTAATTACGAAGACACTCATCGAGTCATGGATGTAAACGGAGATTACATTTGGGTTTATGATCGGGGTCAGACCATCACCAATGAGCTTGGCAATGTCGAAAAATTAAGCTGTGTCCGTTTAAACATTACTCAACAAAAGCAACTTGAGGAAGAACTGACATTAGACAAAATCTTACTTGAAAACACCCAAGAAGCGATTGCGATTACCAATGAAAACCTATCTTTTATTCGTACCAATCCCTCTTTCCACGACGCTTTTGGATTAACACAAGCCGACTTAGCCAAAATGACGCTAAGGGATTTGTTGGATAATTTACAAGACGAACCGCCGCAAGACATTTTAATGCAGGTTGACAAAGACTTAGCTTGGCGTGGTGAACTGACTTTACACCATACCAATGGGGAGCTTGCTCGATCGAGTTTAGTAGATTGCCAGAAAGTCATTCACCAAACCACTCAGACGACTCACTATGCCTTAGTTTATACCGACATTACCGAATTGAAACAAACCCAACAAGAGCTGAGCTTCTTAGCGAATACCGATATTGTCACCGGCTTGCCTAACCGAAATTATTTTTATCAGGCGCTCGATGAATGGCTAGAAACCTTTG
Source organism: Hydrogenovibrio sp. 3SP14C1 (assembly GCF_029625905.1). Lineage (GTDB taxonomy): Bacteria > Pseudomonadota > Gammaproteobacteria > Thiomicrospirales > Thiomicrospiraceae > Hydrogenovibrio. Next base: position 47,238 of record NZ_JARTLM010000010.1, read on the forward strand.
CGGCCTCTGGCAACAAGTTTACCTTGATGTTTTTAGACCTGGATAACTTCAAAACCGTCAATGATACTCTAGGGCATGACACGGGAGATCACTTGCTCAAATCGGTGAGTGAGCTCATCGCTGAACATATTGCTAAAGATACTTTGTTTGCCCGTGTTGGGGGCGATGAATTTGTTATTTTATGTCGTGCCTATACGACACCTGAACAGCTCAATGAGATTGGAAACAACCTTAACCAACTTCTCAGCCAGCCGTTCAACATTGGAGACCATGAAATTAAAATTGGTTCCAGCATTGGAATTGCACTCTTCCCTGACCATGGCGCAAGCAAAGCAACTTTGCTTAAGCATGCCGATCAAGCAATGTATCAGGCAAAGAATGCCGGCAAGGGTCGTTATAAAATCTACCACGCCTGGTAGATTTTAATTACTTCTTATCCGTTGTCTTTTTGGCGGGCGATTTACGCGCAGGTTTTTTAGCCGGTGTTTTTTTCGCGGCGGGCTTTTTCGCGGCTGGTTTCTTAGCGGTGCTTTTCTTAGCAGCGGTTTTTTTAGCCGGCGCCTTCTTTTTCGCACCCGCTCGTCCACGCTTTTTCGGCTCTGGCGCTTCATCCAAACGTTTTTGGCATTCTTCAAAGCTGAGTTCCAACGCGTCTTCATCTTTTTTGATCTTAGCGTTCTTTTTCGTTGTCACATCCGTGATGTAAGGCCCCCATCGACCTTTTAAAATTTTCACATCAGTTTCAGGGAAAACCTTAATAATCTTTTCCGCTTCGGTCACAATTTTGGACTGAATCAACGCAACGGCATCTTCCATCTCAATACTGAGAGGGTCAAACCCCTTGATGGGTGCATACATTTTAGGACCATATTCCAAGTAGGGTCCAAAAGGGCCCTGCTTGGCAATAATGACTTGCCCTTTTTCAACGGCAAACTCCGTTCCATCAACCGCTTTGGCTGAAAAAGATTCCGGCATCTCACCGACTTCACGCGGCAATTTAAACAGTTCTAATGCTTCATCTAGTTTCAGTGTATCCATCTTTTGCCCAGGCATTAAGCTGGCAAAAGTTGGTTTCTCATCATTCTCACCATCGCCTAATTGTACATAAGGCCCAAAGCGTCCAATCTTAACGAACATCGGCTTACCAGTTTTTGGGTCATCTCCCAAAGCACGAGATTGTCCAGCTTCTTCCCTAGAAACATCTTCAGCAGCATCCACTCTTGGATGGAATTGCTGATAAAACTTCGTTAACATTTCCTGCCAAGACTCTTTACCTTGCGCAATAGTATCGAACTCAGATTCCACTAAAGCGGTAAATTTATAATCCAGAACGTCTCCAAAATGCTTTACTAAAAAGTTGGTGACAATACCCGCAATATCAGTTGGAAAGAGTTTATTTTTTTCCGTCCCAGTAGTTTCCGTCAAAGTACTGGCTTCAATCCCATCTACGGTCAGAGCCAGTTGGCGATAATCACGCTGACGCCCTTCACGGTCTTCTTTAACCACATAACCACGCTGCTGAACAGTATCAATGGTCGGTGCATAAGTGGACGGACGACCAATCCCCATCTCTTCTAACGTTCGAACCAAACTCGCTTCATTATATCGAGCAGGCGGTCTTGAGAAACTCTGTCTTACCGTCAAAACACCCAGCTGCAAAGCTTGCCCGACCGTTAATGGAGGAAGCTGCCCTTCTTTGGCCTCATCATCCAAATTGTAGACTTTTAAGAAACCTTCAAAGGTGATGACTTCGCCTTTTGCCACTAGTTTTTCATTAGGCATACTGGCTAACGCAATATCTACATTCGTGCGTTTTAATTGAGCATCTGCCATTTGCGAGGCAATCGCTCGTCGCCAAATAAGCTGATAAAGACGCTGTTCGTTTCGTTCTCCCGTCACCGACTGGACTGAAAAATCGGTTGGTCGAATCGCCTCATGCGCTTCTTGAGCATCCGCATTTTTGGTTTTATAACGACGCGTTTGTGAATAGGATTCTCCAAACTCGGACACGATTTCGTCGTGTGCTTTCTGAATGGCTTCTTCAGAGAGATTGACCGAGTCGGTACGCATATAGGTAATCTTCCCAGACTCATACAAGCGTTGCGCAATCATCATGGTTTGCTTCACTGAAAAGCCCAGCTTTGAAGATGCTTCTTGTTGCAAAGTCGATGTTGTAAAAGGCGCTTTAGGTGATTTTTTCGCGGGCTTTTCTTCCAACTGAGAAACCGTCAATGTTGTGGTTTTGACCTGCTCTAAATAAGCCTGAGCTTCTTCTTCGGTTTTAAACGCAGTGCTCCGCTTCACTTCAACCGTTCCAACCACCTTTTGGTGTTCATCCAGAATATCCAGAGAGCCTTGTAAGCGATACACATAATCCGATTCAAAGGCATCAATCTCGCGTTCTCTTTCGACAATCAGTCGAACGGCAACGGACTGAACTCGGCCTGCAGACAAGCCTGTTCGAATTTTTTTCCATAAAATAGGGGATAATTCAAACCCCACGATACGGTCAAGAATACGGCGAGCCTGTTGCGCCTCAACCAAATCCATATCCACTTTGCGAGGTTCGGCAATGGCTTTCTGTATCGCTGTTTTGGTAATTTCATGAAACACAATACGCTTGGTGTCGTTGACATCAAGCTTTAAGGCTTCCGCTAGGTGCCAGGCAATGGCTTCCCCTTCGCGGTCCTCATCCGTTGCCAGCCAGACCGTTTCGGCCTCTTTAGTCAACTTACGTAATTCGGTAACGGTTTTCTTTTTGTCCGGTGAAATTTCGTAATTCGGCATAAAACCATTTTCAATATCTATCCCCATCCCTTTTTTCTGGATGTCACGGATATGGCCATAGCTTGAACGAACGGTAAACCCTTTGCCCAAGTATTTTTCAATGGTCTTAGCTTTAGCAGGAGACTCCACTATCACCAAATTAGTCATATATTTTATTCTCTATTTCAGTCGGTTTATTTTTTAAAGAGTGCAAAAAAAGCCTAATAAATGCAAACTTTTATTTTCAATCAATCTTTAACTCTTTCAATGATTGATTGTGATTCAATTCTGTTAACTGGCAATTTCAACAGCCCATCTTGGGCTCGCATAAGCATTTGAGTAGCGAAGCCACTCTGAAACATGTTAAGCTTATTAACAACCAATCTATCTTATATCATTGTTCTAAAAAGGCATAACGGGTAATGAAACAAGCGAATTTACTGATTGTTGAAGACGATCTAATCAGTTTAAAACTGCTTCAAAGCTTTCTGAAAACCGAAAACTTTACTTTATACATTGCCAATGATGGAGAAGAAGCTTCTCGCCTTATTCAGCAAAAACCCAAAGACTTCTTCCACTGCATCATTTCTGATTACCTTATGCCAAACAAAGATGGCATTCAGCTGCTGGAAGAACTTAAACAAGATCCTGAATACAAAAAAATTCCGTTTATTTTACAAACCTCTGCCAACAGCGAAGCAGAAATTCAACGCGGGATTAATGCTGGCGCATTCTACTATCTAATTAAGCCAATTACCAAAGAAACCTTAATTTCAGTTGTTAATGCCGCCTTAAAAGACTTTAAAAATCATCGAGAAGCACTCACCACCATTGAAGGGATCAACAGCGCTTTCCCTCTGATGAAAAGTGGTCATTTTCAATTTCAAACATTGGATGAAGCCAAACACCTGTCTAACTTTATTGCATTTTTAACCAAAGATCCCAACAGCATCGGTATTGGATATTTAGAACTCATGATCAATGCGGTCGAGCATGGCAACCTAGGGATTACCTACGATGAAAAAACCCAGCTCATTAATGACGCTCGTTTGCATGATGAAATTGCTTACCGTCTCAGTTTGCCGGAAAACCAGGAGAAATACGTCACGGTTGATTTAGACCATTCTGATTCTGACCTGACGGTGACCATCACTGATATGGGCCCCGGATTTGACTATGAAAAGTATTTAGAGTTCTCCATTGACCGCGCAATGGACAATCATGGCCGTGGGATTATGATGGCAAATAAATTGAGTTTTGATGACTTAGAGTACTCTGAAAATGGTCGAAAAGTCCGTTGTAAAACGACCCAATTAAGAACTTAATTCAAACGACGCCACCTTCCTGCAGACAAAGCTTCAACGCTGCCTTCCAATTCCAGCATCAATAATTGGCTCTGGATATCTGACACCGGCAATTTACTTAAAACGACCAACTCATCTAAGCCTATCGGCTCAAACTCGATATACTGCAAAAGGCTACTAGATTCCGCTACAACGTCTTTTTCATTTGAGCCATCTTGCTCTGCAGATGTATCATTAAGTGATAGTTGTAAAATTGCCGATAACTCTTCCAAAATATCCTGTCCCGACTCCACCAACTTCGCCCCTTGACGAATCAACTGATGACACCCTTTTGCCTGGGGGCTATTAATAGATCCCGGCACGGCAAAGACTTCTCTGTCCTGCTCGAGTGCTGTTCTTGCCGTGATGAGAGAACCGCTTTTTAATGCTGCTTCAACCACTAATGTTCCGACACTTAGACCAGAAATAATACGATTTCGTTGTGGGAAAAAATGCGCCATCGGTTTCGAGCCTAAAGGGTATTCAGACACCAACACACCTTGATTGGCAATCTGCCGTGCGAGTTCTCGATTCGCAGCCGGATAAACTCGATCAAGCCCAGTTGCAACCACCGCGACCGTGGTGCCTTGCAAAGCTTGTGAGCTTGACGCCCCTGCTTGTAAGGCACCTTCATGAGCCGCTTTATCAATACCGGATGCCAACCCACTGGTAATCGTCAGCCCGACACTGGCAAGATACTGTGCAAAATCCATCGCCGTTAAGCGTCCCTGTTTAGAAGCATTCCGACTGCCGACAATCGCCAACTGGGGTTCAGAAAGCAAGCTCACGTCTCCCCTTACATAAAGCAAAATCGGTGGATCTGAGATACGTTTCAGCAACTCAGGATAGGCCGCATCTTTTAAGGTCAAAATGGTTTGTTCGGGTTGTTGTGACCAGGCAACTGCCTCAGCAACAAGAACATTATTTTCAGAATCGAACAAACGTTCAAGCTGTTTGGGCTTTAATAATTGACTCGATTGCCAACTCGCTTGCGAGGCAGCCATCGCTTGTGAGATACTGCCGAAATAAGATGTAATTTGAGGCAACTGCTTTGCATTGATGCGCGCAAAGTGTAATAAAAGCCAGTCATGCATGTTGTCTAAATCAGACATAGGTGACTCAATCCGCTATAATTTAGGGTCATTCATTCAAAACGTTAAAAAAGTATACCTTGTATTATGGATAAACTCGATATTGTTCTCTACCCCGATGACGGATTAAGAGAGGTTTGCAAGCCAATTCCTGAAATGACAGATGAATTGGATAAACTCATTGATGAAATGTTTTACACCATGTATGACGCACCGGGAATTGGTCTGGCCGCACCTCAAGTGGCGGTGCAGCAGCGCTTAATTGTAGTCGATATTTCTGAAACCAAAGACGAACCGATTGCTTTGTTGAACCCCGAAATTGTCAAAACTGCCGGCAAAATTACCTGGGAAGAAGGATGTCTTTCCATTCCAGGGATTTATGCTAAAGTCGACCGCCCATCAGATATTCTGGTCCGAGGCATGGATCGAGATGGGAAAACGATTGAATTTGAAGCCGATGAACTTTTGGCTGTGTGTATTCAGCACGAAATTGATCATTTAAATGGCAAGCTGTTCATTGATCACTTATCTGGCTTAAAGCGTACCCGAGCGATTCAAAAATTTAAAAAAGAAATGGCAACTCAAGCAGACTCATGACACAACCTCTTAAAATTATCTTCGCCGGTACGCCTGATTTTTCCGTGGCGCCACTTAAGATTTTAGTCGACTCTGAGCATGAAGTGATTGCGGTTTACACACAACCTGACCGACCGGCGGGACGTGGACGAAAACTCACCGCCAGCCCAGTTAAACAAACAGCATTAGAACATGATATCCCTGTTTTTCAACCTGAGTCACTCAAAACACCTGAAGCGCAAGCGGAATTAGAAGCGCTTCAGGCCGATGTGATGATTGTGGTGGCGTATGGCCTGATTCTGCCAAAAGCGGTTTTGGACATGCCTAAATATGGCTGTTTGAATATTCACGCCTCCCTCCTACCCCGCTGGCGTGGTGCCGCACCGATCCAACGCGCGATTCAAATGGGCGATGCGGAAACCGGCGTGACCATTATGCAAATGGATGTTGGGCTGGATACTGGGGATATGCTCACCATCTTAAAAACCCCCATCATGCCTGAAGATACCGCACAAACCTTACATGACCGCTTAAGCTCGTTAGGGTGCGATGCATTAATGACAACATTGAGTGATTTACGGGTCGGCAACCTGTCTCCTGTGAAACAGGATGAACGCCAAGTCACCTATGCTGAAAAACTCAATAAAGCCGAAGCCGAGATTGATTGGCAGGCATCCGCACAGACTTTAGCCCGTCAAGTTCAAGCCTTTAATCCCTGGCCGGTTGCGTTTACGCAATACCAGGGTCAGCCTTTGCGTATCTGGCAGGCTGAAGTCGGTGATGCTTCAACCCAAAAATCGCCAGGCCTGGTCATTTCTGTCAGCAAAGCAGGTATGGAAGTCGCCACTGGAAAAGGGTCATTATTGATTACGCAGGTACAACCGTCGGGCAAAAAAGCCATGCCTGCTTATGACTTTGCGCAAGCTCGCCAGCTGACTGGCCAAACATTAGGATAATTCATGGCCGTTAACAGTCGCTATATCGCTTTGAAAATTTGTTTAACCGTCATTGAACATGGACGATCTTTAAACCAGTCGTTAGCGGAAGGCTTGGCACAGTTCAGCGACCGCCGAGAACGTGCCTTTACCCAAAATCTCGTGCTCGGTACCCTACGCTGGCAAGACCGTCTGGAAGCGATTCGAAGTCACTTGCTGAAAAAACCACTCAAGGCTAAAGATGAAGACGTTAATCAACTGATTCTTTTAGGGCTCTATCAAATCCTGTATATGGATACACCTGAGCATGCGGCGGTTTCTGAAACTGTCAGCCTCACCAAGTCTTTGAAAAAGCCTTGGGCAAGAGGTCTCATTAACGGCGTTTTAAGAACTTTTTTACGGGATAAAGACAGCATTTGCGAAGAAGTGGATAAAAAACCGGCTTATCGTTACTCGCACCCGCAATGGTTAACGAAAGCCATGCGAAGTGCTTATCCAGACCATTGGGAACAAGTTTTATCGGCCAACAATGAACCAGCGCCTTTAACTTTGCGCGTCAATCCGCTTCACCAAACCCGTGAGGCATTTTTGGCTTTATTAGCAGAACAATCGGTTGAAGCAGAGAGTCATCCAAAGGCACCGCAAGGTATTGTGCTTAAAAGCAGCTTAGATATTACGCAACTTCCTACCTATGACGACGGCGGATTCAGTGTACAAGATGCTGCAGCACAGCAAGCTGCTTGTCTGCTAGCACCACTACCTAATGAAGTCATCCTCGATGCCTGCGCCGCACCCGGAGGAAAAACCACTCATCTTTTAGAACTGAGCGACAACCAAGCGAAAGTATTCGCGTTAGAAAAAGAACCTGAACGGATTGAACGCTTGTCTGAAAATTTATATCGATTGGGCCTGACTGCAGAAATTGAAGTGGGAGATGCTTCACAACCTGACAACTGGTGGCCGGATGTGCAGTTTGATAAAATTTTATTGGATGCGCCGTGTTCTGCAACGGGCATTATTCGACGCCACCCGGATATTAAATGGCATCGAACGCCTGAAGATATTACTGCTTTGACCGAATTACAGGCAGCCATTCTGCATGCCATCTGGCCAAGGTTAAAACCGGGCGGACAATTGCTTTATGCAACTTGCTCGGTCTTGCCGCAAGAAAACCGAGATCAAATGACCCAGTTTCTTGAGCAGACAGCCGATGCGAAAGAAATACCGATTGAAACCGATTGTGGGGTACTGATTAAAGATGCGCCAGGCCGACAAATTTTGCCAGGCCAGGATGGTATGGACGGCTTTTATTATTGCTTGATTGAAAAGGAGTGTTAAGCCATGAAGATGCTAGGTGTTGATGCCGTACTCTTTTCATTTTTAAAATGCCTAGGCTTGCTCGCCACTTTAACGTTCAGCACGCTCATTTATGCCGCTGAGAACCGCCCTTCTTCTATTCAGATTTTATATCTAAATAATTATCAAGATAACCAGCAATTGATGCTGGATGCCAGTATTCAATTCCATTTTGATAAAACCGTCCTCACGGCACTACAACATGAAATCCCCTTGACGTTTAACACAGAAATCGAATTGAATGAAGTTCATTCTTTGCTCGGGTTTAATATGCATCGTAACCGGGTGACGATTCAATACCAGTCCCAGTTACAGTATTTTGGCTACAGCCAACTTTATGTCATTTCAAATAAGCGCAATAAGAAAGTTCAAAGTTTTAACAACTTGAATGATGCCTTGCATACGCTTGGTACACTCTCTAACTTCCGAATCACTGACTTAGCAGATTTACATCCCAATACGCTTTATGCGATTAAGATGCGGGTTTCACTTAATAAGTGGCAGCTCCCTACTCCTTTGATTATTGATGCACTTTGGTCTTCAGGCTGGCACTTAGACAGTGATTGGAGTAATATCCAAATTCAGTCACCCAAAAGCTGGTTATAAACAGAACTCAATGATTTTTTTAAGTAACGTTAACTTCTAAAGCGAACTTTTATGCCATCAACGCAACAATCACGATTCATCAAACAATATGGTTGGCTCATCGCCATTTCCAGCATATTGTTGATATCTTTGATTGTTATGAGTCAAATTCTGCAAAATGCCTCACAATTTGCACAGACTTATTCTACATTGCTGTTTATCTCTTTCGGCGGCATGATCGTATTAATCGTGATGCTTGTACGAGCATTTCTCAAGATCCGAAAACAATATAAAGCCAATACCCCAGGCCTCAAACTCACCGTGCGACTGACAACCATTATTGGTTTTATGTTAGGGATTCCTCTGGCGATTATTTTTTATTTCTCAATGAGCTTTGTGCACCAAGGAATCAACCAATGGTTTGACGTTAAAACAGAAGAAGCGTTAGAAAATGCGGTCAAGCTGGTGCAAATCACGTTGGATGATCAGACCCGGCGAAACCTGAACAACACTCAACAAGCCCTCAATCTCTATCGTGACGAACTTTTTATCACCCCTGTCCTTACTTTGAATAAGCTAGGGGAACAACTGAATACGCGAGAAATTGCTTTGTATAAAAGTGACGGGCAACTCATTGCCTATAGCAGCCAGGACAACGTCAACATCCTACCCAAATCACCGGCGCCAAGACTTTTTCAACAAGTCCGTAAAAAGCTCACTTATGCGGCCATTGAAACACAATCTGGTTTAAATACGTCTTACCAGATCATTCGTATCATGCTGCCTGTCACAGATGTAAAGAACAATAAACTCTATGCCTTACAAGCTGTATTTTCAATTCCGGAACAATTAAGCCACCTTGCCGATACGGTACGTATCTCTGCCGGTCAATATCAAGAATTATCCTATTTAAAAGGCCCGCTCAAAACCAGCTTCACCGTGATTTTGAGTATGGTACTGTTACTCACCATCATCAGCACTCTATTATTCACGATCAAGACCATTCAAAACATTACACGACCAATTCGTACACTGGCTCGAGGAACTAAAGCCGTTGCCAAAGGAGATTACACAATCTCCATGCCGGTTGTTCAAGAAGATGAAATGGGGCAACTTATTCATTCATTTAACGACATGATCCAGCAAATTGCTAAAGCGCGAAATGACATCAAGTTTGGGCACCAACAAACTGAAATGCAGAAACTCTACCTGCAGGCAATCATTAAAAACCTCAACAGTGGTGTGCTCACGTTAGACATGAATCTTCGGTTAAAAACCATCAATGATGCTACGAACAGCATCCTAAACACCGATCTGTTTAAACAGCTTGGAAAACCGTTGAATGAAATTTTAAAACAACCTGAGAGCCAACACCTAAAACAGTTCTTTGACACCATTTTCCCTTTATTCCGTAATGACGCCAAACCTTGGAGCGAGCAACTGACGTTTGATTGTAAGGAAGGCCAAAAGATACTGTTGGTGCATGGATCAACTTTACCGAGTTTGGATCAAAAAGCGGGCGGGTTTGTAATTGTTATTGAAGATATTACCCAACTGGTCCAAGCGCAACTTCATGCCGCTTGGAGCGATGTTGCCCAACGCTTAGCGCATGAAATCAAAAACCCGTTAACCCCTATTCAGCTTTCCGCTGAGCGCCTCAACTACAAACTAGCTGATAAATTAACGACGACTGACCAGCAGCTCCTTAACCGAATGACGGACACCATTATTGAACAAGTCGCCGCCATGCAAAACTTAGTACAAGCATTTACTGAGTATGCCGATACACCTGAAATTGAACTCAGCCAATTGAATCTTAACGTACTCATCAAAGATGTTGTGAGCATGTATAAAGATCCCAAAGCAAACTGGAAAGTGTCTTACAAAGTAGATGTCCAATGCCCAAAAATTACGGCAGATGCCTCAAAACTAAGACAACTGCTACATAACTTAATTAAAAATGCCATTGAAGCTTGTGGTGAACGGCCTAACACACGAATTGATGTTCAAACCAATTGTGCGCATGATGAGATTGAGTTTTCTATTTGCGATAATGGTCCCGGTATCCCTGAAAAAGCCAGGAATTGGATATTTGAACCCTATTCAACCGATAAACCTAAAGGGACAGGGCTGGGGTTAGCAATCGTGAAAAAAATTGTTGACGAACATCAAGGACAAATTCATGTAGAATCGGAACCCGAGCAAGGAACCTGTTTTATAATAAACTTACCACAACACACTAAAAGATAGCTGTCTAATAAAAATGACCCCACTATGAAACCAGGCAAATTACTGATCGTTGATGATGAAAAAGACATTCGTAGCCTCATGCAAGAAATTTTTTCTGAAGAAGGTTATGAGGTTATGGTGGCCGCCAATGGGCAGCAAGCTCAAGCTATTTGGCGCGATAAAGCGCCCGATTTAATTTTTCTAGACATATGGATGCCTGACATTGATGGTATTTCGCTTCTCAAAGAAATGATGGCCGAAAATGTGCTTGATCACAGCAGCGTCATTATGATGTCAGGGCATGGCACGATTGAGACGGCCATTGAAGCCACCAAACTCGGCGCGTATGATTTTTTAGAAAAGCCCTTGTCACTCGCGAAGCTTTTGATTACCGCTGAACGAGCAATGGAGCACCTCCACCTCCATAGTGAAAACCGTCACTTAAAACAGAAATTGCCGGATCAAATTTTACCGATTGGAAAAAGCAAACTGATTGTAGAGTTAAGAGATTCCATAAATCGGCTTGCCAAATATTCCATGCCAATTCTGGTCAAGGGTGAACCGGGCACGGGAAAGCATCGCTTGGCAGAAGCCATTCACAAATTAAGCGAACGCAAAGAACAGTCTTTATTCGAAATTCATGCCCCTGACTTTGATGAACAAGAAGAACTTATTCTTGGTTTAGAAACCGAACAAAACACCTTTCCTGGAGAGTTAATCCATGCATCTGGTGGGACTTTAGTCATTTCAGATGTCGAACAGCTCAGTACAAAAGGTCAGAATTTTTTCAGCCAGCTTTTATTCGACCAGTCTTTTGTTCGTCCCGGTTCCAATAAAAAAATTGCGTTAGACGTCCGAATCATTGCCTTAACAAAAGTGGGGTTAGAAGATTTAGCAAACAGTGGCCACTTTCGTAACGATTTATTTCAGCGTTTGAATGTCATGCCTTTGGAAATCCCTTCTTTACGCCAGCACACAGAAGACATTCCCGATTTGATTGATTATTTTTTGGATTACTTTCTCATGCATGAAGGACTGGAATACCGTGAATTTAATGTCGCTGCTAAAAATGTACTTCGGCAATACAGTTGGCCTGGAAACTACCGAGAACTGCAAAATCTGGTCCAACGTCTTCTGATTCTCGGAGAAGGAGAAGTCAATGATGACGAAATTCGCCGTGCACTCGAAAGCACCAAAAATGCCGATACAGTGTCTTTTTCCAGTATTAATACCTCCGTTAATTTAAAACAGGCCAAAGAACAATTTGAAGCAGCTTATTTGAGCCAACTACTCCGTGAAACCGGAGGGAATGTTACAGAAACGGCTAAATTATCAGGCGTTGAAAGAACCAATTTATATCGTAAACTAAAAGCACTCAAAATTGACCCGAAAAACCCGAAATAACTGAACCGCCTCATGCCACGACTTCTAAAGGTATAATCGGTTGTGATAAAAGCAAGAATTAGGGTTAATTTCAGGCTTAATACAGCGTAGAATACATAGCAGTAATATATGAACATGCAATCAATTGGTTACTTGGAAAGTGCAGGTAACACCATTTAAAATGCTTAGACAGCTTTTTAAGGAAAATTTAAATAACGCGCCCTTATGAACATAATTATTCTTGGTGCCGGACAAGTCGGTACATCCCTTGCAGAACTGCTTGCCATCGAAAACAATGATGTCACAGTGGTTGACCTTGATCGAATCAACCTTCAACGGTTACAAGATCGATTGGACATTCGAACGGTGAATGGTCATGCCTCTAATCCAGACGTCTTAAACCAGGCCGGCTTGGAAGAAGCCGACATGCTGATCGCAGCCACGCATGAAGATGACACCAATATCGTCGCGTGTCAGCTTGCTCAGATCATGCATAAAACGCCCACTAAAATTGCACGCGTGAGAAGCCAAAGCTACTTAAACCACCCCGAGTTGTTTGACCGAGAGCAAAATACGGACGCGATCCCTATCAATGTTTTAATCAGCCCTGAAACGCTGGTTAAAAACTATATCCTGCAACTGATTAACTACCCCGGTTCTCTTCAGGTCGTTGATTTTTCAGAAGGAAAAGTTCGATTGGTCGCCATTCGAGCCCACTCTGGCGGGATGATTGTTGGCAAAAAAATCCGGGAAATCAAACATCATTTACCCGATGGGGTACAACATCGGATCGTTGCGATTTACCGCCGAGATGAAATTGTCATTCCCACCGGCAATGTCACCATTCAGGTCGGCGATGAGGTTTTCTTTCTAGCCGAGCCTTCCAATATTCCTAAAATTGTTCAAGAATTAAGACGTGATAAACTTCGTCCTTCTAGAAACATCATGATCGCGGGAGGGGGGAACATTGGCTTCAACCTTGCCAAAGAGTTGGAAAAAGAGCATCAGGTAAAAATTATCGACCACAACATGACGCAAGCACGGAAAATCTCTGAACAGCTTGAGCAAGCCATTGTGATCCGAGGGGATGTCTCCGATAAATCCTTGCTCATTGAAGAAAACATTGATGAAATCGATTTATTTTTAGCACTGACGAATTCCGATGAAGCCAATATTATTTCCGGCATGCTGGCAAAAAAACTAGGTGTTCGTCGTGTCATTGCCTTGGTGAACAATCAATCTTATGTGGATTTAATTCAACTGAACAGTATCGATGTGGCCATCTCAGCCGACCAGATCACCACCAGTCGTTTACTGCACTACATGCGTCAAGGTGATACTGTCAAAGCGTTTACATTACGCCGAGGTGCGGCAGAAGCCATGGAAGTGATTGTGCATGGGAGTGAAAATTCTTCTGCCATTATTGGTAAAACCATTGGTGAAATTCAATGGCCAACCAGCATCACCATAGGGTGCATTGTGCGTGAAAATGAAGTCCTGTTTTCGCACCGGGATCTAACGATTGAAGCAGAAGACCACGTCATCCTTTTCTTGAATGACCCGAGCCAGGCAGCACAAATAACAGAGCTCTTTACCCCAAAGGAAAAGAAAAGTTGGTTTTAATTTTTAAGCAGTCCCGACCGTATGCACCCTAAAATTATTTTAAAAGTTCTGGGCATTTTATTAATGGTTTTCAGTTTAACGCTGATTCCACCGATTATCATTGCTTTAATTTATCAAGATGGTGGTATGTCAGACTTTGCATTGTCTGCCATTGGGCTCTTTATTGCCGGCTTTTCACTGTGGCTCCCCTCACGCAAAGAGCATCATGATTTAAAAATTCGAGACGGTTTTTTAATTGTCGTTATCTTTTGGACAGCCTTAGGCTTTGCCGGTGCCATTCCGATGTATTTTGCAACTGGCATCAACTTATCTTTGTCGGATGCTATTTTTGAATCCTTTTCGGGTTTGACAACCACCGGGGCCACGGTTATCAACGGCTTGGATAACCTACCGCATGCGATTCTATGGTATCGCCAACAGTTGCAATGGCTCGGTGGGATGGGAATAATTGTATTGGCGGTGGCCATTTTACCCATGCTGGGCATTGGGGGGATGCAGCTCTATCGTGCAGAAACCCCCGGCCCGATAAAAGATAATAAACTCGCACCGCGGATTTCGGAAACCGCCAAATCTCTCTGGTATATTTATCTGGGCATTACCACAGCTTGCGCTGTCAGCTTCTGGGTAGCCGGCATGAACTGGTTTGATGCGATTGGCCATAGTTTTTCGACCGTCGCCATCGGTGGATTCTCTACCCATGATGCCAGCATAGGCCACTTTGACAGTGTGCATATCGAAGTCATTACGATGATTTTCATGTACATTGCAGGCATCAATTTTGCTCTACATTTCACGGCTTTTCGTCACATGACCGTCCAGCGTTATTTGTCCGACCCGGAATACAAGGTTTATACGCTAATCTTGCTGGGGGGCATCCTCATTGTCAGCACCTATCTTTATAGCTCGCATACCTATGCCAGTTGGGAAGACGCTTTACGCTTCGGCAGCTTTCAAGTCATGTCAATTGCCACGACAGCCGGCTTTGCCAGTGCCGATTTTAGCAGTTGGCCGGCCTTTCTACCGATTTTCCTGATTTTAATGAGTTACATTGGCGGCTCAGCCTATTCCACCGGGGGCGGCATGAAAGTCATTCGAATCATGCTGTTGTTCAAACAAGGGCTACGAGAAGTGCATAAACTTCTCCACCCGAATGCGCTGATGCCAGTCAAGCTTAGCGGCAAACCCGTCTCGGAGAAAATTATGGCCGCTGTTTGGGGGTTCTTTTCGTTGTATGTGTTTATCGTGGTCTTGGCAACGCTCTTGTTAATGGCTATGGAGCTGGATCCTTTAACGGCTTTTTCCGCCGTTACCGCCACCATCACCAATTTAGGTCCCGGGCTGGGCGAAGTGGCGGCTAATTTTTCAGAGCTTTCCGATCCAGCCAAATTGATACTCTCCTTTCTAATGGTATTGGGACGTCTGGAATTATTCACCATACTGGTGCTGTTCACAGCTGCTTTCTGGAGAAAATAATGTCCCTTTCATTATCTGAAAAATGGGATCAGAAGTATGCCGATGTCGATCCCAAAAAACCCGTGCGCCCTGCATGGGCATTGAAACAACATCTTCACCAATTGCCTCTCACAGGGAAGGCACTTGATCTGGCCTGTGGCTTAGGGGGCAACGCGCGTTTTTTGGCGCAATGCGGCCTCACGGTGGATGCTTGGGATATTTCCGATACCGCGCTCACTCACCTCAATAATTGGGCGGCCGTGAATCGGTTACCCATTACCCCGACCATCTGTGATTTTGAACAAATGCTATTTCCTTATCAGCAATACGATGTGATCGTGGTCAGTCGATACTTAAATCGAAACCTCTGGCCTCAGATTGCACAGGCATTGAGACCCAATGGCAAAATATTGATCCAAACTTTTTTAGCACCGGTTCAGGAAAATGCACCAAGCAATCCGCATTTTTATCTTCAGACAGGTGAGTTGAGCCAACTGCCACAAACACAGCCTAGTTGGCGCGATTTTGAGATCAATGTTTATGGAGAAGGCTGGCTTGCAGATAATACCTCTAGCAAAAATCGCTATGCTTGGTTAATCGCGACTAAACCACCCGCTCAATCTTAATCGAGTGATTCAACCTTCGATTAGGTGAGTTAGAAAGATTTTAATCATAAGTATCTAATAGCTGACTCGCCAAAAGCTTATATTGATGGCGGCCGCGCCCTTGAGCACTTTCATAAAGATTCAGTCGATCCACACGCAACCAGGCCTGATCAAGAGGAACCTCTAACTCAGGAAAAGCGTCTTGCTCCCCTTGCCATTTACCTAAAGTGATATGAGGTCGGAATGCACGCTTTTCTTTGGGGATTTCAAAAGAGCGTAATTGGTCTTCTATTTCTCGAACCAGAGATTGTAAAAGCAGCGTTGCATCGAAAGTGGCGACAATAAAAGGACCCGACTTGGCTTGCGGAAACCCTTTAATCGCAAGAGCCTCTGCGTCAAAATAACTCATGCCTTCAGCAAACCAGTTTTGCATCGCTGTTTCAATAGATTTTGCCTGATCTGACGTTATTTCACCTAAGAATTTTAACGTCAAATGCCAATTTTCTTCTGGTACCCAATGCACAAGTGATGTCCAAGGTTGTGATTTTAACGTTTTAAGCTGACTCAGTAATACTTGCTTAAGAGTT
The DNA here is from genome assembly GCF_029625905.1 of Hydrogenovibrio sp. 3SP14C1. GTDB lineage: Bacteria > Pseudomonadota > Gammaproteobacteria > Thiomicrospirales > Thiomicrospiraceae > Hydrogenovibrio. The sequence continues at coordinate 63,769 of NZ_JARTLM010000010.1, forward strand.
TCGTTAACAGGCACCGCAAAGAAAGTTCGCATCGTTAACCTCAAACATACCTAAAACAGCCAGGCCTGGCTATTATTTTGTTTTTTTATACACATCTTCAACCCCTTCCGGAGGGTGTTTATAACGTTTGTAATTCCATTGATACTGAGTAGGAAGCGCTCTGGCACACTGTTCAACTCCGTGATTCAAGGCTGTTGTTGCCACCAGTTCATCTTGAGCAGCAACGTTTTCATCCGCTGGTATGAAATGAATATCATACCCTTGTCCTTTAGGCAGTCGTTTGGCATAAGCGAAAAACACAGCGCATTTCGACTTTGACGCCAGTTTGGACACCAACACCATTGTTCGCGCAGGATGTCCAAAAAAAGGTGCATAGGTACTACCATTTTTTCCGGGATCCTGGTCCGGTAATATCCCAATCATTTCATTTTTACGCAATGCTTGGCGCAAGGCTTTTACGCCGGATAAATCGGTGGGAACTAACGTGGAACCCGACCTTTCTCTAACTTGTCGCATAAAGTCTTCAATGGACGGCAGGTTGGGTGGGCGGTAAAGCGTTGTCATCGGATAGTGGCGGGAAAGATAAATGCCCATCACTTCCCAGGCCCCAATGTGCGGCGATAAAATAATAACCCCTTTCTCTTGTTGAAAAGCCTCATCAACCAGATGGGCGCCTTGCACCGACTGAATGAGGTCAAACACTCGCTTCGCATCCCATAACCATATAGGACCGAGTTCTGTTGTGGTTTTCCCCAGTTCAAGCAAACTTTGCTTTAAATACGTTTGCTGATCAGCCTCAGGCAGCTCTGGAAAAGCGATTTTTAAATTAATCTCAGAAATTCGTTTGGGCGATGATGGCAGCCACCACAATAAATAACCAATGGCTTTTCCCATCGCGTGATTAACAGGCAAAGACCACCAAGAAAAAAACTTCAGCAACCCAATAAAAAGCTTACCTTGCCATTTCTGTTGAGATTGATTCGTCATAACGCCTACTTCAAATCTGCCTTGCCAGCATGATTATCATCTGCCACCAACGGTTGCATGGCACGCCACAAGTTGGCATACAAATGTTGATTATGCTTTTCTTGTTCAAGCAAAAGCTCTTTCATACGCTGACGCTCTTGGGGTTTGGAATAACAGGCCGGACAATTATCTGGGATAATCGGAAGTTCTGCCATTTCTGAAAATGCTCTCGTCTGACTTTCTCGAACACGAACCAGCGGTCGAATAATACGAATATCTTTTTCGTTGTTTAAATAGTGAGCCTTCATAGTTCGAAGCTCTCCAGCATTGAACGCCGACATCAACAAACTCTCAGCCAGATCATCCAGGTGTTGCGCCAAAGCCAAAACGTTATAGCCTTCACGACGGCAAACCGTATAGAGTTTACCGCGCTTATGGCGTGCACAGAAACTACAGAAAGAATCGCCTTTCATATGGGCATCGGCTAAGGCCACCAAATCTTCTGATTCATAAAAGTATGGAACCTCCATCGAGGCAACCCATTCTTTCAAGGGTGATGGATCAAACCCTGGAATTTCAGGATCAATCGTGCAGGCAGCCAATTCAAACTTGACCGGCGAATGGCGCTGTAAATGTTTTAAAACAACCAATAAAGCCATGGAGTCTTTACCACCAGATAACCCCAGTAAAATACGATCTCCTTCTCGGATCATCTGATACTGAGCTACGGCTCGACCCACCAACTTTAAGATCGACTTAGGCGGCTTAATCCAATCTTTTTTCTTTTTCGATACGTTCACAACCTCACTGGCAATTTCTTCAACCAGTGCGTTTGCATTTTCGGGGAACTGTTCAATCTTTGACATGAAATACTTTGGTTCTTTATTTAAAAACGATGACACATATTTTACACGCTCACCGTTTTAACAGGCAATTAATACCCGACTTCAGTCGTCTTTAAACCTGCGAGTCAATGTTTGCCTAATGGATTGACTCCAGGAATCCGATAAGGCGGGATTTTCCAATGCCTCTTGCAAAACAGCATAATCATCCATGCTAGAAGCATTGAATTTAGCCAAAAATAAAGTCTGAATATTTTCGCCCTGCCCAGTTTTAAGGTGTTTAACAGGCATTGAAGCTTGAATTTCTCCAGCTGCCAGCACACGACAACAAAACCCAACTCGACCTGAAAAACTATAATTTTTTACAAATAGTTGTGACCCATTCATTTCGCCTAATTTCCAACAAGGAGAGCGAGGTTGAGTCACTTCTAATATCACATCATCGATTTGAAACCGATCCCCGACTTTCACTTGGCTTTCATCCACCTCGGAAAGAGAAATGTTTTCTCCCAAGAAACCAAAGGCATGCTGACTGACGCCGTGAAGGACATAGTTTGCAGTCGGAATGATTAATACCGCTTTATCCTCTCCGCCGTGATTTTTGAGGTCGGCCTGATGATCGCCTTCCAAACCCTTTTCAGTCACTAACACAGCTGTGTCAAGTGGTGTTTTATGAATACCTGATCGCGTTCCACCTCGCCATGGATAAGACTGAACTTGGCCGACATTTACCGAAACAACTTGCATGATATTCTCCTAAAGTCTTTTTAAGGTATAGAGATTAAGCCGGAACAATCATTGGCCAGCCCTTTGGATGGGGTAAAACTTGAACAGGAAAATCATACAGCTCTTCTATCTTGGATGGTATCAGCATGCTTTCAACCGACCCTTGATCTAATACTTTTCCCTGTTTTAACAATACTAAGTGATCTGCATATTGCGCCGCTAAATTCATATCATGCAACACCACTACAACCCCCATTTGATAGGTATTCGCTAATTTTTTGACCACTTCAAATACCTGATGTTGATGAGCAAAATCTAAATTCGAGGTGCATTCATCTAACAACAAATAACGCGGTGCGTCGGCCTGGGCAACGGGGGTTAGTAATTGAGCAACCACCCGAGCTAACTGCACTCGTTGCTGTTCTCCGCCGGATAACGTTTGATAATCGCGCTGCTTCAATGTCTCAATGCCAAACAACGCCAGGGCTTCATCCACTCGCAGTTGTTTATCGAATTGCCGTGGGATTTGCCACAGTCCCATTTCAACCAGTTCAGAAACTAAAAAGGCAAAATCCATTTGCACACGTTGAGGCATAACGGCCCTCGACATGGCCAACGCTTGCGAGGTATAAGAATCTAAGTTTTTTCCGTTTAAAAATACGTGCTGTTTCGCTTCACTTACATCGCCACTTAAGCAATGCAAAAGTGTCGATTTTCCAGCTCCATTTGCTCCTAAAATAGCGACAACCAGCCCTGGAGAAATCTCAACGGACACATCCGATAAGATACGATGCCCTTGCCGTTCAACACACAGTTTTTTCGCTGTTAACATAGCATCCCCCCCTTAAAGACCGACTCGTGAACGACGTTGTAACAACAACCACAAAAAGAAAGGGCCTCCAATAGCGGACATCACAATACCGATCGGAATTTCTGCAGGAGAAAGCAAGGTCCGCGCTAACAAATCCGACACCACAACGAGCATCGCCCCCATCAAGGCACTGCCAGGGAATAACCAGCGATGATCCGGCCCCAATAGCAACCGGATTAAATGAGGTGCAACCAAGCCGACAAACCCGATAATGCCACTGACAGAGACCGACGCGCCAACGGCTAAAGCACTCAACCCAATGACACCCCACTTCAATCGTTTAACTTGAAATCCCATGTGAGCGGAAACCGCTTCCCCCATCGAAAACGCATTCAATCCTCGAGCAAAATAAGGTAACAGAAGCACCGCGGCTAATATTGGCACAAACGCCATTGTTAAATCTGACCAAGTCGCACCAGAAATTGATCCCATTGTCCAAAAGGTTAAGTTTCGGAGTGCTTCATCTGTTGCCAAATAGGTTAAAAGCCCCGTTGCTGAAGCCGCAATCGCATTCACCGCTACACCAGTCAACAACATCAAACCAACGTCCGTATGGTCATTCCGGGTGGCAACTCGATAAATAATCCAGGTTACCAACAGTCCACCTAAAAAAGCCGCCACTGGCACCGAAGCCCCCTGTAATAATCCGACCCACCCCACCAACAGGGAGTGCCCAAGCACAATCACAGTGACGGCAGCTAACGCGGCACCACTGGACACCCCGACCAAAGCAGGATCGGCCAAAGGATTCCGAAACAATCCTTGCATAGCTGCACCAGCAACGCCTAACCCCGCACCAACCAGCATGCCTAATAAAATACGTGGTAGCCGTATTTCAGAAATCACCAGTGCGGTTTGTGCCGAATCAGATAAACCAAAAAGGGTCTTCAAAACATCAAAGGACGATATCTCAATCGGCCCAATACTGAGAGCATAAGTGCCCATCACAACCAACAATATACCCAATCCCGACAACACGGAAAAGGGTCGATAGCGCCTATTCAAAATAGAGAACTCTTTTTCATTGAAATTAAAAACTATTCTACTCTTTTACACCCCTAATAGAATCCTCTATCATAGAGTTGCTTTTACTTTATTATGCTCAGGAAAGCTTATGCCGCAACCCAAATTTCCCAAATGGTCTAAAACCACTTATCAAAGTTGTGCTGCTTTAATACAATCCCAGCAAAGCCTTCTACTATCAACTCTTGGTGAATTACAAACCCCGAATGCGAGTTATGCTCCCTTTATTCAATATCAAGAAGCCTTCTATATCTTTGTTTCTGGGTTAGCCGAACACACACAAAACTTATTGAATCATCCGCAAGCCAGTTTATTGATAATGGAAGGAGAAAAAGAAGCCGGAAATATTTTTGCACGACAACGCATCCAACTCCAAGTCAACGCTTTTTTTATTTCAAGAGAAGACGCACATTGGGAATCTAGACTGGAGGCATTTGAATCCAAATTCGGAGACCTTATCCTGACCTTAAAAGCTCTACCTGACTTTCACTTATTCCAACTTTCTCCTATATCCGGTCGATATATCAAAGGCTTTGGACAAGCCTACCCCTTGGCCTCTAACGAACTAAAAACCTTATTTTCTTTAGTAAATCAAAGTGTTAATTAAGTTTGAATTCCGTCTATTGTCTCCTCTATAATGAAGTTAACTTTATTTCAATTCTGAAATAATTCTTAACGCAAAAAAACAGGAGGCTACATGATGCTTAAACCTGAGATTGCAACCCTACTAAATAAACAAGTCAATGCTGAATATTATGCATCCAGCGTTTACCTCCAACTCAGCGCCTGGTGCGAAAATGCGGGATTAGAAGGTGCGGCCCTTTTCTTCCGGGGCCACAGCATGGAAGAGCGCACGCATATGGATAAGGTTTTTGATTATATGTCCGAGTGTAGTCTTCCCGTTAAGATTGGAGCCATTGAAGAACCACCGAGTGAATTCGACAACTTAATGGATGTTATTAATGCCGCCTATCAGCATGAATTAAAAGTCACTGAGATGATTAATCATCTTGCAAAAACGGCTTTTGAGTTACAGGACTATACGACTTTTAACTTCATTGAATGGTTTATTGCTGAACAGCACGAAGAAGAAGTGCTTTTTGGAAAAATCATCAGTAAAGCGGAAATGCTTGGATTCACAGGACAACCTGGGCAGCAATTACATATTATGGATAATTATTTACGCTTTATTAAAGGCTAACCCAACCCGCTCAGCACCATACAAAAGGGTGCTGAGTTCTTTCCTTTTATACTCATACAATGTCACACCTTTTATTGTATTCACACTATAATCTTAATCATGATTGATATGAATGCGACCGAAAAGGCTTTTTAAGATGACTCCCCCTAACCTAGTTATTTGCTTAATACTCGGGCTGCTCATTCCCTGCTTAAGTTCAGCTTCACCTGCTAACATTGACTCTATTTTCATCAAAGGGAAACTTTCCATCGATCCTAACAATATCAGTGGTATGGTAATAACAGATGACTTCATGGCTCTCGCAACAGATGAAGGAACAGCCATTCAAATTTTACCGCGCCAAAAGCATCAGTTCATTGCGCGGACAAGTAATAGAATCGTCCTCTCATCAGGAAAAGACGAGTTGGATATTGAAGGGTTAGCCTGGCAGGAACCTTACTTGTATGCTGTTGGCTCACATTCTAAAAAACGAAAAAAAATCAAAGCCGATTTTTCTAATAAAAAGAACCTTAAACGCCTCAGTCAGATTCATGACGAACCGGCGCGCAACCAACTATTTCGAGTCCGGCTGGATGATCAACTGAAAGTGCGTCAAATAGAGTCGCTCTCATTGATGCTGATTATAAAAAGTTTCCCACTTCTCAGTCCTTTTACGGCGCTTCCTAGCAAAGAAAATGGTGTCGATATTGAAGGTATTGCCGTACGTGGAAACCACTTATTCATTGGTTTCAGAGGGCCGGTTTTAAGAGGTGACTTAGTACCCATCTTAAAATTGAAAATGAACGATAAAAAATTCGCGGTACAAGCGTCTAAATTAAAGTTGGTCAACCTTGGTGGACTGGGTATTCGAGACATGATGACCTTTGAAGGAACCGTCTACCTGCTATCCGGCCCCGTCAATCATTTACCTAATGATTACCATATCCATGCATGGGATGGCAAAACGCAATTAACAATGCTACCGAAATTAAAAACCGTCCCCCATTCTATTGGAAAGCCAGAATCCCTAGTCGTCAAACGACGTTCAAAACAGTCCGATTTAATTTTTTGGATTGGACAAGATGGTCTTTATAACGGTGGTATTCAATCCTTTAATTAAAAGGCGCTACACCGGAAAAGAAATAATCAATGATGCAAAACGGAAAATGTCCTCCGTTTGCTCTCGATAAAACTTACCAAAAGAACTGCCAGAAAATACCACTGAAACCTCATTATAAACAAAGCCAGCGCCATACTGCACCGATGGAATCAAATCATTTGCGGGTTTCAGTGAAGTTTTTTCATCGACAAATAAACGTCCATCTCGAAAAGCGTTGTAGGCTTCATATCGAGCCGAGGCATCAACAAAAATCAACCAACCAAATCCTTTTTCCGGAGCGACAATATGATTTAAGCGGTTAAAACTCATTACCGCTTTCATATCAACACCGTATTGCATACCGACTCCGGCTGCGGCATAAATTTGGGGCGACCCGACCACGCCAGATAAAGAATGCACAAGCCTGAAGCGTTCATCTTTTGTGGTAAAAACAGTATGTCTATTTTCAAATCCAACTTGCAGTGTCGGTTGATCAGGCACTTGTCTATCCCAACCTGAAGCGTTGTCATTTCCAATTACCTGATGAATGGCATTTTGAATTTGTCGCCCACCGCTACTCGGGCCAATCCAACCGGCTCGAAAATCGAGAATGGATTGATTCTTTCCATACCAATAAAAGCGACGCCAGTCGACATGAGTCCAAGCGGAGTTGCTGACGGTTTCATTGCCGTGTTCGGTTTTTTGTTGCAACGTATAAAGCTCCGTACCCACCGTTAATTGGTCGGCTTGCTTGTAACCGGCAATGTTTTTATCCGGCAAAAGTCCTTCAAAAGGGGAAATCAATGCATCAACGAGCGCAATTTGATCGTCTGTCCAGCGAACTACAAAGCCGCCGGTATACTGTCGATCGGTACCAAATACAACGTCATTATCTAACTGAACAGTGATTTGACCGGCAGAGACTGAAGAAGCCATCAGGCCTGTACTGATAAAAGTTAACGAGACAATGAGCGTGCGCCAGATCATCAGCATCCTTTCTAGAAAAGGGATGGCATATTTTTGTATAAAATATACGCCCCCATTATGACCAAGAAAATCGCAAAGATGCGCTTCAGCATCGCTTGATCAACACGGCTACTCACACGATGACCGAGCCACCCCCCTACAATACCAATGGCAGAGAACATACCAATAATATGCCAGTCAATCGACAAAGACAGCGACTCCAAAACATGCAGATATTCATAAAACCCGACAAAAGATTTAGCGGCAATAATCACCAAACTGGTTCCAACCGCCAAACGCATGGACAAACCACCGAGCAATACCAATGCGGGAATAATCAGAAAACCACCGCCGACACCAACCAGCCCTGTCACGGCACCTACTGCTAACCCATCTAAAGCAATTTTATAAATAGCACGTTGTTGCGTTGAATCCTCTCCATCAAGCTTCACCGGTCTAAACATCAGGTAAGCGGCTGACAACAATAACGCGGCAAAAATTAACATTTGCACAGCGCTTGAAACATAATGCGCGCCCCAAGCTCCCATAAAGGCACCTAACATACCAGGAATCCCAAAAATAAAGACCGTTCGCCATTTCACCAACCCTTGTCTAGCATACGGCAGTGCCGAAAAGACACTGATGATACCAACAATCATCAAGGAGCCAGCAATAGCGACTTTTGGGTCTTGACCCACCACATAAACCAAGACGGGCACCGTTAAAATAGAACCACCAGAGCCTAATAAACCAAGACTTAAACCAATAAAGAGCGCACCAATCCAAGCTAAAATCATTTGGGTTTCCTTTTTAAAAATACACCGCTTTCAATATGATGAGTATAAGGGAACTGGTCAAATAAAGCTGTTTCCATCACTTCATGCGTTCGTTTAATTGCTTCCAGGTCAACTGCCAAGGTCTCTGGGTTACAAGAGATATAGATAATATACTCAAATTCGGTCACCATTTGGCGAGTCAAATCATCAAGCCCTGAACGTGGCGGATCGACAAAAATCGTATTAAAGTCATAAGCCTTTAAATCAATATCTTTTAATCGAAAAAACGATGTTCCTTGCAACGCGGCTGAAATTTCTTCGGCTGCCATTTTCACAACCGTCACATTCTCGACCTGATTGGCATCCATATTGAACTGCGCCGATGCCACGGAAGTTCTGGAAATCTCGGTGGCCAATACACGATGAAACCGATCTGACAAGGCAATTGAAAAATGACCATTCCCGCAATAGAGTTCGATAAGATCTTTTTGTCGGTCGGGATTTGCTTTCGCCGCCATTTTGCGAGCCCAATGCAACATATTCTGAGCCATTTTGGCATTCGGTTGAGTAAAACTGTTTTCAATCTGCTGGTAAGTAAAGATTTGATCATCTACCTGAAGTTTTTCGACAACATAGTCCTTATCCAAGCAAATCTTTTGTTTACGGGCGCGACCAATCACATGAGTAATCGGCAACCGATCTCGCAAAGCATTCGCCGCTCCAACCCAAGCAACATCATCCTCAACCCCCGTATCGGTTTTTTCTTGTAAGGATTTTCGATAAATTAACGTCACCAGCATTTCGCCGCTCAGTGTTGCTAAGAAATCCACTTGAAATAATTTCTGTCTTAAAACAGGGATTTGTTCAATGTCAGTCATCAATTTAGGCATTAACGTTGCAATCGACTCCAACGCCATAGGACAGTTTTGGATAATCACTTTTTCTTTGCTGGTTTGATCAAACATAATGTAATTGGATTGATCACCTTCATGCCACACCCTAAACTCGGCGCGAGCACGATAATGTTCTGGGTCAGAAGCAAATGCTTCAAAATTCGGTAAATCCCCCAGCAACTGCTCTAAACGGTGGTTTTTTTCCGCGAATTGCTCCGCGTAAGTCTCAGGATAGGTTTGGCACAACATGGCTTATGATTTCTTATCGTTATAAAAGGCGTGACATTAACGGCAAATTATAACAAACCCCACCGCAACAATAAATCGACTAAAGCATTTATCCCAACGCTGTCGCCAGCAACAAACCAAAACAGACACCCGATGATGACGTTATTTCCCTTAAAAATAACCAGGCCTGGGCATTTTTTCCAAAAAACCTTAATAAAAGCAGAGGATTTAAGCCTTCGACTCCTTATGATGCGCTGGTTTGAATTATGTTAAAATATCGCTTTTTCATTGCCTTAGAAGAAGTGTTATGTCCGAATTTGAAAATCGCCCAACCAGAATTGCTCAATTAAGAAGTTTACTCAGCCAGCGTATCGTGGTGCTGGATGGAGCAATGGGGACGATGGTTCAAGACCTAAAACTCAGCGAAGAAGACTTTCGCGGAGAACGCTTTTCCGACTATCACATGGATATCAAGGGCAATAATGATATCTTGGCCATGACACAGCCCACAATGATTCGGGATATTCACTTGGCGTTTTTACGCCAAGGGGCAGACATCATTGAAACGAATTCTTTCAATGCCACCACCATTGCTCAAGCCGACTATGACATGCAGGACATCGTCACCGAACTTAATATCGCCGCGGCAACCGTCGCCCGAGAAGCTTGTGAAATCGCTGAAAAAGAAGATGGAAAGCCCCGTTTCGTGGCCGGCGTGCTGGGACCAACAAATCGAACTGCCTCGATTTCACCAGACGTAAATGATCCTGGTAAACGAAACACCCATTTTGACGAGTTAGTGACTGCTTACAAGCAAGCCACACATGCCCTATTAGAAGGGGGCACCGATGTTATCCTGATCGAAACTATTTTTGATACTCTGAATGCCAAAGCCGCTATTTTTGCGGTAAAGGACGTTGAGGAAGAAATCGGTTACGAAGTACCCATTATGCTTTCCGGCACAATCACCGATGCCTCTGGCCGCACTCTTTCAGGGCAAACCACCGAAGCGTTTTATAACGCCATTGCTCATGCCCAGCCTTTATCAATTGGTTTAAATTGTGCCTTAGGGCCACAAGAACTTCGTCAGTATGTAGAAGAACTTAGCCGTGTCTGCGAGACCTATGTTTCCGTGCATCCAAATGCCGGCCTTCCGAACGAATTTGGAGAGTACGATGAAACTCCTGAGCAAATGGCGCACGAAATTGCCATTTGGGCTGAAAAAGGCTGGTTAAATATAATCGGTGGTTGTTGCGGCACCACGCCAGATCATGTCGAAGCCATGGCGAACGCTGCATTAGCGCACCCTGCCCGTGCCTTGCCTAAAATTGCGCCTGCTTGCCGTTTATCCGGTCTGGAGCCACTCAACATAGATGACAATAGTTTGTTTGTAAATGTTGGGGAGCGTAATAATGTCACTGGATCCGCTAAATTCAAGCGCTTGATTATCGAAGAAAACTACAACGAAGCCATTGATATTGCGGTGAAACAAGTGGAAGACGGCGCTCAAATCATCGATGTCAATATGGATGAAGGGATGTTGGACGCAAAAGCCTGTATGGTGAAATTTTTGAACCTGCTGGCTTCCGAGCCTGAAGCCTCTCGTGTTCCGATTATGATTGACTCCTCTAAATGGGAGGTGATTGAAGCCGGCTTAAAATGCATCCAAGGCAAAGGCGTAGTGAATTCCATTTCGTTGAAGGAAGGTGAAGACGCCTTTATCCAGCAAGCCAAGCTGGTCAAAAAATATGGCGCCGCGGCCATTGTGATGGCTTTTGACGAAGACGGCCAGGCCGACACCCTAAAGCGAAAAATTGAAATTTGTGAACGTTCTTATAATGTTCTGACGCAAAAAGTGGGCTTTTTACCCCAAGACATCATTTTTGATCCTAACATCTTCGCCGTCGCGACCGGGATTGAAGAGCATAATAACTATGGTCTGGACTTTATCAATGCGGTCACCTGGATCAAACACAACCTGCCTTATGCGAAAATTTCCGGTGGGGTGTCCAATGTCTCTTTCTCTTTCCGTGGCAATAACCCGGTACGAGAAGCCATTCACTCGGTCTTTTTATACTATGCCATCAAAGAAGGCATGGATATGGGGATCGTGAATGCCGGCCAAATGGCGATTTATGACGATCTGCCGGAAAAACTGCGTGTGGCGGTTGAGGACGTCATCCTCAATAAAGACCCTGACACGGGAGAACGTTTATTGGAAGTGGCTGAAGAATACCGAGGCGACGGTCAAGCCGCTTCCAAAGTCACCGATACCGCTTGGCGCGAAACCACTGTTGAAAAACGATTGGAACATTCTTTGGTGAAAGGCATCACTGACTACATTGAAGCCGATACTGAAGAAGCCTATCAAAAGCTAGGCGCACCGATTAACGTGATTGAAGGACCATTAATGGACGGCATGAATGTCGTTGGCGATTTATTCGGCTCCGGGAAGATGTTTCTCCCTCAGGTGGTAAAATCGGCACGCGTCATGAAGCGCGCGGTGGCATACCTTGATCCGTATCTGGAAGCGGAAAAATCAGCCGGACAGGTTCAGGGGAAAATTGTCATGGCCACCGTTAAGGGCGATGTACACGATATCGGTAAAAACATTGTCGGCGTCGTGCTGCAATGTAATAACTTCGAAGTCATCGACTTGGGGGTCATGGTGCCTGCTGAAAAAATCCTCGACACCGCCATTGAACAAAATGCCAATGTCATCGGGCTATCAGGCCTCATCACCCCTTCTCTCGAAGAGATGGTCAATGTCGCCAAACTGATGCAGGAACGCGGCATGAACCTTCCTTTATTAATTGGCGGTGCCACTACATCCAAAGCACATACAGCCGTCAAAATCGAACCTCAGTATGATCACCCAGTGGTTTATGTAAAGGATGCCTCTCGTGCCGTTGGGGTCGCACAAAGCTTAATTTCAAATGATTTGAAAGAAACGTTTGCCGCTAAAATCAAAGCCGACTATGAACAAGTCCGAGAAGAACGTAAGGCTCGCGCCAAGCAGGTTAAACGTATCCCGATTAAGCAAGCTCGATTGAATCCGGCGTTAAATGACCAGGCCTGGGAGAATTACACACCGGTTAAGCCAAGCTTCCTCGGCACCAAAGTGCTTGAGAACTTCCCTTTGGAAAGACTGCTTGAACGCTTTGACTGGTCACCGTTCTTCCAATCCTGGGAACTGCATGGCCTTTATCCGAGAATTTTAGATGACAAAGTGGTGGGAGAAGAAGCGCGCAAAGTGTTTGCCGATGCCCAAGCATTACTGAAAACCATTATTGATGAAAAATGGCTGACGGCCAAAGCCGTGTATGGATTCTACCCCGCCAACCGCGTTGGGGATGATATCGAAGTCTACACAGATGAAAGTCGAACTGAAGTGCTTCATACCTTCCATCATTTACGTCAACAAGCCGAGAAAAAGCGTGGCGGTGCCAACAACTGTCTTTCAGACTTTATCGCACCCAAAGAAAGCGGTGTCGCGGACTATATTGGTTTCTTTGCGGTCACGGCGGGTATTGGTATTGAAGAACATATTACGCGCTTTGAGAAAGAATATGATGACTATCATTCCATTATGCTGAAAGCACTCGCGGATCGATTTGCTGAAGCCTTTGCCGAAACGTTGCATGAAATTGTTCGTAAGGAAGATTGGGGCTATGCGCCCGATGAACAGCTTGAAAACGAAGACATCATTCGTGAACGCTATCAAGGTATTCGCCCAGCCGCTGGTTACCCTGCCTGCCCGGATCATACCGAAAAAGGCATTCTCTGGGATTTAATCAAACCGGATGAGGCAATCGGATTGGAAATCACTGAAAGTTTTGCCATGACACCGACTGCCGCCGTTTCAGGAACCTATTTTGCCCACCCAGAATCGCGTTATTTCGGCGTCGGATCAATTGGTCGAGATCAAGTGGAAGACTATGCCGTTCGCAAAGGCTGGTCGATTGAAGAAGCCGAAAAATGGCTGGCACCGAACTTAGGGTACGATCCTGAAGATTTTGCGAACTAATTCGGTTATCCTCGGAAACCAACAGTTAAATCGTTTGTTTTGAGGCCTCTGCAAGGGCTTCAAAATAAGGCGTTGCCAACCCTGGTTCTTCAACGTCCACAGCAATACTTTCGTAGCCTTGCGCGATTGTCAAAAGCTCACCATAAACGCCCTGTTCATCAACGAAACTTATTTTTATCGCATCATTGATAGGTAACTGTGACAAAAGCTCTTCCAACGCTTTTCCTATCAGGGTATCCAGCAACGAAAAAAGTCCGGCTAAATAATAACTGTCAACATTCGTTAAGCCTTTATTTTGAGCTAATCGGCGCATAAAAATCGCTCGCACTCTTGCAAGATTAAACAGTTCAGGTAAACCATCGTTTAATGCCGCAAGCGACAACATCTTCGCCCACGACTGTACCCGCTTTAATCCAAACAAACGCATGACTTCTTTTAAACTGTAAAGCCGGCATTCTTGCATTTCGGTACTGCTCAGAAAATTTCATTAACTTATGTGACAACCCCACATCTTTTTCAATGACATTGACCAGCTCATCCAAGTTAATATTTTCATTCGCAATCTTTTCAAGTAACTGCATCAAATTCAATTGGTTCACACTGAGTTGCTACCCCGTGATAATTTAGAGCTTGGCAAATAAATACCCCTGAAAATAATCTGCTCCGGCGTTTTTACACGCGTCAAACATCTCTTTGCTTTCGGCTCGCTCAGCGACGATTTTTGCTTGGGTCACTTTTTTCACTTTATTAAACAACACCGGCAAGTTCTCTAATTTGACATACTGAACATCCAACTTAATCAAAGGCACCTGTTTTTGCTTAAAAATAAAATCACCTAATGCAATGGTACAGCCATTTTAAATAATGTCGTTTTGATCAAGCTTAAGATAGGAATCTAAATTTTTACGTAAATTTTACGCTTAACGCCTACGTTACCAATAGAATTTTTATACCTCTTTCGTCTATTCTATAGCTACAAATTTAACATGTGCCTGGGAGGGGCGTGAAACCATGAATGAAGTCATTCTTATTTACTTAGTTACATTACTATTGGCATGGCCATTAGGGTTGTATATTGCACGAATTTATCAAACGGGTTCCGCGCCCTTGGATCGAGTTTTTTTACCGATTGAAAAAGGTGTTTACAAGCTGATGGGAGTCAATCCAAATGTTGATATGCATTGGAAGCACTACTTTAAGATTCTAATTATTTTTCATGCTTTTTTGGCCTTAGTGGTGTTTTTAATTCTACGGTTTCAGGGGCATTTATTTCTGAATCCCGACCAAATTCCAAACATGAGCTGGGACTTGGCTTTGCATACCGCCTTGTCTTTTTTAGGCAATGCGGATCAACAACATTATTCCGGGCAAGCACAACTGTCTCACTTAGCGCAAGGCACCGGGTTAGTCACCATGCAGTTTGTCGCACCCGCCGCCGGAATCGCGATTTTATTTGCGATTTTGCGTGTTCTGTTTAAAACGAAAGAAAACGTGGAACAGGGTCTGGTCGGAAATTTCTATCAAGATATGATCAGAGCCATTGTTCGATTGCTTATCCCTTTAGCCTTCATTCTATCCGTTATATTGACAAGCCAAGGGGTTCCGTCCAGTTATCAAGCAGCCGCACAAGTTGAAACGCTTGAATCATCTGAAGAGCAAGCCATCCCGCTTGGCCCAGTAAGCCCAATGGTTGCCATTAAGCAACTGGGTACCAATGGTGGGGGTTGGTACGGTGCAAACAGTGCGGTTCCGCTTGAAAATCCAACCGCCATCAGTAACTTTTTTGAGGCGATGGCCATTATGCTCATTCCAATGGCCCTAGTGTTTGCTTTGGGGTATTTCTCAGGGCGGAAAAAACTGGCCACCGTGGTAATGGGCGTAATGCTCAGTTTGTCGGTTGTTTCGAGTTCTTTAGCGATCTACTCAGAAAACCAACCCAATGCTGCGACGGCTGAATGGAGTCATCAAGCCAACATGGAGGGTAAAGAAGTACGCATCGGTGAAACCGCCACCGCGCTTTGGGGGGCTTGGGCCACGCAAACGGGTAACGGTTCGGTCAATGGTATGCACGACAGCTTTAACCCAATCGGTGGGCTCGTGGTCATGAGTAATATGCTGGTTGGGGCTATTTTTGGCGGCATTGGATTTGGATTGGTTTTATTTTTAGCTTATATGATGTTGGCCGCTTTTTTAGGATCCTTATTGATTGGCCGAACGGCCAGCTTTATGAACAAACCGCTTGAAGGCCATGAAATGAAACTGTTGGCCATGGTGTTCATGTTACAACCGTTCGTGTTATTGGTTTTTAGCGGCTTGACCTTAGCCATGCCCGCCTTGTCAGGCATTTCCAACCCAGGATATCACGGCGTCACACAAGTCATCTATGAATATACTTCGGCCTTTGCAACCAATGGCAGCGGCTTTGAGGGCTTGGGAGACGACAGTGTCTGGTGGAATTTGACCACGGCCGTGACCATTCTGTTAGGTCGGTTCGTGCCCATGTTTTTGGTTTTGGCAACGGTTGTCTCTTTGGTGTCTAAAAAAGCCACACCCAGTACGCGTGAATCCTTGCAAATCGAAACACCGACCTTTGCATTGGTCATCATCTTACTGATTGCATTTGCCTTCTTGAGCTATCTACCCTTTATTGTGTTTGGGCCGATTGCCGAATGGGTCAGCTTAATTAATCATTAATATCAGAATCAGGAATACATTATGAAAATGACAAATACTCAAGTTTTCTGGCGAGATGTTCCTATGAGGCAAGTTTTCTGGGACTCATTACATCGTTTTATGCCCAACCGTTTGATTAACCAACCCATTATTTTCCTGGTTGGTATTGGGATGACTCTGAGTTTTATGACAACACTCTACTATGCTGCGCTAGGACAAGCATGGGGGTACAGTTTATCGATCAGTCTTACACTGTTAGTAACGGTTTGGCTATCCAATTTTTCCATTGCACTGGCCAAAACGAGGGGGCGTGTTGTCGCAAGCCGCCTCATCCAAAAGGAACAAAAGAGAATCGCTAAACTTTGGCATTCGCAAGGTGAAACCACTGCCGTGCCGGTGACACAATTAAAGCGAGGGGATAAAATTTACGTTGAAGCCAACGATATTATTCCACTGGATGGTGAAATTGTCGAAGGGATGGCGACATTGAATGAATCCGCGGTGACAGGCGAATCGGCTCCGGTTTTACGCCAAGCGGATAGTGAGACGAGCAGTGTAACAGCCGGTTCAAAAGTCTTGTCTGATTGGCTAATCATTAAGGTGACGCATCCCGTGGGCACCAGCGTATTGGATAACCTGATGGAATTGGTTGAAAATAAACCACGGCAAAAAACACCGAATGAAATGGCCTTGTCCATTTTGTTAAATGCAGTTACCTTGGTTACCTTGGTGGTGGTATTGGGGATGATTCCGGCCAGCCAGTATTTAGGGTTAGAGCTTTCGCCCCCCATTTTGATCGCGCTGTTAGTGTGTTTGATTCCAACCACGATTGGCGGTTTACTGCCGGCGATTGGTATTTCCGGCATGGATCGAGCGTTAAAAAATCGTTATCTTGCCAAATCGGGAGATGCCGTTGAAATGGCGGGTAGCATTGATATTTTATTGTTGGATAAGACCGGAACCATTACCACAGGCGAACGCCGGGCCAATGAATTGTTTGAAGTTGGGCACATGCCTAAACAAACCTTTTATCAAGCGGCCTATAACTGTTCATTACAGGATGAAACGATTGAGGGGCAATCCATTATCGAGCTGATCACGCCGTTAAACACTGACATGGGTGAGCCGAATGTAAAGCGAGTAATAGAGTTTTCTGCCGAAACACGTCTTTCGGGTGTGGATCTGGAGGATGGAACTCGTTTACGTAAAGGGGCGGTTCAGTCTGTCATTCAATGGCTCAAAAGTCAGAATAAATTTTTGTCTCCTGAGCTTGAGGCTCAAGTCGAAGGCTTAGTCGAAAAATTAGCACGTAAAGGACGCACGCCCATTGCCGTGGCTAACCAGGATCAATTACTCGGCATTATTTCATTAAAAGATGTCATCAAACCCGACATTAAACTCCAAGTGGCACGCATGCGTATTTTAGGCATTCAAACCATTATGATTACGGGCGACAACCCATTAACCACTGCAACAATTGCCGCGGACGCTGGGGTGGATGATTTTATTGCGGAAGCCACCCCGGAGAAAAAACTCGATTATATTCTGGCTCAACAACAAAAAGGTTATCGCGTGGCCATGGTGGGTGACGGGATTAACGATGCGCCCGCCTTAGCACAAGCGGATCTAGGCATCGTGATGAATACCGGTGATGCGGGTTCTCGTAAAGCGGGTAATATTGTGGATCTTGAATCGAATCCGGCTAAGTTACCGAAACTGGTCAAAATCGGAAAGCAGCTACTCATTACCCGAGGCGCCTTAACGACTTTTTCATTCAGTAGTGATGTGGCCAAATATTTTGTCCTTTTGCCCGCTTTATTCAGTGCCAGTTTGCCTGCCATAGCGGAGTTAAATTTTTTACAGCTGTCCAGTGCCGAAAATATCGTTCTGTCCGCACTTATTGCTAACGCCATGATTATTTTAATCATGATTCCGGTTGCCATGCATGGCGTGCGTTTTCATGCATTTAATACCCATTTATTAATGAGTAAAAACCTGTTTATTTTTGGCGTTGGTGGTTTTATTTTGCCCTTTATTTTAATCAAATTGATTGATCTAGCGCTGATCAGCTTTTAGGAGATTTAAAATGCAACAGATGACTTATGAATCAAAAACAGAGACCTACGTCAAACCCTTCCAAGGCGTCTTGGTTATAATGGCGTTGTGCGGCCTACTCTACCCAGGCATAGCGGTTTTACTGAATCAAACGTTGTTTCCGAGCCAAGCAACCGGCAGTTTAATTTACGTTGGTGGCAAAGCGGTTGGCTCAAAACCTGTGGGACAACACTTCAGTTCACCCGCGTATTTTCATTCCAGACCCTCGGCGGCTGACTATCAGCCGTTTAACTTGGGCGGTAGTAATTTGGCTCCGTCAAACCCTGAGTTGCAGGCATTGGTGGCGGAACGAGCCAAGGCTCTTCTAGACCAGACCACTGCGCAAAAAGGGGAAATACCCGTTGACATGTTAACCGCATCCGGTTCCGGGCTTGATCCGCATATCTCGCCTTTGGCGGCAGAAATACAAATTTCGCGGGTGGCGACATCGCGCAACTTGACGAAAGCCGTCGTGCAGGAACTGGTTGGACAATACACTCAACAGCCGCTTTTTAATGTATTAGGCCAGCCTCGTGTCCATGTGCTGGCGTTAAATATGGCACTTGACACCTTAAGTGAACAGGTTCAACCATGACCCCGTCTACAAACAATCTTGCCTTAAATCAGAAAGATTTTAAACAAGGTAAGCTGCGTATTTTTTTGGGTGCAGCGCCAGGCGTTGGGAAAACGTACTCCATGCTGCAAGCGGCCCATGAGGCGCAAGAAAAAAACCGAGATATTGTTATTGGGGTGGTCGAAGCGCATGGGCGAGAAGATACTTTGGCAATGTCAGAGGGGTTGCCAAGGATTTCATTGCAGACGTTAAAACATGATGGGCATGCGTTTAAAGAGTTTGATCTTCATGCCGCCATTGAGCGCCATCCTGGCATTATTTTGGTTGATGAGTTGGCACATAGAAATCGTCCAGGTGCATTGCATCCACGCCGCTATCAAGACATTGAGGATTTATTGTCTCGTGGGATTGATGTTTGGACCACGCTCAATATTCAACACGTTGAAAGCTTAAGAGACGATGTCGAAACGATTACTGGGGTCAAGATGTATGAAACCGTCCCAGATACCTTGCTAGATCTTGCAGATGAAATTGTGTTGGTTGATCTATACCCTCAAACCTTAATTGACCGATTAAAAGAAGGGAAGGTCTATGAAGAGGAGCAGGCACAAAAAGCATTAGCCGGCTTTTTCTCGCTCAATAATCTAACCGCATTAAGAGATTTAGCGGTCAATCTTGTGGCCGATAGAGCTGATCAGGAAGTCCGAAAAACACTGGGCGATACGAGCCTACAAACCAAAGCAACACGCGTGAACATTTTAGTCGCCATTGACGGTGAGCCTAGCAGTGAATCTTTAATAAGAGCCGTGCGAAGAATTGCCGAACGCCGTCAAGTGCCCTGGACCGTGCTTCATGTTGAAACGGGAAGAGGTCACGAAGAAAAGACGCGTTATATTGAACATTGTTTTCGTTTGGCTGAACGCTTGGGTGGAAAGACTCGCTTATTATTTGGTGACAGCATTGTTGATGAAGTTTTAAACTATTGTCGAAAAACCCAAGTTAGAACGCTTGTTTTGGGACGGCATCCAAAATTGTTATGGCGTTGGTCAAAAATGGGGGGGCGATTGTTGCGCGAGGCGCCGGATATTGATTTAACCTTTATTGCAACAGAAAAAAAACTAAGGCCCTGGATACCCTACAAAAGCAAGGTTAAAAAACGAGATATTGCTTATGCGAGCTTAGGGGTCGCTTTCGCGGCAATCCTCTCATTTTTTATTTCCGGCTGGTTGCCCTTGGCGAATTTATCGTTGATTTTTTTAGGTGCCGTATTATGGGTAGCGATTAAAACCGGCTTGAAGCCAGCCCTTTTTGCGGCAGTATTTTCGACGTTGGTTTATAACTTTTTTTTCACCGAGCCGCGGTATACGTTTAATATCATTCATGCCGAAGAGTTTTTAACCGTCATGTTTTTCTTTTTGATGGCCTTGATTGGTGGTCAGTTGGCAGCGAAACTCCGGTACCAGTTGATTGGTTTAAGCTTGGCAACAGAACAAACGCAAAAACTGTTGTCATTTAACCGAGCTTTGGCTGCAACCAGCGATGAACAGAGCTTGCAGACGGATACCGTGAAAAAAATTTCGCGTTTACTCAATATGCGCGTTGTTTGGCTGGGTAGCCGGGAAAGAGACGGCGAAATCAAAATTTTGGCTGACAGTGCAAAACAGGCTTCGCCCACCATTGACTCAAGGCTTTGGGCAGCGGCTTCATGGTCTAGACAACATAAACGAATCAGTGGGAGCGGCACTGAAACCTTATCGGCGCTTAATTGGCAGTGTCTGCCAGTTATAATTAATAATGAAGTTGAAGCAATCCTAGCAATTGAATTATCACCAGGCCTGATGATGGATGCAGGCTTGACGAGCATGCTCGAAACCTTGGCCCATCACACCGGACAAGCTTTACAAAGAGTGAAACTGTCTCAAGCGCTGACTCAATCACAAATGTCAGAGGAAACAGAACGGTTGCGTTCGGCATTATTATCTTCCATCTCACATGATTTACGCACCCCCCTCTCTTCAATTATCGGCGCGGCCAGCAGTTTAAAAACGCTCGAAAATCAGTTAAACCAAGAGGATAAAGCAGCGTTATACGATTCAATATACAATGAGGGTGAGCGATTGAATCGTTATATCCAGAACCTGCTGGATATGACGCGGCTGGAACACGGTGGCTTGAACCTGCAAAAGCAATGGACATCTTTTAATGAAATTGTTTATGCTAGCTTAAAACAGACGAACCATTTTTTAGCACGTGAGCGAATCGATCTTCAGCTTCCCGACCCCTCACCTTCAGTCTATGTTCAACCCACGTTGATAGAACAAGTCTTGGTGAATCTTTTAGAAAATGCCGCTAAGTTTTCGCCGCCGGATTCGAAGATAGATTTAAAGGTTAGCTTGTGTGGTCAGTTACTTGAAATTTTAGTTTCCGATCAAGGTACCGGTATTCCTGATCAAGACAAACAACGGGTTTTTAACATGTTTTATACCGGACAAGGCAGTGATCGCAGTGCGTACGGAAGCGGGCTAGGGCTTGCCATATGTCATGGAATGATCAAAGCCCATGGCGGAACCATTCAAATCCAAGATAATGTTCATGGCGGAACCAGTGTACTGATTCGATTGCCGATTAAAGAAGAAGCAGAATAAATTTTGAAAACCAAGATACTCATTATTGATGATGAAAAGCAGATAAGACTTTTTTTGCGGGTGAGTTTAAAGGCTCAAGGTTATGATGTGCTCGAAGCCGAGACCGGACAAAAAGGAATTGAGTCTGTTGTGATGAACCAGCCTGATTTGATGGTATTGGATCTGGGTTTAAACGATTTAGATGGAAAAGAGGTGATTTCACAAATCCGTCAATTCTCAAATATCCCGATCATTGTGTTGTCCGTTCGGGATAGTGAGCAAGAAAAAGTGAACTGCCTTGATTTAGGCGCGCAAGATTATATGACGAAACCCTTCGGGGTTCAGGAATTTTTGGCAAGAGTTCGAAACCTATTACGATTGCACCCAGGTAAAGAGTCTTTAGGTGATTCCGAATTAACGGTCGGGTCAATTCGATTAGATATCCTTTCACATCAGGTTTATCTCAAAGACCAACGGCTCAAATTAACTCGAAAAGAATATCTTGTGCTCAAAACGTTGATGGAGCACCCTGGACAAGTAGTTACAAAAACTTACTTACTCAGAAGACATTGGGGAGATTCACACACTGAAGACACTCATTATTTGAGAGTTGTAATTGGTCGCCTTAGACAAAAAATCCAGACAAAAGGTAATCATGTCATTGAAACGGAACCTAGTGTTGGTTACCGGATTATTGACTCATATAGTTGAGTGTGCATTACCGTTCTAATTGAAATACTTTTATAGAACCTACCATTACTCGGTCATATATTCTTAGTCAACTTATTCAAAGTTGATTCGCATACACTTGGCGGCCATTACCCTAATAGGTTGTCGGCCTATAAAAAAATCGTTATTTGACATAACATACTGAAATTAAAGGAATGGTTCTTAGAGAATCACAGCTTATTTTTTCCTGAAGCATTTCCGTTGACTGACAGCAATAATTATTTTTATGCCTTGAAAAAATTTCTACAAATCGATTTTATAGACAGGCAAACATAATCAAATAAACTAAAACTCAATTATTCTTTAATAACAATTACTTATTAATAAGAACATTATTGATTCATTTTTTTTATATTCCATAAAATTTTTCTATAGCCTACCAAAAAACCTCTTTTTGACTATGTTTTTTCTATGTTTAAAATTACTCTTAATTAAACAATTTTATTCTAGGATAAGTGATGGAAGTTGTCGTTTGGAGCGCTTGGATTGCTGGAATTGCGATGGGATTATTCGTGATTTTCCATTTCTGGTTAATGGGAAAACCCGCAGGATGTTCAACAGGGTATGGAAACTTTTGCGGCATGATGTTCAAACGAGTCGAATATTTTCGTACCGGCGAATATAAAAACATTAATAATTCGCGCCTTTGGTTTTTATTAGGCATACCGATTGGAGGACTCATTAGCGCGCTTGGATCACCTGAACCATGGCACTTTAGCTTTGATATGGGCATGTATAACGACATTCTGCCTCAGACATTGGCTGGCAAGGCAATATGGCTCATTTTTGGTGGCGCTTTACTTGGTTTTGGCGCTCGCTTAGCTGGCGCCTGCACTACAGGCCATGCTTTAGTCGGTGGTGCAATGATGAACCCACCAAGCTTGTTAGCAGGGGCAATCTTCTTTATGAGCGCCTTTTTAACCACTCACTTATTATTTGGCACCTAAAGGACTCTCAAAATGCATAAACTACCGATTATTAAAAGCATTCGGCTTTATCTTGTTTCTTTTAGCTTTGTGTATCGAAATAACTTTTTCGGTTTGTTAATGGGAATTGCGTTTGGTTTCTTTATGAGTCATGCTGGCGCAACGACCTATGATTATCATGCCAAAATGTTTTTATTTCAGGACTTCCAACTTTTGATTGTCATTGCGATGGCAGTTGTCATTGCAATGATTGGTGTCACTCTCATGAAGAAGTTTCATGTCACTGCCATTGCGACGGGCGCAGAAGTCGATTTCGTTAAAAAACCCTATCAAAAAGGATTGATTGCAGGAGCGATGTTATTTGGGATTGGTTGGGGGATGACCGCTTCTTGTCCGGGAACCATTCCGGCCATGATTGGGGAAGGTAAAATAGCAGGTATCTTTGCATTGGTCGGACTCCTAATTGGTACCATGGCTTATGGCATCTTACAAAGCTATATCCGTCTCGAAAAAGCACAAAAAAACACTTCAGAGTCTTAAAAATCCTTCTTAAACGCTTAAGTGTAAAAGCCGGTGATCTAAAAAAACTCACTGGCTAAAAATCTTTCTTCCGCTCAATGCGGGGCTTACCTTCACTTTTTCCACTAAATTCTGCAATAAATCGTAATCATTTCATCAGATTACACAAACTTCTATTGTCATTCCAGTATAATACGTTTTTTTGAAAAATTGAGAGTCCCCTGCATGAACACAGATCATATTCGCAACATTGCCATTATTGCGCACGTTGACCATGGTAAAACGACCCTGGTTGACCAACTTCTAAGACAATCTGGCACCTTTGACGATACCCGTAAAGATATGGGGGATCGCATGATGGACTCCAATGATTTAGAAAAAGAGCGTGGTATCACAATCCTGTCTAAAAACACGGCCGTTAAATGGAACGATTTCCGTATCAATATCGTGGATACCCCGGGCCATGCCGATTTCGGTGGTGAAGTTGAACGCATCTTATCGATGGTAGATTCGGTATTACTTTTAGTCGACTCGGTTGAAGGTCCTATGCCGCAAACCCGTTTCGTAACTGAAAAAGCCTTAAAACAAGGTCTGAAGCCGATTGTTGTCATCAACAAAATTGACCGACCTGGCGCACGCCCTGACTGGGTATTAGATCAAACTTTTGATTTATTTGACCGTCTAGGCGCAACAGATGAACAAATGGACTTTGATGTCATTTATGCATCGGGTCTTAACGGGTTTGCTGGATTGGAAGAAGATGTTCGTGAAGGCGACATGACTCCTGTATTCAAAATCATCACTGAAAACGTTCCTGCGCCAAATGTTGATTTAGGCGGACCATTCCAGTTGCAGTGTATCTCTTTGGATTATGATAAATATAAAGGGGTCATCGGAACAGGGCGTATTAAACGCGGTGCTGTTCAAACAGGGATGCCTATCGTTATCGTCGATGCCCAGGGCAAAGAACGTAAAGGTAAAATGGGTGAACTATTTGGTTACCACGGTCTAGAGCGAATCAGTGTTGAAGAAGCACACGCGGGTGACATCGTTGCCTTTACTGGGCTAGATCCTTTGAACATTTCAGATACGTTATGTGATCCGAACCACCCTGAAGCTTTACCGGCGTTGACGGTTGATGAACCAACTGTGAGCATGACTTTCCAAGTAAACGACTCTCCTTTCGTTGGTCAGGACGGTAAGTTATTAACGTCACGTCAAATCCGTGAGCGTCTAGACAAAGAATTATTAACAAACGTTGCTCTGCGTGTTGAAGAAACAGAAGATGCGAACAAGTTCCGTGTATCAGGTCGTGGAGAACTGCATTTATCCGTATTGATTGAAACAATGCGTCGTGAAGGCTTCGAGATGGGGATTTCGCGTCCGGAAGTTATCTTCAGAGAAATCGATGGTGAAACGCAAGAACCTTATGAAAACCTAACGGTTGATGTTCCTGAAGATGCACAAGGCTCTATCATGGAAAAACTGGGTGAGCGTAAAGCTGAAATGCAAGACATGGTGCCAGATGGGCATGGTCGTGTGCGTATCGACTTTATCATCCCTTCTCGTGGTTTGATCGGTTTCCGTACTGAGTTTATGACAGCAACACAAGGGAATGGCTTGATCTTCTCGAGCTTCTCTCATTATGGTCCAAAATTCTCTGGCACACTAGGTGAGCGTAATAACGGTGTATTGATCTCAATTGGTCAAGGTAAAGCATTGGCGTTTGCTCTGTTTAACTTACAAGATCGTGGTCGTTTATACCTTGGTCACGGGGAAGAAGTATATGAAGGGATGATTATCGGGCTACACAGTCGTGCGAATGATTTAACCGTTAACCCTTTAAAAGGGAAACAGTTAACGAATATGCGTGCCTCAGGGACGGATGAAGCCTTAACTCTGACACCACCGATCATTTTCTCGCTAGAACAAGCGCTTGAATTTATCGATGATGATGAATTGGTTGAAGTCACACCGCATCACGTTCGTATTCGTAAAAAACTATTAACAGAAAACGAGCGTAAAAAAGCTGGACGCAGCAAATTATAAGTTAGACTCATAGTCAGTTTAACTCCTAAGCCCCTAAAAATAGCCAGGCCTGGTCATTTTTAGGGGCTTTTTTCGTTTAAGGCCTATCCAAAAGATTATTTTTGGCGTTCTGTTCTCTTTCGGCTAAAATTGAACTATGACGACTTTAGATCAGATTTTATACCCCCCCATCAAACCCTACAGTGAGCATAGCTTACAGGTTGATAACACCCACTCTCTTTATATAGAAGAAAGTGGCAACCCGTTAGGTATTCCTGTTTTATTTATCCATGGCGGTCCTGGCGGCGGAACCGCACCACTACAACGTAGTTTTTTCAATCCGGATGAATATCGCATTATCTTATTTGACCAGCGTGGATGCGGAAAATCTCGCCCTCATGCTTGTTTGACCAATAACACAACTGCTCACCTGATTGAAGACATCGAAAAAATTCGACGTCATCTAGACATTGATCGTTGGGTATTGTTTGGTGGTTCCTGGGGATCAACGCTGAGTTTACTCTACGCTGAAGCCTACCCTGAACGCGTTATCTCAATGGTGTTGCGAGGTATCTTCTTATGCCGGCATGAAGATACGCACTGGTTTTATCAGGAAGGTGCCAGCCGTTTTTTTCCGGATTACTGGCAAGATTTTATCGCCCCCGTTCCCGAAACCCAACGAGATAAGATCATCGAAGCCTATTATGAGCTGCTGACCAATGAGAATGAAATTGCGCGAATGAGTGCGGCTGAAGCTTGGTCAATTTGGGAAGGACGAACCTCTACGCTCAAAGCCGACAAAGACTTGGTCAATCATTTTGGCGACCCTTTCCATGCACTGGCAATGGCACGTATTGAATGTCACTATTTTAAATATCAGGCCTTTATTGAGCCTAATCAAATTTTGGACAACATTGGTTATCTTCAAAAAATTCCGACCAAAATCATTCAAGGCCGTTACGATATGGTTTGCCCGATTAACCAAGCCTATGCTTTGTCTGAAGCCATGCCAAATGCTCAACTCGTGATTTGTGACCATGCAGGACATTCTGCATTAGAGCTTGAGATTGCCCAGGCCTTAGTCGAGGCAACTGATCAAATTTATCTTGATGAAGATATTCCTACCTAATATGATTTGCTTACTGCAACGAGTCACACAAGGGAACGTCTCGGTTTCTGGAAACATCATCGGGCAAATTTCATCAGGTTTGGTGGTTCTGTGTGGATTTCAGCCACATGACACGTCTCAAACCTTAGACAAGATGGCGCATAAGCTTTTACACTACCGCGTATTTAGTGACGAAAACGACAAGATGAACCTAAACCTCCAACAAGCATTCAATGGCAAAGGCGGAGAATTATTACTCATTCCCCAATTTACCTTAGCGGCAGATACCCAAAAAGGTCTACGCCCAAGTTTTCATACCTCTGCTGCGCCCGATTTGGCGCAAAACTTGTTTAACGAGTTTGTGGATTTAATTACATTAAAATTTACTCCCCCACAAACAGGGAAATTTGGCGCAGAGATGCAAGTCAGTTTAACCAATGATGGTCCCGTTACCTTTTGGCTTGAAACCTAGTTTGATCAAAAGGCATAAAGGTTTTAATTTCAACAAAAAGCAGCTACACTTAGCCAAACAATTTAAGGGTGATACGAAACTCCAATGCCACTTTCTGAGACGAGCTCTAAGCAGATTGACCCCACATTGATACTGGTTGTTGAGGACGACGACAATACGCGATTAACCCTCAATAAAGTATTAACCAAATCCGGTTTTAAAGTGATTGATTCAAAAAACGGTCAAGAAGGCTTTTCAAAATTCATCAATGAATCTCCCTGCTTGATCCTAATGGACGTTATGATGCCCATTATGGATGGATATGCAGCCACCGAAGCGATTCGAAACTATGAGAAAACTCGTGCTGTTCCCATCTTAATGTTGACTGCACAAGATGACATGAACTCGATTGATCATGCTTTTATTAGCGGTGCCACTGACTTTATCACCAAGCCTATCAACTGGGCTTTGCTAAGTCAGCGCGTTAAATATGCGATTAACTCCTCTTTGATTGAAGACCAACTTAGAGCCAGCCAGTCTCAGCTCATGTATGCCCAAAGACTGGCAAAACTCGGATATTGGGAGTGGAATGCAAAAACTGATCACGTAACCGGAACCAACTCTGCTTTTGAACTCTTCGGCATTCCAAATCAAGCCGATGTCACTTTAGAGCAATTTTTTTCTAATATCATTCCAAAAGATTTACCATTAATTCAACAAGCCATCGCCGATGCCAGTCAGGGCTACAATGATATCCAAGTGAGTTTTCGAGTCCTGCATCACGACAACTCTATGTCTCATGTGGATTGTTTGGGAGAAGTCAGCTTTGATGAACACGGCGACATTGACAGAATTACCGGTTCGGCGCAGGACATCAGCCGTTTGCACAAAGCTGAAACACTCATTGATTACCAATCCAGTCATGACAAATTAACCGATTTAGCAAACCGCTCTTTCTTTAATAAAAACCTTACTAATTTTATTAAAGAATCCAACCCTAAAAAATACAGTGCCACCGTTATTTTGGACATTGATCGTTTCAAAAAGATCAATGACAACTTAGGACAGGAAAATGGTGATGCGCTGCTTAGGACAGTCGCTCAACGGTTAAAGAAAGTCACGCGTGAAGATGATTTTGTCGCGCGCTTGGGAAGCGACGAATTTGCCATTCTGATTAAAAACGCTGAAGATGCTCAAGAATTGAATTTATCTTTAAGTCGCATTTTTCATGACATCTCAAAAGCATTTAACATTAAAGAACAAGAACTGTTTATCACTTTCTCTATTGGTGTCAGCATTATTAACCAAGACGGTAACCAGGCAAGTGAACTAATCGCGCATGCCAATATCGCTCGCAGTCAGGCCAAATTGAACGGTGGCAATCAATTTTTATTCTATCAAATGGAAATGAATGCCGAGTCTAAAGAACAACTCATGCTTGAGAATGACTTAAGGAAAGCGCTGGCTCGTAAAGAAATTGAAGTTTACTACCAACCTCAGCTTGATGGTCACACCTTAAAACCTTATGGCGCAGAAGCGTTGGTTCGTTGGAACCACCCGACAGAAGGCATTATTTCACCGGGTATTTTTATTCCAATGGCAGAAAGCAATGGCATGATTGTCGACATTGGAGGCTTTGTCTTGGAAAACGCCATCAAAGAAGCGGAAAAGTGGCATGCAAGCGGGTTTGATGAGATGCGAATCGCGGTTAACTTATCCGGTCGACAATTTTCCAGCTCCAACCTCATCAAAGAAGTGCAAGATGTCTTACAAAAAACAAGCCTACCCGCAAAATACCTTGATTTAGAGATTACCGAAAGTTTAGCCATGAGTAATGCCGATCATAACATCAGCATTCTAAAAGGTTTAAAAGCCATGGGCGTATCCTTATCCATTGATGACTTTGGGACCGGATATTCTTCTCTCGCGTATTTGCATAGCTTTCCAATCGATGCGATAAAAATTGACCGTTCATTTATCGATAATTTAGATTCGCAGGAAGGGCAAGCCATCGTGAGAACGATATTGGCAATGGCTGACAGCTTAAACCTAAAAGTAGTCGCTGAAGGGATTGAAGAAGAATTCCATGTCACATTCCTGCAAAACAAAAACTGCGATATTTTCCAAGGATTCATGTTTGGAAAACCGATGCCTGCCAGCGAGTTTGAAGAATATCTTAACGCTCAAAAAGCACCTTAATACGCTATAATAAGCTATTCGTAGAATGGGAAAAATTACATGACTCAACCGGTTAATGTAGACAATTTGAGCCAGTTAAAAGAATTGATTGGTGACGATTTAAAAGATATTTTACAAACCTTTTTAGAGATCGCTCCAACATCTCTAAACGGTATTAAAATAGCCATCGCCGAAGAAAATGCTGAAGCACTGAGATATCAAGCGCACACGTTAAAAGGCAGTGCTGCAAATATCGGAGCAACCACTTTACCTGCTTTATGCTTAGCACTTGAAAACAAAGGAAAAGAAGGCGTCACTCATGGATTGGAGACTTTATTCAGTCAAATTGAAGATGAAACCAATCAGGTGATGGATTTTTTATGCCATACGATCGACCACTTTAGCCAACTGTAGAGAATTCTTATGCATTATCAAGTTACCGAGCAAGAAACACATCTTGCTAAAAATCCTCATCATATTTTTAATATCAACATCATCCTTACGCACTTATTTCTATCGATGATTATTTTGGAAATCGGTAGCACAGTGACATTGCTGATAATTCCTTTCCTTTCCAGTCTCGTGCTTGGATACATCTATCTTCATGGCAAAAGAGTACAACAAAAAGGTTCCTGGTTCGTTTCTGCTCACTGGGCATTAGCTTGGCAACGTAGTAAAACCTTATTAATCAGTTACGCTACTGCCCTAGTCATGGTACTGCTGTACATCCTCATAGACACCCTTTTTCCAGGCGGATTTTCCATGAATGATTTCTCTGCTGAAGGCTCCCAAACCAATCTAGGTGAAATCATCACAATTCGTTTTGCTGCGCTGGTTATATTCTTAGCCGTTCTGATTACCTTCTTGCAAACGGGTATCTCCGTTTATGAAGCTGGAAAAGGCATCATTGATCCTAAAATCGAAAAACATTTGCTTCGCGACACAGACGCTAATGCGGAACTTGGTGAAGGGGAAGATGAAGTGCATCATAAAGGGCAAAAACAGCTTAAATCAGAAAAAGCGATAAAAGAAACGGATAAAACAAACACATGAGCTCAACACATTCTAAAAACAAAGGATTTCCAACCTTTCTAATCGTACTGGGCCTTGGCATTTTCCTGACCGCGATGTTTATTTTGATTCCGTCTGAACGAGAAGAAATACCCGCTAAATTTTTACCTTGGAGCAGTCACTTTAACGCGAATAATCAGCTTGAAACATTAGGCTTGACCATTAACCAAAGCACACCTAACGATGCTAAAGCCATTTTTGGCGATGACGTCGAAGTCAAGTTGTTCTCTCATAAAGACGAAACTGAAAAAACAGCGGAAGTATACTTCCCTTCTATTCGCATAGGAACGATTCGTGGAGCAATTGCACTGACCTTGGATGTTGACCCAGACACATTAAATAAAATATACGACGAAGGCATCCAGACAACCGTCACTCAGACAGGAAATCGGCAGGTCACACCGAATACTGAGAATATCAATCGACTGTTACAAAAACCGATTAAACAAATCACCTTGCTTCCCAAGAAACACTTAACAGCAAGAGCAATTAGGATGCGCTTTGGTGAACCGCAACGCATCGAGAACCAATCTGATGGATTGGATCACTGGTTCTATCCAGAAAAGGGGTTGGAATTGATTATGGACCCGGAAGGGCCCGAAGCGTTGCAATACTACCCGCAAGCCAGGGAGTGATTGAACATATTTATGCGCCCTTTTTAAAGGGCTTCTTTTTTCCAATGGCCGCTCTTGCCACCTTTCTTTTCTAACAGCTGTACCTGATTAATCGTCATACCTTTATCAACCGCTTTACACATATCATACAATGTAAGAGCGGCGGTTGATGCAGCTGTAAGTGCTTCCATCTCCACCCCAGTTTGACCAACCAGTTTACAGATAGCGACAATTTCGACGCAGCTTTTATCTTCATTCGGAACCAGATCAACTTTGACAGAAGTCAGCATCAAAGGATGGCACATGGGAATCAAATCAGGGGTGCGTTTTGCTGCCATGATCCCTGCAATGCGCGCCGTAGCCATCACGTCTCCTTTTTTATGCTTCCCATCAACAATCATTTTTAAAGTGCCTGGTAACATTGTAATCACAGCCATTGCTCGTGCTTCTCGCTCGGTGTTTGCTTTTTCACTCACATCCACCATACGAGCCTGACCTTTTTCATCTAAATGCGTTAACTTCTGCTTGTCCTTCATAATCATTTCCCGCCTTAAATCATATCATTAAATGCATAAAAGGCGACTTTGCCTCCTTTTTTAACCGTAGTG
The DNA here is from genome assembly GCF_029625905.1 of Hydrogenovibrio sp. 3SP14C1. Taxonomy (GTDB): domain Bacteria; phylum Pseudomonadota; class Gammaproteobacteria; order Thiomicrospirales; family Thiomicrospiraceae; genus Hydrogenovibrio. The sequence continues at coordinate 95,563 of NZ_JARTLM010000010.1, forward strand.
TCTTCCGGGATTACAGCAAATCCTTCTGCCCAAACGGCTGAGGTCAACACACCTGACCCCTGATTTGGGAACAATTCAACAACAGTTTTTTGACTCTTTTCATCCACTTTTAATTTAGCCCGCGCAAACTCGCGACGAAAATTGGATTTAGGCCATTCGAAATCGGCTTCCAACCAAAGAGGCGTAATACAAATATGCTTTACACCTTGTTTGCGAAGCAAGTAAGGACGTGCAAAAAGATTGAACGTTGCGAATGCAGAAACTGGATTGCCAGGCAGGCCGATAAAGGGAGTGCCATTAATATCACCAAAAGCCAATGGCTTTCCTGGCTTCATTTTAACTTTCCACATATCCAATTGGCCTAGTGATTCAATTGCTGGTTTGATATGATCTTCTTCCCCAACAGAAACGCCACCCGTTGTCATGACAACATCTGCTACCTTCGCAGCTTGCTTCATCGCATCAATGGTATCTTCTAATGTATCTTTAACTCGACCTAAATCAATCAATTCAAACCCAAGTTGAGGGATTGCCCCCGCCAAGACATATCGGTTTGCGTTAAAAATTTTTCCTTTTTCTGGTGCTTCACCGGGTTCGAGTAACTCATCACCGGTGGTAAAGGTCGCAATTTTCAGTGGCTGGTAGACACTGACCTCTCCGATACCAATGGACGTAATCAAGCCCAGATCTTCTGAACGCAGACGGTGTCCCTTTTCCAAAATCACATGCCCTGTTTCAATATCTTCTCCAGTATGGCGGATATTTTGGCCAGGCCTGGTCGTTTTTGCAGTAATTTTGATTTTATCACCAACTTGCTCGGTTTCTTCTTGCATAATCACGGCATTTGCCTCTGCCGGAATGGGCGCGCCAGTAAATATTCTGGCAACTGTTCCTAATTCAAGCGCTTCTGGCTCTGAACCTGCAGGAATGCGCTGACTGATTTGAAAGGTATCTTCATGCGTTAAATCTAATAAGTTAATGGCATAACCATCCATTTGACTATTGTCATGTGGCGGGACATTAACGCCCGATGTAATCGGCTTTGCCAATACTTTACCTAAGGCCTGTTCAACCGGTAAGGTTTCCGTTTTTTGACTGTTTTTTGCTTGGCTGACTAAATAAGATAATGCTTCATCAAATGTTTTCATTGCTTGGCTCTCAAAAAAAATCCCCGCGGGTGCGGGGAAATATGACAGATAATAATTGTTTAATTTATTTTAACCAACGTGTTTCGGCTTCTTTATCCGTAACACGGGCATCAACCCAACGGGTTTCACCGTTAGGAAAAGTTTCTTTCTTCCAGAAAGGGGCATTCGTTTTTAAGTAATCCATAATAAAGTGCGCGGCTTCAAAAGCAGCTTCACGGTGTCTGGATGTCACCGCGACGAGCACAATCTGGTCACAAGGTTGCATCTCGCCAATCCGGTGGATGATAAGGCTACTTTGTAACGGCCAACGCTCGTGCGCTTCAAGACGGATATTTTCTAGGGCTTTTTCGGTCATCCCTGGATAATGCTCTAACTCCAGTACGGAGATGTCATCCCCCTCATTAATATCTCGTACCGTGCCAACAAATGACACCACGGCACCGATATCTTTATGCCCTGTTCTTAAAATTTTAACTTCTGTGCTTAAGTCAAAATCTTCCACCTGTACTTTTACAAAGGAGTATAAGCTCAAACCCTAGCCTCCTGTAACAGGTGGGAAAAAGGCAATTTCATCGCCAGGATTCAGTTCAGTTTGACGTGTCGCGACACTATGGTTTACTGCTATTTGCAGATTTGCATTGTCTTTAAGTGCTTGCTGCCAAGCCTCTCCACGTCCGGCTAAATCCTTCAAAACACACTCAACCGTCTTATAGTTTTCAACAGGCAGCTCTTCTTGAGCTTTCCCTAAAACTTCTCTAAAACTCGCAAAATATAAAATTTCTAACATTTTTTATCTCCAAAAATGTCTAAAAAGACAACTATTACCCTAATTATCCGCCCAAGGAAACCATTTGTCTAAATTCGATGTTATGTACATTTTCATTAAAGAAATGTTTCTCAGGTTTTTTAAGCATCGCATCTACAATCATTTGCTTTAAATCTTCGTCTGAAATCCCTTCACGAATGGGGGTTCTCAAGTCAACGGAATCTTCTTGTCCTAGACACAGCGCCAACACCCCTCTTGCGGTGAGTCTTACCCGATTGCAGGCTTCGCAAAAGTGATCAGATACTGCTGATATCACACCAATTCTGGCGTTCGTGCCTTTGATTAGGAAGTTCTTAGAAGGGCCATCATGACTCTTTCCCGTTGACGGGATTAAGTCCGTCCCCACATGAGCTTTAACCCTTTTCATAATCTTTTCCATTGGATAATGCTGATCCATTAGGCTAATACCCGCTTCTCCAATAGGCATGGTTTCGATAAAACGCACTTCAACACCCTTCTCGATACCATAATCGACCATGGCTTCAATCTCATCATCATTCGTGCCTTTCATCACAACCATATTAAACTTAATCGGGTTTAACCCCGCAGCTAATCCCGCATCAACTCCCGCCAGAACCTTTTCAAGGTTTCCACCACGAGTAATCTTATTGAACTTATCCGCTTGTAAGGAATCTATGGAAATATTGGCGCGTGACAAACCTGCTTCTTTTAATGCCACGGCGTGCTTATCAAGATGATGCGCATTGGTAGATAAAGCGATTTCGTCCAGCCCTTCATAAGGCCGAATCTCTTCAATAAAGCCTGGCAATCCTTTTCTTACGAGAGGCTCGCCCCCTGTGATACGAACTTTGGTCACACCCAACTCAACAAACGCTTTGATAATACGAGCCAATTCATCATAGTCTAAATATTCTGTATGACGTCCTTCAGGATGCGCACCTTGCTCAGGCATACAATAGCCACAACGATAATTACATTTATCCGTGACTGAAACTCTTAAATATTCAATTTTTCGATTGAAAGGATCTATTAATGACATACCGTTATATCCAATTGGGAATAACGGTATATTCTACTTTTTTTATTCATAAAAGCAAGTGTCATTTTGGCATTTTTATTGAATAAAACCCTTTGATTTTAAAGGGGTTTATTCAATAACTCATGACATAAAAAAACCCGCACAAGGCGGGTTTTTATTTTCATACTAAGACAAGCTTAATATTACATACCAGCGTGACCAACACCTGGTGGATCTTCATGCATACGTTGTGGAACGTTATACTGAGGCGTTCCATCTGGTAAACGACGTGCTTGAACGAAGTTGTTCACGTTTCCTTTACCATCACCAACCATCACATCAGGACAGTCTTTCATGCAACGTTCGTTATGAATAACCGGACGGTGATCACAGAAGAAGTTACCTTGGTTTTTCATGAACTTGTTTTGCTTCATTAGCAATTCAGAGTTATAGAAAGTATCATCATCTAGTTCAATCTTATTACCATCTTCATCAAGACCGATCGGAATATAGTTTGACTGCATGATGTAGCCAGTCATCCCCATGTAGCCTTTATCACCAATGAATGGTGCATTAGGCGTCCAGAAAGGCATTGTACGGCGAACATAATCAAAGAATGTCACTGCATATGGCCAGTAGTTACCAACTGTTTTCATCGGAGCAGGATCACGGAAGTCAGAAGTCACTAGGTTTTCTTCTACCGCTAGTGGTAGATACCCTTTAGCACCTTCACCAAACTCACCATGACACATTGCACAGAACTGCACATAAACACGTGCACCTTCTTCAACAGTCATCCCTACTGAAGGATCTGGTAAACCTTTACCGTCACCATCTACAGTAATATTCCATTTTGCTAATGCCGACTCAGCGATTGGCGTACCAAAGCCGTTTGCAACGAAGTTAGCATCGCTGTAGTAGTTCTTGTCAACACTTTCGTGAACTTCTACAAAAGCTGCAGGAACTTTACACTGAGCGTTACCATGGTTACCACCATCAATACTGTCATCAACTTCAAAAGAATATGGGTTAGCAGGATCTAATTTCCCTTCCATACCCGCACGACCATAAGTTGCATCTTTTCCTAAAATTGATTCAATCACTTTAGAATCTAGATACTTACCATCATTTTCTTTAATGATTTCAGCATAGTTAGAAGCGTATTTACCATCAGAACTATCTGAACCGCTTCCTGGCATTCCGCTCATTGCGAAAGCTGAACCAGTTGTCGCAAGTGCAAGACCTGCCGCTAGGATTGTTTTATTAGTACTGAACATTTTCAATCATACCTCCGTTTTTGCCGCCATCCCAAGCATGGATACGCCAAGTAACCATCGCAGTACGGTGGTAAACGTTGTTCGTACCTTCTAATTTACGCATTTGAGGCATAGGTGGCTGAACGTAACCAGTTTCATCTGTTACACGGCTCATCATAAAGGCTTCTGAACCATCCCAATCCCACTCTATTTCAAAGCGAGTCCAAGCTTTATCTAGTACAGGTGAAGTAAAGTGTGCTTCTTTCCAGTTTTTACCACCGTCAAAAGACACATCAACATGAGCCACTTTACCGCGACCAGACCATGCTAAACCACGTACAAAGTACTTACCAGGACCTTGCATTTTGAAATCAGGTGAAGGGTAAGTAATTACTGAGTTAGCTTCCATGTACCATGAGAAACGTTGTGCCGTTCCATCAGGCATCAATTCTGTATACTTAGAAGTTTCTTCACGGTGCTGCATAGGCACATCGTGAACTTGGATACGACGTAGGTATTTAACCCACATGTTTGCTTCACAACCAGGAACAACTAAACGAATTGGGTAACCTTGTTCACGACGTAGCGCTTCACCGTTCTGTGCATAAGCTACAAAACAATCATCCATTGCTAGGTCAATTGGAATTGAACGAGACATACCAGATGCATCCGCACCTTCTGGAAGAATCCACTTACCTTCAGGCTTGATACCCGCTTCTTTCAATAGGTCAGATAAACGCACACCAGTGTACTCAACACAAGACATCATACCGTGTGTCCACTGAACAGAGTTCAACTGAACCCCTTTCCATTCCATCGCACCATTCGCAGGACACTCAACAAAGTGAATACGAGAGATTGACGGGAAACGCTTTAAGTCATCCATTGTGAAAATAAGAGGACGTTCAACCAAACCGTGGATAACTAAACGATGCTTATCTGGATCGATAGTTGGCACACCACCATGGAAACGCTCAAAGTGAAGACCGTTAGGGGTAATGATACCGTGTAGGCTTTGTAATGGTGTCATGGTAATAGACGCCATAGAGTCAGGTGTTAACCACTCTAATGTACGACGCTGCACTTCTTTCTCATACGGAGAAGGCATACCATAAGGATATTTACGAACACCAAACCCTAAAGATTTACGTGCTGCTTGCACATCTAGGACTTCTGTCATTTCTTCTTTTCCAGCATAAGGCGCAACCGCTTTAGCAGGATCATATTTAGCACCTTCTGCTGCTGATGCGGCCTTTGTAAAAAGAACCCCACCGGCAACAGCCGCGCTTCCTTTTAGGAAAGCACGACGGCCTTGGTTGCGACTTTCATCAGACTGAACTGCAACCTTTTCAACGATTTTATCTGTCATTTATTGCTCCTTGATTGGCATTTTTCTAAAAAACACCTCAGATTCAAGAGTTTAACTATTTAATAGTAGCTTATTTTTATTAACTCCACTGCACGAGCAGAGCTAAGCACAGTTTTGCTAACCTGTAATAATATGTTTTATACGCCATGACTTCAAGTTTTTGGTACTGAAAAATTAGAATTTGCTGATATAAATTTTTTATGCCATCGTGATTAAAATCTATACTACTTAAAAATGCGGTAAGTTTTCCCGACGACAGATTGGATCCGCCTTAGGGTTTTCAATATCCTCGGCTACTTGGCTCAAAAATTTCTGTAATTCATCTATGGTTAACACCGACAAGATTTTATTCATAATTTGCGGGTGAATGGCGACTGTCGTAAATTCACCTGACGCTAACTGCACCTGAACACCGCAAGCATCAGCAATTGCACCCGATTCATTGCCTTCAACTTGCGCGGCTTGCTCTCCAAACAACAACTCACCATAAAGATCTTCTATCTGCTCAGCCTGCTCATCTGAAATCTGACCTTCGACCAGAACTTCAAAAGATGCCTCCCCACTCCCAGACTCTTCTGGTCTGACTTGGGTACTGAGTCCTAATGTTTGAACCTGTTGGCAAAACTTTTGAGCGACAGGTTCATCAAAAAAGGTATATTCAAAGTTTTCTAACATAATTATCCTTTTCAGTCGTGCTGAAACCGCCTCTTCCACGGTTTCAGTTCAGCACGACTTCGCTTTATTTTTTACATCGACAAGAGTATCATTCTTCCATCACAAACATCAGGAGCTCTTCATGATTGAACGCCAGTTTCCCATTACACGTATGCGCCGCATGCGAAAAGATCCCTTCTCTCGTCGACTTATGCGTGAACACGTTTTAACAACGAACGACTTAATTTATCCGATGTTTGTCATAGAAGGACATAACCGCCGCGAGCCGGTTAAATCCATGCCGGACATTGAACGTTTGAGTATAGATCTATTGATTACTGAAGCTCAAGAACTTTTTGAGCTTGGAATCCCAATGATTGCGCTCTTTCCAGTACCGGATCCGGAAACCAAATCGCTGGATGCGGCAGAAGCTTACAATCCAGATGGTCTGGCACAAAGAGCTGTTCGCGCCCTTAAAGAGGCCATTCCTGAAATGGGGATTATGACCGACATTGCCTTAGATCCATATACGACACATGGCCAGGACGGCATTATTGATGAAAATGGTTACGTGCTCAATGACGACACCATTGATGTCTTAATGCAACAAGCCATCTCCCATGCCGAAGCCGGAGCAGACGTTGTCGCCCCATCGGATATGATGGATGGCCGAATTATTGAAATTCGTGAGCACCTTGAAGAGCATGGCCATATTCACACTCGCATCATGGCTTACTCTGCGAAATATGCCTCTTCTTATTATGGCCCATTCCGCGATGCGGTAGGTTCCGCAGGCAATTTAGGGTCAGGCAACAAACATACCTATCAAATGGACCCGGCCAATAGCAACGAAGCGTTGCACGAAGTGGCGATGGACATTAACGAAGGGGCTGACATGGTCATGGTCAAACCTGGCATTCCTTATCTTGACATTGTTTACCGCGTTAAAAAAGAATTCCAAGCGCCGACCTATGTCTATCATGTTAGCGGTGAGTACGCGATGCTGAAAGCAGCTGCTTTAAATGGCTGGATCAATGAAAAAGAGGTTGTCCTTGAAACGCTATTGAGCTGTAAACGCGCTGGCGCCGATGGTATTTTGACCTATTATGCTAAGGTGGTCGCACAGTGGTTAGCGGAAAAATAACGTTATGACAGATTTATATGCCGTTGTGGGCAACCCGATTGCCCATTCAAAATCACCTCTCATCCATCGTTTATTTGCCGAACAAACTGATCAAGATTTGGTTTATGAAGCACTGTTAATCGATACAGAAGATACAACGTTTCAATTTGCTATCTCCGACCTAATCGCTCGAGGCTACCGTGGGATCAATATCACCGTGCCGTTTAAGCTCGATGCCTTTGAGCTTGCCGACGAACTGAGTTCTCGAGCAGAAGTAGCCCATGCTGTTAACACCTTCAGCTTTAAAAACGGTCAAATTTCAGGTGATAACACAGACGGTATTGGCCTAGTCACCGACATTGAAGAGAATGCTGGACGCCCCTTTAAAGACAAGAAGGTGTTAATTTTAGGAGCAGGCGGTGCCGTACAAGGAATCATGCAACCTTTATTGGAAAAACAGCCAGGCCTGGTCCATATTGCTAATCGAACAGCCAAACGGGCAGAAGTACTCGGAAATCGCTTTGAAACAGACATACCGATAACCACCAGTGATTGGGTAAACATCCCCGATAATACGTTTGACATTATCATCAATGGCACTTCGGCCAGTTTGGAAGGCAAGCTCCCCCCGATTAATCCGACTGTTTTAGGACAGAACAGCCTAGTCTATGACATGATGTACAGTGCTGAACCGACCGTTTTTATGCAATGGGCTCAACAAAACCAACCAAGTTGCCAAGTAAGAGATGGACTCGGAATGCTGGTTGGGCAAGCCGCTGAAGCCTTTTATATTTGGCGAGGGGTTCGCCCAGAAACGCAAAAAGTGATTGATGAAGTTCGTCGCCTAATTCAACCCTAACGGTTATTCTGTTTGAATCACCGTTAGGTTAGTGCGCTACAGCTCCGCAATCCATGTAAGGACAAAATTCAATTTCAGACATGGGTCTGGCTAACAAATAGCCTTGCAGCACATCACAGCCGATTTCTGCAAGCAAGGCTCTTTGGGCTTCGGTTTCCACCCCTTCTGCGACCACCGTTAAATCCATAATATGCGCCATCTGAATAATCTCTGCAACCAACGCTTTTTCTTGATCATTGTCGGTCATATTCTGTATAAATGACTTGTCCACCTTCAAGATGTCAATACAGCCTTCACGCAATACAGCAAATGCCGAATACCCGGTACCAAAATCATCCAATGCAATACTCACTCCGAATGCTCGCAACTCACTCAGAACATTGATTGCATACTCATTCCCGCCGATAAATAACGATTCGGTCACCTCAATTTTTAATAACTTAGGAGGTAAATCATACTGTTCCAACAATGACTTCACTTTATCAACAAAACCAATTTCTGATAGTTGATACGGAGAAGCATTCACTGAAAAGTAAACATCTTTTTCAGAACAAAACTCTGAGAGTTTTTTCGCTGTGATGATTGCTTGCTCCAAGATGGTTTCGCCTAATTTTCCAATTAAGTTGATATCTTCTGCAATCGGAATAAACTCATCTGGTGAAACCCACCCTAACTCATCATCATGCCATCGTGCCAAACATTCTACGCCAACCAAATTCCCTGATTGGGTTGAGAACATCGGCTGGTAAAAAGGCACTATGCGTTTGTCTTCTACCGCATTGCGGATTCGATTTTCAATGATTAACAAACGCTGATGATAGTGATCCACTTGACCTGAGTAACGTAAAGAATAAACACCTTGTTTTTGTTTTGCCATATGCATGGCAACATCGGCAAACCGTATTAAGCTCTCAACATCCGAGCCATCTTCCGGTGCAGAAACCCAACCAAAACTTGCTGAAATATGGAGATTCAATCCATTCAAATGCATAGGGCGTTCTACAACTTTTAAAAAATCTCGGATCATTTGTTCAACATCCTGCTCTTGACGAATACCAGGAATAATAAAAACAAATTCATCCCCCCCAAACCTTGACAGAAGCGCGCCTTGTGGTAAAACCAATTCAAATCGGTCTTTGATTTTCTGCAACATCAAATCCCCTACTGAATGACCAAGGGAATCGTTAATGGTTTTGAACCGATCCAAGTCCATCATAATCAACACAAAAGGATAGATCGCATCCAGCATCTTTTCCGCTTCTAAACTCAGATGCCGACGATTTGGAAGCCCCGTCAATGAATCTTTTAACGCCAATTCTTTCATGGCTTCCGTTTGGCTGACCTGCTCGGTAATATCGGTATTGGTCGAGCTGATGGCCACTAATTTACCTTTTTCATAAATTGGGCGGGAGACATGACGAATCCAAATCAGCCCTTTATGTTTGGTGGTTAAACGGACATCAATCGCATCTAATCTGTCGCCCTCAGCAATGCCTCTTTCATAGGCGAGCCATTTTGGAAAATCATCTTCATACACCAAATCAGAAAACAGATTGGGCATTTGGTAAAAAATTGAAACATCATATCCCGTTAACTTTAGAACAGAGGGAGAAATAAAACGATAACTTCGATCAAGGTTTTGAAAATAAGACACCTCTTCAGCCATTTCAACAATAGAAGAAAATTCCATTTGCTTGGCTTCAATACGATCTCTCAATATTCGATACTTTGCTATCAAAAAACCGACAATTAATCCTACAATACTGGGAACAATTAAAAACTTAGGCGAAAACTTACCATAAATTAGAAAGAACTGAATATTTGCCAGCCCCATCACCAACAACCATGCGCCCAACATATAGGCCAAATATATCGGCCAATGACCACTACACACCTTAAATAGCTGAGCGACATTCTTCAAACGCATAGTGTTTTACACCTCTTCAACCGACTGCTGAAAATCATTTTTTAATTTGACGTAATGCTCGGCAGAATATTTAAAAAAAGCCTTTTCGTCATCTGTTAACGGTCTTAATTGCTTTACTGGAGACCCCACATATAAATACCCTGATTCCAGCACTTTCCCCGCCGGCACCAAACTATTCGCTCCAACCAAAACGTGCTTTTGTACCACGGCATTATCCAACACGACCGATCCCATGCCGATCAGGCACTCATCTTCTATCACACAGCCATGAAGGACTACATTGTGACCAATCGTCACATCAGTACCGACAATGCATTGTGACCCTTTGGTCATGGGAGAATCATGTGTTGTATGACAAACGGTTCCATCTTGGATATTGCTTCGGGCACCGATTTTAATCGCATTCACATCCCCTCTTAAGGTTGCGTTAGGCCAAACACCAACATCTTCTCCTAGTTGGCACTGACCGATTACGACAGCCGACGGATCAACCCAAGCGGTTGTTTTAATTTCAGGCGTAAATTCTTTATAACGACGAATCGACATTCTGCTGCTAACCTCTCATTGCGCAACAAAAACAGTTACGCATTAATTCTAATTTAATAATACTATACTGTTTTTGTCGGACATTAAAAGTTTGTCAATAAACAAAATAACAGCACGTTAATCACAACTTCCCAAAAAATTGATAAAAAATACCTGAATAATCAAGGGGTTTTAATCGAAATGCTATCCAAATATTGTGTTATAACGTTTTTTTATCCTTGCGCATAATTTTTGATTTATGAATTTATACCAATAATCACTATGATGGTACCAAAGCACCCAGAATAATTATTAAGGAAAAATTGTGACTGCTCTTGTCAAAAATGAAAAACGCCAACATGTTCGAATTCCCGCCAATCGTCCTGTCGTAATGGTTATAAATGAGGCCTGCATCTTCGCAACCATGACTGATTTTTCAAAACACGGTATTGGCTTTATCACACAGGCAGATGTCACTCGTGGTGATATCGTCGAAGTGCATTTCGATATTTCATATAACAAAGGATTTCATGGCTTTCAGTTTAAAGCCACTGTCAAACACTGTTTAAAAATAGAAGACAAACGCCATGTAGGCGTTCGCTTAAAGATTGACGAGAATGAATACACCACTTTATTTGACGAAATTTACGCTGCTTAAAGACTAAGCAGTTTAAAAAAATAGCCAGGCCTGGCTATTTTAAAACGTGATTACTGGCCAAAAAGGTCCTGATGCGCCAATAACAACTTCAATAACCCCTAACATTAGGTTAATAGCAATAATCGGGCGCATTTGAGCATTCATGATATGCCCTGCCTCTGTAAATTCATATTGCGCCATCCGTATCTTAAACTTGGCGAACGGCCAGAAAAACAACCAGATAAACAAAACAACCATCAACCAACCAATCCACTCCATTAACTGCAGATACAGCGGTGCTTGTTCAAATGAACCGAGACGTGTTATCCAGTCCCAGTATCCAGAAACAACCAGTACTAAAATAAAAAACCAAACCCAGCCAAAAAAACGTCGGAAGACTTTTTCCCATAAAACAAGACGATCTCTAGGCTCCAAAGATAAAGCTGAAGGTCTTAGAATTCGATAAGCAAAGAAGATCCCTCCAACCCAAATAACGGCAGCAAGCGCATGCAAAGAAGTCAAAATCATTGTTTCCAAGTTCATGTTTTTCCTTTTTAAGACGTTTGACAAAATTAAACCCTAAGCGCTTTGCAAAATCAAACCTATCTATCATAACCGACCAAAATTCAATACAAATAATTGATTTTTAAACTATTTTTTATTTACTCAATTTTTATTTTTTCTTCTGTTACAATATTTTTCATCTCTCGGGGTGCACGCCAAAGTGCTGAGACGACTAAGTGGAAATTGAATTTCCCGGCTGTCGGGCCCGTTGAACTTGATCTGGTTAAAGCCAGCGTAGGGAAGAGAAGATTCTAAGGAAAACGCACGCCAGTCGTTTTCTGTAGATTGCTTTTAAATACCTTTGAGCGATAAGACTTGCTAATAAAAAGCTTTTCGTATCAAGTAGAAACAGGGACTTTAAAAGCAATTATCACGTCCCTTTTTCTACTTTTCAACGGTATGACAAGTGCACAATCTTAATGATTAAGATTTTTGCCCATCTTTTTACGCTGTTTTTTTCATCCTTTGAACGAACGAAAAGTGAGAAAAACATGAGTACCTTTAAAAACGCACTCCCCGCATCGAATGACATCCTGACCCGTGACCCGTTACCGGCGTCCCATAAAACCTATATTCCAGGTGAGATTCACCCGGATATTCAAGTGCCTATGCGCGCCATTACCTTAACCAACGGCGAAACCGTCACCGTTTACGATACTTCTGGTCCCTATACCGACCCGACTATAGACATCGATGTGGCGCAAGGGATTCCAGCCATTCGAAAAGACTGGATTGCCAACCGTGACGATGTAGAAACCTATGAAGGTCGCGTTATCGACCCAAAGGACAATGGGTATAAAAGCCGCACACAAATGGAAACCGCCATTGCCGGTGCTTCAAGCTTAATGCGCCAACCATTGAAAGCAAAACCTGGACAAAACGTCACGCAATTGCACTATGCCCGCCAAGGCATCATCACGCCTGAAATGGAATTTATCGCTATCCGAGAAAACCAACGACGCGATATGACACGTCGTTACCTCAATGATCCTGAACGCGAAGCCCGTTTAAAAGGGGAAAATTTTGGTGCCAATTTGCCTGAAGACATCACGCCTGAATTTGTACGAAAAGAAGTGGCTGAAGGGCGTGCCGTCATCCCGGCCAATATAAACCACCCAGAATCGGAACCAATGATTATCGGCCGTAACTTTCTGGTGAAAGTAAATGCCAATATCGGCAATTCCGCCACCACATCATCAATTGGTGAAGAAGTGGAAAAAATGGTTTGGTCCACTCGCTGGGGGGCTGACACGGTGATGGATTTATCCACAGGACAAAACATTCATACTACGCGTGACTGGATCTTACGAAATGCTCCTGTGCCAATTGGCACAGTACCGATTTATCAAGCATTGGAAAAAGTGAACGGCGTTGCGGAAGACCTTACCTGGGAAATATTCCGAGACACTTTGATTGAGCAAGCGGAACAAGGGGTCGACTATTTCACCATTCATGCAGGGGTTTTGTTGCGCTATGTCCCAATGACGGCGAAACGTGTCACCGGCATCGTTTCACGCGGAGGCTCCATCATGGCTAAGTGGTGTATAGCGCATCACAAAGAAAGTTTTTTATACACCCACTTTGAAGATATCTGCGAAATCTTAAAGCAATACGACGTTTCTTTCTCTTTAGGGGATGGTCTCCGCCCTGGTTCCGTAGCGGATGCCAACGACGAAGCGCAAATTGCCGAACTCAAAACGTTGGGAGAACTCACTCAAATTGCTTGGAAGCATGATGTCCAAGTCATCATTGAAGGGCCAGGTCATGTGCCGATGCATATGATCAAAGAAAACATGGACAAACAGCTGGAGTATTGTCATGAAGCCCCTTTCTATACATTAGGTCCTTTAACAACGGACATCGCGCCAGGCTATGACCACATTACTTCAGGGATTGGAGCGGCGATGATTGGTTGGTTTGGAACCGCCATGTTATGTTATGTGACGCCTAAAGAGCACCTTGGCTTACCCAATAGAGATGATGTTAAAGAAGGATTGATCACCTATAAACTGGCCGCTCATGCAGCAGACATCGCAAAAGGCCATCCCGGCGCACGCTCAAGAGATGACGCCCTCAGTCAGGCGCGCTTTGAATTCCGTTGGGAAGACCAGTTCAACCTAGGATTGGATCCCGAAAAAGCACGTGCCTTCCATGATGAAACCTTGCCGAGAGATTCGGCTAAAGTCGCGCACTTCTGTTCGATGTGTGGTCCTAAATTCTGTTCGATGAAAATCTCACAGGAAGTCCGCGACTATGCGGATAAGCAAGGGCTATCCACAGAAGATGCGGTCAACAAAGGGATGGAAGAAATGTCACAAACCTTTAAGAACCAAGGCAGTGAAGTGTACGTCAACGTCGAAGACATCACCAAAACAGGCTCTTAAGCCCCGATTATTCACGTCGTTGCGACCTTTGTTGTCGTAACGCGAGGAGTTGATTATGACAACACAAACCATTGGCATTGCCGGTGCTGGACTGGTCGGGCGCATTTTGGCGTTGAACTTAATCAAATCGGGTCACAAAGTGACCTTATTTGAAAAAGATTCCACTGCGTCTGAAAATGCCGCCGGGCTGGTGGCGGCCGGGATGCTGGCACCTTTTGCTGAACTGGAAACAGCCGAGTCCGCCATCTTTGATGCCGGCATGCGCTCCATTCAACTTTGGCCTGAACTGTTGGCACAAATAAAGGTTCCTCATGCATTTCAAAAACAGGGCAGCTTAGTCACCGCTCATCGTTCGGACATGCCTGAATTAGTGCATTTTATTACTCAATTACAATCAAAAATTCCGGCCGCTGCTTCAATTGAAACATTGGATCAAGCTGCAATTACAGCTTTGGAACCCGAACTCACTCAGCACACAAAGGCGTTTTTTCTGCCCACAGAAGCGCAGGTCAATGCACAGCAGTTCATGGAACAAAGCACAGTTTTCTTACAGAAACACCCTTCGGTTAAATGGAAAACGCATCAAATCGTGTCCCGAGTGTCTAACGGTCAAATTGAAACCAGTGAAGCATGCACTGATTTTGACTGGGTCTTTGATGCGAGAGGCTTAGGCGCTAAACCTGATATTTCCGACCTTCGAGGTGTCAGAGGAGAAGTCTTTTGGCTTGATGCACCGGATGTCTCACTTTCTCGACCGGTGCGCTTAATGCATCCGCGTTATCGAATTTACATTGTGCCACGCCCCCATCATCGTTATGTGGTGGGCGCCACTGAAATTGAAAGTGAAGATCAAAGTGACATGTCTGTGCGTTCCAGTTTGGAATTGCTTTCAGCCGTTTACAGCGTACATTCCGGATTTGGAGAAGCACGCATTGTCAAAATGCTCACTAACTGTCGCCCAGCATTAAAAGATAATTTACCGCGAATCCAACATGAGAATAAAACTACTCGCATTAATGGCTTATACCGCCATGGCTATTTATTAGCTCCTGCTGTGGTTGAAAAAGCCTTAAACGAAACCCCTATCCTGTCTGATTCAGCAGCTTAGTCTTACTTAAAAGGAAAGACATATGACGACCATTACTGTCCAGATCAATGATGAGATAACGGCGGTTCCCGCCTCATTATCTTTGACCGATCTGCTAATTCATTTGCGCTATCAGGAACACAATTTTGCGGTTGCCATCAACGAAGCTTTCGTACCGCGCAGCCAGTATGAAAAAACGTCCATTCAAACAGATGATCGCATTGAAATCGTCGCACCGATGCAAGGAGGTTAAATGAACCTGACACCTGAACACGCTCAAAAACCGTCTCCCATGTCATGGACGGTAGGCGGAAAAACGCTTAATAGCCGTTTATTAATCGGCTCGGCGCTTTACTCCTCTCCCCAAGCGATGCAAGGGGCGATTAAGGCTTCTGGTGCTGAAATTGTCACCGTATCATTACGTCGGCAATCAGCCGGCGACCAAGCCGGAAAAACGTTTTGGGACATGATTAAGTCTTTAAACTGTCATGTTCTGCCCAATACAGCAGGCTGCCATTCAGCGAAAGAAGCCATTACCACCGCTCAAATGGCGCGTGAAGTCTTTGAAACCAACTGGATCAAATTGGAAGTGATCGGCGACCAATACAATTTGCAACCCGACCCCTTCGAGCTCCTGAAAGCGACTGAATTTTTAGTGAATGAGGGCTTTGAAGTCTTTCCTTACACAACAGATGATTTAGTTTTAGCGCAACGGTTAGTGGATGCAGGGTGCAATATTCTAATGCCTTGGGGCTCACCGATCGGTTCGGGCAAAGGGTTGATGAATCCATACAACCTAAACGCAATCCGACAGAGATTTCCAGATTTAACACTCATCGTCGATGCCGGCATTGGAAAACCATCTCATGCCGTTCAAGCTTTGGAAATGGGGTATGACGGCATCCTACTCAACTCTGCGGTAGCGTTATCACCCAATCCAATCACTATGGGAAAAGCTTTCAAGTCCGCCGTTGAAGCAGGCGTGTATGCGTTTGATGCTGGCACGATGCAGGAAAGAGATCTGGCATCACCTTCAACCCCGGTGCTTGGCACGCCTTTTTGGCATCAAAATTAACCAGGCCTGGCCGTTTTAAGGAACCATCATGCAATTCCAAACCTGTCATTCTCCTGACAAACCACTGGGTATTTACCCGCTGGTGGATCGTGCTGAGAAACTGAAACCCCTTTTTGACGCCGGCATCACTACCGCTCAAATTCGTGTAAAAGATTTAGACGGACAATCATTAGAAAATGAATTGGCGCAAGCCGATCGCCTTGCTAAGTCCTACCAAGCCAGGCTCTTCATCAATGATTTTTGGGAAATGGCACTTTATCTCAACAGTTATGGCGTACATTTAGGGCAAGAGGATGTTTTGCAGGCCAACCTGTCTGCACTCCATCAGGCAGGTATTCGATTAGGGATCAGCACGCACACACCAGAAGAAATTGACTCGGCATTAACCATACAGCCCTCTTACATTGCCATTGGCCCCATTTTTGAAACCCAAAGCAAACAGTTATCTTACCTAACAACCGGTTTAATTAATCTTCAACATTGGGTGGAAACGTTGAATGTTCCCGTGGTTGCCATTGGTGGTATTCAACGGCATAATCTTACTGACGTCATACAAGCTGGAGCGAACGGTATCGCCATGATTAATGGACTCAATCTGCCTGGCTATACAACAATGGAAAGTGCACAAAAACTCATCGACACATTTAATGAGGCCTATCAAACAAGAGCGTTGCCCTATGTCTAATCACACCCCCACCGTATTGAGCATTGCAGGGTCTGACCCTTATGGCGGCGCTGGAATTCAAGCTGATTTGAAAAGTATCCATGCGCTAGGAGGCTACGCCCTGACTTGCATTACCGCTCTAACAGCACAGAATTCCCAAGGCGTTGCGCACGTTGCTGCGACCTCGGCCGACACCTTAAGCCATCAGCTGGAGACCTTGCTGCAGGACATTAAGGTGGATGCGGTCAAAATCGGCATGCTTGCCAATGCAGACTTAATTCACGTGGTCGCTGACAAAATCACTCAGTACTCACTGAAAAATATCGTGTTAGATACCGTACTCATCAGCTCGAGTGGGCATCCTCTTTTAGACGAAAATGCGGTGGCGGGCTTAAAAGAACAACTGTTTCCTAAAGCCACTGTCATTACTCCAAACTTACCTGAAATCAACCACCTCTTAGGCAAAGATTTTCATGACATTGCTCCTGAACTGGACACGATCAGTGACGCGTTTGTTAATATGGGTGTCCAAGCGATGGTGGCAAAAGGGGGACATGGCTTGGAAACCAATCTGGCGACCGATGTATTACTTCAGCCAGGTCATTCTCCTATGCCCTTTTCAAGCCCTCGTATTCAAACCTCTCATACACATGGTACCGGATGCAGCTTTTCATCCGCCATTGCAACGTTCCTTGCTCAGGGTAAAGATTTAGCTTCTGCTGTCCAGCAGTCCAAACAGCAAATGCATCAGTGGTTTAATCAAAGTGAATCACTCCAATTAAACTATCAATCCAACCTTGGGCATCGTAAAGAACCCTTACTACATTTGGACTTGGGTAACGAACAGTCAAGCAATTAACAACACACTTCGTTTCACTGGGTCTTTTTGCTAAGATTAAATTCCTTATACTGAAAGATGATGATTATGACTTCTCCTTCCAACCCCAATATTAAAGCCGTGCTGTTTGATCTCAGTGGCGTACTCTATATCGGAACAAAAGCCCTTCCTGGTGCGGTTGAAGCGGTCCGTCGTTTAAAGCAGCAAGGCTTTATTCTTCGCTTTGTCACCAATACGGCCAGCCAACCCAGTGACATGATTTTAAAACAACTGGATCAGCTTGGATTTGATGTGAAAGAAACCGAGCTTTTTACCGCACCGAAAGCTGCTAGACAGTACCTTTTACATCATCAACTTCGACCATACTGTTTAATTCATAGCCTTTTAAAACCCGAATTTGCAGACATCAATCAAACAAACCCAAATTGTGTGTTGCTGGGAGACGCTCAAGAGAACTTGACCTATCAAAGCTTGAATAAAGCCTTCAATTTGCTTGAGCAGGGCTACCCTTTAATTGGTATCGGTAACAACAAATATTACAAAGATGCCGAAGGATTCAAGCTGGACGCGGGCGCTTTTGTCCATGCATTGGAATGGGCCAGTGATACGCACGCCATTATTACCGGAAAACCGGATAAAACTTTTTTTGACGAAGTCGTCGCCTCGACAGGTGTGCCTGCTAATCAATGTTTAATGATTGGAGATGATGTCCGAGGTGATGTGGAAGGCGCCGTTAACGCTGGTTTACAAGCAGCACTGGTTCGCACGGGAAAATTCAAACCCAGCGATGAAAAAATACTGCCTGATGTGGCTTGGATACTGGACAGCATCCAAAAACTTTCTTTATCTTAAAATACGATTAATGCTGTTAAATGAATTTAAAATACTTAAATTTTTATAAAAAACAAAAAAGGATTTTATATGAAACTTCTTTATACACTTGTCTTCAGTTTGTTTTTGGTCATTATCTCCGCCTGTTCTAATACCTCAGATCCAGGACCTTTAGCTGGAAAATGGCATTTAACAGGCCAAGTAGAAATGACGATGATCTTTCGACCTGGTGAAACAGAGACAAAGGATGTCGTTGAAAAGGTGCGCTACAAGACAGAAGGAAAAGACGTCTTAGTGACTTACTTGGAAGGCATGGCCAAAGGCATGACCATGCGATATACCATGATTGATGACAATACCGCCGTCACCAATTTAGGCACGCTCAAAAAAATATCATCTAATCCAGATTAAACGATAAAGCCAGTGCTTCACATGAAACGTGAAGCACTTGAAAAAAGGTTATTTTAAAATCATCGGTTGCATGGTCACCAGCTCTTCTGAAGAAGAAGGGTGAATCGCTATCGTAGCATCCAAATCCGCTTTAGTTGCGCCCATCTGAACCGCTACAGCAAAGCCTTGCAACATTTCATCTGCACCATCACCGACAATATGAATGCCAACCACTTTTTGGTCTTCTCCGACACATACCAGCTTTAACGCTGTTTTAATTTGATGTTCGGTAAAGGCATAACGCATCGGGGTAAACACCGCACTATAAACCTCAACATTATCATGACCATATTCTTTACGAGCATCATGTTCTGCTAGCCCAATCACACCAACGGGCGGGTGAGAAAACACGACGGTCGGCACTTTTGATAAATCCATTTTCAGCTCAGGCTGGTTGTTATACAAACGTTCCGCTAAATAACGCCCGGCTCGTATTGCAACAGGGGTTAGCTGCGCCTGTCCTGTCACATCGCCAATTGCATAAATATTGGATACTTGTGTTTGGTGATACTCATTCACATCAATATAGCCTCGACCATTCGGCACAAGCCCGACTTTATCCAAAGCTAATGGCTCAGTTAAGGTTTCACGACCCACAGCCCAAATAACTTCATCAAACCCTTCTAAATGCTGACCATCTTCCGATTCAATCGTGAGGGTTCCATCAGCGGCTTTAATGAGTTTTTTCACTTTAAAGTGATATTCTTTTTTAATGCCACTTTCAATCATGGCATCGGTCAAGGTTTCACGCACCATATCATCAAAACCGCGCAACACAAGGTCTTTACGGCTGATGAGAGTGGTTTCAGTACCTAGTGCCTGTAACACCCCTGCAATCTCAACACCAATATACCCACTGCCGATGACTGCGACCTTGTTCGGTTGTTCTGTTAACTCGAAAAAACCATCAGACGTAATTCCCAAATCAGCATTTTCAGTTTCATTTGGAATAAACGGCGTTCCGCCGGGCGCAATTACGATTGTTTCTGCGGTGACCAACTTGCCGTCAACTGAAACGGTATGTTCATCGACAAAGCTTCCCCAGCCTTCTAGCACGTCAATGCCTAACTCCTTGAAATAGCCGCCATACCAAGTGGTAATGTTAGAAATATATTGTTCACGACGCTTCACCAGCTCGGACCAGTCAAAGCCTTTTCGTTCCACGTGGAACCCGAAATCCGGGGCATCTCTTAAAGAGTCGGCGATTTGCGCGCCAAACCACATGACTTTTTTAGGCACACATCCAATATTAACGCAAGTACCACCCATTTTTTTGGCTTCAACAACGGCGCACTTTTTGCCATACCCTACTGCTCTTTCCACAACGGACAGGCCACCACTTCCTGCTCCAATGGCAATCAGATCATAATCATATTGCATGTGTTTTCCTCTTTTAAAAATCGCTATTTATCTTTTCTGGCTTGGATAAATAGAGATTCTTGAATGATTAATATTAAAGAAAAAACCACCAGGCCTGGTGGTTTTTCCGGTAAAGAACTGTCGATTATTTTGCTAAATAAGCCGCTAAATCGTCAGAGCCCCCAATATGCTTCCCTTCCATAAACACTTGCGGAACGGTATCCGCATTGGCCACCGCGCGCAGTGTACGAGAAGTCACATCAGAATGTGAAACGGTAATTTCTTCATACTCAATCCCGGCATCTTCTAGAGCCGCCTTCGCTTTCGCGCAGAATGGGCAACCTGGCTTTGTAAAGATTGTCGCTACTTTCTTAGGTTGCGCGTTAGGGTTGATGTATTCCAACATCGTATCCGCATCCGACACTTCGAATGGGTCGCCTGGTACACTCGGCTCGATAAACATTTTTTCAACAACACCATCTTTAACCAGCATTGAGTAACGCCATGAACGTTTCCCAAATCCTAAATCGGCTTTATCCACCAACATGCCCATGCCGTCAGTGAATTCACCGTTTCCATCCGGAATTAAAGTAACATTGGTCGATTCTTGATCTTTTGCCCATTCGTTCATGACAAACGTATCATTAACGGATAAACACACAATTTCGTCTACACCGTTTTCAAAGAAAACCGGTGCAAGTTCATTGTAACGAGGTAAATGAGAAGAAGAGCAAGTTGGGGTAAACGCACCTGGCAAAGAAAACACGACAACCGTGCGACCTTTAAAGATATCATCACTTTTTACATTGACCCATTCATTATTTTGACGCGTTGGCCAGACAACACTTGGAACGGTTTGACCTTCTTTGTTTTCTAAAGCTTGAGACATATTTTTCTCCCTAGTTAACGACTTAGCGATGTTAAACAAAAGCGCTAAGTTCATAAAAAACAGTTAATTTTGAATACAAAACTCATTCTATGCGAAAAAATAAATAAGTAAAATTAATTGTTTTAACTAGAATGATAGCTTTTAACTATCAAAAGAGTATTTATTCTTGCAAAAACGCTATTATTGCATCGGGGCGGATTGCAGTTCACGCATAAACAACTCCAAGCTTCCCGTCTCTTGAGCATATTTCATAATCACGCCCAACAAAGCCTGATCTTCCTGCTTTGAAGCAATACGAGCAGCCAGTTGAAACTCTCGCCCTGTTACCTCTCCCTGAAAAGCATTGACTTCCAACAACGCCGCCAAAGCGCCCACATTCGATAACAAGCAGGCTGCCTGCAAAGGTTTAACAGAAGTTCCTTCCGCATCTTTTGCCACCTCTTGCTGAGGTGAGACAAAATGCTCTTGAATCAAAACCTTCATCATCCAATAATTCATTTCAGGCGCTTCTTGGCTTTCCAAAACATTCATAAAAATCTCATTAGGATCCATCTGATGTTTTTGAATCAAAGTCTGTACTGTTTTCGAAAACGGTTCACGCGTTTCAGGTTTTAAATCTAATAAATTCATGTCTTGTCTCTGTTTGTTTTCCTAGCTTATTATATCAGTTATACGGTTTGCCCAGCCGCAAACCCGGAAGACCAAGCCCATTGAAAGTTATAGCCACCTAGATGCCCTGTTACATCCAAGACTTCTCCAATAAAGTAGAGTCCCGGTACTTTCTTGGCTTCAAAGTTTTTAGACGACACCTCATCGGTATCGACCCCTCCTAAAGTCACTTCGGCCTTGTCATAGCCTGCGGTATCACTGGGATAAAGCGTCCAGTGCGTTATCTGTTGAGCAAACCGCTCGATCTCTTCATTGGGCAGGTCAGCTAATTTAGTCGCAATGGGAAACATTTCCAGCCAGGCCTGGGTAAATTTCTTTGTCCAAAACTGCTGCAGCCAACGCACCAGAGATGCATTAGTTTGTTTTAATCGCATCAACTCCGCCAAAACATCCAGCTTAGGCAGCAGATTAATTTTAATCGGTTGACCCGGCCGCCAGTAATTGGAAATCTGCAATACGCCTGGCCCACTGATGCCCTGATGCGTGAATAGCATGGCTTCTTCAAAACATTTTTCTTGCTGACCATCAAATGTACTGATGCTAACATCCAATGCAATCCCACTCAGTTGATGACAAAAGTCTCGCCACTTACCTTCAAAAACCAAAGGAACCAAGCCAGGTCGATTTGAAATTCGTTTTAAGCCAAACTGTTTCGCAACTTGGTAACCAAAATTGCTCGCTTTGAGCTTAGGAAAAGAAAGCGCACCCGTCGCGATCACCAACGATTGACACTCAATAAAATACTCACTCGTTTCAACTCGAAACGCCGCTTCAGCAAGCGTTTTCGGTGTTAATTTTGTAATGGCCTTCACAGAAGTATTTAATTGAAGGTTCACCCCCGCCCAGTCACATTCAGTTTTCAAAATATGAATCAAGTCTCCAGCACGATGTCGGCAAAACAACTTTCCAAGCTCCCGCTCTTCATATTCCAATCCATGTCGATCAACCAGATCAATAAAATCTTGAGGTTGGTATCGAGCCAATGCACTTTTAACAAAATGCGGATTTTGACAAATAAAGTCGTTTGGCGTAACCACTTGATTGGTAAAGTTGCATTTTCCTCCGCCGGAAATTCGAATTTTCGCCGCTGCTTTAGGGGCATGATCGAGAACCCATACCTCTCGCCCACGATAACCCGCTGTGGCGGCACACATCAGCCCCGATGCACCGGCACCAATAATCAGCACATCTATGGTATTCGTCTTCAACAGCATTCTCTATATAAGTTCAAACGAAGCTTCTCGCTTATTGGCTTCGCTGATCAGCGCATCCAACCCTTTTTGAGCGTCCGCTTCATACCCTTCAACGCCCAGTTCGATTGTGCGATCACCTTGCTCTGAAATACTCGGCAAACTAAATAGACGTAAGGTTGGAAACTCGACTTCAAACGCCTCCATAAATGTGATCCATTCAGACTCATGCCCATCAATCAAACGAATGGTTTTTTCAACCTTAGGTTCCAGTTTTAAATGCGGATAATATTGGTTCAGCACCCATTCCATCATTGGCTTCGCCATCATTGGAAAGCCAGGCATAAAATGATGATTCTGAATCGAAAATCCTGGCACTCGGTTATAAAAATTGGGAATAATCGTCGCACCTTTCGGATACTCCGCCATTCGAATACGTTGAGGATAAGCCTCTTTCCCAAACTGTGCTTCAATTTCTTTAACCCCATCCGGGTGTCGTTCAATCGGCAAGCCTAGGGCTTTTGCTGCCGCCTGACGAGTTCTGTCATCCGGTGTCGCTCCAATTCCGCCAAAGGAAAACACAATATCGCCCGACTCAAAACTGGATTTAAGCGTGTCCACCAAGAAACCGGGTTCATCGCCTAAAATGTTTACCCAGGTCAACTCCAGCCCTCTAGGTTTTAACAAAGCATTTGCTTGGTTCAAGTGTTTATCTTGTCGCTTGCCAGACAACACTTCATCTCCAATAATCAACAAGCCAATTTTTTGGTTCATGGTCTTCTCATATACTCTGTATTCAGTTCAATATCACTGATTATTTACTTCCGTAACATTTTGTTTTTGCTGTGCGAAAACAGCAATTTTTTCTGCCATCAACTTAGAATCAATGGGTTTGGTCATATAATCATCCATTCCTGCTTCGTAGCACTTTTCATCATCACCGGCCATCGCATTGGCCGTCATCGCAATAACCGGAATCTCCGAAAGCGGGCTTTCCAGTTTTCTAATGGCTCGTGTCGTTTCATACCCATCTTTCACTGGCATTTGACAGTCCATTAAAATCAGGTCATAAGCTGTTTTGTCCAAAGCCTCCAAAGCTTCTTGACCATTGCCTGAGACATCGGCCTGATATCCCATTTTCGCCAACAACGCTACCGCGACTTTCTGGTTGACTAGATTATCTTCAACCACCAACACTTTAAATAATTCCATCCCGGAATTGCTCCTAACAATCATTGTTTTTTCGCTGTCGCCACAGTATAAATTTGACCGGCTTCCAATACGCTGGGCTTCCAACTTGAGAGTACTTTTCGAATTTCTTTCATCACCATTTCTTTGTGATGCACCGGCAGATGCGAAATAAACAGCGAGGGTCGATAATTCAATTTTTCAAGGTCAAATTTAAGGGCGTCAGGGTAGTAATGTTTCGCCAACTCACTGATGCTTTTATCAATTTTTGAATATTGATTGTCCATAATCAACATATCGACAGGTGGCAAATTATTCAATGCTTGCCACAAGGCATCGTTTTGAGAACAATCACCACTAAAGGCAAACGCCGCTTCTTCGTTACCGATCCAATAGCCTGCAGTCGGAACAGAATGATGAACAGGCAAAACCACTACTTGCTTATCCCCAAATGACAATACATCACCGTATTTTACAATATTTAAGTGTACACAAGGACGATCATGAGTAGGCAAAGTCGTAAAATCAGGCCAGATAACGTCATTGAAAATATGCTTTTTGAGGGCTTCAACCGTATGATGTAGCGCATAGACTTGAATGGTTTTATGTGCGCTATTAATAAGGTTATTCAACAAGAAAGGTAAATGCGAAACATGATCCAAATGGCTATGCGTCAAGACAACCGTTTCAACCTGAAGCATCTCCTGATACGTCAACGTTTCCACACCCGTTCCGGCATCCACCATCAAGGTATTATCCACCAAAAATGCAGTGGTCCCTTGACCTGACGAAACCCCGCCACTACATCCTAAAATTCGCAACTGCATTTCGGTAACCTGAATTATTATTAAGTCATCATGTAAGGCAAAACAGCGCCCTTAAACACAATTTACATTATAAATAAATTATGTCAAACTGGGCTTTCCATTTCATAGAGTTCCCCCATGACCGACTCTTTACTCGAAAAGATTGAACAACTGAACCAAGTCGGTATTGCACTGTCTGCGGAAAGCGATACCCCCACTCTTTTGCAACAGATATTAACCAGTGCACAATCCTTGACCCATGCGGATGGAGGAACTTTATACCGTGTCATCGATCAACAACAACTTCATTTTGATGTGGTACAAAACACCTCGCTAGATATTAAACTCGGAGGCAACCACCCGGATGCCATTTCCTTTCCACCCATTGCACTAACCTTAGCAACTGGTGAAGAAAATCTGACGACCGTTGCCAGCTATGTCGCCATCAAAGGCAACATGGTTAACATCGAAGACATCTATTCCGGCCAAGCTTTTGATTTTTCCGGTGCCTTGGCTTTTGATCAGCAGGTACATTATCGAACAAAGTCGATGCTGACCATTCCGCTTAAAAACTTTGACCAAGAAGTCATTGGTGTCTTACAACTGGTCAATGCGATGGATGAGCAAGGAAACGTGATTGCGTTCTCAAAAGAGTCAGAGAGCTTGGTCCGCTCTTTGGCCTCCCAAGCGTCTATTGCGCTAACTAACCGTCAGCTGATTGATGAACACAAACAACTGTTTGAAGCCTTCAGCAAAATGGTCGCTGATGCAATTGATAAAAAATCTCCCTATACCGGTGAACACTGTCAAAGAGTGCCGGTTATTACGATGATGTTAGCCAAAGCGGCCTCTGAATCGAACCACCCTGATTTTAAAACCTTTCAGATGGACGAAAACGATTTGTTTGAACTGGAAACTGCCGCCTGGCTTCATGATTGCGGCAAATTGACGACCCCTGAATACATCATGGATAAATCAACCAAGCTGGAAACGGTGTTCGACCGGATAGAACTCATTAAAACTCGCTTGAATTTAAAAGCATTTCAATCGCTTGCACAACAACATAATATCCCTACAAAGGAAATAGAGGCCTCACAAAAAAAGTACTTTGAATACTCTCAACGACTACAAGACATTAATATTGGCCAGGTATTTTTCAATGAATCATCTGCCGATTTTTTAAAAAGTATTCAATCTGAACTTTATCGAACACTGGAAGGCACTGAACAGCCAATGTTAACAGCCGATGAATTTCTTAACTTAAACATTCCGCGCGGCACGTTAAATGATGAAGAACGAAACATTATGCAAGATCATGCAGCAATGTCGATTCATATGTTGGATATATTACCTTTCCCGAAAGAACTACAGCGCGTTTCTGAATACGCGGGCGGACACCACGAAAGAATGGATGGACAGGGCTACCCTGATCAACTAACCCGCGAAGAGTTGTCCATACCGGCTAGAATCATGGGGATTGCTGATATCTTTGAAGCTTTGTCAGCGGGTGATCGGCCTTACAAAAAAGCCAAAACCCTCTCTGAAAGCTTACGTATTTTAGGATTCATGAAACAAGACGGCCATATTGATCCAGATTTGTTCAACTTGTTTATCCGAGACAAGGTCTATTTGACCTATGCAAAAGCTTACTTAAACCCCAGCCAGATTGATGAGGTTGATCACAGCCAAATTCCAGGATATAAAGCAACCTAAGTTATTAAGCCGCAGAAATAAAAAAGGCTCCTTTAAGGAGCCTTTTTAAATCACTTAAACTTTACTGAAAGGCAACTCTCACCCCAAGATGAAAACTATCATCCACTTCATAGTTACTTTCATTAAACTCAACATTCAATTTTCTGTAACCGACATAACCAACCGCACTCGGTAGAATTCTCATTTCAACACGCGCATTGAATTCTGAAGCGGTGTCCGCATCACCAGACGTGACAATCGAAGGCGCATATAAATACTCCATTGCGAAGGCGGTTGGAATTTCCGTCGGTAACCAATAACGACCTAGGCCACCAATCATCAGACCGTAACCGCTTAGATTATTTTTATCTTCATCGATATAAAATAACTTTCCTTTTAAGCCCAGCTCAAGATTTTTATTCCCTAATAAACCTTTTCGTGCCAAACTGCCATAAACATCTAAAAAACGATCACTTTTACTGTTAAAAAGGAAGTCCGCCCCCAAGTTTGTCAACTCATGTGGGGTTTCACGCAAAGAATAAAGTCCAATATTCCCAGCATCATTCGACAATGATAAATCTAGGCCGGCATTGCCTTCAATCGCATAAGCGCCCATTGAAACAGACCCCATCCCGACCACTAAAATAAACTTACGTAACTGCTTAAACAATTTCATATTCACTCTGCTCCTTTCTGCGCATTACTGATTCTTTCTACTGATTCTGAAATATCATCGCCCGTCGTCTGAACTTTATCGAAGGCTGATTGTGTCGAATCCAACCCTGACTTAATCATCTCCCGACTACCAAACCAGTCAAACATAATGGCTAAAATAATGACCCCTGCGAGTATCAAAACAATTTTCATACAGATTCCTTATAAAGAAGATTACGATAGTAGTAAGTGTACCTAAACGATACTTTAAAATAAATTTATGGCAGTCATTTTACGCGATTCTAACCATTAGAACAGTGTAAACAGTCTTAAAAAGCTTAATTTATAAAAAAATGCTTTACAGCATCGATTTTCCGCTTCGCCAATGTCGGATGGCAAAACGTGCAGGGTGCACTGCATGATACAAACTTTTTGGCAGGACTGGGTCGGCACCAGAAACCATTCCGCCAATCACTTCTGCTGCTAAAAATACCGACATTAAACCTCGAGCACCATGACCATTGGACACATATAGCCCAGCTTGGTAACGTTGTTCGGCGTAGCGATAAACTGCGTGGGTATGTGATTGTTCAAAATAGGCTGTTTTCATCCACTCAAAATCGGGCACCGCACCAATTAAGGGTAAATGATCCGGTGTTGTCGGACGAAAACCAACTTTACCTTCAGTCACATTAGAGGTCGTTAACCAATCAGGTAATGCTTCATGAGCTAAGCGTTGATTTTCTGACTGAGAGGCTTGAGATAACTCGGAGGATAAGTCTGGTGCTTCAAAGGTTGCTCCACTAATCGCAGCATAAGGCGAATCCGTTCCAAAATTTCCGCTCATGGAATACCCCCGATGCGTCACGGTCGTCTTTAATGTACCTTTTACATCAGCTGTTTGAAAGTGAGATACTTGCCCTTTGACAGGACGAATGGGTAAATTCAACTGCTGATTCAAAGCATCATTTAACGCTCCCGTTGCAACCACCACCACATCAGCATGATAGGTATGACAGGGTGTCAAAATCTGCCAGGCCTGGTCATTTTTTTCAGTCAACGACTGCAAGGAAACAACCCTTTCTTTTAATTTTAACTCAATTGAATCATGCGCAAGACACTGTATCACCACAGAAGCTGGCTGAACCCAGCCAGCTTCCGGAAAAAAGAGTCCTTCATGGTCTGTTTTCTGACCAATCAACTCACTGGCTTGGTTTGCATCACACCAATAAGCAAATGACTTCGGCAATCCCACTCTTGTTAAAGCCTCTTGTAATCGATGATGCATGGTGTCCGTCATCGTCAACTGCATTAAGCCATTTTGTTGACCCACAATGCTTTGCGAGTCAAACCACGGGCGCAACCATCGCAGACCGCTTTCAAATCCCTTTAGATAAAATTGACTGCGTACATTCCAATCCGCGGTTACCAATGGATGAATCGCACCGGCAAGATTACCGGAAGCTTGCTGAGCCACCGCCGTTTCTTGCTCTAACACCGTGACCGAAAGGCCCTGAGAAGCCAATTGGTGCGCAACCGCAGCCCCAGCTAAGCCTGCACCAATCACGACCGCTTTTTTCGGCCTTGGATTAGCCGCTTTAGGTGATTCGAACCAAGGCGCTTTGGAAGAAAAAGGCCGAGGGTGCGCATACCGCCCGAAGCACATTTCTCGCTTTTTAGCATAACCTGGTGCTTTTTCGACCTCAAAACCATGCTGTTCCAACCCTCTTCTTACCTCGCCCGCCGCCGTAAAAGTGGCAAACGTGGTTGTTTCTTTACTCAGCCTTGCCATCTGTACATACAATTCCGGTCGCCACATTTCGGGATTCTTGCGTGGCGTAAAGCCATCTAAAAACCAAGCATCCACTTTGAGATCAAATTCAGGCAATCCTTTCAAGGCATCGCCAAACCAAAGGGTAAGCCGAACCCGTTCATCAAACAGCAATACATCATGCCAGCCAGGCAACGGTATTGGAAGCGCTTCCAGTAAGGCTTTAGAAATCTCTTTCAGTTCGTCAAAAGCACTCAAAGCCTTTACCAGTTCCGTCTGGGTGAGCGGGAATTTTTCAAATGAAATAAAGTGTAATTGTGCACCGGGCGGCGCTTTTTCCAACCAAAGTAGGCAGGTTTTCAAAAAGTTTAATCCTGCGCCAAAACCGGTTTCCGCAATACAGAATCGATCCGTCGGCAACAAAGCATCAAAGCGTTCAGGCAGATTATTATGGTTCAAGAAAATATACGCAACTTCCGCCATGCCATCTAACTTGGAATAATACACATCATCAAAGAGTATCGACGTTGGTACACCTTCTGTAGACCAAGCAATCTGGGCTCGCTCCAGTTTAGGCGAAAACTTCGGTGTTTGGGAAGAGTGAGAAGCAGCTGTCATGAAACTTGAATCCTCTTCAATTTAATACCTTTTCAAGCGACAGTATCTCGGTGCAACTCAAGCTGTTGGCTACCAATACGCTTTGCCTGCTGCGGATCATGCGTGACCCAAATAGCGCAAGCCTGTTGCTCGATTAAATATTCCGAAATCAATGATTCAACCGCTAACGTTGATTCCGGATCCAGATTTGCAGTCACTTCATCCAGCAATAATACCTGAGGCATTTCGATTAATCCTCGGATCAAAGCTAGGCGCTGCTTTTCACCACTGGACAATTTATCGACTGGTTTCTTTAAAATACTGGACGGTAAATACAGCTTATCTAACGCGGAAAGCCACCAGTCCTGGCGACTTTTAGCGTGTATTTCAGGGAAATGGGTTGCGACCGAGTCTTCCCACCAGGCGGTTTCTGCTGGAAACCACATGACTTTTTTACGCCATTGGGTCACTTTCCAGTTTGATTGAGGTTTATCTTCCAAACGCACGTCTCCATCATGCGGATCTAAATCCGCTATGGCGCGTAACAAAACCGACTTTCCAGAACCGGAAACGCCTGAAAGCACCAAGACCTCTTCCGCAGCAAGCGAAAAGGAAACAGGCTTTAAATAAGGGCATTTTGACAGTTGATCTACCTGAAACATTTAGCGCTTCTCAAGTTTGGCAAACGCGGCAACTAGCCATTTTGTGCCGGCATGTGTGAAGTTGACTTGAATACGGGCATGGTCCCCCGCGCCTTCCGTACCCAGCACTGTGCCTTCTCCAAATTTTTGATGAAAGACATTTTCTCCAACCGTAAACCCAGACTCATTTGGCATGCTGAACCCTCGGCTGGATTGGCCGGCGCTTTCACCGTATGGTTTAACTGAGCCACTCAAGCGTACCATTTGAACACAATCTTCCGGAATCTCTTTGATGAAGCGTGATGGGAGTGGATAAAATTCAGAGCCGTGCATTCGACGCCGATTGGCAAATGAAATCATCAATTGTTTTTCAGCTCGCGTCACCCCAACATAGGCCAAACGTCGTTCCTCTTCTAAACGATAAGGATCTTCTTGTGACTGTTGAGATGGGAAAAGCCCTTCTTCCAGCCCAATCATAAAGACCAAAGGAAACTCTAGCCCCTTCGCGGCATGCAACGTCATCAATTGCACCGATGACTCCCATTGATCTGCTTGTTGTTCTCCAGCTTCCAACGCCGCTTGAGCTAAGAATTCTGCCAACGGATTTTCAAAATTGGGTTGATCAAAGGCTTCGGTCATCGCCATTTCTTCAGGTACAACGCCCTCTACACTTTCATTATTCTGCACCGGCTTAAACACACTGACCGCGTTAATCAATTCATCCAAATTCTCAAGACGGCTTTGGCCTTGTTCAGAGGTATCTTTTTCAAAATGCAATTGCAAGCCTGAACGCGAGATCACCTGAATAACCTGATCTTGCAAACTCAATGATTCCGTGCTGTCTTTTAACGACTCTATTAAAGATAAAAAACCATTCACGGCTGTTTTTGCGCGAGCCGTCAAACCATCTTGCGCCATTTGTGAAGCCGCTTGCCATAATGAGATTTCTTGCATTCTCGCCACTTCACGAATCTGATCGGCGGTTTTATTCCCAATTCCTCTCGGAGGCTGATTATAAACTCGTTCAAAAGCGGCATCGTCTTCGGTGTTTACCAATAAACGCAAGTAAGCCAATACATCTTTAATTTCGGCACGATCATAGAAACGCAGTCCACCATAAACACGATAAGGAATCTGTGCTTGCAACAACGCTTGCTCCATCACGCGTGATTGCGCATTAGAACGATACAAAACTGCTATTTCAGAACGGCTACCGCCCTGCTCACACCAGTTTTCAACTTGGTTGCAGACATAACGTGCTTCATCCAAATCGTTAAAGGCTTCATACACTCGGATTGGCTCACCTTCATCCCCCGCACTCCAAAGGTTTTTTCCCATACGGTCTTGGTTATAAGCAATTAAGCCGTTTGCCGCTTTCAAAATCGTGCCTGTAGAACGGTAATTTTGCTCCAAACGAACGGTTTTAACATCGGAAAAATCTTCATCAAAACGACGAATATTTTCGATTTTCGCCCCACGCCAGCCATAAATGGATTGATCGTCATCCCCCACAATAAACAATCGGCCAGTCGCCCCCGCTAACACGCGGAGCCAAGCATATTGCAAACTGTTGGTGTCTTGAAACTCATCCACTAGAATATGGCGAAACCGTGCTTGATAATGCGCTAAGACTTGTGGGTTTTTCAACCAAAGTTCATGCGCTCTTAATAAGAGTTCCGCAAAATCGACCAGGCCTGCTCGTTTACATTGCTCTTCATAGGCTTGGTAGACCTGCACCATTTGGCGCACGAAAGGATTATGCCCCGGATCAATATGATGGGGACGCCGTCCTTCTTCTTTTTCACCGTTGATAAACGCTTGCACTTGCTTGTGAGGCCACTGCGCCTCATCCAGTTCCAATGCCTTCAAAAGACGTTTAATGACTCTTTTCTGGTCATCGGCATCAAGGATTTGAAACCCCTGAGGCAGTCCAACTTCTTTATAGTGCGTGCGAAGCAATCGATAAGCGATGCCGTGAAAGGTACCCATCGTCATTCCTTGCGACTGACTACCAATCAAGGCTTCCACACGGGCACGCATCTCACTGGCGGCTTTATTGGTAAAGGTCACCGCCAAAACATTATAAGCTGAAAACCCCATTACTTGAGTGAGCCAGGCAATGCGGTGCACTAATACTCGTGTCTTTCCACTTCCCGCCCCGGCTAAAATCAAAGCATGCTGATCTTCCACGGTAACGGCTTCGCGTTGTGCATCATTTAAGTCATTTAATATATGTGAAATATCCATTCAAACGTAACCAAACTTTTATCGTTCTATTAGCGCATATCCTAAGGGATTTTGCGGCTTGAGGCATCTTTTATTCCGAACTTAACACGCTATTTTTATGTTCCAATAACTAACCAAAGCCTTATTTAATAAGGATTTTGATTGCTTTATGCGATTTTTAGGCAACAAAATAAAAACTATTTCATTTTTTTCTTGCATTATTGGCTAAAACAATGTAATAATTATCGAAATATCAAAAATTCAACGTTCGCCATATAATGAACAGGGGGTTTGTCTGCAAAGACCCTTCCATATTTCTAGGCGAAATATCTTATCTTGATTCTGGCTTCTTCTCATACGACTCCCCTCCAAAATATTCGGGCATTCGTGTAGGCGTTAGAACGAGAGAAACAATTTTAAGGAGTTACCAACCTATGAGTGACAACATGATCGCGACATCAGATGCAAATTTTGACAGTGAAGTACTACAATCAGACCTTCCAGTATTAGTGGATTTTTGGGCTGAGTGGTGTGGACCATGTAAAATGATTGCCCCGATCTTGGATGAAGTTGCAGGTGAGTACGCTGGCAAAATTAAAGTAGCTAAGCTAAACATTGATGAAAACCCAGCGACTCCACCAAAATATGGTGTCAGAGGCATCCCAACTTTAGTACTATTTAAAAATGGTGAAGTTGATGCAACCCAAGTTGGTGCTTTATCTAAATCACAATTATGTGCTTTCTTAGACGGAAACCTATAAGCTTTCGTCTTCAAAGCAAACTGCGTCCTTCTAAAGGACGCAGTTACTCTAAATCATCCTATTCATTTCTCTAAACAATCTCCAAACCCAATTCAATTAACTCAAAGACAGTTACATATTTATGAATTTAAACGATCTCAAAAAAATGTCAGCCGCCGCTCTTTTAGACATCGCTGCTGAAAAAGGTCTAGAAAATCTAGCCCGATTAAAAAAACAAGAAATTATTTTCGCCATTTTAAAAGCGCATGCTAAAAGCGGCGAAGACATCTATGGTGAAGGCGTATTAGAAATCCTACCGGATGGGTTTGGTTTTCTTCGATCTGGAGATGGCTCTTACTTGGCTGGACCGGATGATTTATATGTCTCGCCAAGTCAAATCAGACGCTTTGGACTCCGTAAAGGGGATACGATTCAAGGTAAAATTCGCCCGCCTAAAGACAGTGAACGTTATTTTGCGCTGTTGAAAGTCGAGCGTATCAACTTTGAAGACCCGGACGTTGCTCGTAAGAAAATCGCATTTGAAAACCTGACACCGCTTCATCCTCAAGAACGTTTGAAAATGGAATCAGGGAACGGCACTACCGAAGATATCACAACGCGAATCATCGACATCGCTGCTCCCTTTGGTAAAGGCCAACGTGGCTTGATTGTCGCACCGCCAAAATCAGGGAAAACGGTTATTCTGCAACAGATTGCACAATCCATTGCGGAAAATCACCCGGAAGCCTACTTGATTGTTCTACTTATTGATGAACGCCCGGAAGAAGTGACTGAAATGCAAAGAACCGTTAAAGGGGAAGTCATTTCATCTACGTTTGATGAACCAGCAACACGGCACGTTCAGGTCGCTGAAATGGTCATTGAAAAAGCCAAGCGCCTGGTTGAACATAAAACAGATGTGGTCATACTACTTGATTCCATTACACGTCTAGCACGTGCTTACAACACGGTTGTGCCATCTTCAGGGAAAATCTTGACCGGTGGTGTGGATGCCAATGCGCTTCATCGTCCTAAACGATTCTTCGGGGCCGCTCGAAATATCGAAGAAGGGGGGTCTTTGACCATTATCGCGACCGC
Organism: Hydrogenovibrio sp. 3SP14C1; assembly: GCF_029625905.1. Lineage (GTDB taxonomy): Bacteria > Pseudomonadota > Gammaproteobacteria > Thiomicrospirales > Thiomicrospiraceae > Hydrogenovibrio. The sequence continues at coordinate 130,279 of NZ_JARTLM010000010.1, forward strand.
ATTGGTTGATACTGGTTCGAAAATGGACGAAGTAATCTTTGAGGAATTCAAAGGAACGGGGAACATGGAACTCCACTTATCTCGTAGTATTGCTGAGAAACGAACTTTCCCTGCGATCAATATCGAGAAATCTGGAACGCGTAAAGAAGAATTACTCACCACACCTGATGAGCTACAAAACATTTGGATTTTACGCCGTTTCTTACAGGGCTTAAATAACGAAGTTGAAGCAATTGAAACTTTAATTGATCAACTAAAAGTAACCAAAACGAATGACGAACTCTTTACAGCGATGAAACGATAATCGTATCGCAAGGCCTGTGAAAGCCTTATAAAGGTTACTAGCAGGCAAAATTTTCAGTAAGTTCATTAATTAATTGATGATTTTTCTTGCAATTTAGTTTTTTAGTTCTATAATTTCGCTTTCTTTTTTAAACATAGTGGCTATTCAGCTTTGCCTGATTGCTAGTGATTTACTTAGTTGGTTAACCAAACTAATCACTTAGCAAAAATGATAAAAGGTAAATCGAAAGCTACATAATACAATGGACCGTCATCATGCAAGCAGGCATTCATCCAGAATATAATGAAGTTGTTTTCCAGGATATCTCTACTGGTGAAACCTTTTTAACTCGTTCAACGATTGAAAAGACTTCTGGCGACACCATTACTTTAGACGGTAAAGAATACCCACTAGTTCGTATCGAAGTTTCTAGTGCATCACATCCTTTCTTCACAGGTAAGCAATCACTTGTTGATACAGAAGGTCGTGTTGAAAAATTCCGTCAAAAATACGGTATGCGCAAGTAAGCACTTCAGTTCACTATTTTGTAAACGTTACAAAATACCCAAAAAAGGCCGTCTTTTCGGCCTTTTTTATTTTCCGCCCCCGATTCCTTTCCTCTACTTTTCAGTCCATAGACAGCCTAGTATAGTGATGTAACGATTGCTTTTGGCCTTGGTGCATTTTGCTTTTCAATTCTACGCAAAAGACTATACAATAAGCGCTATGAAATCATTTATCCACAGAACACCGATACCGCTGCTTTTTATCAGTGCCCTACTCTTCTTAGTGCCGTTTATAGCGCATGCTGATGACTGTGCCCCTAAAAAGATTGATGTCTGGGTCAAAGCCAGCTTTGCTTTAAGCGGTGATACGGTCATTATTCAAAATAAGCAATATCGCTTGATTGGGGTAGAAGCGCCCCAAATTGAAAAGAAACAAAAGTTTTATACCTCAGGCCAGCCTCTTTCCAAAGCATCACAAGCCAACCTTAATACGATATTGGCAAACCATAACCTCAATGTCGGCGTGGAATACGATCAAAAACGCTCCGATGAATTTTATCGAACTTATGTCCACCTTTATGTCAAAGAGGGCGATAAAATTGTTAATTTACAAAAACTGGTGCTTGAAAGTGGTCTGGCACTTGCCCAATCCGAGCCACCAAATGAATTACATCAACAATGCTATTATCAAGCTGAAAAAGATGCCCGGCAAAACAAGGTTGCTCTTTGGAGTCTGGCGGAAAAACGCCCTGATTTAAATTATCCGGTCGCCCCTTCTTCCAACATCACGACAGATGATGAGGGTTATCATATTTACAGAGGCAAGGTCGTCAAAGTCGATAAAAGCTCAAACAACTATATTCTCAATATGGACACGACAGGGATTCGTATTCGTGAAGCCGACTGGGATCGTTTCAATTATGATGACCTCGAAGAACTTGAAGGCAAAGTCATTGAAGCGCGCGGGTTTGGTTTTTTATTTCAAGGCGCAATGTTTGTCAAAATACACTCACCTTATGCCATTGATCGCTTAAATCCCGTCAATCGATAACAATCGATATGATTTAGCACACTTTTTATAACATTTTCATGTCATCAACCGTTAAAATAACCCATTAAATTTTTTGAGATCTTATGCTGTTGCAATCAGCCGTCTCATTTTGACCGTATTAGCTAAAATAAAAGGATTCCCTATGGCGGAGCTAAAAAATGACCGTTTACTACGTGCCCTACTCAAAGAGCCTGTTGACCAGACGCCCGTTTGGATGATGCGCCAGGCAGGTCGCTACTTACCTGAGTACCGCGCAACGCGTCAACAGGCAGGCTCTTTTATGGATTTATGCCGTAATAAGGAACTGGCATGCGAAGTCACCTTGCAGCCCCTTGAACGTTATCCGCTGGATGCCGCCATCCTGTTTTCTGATATTTTGACGATTCCAGATGCAATGGGGCTAGAGTTACGTTTTAAAACAGGCGAAGGTCCAATTTTTGACAAGCCGGTTAGAAGCATGGCTGACGCGAAAAAATTATTCGTTCCGGATATGGCTTCGGATTTAGGCTATGTAATGGATGCGGTCAGCACCATCCGTAAAGCCTTAGACGGCCGAGTACCGCTGATTGGTTTCTCTGGTAGCCCTTGGACCTTGGCAACCTATATGGTCGAAGGCAGCTCGAGCAAAACTTACGCGAAAATCAAAGCGATGATGTATGACGAACCTGCAACGCTTCACCATATTTTAGATGTATTAGCGGATTCGGTTATTGCTTACCTAAATGCACAAATTGAAGCGGGCGCACAAGCCATACAAATTTTTGATACATGGGGTGGTGTTTTAACGCCACGGGATTACAAAGCCTTTTCATTAAACTACATGGCAAAAATCGTCGATGGTCTTAAACGTGAAAACGATGGCCGTAAAGTGCCTGTCATCCTGTTTACAAAAGGTGGTGGTCAATGGTTGGAATCAATGGCTGAAACAGGTTGTGATGCGCTAGGATTGGACTGGACAACTGACATTGATGAAGCACGTGCACGCGTGGGGGATAAAGTTGCGCTACAAGGCAATATGGATCCGAGTATCTTATATGCATCTCCAGCCAGAATTCGTGAAGAAGTCGCCACTATTTTAGAGAAATATGGCCATGGAACGGGTCATGTCTTTAACTTGGGACATGGTATTCATCCGGAGATTGATCCTGAGCACGCCGGTGCTTTTATTAACGCCGTCACAGAGCTAAGCCCGAAATACCATAAATAAGCAACTTGGTTAAATAAACCACGTTTCTTTTATAGTCATAGATTCAACAAGCAAGTGCAACACCTAGGAATAGAAAAAGGTTAGCTAATGAGCTACCTTTTCAGTTCCCC
>NZ_JARTLM010000109.1 GCF_029625905.1 Hydrogenovibrio sp. 3SP14C1
GCTGCACTGGCTGAATCTGAGCTGTATGGAAGGGTTCGATACCGGCTGTGAAGAGTTTGAAAAGTTAACAAACGGGTAATGGTTTGCATTGCCGGATGGCGGCATAAACGCCTTATCCGGCCTACAGTTCACCGTCTTCCGTAGGCCGGATAAGCGCAGCGCCATCCGGCAATCTTTCATTAATTAATGATTAGCAGTCTTATCAAATTTACCCAGCATCTCGCGCTCGTAAGCCAGCGCCTTCTTGCGGTCAAATTTGTGCTCCCACTTGGC
>NZ_JARTLM010000110.1 GCF_029625905.1 Hydrogenovibrio sp. 3SP14C1
CCCAATGGAGGGCGTTCTTGACCACTTGATGCGTCAAATGCTCACCGAAATCAATGATTACGATTTTTGCGTCACCGAATTTGTTCGCGTGGTCAATTTGCTCCTACCGGATCATGTTTTCTATCGTCTTTGTCCAGAGCTTAAACACGCTTCACGCACTCAATCCGGCACCCCAATCAAAGTCCAGCTTTTAGGCCAAGAGCCACAATGGATGGCAGAAAACGCCGTGCGCGCCGCAGAATTGGGCGCCTATGGCGTTGATCTCAATTTTGG
>NZ_JARTLM010000111.1 GCF_029625905.1 Hydrogenovibrio sp. 3SP14C1
TGATGTTATTCGAGGTTATCTCTTGTCTCTCTTTACTCGGTTAATGCCATTCTTTGGCGCTTGCTCCATCATTATTTCTTTGCACACAGTTGCCAATGAATTAACCCCTGACCCACGAATCCATCAAGGTCGTTTAGCTAATGGCTTAACTTATCAGTTGATGGTTAATCCGTACCCAGAAAAAGCCATCATCATGCGTATGCAAATCGCGGGTGGCTCGCTGGTGGAATCTGAACAGCAGCAGGGGTTGATGCATTTATTAGAGCATATGGC
>NZ_JARTLM010000112.1 GCF_029625905.1 Hydrogenovibrio sp. 3SP14C1
GATCGCCTGCGCCCGCGGTGCGGTGCGCGTGACCTCGACCTCGATCACGGGCAAGCAGATCACGCTGGACTACGTGGAGCCGGGCATCTGGTTCGGCGACGTGGCCATCCTGGACGGGGACAAGCGCACGCACGATGCCTATGCGCACGGCGAGACCACGCTGCTGTGCGTGTCCAAGACCGACTTCAAGAAAATCCTGTCCATGCATGTGGAGTTCTCGGAAGCCATGCTGCGCCTGCATGCACGGCGCATCCGCCAGCTCTACGGCCTGGT
>NZ_JARTLM010000113.1 GCF_029625905.1 Hydrogenovibrio sp. 3SP14C1
TTTTCAAAGAATTTTTTCCTTCGGTGAGTGCGTATTTCAGCTTCATCATAGTGATGATCTGTTAAGATTTGGCTCTTGTATATTACATTGTTGCCTCGAAAATAATGCTAAGCGCCTGCTGCTGTATTTCGCTCTCAAATACAATGAGGAGAATTATGACGGTAACTTTTTGGATGAGATTAATCTACTGGCGCAAAATCTGCCCCCTTTCCCTGGGCTCTTAACTTTTCCGGAAGGTATCTATCGAACGAATAGCGATGGCGTTAAATTGGT
>NZ_JARTLM010000114.1 GCF_029625905.1 Hydrogenovibrio sp. 3SP14C1
GCCAGATCCAACAGGACGTGGTGGCGGCCTATCAGCAGTTGCTGACGGAGTACAACAACGGGCTGCTGCTGCGCAGCGGTTTCAGCGAACGGCAGGCGCAGATACTGCTGACGCCGATACTGGGGCAAACGCTGGACGTGTTTAACCCCGGCATCAGCTTCGCGGCGATCATCTTTCCCGGCCTGTTGGTGATGCTGTTGCAGCACTCGCTGCTGATCGCCTGTATCCGCGTCAATATCGCCATGAAGAGCATGCCCGGCGGCAAAGCGCCG
>NZ_JARTLM010000115.1 GCF_029625905.1 Hydrogenovibrio sp. 3SP14C1
GCAAGGGTCACCGCCATGAGCACACCGCTGGCGCACGATGCCATCATCCAGGACTCCTGGCGCCGCTGCCGGGCCTATGGCCTGGATCACCAGAGCACACCGAGCTTCGACCAACTGCCCGCAGACGGCGTCAGCCAGTTGCTGGAAAGCCAGCATTCCCTTGTGCAGACCACCCACCAGGAAGTGCTGCCCTACTACGAAAACATCCTCAGCAATTCCTACTGCCTGATCATGCTTGCCGACAACCAGGGCCAGGTGCTGACTTCGTGGGG
>NZ_JARTLM010000116.1 GCF_029625905.1 Hydrogenovibrio sp. 3SP14C1
GGTAGAAGAAGCGGCGCCGGGCGTCGTCAACATTTCTACCTCGCGCACGGTGCAGCGCAGCAGCTCGCCGTCGGTACAAGGGTTTGGAGGTCAGGAAATTCCCGAAATCTTTCGCCACTTTTTTGGTGACAGTTTTCCAGCGCCGCCCAGTGGTGGTCAGGGGCGTGGCCAGGAGCGACAGTCATTAGGCTCTGGCTTCATCATCAGTGAAGATGGCTATGTGATGACCAACGCCCACGTGGTACAGGATGCCGATGAGATTCTGGTGCGCC
>NZ_JARTLM010000117.1 GCF_029625905.1 Hydrogenovibrio sp. 3SP14C1
CGCAGAGAATGTCCAGCAGCTCGCCCGTGTTGGCGTCTCGTCGGGTCCGGCTGGTGGTTTCAAACCACACGTAATGGCCCGCCTTGGCGCGAAAGCGATAGGTCTGCTGGTAGAACCCATCATGGTAATAAACCCGTGGCGACTTGTTGAGCAGCGCGCTCAGGTCGGCGGGATGAAATAGCTGATAAGCCGAGACGCCAATCAACTCCTCGGGCGCGTACCCCAGCAGATCGCGGGCGGCTTGAGAGGCATACAGAAACGTGCCGTCTCG
>NZ_JARTLM010000011.1 GCF_029625905.1 Hydrogenovibrio sp. 3SP14C1
TGGGGAACTGAAAAGGTAGCTCATTAGCTAACCTTTTTCTATTCCTAGGTGTTGCACTTGCTTGTTGAATCTATGTAACCTGGGCGGCTCGCTCTTCATCCATTTTGATATGTTCATGGATATGATTGTCAGAACTAAAGCCAAATTCATCTGGGTTAGTGATATGAGAATACCCATGCATTTGCATTATGAATAGAAACAAACCGGAAAATATAAGTCCATAATTGGAGATAAGACTAAAAGGTTTAAATAGTGTTGATCTGCGTAATAAAGCCATCACAAGTAGCATGATTGTTAACGCTATAACTTGCCCTAGTTCAATACCGATATTGAAAGAAATAATATTCATCAATAAAGTATCTTGGTTTAAAGGCAGTTGCTGTAAGCGTGTAGAGAGTCCAAGACCATGAATTAAACCTAAACCGATAATCATTAACAGTAAGTTTGGTGGCTTAATACCTAGATACTTTTTGAATCCATCAAGGTTGGCAAAGGCGATATAGCAAATGCTTAAAGCAATAATGGCATCAATTAAAAAGTAATTGACTTGAATGCCATTAAATGTGGCATAGATAAGCGTGACACTATGGCCTAGCGTAAACGCCGTTATGTATTTAATAATGTCTTTGAACTTAGTTAAAAAAAAGATAATACCGAATATGAACAATAAATGATCATAACCTGACAGCATATGGATTGCCCCAATCCACAGGTAGCTTAGATTGCCGCCATCGATAATCGTTTGTTTTTCGGCTTCTGACATACCATGCCCAAAAGCCTGGCTAACTACCAGCATTACAAGTGCGGCTATTAACCATCGTGATTTTTTAAACAAAAATAGCATATTTTTCTCAATAACAATTTATTCAAGGTGTCGTGATAGCTTGATAGGGTTAAATATATTTTAGATGTGTGAACTGTTATGAGAAATGAGGAGGGGCGCGAGGGTTAGCGTCTGATCGCTCGAGGCGATGGTAAAAGAGATTATCTGTTAAAGAGGGTTCAAACCAGGCGGTTTGTACACAGGAATATTGTTGAAAATAACTTGGAACCGTTGCTTGATCAGGTATGTTATGTTTTCCTGGTGGGGGATTGAGCTGATTATCCAGTTCAATAGTATTAAAATCATTTGCTAGATGAAATGACCCTATTGTATCGGAATGGGGGGGTGTTAAATTGTGGGCGTGACCTTCCAATTCATGGTAGTGAATTTCATCATGTGTATGGTTTTCTGCTAAATGAATATGTACAGAAGCCCATTGCATAGTGATAAAAGCAATGATAAAGGTAAAAAGAAGCGGGAAGTGTTGTCGTAATTTGATCACGTATTTGTTTAGTTAACTTGTTTATGTTTTTACAATTATACTCAATTTATATTTACTATTGATTAAAGCTGTTTAGAGGGTTTAATTAAACCATTACAATTTGATACCTAGCTTTCCTAGAGCCCATATCATTAAAAAATAAACGACGGCTGTCATGCTTATAGCAATCATTAAACTTAAATAGAAGTTAATCTCTTTTTTTAGAAGAATGGGTAAAGTAACAAACAATGTGAGAGATGGAATGACAAGCCACACAATGCTGATTGATAGTTCCGATACCTTTTGAATATCTTTAGTATCAATATAAAGCCAGATCATTGCTAAAACAGACACAAGAGGGATGGATGCAAGAATGCCTCCTATTAAGCTGCTACGTTTTGCCACTTCAGATATCACAACGATCAGTATTACTGTTATGGATATTTTTAATAAATAATAAGGCATTAATATCTCTCTTATATAAAGGGGAAGCAAGAAGTTTGCATTAAAATTATATAATCATTAGGGGGGTGTTTTATGTTGAAAATACAATTAAGTTTATAAAAAAAACGGCCAGGTCTGGCCGTTTTTCTTTAAATGAACCATCAAAGCATTTTTTAAATATATTGTTGTTTACTCCTTTAATGCTTTTTTACTTTCTTCAAATTCCTCTTTCGTTATTTCGCCTTTGGCAAATCGCTTTTTTAAAATATCCAAAGCAGTTTCATTGTGTTCTGAAGCTGAATTGGAAGATGTGTTGAAGTTTTTTATCAATAAAAATATAACAATAATGAAAATTAACCAGAGTAACCACATTCCGCCTCCCATAAATCCCCAAGTATGATCGTAATTAAACATAGCGTTCTCCTTTTTAGGCCGTTACAACAAATTGCCCCATCATGCCTGCATCTTCATGCTCTAAGATATGACAGTGGTACATATAAGGTTCTTGATTGTTATGATAAGGACCAGTCGGTAACAATATTCTGACTGTTTCATCGCGATGAACAGTCACTGTATCTTTTAATCCTTGCTCCCATGGGTAAGGTTTTTGGCCATTTCGGTCCAATACTTTAAATTGAGTATTATGAATATGAAAAGGATGGTGCATCATTGAAGGGTTTTTAAGGTGCCAAACTTCAAAACTATTCGCAGTTAAACGTTCATTTATCACATTCATGGCCATCGCTTTTCCATTGATGGTAAAGCCACCTGAACCAAACATCATTCTAGGTCCCATTTGCATTTCCAGATTCATGGTTCGAGTTTGTGCTATTTCGACATTAGACCAGTTAGGTAATGGGATTAAACGCTCAATCATAAAGGGTTTAGTTGCTTCGGATTTTCTGGGGTCGATGTGAAATAAATCATAATCTCGATCCAACGTAGAAGAGCCTCTCATCATACCGCCCATTCCCATGGATAAATTGCCATAACCCGCCAGGGTTTTTAGTGAGAAGGGTTGGCGATCGGACAGATCAACCAGAATTTCAGCACGTTCTGCGGGCGATAAGCGAAGGCGATTGAGGGTTTGTGGTGTTTCCAATAAACCGCCGTCTCCTGCAATGACTTGAAAAGAACGTTTGTCCGAAAACATCAAATTATAAAAACGTGCATTGGAGGCATTATGCAGCCTTAAACGAATACGGTCTTTTTTAGGGTGTAAAACGGAGTTGGCTCGGCCATTCACCAGCATTGTGTCGCCGTGCATGCCTTGCATTTTGTTTATCCGTTCATTGCTGTAGATAAATTCTCCGGTTTCATCAAAAGCACGATCCATGAGAATGACAGGGAAATCATCTACTCCATATTCATGGGGCAGTCCAAGTTCGGCATCTCGTTCTTCATCAACCACTTGCATTTGTCCACCGAGACCACGCCAAACCTGTGAACCGGTATGTTGGTGCGTATGTGAATGATAAAATAATGTTGAAGGTTCGTTAATAACATCCCATTCAGCTATCCAGGTTTTTCCAGGAGAAATTGGTTGGTGAGGTCCTCCATCTTCTGTTGCAGACAAAATCATGCCATGCCAGTGGAGTGCCGCAACTTCATTTAGCTGATTTGTAACTTCCATTCGAAGCTTTTGACCTTTTTTGACCCGAATGACGGGGCCTAAAAAACTTTGATTAATACCGATTGTCTGGGTCGTGACATCCGGTAGGATTTTTGTTTTTCCTTCTTGTAGCGTTAATTTGAAGTGTTGTTGTCCATTAAGGTTTTGACCTTGTTCTAAGTCAGGAACGTAAAAATCCACTTTAGGAAAAATAGGGTGGGTAAAATCATTTTGTCCGACGCCCCCTAACAATGTTCCCATCGCATTGCCTGGATGAGGAAGGAGAGTCAGTCCAATCAAGCTTTTTTGTATAAATTGACGTCTTTTCATGTCGACTCCTGTTAGCTATGTGAGGGTTGTTTTTATCGGTCATTGATTCAAAGCCTTTTACGGGTTGAATCCGGATTCAGATGATGTTAGTGCTCCAATTGAGGATTTAGCCACTTTGATTTCTACGCGACGATTAGTGGCTTGGTTACTGGGAATGGCGATGCCTTTTTCTGTTCTATTGGGTTTTTTTGGACGTGTGTCGGCATAACCAATTGCTTTTAAGCGTTGTTTGTTAATTCCCGTATTAAAAAATACTTTTAAAACGGAAATGGCTCGACCCGAGGATAACTCCCAGTTAGAGGGGAATCGGATTGAATTGATCGGAGTATCATCGGTATGACCTTCAATCTCAATAAGATACTGGTGCAGAGGGAAGGCTTTTATTTCTTTGGCAAGGGCTGTGATTAATTGTTTAGACTTGGGTTCTAGTTTAGTGGACCCTATTTCAAAAAGTAATTCACCAGGAAGGTCAATACGAAGCTCGTTCTCATTAAGTGTCATGGCTTGAACTGGATCAATTTGGTTGCTTTCTAACACTTTCGAAAGAGTAGATTCAAGGTTTTGTAAAGGGTTGATTACTTTTTCCTTTTTCAAAAAACCTTGACCTAAATTGGTTTGTAACGCTTCAAATTTGTCTTGTTTAATTTCTGAAATAGAGAGAATCAAAATAAAAAAAGCTAAAATCAAAGTCATGGCATCAGCATAAGTGATGAGCCATTCGTCTTGTCCGCCTTCATTATCAACGGATTGTTTTTTTAAACTAGCCCGAGTTTTTTTCTGAAATTCGGGGTGCTCTTGAATTAAGCCAGCTAATTCTTTGTCGGAAATGTCTTTGTACAAATCTTTCATACATTAGCCTAGGTTCCAGCACGCTTAAATTGATAGTGTGGGTCTAAAAAAGCATTCATGGCATCCTGAATATGTGTAGGAGACCCTCCTTCCGCCATAAGCAAAACACCTTCTGTCAGGATATGGTTACGATAAGCTTCTAGCTCTTGTTTTTGCTCAATTTTTCGTGCAGCAGGTTTGAAAATTAATTGCGCCATCAAAACGCCATAAAGCGTTGTTAGCAAAGCAACGGCAAGACCGCCTCCTATTTTTGAAGGATCGCCTTCCATACTGTTCAGCATAATGACAAGCCCGACCAGTGTTCCAATCATTCCAAAGGCTGGAGCTGCAGAGGCCATTGCCATTAAAACTTTTGCTTGCATCATTTTGCGATCATACATAGATTGGCGAGTATGTTCTAATAATGTCATCAATTTGTCGCCTTTGTAGCCGGATAAAAGGTACAAAAAAGATTGACCTAAAAAATTTTGATCTTCATCCTTGGAGAGTACTACTGTATTTTCAAATTTACGAAGTCCTTCTTTTCGGACGATTATGGCCCAATCGATTAAAACACCGACATCATTATAAAGTTTGCGGGTATTTACTTTTGCCGTTGCCAAGGTAGCGAAAATTTCTTTCATGGCCAATAAAACGTTAATGCCTTCAAATGAAATCATTGCAACAGCAATCGTTCCTCCTAGCACCATTAATAAACTAGACAGACTGAAAAACATTAAATAATTGTCCGTGTTTAGATACACGGCAAGAATGAAAAGGCCTAAGCCAAGAATGTATCCCATCAACGCTGTAAAAGAAATGTGCATAAAAAACCTTATTTAAAATGGGTCGCTTTACTGTACTACAATAAATGGCATGACTTGAATGTATTATTAGGTCTTAAGATTATTATTTTTACTTACGATGGTTTCAAGTATTAATTTTGAATAAGTTATCATTTTCTCTTTCTTTTGGAAAGTGTCTTGAGCTTGTACGCTGTTTGACATTGAATGGTGAAAATGCATAAAGTACTAACTAATGGTTTTACGCTTTAGAAGTGTTTTGAGGTCAATTGAGTAAAAGAAAAAGGGAGAGGGCAGCAATAACAAGAATGTTTGTTGGTCAAAAAAGCCAAGGCGTTCCTCGGCTTTAATCTTTATTTAACCTTAAAATGAAGCGGTTTAAAAGTCGTAAACCAGCGTGATTAGCGTTTCAGTATCTTCTTTCTTCTTGCCTGCGGCTGGGTTGTCATTAAAGCGGTATTTAAAACTTGCTTTCATACTTAAATGACCGTTTAACTTAACTTTTAACCCAGTATTGGTTTCATAATGCGTTTGTCTTTCACCGGCATAAACCGTGGCATCCTGTAAGAAGCGAACATTCGGGTTAAAACCATACTCAAAGTTACCGTATAGTTTACCGATTGTTTGAGAAAAATCTTCTTCTGGGCTTTCTTTGATGTAGTCTGTGGATTGGTTACCGATACCGGCTTCAGCGGTCAGGATTAAATCTTTTTCCTGAATGAAGTTATACCCCAGACCGACTAATAGGTAGGTGTTTAAATTGACGTCTGCGAAACGATCATTCTCTGCACGAAGTTGCCCAAACCCGTAGGCATCTTGATAGTCTGAAAAGTACTTGTCTCCCTGAAAGTCACCAACATAACGCTCTTGTGTACGGACATTGTCTTCTTTTTTATTCTGTGCTTCAATCAGTGCTTTGAGTTTATAGCTTTCTTGTGTGTAGCTTGATTTTAGCGATGCAAACAACGATTCTGTATCCGTGTTACCCGTTGTGTTTGAATAACCTGCTTCCCCTGAGCCGCTAAGCCCGAGTTTTTGTTGTTTGGCAACACTTTGTTGAGCTGTTAATGCTGTTGTGAGTGCGACGAGGAGGATACGTTTTTTCATTAATACACCTATTTTCTTTCTTTTATTTTGAATTTGATTCGTTGTTAGATTGATTCATATGGACATCCATTTGAGGGTAGGGGATGCTAATATTTGCGTCATCAAATGCTTGTTTTACTTTTTCGTTCATGTCCCACTTGAGTGCCCAGTAATCTGAAGCGTTAACCCAGGGTCTGACAATAAAGTTAAGACTTGAATCTGCTAGTTCAGATAAAGCAACCAAGGGTTCTGGTTCTTTTAAAACACGATCATCTGCTTCAACCAATTCTTGTAAGATTTTTTTGGCCAATTTAATGTCATCATCATAACCAATGCCAAATACCATATCGACCCGCCGAGTAGTCTTGGCTGAGTAGTTGGTAATGGTTCCTTGGTAGATTTTTCCGTTCGGAATGATGACTTCTTTATTGTCGCCTGTTCGAAATTGTGAACTGAAAATGCCAATATGTTCAACAATGCCCGCAGTACCCGCCGCTTCGACATAATTGCCGATTCTAAAAGGCTTGAAAATAATCAACATGACACCGGCAGAGAAATTCTGTAAAGAATCTTTCAGAGCCAACCCAATTGCGAGCCCAGCTGCTGCAATCAAGGCGACCAGTGATGTGGTATCGACACCTAATTGGCTGAGGGTTGCGATGATGACAAACAGTAATAATAAAGCATTCAGGATGGACATGATGAAGTTCGCAAGCATTTCATCCGTATGGTATTTTGCCAACAATTTTTTACTGATTTTGCTTATGATTTTGGTTACAAAACGCCCAATAATAAACGTGAGAATGGCTAATAAAATATTGGTTCCCCAATCAATTACAAACGTTTCCCAAAATCCAGTCATATCAAAGTTGTCAAAATTCATAAGAATCCTTATTTAATCTGTCATGTATTTTTTATACGGATATAGTTTAATGGAAAATTTACGGATGTGAACTGAAATCGGCTGAATGAGCCTATTTCTACCTTATAAAATAAAGGGTGTTGACCTGGTCTTGGTTAACTAAAAATTGACCAGGCCTGGCTAATTTTATGAACCGTTTATTTGATTGCTTTATAAGCAGACAATACAGGGGAAACCAAATCAAACTGAAGCGGCGCGATATCCGGAAGCCCATTATGATATTTGACAGGTCTTTCGCCTTTTATCAAGGGTTGAAGATAATCAAGTGCCTCTTGTGTGATATCCATACCATCTTCAGTTAAAAATGCATCTGGCACGCGTTTTTCCAATTCGGCAACCTGATACAAATCAACGTTTTGATAACGCCAAACCAACGGGTGTTGACTGATAACATCAATGGTTGGTAAAACGCCATGATATCCCTCTAAAGCAGCTTGAACAGAGGCTTTACCTGCTCGATAAGCCATTTCCCAATCGGTTTCAGAAACCATATGGCTAGCAGAACGCTGAAGATAGTCCGGAACCGCACTGTGTGTCTTACAGTTGAAGGTATTCGCCACTAAATTCGATAAGGTATGGGCTACGCCACCAAGCTGGGTATAGTTATTGTTGTGAGTGTGTTCGATATTTTCAATTGAGATATAGTTGCCATGCTTATCGGTCAGACCTTCTGAAACGATACAAACGCAATACCCATGGGTTTTTATTAAGGTTTCCACGCGTTCAAGAAATGTCTTTTGCTCAAAAGCACGTTCAGCGGACAAGACAATGAGTGGGACATCCGGTAAAACAGTTTTGATTAATCCGCCAGCGATGGTTAACCAGCCGGTGTTTCTGCCCATGGCTTCTAGCACAAAAAATTTTGTTGACGTATTGTGCATGGAAAACAGATCCATGGTCGCTTCTAATAAGCTGGTTGCAATGTATTTTGCAGCACTACCAAAGCCAGGGCTGCAGTGAGACAAGGCTAAATCGTTGTCGATGGTTTTCGCAACACCGATGCAAGTGACTGGGTGGCCATGGTCTGAACAATAGTCGGCGACTTTTTGAGCGGTGAGCATGGAACCATTTCCACCATTATAAAAGAAGTAACCAATATCATAGGTTTGAAAGACTTCTAATACACGTGCATATTGCGCTGGATTTTCTTCGATGGTGTCCAGGTCGAATCGACAGGCTTGAAAAGCAGCACCAGGTTGCGTTTTTAAGTGGTCCAGCGTGGCCTCATCAAACTGAGAAGTGTCGGCCATGCGTTCTTCCAATACCCCGACAATGCCGTTAATGGCTGCATAGGTTTTTCCAAAGGTTTCAGGGTGACGTTTGGTCATTTCTATGACGCCGGCGGCGCTGGCATTTATGACAGCCGTGACCCCACCTGCTTGGGCATAAATCACGTTTTTAGGGTGAGACATGGTTTAAAAATCCTTTTGAAAGAATAAAGTCTGCTGTGCCAAAAAGCATTCTCAGCAGAAACTGCATTGACGACTAAGCAAGATTATAAGAGATATTAATGTGTGTTTGGCGTGAAAGTGTTTTGAACCAGTTTTCCTTCATGGCAGCTTAATCCTGCCTGGTTATGTAAAAACTGGCTAAAAGGGGTGCTTAATAGAAGTCCGCGCCAGCCGCTTAATTTAAAAGAGTCAGATTGAATCATTTTAAAAAGGTCGGTTTTATTGGCGATATTGTTTGGGTTGATGTTGTAATCAATTGCAATCTGTTGAATGAGTGCAAATCCAACGGAGATCAACACCTCTTCTTGTGGCGTTGGTGGGGTAGAAGGTGCTGGGGAGGTTGGCCAGCTGTCAGGTGATTCAAAAACCTCATCAATTAGCGCCACCCATTCTGAGCCGTGGTTTTTAACCGAAGAAGCTTTGATATGGGGAACTTTATAGAGTGCTTCTGGCGTTTTAGGAGGGCGCTTCGCAATCGCAACCAATACCTCATCTGACATGACCCAGCGTTTCGGTTTATTGTTGTCGATGGCAAATTGCTCACGCCATTCCGCTAATTTGTAAGCAATTGCTTTATTTTTGCGGGAGAGTTTTTTGGTGGCTTTAATTTTCTTACCGGCTGATTGGGTGTCGATTTTATATAAATCTTCATTTAAGAGAGCCTGAAAGTCTTCTTCTAACGCAGACTGTTGTTGCTTGGTTAATTCTGCTTGTAACTTTTCGTAAAGCGGCGCTAGATAGCGCACATCATTGATGGCATATTCCAGTTGTTTTTCAGTCAATGGGCGCTGCTGCCAATTGGTTCGAGTTTGGTCTTTTTCTAAGGTGAAGTCTAGTTCCGATTTCACCACTCTGGCTAAGCCTGCCAAGTCACCGTGATGTAAAAATAAGCAGGCAATTTGGGTGTCATAAATGGCAGCCGGCATCTGGCCGGAGACTTGGTACAATACTTCAATGTCTTGGCGTGCCGAATGAAAGACTTTTCGAATGCTGGGGTTGGTTAGAATTGACCATAAAGCGGTTAAATCTTCGATTGCTAACGGATCAATGATGGCCGCTTGACCGTCATGGGTTTGAATTTGAATTAAGCTGAGAATAGAAAAATAAGTATCTGTTCGAACAAACTCGGTATCGATTGCAATCCAAGGGCAAGTGTTAAGAAGCGCACAAAAGGCCTCTAAATCGGCTTGCTGGTCAATTATTATATAATTCATAGCAAGAAGTTTAAGGGCTTGTTTGCGTTTGAGCAAGCAAAACTCATTGGCTTTTTAAGAAATCTTCAATAAGATACGCCTTAGTGATAAAAAATTGGTTACAAAGTAGGGCGTTTTTCGCACCGACTTAAAAAGGAAGATCGTTGAAAATTCATATCTTAGGTATTGCAGGAACATTCATGGGTGGAATTGCCCAGCTTGCAAAATCAATGGGCGTCAGCGTCAGCGGCTCTGATACCGCTATCTATCCCCCGATGAGTACTCAGCTGGAACAAGCAGGAATTCAAGTTTCAACTTACGCAGAAGAATTTCTCCCTCAAACACCTGATGTTGTTGTGATTGGAAATGCATTAAGCCGAGGACACGCTGCGGTTGAAGCAACGTTGAATACACAACAAGTTTATACCTCTGGCCCTCAATGGCTGGCGGAGAATATCTTAAAAGATCGCTGGGTGGTGGCTGTTGCGGGGACGCATGGTAAAACCACCACAGCTTCGATGGTCGCGTGGATTTTAGAGCATGCAGGGCTTCAGCCAGGGTTTTTGATTGGAGGTGTGCCGCAAAACTTTGGGGTGTCTGCACGATTAGGTGAGTCGCCATTTTTCGTGGTTGAAGCGGATGAATACGATACGGCTTTTTTTGATAAACGCTCAAAATTTGTTCATTATCATCCTCGTACATGTGTACTGAATAACTTAGAATTTGACCATGCCGATATTTTTGATGATTTGGCGGCGACCCAAAAACAATTCCATCACCTTATCCGGACAGTACCGGGTAATGGGTTGATTATTCAACCATCCGATGAGTCGAATATTGATGAAGTCATTAAACAGGGCTGTTGGACGCCCGTTGAAAGCCAAGGTGAAAACGCTGCGGATGCTGACTGGGCGTATCGCCTGTTAGCAAAAGATGGCACGAGCTTTGAAGTTTATTACCAAGGGCAGTCCCGAGGGGAAGTGCATTGGAATATGACCGGGTTACATAATGTTCGTAATGGCTTGAGTGCAATCGCTGCTGCGCAGCATTGTGGTGTCCCAGTAGAAGAGGCAGTTCAAGGGTTGAATGCTTTTGAAGGTGTCAGTCGAAGAATGACGGAAGTGGGCAAAGTTAACGATATTGTGATTTATGATGATTTTGCCCATCATCCCACCGCGATTCAAACGACTTTATCCGGAATGAAATCACAATTAGACACTCGCTCAACTTCTGGGCGTTTGATTGCCGTGTTTGAGCCTCGTTCCAATACGATGCGAATGGGCGTACACCAGAGTCGCCTACCTGCAGCATTTGAACAGGCAGATTCGGTTTATGCTTTTATTGATCCTGATTGGAATTGGTCAATGCAGACGGAACTTTTTAAAGTCCCTGTTAAAACAGCCGATAACTATGATGATCTACTCGATTTGCTGGTAGCGGATATTTTGCCAGGGGATACTGTCGTGATAATGAGTAATGGTAGTTTTGGTGGGATACATCAACGACTATTAAATGCTTTACAGCAAAAGTTTTCGGTTTGATGCTTTGTGGTCAGAGCCAAAAGGGCAGAACGTTATGAATAAAAATTTGAAGCTAGAAGGATGAGTATGAATCACCAAGTCATCGCAAGAAAAGCGATTGAGCATTTAACGAAGCATAATATTAAACCGTCTCCAGTGACTTTTAGCATTTGGTTTATGTATTATTTGGGTCAGAATAAAGCACTCATTTCTAGAGTGAAATCATTACTCTCTACCGGCCAAGAAATCTCTGATGCCTCTTATGAAAAACTTTACGAGGTCTATGTCTTAAAAGAATATTTTAGAGATACTTTGGGAATTAACCGAAGTACCAGTCAGATCATCAATAAAGCCAATGATTTAAAAGCCAAGATTCACGAGTTTGTTGAAAGCATTAATGGACATAAAGACACATTAGGTGATATGCGAAACAGCCTGACTGTGGCTGAAACTCGAGAAGCGATTGAAATTATTCTTTCTGAAGCGATTATGGAATTGAAAACAGTTGAAACCAATTCGGTTGAAACTACGCTCTGGATGCAAAAAAATGTCAAAGAACTGGAGTCGGTTCAGAGTAATGTCATTGAAATAGAACAAAGCATGAGTCGTGACTTCTTAACGGGCTTGCCGGATAAAAGTTATTTTGAAAAAACATTAGCTGAATTTTTAAAAGAATCCATGTCAGGCGTTATTTCCAAAAGACATTTTATTGTGTTTGATATTACGGACTTGGATTATTACAACGAAGCTTTTTCTTGGTTACTCGGTGACAGTATTATTCGTTTGGTGGTAAAAATCATTCAAACCGAAACCGAAGAAGAATGGGAAATGATGCGACTGAATGAAGATGAACTGGCGGTATTCCCTCCGCCATCTTTTCCAATCCATAAAATTCCGGATTATATTGAACGTATTCGAACCATCATTCATAGCAAGAAAGTTGTTGTTAAAAATAAGAAGCAAGAGATTAAAAATATATCATTGAGCGCTGTGATTGTTAAAGTTGCGGTTTATGATGATATTGAGACGGTCAATGATAAAATTCAAAAAGGGCTCGATGTGATCAAGGAAGGTCAAAACGGCAAAGTCATTAAAATCGACGAATAAAGAATGTGGGCATTCCTTGAAATTGGTTTATTTATTTTATTGATGGCTCTTCTAGGGTGGGCTATTTTTAGCAAGCCTAAAAAATAAGCCATCACTATGTGATATGTTTTAAAAACGGCCAGGCCTGGCCGTTTTTTGATTTAAGTGCAATTTTATTAAGTTATTTATTTCTAGTGATTATTGAGCTTCATTCAGAGCTCTAACTCTTTTTTACGTTCTTCATACTCTTCTTTCGAAATTTCGCCTTTAGCATGCCGTTTCTTTAATATTTCCAAAGCTGTTTCATTCGGTTTGCCGGCGTTATTGGTAATAGTATTAAAGATTTTAATCAGTAAAAGAACAACGATAATGAAGATCAGCCAGAATATCCACATACCGCCTCCCATAAAGCCCCACATTGTATGGTCGTTATACATCATGTCCCTCCTTTTTCTAGGAGCCATTTCGTATTTATCGTCTCATCGCGGTTGCTGACCACTAGACTCTTTCAGATAGATAGAGAATGTGGTGTTTTTTTATGTTCACTTTTATTTTAGTCCTACATTTCAAAAAACGCTAATTAATTGGGTTAATGCTTCTTGTATGAGGTGGGAATAAGGGTTAGCTAGGAAGTTTAAATAGGCTGGCAGAAAGTTGGTATTCGGGTTGATAATGGTTTAATAAAACTTGAGACCATATCTGAGCATCTTCTGGCATACCTTGGGTTAGATATATGCCTACTTGTTTTAAAACGTTTTGTTGAAAGCTTTTCGAAGGAACTGCATTGCCTGCTAAGTTGTCTGCACTGAAAACAAAAGGGAACCCAGCCGACAGCGAAAAAATCCATTCAAGCGCTTGGGGTTTTATCTCGACTCTTTCAAACTCAGCTTGTTGTTGTGGAGAGCGTCCATCGGGTTGATACCAATAACCAAAATCTTCTAATAATCGTCTTTTAGAGCCAGCAACACACCAATGGGCGGTTTCATGTAGGGCCGATGCGAAAAATCCATGGGCAAAAATAATTCGATGATGGGGGTGATTGTTATTTGGGTCGGCAGGGCGATAAATCGGTTCATCTTCACAGCAAACCAGTTGGGTGTTTCTTAAAGTAAGAAAGGTTTGATTGAAAAGAGAAATCAGTGTGTCTTTATCGAATGTGTTTGTCATAGTTAGGAAATAGTGACCCAAAGAAGAGTCACTATTGATTTAAACGATATTAAAGCGTCGCCATGACTTTTTTCGCAGCGGCAATAGTATCTTCAATATCTTGATCGGTATGAGCAGAAGAAACAAAACCAGCTTCAAACGCTGATGGAGCTAAGTAGATACCTTCATCCAACATGCCATGGTAGAAAGTTTTAAAGCGATCCATATCCCCTTCAGTCACTTGTGCAAAACGTCGAATGTTTTTTTCCTCAGAGAAGAAGAAACCGAACATAGCACCAACTTGATTGGTGGTAAAAGGAATACCGATTTCGTCCGCGACACGCTGTAACCCGTTAACCAATTTGGTTGTCTTGGCTTCTAGCGCTTCAAAAAAACCTTTTTCACTGATGAGTTCCAGTGTTTTGAGCCCGGCTGTCATGGCAATGGGATTGCCTGATAAAGTCCCTGCTTGATAAACAGGCCCTAGAGGGGAAATGTGTTGCATCACTTCTTTTTTACCACCGAACGCACCCACTGGCATGCCGCCACCGATGACTTTCCCAAAAGTGGTTAAGTCTGGGGTGATGTTGTAGCGACCTTGAGCGCCTGTCAGTCCAACGCGGAAGCCACACATGACTTCATCAAAGATTAAAACCGCGCCACTTTCATCACAGACTTCACGAAGGGTTTCTAGAAAACCTTCTTCCGGCGGAATACAGTTCATATTTCCGGCAACAGGTTCAACAATAATACAGGCTATTTGATCCCCGATTTCAGAGAAGACTTTTTTCACTTCTTCCGAATCGTTATGGGTGAGGGTTAGGGTTTCTTCTGCCAAACAAGCTGGAACACCTGGAGAAGAAGGAACCCCTAAGGTTAACGCGCCAGAGCCCGCTTTCACCAATAATGAATCAGAGTGCCCATGGTAACAGCCTTCGAATTTAACAATTTTATCGCGTCCGGTATAACCACGAGCCAAACGGATGGCGGTCATGGTTGCTTCCGTTCCTGAACTTACCATTCTGACCATGTCCATAGAAGGGATTAAGTCACAAACCATATCTGCCATTGTAGTTTCGATTTCGGTCGGCGCGCCAAAAGAGAGTCCTTTTTCAGCTTGAGCTTGAACGGCTTTAATAACGTCAGGATGTGTATGACCTAGAATGGCTGGCCCCCAAGAAGCAACATAATCAATATACTGCTTGCCATCAGTATCAGTTAAGTAAGCGCCTTTCGCTGATTCAAAAAATACAGGGTTTCCACCCACACCTTTAAATGCTCTAACGGGTGAATTGACTCCGCCAGGAATGTGGGCTTGAGCTGCTTCAAATAAGGTATGAGAATTTGACATGGTTTTTCCTGTGAATAGTTGTGTTGCAATAAATTGAAATGAGCATTCACTCAATAACTTTAGAGGACTGTTTATAAATCAGGTGTCATTTTTTTGATGCGTTCGGTAACGATATCAAAGTCAACTTCACCGATTTTTTGATAAACAATGTTGCCATTCGGCGCAATTAAAAAACTGGTTGGAGTTAATAAAACGCCGCCGAAGGCTTCGGCTATTTTGCCATCTATGTCTTGGACAAATGAAAATGGATAAGGGTTTTTGGCGATGAATTTTTTTACTTGCTCAGCCGGGTCATAGTTCATAGACACAGCCACCAGTTCAAACTTATCGCCAAATTTCCGTTTCATTTGTGCTAAATGAGGCATTTCTGTAATGCAGCCTGGGCATGTTGTGGCCCAGAAGTTAACTAAAACCGGCTTCATAGGCTTATTAAGCTGAATACTTTCACCTTGTGCTGTTTTAACGGTAATCTCCGGCGCTTTTCCTAACCCATCTGAAAAAACGGTCAGATAAAGTAATGTGCCGAGTAAAAGTAAAACGAGAATGCCGAATAGCTTGCTGCCAATTTTATTCATTTCAATGCTCTGGATATCGGAAATAATATTGGTTTAACGTGGCATGCACCCACGTTAACCTTGATAAGCTTGAATTAAGCTTTGATGGTTTCAACGCCGTTAGCAGTACCACATAGGAAGATGTCAGCATTTCGCGCTGCAAACAATCCATTTGTTACTACACCAACAATGCTATTTAGTTCTGTTTCCATTGCAACCGGATCAGTGATTTCCAAGCCATGGATATCTAAAATGACATTGCCATTATCTGTTGTAAAGCCTTCTCGTAAAACCGGCTCACCACCGAAACGCTTAACGACTTCACGTGCGACATAACTACGCGCCATAGGAATTACTTCAATCGGTAGTGGGAATTTACCTAAAACGTCAACCTTTTTACTGTCGTCCGCAATGCATACAAATTGTTTAGCAACGGCTAAAACGATTTTCTCACGCGTTAAAGCACCACCGCCACCTTTGATAAGGTTTAGACCGGCATCGGCTTCGTCAGCACCATCAATGTATACGGACATTTCATCTACGGAGTTTAATTCTAATACCGGGATACCATGACCTTTCAAACGCTCTGCTGTTGCTTCAGAACTGGCAACAGCCCCTTTGATTTTTCCTTTAATTTTAGCCAGTTCATCAATGAAGAAGTTTGCTGTAGAGCCTGTTCCTACACCAATGTAAGTATCTGGAACGACATATTCGATTGCCGCCATAGCAACTTGTTGTTTTAATTCATCTTGTGTCATGTTGTTATTCTCTAATTCATTATTAATAATGGCGCATATTTTAATCACTTTAGCGTAAAAAGTATAGATTAAGTATGAGAACGCAGAAGAGATAAGCCTTTTAACTTAAACTTATCTTTGAATATGACCGAAGCACAAGGTGTTATTTAATAACACCCTGCGTTACGAAAAAGCTTATCAATGATGCATTGGTGTGCCGCCAGGTGATTGATACATCACTGGGGGGGCTTGAGTCTTAGGTTTTTCTTCAGTTAATTTAGGAGGAAGTTGGCCTTCTTTGCGTTCGTAAGTTGCAACCACCATTCCCATTTGAGTGACATAGTAATGCGTTGGATAGACATGAACCACTTTGTAAACCATTGGACGAAGTTGCTTTCCTTTCTCTGTCAATGGCTTTCCAAGCGTCATATACATGCCACACATGGTAGAGCCATTAACGACTTGTTTTTTTGCAAAATTGTCATGATCTTGAACGCTTAATTGTCCACGGCGATCAAGTTCTTTCATGTAAGAGGTTTTATCTGCATCAGATGTCAATGTGCTGTAATCGACACATAACTTAAGTGTTTTAACATCGTCCAGTGGATTTTTTTTATCCGCATAAGACGCTGTAGAGAAAGACAATGCGGTAGTTGCCGCCAGTGCTAAAAGGGCGAAGTTTTTACTCATCATGAACTTGAGGCCTCTGTTTTTTAATTTTGGTCTGATGAGTATAGAGACAAAGGTTTTTTTTTCAAGGGATAAGTCTGAAAAGAGTATGGATGAGTGATTGCCCGTGAGAGCAAAATCACTCTAAAAAGAATTAGTGGTGATCCAGATTGTTCATAGAGTTCATAACGGATTTCACAGGGATCATTAATGATTTTTGACTGCCATCTTTGAATTTAAGCGTCATAGGGATAGTCTGACCTTTTTTTAATTCTTTTTGTAAGCCGATGAACATGATGTGGAGCCCACCTGGTTGAAGTTTGGTTTCTTGGTGTGCGGCCACTGAAATGTATTTGATCTGACGCATTTTCATGACGCCATTGTCGTTAATGTGAGTGTGAAGCTGAACTTTTTTAGCGACGTCAGAGGTCGCGCCAACTAAACGGACTTCTTGTTCGCTGTTATTTTTAAGGGTTAAAAAACTGCCGGTTGCCATGGCGCCAGGAGGCACTTCACGAATATAGGCATTATCAACGTCAATAACGGAAGCGTCATTGGCAAAGACGTTGAAGCTCGTTATTGAGAGGCATGCCATTAAAAAAGTTGAGGTGAAATTGAATTGAAAACGCATTTTTATCGCTCCAGTTTTAGGGGTGTTGAGTCATGAAATGACGGATTTGTTGTGTAAAAATATCTGGACTGGTGGCATGGGGAAGTTGTTTCACCAATTCACCTTTTTTATTAATTATATAAGTAAATGCCGAGTGATCAACGGAATAAGTTGTCTCATCGGGTTTTTCTTGATGAATGGCATAAACCACACCGTACCGATGTGTGATCTCATCAATCGTCGATTTTGTGCCGGTTAAACCAATCATGTTGCTATTAAAGTAGTCGGCATATTGTTTTAGTCTGTCAGGCGTGTCTCGATTAGGGTCGACCGAAATGAATAAGATTTGAATTTGTTGTTTTTCCGAAGGGGTCAATTGTTGATAAGCCATGGCAATGTTGCCCAGATTAGTGGGGCAGATATCCGGACAAAAGGTATAGCCAAAATAAAGTAACACCAATTTGCCTTCGTAGTCAGACAAGGAAATCGGTCCAGATGAGGAGGTCAAAGTGAAATCGCCTCCATCAGGTTTTTGAGGAATAGAAGCGGTCGTCATGTTAGAGTCAGAGGACGTCAGGAACTGAGTGGGCGGTGCTAGCCATACAATGATACTCACTCCTATAATTAGGATGGTGATCAGGATTAAAAAAATACTTTTTTTCATAAAATTAAGAAGCCTTTAAGGTCTCTTTAATTGTCAAAAAAGGGCGTTTAACGCCCTTATGTGTTAACAATTAGCTTAATTAAAACTTCGCAGTTACTTTGGCCCAGTAGTTACGTCCAGGTTCGTTGTTTTTATATACCGTTGGGTCGACAGGGTCATAGCTCAAGTGATCATAATAAGCGTGATCCATTAGATTGTCGATCCCTGCATTAATTTGCCAGGTTTTAGATAACTGATACCCTCCGTAAATATCCAACGTGTTCCAAGCTGGGGTTTCGCCGTGGTTCGCTTCGGGAGTGTAGGCTTTATCGATGTCAGTTTGCTCTAGCGCAAAGTTCAAACGGCCACCTAAGTGCCAGTTACTTGGACGATAGGTTGCATGTAAGGAGCCGGTTGGGGCAGAAATCATTGCAATATTACGATTGTCGGTTGTATTACGACCTTTCGTTAGACTGAATTGTCCTCCTGCAGTAAAAGCCGGTGTCATTCTATAATCGGCTTCTAAGTCAGCACCATAGAGTTCGGCATCGACATTAACATACACTTCGGTTTTATCTTTGGCGGTTGTTTTAATACCGTTGTCATACTGATTGGTGGCTAAGTCTCTCAGGATATAGTCATTAACCTTGTCGTACCATACTGAAACATTCCAGTTGAGTTGTGCTGTTTTTTTGCCGATGCCTAAATCGATTTGGTTATGCTGTTCGGGTTTGATATTCGGGTTTCCAACCCAGCTGGTTTGTGTGCCACTCATCATCCCCCATTTCGACATAAATCTTTCGGTCGCGTCGGCCGTTCGTTTGGTGTGACTGGCACCTAAATACCATTTATAGTTTGGCGCAAACGTATTCTCAAATCGAAGTACCCCACTAAGATTGTCTTCGCTTGCAGAGTCTTCTCCATTGTAATCTGTATAGGTTTTGGCATAGACTGAACTAGGGGTGTTGCCTGGCGCACCCGTTGGAGCTTGGTTAATATTATCGGCTTTGGCATCAACCTGGTCATAGCGTAGTCCGACAATTAAATTGCTTTGTTGTGACAGTAGGGTGTTGGTTTCCGCAAAAAGACTTTTTGTTGTGTTTGTCACATCTGGCCACATGTAGTTTAACGAAGTGTTAGGCGTGACCGAGCGATTCCATAAAGTGGCATCTTTATTGATACTTTCCAATTGCATGCCGTAATCGAACTGTGTTTTTCCAAGATGGCTGGTTAATTTAATTTTTGCGCCATTCGATTCTGTTGAAGTCGGCGTTTCTTTCTTCATTGTTGGAGAAGGCGGGGTTCTGAGGTCGAAGTTGTTCATGACATGGTCAACCGTAGAACGGTATAAATCAATATCGACATCGGCAATGGCTTCTGACAATTGACGACCTTCATACTTTAAACGCAGCATCGTACCTTCGGTTTCTGGGGCATCCATTGCGGCGCCAGGATATAACGCATCTTCAGTGCGACTTTTCTCGGCAGAAAGCTTTAAATGATGGTTGTCACTTGGAGTCCAACCTAAGTCAATGTGGCCCTGGTTTGTGTTATAGCTCGATTTAACGACATCGCCATTTCCATCAGTATAATTGTTGGCATCTTTACGGGAGCCTTGAACGACCACATAACCGGTTTTGCCCACCGTTTGAACTTCAGCGTTGGTTTCGTAGTTCAGGATATTCGATTTTCCAATGGACACTTCCCCTGAAACAGGTTTTTCAGGATTATAGGTTGGTTTTTGACGGTTAAATAAAATGGTGCCTCCGCTTCCACCTGGACCATTTAAAACGCTGTTAACGCCTCGAATAACCACGATTTCATCATAAGAAGATACTTCAGAGTAGGATGTTGGTGGGTCCATTCTATTAGGGCATCCTCCTTCAATTTTAGCGCCATCCAAAAGAATATTAAGCTGAGCATATTGTTGCCCTCTAATTTGAGGGTCCAACCCATGTCCGCCTTTTCGTGCTGCAGAAACTCCGTTGATTTGACGAAGCACGTCACCTGTTTCACTGTTCCCATTTTCCAACAGTTCTGCGCTAGTGTGAGTCTCTTCCTGTGGTGCAGCTTCCTCCACGGTTGCGGCAACGGTTATTTTTTTCAGTTTGTCTGTTTCGGCATAAGATACTGAGCTAAGTGTCGATGTGGATAAAGCTGCTAATATAGCGATATAGAGAGGTGACTGATTCATTTCTAAAGTTCCTTAGGGAAAGGTGTTGTATTTGTACCCAGATGATGTCTTTATAGAATATTCTTAGAGGGCTTATTTTATTTGAGGGTATTGTACGTAATAAAATTTAATCAAAGTCTTAAGAGAGTGTGGTGACCCTGTCTAAAAGATTGCTACAGGATTGAGGAATTCTTAAGTCTTGATCTGGGATAATTTTCGTGATGTTACGAAGTCATAATGAATCAAGAAAAAGTTGCGGCGATAGGGAATTCAACCCTCAATTTAAAATAATGCTGGGTGGCGGTTTTGTTATGCTTCAATACCGTCTAAAATGTATTTTAAATGACTTTCAACCATAAGGAATCCTGAATGCCTGAAACAATCTTGCGCCGAGTTTTAAAAGCCCCTGTTTATGATGTGGCTGAGCAAACGCCTTTAGAAAAAGCTCCGCTGATTTCACGTCGGGTTCGTAATAATATTTGGTTGAAGCGTGAAGACTTGCAGCCAGTTTTCTCATTTAAATTAAGAGGCGCTTATAACCGTCTGTACCATTTAACGGATGCGGAAAAAGAACGTGGTGTGATTGCCGCGTCGGCAGGGAACCATGCGCAAGGCGTCGCGCTGTCAGCAACGAAAATGGGCATTAAAGCCGTCATCGTCATGCCTAGAACGACACCGACGATTAAGGTGAATTCCGTTCGAAATCTGGGCGGGGAAGTGGTGTTGCATGGTGACGCTTACGATCAGGCGGCGGCCCATGCAAAGACGTTGTGCGAAGAAAATGGTTACACCTATATTCCGCCTTATGATGATGTGGATGTAATTGCCGGTCAGGGAACGATTGCATTGGAAATGCTGCGTCAAAGCAAGCCTTTTGATGTGATTTTCGTTCCAGTTGGCGGGGGTGGTCTGATTGCAGGTATCTCGGCAGTAATTAAGCAAGTGTCTCCCGAAACCCGTATTGTCGGTGTTGAGCCGGAAGATGCGGCTTGCATGACCGAAGCACTTAAAGCGAAAGAGCGGGTCAAACTTAAGTCGGTCGGTATTTTTGCAGATGGCGTGGCCGTTGCACAAGTCGGTGAAATTCCCTTTCGTATAGCTCAAACTTGTGTTGATGAAATGGTGACCGTCAAAACCGATGAGATTTGTGCTGCGGTTAAGGATATTTTTGAAGATACCCGTGCGATTGCCGAGCCTGCGGGCGCAATCGCATTGGCGGGAATGAAAAAGTTTGTGGAAGAAAAAGGCGTGGCCGACTTGAATATGGCGGTGATTGTCAGTGGCGCGAATATGAATTTTGATGGGTTGCGTTATATTTCCGAACGAACAGAAATTGGTGAAAAGCGTGAAGCCATTTTTGCGGTCACCATTGATGAAAAACCAGGAAGCTTTAAACGTTTCTGTGAGTTGCTTGGCGATCGTCGCGCGATTACCGAATTCAATTACCGTTACTCAGACCGTCAAAAAGCTGTGGTGTTTGTTGGAGTGAGAACCGAAGGGGGCACGGCTGAAAAAGAAGCATTGATTAAGCAGTTGAAGCAATGTGACTATGAGCTGGAAGATTTGAGCGATGATGAAATGGCCAAATTGCACTTACGGTTTATGGTCGGCGGCCATGCAAAAGGGGTCGAGAATGAACTCTTGTATCGTTTTCAGTTCCCGGAACGCCCTGGCGCATTGTTACAGTTCTTAATTCAGATGAGTGAAGAATGGAATATCAGTTTGTTTCATTATCGAAACCACGGCGCCGCTTATGGTCGCGTGTTGGTCGGAGTACAAGTTCCACCGGAACAAAAGCCTGAATTTGAAGCGTATTTGGATAATTTAGGCTACCGTTATTTCTCAGAGCAAGACAATATTGGTTATCAATTGTTCTTAAAGCCGATTGAATAGGATTTCGGAACGAAAACAGTGCCGCCATCAAAAATGACCAGGCCTGGTCATTTTTTCATTCAAAACGTGTAGAGACGTTTTTCGGTGACCAATCCTTCTAAAGGAATGTCCCAAGGTTCGGGTTGAATGTGTTCAACTTGTTGGCATTCATGCGCCCAACCAATTAGTTTTGGCCGGTTATGACGATGGGTTTGCCAACGCTTGAACTGAAACGTCCGGTCATAAAATCCACCACCCATTCCAATCCGGTTGCCTTTTAAATCAAAGCAAGTGAGTGGCATTAAGACTAAATCTAATTGCTGACCGGTTAAATGGTGTTGATTCTGAACCTGCGGTTCTAAAATACCAAATTGATTCGGAACTAATTCACTTTCAGGTGTGTACTCGGCAAATGCCATATGGCGACCACGCAAGGTTTTTAGCACGGGTAAAAAAACCTGATGGTTTCTTTGCCATAATGCTTCAATGAGCGGTTCGGTATTGAGTTCGCCGTCTTGTGAAAAATACACAGCAATACGCTTGGGCCGTTGTAACCAATTAGATCGTAATAATAGATGAGAAGCGCTTTTAGCGTGAAGAAAGTGTTGTTCAGGGCTCAGCTGGTTGCGTTTTTCTCGACAAGTATTTCTTAAGTTCATGCTGTGATGAATCTCTTTAGTTACTAAAATCGATGAGACCCTGATATCTCAAACTTAAATAGGAATACGAACTAGGCCATTATCCCTGAACCGTTAAGTTCAGGTGGCAGCCTCGACTAAAGACTTAGGATTCTCGGACATAAGCGAGATTCTCACCGTCTAAAGTTTCTGGCCCCGGGATCATTGTTATCGGCAGGGGATTTGAACCTAGTCCGTATGAGTCATTATTATATCAATTTATATGGCGATTAATAGGGTGAAAATAGATTTTCTTATCAGTTGTTTTGATTGAAATGGGTTGCAAATTAAAACATTCTATAGAAGAGGGTGTGCTTTGATGAGACGGCTCAGTCTGTCAACGATTGTAAGCGCGGTTAGTCTTCTTTTGACGTACTGGCAACCTGAGTAATCGCGTCTTCTATTTGCTCGTCAAGACGTAAACAGTATTGCGTGGTTTCTTGTTTCATTTGAAGGTGGTCATAGCATAAGTTCAGTGCCACCATTAAAACTTTGCTTTCTCCTTTTAGCGTGGTGACTTGATCCAGTTTGTCTTCCAGAAGCGTGGCAGCTTCAATTAATCGTTCACGGTCTTCAGGCTCGCATGGAACTTCAAAAGTGTGGTTCATTAAAGATAACGTTAACATGGAATTCTCACGTAAAGGGGTTGTTTAAAAAAATCAAAGCTTGATGTTGAAACATTGAAGAATGTTTATCAATACACAACGCTTGCTAAATTATATATTACGCATTTAATTTGAGTTTGTCATCCTTGAAAAAATTTAAAAATTCCCTGTCTATTTGGTTAAGCAAAACGCTCATGGTATTATTTGCTGATAAATGCATGAATTCTAGCAAATAAGGGTCTTGTTTAAGATCTAAAAGACATTTGTTAAGCGTTCGAAAATTATAATTTAAATAAATAAAATGGATTCGTCTGGAATGGAATTTGATCAAATAAATGAAGCGTTACAACCTTACCCTGAACTGGAATCTCCGTCTTTTTTGCAAGGGATGCTCATCGGGCTTATGTGTGGTGATGCAAATTTAAAAGAAAGTGCTTGGATTAAAAAAATTCTAGAAGAAGCAGATGTGAAGTCCGTCAAAGAAAGCTTTTTGGTGGCGTTACATGAACTGTATTTAGAGACAGATAAATCGCTAAATGGTTCAGGGTTTGAATTAATGCTTTGTCTTCCTGATGAAAATGAGTCTTTGCCTGCTCGTGCAGCAATGTTGGGACAATGGTGTGAAGGGTTTTTATATGGCATGGGCTTGGCCGGACAGTCAGAGCAGAAGTTAACCGGAGAAGTGGCGGAATTATTCCGTGACTTTGGTGATATTGCCCGTATCGAAATAGATGGTTTGGAAGATGCCAGTGATCAGGAGGAATCTGACTTTATGCAGTTGGTCGAATTTGTCAAAATCGGTGTTTTGACGATTAATGAAGATCTGAACCCGGTTGAAGGGTCTCCTATTATGATGCAGGACGCACCAACGGATACTTTGCATTAATGGCAGTGATGACTTTATTTCAAGAACGTAGAAACGCATTATTTAAAAAAATGCCTGAGAATAGTGTCGCTTTTATTGCTTCAGGAGAAGAGAAAATTCGGAATCGTGATGTCGAGTATGAGTTTCGTGCTGAGTCGGACTTTTATTATCTAACGGGATTTACAGAACCCGATGCTGTTCTGATGCTGATTAAATGCTCTGGCGCCTCAAAGGCAACACAGCAAAGTATTTTGTTTTTACGGCCTAAAGATGAAGCGCAAGAAATCTGGCAAGGTCGACGTTTAGGGGTGGATAAAGCACCCGAAACGTTAAATATTGACCAGGCCTGGTCAATTGATGATTTTGAAGATCAGGTAGCTGATTTGATTGCTGGAGTGGATAGTTTGTTTTTTACTTTTGCGCAATTGTCAGAATGGTCAGATTTGGCTTCAAGCTGGATTCAGGCACAAAAAGCTAAAGCGCGCCAAGGTATTCAAGCCCCGACTCAGATACATGATTTAGATTCGATCTTGCATGAGATGCGCGTTATTAAATCGAAACAAGAAATTGAATGGATGCGTCAAGCCGCCCAAATTTCGGTCAAAGGTCATTTGGCAGCGATGCGTTCGGTGGCATCGGGTAAATACGAGTACCAAGTGCAGTCTGATTTAGAAAATGCTTTTAAACAAAACGGCTCCCCACGTGTGGCTTTTAATACGATTGTGGCGGGTGGCGATAATGCCTGTGTGTTGCATTACACCGAAAACAACGCGCGGATTCAAGAACAGGATCTTGTCTTGGTCGATGCCGGTGCTGAATATGCCTGTTATGCCGGTGATATTACGTCTACTTTTCCGGCCAATGGCCAGTTTTCAAAGCCTCAGGCTGCTTTGTATGAAACGGTATTGGCTGCGCAGCAAGCCGCCATTAACGCTATTAAACCAGGTGTGAGTTATGATGCCATGCATCAAGCGTCTGTCAGAGTATTGACGCAAGGGTTGCTAGATTTAGATATTTTGCAGGGGGATGTTGATCAGCTTATTGAAGAGGAAGTCTATAAACGTTTCTTTATGCATGGTACTGGTCATTGGTTAGGCATGGATGTCCATGATGTCGGGCGTTACAAACAACAAGGTGAATGGCGTACATTTCAAGCTGGCATGGTCGTTACGGTTGAACCTGGGCTTTATATTTCCAAGGACTGCACAGACGTTGATGCTCAATACCGAGGTATTGGGATTCGAATTGAGGATGATGTTGTGGTGACGGAAACCGGGCATGACGTTCTGACAACAGGGCTTCCAAGAAGCGTTGCGGAAATTGAACAATGGATGGCACAAAATCGTGATTAAGAAGGATCAGCATGACAATTGAAAAAAGAGACGTCTTTATTTCAGGCGGTGGTCCAGTCGGGTTGATTTTGGCCATTGGATTAGCGCGAGCCGGAAGAACGGTTGTGTTGGCTGAAAAAAATGCCTTTGACCAAGGAGAGAAAGGGTCGTTTGATGGCCGCGTTTTAGCGTTAACTTATGGATCGGTTTGTACGTTAGATACGCTCGGTATTTGGTCTGATTTAAAACCCTGCACTACACCGATTGAGCATGTTCATGTCTCGCAAAAAGGCTATTTGGGCTTAACCCATTTGCACGCATCTGAAATGAACGTGCCTGCTTTGGGATACAGTGTGACTGCCTCTGATCTAGGCCATGTGTTGTGGCAAAATGCCGCTGGGCTGGAGGGGGTGACGTTATTTTCTCAGTCAGGTCTGGTAGATTTTCAGTTGCAAGAGGATAAACAGCGGGTGCAATTAGAGACACTAAGTGGCCAGCAAACTTTTGAGGTGGATTTAGTGATCGGTGCCGATGGCACGCAGTCGACGGTCAGACAATTGTTAGACCTCCCGATTGAGATTAAAGATTATCAAGCGTTTGGGGTGATTGCCAAAATTGAAACGGAACAACATCCAAACGGTTGGGCGTTTGAGCGCTTTACAGAACAAGGCCCAGTTGCCTTGTTGCCGATGCAGGAACATGAAAGTAAAGCTGTTTGGGTTGTGCCAGCCGAAGAGGTCGAGCACGTTAAAGCGCTTGACGATAAAGATTTTATACAGGCGTTTTCTCAAAGAATGGGAGAGCGATTAGGTGCTTTTATTTCTGTGAGTGAGCGCGTGTTTTATCCACTGACCGAAACCTATGTCCCGACCTTTATTAAGCCGCGTGCTGTACTGATGGGAAATGCATCCCATACTCAGCATCCTGTTGCCGCTCAAGGATTAAATTTGGGTATCAGTGATATTCAGGCTTTTTTAGATGAGGCAACAAATGTCACTGATTTAGGTGAGTGGTCTCTATTATCGGATTATGCCGATGAACGTAAAACGCAGCATGAAAAAATTATGGGACTGACGGACGGGTTGATTCAGGTGTTTCAGACAGAAGCACCTGCCGTCGGTCACCTGAGAGGATTGGGATTGATGGCAATGGACGTGATTCCATCCCTTAGAAAACGCTTTACCAAAATGACGATGGGCATGAAATGAACAAAAGCGCACACTCAAAATCCACACTAGAGTCTAAAATTTGGGATGTTGTGGTTGTCGGGGGTGGTATGGTTGGTGCCACAATCGCTTTAGGGCTAGCAAAAAAAGGCTTTGAAGTATTAATGTTGGAGCGCGAAGCCCCTGATTTAAATTGGGATGCTACCGCGCCTATGCAAACACGTGTCAGTGCGTTAACGCGTGCTTCTGAAAATATTTTAAAAAACTTAGGTGCTTGGAAAGGTGTGCAGAAACGTCGTTACCACGCATTTACTGATATGCATGTTTGGGAATCGGTGTCTGATGCGCAAGTACATTTTTCTTCAAAAGAAATTCATGAGCCTAATTTAGGGTATGTGGTTGAAAATAAAGTGATTCAAGCCGCCTTGTGGGACGAAATTATCGACCATGAAAAGATAGCGGTTTTGGTTGGGCATGCTTTAACCGGATTAACATTGCAGGCTGATCAAGCTCGTTTGGAGCTGGATAGTTCGATTGAATTAAAAACAAAGTTGGTCGTGGGGGCGGATGGTGCTTTTTCGAAAACACGCGATATGGCTGGCATTGAGGTTAAGGAGCATGATTACGGACAATGCGCGGTAGTTGGTTGTGTTAAAACCAGTTTACCGAATCAAGATACTTGTTGGCAGCGTTATCAATCTGATGGGCCGTTTGCTTATTTAGCCATGCAAGACAACTGGAGCTCAATTGCCTGGTATTTGCCAACAGAGAAAATGCAATGGGCGTTATCTTTGTCAGATGAGGTGTTTGCTGAAACGATTACACATGCGTCTGGTGAGAAGCTGGGGCAGGTGATTGAGGTGGCGAAGCGGACGGCCTTTCCGTTGGTTAGGCGCCATGCAGCACAGTATGTGAAACCGCATTTTGCGTTGGTGGGTGATGCTGCTCATACTGTGCATCCACAAGCGGGTCAGGGGGTTAACCTTGGTCTACTGGATGCCGCTGCTTTAATTGAAACGCTGTCTCAATCCCGTGAAGCCTCTGATAAAGACTGGAGTCGTTTGAGTGTGTTACGTCGTTATGAGCGATGGCGCAGGGGAGATAATGTCATAGTGCAACGTTCAATGGAAGGATTTGACTGGCTTTTCAAACAAAATATGCCGCTTAAAAATGAAATTCGCAAACGCATTTTACCATTCGCAGACCAGGCCAAACCTATTAAGAACTGGTTAATGGGCCAAGCTTTAAAAGGTCGGGAAGTATTGCCGGAGTTAGCGCAGTTATGAGTTTTAATTTAAGAAGGTCGAATATTAAAGCCTTGCTGGGTGTAGAAGGAGTTTCACCAAACGAGAATGCTCGTGCGGTTAAAGTGGGGGCTTATCTCTCGTATGCTGTTTTTTTAGCGCTCCTGGTCGTCGTTATTCAATTGGTGTTGGATTATTCCGATACACTTCAAGACAGTTTTTGGATTTCTGTTTTAGTTTGGGGGGTGTTCACAACCGAGCTAGTGGTTAATTTATGGCTGGTAGATGATCGTAAGCGTTATATTCAACATAATTGGCTGAATGTGTTGATTATTATTCTCGTTTTTCCTTGGTTTGATTATGGCAATGACTGGGCAGCCATTTTACGAGGCTTGAGGCTGGTTCTGTTTTTAAGAGTGGTGCTTGATGTTTTTGCGGACGTGGTCAATTTACTGAAGCAAAACAGTTTCGGCTTGGTTCTGTCAGGCGCTTTCTTCTTTATTATTCTGGCCGGTGCAATTTTTTCGGTAATTGAAGAGGTAGATTTCACGGATGGCGTCTGGTATGCCTTAGTCACCATTACCACGGTCGGGTATGGAGATATTGTTCCTCTAACTGGAGAAGGGCGATTATTCGGGGCAGCCTTGATTATCATTGGGGTTATTTTATTCTCGTTGGTCATGGCAAATATTTCAGCTTTTTTAATTGGTTCAGAGCAAAAGGAAAGAGAAAAGGATATTCTGAATCACATTAAAAAGATGCAAGATCATTTGGATGTTCAAGCTGAATTAAATGAAAAACGGTTGTCAGAAGTTTTGTCGGAAATGTCTACTAAGGTGGATGGTTTAGAAAAAAGAATGCAATCATTTCATGCTGAAAGGTTTGATAATAGTCTGGGGTATTTGGATAAAAGGGTTCGTTTGGAAAAAGAAGAAATTCTGCAAAAGATGCGGCAGGAGAATGAAGCGCTTTT
The DNA here is from genome assembly GCF_029625905.1 of Hydrogenovibrio sp. 3SP14C1. Classification (GTDB taxonomy): domain Bacteria; phylum Pseudomonadota; class Gammaproteobacteria; order Thiomicrospirales; family Thiomicrospiraceae; genus Hydrogenovibrio. The sequence continues at coordinate 29,196 of NZ_JARTLM010000011.1, forward strand.
ATCAGAATTAAGACGTACCATCTCAAAAGTAAGTGATAATAAAAAAACCTAATAAATTCATAAAGAAAAGTGCTTAAGCATTTGTCGATATAAGCTTTACTGAGGGGGAGCCATAAAATTAACTTTGACATTTTTTAAAGATAGAACTATAGTCTAGTCACGATAGTTTTTTAGACGAAAAGGCATTTTCATAATGGCTGATAGACGGCTTCAAGTATTTTACACAGTAGCAAAAGTATTAAGTTTTACTAAAGCAGCTGAAACGCTTCATATGACGCAACCTGCGGTGACTTTTCAGGTTAAGCAGTTGGAAGAGTTTTTTAACACCAGATTGTTTGACCGAACGCATAATAAGATCACTCTGACAGATGCGGGTAAGATTGTTTACGATTATGCGGAAAAAATACTGGATCATTATGACAAGATGAATAGTGAGGTCAGGGAGCTTACCGGCGAGGTGACCGGAAGTTTGTTGATTGGTGCCAGTACGACAATTGCCGAATATATGTTGCCAAGTTTATTAGGGGCTTTCAAAAAACAATTTGAAGACGTTAATATTCGTCTTCAGGTTGGAAATACCGATGCGATTGTCGCCATGGTCGAAAATAATATGATTGATCTTGGGGTTGTAGAAGCGCCTGTTTATAACAAAAACTTAGAAGTGGAAGTATGTCGTTTAGACGAGATGGTACTAATTGTGCCACATGGCCACCCACTTTCAAATCGTGATAAGATTTCTATTGAAGATATGCGTAAGTATCGTTATATCTCTCGTGAAGAGGGTTCTGGTTCTCGTTCGGTAATTGATAATTACATTCGTGAACAAGGCTTGAGTTATTCTGATTTAAATGTTGTGATGGAGTTAGGAAGTCCTGAAGCTGTCAAGATGGCTGTTGAATCAGATGTTGGTCTGGCCATTGTATCAAGAACGACGATATCAAAAGAGTTGCAACTTGGTACGCTGAAGGCATTGCCCTTAGATCCTCCTTTGGATCGACCTTTCTCTCATGTACGCCAAAAACACAAATTCCGTCATCGTGCAGTTGGTGAGTTGTTGGATTTTGCTGTTGAATACTGTAAAGAAAAAGCGGTTGAGCAAGGATTTAAATTGCCAAGCGAAGAGGATATGCAAAAGTATACTTCTAAATAAGCGACGAAAAAGTCTCTTAATAAAAAGCCCTAAAAATAGCCAGGTCTGGTTATTTTTGGGGCTTTTTTGTTTGTGTTGTTGGTTAAGTAAGCGTGCTTAATCTCAGTGAGGTAAGCGCGCTTTTTAATTTTCATATGGTTAGCGTTATAAACACTCAGATGCAAATTCTGCCAGGCGAGAGCGTTCTCCTTGTCTGAGAGTGATATGAGCACTATGAGGCCAGTTCTTAAATCGGTCCACGATGTAAGTCAACCCAGTCGTGGTTTCGGTTAAGTAGGGTGAATCAATTTGGCCGATGTTACCGAGGCAAACAATTTTAGTGCCTTCACCTGAGCGGGTGATTAATGTTTTCATTTGTTTCGGGGTCAGGTTTTGCGATTCATCGATAATGATAAATTTGTTTTGGAAGGTTCGGCCACGCATAAAGTTTAGCGACTTGATTTTGATGCGTTTGTTGAGTAGCTCTTGAGTCGATTCTTTTTCCCAGTCTGTAATGTGCCCATCTGAATGGGTTAAAACTTCCAGGTTGTCCATTAGTGCCCCCATCCAAGGTGTCATTTTTTCTTCTTCTGTTCCTGGTAAGAAACCAATATCATCACCGATTGGGATGGTGGCGCGAGTCATAATGATTTCATTGTAAATCCCCTCATCAAGTGTTTGTTCTAATGCTGCAGCCAGGGCTAGCAAAGTTTTACCCGTTCCCGCCGTTCCAAGTAGTGAGACAAAGTCAATATTGGGATCCATTAAGAAATTCAAAGCGAGGTTTTGCTCTTGGTTGCGGGCAGTGATGCCCCAGACACTGCGTTTTGATTGCTCAAAATTATGCATGTATTCTAATGTGGCAATGTTTTTTTCAACGCTGCGAACGATGGCGCTAAAACCAGACTCGTTTGTGCTGAGAAGGCATTGGTTTGGGTACCAATGATGCGTTTCGTCTAATTCCAGTTCATAGAAGGTTTTGTTGTCTTCTTGCCAAGACTTCATTTTGCTGAAGTTTTCTTCAAAAAAATGTTCCGGTAAGACTTCCCAGCCGCTAAACAAAAGGTCGGCATCTTCTAGTACGCGATCATTGTAGTAATCTTCAGAGTGGAGGCCAACAGTAGACGATTTGATGCGCATGTTGATGTCTTTTGTGACCAGGGTGACGTTGCGACTAGGGTATTGTAATTTAAGCGCTAATCCAGTCTGTAAAATATGATTGTCCGCTTTGTGGCTCGGCAGGGTCTCCGGGAGTTGAGCAATCATCGGTTCAGTTTCAAAGAACAGTTTTCCTAGATGTAAATTTCCGCGTTCCTTGTTTGGGTGGATGCGCTCTAGGTCCAATCCTGTTTTGATTTGTTCAAAGCTTGCATTGCTAATGATCTGATCGATCAGTCGGTTGGTTTCACGTACATTACGAGAAACTTCTGACATCCCTTTCTTGCCGGCATCGAGCTCTTCGAGAACGGTCATGGAAATGAATATATCATGCTCTTCAAAGTTGAAAAGCGCCATAGGGTCGTGCATTAAAACGTTGGTATCAAGAATAAACAATCTATTTGGGCTGTCAGTCATTTAATGGCATCCTATCGTAATGTGGCTTGCGCCAGATTTAGGTTAGTTCTTTACATTTTTTACGGCTTCCAAAACTTCTGTTGCGTGCTCAGGAACTTTGACTTTTCGCCATTCCTGAATGAGTTCTCCTTCTGGGTTGATTAAGAAAGTGCTGCGTTCGATTCCCATGTATTCCTTGCCATAATTCTTTTTGAGTTTGATGATATCAAATATTTTGCAAAGAGTTTCGTCAGGATCTGAGATGAGTTCAAAGGGAAAGTCGAACTTGCTTTTGAAGTTTTCATGTTTTTTGATGGAATCTCTTGATACGCCGTAAATGGTAGTGTTTTCAGCTTTAAAGTCCGAATATGCTTGTGTGAAGTCTTGTCCTTCGGTTGTGCATCCAGGGGTATCGTCCTTAGGATAGAAGTAGATAATAGTGTAGTGTCCCGTTAAATCATTTTCTGTGACGGTTTGTCCGTTGGTCGCATCAAGTGAGAAGGTGGGAATTTTTTGTCCGATTTGAAGAGGTGTTGTTGTCATTTTGGCTCCTTTTTTAACCAGTATGCAAGGTTTAATTTAATTGTTCAATGAAAAATTTATGAAAAAATATTTATCCTGTCGAAAGCAGGAATAAGGAAAATAATCGCTTGAAGAAAAGGGGGTTAAAAGGTAATATTACTCTTTTATTTTACATTCATTTTGTTGGAGAAAATCATCGTGTTTAGAGGGAGTATGGTGGCCTTGGTCACACCCATGATGGGGGACGAATCTGTGGATTTTGATGCGCTTGAAAGATTAATCGAGTTTCATATCAAATCCAAGACTAAAGCCATCGTTGCGATGGGAACAACAGGTGAATCAGCCACGTTAGACTTTAACGAGCATCGTGACGTGGTTCGTTTTGTGGTAGAAAAAGCTGCGGGTCGTATTCCGGTCATTGCAGGGACTGGCGCGAATTCAACCACAGAAGCAATTGAATTGACGCAGTTTGCGAAAGAAGTCGGTGCAGATGCTTGTTTGTTGGTGACGCCTTATTACAACAAGCCAACGCAAGAAGGGTTGTATCTTCATTACAAGAAAATTGCGCAAACAGTTGATATCCCACAGATTCTTTATAATGTTCCAGGTCGAACGGCGTGTGATTTATTGCCGGAAACCATCGGGCGTTTATCGACGATTAATAATATCATTGGTGTGAAGGAAGCAACCGGTGATGTCAGTCGTGTCAGTCAAATAAAAGAAATCGTTGATGAGGATTTTGATCTGTATACCGGTGATGATGCTACAGCTGTCGACTTTATTTTAGAAGGTGGGCATGGTGGCATTTCCGTTACGGCTAATGTAATGCCGGCATTAGTGTCTGAAGTGTATGACGAAGCAATTGCCGGTAATGCAGAAAAGGCAAGAATGCTCGATGCGTCGTTAACGGAGTTGCATAAAAACTTATTTGTTGAAGCCAATCCGATTCCTGTTAAATGGGCTATGGCAGAAATGGGCTTGATGGGTGGGGCGATTCGTTTACCGTTAACGCCTTTGTCTGAAAAATACCATGCATTGGTGCGCCAAGCTTTACAAACTGCAGGAGCACTATAATTTATGTTTCTTCTAACTAAGAAACCCTTTTTGAATTCCCGCGGTTCGATTGTTGTTATGGCCACAATCAGTCTCTCGTTACTAATAACAGGGTGTTCTTCGACCCCTTCAAGTGAAAAGAATGCGGACAGTGTTCTGGATTATGATGCCGACACCTCTTATCGAGATACTGAGAAAAGCTTGTCAAAAGACTTAGCTGTTCCGCCAAATCTGTTTAAACCTTCCAATAAGCAAGATGAGTTCGATGTTGCTATTTCAAATGTTGGAACCTTAGAAGAAAAGTATCGTTATATTCCAACGTATCGAGCGGATCATCTGGCAGTTAAATCAAATTTATCTGAACGCTGGTTGGAAATCAAAGGCATGTCGAGCGAAAAAGTCTGGGAAGGCGTACAGTCCTTTTTAGTTTCCTTGGGAATGCCGATCCAAGAAGCGCGTAAAGATACCGGGTTTATCCGTACGGAATTTGTACCTCGTAAAGAGCTTGTTCCATTAGATGATCAAGGGCCTTTGACAAAATTATTGAACAGCTGGCGTCCGGAGTTGGCGGATGGCATTTATGATCGACTGATTGCTCAAGTTGAATACGATGCTGACAAAGATGTTACGCGCTTGTATTTTCATCACTACATGGTGTCTGACCCGAGTGTTGCTGACTCAGAAGAGAGTGCTGTCGTAGTGGATTCAGGTTGGAAGGTGAAGCCTTATAATCCGTTGATTGAGGCAGAGGCGCTTTATCAGTCGATGATTTTCTTTGGCGCATCTCAAGGTGAGTCTTTAAAAGCGATACAAATCACCGAGAATGAAATTAACGCCGATCAAGAAGATTTAAATAACGGCTTGAAAGTGAACGCTTCTCCTGCGGAAACCTGGTCTTATTTGAAAGCCATGTTGTATCGTTCTGGATGGTTTTATGAGCATGTTAAACCCGCCACAAAAGAAGTTTGGGTCATTGTTCCGGATTCAGCGCGAAAAGAAAATAGCTTTGGTTCAAAATTGGCATTTTGGCGCAGTGACGATGATGCTGAAAAATATATTCCGAAGCGCGTTAAATTTACGATTGAAGCGCTTAATGAACAAACGCCTGACCGTTCGAGTGGCAGTTTGTTAAGAGTGGAAACCGCTGAGTCATCAGAGCCTTTAACATCAGAAAAGTGTCGTTACATTTTTGAATCCTTAGGATTGCTGACGCAGTAAAACACATTCACTTCAAATCATTTACTATTTACCCTTGGTTTTATGCCGAGGGTTTTTTGTATAAGGAAAGACTATGCAAATTATCTGGGGAAATTCGGCTCATTCCGAGTATCGTTTAAACCAACTTTTAAATAAGCTCTCAAAAATAGGGCGTATTTCTAGTTTACAGTCGCAATTTATTTATGCGGTTGAACTAAATGAAGAGGCTCAATCGTTGAGCTCTTCAGATTTGATGAAGCTAGGAATGTTGCTAAACGATACCGAAAATGATTTGGCTTCGGAGTTAAATGAGACGGCTTGTATTGTGACACCGCGTTTAGGAACCATTTCTCCTTGGGCTTCTAAAGCGACCGATATTACCCATACTTGCGGGATTGAAACCATTCACCGAGTTGAGCGAGGTGTTGTCTATTTTCTAGAAGGTGTCGCAGCAGAAGATCGCGCCGCAATGGAAGCACTATTGTTCGATCGTATGGTTGAGCAGGTATTTCATTCATTGGATGATTTAAAAAGGTTATTTTCTCACCAGTCGCCAAAACCTTATCAAACGGTTGATGTATTGAATGGTGGGGCTGAAGCACTAAGTAAAGCCAATTCTGAGATGGGGTTGGCCTTATCTGAAGACGAAATCGATTATTTGGTGTCAGCTTTTAAAAAGCTGGAACGTAATCCTGTCGATGCAGAGCTGATGATGTTTGCACAAGCTAACTCAGAGCATTGTCGCCATAAAATCTTTAATGCTGATTGGACGATTGATGGCGTCGATAAACCAATCTCTTTGTTTGGTATGATTCGAAATACTTATCAGAAGAATCCCCAGGGGGTTTTGTCTGCGTATAGTGATAATGCAGCAGTGGTTGAAGGTTCAAAAGCAACGCGTTTCTTTCCGAACCCTGAAACCCGTCAGTACCAATATAGTGAAGAAAATGTTCACTTCCAAATTAAAGTCGAAACACACAACCACCCAACGGCGATTTCCCCTTGGTCGGGTGCAGCAACCGGTTCTGGTGGTGAAATTCGTGATGAAGGTGCGACAGGGCGTGGTTCTAAGCCAAAAGCGGGTTTAACAGGCTTTACTGTTTCTAACTTAAATATTCCTGGTTTCAAGCAGCCTTGGGAGGCGGTGTACGGGAAACCGTCTCGAATTGTCAGTCCGCTTGAAATTATGATTGAAGGTCCTTTGGGTGCGGCAGGCTTTAACAACGAGTTTGGTCGTCCTGCAATTAATGGCTATTTCCGTACTTATGAAAATGCGTTGATTACCCATGACGGTGAAGAGGTTCGAGGATATCACAAACCAATCATGCTGGCCGGTGGTTTGGGTAGTATTCGTGAGCAGCATATTCAAAAGAATGAAATCCCTGTTGGTGCTAAGCTGGTTGTGCTAGGCGGGCCCGCCATGTTGATTGGTTTGGGAGGAGGTGCCGCGTCATCTGTAGACAGTGGTGCCGGTTCAGAAACATTAGATTTTGCTTCCGTTCAGCGCGAAAACCCTGAAATGGAACGTCGTGCTCAAGAAGTGATCGATCGTTGTACTTATTTAGGGGATCATTCTCCAATCGCTTCAATTCATGATGTCGGAGCAGGCGGTTTATCGAACGCTTTCCCTGAGTTGGTAAATGATGCTGGGCGCGGTGGAAAATTCCAGTTGCGTGATGTTCCAAATGACGAGCCTGGAATGTCGCCAATGGAAATCTGGTGTAATGAATCACAAGAACGTTATGTCATTGCGATTTATCCTGACCAAATCGAACAGTTTGAAGCCATTTGTCAGCGCGAAAGATGTTTATATGCGATTGTTGGTGAAGCGACGCAAGAGCAAGAATTGGTCGTGAATGATACTGTGTTTGATAACAACCCGGTTGATATGCCATTGAATGTGTTGCTAGGCAAGCCGCCTAAGATGCATCGTACGGTTGAGTCTCGTTTGATTCCGCAGCCAGGGTTCGAACCTGCGGTATTGGATTTTAATGATGTGACTGAACGTTTATTAAAGTTGCCAACCATTGCGAGCAAAAACTTTTTAATTACCATTGGGGATCGCAGTATCACCGGGATGGTCACGCGTGATCAAATGGTTGGACCTTGGCAAGTGCCTGTGGCGAATGCTGGGGTAACTTGTTCTGACTATAAAGGGTATACCGGTGAAGCGATGGCAACCGGTGAACGCCCACCTGTGGCATTGATTAACCCGAAAGCCTCTGCCCGTTTATCAATTGCGGAAGCCATTACCAATATCGCCTGTGCCAAAATTGAAAAAATGAGTGATATTAAAATTTCTGCGAATTGGATGGCTGCAGCCGGTCACCCGGGTGAAGATTCGGCTTTGTATGATGCCGTTGAAACAGTCGGTATGGAACTTTGTCCAGCGTTAGGCATTGCTGTTCCGGTTGGGAAAGATTCCATGTCGATGAAGACCGTCTGGCAAGAGGGTGATCAATCTAAGTCGGTTACCTCTCCGGTTTCTTTGAATATTACTACTTTTGCACCGGTTCAAGATGTGCGCAAAACCGTCACGCCACAATTAAGAACTGATTTAGGTGAGACCGAACTGTTAGCCATTGATTTAAGTCGAGGGCAGAACCGGTTGGGTGGAAGCTGTTTGGCTCAAGTTTATAATCAAGTGGGAGATGTATCAGCAGATTTGGATTCAGCTGAAGATCTATTAAACCTATTTAATCTGGTTCAAGCGTTAATGGCCGATGATTTGATATTGGCTTATCATGACCGTGCCGATGGTGGTTTCTTAGTCACCTTATTGGAAATGGCATTTGCTGGACATTGTGGGTTAACATTAAATACGACCGCTTTAGGTGACGAAGCAGTTTCTGCACTGTGTTCAGAAGAAGTCGGTGTTGTCGTTCAGGTTAAAGCAGATGATAAGGAAGTGGTTGAAGCGCTTCTTGAATCATATCAGTTGGCTGATGCGGCTCACTGGATTGGTTCACCGTGTGATTCTGGTCAAATCGAAGTGACCGCTCATGGTAAGTGTCTTATAAAAGGCACGCGCAAAACCTACCAGGCCTGGTGGTCTGAAACCAGTTATCGTATGCAAGCTCTAAGAGATAATGAAGTTTGTGCTAAGCAAGAGTTTGATGCCATTGAGCAAGATGATAATACTCATATTAACCCTGTCGTGACTTTTGATCAGAATGAAGACATTACCGCTGGCTTTTCACGTCAAGATCGTCCGAAAGTGGCTGTTTTACGTGAGCAAGGTGTTAATGGCCAGCAAGAAATGGCAGCTGCTTTTGACCGTGCTGGCTTTGAAGCGGTTGATGTGCATATGTCTGACGTTCTTTCTGGTGAAGTCTCATTTGAAGATTATCGAGGGCTAGTGGCTTGCGGTGGGTTCTCTTATGGAGATGTGCTGGGCGCTGGACGTGGCTGGGCAAATTCCATTCTGTTTAATGAAACCGCTCGTCAAACTTTTGAAAGCTTTTTTAATCGCGAAGATACCTTCTCATTAGGGGTGTGTAATGGCTGTCAGATGCTGTCAAACCTAAAAGAGATTATCCCTGGTGCAGAAAGCTGGCCAAAATTTGTTCGAAACCAGTCTGAGCAATTTGAAGCTCGTTTTTCTCTGGTTGAGATTCAAGAATCTCCTTCTATTCTTTTAAAAGGAATGGCAGGCACGCGCATCCCTGTTGCCGTTGCACATGGTGAAGGGCGTATGGATTTTGGTCAGCGTTCTGCGCAGGATGTTGATGGCCTAGTTGGGGTTCGTTATGTCGATTCGACTGGCAACCCAACCGAAGCGTATCCGTTTAATCCAAATGGTTCAGAAGAAGGCATGACTGGATTAACGACTACGGATGGTCGTGTAACCATTATGATGCCGCACCCGGAGCGTGTATTTAGAACCGTTCAGAACTCATGGCATCCAGATAATTGGTTAGAAGACGCGCCTTGGATGCGTCTATTCCGTAATGCCCGTAAATGGGTTGGTTAATTTCTAACTTATTGATAAAACAATAAAAGGTTTATTGGTTCTAAAAACAGAGTTAACGTTACTATAAGTGATTTTTATAACGTATAAATAAAATTATTTTTGTGATAACTTTAGTTTATTTGACTTTTAATAGGCCTTTCTTTAATGTTATACAACTTTATTTTTCGACCTTGTTTCAAGTGGAAGGCTTGAAACGGCTTTTTTAAATCTCAAACGGAGTAGGGCACTATGTCTTTAAATCGTCGTGAATTTCTTCATGTAATGTCTATGGCTGCAGCAGCCGGTATGCTACCTGGTACAGCCAGCGCTATGTCTACAAGCCCAGATTATAAAGGTGCACCAGCATCAATGGATATGTATAACTTACCAATGAAAGGGAAAGTTCGTTTATTACATATCACAGACACACACGCCCAGTTAAAGCCTATCTACTTCCGTGAGCCTAATGTTAACTTAGGAACTGGACCTGCATTTGGTAAATTACCACATGTTGTCGGGCATAAGTTTTTAAAAGAATTAAACATCAAAGAAAACACGCCTTTAGCGCATGCTTTCACTTACCTAAACTTCCAAGATGCTTCAGAGCAATACGGTAAAGTTGGTGGGTTTGCTCACCTTAAAACATTACTAGACAAGTTGCGTGAATCGGCTGGTGGTCGTGAAAACACATTGTTAATGGATGGTGGTGATCTATGGCACGGTTCAGGGACAGCTCTTTGGACACGTGGTGCAGACATGGTTGAAGCGTCAAACCTAATTGGTGTTGATGTGATGACGGGTCACTGGGAGTTCACTTATAAAGAAAACGAAGTCTTAACAAACCTAAATAACTTCAAAGGTGAATTCTTAGCACAGAACATTCGTGTTAAGGAAGACTCGTTATTCGGCGATTCTTACCGTGATATGGTTGATCGCCATAACGGTACTGGGTTATATGATGAAGATGAAGGGCGTGCATTTAAGCCTTACACTATCAAAATCATCAATGGTGAGCGTGTCGCGATTGTTGGTCAGGCTTTCCCTCGTACTGCGAATGCTAATCCGCAATCTAACTTCCCAGACTGGTCATTCGGTCTTCGTGAAGCTGCCTTACAAGAAACTGTAAACGAAATTCGTGAAACGAAAAAAGTTGCAGCTGTTGTAATGATCTCTCATAACGGTATGGATGTTGACTTGAAGATGGCTTCACGTGTCAATGGTATTGATGCAATCTTCGGTGGTCATACACATGATGGTGTTCCAAAAACAACGCCAGTTAAAACGCCGGAAGGTGGTGTTTGTCACGTAACAAACGCAGGTTCTAACGGTAAGTTCGTTGGTTGTATGGATTTAGATATCCAAAACGGTAAGCTACGTGGTGTAAATTACAGCTTGCTTCCTGTTTTCTCTAACGTTTTACCGGCAGACGAAACAGTTCAAACATTCATCGATCACCTATATACAAAAGTGTATGACAAGTCTATCGTTGAGTCTCGTGATCCTTCACGTGCATATAACAAAGACCGCCTAGGTAAAACATATGGCGAAATCTTAAACGAAGAACTAGCGGTTGCAGAAGATACTTTGTATCGTCGTGGTAACTTCATGGGAACTTGGGATCAGATTATCGTAAACTCCTTACGTGAAGAGCACGATGCGCAAATCGCGATGTCAGCTGGTGTACGCTGGGGGACTTCTGTTCTAGCAGGTGAAACAATCACTATGGAACGTGTCATGGATGAAACATCAATGACGTATGGTGAAACGTATAAGTCTGAAGTGACTGGTGCTCAAATGAAAGATATCCTAGAAGGTATCTGTGAAAACCTATTCCAAAAAGATCCATACCTACAATCAGGTGGTGATATGGTTCGTTTAGGTGGGATGGACTACACTTGTGAGCCAAACGCTACATTAGGGAACCGTATCTCTGATATGCGTTTCGATGATGGTACGCCACTTGAAGCAAACAAAACTTATAGTGTTGCTGGTTGGGCGCAGGTTGAGTCTGTTGGTGATGGTCGACTAATGTGGGATGTTGCTGCAGATTACCTACGTAACCACAAAAACGACATGAAGCTTAAGAAAGTAAACCATCCTAAGCTGAAAGGTGTTAAAAACAACCCAGGTATCGAAGATTACCCAGGTGAAATGGCTTAATCTTTAAGATTAATCATTAATAAAAAGCCCGCCTTGTGCGGGCTTTTTTATTGCCTAATTATTTTTATTGGGCATAAAAAAACCACCAGGCCTGGTGGTTTTTGATTAAAGCGATTGAGTGTTACTGAGAGATTTCTTCTGTCTTCTTTTCTATATCTTTAGTTGGTGCTTTGCTTAAATAGGTTTTTAAAGCACTTGATTTACTGCGAATATGAAAAGTCAGTTTTGCAACATCGTCAAAGTGTTTTGCAAAGTGAAGTGTCATGCCTTCTTTTAAGTAATCTGGCAATTCATCATAATCTTTACGATTCTCATCCGGCAAAATCAGCTCCTTAATCCCTACACGTCTTGCCGCAATCACTTTTTCACGAATTCCACCCACAGGTAATACCTGTCCGGTTAGACTGAGTTCTCCGGTCATGGCTAAAGGCTTTTTAATCGCTTCATTACGCGCCAGTGACAGTAATGCTGTTGCCATCGTGACACCCGCACTGGGACCATCTTTTGGGGTAGCGCCATCGGGTACATGCAGATGAACAAAAGCTTTATCAAAAAACTCGGGGTCTGCTTTATATTTATCCAAAGTTGAAGCGATATAGCTGTAAGCGATGCTGGCAGACTCTTGCATGACATCACCTAGTTGGCCAGATAACTTGAACCCTCTGTTCAAGGTGTGAACTCGGCTGGCTTCAATTGTGAGCGTCGCACCCCCCATAGAAGTCCAGGCCAAGCCAGTGACCGTTCCCATTTGCTGATTGGTTTTTTCAGGGGTAAACCTTGGTTGCCCCAGCATGTCTTCCAAGTCATTGACGTGCAATGTGGTTTGTTCCAAGTCTCCGTTGACGAACTTAATCGCCAGTTTACGAATCAGTTTGGCCAATTGTTTTTTCAGGTTTCGAACGCCTGCCTCACGAGCATAGCCTTCGATTACGTGGCGAATCGTCGCAGGAGTGATTTGAATTTGCTTTTTATTTAATCCAGCATCTTCTAATAAAGACGGCCATAAATGATGTTTGGCAATCTGAATTTTCTCTTCAGTGATGTAACCAGATAGGCGAATCACTTCCATTCGATCCAGTAAGGGGCCCGGAATGCTGTCTAACGTATTCGCCGTACAGACGAACAGCGTTTTAGATAAATCAAAACGCAGATCCATATAATGATCCATAAACTCTGAATTTTGTTCAGGGTCAAGTACTTCCAATAACGCAGAAGCAGGATCCCCCTGGTAGGAAGAGCCAATCTTATCGATTTCATCCAACATGATCACCGGGTTGGCTGTTTCACAATCTTTTAATGCTTGTACAAATTTACCCGGCATGGCACCAATGTAAGTACGACGATGTCCTTTGATTTCTGCTTCGTCACGCATTCCGCCAACCGAAAAACGATAAAATTTACGACCCAGCGTATCGGCAATTGATCGGCCGATGGACGTTTTCCCGACACCAGGAGGGCCGACCAAGCAGATAATGGAACCCGAAATTTCACCTTTTAAAGCACCCACGGCTAAAAACTCCAGGATGCGATCTTTAACATCCCCTAGACCATCATGGCCTTTATTGAGAATTTTTCGAGCACGACCGAGATCTAGTTTGTCGTCGCTATATTTTCCCCAAGGTAATTGTGTTAACCAGTCCAGCCAGTTACGAGCCACACCATATTCAGGAGACTGAGGGTCAAGCATATTGATTTTTCCCAGCTCTTCTTCTGCTTTTTTGGTTGCTTCTTCTGACAACTCTAGTTTGTCTAGACGTTCCTGGAATAAATCAGCATCTGCTGTACGGTCATCTTTGACCATGCCCAATTCTTTTTGAATTTCTTTAAGCTGTTGGTGTAGGAAGAACTCTCTTTGTTGTTGACTCAGATTTTCTTCCACGCGTTCACGAATATTAAATTGAAGTTTGGTGACCTCAATTTCATGTTTGAATAAAGAGAGTACCTTTTCCAAGCGTTCACTTAAATCCAACGTATCTAATAAATTCTGTAATTTTTCATTACTGGCTGCCGTTAAACTGGCAGCAAAATCAGCTAAGTGCTGAGAGTCAGATGCGCTATATCGGTTTAAGAAATACTTCAGTTCTTCGCTATAAAGTGGGTTAAGCGGAAGCAGTTCTTTAAAGGCATTCATGATGGCCAGGCCATAAGCCTTGAACTCTTTTGGGCTTCCATTGCGTATGTCGTTTGGATAATTGACTCTCGCACGAAAAGGCGCTGAGCTACTGAGCCAGTCGGTGATTTGAAAACGACATACCCCTTCAGCAATCAACTGAATATAATCTTCTTTAATTTTGGGCTCGTGGATACGAATTAAAGTACCAGTTTTAGAAAAGTCTTTTGGCTTGGCTTTGTGGTGGTCTTCTACCTCTACGTAAATAATCCCGATATAATGGATTTTTTCATCAATTACTTTCTGGATTGTTTTTGACCACGACTCTTTGTCCAAGATAATTGGCAATGTCTGACCCGGAAAAAAAGGACGTTCTTTAACCGGTAACAGATATAACGAATCCGGTTTAGAGCTATTTGCCGTCACCAGTTGAGTCATGGTTGAATCCGTGTCAGTGTGATCGTTGGCAATATGCTCGCCATCAAGCGCTTCATTTTGTTGATCTGATTCAGCCATTTCAAACTCAGAGGTATTGTCTACAAACTCATTAAATTCGATTTCTTCTTCATTCATTAAATCGTCCATTTCAGTTTCAAGTTCTTGAATTTCTACGGTTTCTAAATCATTTGAGTCATTGCGGTGTGTCATGTATAGAGTCTTTTTTAATTCAATGTGTTTTTAATGGGGGAGAAAGCTGTAAATTCAAGGGAAAAATGTGATAATTTTTGAAAAAATCCCCGTAAATTTTAGCGTAGCAAAAAACGGCTTTGGTTCTTTGTTTTCTTGTTATGCAGTATGATATGCACAATTAAGTAAAAACAGCTGAAGAAAAGAAGGTAAAAAGAACCATGAAAGAGATCAAAATAGGATTTGTCACCGTTTCTGACCGAGCAAGCCGTGGAGAGTATGAAGACCTAGGGGGTCCGGCAATGCAAGAATGGATTTCAAAAGCACTGACCTCGAAATGGACACCTGTTGCAAAAGTGATTGAAGACGAGCAATCCTTAATTGAAACAACCTTGAAAGAATTGGCGGATGAAGAGCAGTGTGATTTGATTTTAACCACGGGTGGAACAGGACCTGCCAAGCGTGATGTGACCCCGGAAGCAACCGCTGAAGTGTGCGATAAAATTCTTGATGGGTTCGCAGAACAAATGAGAGCGGTTTCTTTGCAATATGTGCCGACAGCCATCTTGTCACGACAAATCGCTGGGACACGGGGTGCCTGTTTGATTATTAATTTACCAGGTAAACCATCTGCCATTAGTGAGTGTTTAGAAGCGGTATTCCCTGCGGTGCCATATTGCATTGATTTAATTGAAGGGGCTTATTTGGAAACCGATGACAGTTTTGTTAAAGCTTTCCGTCCAAAACACGCTAAAAAACCAAATTAAATTTACCCAATAGATGTCTAAACGCTAAAAAGAGAGAACAGCATGACAAATTTTAATTATCAATATGAACACTTGGAAACAGTGAGTGACTTTGTCAGATGGGGAGGAACCTTGTTTCAAAAAGCTGGACTTTCTTTTGGCCATGGGACAGACAATGCTTTTGATGACGCTAGAGTGTTGGTTTTTTATGCTTTGAGGCTGCCATGGGATATTCCAGAAACGTACCTACTGTCTCGTTTGACGATTACGGAAAAACGAGAGGTAACAGATTTATTCCGTCAGCGAGTTGAAAGTCGCAAGCCGACTCCGTATTTAACCGGTGAAGCTTGGTTTGCAGGGATTAAATTTAAAGTTTCTGAAGCGACGTTGGTGCCGCGCTCTCCGATTGCTGAATTGATAGATATGGAATACCGTCCTTGGGTAGAGCCTGAGTCGGTTCATCGTATTTTGGATCTTTGTACTGGCAGTGGTTGTATTGGGTTGGCCAGTTTACAAGCTTGTCCGAATGCGACGGTTGATTTAGTTGATATTTCTCCTGAAGCCCTTGAAGTGGCGCAACAAAATATCGATATGTATCATTTAAATGAAGTGGCGACCGCGATTCAGTCAGATTTGTTTTCAGCTTTAAAGGGGCGAAAATATGACCTAATTGTCTCAAATCCCCCTTATGTTGATGCAATTGAAATGGATGCCTTGCCAGAAGAATTTCAACAGGAGCCTCGTTTAGGTCTGGAAGCCGGTCAAGATGGATTGGATTTAGTTCGCCAAATTCTTGCCGAAGCAGCAGCGCATTTAACGGATGACGGTGCTTTGATTGTGGAAGTGGGTGTGTCTCAATTTTATTTAGAGCAAGCCTATCCGGAACTTCCTTTTTATTGGTTTGATTTTGAACATGGCGGCGAAGGAGTTTTTGCGATTCAAAAATCTGAGTTAGACGTTTTTCAAGATATTTTAAATCAGCGGGTACGCCCTTAAAAGGCGCATCACTTATTCAAACCAACTAAAAATAATTCAAATTGGTTAATTATTTGCTTAAGAAGTCTTATTAGAAAACTGTTGTCAAAAAAACGCTAATTTTAAGGAAGACAAATGAAGAAACGGTTTAGCTTTATCGTGACTCTATTGGTCGCTCTGCCTCTTTATTCTGTAAATAATATGGCCGCGCCACTGATTGACCTTGGTGCTGAAGCAAAAAAACAAGAACAAAAATCGGCAACCACCAGTCCTGTAGCCAAAGAAAAAGATCAAACTACAAAGGTGGCGGATCATCAGAAAAAAGCTGAAGAAAAGCCCAAAGCTAAGCCGAAACCGAAAAAACCACCTCATTGGGGATACTTCGAAAAAGAAGGGCCTAGGTATTGGGGGGAACTTGCACCTGAGTTTGCAACCTGTAAAACGGGTAAAAACCAATCTCCTATTAATTTAAAACCCCAAAAATCGGTTGGAACCACGAGTTTGCCTGGATTTGATGTGTATTATCGTGAAACGGCATTAAAGCTAGTGAATAATGGTCATACGTTGCAAGTAAATATCCCGTTAGGCAGCTATATTAAAATTAACGGTCATCGATATGAATTGTTGCAATACCACTTCCATACGCCTTCTGAGCATCAGAGAGACGGATTTAATTATCCAATGGAAATGCATTTGGTACACAAGGATGGGGATGGAAATATTGCTGTAATTGCCATTTTATTCAAGGAAGGAGCAAAGAATAAGGCCTTAGCCGAATTGATGCCTTATTTGCCAACGCGTTTAAAGAAACAAGAAATTCATGAATTCGTTAAGATTCATCCAGCAAAATTTTTTCCGGCAGATAAAAAGTTTTATAAATACAGTGGTTCTTTGACCACGCCACCTTGTTCAGAAGGGGTTTACTGGATGGTGTTTAAGCAGCCAATTCAAGCATCGGTGACTCAATTAGAAAAAATGCACGAGTACTTAGGGTCTAATGCTCGCCCTGTTCAAAATTTAAATGCTCGAACACTTCTGAAATCTTGGCCGGATCGTAATCAAGAAAACCCGGTTTATGAGCTTTATTAGCCGATAAAGCGAACTTCTTTTTAGAAGTAACTTTGAAGACTATTCAAAATGGCCAGGCCTGGCCGTTTTTAGTATGTTTTACCGCCTATGGCATTTAAAATCTTTCTGTTACAATGAATTAATCTCATTATTTGAAGAGCTGAAAGACGCATGAAAGCCATTCTATTACGCTGGAAGTCCCTTAAAACCCTTTACAAATCCTTAATCCTGACCGCTTTTGCGCTAGCTCTATTTCTATTATTTCTACCATTGATGCTTAAAAAATCGATTGAGTATGCCCTTGTTCAACAAGGCGCAGAATCCGCTCAGCTCGAAAAAGTCATTATTAATCCTTTCAGTGGTCGTTTGGAATTGTTTAATCTGACGGTGTCAACGGAGCAGAAACAACAACTTGAGGTGGGGCATCTCAAAGTCAACTTAGCGTGGTTAGATTTATTACAAAAGCATATTAATCTACAAACGTTAGAAGTGTTTGATACCTCTTTGTTTCTGGTTTATCAGCCGAATGAATATGTTCGAGTGGGTGGGATAACGTTTCCATTAAACATTAAACAGCCTTTAACAACCGCTGAAAGCGCGCAAGAAAAGCAGGCTTTTTGGGGGTTGGGGGTTCAAAACTTGGTTTTGCAAAATGCAACCTTGAATCTTAAAACGCCAGAGATTAGTAAAGCCCTTCATTTTGAAAATGTTTCAGTCTCAAAAACCGCTAACTGGGAGCCTGACGAGTATTCACAGCTTAATTTTCGTATTCAAGACACTGAAGGGGTATTAACAGGTAGGTTAGATGCGAAACTCTTTTCAGAAAAGCAGGTGATCAAAGGGCCGGTTCAAATCAGTGATTTTGATTTACACCCTTATCAGGGGTATCTGCCAAAAGAATGGAACAATGTTTCTGGGATTGTTTCTGGAAAGTTAAATATCGAATTCCGTAACCATTTTGGGAAGATTGATGTGCAACAAACTGGGCAAGTTGATATTCGCAACTTTGCTTTGCAGCAACAAGATTTTGAAATTGCATCGGAAATGATCGGCTGGGACGGAAAGCTATCTTATGAAACCCATAAGGATGATTATACGCTGAACGCAGATGGAAAATGGCAGTTAGAACAGTTTGCTTTGACACAACCGGAACAAACCCTTCAGCTACAAGATTTGAACTGGCTAGGACAAGTGAAGGTTAAACAACGCCTGAAAGGTTTATCCGTTGAGGCACATAACCAACTTATGGTGTCTCAGTCTGTTTTTAAGAAAGAAGCTTTAAATACAAAAATCAAAACCCTTTTCTGGAAAGGACCGCTTGCTTATCAAGATACGAAAACCAGCTCGGCAAAAAATGCACAAAAGATTGAATTAAAAGACACGCAACTTGCATTAGAAAATATGTCTGTTATTTTGGCTGATATGAAGGCAACCAGTGATTTAATTCAGTGGCAGGGTGATGTTGATGTTCAACCTGATACAGAAACGCCAGCTACCTTATCAGGTCAGCTGGGCATGTCAAATGCACTGGCTCGTAATACGGCGTCAAAAAAGACGATTCTGCAGTTGGCACAGTTGAAATCAAACCTGCTGTTTAAGTCTCCTCAGACCGTTCAGTTAACAAAATTGTCTTTTAATGGTATCGGTCTTGGACAAAAGGTCGATAGCGACTCTCCATTTATAAAGATCAGTGGCGTTGATGTTTCAAAACTTGTGATCGAAAATAGTGACGGTGTTGATAAAACCCAATTAGGTAAGGTAAATGTTCATAATCTTGAGGGGTATTTAACCTTAAACAAACAACATGACTTTGTAGAGGTACAAGGTCTGATTAAGTCCTTTGATTTAGGGATTGTAGATCAACAGGAAAAAAAGAAAACGGATACGACTATTGTTGAATCAGGCGCTGAGCAAACAAAAAATGCTGTTATGCAATTAGAAAAACTGTCTTTAAAAGGACAGAATAATATTGTGTTTGAAACTCAAGGACTCAATTCGAAAATTAAGCAAAATATTCATATATCTCAGCTAGAGTTGGGTGCATTGGATTCTGAAAAACCATCATCAGCAACGCCTGTAGCACTTAAAGCGACGCTGGGAAAATATTCTAAAATTGAGTTACAAGGAAAGATTCAACCTTTTAGCCAGAAAGTGAATTCGGACTTAAACTTGAAAGTCAAAGAACTGGATTTGTATGAGTTTTCTCCCTTGATTAAAGATACTGTTGGTTATCGAATTAAAAGCGGTGCTTTAACCTTAGATTCGGATATCAAGATTAAAGAAGATATGCTCAAGTCTAAAAATCATATTATCCTGAAAGGATTTGAACTGGACGGCAGTGCAGAAGAAAATTTCGCTACTGTGGGATCTAATGAACAAAAATTGCAAGATGGGGCGGCAGCAACCGGAGGCTCGACCAGTCTTGCGCTGAACTTACTTCGTGATAACGAAGGCAAAATTGAATTAGACGTTCCAGTTGAAGGCGACTTATCAGATCCGAACTTCCACTTAGATCAGGTCATACAAACGGCTATGCTCAATGCCTTGCAAAGTGGATCAAAAGCCATGTTGGCAATGACACTTCAACCGTACGGCGCAATCTATTTAGCCGCAGAATATGCTTTTAAGCAAGCCAATACAGTAACGTTACAGCCAATATCTTATGAGGTTGGGTTGAATAAAATCAAACCGGGAATGGCTGAATACTTGCAAAAAATTGTTGCACTGTTGGAAAAGAAAAAAAGCATTACTTTAAAAGTCTGTGGTTTTTATAATCAGCGAGATCGCGATTATTGGATTCAAAAAGGGCTGAAAGATCAAAAACTACAAGACAAGCTTTATGCGTTAGCCCGAACTCGACAAAACCAGGTTAAAGATTGGTTAGTCGATCAAGGAGGCGTTGGTTCACATCGCTTAACGACTTGTCATCCTACGTTCGAAGACCTGCCGGAAACAGGTGTCTTACTCTCAATGTAGCTTCTTTGTTAAAAAAATTAATAGAACTGTAGCTGTGGAGCTTTCATGTTAAGCAGAAAAGATTTAATTTCAAAACTGATCGTTTTAAACCAAGGGGATGTCAGCAGTAAACGAGCTGAAATCAGAGCGTACTTTAATGCAACTTATAACGCTTATGAGTCCTTGTTTGAAACACTTAAAACCGACGATGCCTTTTATGAGAGACCTTGTGAACTTCGTCACCCGTTAATTTTTTATTTTGGCCATACGGCTACTTTTTTTGTGAATAAATTGCTGTTAGCTAAATTATTACCAAGCCGTATTAATCCAGAAATAGAATCAATGTGTGCGATAGGTGTGGACGAAATGTCCTGGGATGACTTGGATGAAACGCATTATGATTGGCCAAGTGTAGAAGACGTTCGCGCTTATCGAAATCAGGTGCGTGACGCGGTCAACCAATTAATTGATACCGTTGACTTCACTTTACCGATTGATTGGGACAGTGAGATGTGGCCGATTATGATGGGAATTGAACATGAACGTATTCACCTGGAAACCTCATCGGTTTTGATTCGCCAATTGCCCATTCAATCTGTGCAACCTCATACTTTGTTTCCTATCTTTCCCAAGAGCGATGACGCACCTGAGAACATCTTGTTTGAAGTGCCGGCCGGTGAGGTGCATATTGATCACCATGACCCTGCCAAGACCTATGGATGGGATAACGAGTATGGCGAGCACCATGCGGAGGTGGCATCGTTTAAAGCGGCTGCTTTTTTAGTTTCTAATCATGAGTTTTTGGCGTTTGTAGAAGCGGGAGGGTATGACAATCCAGAGTATTGGGATGAAGAGGGCAATCGCTGGCGACAATTCACACCGGATAAACACCCCACTTTTTGGATAAAGAAAGGCGAGGATTGGTGGTTACGTTGTCTGACCGAAGAAATACCCATGCCTTGGGATTGGCCGGTTGAGGTCAATTACCTGGAAGCGCACGCTTTTTGCAATTGGAAAGGACATGAAACAGGTCGCCCGATTCGGCTCCCTAGCGAAGATGAATACTTACGGTTGCGAGATTACACCAATGCACTTGAACATCAAGCTGAGGCGAATATAAATTTACAGCAATATGCCTCATCAACCCCTGTTAACCAATTCGCAACAGGCGATTTCTTTGATGTGGTTGGTAATGCCTGGCAATGGACGCAAACCCCGATTTATCCTTATGAAGGGTTTAAGGTACATCCGTTATATGATGATTTCACGACGCCTACTTTCGATAATCAGCATAATTTATTTAAAGGGGGCAGCTGGATTTCCACCGGGAATGAAATCAACGGGCATTCCCGTTATGCATTCCGTCGTCATTTTTTCCAGCACGCTGGGTTTCGCTACATTGAATCGGCTGAGAAAGTACAAACGCATTTTTCCACTTATGAAACCGACGCTCTGGTGTCGCAATATTGCGAGTTTCACTATGGTGAAGAGCATTTTGGGGTTCCCAATTTTGCTCAAGCCTATGCTGAATTAGCGATTCATACGATTCAGTCCGATAATGATTTTGCCAGACGCCATGATCTGAGTGTTTTGGAAGTTGGGTGTTCAGTGGGGCGTGCGAGTTTTGAACTGGCGCATCATTTTGCACATGTGACCGGATTGGATTTTTCGGCTCGTTTCATTCAAGTGGCGAACCAATTAAAAGAAACAGGGTCGGTGCTATACACCTTGCCAATGGAAGGTGACATTGTTGATTTTAAAGAACAGACGTTAGCGGACTTAGGGTTGGCGGCCGTTACGTCTCGCTGTGAGTTTCTACAGCAGGATGCGGCTAACTTGAAATCCCATTTGACAGGGTATGATATGGTCGTAGCGGTGAATTTGATTGATCGTCTGTATGAACCAAACCGTTTCTTGAAGATGATTCATGAACGGTTGAATGCAGGCGGAATTCTGATGTTGGCTTCCCCTTATACTTGGTTAGAAGAATTTACGGCCAAAGAACACTGGATAGGGGGGTATAAAGATCCTAACAGCGGTGAGAATGTAACCACGTTAGAAGGCTTGCATAAGATATTAGATGCGGAATTCGATTTGATTCAAGCGCCATTTGAGCTGCCTTTTGTGATTCGGGAAACGCAGCGAAAATTTCAACACACAGTGTCTGAAGTAACCTTATGGAAAAAGAAATCTTAAATGAAGTTGGATTTTAATAAAGCCATTTCCCGTTTGGGAACGGGTTCGGAAAAGTATGAGTTACGTCAAAAGTTATTTGGCACGGATGATGTATTGCCCATGTGGGTGGCGGATCAGGATTTGCCGACACCACCTTTCATTTTAGAGGTGTTGAAAAAACGTCTGGAACATCCCATTCTGGGATATAACCACATGCCGGATTCGCTGTATCAGTCAATTGTGAATTGGCAAGCACAGTATCATTATGAGGTCGAACCTTCTGATATTGTGTTTACGCATAATGTCGCGAATGGCTTTTTTATGGCTGTTTCAGCGTTTACAAACCCCGGCGAAGCCGTGTTGGTACAACCGCCGGTTTATCCGCCTTTTCTGACGGCTTCGACGATTGAAAATCACCAGTGTGTCGAAGCGCCATTAATACTCAAAAATCATCGTTACGAAATTGATTTTGATGCGTTTGAGCAAAAAATTATTGACCATCAGGTGAGGTTGTTTTTATTGTGTAACCCTCAGAACCCTTCTGGACGGGTTTGGTTAAAACCGGAGCTGGAAAAACTCGCAGCGATTTGTTTAAAACATGAAGTGGTTGTGGTGTCGGATGAAATTCATGCTGATATGACGTATCCAGAGCATCAACATACTCCGATGGCTTCTTTATCAGAAGAGTTTAAAAACAATACCGTTACGTTGAACTCTCCCGGTAAAACCTTTAATTTGGGTGGTTTGCAGATTGGCTATGCCATTATTGCCAATCCAGAGTTAAAAGCCGCTTATCTGAAAATTTGTCAAGCCAATGCCATTCAAGATTTAAATTTGTTTGGCTATCTTGCGACACAAGCGGCTTACTCGGATGAAGGGCGGGTTTACCGAGACCAATTGTTACAACATTTTTTAGGAAATATTCAACGCCTAAAAGCGTTTTTCAACGAATTTTTACCTCAGGTAAAAGTGATGATTCCTGAGGCATCTTATTTGGTTTGGTTGGATTTTTCGGCGTTGTTTGAGTCACAGGCTGAATTGAAAACCTGGTTGGTTCAGCAAGCTAAACTGGGACTGAATGACGGTGAAAGTTTTGGCAAAGCGGGTAAAGGATTTATGCGAATCAATTTGGCGGTTTCAGAGCAAACTTTAACCCAGGCATTAGATCAACTTAAGCAAGCGATCTTATCCACTTCATTTTCAAAATAATGGCCAGGCCTGGGCATTTTTATATTGATACAGTTAATCTAAAAGATTGGCACATTAAGGAGATAGCATGATTTATAACACCTTAGGACATTCTGATATTGAAGTCAGTCGTATCTGTTTAGGCACCATGACATGGGGTGAGCAAAATACGCAGGCAGAAGCGTTTGAACAAATGGATTATGCGCTGTCTCAAGGAGTGAACTTTTGGGATACGGCTGAACTTTATGCCGTGCCACCACGTCCTGAAACCTATGGTAAAACCGAGGAAATAATTGGTCATTGGTTGACTAAAACCGGCAAGCGGAATGAGGTTGTTTTGACCTCAAAAATCGCTGGGCCTTCCGATATTTCGTTTCATATTCGTGAGGGGAAAACAAAATTCAATCGGGCGCATATTACCGCGGCGCTGGAAGGGTCTTTAAAGCGCCTTCAAACGGATTACCTTGATTTGTATCAATTGCATTGGCCTGAAAGAAATACGAATTTCTTTGGTGAGTTGGGTTATGTTCCGGCTGATGAAGATGTTTTTACCCCGGTTGAAGAGACGCTTGAAGTTTTGAGTGACTTTGTTAAACAAGGCAAAATTCGACATATTGGTTTGTCGAATGAAACCCCTTGGGGCATGATGACGTTTATCCAAGCCGCAGAACGATTAGGCTTGGAGAAAATTGTTAGCGTACAAAACCCTTATAACTTATTAAATCGAAGTTACGAAGTGGGGATGGCGGAAATCTCACATCGTGAAAACGTTGGTTTATTGGCTTATTCCCCTTTAGGGTTTGGTGTGTTGAGCGGAAAGTATTTGAATGGCACTGCCGCGGAAAACGCCCGCTTAAATTTGTTCCCTGGCTATGACCGTTATTCTAATAATAATGCCGTGAAAGCGACTGAATTGTATGCAGCGTTGGCTCATGGCAATGGCCTGACACCAACGCAATTGGCCTTGGCTTTTGTGAATAGTCGCCCATTTTTGTCGGCCAACATCATTGGGGCGACGACGATGTCGCAATTAAAAGAGAATATTGACTCTATCAATGTCACGTTGGATGAAGAGACTTTGCATCAAATTGAACGCATTCATGCGCAATATACGATTCCTTCGCCTTAATTTTTAATAAGGGGTATTACTTATACTTATTAGCGTCTCATGATATTCTATTGTTCTTTTGATACTAAAAGACAGTAGGATAGAAGCTATCTGATTCAGATGTTCGCTTTGATATTAATGATACAAAGCAATGTAGTTCAAAAGAGGGTAAGTATGAGTATCAAACAGGTCGGTTATGTATTAGTGTTGGGGTTGCTTGGAGCAGGGGGATCAGTGCAAGCTTCTGAGGTTGAAGCAATCTTCTTGAATGGACTTTATGGAAATGCGACACCTGAAAATCCTTCGCCAGTAAAGTTGAAAGTCATCAGTGGTAAAGCGAAAGGGTGCATTATTCAAGGCAAAGCGGTTTTAAATAAAAGTCACAGACGGTATGAATATACCTTAGAAACACCACACTGCTTTTATCAAGGTAAAGCGGTCCCAGTGGGGACAGTCGTGAGAGGTCAGCATAATATTCAGGGAACCATGGCGAATAGCGGGATGGGACGTGGGTATTGGTTTTCCAATAAAGGCCTGATTGTCACACTTTCGGATCAATAAGCTCGTTTAGCTATCAAGGTAGGGGGATATAAATTCGTCAGGGATGACGCTACCGCGATAAGTTTTTAAATCCATGCAGGCCCAAAGCGTGTGGCCTGAGAACACTAAACGCTCATCGGATTTTCTAAAAATTTGATAAAAACGCTTACGTTGGCAACAACCGATTTTCTCCCCAATCCAAGTGCCAATGAGCAGTTCATCGTTTAAAAAACAGCCGGCATGATAGTTCAGCTCATGTTGTTTAACCACCATGATTTTCCCCACTTTCTGCTGTAAGGCTTGGTCAATGCCGACAGATAGGCTGTGTTGCCAAGAAGCCCATTCAAGCCAGTTTAGATACTTTTTATTATTCACGTGCCGAAGAAAATCCAAATCTTCTTCTGAGACGGTGTGTTCTAAAATAAATGGTGAGGGATGCTGCCATTTCATAAATAAAAGCCGTTTTTTACGTAAATTGAAAGAGATAATTTTGAGTGCGCTTGGGCTGGTCTAGTATAATGCACTGATTATAATATTAAAGCGATTTGAGAAATACGTTATGTCGGGTAATACATTAGGACAAAATTTTCGTGTCACCACATTTGGCGAAAGTCATGGCATTGCATTAGGCGCCATTATTGACGGTTGTCCTCCGGGGATGGAACTGTCGGAAGAAGATATTCAAATTGAATTGGATCGTCGTAAGCCGGGTACGTCAAAGCATGCAACGGCGCGTCGCGAAGATGACAAAGTGCAGATTTTGTCAGGCGTGTTTGAAGGGAAAACCACGGGCACTCCGATTGGACTTCTGATTCACAATACCGACCAGCGTTCTAAAGATTATTCAAAAGTCGCGGAGACGTTTCGTCCGTCACATGCCGATTATACGTATACTCAAAAATATGGCGTTCGAGATTACCGCGGCGGCGGACGTTCTTCTGCACGGGAAACGGCGATGCGCGTTGCGGCAGGTGCTGTGGCGAAGAAATATCTGAAAGAACGCTTAGGGATTGAGATTAAAGGGTATCTTTCTCAGCTTGGGCCGATTACGGTAGATAATGTCTCTTGGCCATTCGACAACGATAACGAGTATTTCTGCCCGGATAAAGATAAGCAAGAAGAAATCCGTCAGTATATGGATAACTTGCTTAAGCAAAAAGATTCTGTCGGAGCCAAGATTTCAATTATTGCGAAAAATGTTCCAGTAGGTCTAGGCGAACCGGTTTTTGATCGGTTGGATGCAGACTTGGCCCATGCGTTGATGAGTATTAATGCCGTGAAAGGGGTTGAAATTGGTGATGGGTTTGCTGTGGCTGCTCAACGCGGCACTGAGCATCGTGATGAAATGACACCAGAAGGCTTTGTATCTAATCATTCAGGCGGCATCCTAGGGGGAATTTCGACGGGACAAGATATTGTCGCGCATATCGCTTTGAAACCGACTTCCAGTATTATGACGCCAGGTCGAAGCATCAATACTGATGGGGAAGCGACTGAAATGGTCACTAAAGGTCGTCATGATCCTTGTGTGGGTATTCGAGCAACCCCGATTGCTGAAGCTAAAGTGGCGTTAATTTTGATGGATCACTTTATGCGTAATCGCGCTCAGAATGGTGATGTTGTACCGCCTATCATGGATTTGGCACATCCTGAAAAATAAATGCTATTCACTCACCTTTCTTGAAGCGCTATTTGGTTTTAAGAAAGGATTACTTTTATGATCGCTTTCATTTTCTAACCTTCTTGAGGTTTTTGCATGCCTGATCAGCACTACCGAACGGCTTATCCCAAACTCTCCAGTTTTTACTTTTTCTATTTCATGCTGTTTGGTGCCTTAATTCCTTATATTGGCCTTTACTACCAATCGTTAGGGTTTAATGCGATTCAAATTGGGCAGTTGATGGCGGTTTTTGTCGGCACCAAAATTGTGGCACCTAACGTTTTAGGGTGGTTGTCAGATCGCACAGGTGAAACCATTCGTTGGTTGAGATGGACGGCTTTTCTGACATTATTGTTTTCTTTTGGTTTGATCTATTATCACTCTTTTATTGGGTTATTGTTGACTGTCTTCGGGTTCAGCTTTTTCTTTCATGCTGCCTTGCCACTTTTTGAATCCTATACCTTCCGAAGCTTATCTGGTGTGAAAGAACGTTATGGACTGGTTCGATTATGGGGGTCGGTTGGTTTTATTGTGGCGGTCTTATGGGTCGGCTGGCAAATTGATGTTTTTTCCATTCAAACCTTTCCTTGGCTTTTATGCTTGTTAGCCTTGATTATCTGGTTAGCGACTTTCTGGGTTAAAGAACAAGGTCCTATGTTTAAAAAAGAATCGACCAGCTCGTTTTTAAATGTTGTGAAACAACCTTGGGTTGCTAGTTTATTGATCGTCAGTGTGCTGATTCAGTTCTCTCATGGTACTTATTACAGCTTTTACAGTATTTTCTTATCGGATTATGGGTATAGTAAAACCACCATTTCCTGGCTTTGGGCCGTTGGTGTGATTGCAGAAATCGCGGTGTTTTTTTGGATGGTACCGCTTTTTCGGATCTACTCGGTGAAGTTCTTGTTGATGTTGAGTTTGGCGTTGACATTATTACGCTGGGTTATGATTCCCTTGGTGCCTGAATCCTTACCATTACTTCTGTTTGCACAAACGCTCCATGCAGCCAGTTACGGGTTGTTCCATGCGGCGGCCATTTATTTGATTGATCATCACTTTCGTGGAGATAACCAAAGTAAAGGGCAGGCAATTTATGCTTCAGCCAGCCATGGTGTGGGCGGCGCTTTAGGGATGCTTATTGCCGGGTATGCATGGCACGATGGCGGCGCTTATTTAGCGTTTGGTATCAGTGCAATTTCCATTATTCTTGCGATTATCATTGCGCAAAAATGGATTGAATCCTCTCAAAATGAAATGATTTCAAGATCAAATTAAAGTCTTTCATTTGACAGTTATTCGAAAGCATTCTAGGATTTGTTTTAATCAATTTAATACTATAAAAACACAGGAAGGATACGGATGAAACTTGAATCGATTGCGTTGCATCATGGCTATGAATCAGAAGCAACCACCAAAGCAGCGGCGGTGCCGATTTATCAAACCACATCTTATACGTTTGATAACACACAGCACGGGGCAGATTTATTTGATCTGAAAGTACCGGGCAATATCTACAGCCGTATTATGAACCCCACCAACGATGTTTTAGAAAAAAGAATGGCTGAAATGGAAGGTGGGGTGGCCGCTTTAGCGGTAGCTTCTGGAATGTCAGCCATTACCTATGCCATTCAAACGATAGCGCAAGCTGGCGATAATATCATCAGTACTACTCAACTGTATGGTGGAACCTACAATCTTTTTGCCCATACGTTGCCACGACAAGGGATTGAGGTTCGAATGATTCCAGCGGATGATTTTGAAGCGTTTGAAGCAGCCATTGATGAAAACACTCGAGCCATTTTCTGTGAATCGATCGGTAATCCGGCCGGTAATGTTGTGGATGTCGCCAAACTGGCCGAGATCGGACATAAGCATGGTGTTCCACTAATGGTGGATAATACTGTCGCAACGCCTTATTTGTGCCGTCCATTTGAGTTGGGTGCGGATATTGTGATTCACTCGTTGACTAAGTTTATCGGTGGGCATGGTACGACCATTGGCGGTATTGTGATTGATTCAGGAAAGTTTGATTGGGTGGCGAATAAAGAGCGTTTTCCAATGTTGAACGAGCCAGATCCTTCTTATCACGGCGTGGTGTATACGCGTGATATTGGCGCGGCGGCTTTCATTGCACGTTGTCGTGTTGTTCCTTTGCGTAATACGGGGGCGGCATTGGCACCGCATAGTGCGTTTTTGTTGATGCAAGGACTGGAAACATTAGGGTTGCGGATGGAACGCCATTGCGAAAATGCCTTAAAAGTGGCAGAGTATTTACAGCAACACCCGAAAGTGTCATGGGTTAATTATGCGGCTTTACCTAATGATAAATATCATGCACTTTGTCAAAAAACCACTAAAGGGTTGGCATCCGGTATTTTGAGCTTTGGTGTAAAAGGGGGAAGAGAAGCAGGTGGTCAGTTCATTGATGCGCTTCAAATGATTCTTCGCTTGGTCAATATCGGCGATGCGAAATCTTTAGCTTGTCACCCTGCGACCACAACCCACCGACAATTAAGTGCGGAAGAGCTTGAAAAAGCGGGCGTTTCAGAAGATTTGGTCAGACTGTCTGTTGGTATTGAACATATCGATGATATTCTGGCAGACATTGAACAAGCGTTAGATAACGTTAAGGTTTAAATTTTAACCCTATTGTGATTGATCTCATTAAACTTAATAGGAGAGTATATGCGTTTTTTACATACGATGTTACGCGTGGGTGACTTACAGAAGTCGATTGATTTTTATGCCAACGTTCTTGGAATGAAGTTATTGCGTCAAAAAGAGTACCCAAAAGGGGAGTTTACCTTGGCTTTTTTAGGCTACGGCAGTGAAGAAGATCATACCGTGTTAGAGTTAACTTATAACTGGGGTGTCAGCTCTTATGATTTAGGAGACGGCTATGGTCATATCGCCATTGAAGTAGCGGATGTTTATGACGCCGCGGAAGCGGTGAAAAAAGCAGGCGGAAAAATTATCCGTGAAGCAGGGCCGATGAATGCCGGGAGCACTATTATTGCTTTTGCAGAAGACCCTGATGGGTACCAGATCGAGTTCATTGGTGCAAACCATTCACGTGCGTAAACGACCTTGAAATAGAAGGAATCGATCATGCTGGAGCTATTTTCTTCTGAAGTGAGTTCGGTCAATACGGTGTCTCATCTGATTCAACTGTCCGTGGCTCCGGTTTTCCTTTTAGCCGGGGTAGGAAGTTTGTTGGGGGTGTTGGTCAGCCGGCTTTCTCGAATTGTTGAAAAATCTGAAAGACTCAATGGGTTATTGTTGACCGAGAAAACGGAGAACCCAATTGATAAGCGCTCGAGCGATATCAGGCTGCAAAGACAAGCATTGGAAAAACGCCGGCATCTGTTAAACCAAGCGATTTTAGCCTGCACCATGACAGGGCTGTTTGTGGCGTTGGTGATTATGATCATGTTTTTAAGCGCTTTCTTTGCCTTTAATGGCTCTCTGGCAATCGCCGTTTTGTTTATCGTCGCGATGGGGGCTTTGATTATCGGCTTGTTATTGTTTTTAAGAGAGATTTATTTCGCTTCTCATTAACCTGAATGAATTTAAAGCATATTTTTGTCAATGCTTTCCGCTATAATGGCGCGCGTTTTTAATTGGTTTGATGAAGGAAAAATGATGTCTCAATTTGAAAATGTGACGGTCGTTAAAGCAGCGAACGTTTACTATGATGGAAAAGTCAGCAGTCGCACGGTGTTATTTGCAGATGGCTCTAAAAAAACATTGGGTTTATTGTTACCTGGTGAGTATGAGTTTGGTACAGAAGCGGCAGAAATTATGGAAATGTTGGCGGGTGACGTTGAAGTCTTGCTTCCGGGTGAAACAGCATGGCAGTCCATTTCTGCGGGCGAGTCTTTTAATGTGCCTGCAAACTCAAAGTTTGGTATTAAAGTACATACCGTTGCAGATTACAGCTGCTCTTATATAGATTAATCTGATTTAATTTATCGACTAAAAATGGCCAGGCCTGGTCATTTTTAGCTTACTTCAACGTGTTTGACTGAAGTCCTCCATTCAAGGCGTTTCTTTTTTTGATGAACCTTTCTCTTTTTCTTTTTTTCGTTTGAGCAGTTTAAAATAAAAATGTAATCCGAAATGAACCAAAATCAGTAAGCCAAAAACGGCAATCATGATTTCGCCGATATGGTTAATCCACATATTTTTCCTTTAAATTTATTGAGTTAGTGTTTTTTTAGTATCTTTGTTGTATTGATTAATACCTTAATTTTACGCTTTTTTTGGTAAAATTTGCGCGGTCTTAATTAAGAAAGGATTTCAAATGAATCAAGCCTCCCCCAACGCTTTTGATTGGCGTAAATATAAAGCAGATACATTATCTGGTATTACGGTGTCATTAGCTCTTGTCCCAGAAGCAGTGGCGTTTGCCTTTGTTGCTGGAGTTCACCCGTTAGTTGGGCTTTATGCTGCCATTATTGTTGGTTTTATCACCGCTGTTTTTGGTGGGCGTCCAGGTATGATTTCTGCTGCTGCTGGTTCATTAGCCGTGGTTATGATGCATTTGGTGATGGAGCATGGTGCTTCGTATCTATTTGCTGCGGTCATAATGATGGGAGTGTTTCAGATATTTATTGGTTGGATGAAATGGGGACGGTTTATCCGAATGGTGCCCAGTCCGGTTATGTTAGGGTTTGTTAACGGGCTGGCTTTGGTCATTTTAATGGCGCAGTTTACCCAGTTTAAAGACCCAACAGGCGCTTGGTTAAGTGGCGATGCCTTAATGATTATGGTTGGGATTATCATTGCGACCATGGCAATTATTTATTTATTGCCGCGCTTAACAAAAGCCGTGCCTTCCGCGTTAGCAGCCATTGTCCTCGTGACGCTTGCAGTAATCTTTTTTGATATGAATGCTGTGACAGTAGGGGATAAAGCTTCCGTTTCAGGAACGTTAGAATCCTTGGTGTTTGGTGATGGAAATGAAGGTGGTTTCCAAGGTCTGAGTTGGTTTACGGCACTACCGGAAGGGTTTTTCAGTTTGGAAACACTTTGGGTGATTTTACCTTATGCCATTATTTTAACCATTATCGGGTCTGTTGAATCATTGTTGACTATGACCTTGATTGATGACATCACTGAAACACGTGGTCAAGGTAACCGTGAGTGTATCGCATTAGGTGCAGCAAACTGTACTGCGGGTACTTTTGGTACCATGGGGGGCTGTGCATTGATTGGTCAGTCAATGATTAATGTGAGTTCGGGAGGAACAGGCCGCTTGTCTGGTATTTCGGCCGCACTCGGGTTATTAGTAATTGTATTGATTGCCTCTTCTTGGATTGAGATGGTTCCGATTGGCGCATTGGTTGGTTTGATGTTCTTTGTGGTGATTGCGACGTTTAACTGGTCGAGTTGGAATATCATGCGCGGGATGTCGAAAATGGACACGTTTGTCATGGTGTTGGTAACGGTTTTGACCGTTATTTTCGATTTAGCGATTGCCGTTATTGCAGGGGTGGTTGTATCCGCACTGGTATTTGCCTGGCAACATGCACAGAAAGTCATGGTGGAAACCGAAGAGCTAGAAATTGACGGTAAGCAAGGTAAGATTTATCGTGTCAATGGCCCTTTGTTCTTTGCGTCATCTCAAAACTTTATTGAAATGTTTCGCCCTAAACACGATCCGGAATGTGTTCAGATTGATTTCCAACGTTCGCGTGTTTATGACCATACCGGAGTGGAAGCGATTAACAATGTGACCCAAAAATATAAAGCGGAAGGCAAAAAAATAGTGTTAAAACACTTGAGCCCAGAGTGTCAGGCATTACTAAAAGATGCCGAAAACTTAGTAGAAGTGAATGTGTCGGAAGATCCACACTATCACGTATCTCTCGGGAAATAAGTTTTCTGCCTAACGTTGATTGACTTGATCAACGGGATTAATACAAAACCTCGCCAGGATTACCTGAGCGAGGTTTTTTTATGTCTGATAAGTTGGTGTATGAGAAAAGTAGATAGAAAGGAAAGGGAGCATAAAAGCATATTGAGTTAACGTTCGGTGTTCATGAGTACTGTTACGATGGATGATTTACGACAGGTGAACAGGATATAAAAAAAGCCCTAGAAAAATGACCAGGCCTGGTCGTTTCTAGAGCTTATTTTTTTGATTTTTCAGTGATGTTATGTGGTCTGGGGTTTCATCTTTTTAATAAACCACTGCTCAACAATCACGAAGAACATCGGCACAAAGAAGATTCCCAATGCGGTGGCACTGATCATCCCTCCTAACACACCGGTTCCGATAGCATTGTGCGCTCCTGAACCTGCTCCGGAGCTTAGCGCAAGTGGCAAGACACCGAACCCAAAGGCCAAAGAGGTCATTAGGATTGGGCGTAAACGCATTCTGGCGGCACGAATGCTTGCTTCAACGACATCCATACCATCATCTACCAATTCTTTAGAGAATTCGACGATTAAGATGGCATTTTTGGTGGCCAAGCCGACAATGGTGAGCAGGCCAACCTGGAAGTAAATGTCACTTGGCTTTCCTGTTAAGAAGGCTGCGATTAAGGTTCCAAGGATCCCTAGTGGCACAATCAACATGACTGAAATCGGTAAGCTCCAGCTTTCATACAAGGCCGCCAATGCCAGGAAAACAACCAGTATGGAGAGGATATACAGTAAGTATGCCTTGTCGCCAGCGGCTTTTTCTTCATAAGACAAGCCGGTCCATTCAATACTGGCACCTTTAGGGAGTTTTTTGCTTAAGGCTTCAATGGTGTCCATTGCTTGACCAGAGCTCACCGAAGGCGGTGACATTCCCAGAACCTCAAGTGCTGGTTGCCCATTGTAACGTTCCAGCTTAGGTGATTCCTTTGTCCAATAAGTGTTGATAAACGAAGATGCCGGAATCATTTCACCGTCTTGATTTCGTACATACCAGTCATTGAAATTTTCCGGTGTTGAGCGATAATCGGCTTCAGATTGAACGTAAATCTTTTTCACTTTGCCTTGCTTGATGAAGTCATCGACATAGGCACTTCCCCAAGCAATTGAAAGGGATTGGTTAATGTCAGCAACGGACAGACCGAGCGCTTCTGCCTTTTGTTTATTAACCGTTACACCCAACACAGGAGCCGGTTCTTGGCCATTAGGACGCACAGCTATTAAGTTTGGGTTTTGGCTAGCCATGCCCAGTAACTGATTCCGTGCGTTATAGAGCTGCTCACGCCCCATACCAATATTATCTTTGACATATAAGTCGAACCCGCTGGCATTCCCAAGTTCTAAAACAGCAGGGGGGCCGAAGGCAAAAACCATTGCTTCTTTGATTTGGCTAAAGGCACCCATGGCGCGGCCAATAATTGCTTGCACCCCTTGACTAGGTTCGGTTCTTTCCGACCAGTCTTTGAGTCGAACAAAGGCGATTGCGGTATTTTGACCGGTACCTGAGAAGTTGAAGCCCAATACCGTGAATAACCCTTCGATATTGTCTTTTTCTGTATTCAGAAAATGGTTTTCCAGTTTTTTCACGACAGCCAATGTTTCTTCACGTGTGGCCCCTGACGGCATCATGACTTGACTGAACATAAAACCTTGGTCTTCGTTTGGCAAGAAACCTGCCGGTGTTTTGTGATACAAAAAACCAACCGCTGCCACAATGGCGATATAAAGACCAAAGAAAGCAAATCGGTGCTTGATGATGCTTCTCACGCTCTTGCCATATCCATTGGACGCTCGGTCAAAATTACGGTTGAACCAGCCGAAAAAGCCTTTTGATTCCGCTTCTTTGTCCACAGGTTTTAGAATGGTTGCACATAAGGCAGGCGTCAAAATAAACGCCGCCATTACCGAAAGCACCATGGCTGAAACAATGGTGACCGCAAATTGTTGGTAAATGACACCGGCAGATCCAGGGAAGAAAGCCATCGGTAAGAAAACCGCACTGAGGACTAACCCAATCCCGATTAATGCACCGGAAATTTGATTCATGGAACGACGTGTCGCTTCTTTGGCAGGCAAGTTTTCTTCATGCATGACCCGTTCGACGTTTTCGACCACCACGATGGCATCATCGACCAGTAGCCCGATGGCGAGTACCATGGCGAACATGGTTAAGGTGTTGATGGTGTAGCCAAAGTAAGACAAAACGCCGAATGTTCCCAATAACACCACAGGGACGGTAATGGTTGGAATTAGGGTGGCACGCAAGTTCCCTAAGAACAGGTACATAATTAAAACCACTAAAATAATTGCTTCCACTAAAGTCTGAACCACTCCTTCAATCGAAAGTTTGATGAATGGTGTCGTATCATACGCATTGACGTAATCCATTCCGGCAGGGAAGAACTTAGACAGTTGTTCCATGCGCTTAATGACTCGATCACCCGTTTCCAACGCATTGGCATTAGATGCCAGTTTGATGGCAAAACCAGCCGCAGGTGCGCCTTTATATCGAGCCAGTTTGGTGTAGGTATCCGCCCCTATTTCGACACGCGCGACATCGGAGACTTTAATGGTGGCGCCATCTTGCGCGGTTTTGATGACGACATTTTTAAACTCATCAGTCGTTTTTAAACGGCTTTGCAGATTTACCGTGACATTGATGGGCTGGTTTTCAACGGCTGGCACAGCGCCTAACTGACCTGCAGTGACCACTGCATTATTGGCTCTAATCGCGTTCACGACATCTGCAGGCACTAGCTTGTATTTTGCTAGTTTATACGGGTCTACCCAGATACGCATGGCGTATTCTGAGCTGAACTGAACGACGTCACCCACCCCCTCAACACGGCTGATCTGATCAATGACGTGAGTGGCAATATAATCGCCTAGATCAATCGCATTCAAACTCTTGTCTGGTGAAATAAAACCAATCACCATTAAAAAGTTTTTAACGGATTTGGTGACTTGAATCCCTTGTTTTTGAACGGATTCAGGCAATGAAGACATGGCGGTCTGCAGTTTGTTTTGTATTTGCATCTGTGCAATGTCAGGATCGGTGCCTGTTTTAAAGCTCAGGCTAATTGTGCCTTGTCCCGTTGACTCACTGGTAGAGGACATATACATCAGTCCATCTAACCCTTTCATCTTAGTTTCGATGATTTGAGTCACTGTGTCTTCAATGGTTTTGGCAGAAGCGCCCGGGTAAGTAGCGGTAATGGCAATTGTTGGTGGTGCAATTGCTGGGAATTGCGCAATGGGTAAGCTCACAACCGAAATGGCACCTGCAATCATTACCAAAAAGGCGATGACCCAAGCAAATACAGGACGATTGATAAAAAAGGTCGCAAAAGATTGACGACGTTTATGTGCAGTCTCTTCTGACATGATTACTGTCCTTCTTTAGCGTTTGAGGTTGCTTTTTGTTTGGATGCAGGCGCACCGATAATAGCCGCTTTTACGCCTGGTCGAATATATTGCAATCCTTTGGTAATGACTTTATCCCCCGCCTTGAGGCCTTGCGTAATGATCCACTTATCTTCGTAAAGCCCTTTTTCCTTGACGGGGTTAACGGTGACAATACCTTCAGAATTCAGCGTCATCACAAAGGCGTTGCCCACTGCGTCACGTTGCAAAGCTAAACTTGGAATTAGAAAAACATTTTTTTGATAATCGATGATAATGCTGCCATGCAAAAACATTCCGGGTAATAACATCGCATCTGGGTTCGGGAATTCAGTTCTTAAGATGATAGAGTCGGTTGATCGGTTAACTTCAAACTCGGAAAGCTGAATTTTGCCAGTATGTTCGTATTCTGTGCCGTCTTCAAACAAAATATGTGGTTCATGTTGTGCCAGTTTTTGATTCTCTTTTGTCGTCATGGCTTTTCTTAAGGTCATGGCGTAATTAGACGGCACAGAAAAATCGACATAAATCGGATCTAACTGCTGGATCGTCGCTAGTATATTGGCTTGATTCGTTGTAACCAGCGCGCCTTTGGTAACGGTAGAGCGACCAATTTGACCACTGATGGGGGCTTTTATTTGGGTGCGTTCAAGATTGATAGAGGCGGTTTTTAAAGCAGCCTGGTTGGCTTCTAGATTGGCTTTCGCTTCTCTTAACGAGGCTTTTGCATCATCCAGTACCTGCTCACTGACGGCATTGATTTTAACCAAACGTTCATTTCGCTTTACTTTAATTTGGGCATTAGTCAAGAGCGCTTTTGATCGAGCAATCGCCGCCTTGGCATTTTCATACAACGCTTGGTAACTGGCATCGTCGAGTTGATAGAGTATGTCGCCTTTTTTAACCAAAGACCCTTCTTTAAATAATCGTTTGGTAATAATGCCTTCAACTTGAGGGCGAATTTCAGCAACGGCATATGCTTCCGCCCGACCTGTCATGGAAAACATTTTAGGTACAGTGGTTTCTTGAACCGTCAGAACGCTCACTTGCGGCATTCTTTTTTGTTTGGCTTGTTGAGGTTTGTCTTCCCCTAGTCCAAGCATGTCGCAAGCCGTTAAGCTGGAAATAATTCCAATGGTTAAAAGCAATTTGCCAGTCTTTAAAAAAGGAGACGCTAGAAAGCCTTTCATTTGTGTACCTTCCATTAATTTAATTTTGTGGTTGAAGGGGGCATTTATGTCTAACGGTATCGAGATGACGGCCAATTCCGACTATTTCAATCGTTAGAGGTTGATTATAAATGATAGTGCGTTACTAATATGTAACATTTTAGTTTTTTTTGAATAAAATAATCAAGCCTACAAACTGTAAGTTTATTAAATGAGGGGCGAAAAATAGAAGGGTTAGAGGTTAAATGGTTAACAAAAGAAAGGGGGAGGGCGTTACTAGAAATGGCCAGGCCTGGTCATTTCTAGTAAAAAGTCAGTTACGGTAAAACAAACCCAATTGATTCTTGAACGTCGTGTAACGTTTTTTGTGCTTTTTCTTGTGCCTGATGAGCGCCTTTTTTCAGAATCGACTTTAGTTCGGCTTCATCCGTTCGGATTTCGTGGAATTTATCTTGAATCGGTTTTAGATACTCTACAACTAACTCGCCAAGCTCGACCTTTAAGTGACCGTACATTTTACCTTCGAAATGCCCCACCACGTCCTCGATAGACTGACCACTGATAACAGAATAGATCGTAAGTAAGTTCGATACACCGGGTTTATTTTCCACGTCGTAAGAAATCTCTGAGCCTGAATCTGTCTGGGCTTTTTTGAATTTTTTGATGATGGTTTTTGGGTCGTCCAGTAATCCAATAAAGTTATTTTTGTTTTCATCCGATTTTGACATTTTACAGGTTGGGTCTTGTAAGCTCATGATTCGCCCCCCGGAGGTTGCTGGCGGAATGAAAGGCTCTGGCACTTTGAAAATATCACGATCAAAACGGTTGTTGTAACGCGTTGCAATGTCTCGTGCCAATTCCAGATGTTGTTTTTGATCGGCGCCTACAGGAACCATTTCGGTTTGATATAACAAAATATCGGCTGCCATCAAAACAGGGTAGTCAAATAAACCAACGTTGATGTTTTGCGCGTGTTTTTGTGACTTGTCTTTAAATTGCGTCATACGGTTCAGTTCGCCCATGTAGGTTGAACAATTTAAAATCCAGGCAAGTTCAGCATGAGCAGGCACGTGAGATTGAATAAAAACGGTGCTTTTATCCGGATCAATGCCGCTTGCTAAATATAGTGCGACAAAGTCCAAGCTGCGTTTTGCCAGTTCTTCTGGAGATTGTTCAACCGTAATGGCGTGCATGTTAACCAGTGAAAACAGACAATCGTAATCATCCTGCATGTTTACCCAATTTTTGATTGATCCGATATAGTTTCCAATCATTAGGTCGCCAGAGGGTTGAATACCACTGAATAAAGTCGGTTTGCTCATTGCTGTTTTCCGTAAGTTAAAAAGATTTAAAGAGTATCAGGCGTATTGAAATAAGCCTTTTAAATTGATTTTAAGCGCGATATTTTCGCATGTTTCAAGCGAAAAAGCGATAAGAAATAAGGGAGGGAGTGACGCCGCTGGCCTTTGAATTGGCAAGCGACGAATTGTTTTTAAGTTATTTGATTTAACCTGGTTACATCGGCGTGTACACTTGGCTTGGCTTTATTTTCCAGCTCCAAGGCAGGTCATTGTATTTCCAACCGGCTTTTAGGCGATAACCCTTATGGTCACCACTTTTTAGTTTTCCACCTTCGAATCCGTCAGTCATGATATAAACGTTTTTGTAGCCATATTGATAAAGCATTTTGGCGGCAGGCTGTGCACGGCTAGAACCTGAGCGGCACATTAGAACATAGGTGGTGTTTTTGTCAGCACCAAGGTCAAATAGCTTGGCTTCGAACTCAGCAACAAAGTTGTCGTTGACCTTATCAGCGAAGCGAGCTTTTTTATCATCCATCTTAGTAAAATCGAAATTAACAGAAGGGATCATAATCTGTGCCATAGGGGTATAGCCTACAAATTGCCATTCTTCTGGCGTACGGACGTCCACCAAAATGACACTTGGGTCTTTTTTCATCATGGCATAGGTTTCTTTAGAATCCGCGTACAGCCCTTGTGGGGTTTGCTTTTTTGGATCCGTTGGCGCAGGGGAGGCAAAGCTGTTAATCGAAAAGATCAAAGTCAAAGCCGTTACAGAGTGCATAAGTGTTTTTTTCATTATTATCTCCTGTTGATGTCAAAAAACAGTTAAGTAATTTACCTTAGTTTATAAGAAAACAATAATATAAAGTTTGAATTGAGTGATAAGTTCATCTTATTGATAATGATAGAAAAAAATTATTGGTTTATAGGTCGGTAATGAGAAGAGGTTTAAAGGTGGTTATGAATGAAAACAGACAATATCAACCAGGTTTTGTTGAAATATGACGTATATTGGACGTTATTCTTCGCTTCTGATTGCAGTCTGGTGAAAAGTCGTTAAAATGTTTGCTTTAACCATACGAACCTTTCTTAATACATATGCAACGATTTTTTAATAAAGTTAAATCTTTTTTCTCTTCGGATTCTAATAGCACTTCTAACCATTTTTCAGAACCCCCGGTATTAAAAGTTGTTGAACGCAAACAACACGGCATTTCACGTCGTCAAATCGATAAAGAAGCTTTGGATGTTTTATATGGCCTGAAAAGAGCCGGTTATGATGCTTATTTAGTCGGCGGTGGGGTACGAGATATTTTGCTGGGGTTGGAGCCTAAAGATTTTGACGTGGTCACAAATGCGGAACCTGAGCAGATTAAAGGGGTTTTTAAAAGTCGTTGTCGCTTGATTGGTCGTCGCTTTCGTTTAGCGCATGTCTATTTTGGTCGTAATGTGGTTGAGGTCGCAACCTTTCGAGGTGATGGCGATGGGAAAAAGACAGCCGGCAGAAACCGCAAGCAAGTCAATCATACCCGTGCAGTGGATGATACAGGGCGATTGGTTCGAGATAATGTCTATGGCAGCATCGAAGAAGATGTTTGGCGCCGTGACTTTACCATTAACAGTTTGTATTACAATATTCGTGACTTCTCCGTGTTGGATTATTCAGGCGGAATGGAAGATATCGAGAAAGGGCAGTTACGTTTAATTGGTGACCCTGAAATGCGTTACCGCGAAGATCCGGTGCGGATGATTCGTGCTATTCGATTTGCCGCCAAGCTTGGTTTTGAAATTGAACCAAATACCAAGGCCCCAATCTATGAATTGGCGCATCTTTTAAAAGATGTTTCCCATGCCCGTATGTTTGAAGAAGTGCTGAAATTGTTCCACAGCGGCGTTGCAATAGAAGTGTTTGAAAAACTGAGACACTTTGGTCTGTTTACGTTTTTGTTCCCACAAACGCATCACCTTTTGTCGATGGAGTCTGAAGGGTTCCCAAGAATGCTGGTGATTGAAGCATTAAAGAGTACCGATGCCAGAATA
Organism: Hydrogenovibrio sp. 3SP14C1; assembly: GCF_029625905.1. Lineage (GTDB taxonomy): Bacteria > Pseudomonadota > Gammaproteobacteria > Thiomicrospirales > Thiomicrospiraceae > Hydrogenovibrio. Next base: position 69,755 of record NZ_JARTLM010000011.1, read on the forward strand.
CAAGCCAATAAAGGGGTGAACCCTTCATTCTTGTTTGCTGCCATGCTCTGGGAGCCAATGTTGCAACGCATGGAACAACATTTGGCTGAAGATTACACTCGGCAAGATGCGATGTTTGCATCTGCGAATGATGTCATTGATCAGCAAATTTATTCGACGTCAATTCCTAAACGTTTTACTGCTCAAATCAAAGATATTTGGAGCTTGCAATTTCGTTTGTTGAACCGTCAGGGGAATCGTCCACAAAAACTTTTTGAACACCCTCGTTTTAGAGCTGCTTATGACTTTATGGGTGTTCGCGTCGCAGCTGGAGATGATTCGGTTAAAGAGGTGTTTGACTGGTGGACTGAATATCAGACACTCGACAGTGTTCAGCAAGTCGCTTTTGCCAATGATATTAAAAAAAATCAGTCCGGGCGTCGTCGTCCAAGACGAAACCGTAATCCGTATCGTAAACGCAGTAATCAAAACCCAAATAAAGCGTCAGAATCCAGCTCAGCTTCTAACGATTAAATCGGTTGATATGAAAGTATGGCAAGAGGTGTATATTGGATTGGGAAGTAATCTTTCTGATCCTAAAATGCAGGTGTTAAAAGCGCTAGACTCATTAAAAGACTTGCCAAACACTCAGTGGGTCTCTCATTCCAGCTTGTATTCTTCTCGACCGCAAGGCCCACAGGATCAACCTGATTTTGTGAATGCTGTTGCTTTATTGAAGACGCAATTAAGCCCAATTGAATTACTGGATCGTTTGCAGGCGTTTGAAACGTCTCAAGGCAAAGTCAAAAAACGTCACTGGGGTGAGCGTTTAATTGACTTAGATATTTTGTTGTATGGTCATGAAACCCTTCATACGGAACGTTTAATTATTCCGCATCCTTTTATGATAGAAAGAGATTTTGTGCTTTTGCCAATGGCTGAAATTTCGCCTGATTTAATCTTGCCAAACCATTCTAGAATAAAGGATTTAATCTCGGAATTGCCGGAAGGGTTTATAATGACTGATAGAAAAGTAGAGAAGAGTTGAAAGAGATGATGACGTTAACAAAACTTCATAAAATGAAACAAGCGGGAGAGAAAATCGCTTGTTTAACCGCCTATGAAGCCAGTCAAGCATATTGGGCTGTCGAAGCAGGGGTTGATGTCATTCTGGTAGGGGATTCTTTAGGCATGGTGGTGCAAGGCCACCAAAATACCTTACCCGTCACGTTGAATGACATGGTTTATCATACGCAAATGGTGCAAAGAAAAAATCACCAGGCCTGGTGTATTGCAGATATTCCTTTTATGTCAGATATGGATTTATCAACGGTCTTAGATGCTGCTGCTCGATTGATGAAGGAAAGCCAGGCGAATATGGTGAAGCTAGAAGGTGGGAAAAGGGTGGTTGAAATGGTTCAAGCACTTTCCGACTTAGGTGTACCTGTTTGTGGTCACTTGGGGTTGCTGCCTCAGTCAGTACAGAAGAAAGGCTATCAAGTTGCCGGAAAAGAAGCTGAATCAGCTGCAAGATTACTGGACGAAGCGGAAATGTTAGAAAACGCCGGTGCGGATATGCTGGTGTTGGAGTGTGTGCCTGCAGCGTTAGCGAAACAAATTACACAAAAGCTATCGATTCCAGTGATTGGGATTGGCGCAGGGCATGAAACCGATGGTCAGGTGCTTGTTTTGCATGATGTGCTTGGTTTAACGATTGGTAAGGCGCCGAAATTTTCAAAGAATTTTTTGTCTGAAGCCGATTCGATTCAAACGGCTTTATTGCAATATGTTGCAGATGTCAAAAATGTTCGATTTCCTGCCATTGAGCACTGTGTAGGATAAAAATATGGATGTATTGGAGTCGGTTGATGCCTTGCGCTCAAGTGTTCAAAAATGGCGTGAAGCTGGTTTAACCATTGGGTTTGTACCAACAATGGGAAATCTTCACGCCGGACACTTAAGTCTGGTTGAAGAGGCTCGACAAAAAAGCGATAAAGTCATTGTCAGCGTATTTGTGAACCCGCTCCAGTTTGGCCCGAATGAGGATTTTAATCGGTATCCGAGAACATTTGAGGCTGATAAAAGCTTACTTCAGCAATATCAAGCAGATGCTATTTTCTGTCCATCTGTGGATGAAATGTATCCCCATGGACAAACACAAACCCTGGTGACTGCACCTGAAAAAATGACTGGGATTTTAGAAGGTGACAAACGCCCTGGCCATTTTGATGGGGTGACTACCGTGGTGGCGAAATTGTTTAATATGGTTCAACCGGATATTGCCGTTTTTGGTCAAAAAGACTTTCAGCAGTTTGCGGTGTTGCAACAAATGGTTGAAGATTTAGCCATGCCGATAACATTGATTCGTGCCCCTATTGTGCGGAATAAAGCTGGCTTAGCACTTAGTTCACGCAACCAATACCTAACAGAATCACAACGATTAATCGCGCCTAAGCTTTTTGTTGCGCTACAATCAGTTGAGATGGCGATTCAGTCTGGTAACCGAAATTACGAATCTTTGTGTCAGTCAGCTGTTCAACAAGTGATATCTGATGGATTTGATTCGGTTGATTATATACAGGTTTTAAATTCGGTTTCTTTAGAAAATCCCGGGGTAGAGGATAAGTCGCTGGTTGTTTTGGCCGCCGCAAAACTGGGAAATACACGTTTGTTAGATAATATTTTAGTCATTATGTGATTTAGGTTGGCAAAGTTTGCATAAAGACCAAATAAAAATAGCCAGACCTGGCTGTTATTGAAGTAGGTATGAATTTTACGTCATGAGCTTTTCAACGTTTATTGGATTATTCCTTGGGATCTCTATTGTCATTTCTGCGATGTCGATGGGATCTTCTATTCTTATTTTTGTGAACCTTCCCGGCCTGATGATCGTTATTGGTGGTACGGTTGCGGCGACGATGATTCGGTATTCTCTTAAAGAAGCTATTCACGCTATTGGGATGTCTTTTCGCGTTCTTTTACCTTCAAATGATATTAAAGATAAAAACGAACTGGTTGATTTAACAGAAGATTTATTAAGACTGTCCCGAAAAGACGGTTTTTTGGTATTGGATAAATACGAAGTGAATCATGATTTTTATCGGCATGGTGTTCGAATGCTGGTAGACGGGTATTCCAAAGAGGTGATTAAACGCTCTTTAATGGAAGAAAATAAAATATTTGTAGAGCGCGCAACAACCAGTGCCGGGGTGTTTGCTTCAATTGGCGGCGCGGCGCCTGCGTTTGGCATGATTGGGACTTTGGTAGGCTTGATTCAGATGCTGTCTAACTTATCTGATCCGAGTTCGATTGGTCCAGCAATGGCGGTTGCTATGCTGACGACATTGTATGGTGCCATGATTGCCAATTTGTTTGCTTTGCCAATGGCCGATAAGATTAACACTTGGGTGCAAGAAGAGTCTGTGCGTCAATTCATGATTATTGAAGGGTTGATGGCAATAAGTGAAGGGCGTAACCCTGGTATGATGCGTGAATTGTTGTCTCCTTATCTGGAAAATAAACCTTCATCTGAAGAAGTGATTGCCTGATGGTCAAGAAGTCTGACGATTGTCCTACCTGGTTAGCGACCTTTGCAGATTTAATGTCATTGTTGATGGCTGTTTTTGTTTTATTATTTGCCATGTCCACTCTGGATGCTAAGAAATATGAAGGGATTGTCGAATCACTGACCAATACACTTGGACATGGTTCTGGATTGAATCAAGTTCAGTTGGAGTATTTCAAAAAAACAGAACGAATTAATCCTATTCCATCAGAACAGGCTAAGCCAGAACTGAGTTCAAATCTAAATCAGAATTCGGATTCAAAACCTTTGCCTGAAAAGCTTAAGCCTTTGTATGAAAGCATTGCGAAAACCTATGAACGGTCTCAACATGACAGTAATATCGAAGTGACGATCGATGAAGACCGGCAACAAGTTAAAGTGTCTTTTCCCGAACGAATTTCATTTCCGACCGGCGAGGCGGATCTAAAGCCCGGCTTTGCAGCGCAACTTCAAAAGTTAAAAAAACATATTGATAACACGCTTTTGGTCAAGGCAATTGGACATACTGATAAACGACCGATTAGCAGTGGTCGTTTTAAGTCGAACTGGGAGTTATCCAGTGCGAGAGCTGCTGCCGTCATTCAGCAGCTCATCGACGATCGCATTATCACACCTGACCAGGCTCAAGTGATAGGGGTGGCAGATACTCATCCAGTTGATGATCGAGACACTGAAGCGGCTTATGCTTTAAATCGTCGTGTAGAGATTATTTTGATTCCTCATACGCATCAGCATATCAAGGGTCAGAAGATTGAAATAGAATAATAATACGAGTGCTTACAAAAGAAAAAGCCCAATCAAAATTGGGCTTTAAAATGATGAGGGGTAATACTAAGCCATTTGCTGCATTTGCTTTGGTATCGTGTTCCGAGTATGGCTGATTTGGTTATTTTCATCAAAATAAACCATAATCGGTTTGAATTCCTCAGCCTCTTTTTCATCCATGCTTGCATAGGTTGCGATAATCAGCAAGTCACCAGGTGCTGCCTTGTGTGCAGCCGCGCCATTAACTGAGATAATCCCAGTGTTTTCTTCTGCTCGAATAGCATAAGTGGTAAAGCGGTTACCATTGTTGACATTGTAAATTTGAATTTGTTCGTATTCACGAATGCCTGCAACTTCCAAAAGATGAGCGTCAATGGCACATGAACCTTCATAATTAAGTTCAGAGTGCGTAGTGGTCACACGATGGAGTTTAGATTTTAGCAAGGTAATTTGCATGCTATGAACCTTTTCAGTGAATAAATTTGCGAGTGGCAGATTATAACTTATTTTTTTTAAAAGTGTTTAAAAGCACATATTGTTAACGAACATTCATTAACAATATGTGCAATTATTAACTTGCAATAGATTAACCTGTATTTCGCATGCCTGCAGCAATTGCATTAATACTGTTTAAGAGCGGTGTTAACCATTTTTCACGCTCTTCATCAGAAAGAGATTCATCTTTGTAGCGTTTTAATACCGCTATCTGAATATGGTTTAACGGCTCTAAGTAAGGTGTTCTTCGTGTTAATGAGAGAGCAACTTGTGGGGTGTCCGCCATTAGGTATTCATTACCGCTAATTTCTAAACAAGTTTCTACCGAACGAACATGCTCTTCAGAAATCATATTATAGATATGCTGTGCTTGCGTCTGATCTTGACCAAGTTCACTATAATCTTTACCAATGATTAAATCTGTTTTGTATAGTGCCATTTGTATATTACTCAATAAGCCTTTGAAGAAAGGCCAGTTTTCATACATTTCTTTCAATTGTTCCGGGTTCTGGTTTTGCATCCAGTTATGTAATGCAGACCCGGTACCATACCAAGCAGGGAAAGTAAGGCGCGCTTGCGCCCAACCAAAGATCCATGGAATGGCACGAATCGATGACTTTGATAAGTTGCCTTTTTTACGATGCGATGGTCTTGACCCAATGTTTAATAAGCCAATCTCATTTACAGGCGTTGCTTCGTAGAAGAATTTAAAGAACCCTTCGGTGTGGTCGGTTAATTCTCTGAAAGCATGCTCACCTTCTTTGGCCAGTTTTTGCATGGCCTCCAGATGTTCAGGACTGTCTTTTTGAGCAGGTTTAACAAGGCATTTACTGGCTTTCATTAAGCCGGTAACGCCCATTGAGAGCTCATACATCGCTGTTTCAGCATTGCTATATTTGTAAGACAGAACTTCACCTTGTTCTGTGAACTTGATTTCACCTCGAACGGTTCCTGTCGGCTGAGACAAGATGGCACTGTGTGTTGGGCCGCCACCGCGACCAACTGTTCCACCGCGGCCGTGGAATAGACGACAATCAATTTTGTATTCATCTGCAAGCTGCATAATTTGTTGCTGAGCTTGGTATAAGGTCCAAGCCGATGATAGGTTACCACCATCTTTAGCGGAATCTGAGTAACCCAGCATGATTTCTTGTTGATTCCCTGACGCTTTTAAAAGCGCATGGTATGTCGGGTTATCAAAGAGTGCAGAGGTTACTGGAACGATGTGTTCTAAATCTTGAATTGTTTCAAATAAAGGGGAAACTCGAATTTTACAATAAGGTTCTCCCGCATTGTACCCAGCAAGTCCCGCTTGATGCGCTAGGAAGAGTACTTCCATGACATGACTGGCTTCATGTGTCATAGAAATAACGTAGTTGTTGAACGCTTTTTCACTGATTTCTTCGCGCATTCTACGCATGACATTGAAGACTTCTAATACTTCAACGGTCATTTCTTTTAAATCTAGATGTTGCGTATCAATGACGGTTGGAGATGAGACTTGCTGTGCTAATAAGTCTAATCTTTCTGCTTCTGATAAACTTACGTAGTCGATACCTAAATGTGACAGAAGGTCAGCAACCGCATCTGTGTGAACCGTTGATTCTTGGCGAATATCTAAACGCATTAAGTAGAAACCGAACGTTTGCACCAAACGGATCAGGTCTTTCAGGTTGGCGTCGGCTACTTCTTGATCACCATGACTACATAGTGAGTCATAGATAAGTTCCAAGTCATCCAAGAAATCTTTTTCACTGTTATAACCAAATTTCGGTTTTTCGGCCGTTTCATCGTTCAGTTGGGCTTCGATATAATTCAGGTTTTCTTGTAGACGGCCGTGAATCAAGTATAAGAAGCGTCGATACGGTTCATCACGGAAACGATCAGAACGTTTGTGAAAAACGCGCTCCTGTAAGTCGGCATCAATAATCGTGGCACGATTAATAACTTCTTGTTTGATGTCTGAAATATAACGCGACTGAGTTAAATGTGAACTGAGTTCATATATACGTTTTTGGTATTCATAGATTGCCGCACGACTTTGCATGAGCAATGCATTGATGGTCGTATCATGTGTGACAAACGGGTTTCCATCACGATCTCCTCCGATCCATGATCCAAAATTTAGAAAATTAGGGGTTTGGATATTGTCTTCTGGATAGTGGCGAGCAAGTGCACGCTCCATATATCTGTAAACGGTCGGCACAGCCTTGAACAGAGATTGACGGAAATAATAAATACCATTTCGAATTTCATCTTCTACTGTTGGCTTCATTCGACGAACTTCATCGGTTTTCCAAAGAACTTGAATTTGGTATTGAAGCTTTTTGATGACTTCTTCTTGTGCATAAGGGTTGTTGTAAGCTTCTGCTTCATTCAATTCGCCTAGGGTTAAGAAAATTCGACGTAAATTTTCCATTACAGCGCGACGCTTTGATTCAGTTGGGTGCGCTGTAAAGACGGGAATGTAGCAAAGCTTATTAATTAATGATTCAACTTCAGAAGCAACTAGTCCTTCTTGCTTAAATTCACTGATGGTATTCAAAACCGAACCCATCCATAAAGGGCCGTCTGATTTTAACTGGCTTTGTCTTTCGTGGAACTGGTGCTCTTCTTCAGCGAGGTTGACCAAGCTAAAGTACAGGTTGAACGCTCTGATGATCAATATTAGGTTGTCAGGCGTTTGCGCTTCAATAAAGGCTTTGAGTTCTTTGCGTAACTCAGGGTTTTCTTTTTCGTGCAGTTGGATATAACCTTTTCTAAGTTTTTCAACTGCATCAAGCGTGGTTTTACCAACTTGTGTTTCAATAACTTCACCGAGTAATGAACCCAGTAGTTTTACACGAGATCGAAGTTGTTTATCACGAAGTTCCTTAGCCATTATTTGTTCCGTTGCTTATTTAAATTTAAAAATATTAAGGGATTATAGCATTTTTCCACTCATAAATATGAGCGACGAGTCGCTAAAATCATAGAGTTTTCGAAATTTTGCGCACGAAAAAGTTAAAAATCACGTTCTTTTTAGAGGTCCCAGCGATTGTGAGTCCATAAGTATTGTGCAGGGTTCGTTTTTATTTCAGCTTCATAAAGTTGGTGTAGTCTTAAAATGTCTGAATAATCATCACCGGACGGAAAATTGTCCAGGCCTGGGAGAATTGTGATTTCATAATGTTGCTCTGCGCGTTTTGTAAAGACCGGCAGCACTTTAGCATTTCCCAATTTAGCCAATTTACAAATGCCCGGATTGCTGGGGGCGTCAACACCAAAAAAAGGCACTTTAATGCTTCCTTTTGCCCTGTAGCGCTGGTCAGGTAGAATCATGATGTTTTCGTTGTCTTTAAGTGCTTTGATCATGGCGCGAGTATTGGTATTTGCTAAGGGTACTACCGATTGTCCTGAATCCTGTGTTGAAGTTCGACTCTTGGTTATGAGGTACTCCATTAAAGGGTTATCGTGTTGACGGTAAATTGGACGGAAAGGGGTAACATGAGACAACATTAATCCAGTCGTTTCAATTGTCGTGAAATGAGGTACAACGAACAACAATCCTTGACCCGGATACTTTTGTAGATTTTCTAAGCCATGAAAGGTAAAAAATGGCATTTTTTCATTTTTCTTATGAGGGTGTCGGTGACTCCCCCATAGATTAATGGTGGTTTCAATTAAGCTGATTCCTAACGATTCAAAGTGCTCTTTTAGGATAATTTCAATCTGTTCTTCAGCTGTGTCTGGAAAGCTTAACTGTAAATTTTTTCGAGCCAGTGATTTCCGAGAGGGGGCAATATAGTAAAGCAACTGCCCAATTTTTTTTCCGGTAAAAAATTTTAAAGTGCGTGGTAAAAAGCTGATCAGCCTGAGCAGTAAAAAACCAAGCCATATTCCCCAGTATTTAGGACAAAGGAATTGGAGTTTAAACTTTTGTGTTGGCTTAAGCTTGCTCACTGAGACTGCCTTGTTTGTAAAGTTGGCCGTAAATAGAATTTAAGGCAATCAGTTCATCGTGTGTTCCTTGTTCTTTAAGCGTACCTTCTTCCAGCACAATAATGTTATCTGCATTCTCAATGGTGCTTAAACGGTGCGCGATAATGATCACAGTTCTATTTTGTCTAAGTGTGTTCATGGCTTCTTGAATCAGTTTTTCACTTTGGTTATCTAATGCCGAGGTGGCCTCATCCATGATTAAGATAGGCGCATTCTTCAAAAAGGCTCTGGCAATCGCTAAGCGTTGGCGTTGTCCTCCAGAGAGTAAAGTGCCATTATCACCAATAATGGTGTTTAATCCTTCAGGAAGTTTTTCGATAAACTCCCAAGCGTGGGCTGCTTTTGCAGCGTTGATAATCGCCTGTTCATCAAACTTTTCATGTCCATAGGCAATATTAGATGCAATCGTATCATTAAATAGAACGACATTTTGACTCACAAAAGCTATGTTTTGTCTGAGGTTTGTAAGTTCTATCTCGTTGAGAGGGATATTATCAATAGTGATTTTACCATCGTGGTCTTTAATTTGGTAAAAGCGGGAAATGAGGTTGGCCAAAGTTGTTTTCCCGCTACCGGATTGTCCAACCAATGCCGTTGTTTTTTTTGATGCAATCGTTAGGTTAAGTTGTCTTAGAGCTGTTTTTTCTGAATTGGGATAACGAAATGTTACGTTATCAAATGTAATATGCCCCTGGCAGTTTTCTAGTTTTATAGAGCCTTTATTAGGTTCATCTGGTTGATCAAGTAGCTCAAAAATGCTTTCAGATGCAGCCATTCCTTTTTGAATTGTTTCATTAATGTTGGTTAGGCGTCTAATGGGCTCAAAAATCATGGCCATTGCCGTTATAAATGCGATAAATTCACCAGGAGTGAAAAGGTCCTTAGAAGACATTAGTGAAGCGGCATATAAGACAATTGATAGAGCAGTGGCAGCTAAAATTTGAACAAGAGGTACGTTAAGCGCCGATACTTTTACCACATCCATCGTGTGTCGTCTGAGGGTTTCTGCAGTGGTGAAGAATCTGTTTTCTTCATATTTTTCAGCATTGTAGAGTTTAATATCTCGATGTCCGTTCAGCCCTTCTTCTAGTCTTTGTGTTAGTTCTCCCATGCTATTTTGCATTTCTTTACTGGAGTTACGCATGAGCTTACTTGCTCTATCAATGATTATAGCTATCACGGGCCCAATAATAAGCATTAGAAGTGTTAATTGCCAAGATGTATACAGTAAAAAACCAGTTAACCCAATGATGATCATTGAATCTCGAATAATGATAATCCATGCCTCGCTTAACGAGTTTCCTACTTGAGGAACGTCATAAGTAACTTTAGATAGGAGTTTGCCTGTCGTATATTCATAGTGTTTTTGAAGAGGCATGTTGTTAACTTTTACAAACATTTCTGACCGAATGTCTAAAATTGCCTTGTGGGCAATCCATTCACTGGAGACCTTGCTAATATATTCAGCCACTCCTTTTACAACAAATACCAATAAAATGAGCAAAGGTATTTGAATGATTGATTGGGGATCTTTAGCAATTAAGCTGTCATCAACAAGTGGCTTTAGCAGTGCCGGCATGAGTGGTTCCATTGCTGCTGCAGCGAGTAATGCAACCAGTGTTAATATGACTTTTTTCCAGTAAGGTTTGATGTAACTGAGCAACCTTGAATAAAGTATTCGAGTTTCTTTTTTCATATTTTTATTCTCGGCGCAGAATTTTATTTACAATGAATTTTCCGAGCGCATTAGTTCTAAAGTTTTTGTTTAATAAGTCTCTATCGTAGTGTTCTTGTACCCAATCAATAAATTCAATGTCAGGATGCGTTTCGTGAAAAGTTTTAAAGGAGTCAAAAAAATAATCTAATATGCCTGTTTCTGCCCACTTTATATGGCCAAATTTTAAACCAAGCTGGTGAATGTTTTCAATTGGCTGGTTCTTCATGAAATGCAAATAAAGTGTACTGGCTAATCCTGCTCTGTCAGCACCCGATTTACAGTGCAGCAATACAGGGTAGTCAATTTTTTTAAGTAATTCTTTAAAGGCTATGATTTCATCTACTTGTGGGAGATCTCTTGATGAGAACCTAAATGTATAAAGTTTAATATCATGTTTTTGGCAAGCATCAAATTCAAGTTTATATTGTCCAGAGAACTCATTTCGGTTAAAGGTAGAGCTGTTTTGACCTCTTAGGTTAATAATGGTTTTGATGCCCAAATTTTTTTTTAGTGATTTGATTGTTCTTGGGGCCGGGTGATTACTTCTATAAGCATTCTCAGAAAGCTTGTGGAAGTTGCGGTAAAAAGCACGAAGAATTTCATGGTCTATAATCCATGCCTCAAATAATGCTTTTATTTTGTGCCACCTAGTTTGTAATAATGCCATTGAGCTCTCAAGATATTGCTTTAAAAAGGAGGTATTTTACTCTTTTTGGTGTCAGATAAAATGATAAAATTGTAGCATTCGTATTTTTTGAAGGAAGTCTGATGATTGTTGTTACAGGTGGCGCGGGGTTTATTGGCTCTAATATCGTTAAAACTTTAAATGCCCAAGGGCGAACGGATATTTTGGTCGTTGATAATCTTAAGAATGGTAAAAAATTCATTAATATTGCCGATTGTGATATTGCAGATTATCTGGATAAAGAAGACTTTCAATCCCGTATCTTCGCTGAAGAAGGCTTGCCTGATATTGAGTGTGTTTTTCACGAAGGTGCTTGTTCTGCGACAACAGAATGGGATGGAAAGTACATGATGGACAATAACTATGAGTACTCTAAAGATATTCTGAATTATTGTTTAAATCGAAAAATTCCTTTTTTATATGCGTCGTCAGCCGCTGTCTATGGCGATGGACCAACTTTTATCGAAGAACGGCAATATGAAAAACCTTTGAATGTATATGGATACTCAAAGTTTCAATTCGATCAATATGTAAGACGTATCTTGCCTCTTGCTGAAAGCCAGGTTGCTGGGTTTCGTTATTTTAATGTGTATGGGCCTCGTGAGCAGCATAAAGGAGATATGGCCAGTGTAGCCTTTAAACTGCATAACCAGGTGTTGGCGGGCGAGAAATTAAAATTATTTGGCGCGTATGATGGGTATGAAGCGGGCATGCAAACGCGCGATTTTGTGTTTATTGAAGACGTGGTGAATGTAAATCTTTGGTTTATGGAAAATCCTGAACAGTCGGGTATTTTTAATTTAGGACCTGCAGCGGCTGAACCCTTTAAAAACATTGCGGATGCCGTGATTGATTTTCATGGACAGGGTGAAATTGAATATATTCCTTTTCCAGATCGATTAAAAGGGGCGTATCAAAGCTTTACGCAAGCCGATAATTCGAGCTTAAGGGAAGCGGGATATGACAAACCTTTCCATACAGTTGCGGAAGGTGTGCGGAAATACCTGCGCTGGTTAAGTGATAACCCAAGAGTGTTGGACTTCTCAAAATAATAATGCGGGTTTTAATTGTCAAAATGTCCTCAATGGGAGATGTGTTTCACACCTTTCCTGCATTAAGCGATGCAATGCAAGCCATCCCTGGTTTGAAAGTGGACTGGGTGGTGGAAAAGTCTTTTTCTGAAATCCCCGAATGGCATCCAGTAGTAAATGAAGTATTTCCAATTGAACTACGAAAGTGGCGCCAAACCTTTTGGAAAAAAGAAACACGCCAAGCCGTGCAGGCATTTTTTCAGCAAGTAAATCAACATCATTACGATTTTGTGATTGATGCACAAGGTTTGTTAAAAAGCTTGTGGGTTGTACGAAAAATTCAAACGGGTAAAAAAGTCGGTCTGGATTGGCATAGTGCGCGTGAGCCACTAGCCAGTTTGGGTTACGATGAAAAAATCCATGTACCTAAAAGTCAACATGCCATTGAGCGACTCAGACAACTTTTTTCTACAGCGTTAAACTATGATTATTCATTAAATTCTCCTATTCGCTATGGATTGAATACTGCCGATTGGTCTAAACCTGCTGAGCTCACTCAGCTGTTTGGCGATGATGTGTATAGCGTGTTTTTACACGGAACGACTTGGGATACAAAGTTGTGGCCAGAAGACTATTGGATAGAGTTACTTCAAAAAGTGGTTGAAAACGGGCGAAAAGTTGTGCTGCCCTGGGGAACACAAGCAGAGTTTGAGCGTGCCAGGCGTATTGCGAAATCGGTTAAAAATAACCAGGCCTGGGTGCCCAATGCACCACTTAGTTTGAGTACTATGGCTCGAATATTAAAGTTTTCAGATTTTGTTGTTTCTGTTGATACCGGGTTGTCTCATGTTGCTTCCGCTTTAAATGTACCCATGGTGGTTTTGTATCGGGTAACAGATCCTTTAATTGTTGGTGCCCAAGGGCGCTATGTAGAATGTTTATGCTCTCCACTTTCTAAAGCTTACCTCAAAAAATTTAAAACGAATAAACAGAAGCGTTTATCTTTAGAAAGCCTTGATGTTGAGACTGTTATTTATACTTTGGAAAAGAAGTTGAATGAATAATCATCAGATTTGCCTTTATGTGCCTTCAACTCCGTTTAATTTACTACTGAGTTTCATAGATGCACTTGGCCGAGAAGAAAATTGCATTCTTGTTTTTATTGATCAGAAGTTCATAACTCCTTATGTTTCAGAACTTGAAAAGTTATCATGCTCTCCATTTAAAAAAGTTTTTTCTTTGTACGGGAAGGCTTCAGGTATTCAAAAATTAAAAGAGCGTAAGTCTAATTTTAAATTTTTACAGTCATTAATAGACGAATATGACATTAGAGAGGTTGTGGCCGGAAGTGATCGTCGAATTGAATTTCAATTTGTAGTGCATCAGTTAACGTTAAGACACAAAAATATTACCGCAAGCTATTTGGATGATGGTCTTTATAGTTATTTAGCTTGGCAGAGATCGTGGTTGAAATATACTGTAAATAGTTTAATTAAAAAACTGTTTTATGGTTTATGGTGGCGAGAACCGCATACTCCCGGCTGCTCTTCTTATATCAATCAATCAATCCTGATCTCACCGGAAAAAGCATTATCGTGTCTGATTAATAGGAAAGTAAAAAAGCTGGATTTATCTCAGTTCAATAATAGCTGTTTAAAAAGTTGGACAGCTAAATTATTGGATTCATTTCAATGTGATGTTGCCACTGTCTCGAATATGGATGTCTGTTTTATTCTGCCTCATCCGAATGATATAAAAAAAATGCCGAATTACGTTGATAATTTAAAATCTCAAATTCAACGTAAAATCGCAAAAGGCCAAATAGTTGGAGTTAAATACCATCCTAGGTTTGAAGATCAAGATTTATTTGGTTTGAAACAGTTTGATAATGTCATGATTCTTCCAAGTGCCTTGGCATTTGAGTTTTTGATCCCATTCTTAAAATATCATGCCTATATTATTGGGGACTACACCACGGTAATGTTGACTGCGAAAATGCTTAGGAATGATTTGAATGTAATCGCAAATATTGAAACAAAAAATGATTATGAAAGACCTTTGTTGTCAGTTATGAAGTTATTTGACGTTACGGTTGTTAATAAAACATAAAGAGGACACTTAATTGAAAGCATTGAAGCAATTATCTGATGAATGGAAAAAACGTTTGTTTTTTCTTATGACAGCAGCGGCTATTGCGCCTTTGTACTTTGAGGGTTTAGCTCAAGTAAGTGGTGTAATATTTGTATTGATTTTGTTGCTTTTGATTAGCCTTGCAAAAGATAGAAGTTTTCAAAAGAACCTTTCAGTTCTTGAAAAAGGTTGGATTTGGAGTGGTGGTGTTTATGCCATGGTGTTTATTTTAAGTTTTTTGTTAAGACCTCCTTATGTAGATGATGGTATTTGGCGCTTATCTTCTTCAGGATTTATCTTATTGCTTCTGATTTGGTTCTGGATCGCAAGTAAATTTGAATTAGATGATTTTGTGATGGAATCTGTTGCTTATTCGTCTTTATTTTTTGCAGTTATATTGTTAGTCGTCGAAATGTCCACTTCGCAAAATTGGAACTTTAACTATAGGTACGGTAACATTCTTGCAGATATTGGTAAAACAGGATTTTTTTTGCCTTTGACGGCATTTTTATTTGGACTGTTATTTTTAATCAGACGGCAAAAACGTTTTATGTTTTTATTTGTTGTTGCTTTTATTTTGTCAAGTTGGGTTGGATCTCGTACAGCAGTAGTTATGTTGGTAGTCCCAATTGTTTTTATAACTGTATATGCAGTTATAAATGCAAAAAAGATGCAACCAAGCATTAAAATAGTGCTTTTAATCGGTGCATTAGGGTTGATAGGAATGGCCAGTTATATGGCAAAGGATAAGGTTAACGATGTTGTTCGAGATTATCAATTAGCACAGAAAAATGAGTTTTATTCATCTTTGGGGTTGAGGGTTGTTATGTTTGATGTTGGAAGTGACATGGTTGAAGATAATTTTTTCTTCGGAGTCGGCCCAAACCAATATAAAGAAGATTTGAAGTATTACGCAAGTCAATCAAAATATCCTGACGGTATAAAGCATAAGATTACAACTTTTACTCACCTTCATAATCAATTTTTAATGGATTGGGTATTGTCCGGTTTTATTGGTCTGTTAGCACTTGTATTATTTGTTTTGTACCCTGCTGTTGTATTTATGCGATGGTTTCAATTGGGGCATAAGTTTGAAGCTATTTATGGTGTTGGGTTTATCATTTCAGTATGGTTTATTCTCTTATTTGGAGCGATGTTTACTTATACTTACACCACTATTCTATATATGCTGTCCTTTGGCGCGGTAGTTGTTTCTTCATTAAGTTCTAAAGAGAGAAAATTTGATGATTAGGGTTGTTTGTTTGAAGTGGGGGAACAAGTATGGTCCTGAATATGTAAACCGTTTATTTAAAATGGTAAATCGTCATCTTACATTACCTTTCTCATTTACATGTTTAACCGAAAATGCCACCGGGTTAGACGAAGGTGTTATCGTTCAATCGTTACCTGCTGATTTTGATTTAAAAGGTTGGTGGTATAAGCTTTTGATCTTCAAGTCAGGGTTTTTAAGTGCCGAAAAGGCAGATAAAGTTTTATTTTTAGATTTGGATATTGTGATTCTTGGAGCTCTTGACCCTCTTGTTCAGCTGAGCGATAAGCTATGTATTTCTGCTGATGATGAACCCGATAGATATAATAGTTCTGTGATGTGTTTCTCGCCAGATAAGTATCATTTTATCTGGGATTCTTTTGAAATTCAGGCTGATAAGATTGTTAATAATATGCATGGAGATCAGGATTGGATTGAACATGTTTACCTGGATGCTATTGTGTATCCAAAGCAGCTAATTAAATCTTTTAAAGTAGATTTAAAAAGTAAAACACCGTTTTCGTTTGGAAAGTGGGGGCATTTTTTTAGAAAAAAGATGCCTTTTTTAATGCCGAAAGGAGAGGTTCCGTTTCCGGAAAATACTTCCATTGTTTTGTTTCATGGTAAGCCTGATCCCGAAGATGTAATGTATGGTCCTTACGATAAATACCGCTATGCAC
Organism: Hydrogenovibrio sp. 3SP14C1; assembly: GCF_029625905.1. Classification (GTDB taxonomy): domain Bacteria; phylum Pseudomonadota; class Gammaproteobacteria; order Thiomicrospirales; family Thiomicrospiraceae; genus Hydrogenovibrio. The sequence continues at coordinate 86,053 of NZ_JARTLM010000011.1, forward strand.
CGTGGATAAAACAAGCATGGCTTGAAAACTAGTAGGTGGGATTTTTTGTGAATCAAGTTAAACCAAGTCCAGATTTTTTTGAGCCTAATCAACGTTTGACTATTAAGAAATTTTTTGATAAATCAGATGTTAATAGAATTCTTATTCAAGGGATTGATCAGCTAGGTGGCTTAATGATGAGCACACCTTTTTTTCGGGAGTTGAGACGAGCATTTCCGAATGTATATATTGTTAATCTGGTAGGGCCTTTAACATATGAGGTAATGCAAAACTGTCCATATGTAGATGAAGTTTGGCTGTTTGATAAAAAGCAAAGCTTTGCTATTGCTAAAAAAGTAAAGGCATTCCAGTTTGACTTAACATTCTTACCTTCTGGTACTTTTCGAACTGCACTCATCGCTTTTTTGGGTAGGGTAAAACATCGTGTTGGTTATGATAATGATGGCACTAAGCATCTATTAACTATTCAGCTTCACTTAGAGTTTCATTCAAGGTATCGTCCAGAAAATATTTTTGATTTACTTCGTGCAATCGGTATTTCTCCTCATGACATATATCAACGAGAGGCATGGACTTCTAATAAAAATAGAGAGTATGCTCAAAATTGGAAAAAACAAAATCATAATAACAATTATAAATTATTAGGGTTTAACCCTTTTTCAACTGACCCTAAGCGCAGATGGAAAGATGAATATTGGAAGCAGTTGTTAATTAGTTTGAAATCTTATCAAATTGAACCAATTATGTTGGTGGCTCCTAAGGAGGTGGTAAAAGGTAAGCAATTATTAATAGAATGGGGGTTGGGCGAGATAAAGGTAGAAGGTCATTCAGTGGTCAATACTTTAGCGATGCTAGACTATTTCGACTATATCGTTGGAGTCGACTCAGGTTTTGTTCATATGGCATTAGCCGTTAATAAACCGCATGTGATTGCATTTTTTAATGTGCTTCCACCCGAATCAACATTTCCTGTTCATGATAAAAAGCATCAGGCCTTAATCGCTGAAAATGTTTCTTGTGCACCTTGCTATCTATACAAGTTTAAAGATATTTGTCCTAACGGCATTGTTTGTATGAAGGAACTTCAACCTGAAAGAGTTTTAGGTGTCATTAATGAATTTGAGAAAGGAGACTTGTTGTAAGTCTTTAATAAAAAATAAATTATTTCATTGAAAAGAAGTCAAAATTTTTTTTAAATTATTTATGGTGGATATGTCTTTAATTAATGTTTGACCCCAGACAGGCTCTGGCCAAACCTCATCATTGGTTTTTCTAAAAATCAAGTGAATATGGTAATAAGGAAGTTTATTGCCAATTTTTGCCACATTGTAATGTGGTCCTAATCCTTTTTCTTTTAAGTACTCCGCTAAACGATAAATCTCGCCATATAAGCTTGCCACATACGCTTCGTCCAACCCTCGATTTGGAATAATCTGTAACCAAGGGATTTTGGTTTCTTCACACATCAAAGAATAGTCTTTCGTCTGATATAAAAAATGATTTTCAAACTTTTCTTCAAGGTTTTTAGGGCTGTGGTCTGTAATGATAGTATCCAAAGTCTGGAAACTCCTGTCATAGCTGATTTATATAAAGGTAGAATAAAGCTTCGCTTAAAACTAGAATAAATCATAAACGAAAAGACATGTGATAAAAAGAACTAGAGAAATTTTATGAAACGTAGGTTGTATCTATCCTCTTCATCTCCTCGAAGAAAAGAATTATTAGACCAAGCAGGTATTCAATTCGATTTTGTTAATGCGCCTGTTGAAGAAACGGGGTTGCCGAATGAAAGCCCTGAATCTTTTGTATTAAGAATGGCAGTGGAAAAGGCCTTGTCAGGGTTTAATAAAGTGCCCGGAAAGGATGTTTGGGTATTGGGAAGTGATACGATTATATTAAAAGACGGTAAAGTATTTGGCAAACCCAAGCATAAAATGGATGCTTACCAAATGCTGATGTCATTTTCAGGTGAAAAGCATACAGTGTTGACGTCGATTGCCATTGTCAATGACGGGGCTGTTTATTCGGACGTCTGCCAAACGACAGTATTTTTTAGATCTATTTCAGATTCAGAGTTTGAACAATACTGGGCAACGGGTGAAGCTGAAGATAAAGCGGGTGCCTATGGCATTCAAGGGCAGGCTGCAAAGTTTATTGAAAAAATTGAAGGAAGTTATTCCGCTGTAATGGGATTGCCTTTATACGAGCTTGATAAATTACTTAAAGAATCAAATTTCTACTCGGAATAAATTTTATGTACAACGAAGAAAAAGTATTAGTGAATGTGACGCCTTCTGAAACTCGAGTCGCCTGGGTTGAAAATGGTGTGCTTCAGGAAGTCTGGATTGAAAGAGCTAATAAAAGAGGATTGGTCGGCAATATTTATATTGGAAAAGTTGATCGGGTTTTGCCTGGGATGCAAGCCGCATTCATTGATATTGGTCTGGAAAGAACCGCTTTTTTACATGTTTCGGATATTTGTAAAAGAGCAATAGGAAAAGAAACTGAAGAAGACTGTGAAGACATTACAAAGTTTTTGCACGCTGGTCAAAAGGTAATGGTTCAGGTTGTAAAAGATCCGATCAGTTCAAAAGGAGCCCGCTTGACTATGCATGTCACCATTCCTTCGAGAATGTTGGTTTATATGCCAGATGAGAAAATGATTGGTGTGTCCCAAAAGATCGAAGGTGCTGAAGAGCGAGAACGACTCCGAGAAGTTATTAATGCCATACCGGAAGTGAAAGAATCTGAAGGTGGTTATATTGTCAGAACCGTAGCTGAAGGGGCTAACTTTCATGAAGTTAGGGCGGACTTAATCTATTTACAAAGACTGTGGGCGGGTATCCAAGAGAAAGCAAAAGGCGTCAAAAAATCGGCTTTGATTTATGAAGATTTACCACTGTACTTACATATTTTGAGAGATATACCGATTGATCGGATTGAAATTATTCGTGTGGACTCCGCAGAGACCTATAAAAAGATGGTCGAGTTTTCGAGTGTTTATGTGATGGATTTATCTGACAAGTTAGGTCTCTACTCGGGAGAACGACCTATCTTTGACCTCTATAGTATTGAAGATGAAATTCAGCAGGCATTGGAAAAGCGTGTAGATCTCAAGTCTGGTGGGTATTTAATTATTGACCAGACAGAAGCCATGACGACCATTGATGTTAATACTGGTGGGTTTGTTGGACACAAAAATTTAGAAGAAACTATTTATCGGACAAATTTAGAAGCGACCCAGGCAATCGCACGCCAGCTACGTTTAAGGAATTTAGGCGGCATCATAATTCTAGATTTAATTGATATGGACGACAAAGAGCACAAAGCTTCTGTTTATTCTGCGTTGCAAAGGGAGTTGCAAAAGGACCGGGTTAAAACGTCTATTACCGAAATATCGAATTTAGGTTTGGTTGAAATGACACGCAAGAGAACTCGTGAGAGTCTGGAAAGAATTCTTTGTGAGCCTTGCCCCGTTTGTCATGGAAGAGGGTCTGTCAAAACACCAGAGACTATTGCATTTGAAGTGTTTCGAGAAATAACCCGTATGGCTAAGTCATTTGATGCGGAGTACTATCGAGTCATCGCTTCAGAGCCAGTTGTCTCGTATATTTTGGATGAAGCATCTGGAAATGTTGCAGAGCTCGAAACGTTTTTAAATAAAAGTATCCGTTTTCAGGCGGAAAGTGGTTATTTTATTGAGCAATTCGATGTGGTGATTTCCTAAATGTTGAAACGCGTTCAACAGCTATTGTTTTTTTTATTAGCCCTTTTTGTTATTTATTTATTAATTGTCAGGGGGGTTATTACCTGGGTTCAATATGCGCCTGACCAATTTTTGTCTTATGTTGAAAAGTGGAATGACTCCACTATTAAAGTTCAAAAAATTTCTATTGACCAAAGCTGGCTTGGATTAGATTTTGAAGTTCAAGGCGTAAGTTATCAAGACGCTACATTATCGGCAAGTTTGGCATCTGCCAGTGGTGATTTAAATGTATTTTCTCCTTTTGTTCCTGATATAAGTTTTGGTAATCGCTTGGTTGTGTCTGGTTTGAATGCAGAAATACGTTCTGTAAATGAAGACTCAGAGGCGCCGTCTCCTTCTAACAGGGAGGATATATGGCATACCGTTTTGACAAGCTGGAAGGCGGTGTCATTTAATAAGGTATGGAAAGTTGTTAACCTAGAAGATATTGTATTTAGTTCAACAACAAAACAGAAAGGGAAAATCACATTAGGCATTGATTCCTTTCAAGCGTATCGGGGTGTTAAATGGTCTTTCGGGGGCATTTTAAGTGTACGAACCCAGCAAAAGCTTTCTACTCGACTCCAGTTAAAAGGCGATTTTGATATTAACTTGTGGGGGAGACTTGAGGAAGGAGACTTGTCTGCTAATTTTTTGACACCTCTTAATTTGGCTAATTTATATCAAGTGATGCCTGAGAGCTGGATTAAAATTTTACCGACCGGTGAGTTGTTGGGAGACCTTTCTCTTGAGGTCAAAAAAGGAGAGTTGTCTAAGCTTCATATTACCAGTAATGCTCAGGACTTAACCTGGCCTGAAAATGATCATTTATTGCCAAAAAGTATAGGGGCTGAACTGAACTGGGTGGCGACGAACCAATTCAGTGGTGATGCGTTAGAAAACTGGCAATTTGAGTTAGAAAAAATTCGTTTTGGAAAAGAGTACTTAAAAACCGTATCCCCCATCTATTTAAGTTTAAAAAATAATAAAACCTTAAAGTTTCAAGCAAATGAGGTCGACTTTAATGTTGTAAAACCTTTTTTTAGCTTACTGATGGAAAAGTTTGACTATCAAGGGTTTGGTAAAAAATTAAATACCTTAAGCTTAAAGAATGTTGATGGATTGCTTGATTTAGATAACCTAGAGTTAAAGTATTTAAGCTTGGAAATACCTAGTATTCAGCTTCCAGCTGATAAAAATTTACCAGGCCTGGCTTTACAAGATTTAAAAATTGAAAAAAATCACCAAGATATTTGGCTCAAGACGCCCTCGCCAATTAACCTTTCAATCAATGCGATTAGTTCTTACCCAATAGCTTTAGATGTAAAGCAAGGGTTGCATTTTCAACTTGTTCATAAAAATCGTCAGTGGCGAACGACTAATGCTCATTTCACGCTTGATGAAATGCCTGTCAATTTAACTGCGACAGGAGATTTTTCAGGAAAGCTTGATTTAGACATGACTATCCAGCCTGGCAGTCTAGTTTTTGTCAAAAAATACCTTCCATACAGTTTGATGTCTTCTAAATTAGAAAAATGGTTAAAGACCGCTCTAGTAGGGGGTGATGATATTACTGGACATTTGAAAGTAAAAGGAAACTTGAATGACTTTCCATTTAAGCATCAAGAAGGTGTTTTTGAGGCAACCGCTGATATTCATAAGGCCGTGTTGCAGTTTCAGCCAGATTGGCCAGCATTGAAGGGCTTTTCGGCAAAGTTGAAGTTTACCCCTTATAACCTGCAAATTACATCGAAAAAAGTCGATTTAGGCCAAGTCGCCGGGCATGATGTGGTGGTTGATATAAACAACTTGGAAACAAAGAATATTGCCGTTCAAGTAAAAGGTAAGGCTGAAGCGAATGCTAGTAACGCTATTGAGTACCTTTTAAAAACACCCTTGGCTAAAAAGATTGGGGTGTCACCTTTTTTACAAGAAGATGCTGAATTGTCGGGCCTTGTGTCGATTGTGTTTTCTAAAATATGGATTCCGGTTTATGGTTACGATAAAAAGGAAGAAGCTATTGAAGCTCGAATCGATTTCGATAAAGTGAATTTAACTTTATATGATCGATTGGTGTTTACAGAAGTTCAAGGAAAGCTTAACTTTACTGAACAAAGTCTTTCATCTGAAAAAATATCCGCTCTCTTTCAGGGCGGAGAAGTCAATACATCTGTCTTAACTAAAAATGGCGTGGCTTTTATTAATTCGGAAGGCCAAGCAAAGTTTAATGAGTCTTTATATAAAGGCTTGTTGCCATGGAAAACCTCACTTCAAATCCCATTTAAAAAGAAAGAAAGAATAAAAATGGTCGCAGATGTCGATTTAACAAAGATGGAAAGTTCTCTTCCAGCACCGTTAAATGAAGAAAATATGCGCGAGTCTAATATTCGACCTAAGGCTTTCCACTCAAAAATTGAAGTGGCGGATGATTTGCTTGATATTAGTTTCGCCCTAGGTGATTTGATAAAAGCCAAAACTCAGTATTCATTTTCTAAAAAATCGTTTAATCAATTGTCTGCAATTATTGGGGAAGATAAACCAATTCCTAAGAAAGCTTCTAATGATGCTTTTTTGATTGCCGGTTCATTAGATACTTTAGATCTCGACGGTTGGTTGTCTATCTGGCCAGAAATAAAAGATAAGCTTGGTTTTAAGTTTTCTTCTGAGCAAAATAAACACACCAATACAAAATGGCAAAGTTCTAAGCTGCATTTAAATAAAGTGATTTTAGCCGGTTATGATTTTAATGGTGTTGATGTTAACTGGACAACGCTTAAGGAAAATGAGTTAGAAAATTTGGCGATCAGTGTTAAAGGAAAGGATGTTGAGGCGGTCGCAAGCAAACTTTCAAATGGCGACTATGAAGTTAAGCTATCAAAGCTGAATATGGTTTCACCAGTCAAAGACCCAGAAGAACTCGAGAAGAAACAGCCCTGTAAAGAGGCCAGTAGTGAGGTTGTTCCTGATACAAAGATTTATTTCCAGGGGCAGAATATTAATCTTAATGGTAAAAAAATTGCACAACTTAGGTTTAATGTAATAGATACCTCTGAGAAGTTGACGTTGTCAAAGATTAATATTCAGCCTGAAGGGGTCAAAGGTGTTTTTAATGGGCAGTATCAATATGATAAAGTGAAGAACGTTAGTCAGTTATCAGGTACAGCAGATTCTGATGATGTTGAGAATGTCACTTTATTTTTAGGTCTTAAGAAAGGGTTTAAAGGTAAACAAGCAGACATGTCGGTCGATTTGAACTGGAACGGTAATTACCAATGCTATTCTTTGATAGGGCTGAAAGGCGATGTATCGTTTGAGTTGCAGGATGGAGTGATCAAAGATGCAGAACCTGGTATAGCAAGAATCTTAGGGTTGCTAAGTTTTGAATCACTTGCGAGAAGATTGCAATTAAATATTAAAGATGTAACTGATGCTGGACTGGCATATGATTCAATAAAAGGAAAAGGTCAATTTAATAGAGGGGTGTTTAGTTTTGAGAAACTCAACCTAAAAGCACCTGCGGCTAAAGCCAAAGTGTTTGGAGAAGTGAATCTGGTACAAAAGGAACTTGATTTATCAGCTGAGATTACACCCTCTATCGGCAGTTCCCTTCCCGCTATCGCAGCGATAAGTGGTGTGGCAACCCCTATAGCCGGTTTAGCCGCTTATGCCTTGATGAAATTAGTCCCCATTGTGAATGAAGATCTTGTGACTTATCGATATGAAGTTAAAGGAACATTTGATTCACCACAAATTAAGGCTAAGGGATTGAATCTAGACCTAATAAACCTTAAAGGGCAATCTGGAATTAAAGGTCAATCAATTCTGGATTCAGAATAAAATGAAAAAACTGTAAAAAAAGTAAAGAAAAGGGTTGCAAAAAAACGGGTGGCGGTTAGAATACGCATCTCTTTCAAACAGAGCCCAAATAAAGCAGCCAAGGC
>NZ_JARTLM010000118.1 GCF_029625905.1 Hydrogenovibrio sp. 3SP14C1
GTTAGTAAACACTACGCTTACTAACCTTCTGGAATATGGTGGCCCTCCCAGACTTGAACTGCGGACCAATCGATTATGAGTCGAACAACACGCTTACGATTAACGCTATGCCCCTTTTTAGCCAGCTCAGTTCGAATACGCCGACTGCCCATGAACGGATACTGAAGATGAATTTCGTCAATCATACGGCGCAACGCAATCTCCTCTGTAGAGAGTCCGATGGGTTGATAGTAAGCAGTAGAGCGAGCAATATTGAGCCGCTCACACTGGC
>NZ_JARTLM010000119.1 GCF_029625905.1 Hydrogenovibrio sp. 3SP14C1
TAGCTCGTCAACCAGCGCGCTTTCTGCCCCATGCTGAAGTAAAAAAAGACCGCATTGAATACATAACCGTGTAACCGTTCGCTGTGACGACTGCTCTGTTTGCATGGTTCGCTCTGACTGATAAGGATCTCTTTGAGTGACGAATGTTTACTTTTATCATGAAGCATGAGCCCGCTGGCTCTGGCTAAGATCAATCTTTGTGTCGAAAAAAGACACCGACGATACGGTTATGGCATATTAACACTCCCCACTCGCCGAGGTATGAGAGGGC
>NZ_JARTLM010000120.1 GCF_029625905.1 Hydrogenovibrio sp. 3SP14C1
GCCCCCGCCGCCGATCTGCGCCGCCTGTTCGATAAGGCCAAGTTTGCGATTTCCAACGAGGAAACGCGCTATTACCTGAACGGCGTCTATATGCATGTCGCCCAAGGCGAGAATGGCCCGACATTGCGCTGTGTGGCGACCGACGGGCACCGGCTGGCGCGCATCGACGCGGCGCTTCCCTCGGGCGCGCAAGACATGCCCGGCGTGATCGTGCCGCGCAAGACCGTGGCCGAGCTGCGCAAGCTGCTGGACGATGACGACGCCAGCATCG
>NZ_JARTLM010000121.1 GCF_029625905.1 Hydrogenovibrio sp. 3SP14C1
CCATCGATGTCATCGACGAGGCTGGTGCCCACCAGCGCATGCTGCCGCCGGAAGTGCGTGCCAAAACCATCGATGTGGAGCAGGTCGAAGCCGTGGTGGCATCAATTGCCCGCATACCGCCCAAGAGCGTGTCGAGTTCGGATCGTAAACTGCTCGAGAAGCTGGATCGCGACCTGAAAATGCTGGTATTCGGCCAGGACGAAGCCATCGATACGCTGTCGGCAGCCATCAAGCTGTCGCGCGCCGGGCTGAAATCTCCTGACAAACCGGT
>NZ_JARTLM010000122.1 GCF_029625905.1 Hydrogenovibrio sp. 3SP14C1
TACCGGGGTTATAAATATCAGAATTTCTGTGACTTATTGATTCGATTTTTGAATATAGAAAGATGCAGACGTCATGTAAAGGTTAAGGCCCGTACCTCACACCCCATCCCATCAGGTTATTTAGATGAGTTAATCAGAAAGGGGATCTTCCAACATCGTTGAATATATTATTCAAGCCGATCGGCAATCTGTTTTTTTGCATAAAACACAAAGCGTTCAACAGACGGCATAGACGCAGCCCAGTTCTTTTTGGTTAACCCCAGGTATTCCG
>NZ_JARTLM010000123.1 GCF_029625905.1 Hydrogenovibrio sp. 3SP14C1
GTTAATCAGACAGCCTCTGACTCCAATGTGCTGATTCAGCAGGTTGGCTTTGGTAACAATGCTACAGCTAACCAACACTAATTCAGTTTTCTGACTGATAATAAACAGGGCGTGAGCCCTGTTTTTTTTTCGGGAGAATATGATGCATACGCTATTACTCATTGCCGCGCTGGCAAATCAAATAACATTCAATACAACTCAGCAAGGTGATATGTACACCATTATTCCTCAGGTGACGTTAACTCAACCGTGCGTATGTGAGGTACAAGT
>NZ_JARTLM010000124.1 GCF_029625905.1 Hydrogenovibrio sp. 3SP14C1
CCGGCCTTCCAGGTGTGCGTGATGCTGACCAAATTGCAGCTCAACGACTTGCAGCAGTCCTTGAAACTGATCGTCGACGCCGCGCGCAAAACCCAGACCTCACCGAAGGATTTCTTCCAGGAAATCGCCAGCGCCTCGGCCTATATGAGCCGTGATCCACAGGCCTTGAAAAAAGGCGGCAACCTGGCGGACGGCGGCATCCTTGGCGAATACCTGGAAGGCCTGCCGTACCGCAGCAAGTCGCTGAACATGACCCAGGATTTGTGGCTG
>NZ_JARTLM010000125.1 GCF_029625905.1 Hydrogenovibrio sp. 3SP14C1
GCCTCGGCCAGGCTCATCTGCTCGATCTTCGTCGGGGCATTGGCCAAGATTTGCTCGTTGACGATGCGCTCGACCTCAGCAAGCTGCTCTGCGGTCATCGGTTCGAAGTGGCTAAAGTCAAAACGCAGACGCTCTGCGTTGACCAACGAGCCCTTCTGCTGAACGTGATCGCCCAGCACCATACGCAGTGCTTTGTGCAGCAGGTGGGTCGCGGAGTGGTTACGAATGGTCGCGCTACGCAGGCTGGCATCGACTTCACCGCGCACGTTG
>NZ_JARTLM010000012.1 GCF_029625905.1 Hydrogenovibrio sp. 3SP14C1
TGGGGAACTGAAAAGGTAGCTCATTAGCTAACCTTTTTCTATTCCTAGGTGTTGCACTTGCTTGTTGAATCTATGGAGTAAAAAAGCCGCTTTAAAGCGGCTTTTTTTATGAAACGACAAAACTATAAAACAACCAGGCCTGGCTGTTTTTAAAGAACTTTGCGAATAATATTGGCTAAATTATCAGGGTTAAAGGGTTTTACAATCCAACCAGTTGCTCCTAATGCCTTACCTTGCGCCTTCATTTCTGGGCTGGCTTCTGTAGTCATCATTAAAATTGGCACAAATCGGTAATCGTTCAGGTTGCGCGCTTTTTCTAAAAAGGTTAATCCATCCATGACCGGCATATTAACATCAGAGAGAATCACGTCAAAAGCTGTTTTTTTCATGGCTTCCAGAGCTTCTTGGCCATTTTCAGCCATCGTTAATTCAAACTCTTTGCCAATGACCAAATTGACCAACTTCCGCATTGAAGAAGCATCGTCAATATAAAGAACTTTATTCATTCAGGCTTTCTCGTTTCTAAATTCACTTAACTTTAGCATACAAAGATAAGCGATATTTCAAAATTTATCTGAAACCAAGAGCAGACCTTGTTACAATAATTTTTTTTACTTTTAAGGTATTGAAACAAGATGTTACAAAGCATTAGAAATCACGCTCAAGGTTGGATAGCCTGGGTTATAGTTGGATTGATTATTCTAACTTTTGCACTTTTTGGAATTGATCAGTATGCCAAAGGGGACAAAATTGTTGTCGTTGCAGAAGTGAATGGTGAGGATGTCACTGCCAGCGATTTTTTAACGCTTTACAGCCGCCAAAAAGCTCGCCTAAAAAACCAGTTTGGTGAAATGTATGATCAAGTGGTGAAGGACGAACAACTGCGTGATGATGTGATGGATGCTTTGATTGAATCAGAAGTGGTTCGTCAATGGGCTGATTCGCATAACATGATGATTTCAAACCAGCAACTTTCAGCCACCATTGAATCAGCTGAAGTCTTTCAGAAAGATGGTAAGTTTGATCAGCAACGTTACCAAGAAATCCTGTTGCAAAACGGATTGAATGTGGCACGTTTTGAGCATGAACAAAGACAGTTTCTGATCGAAAACCAAAACCGTCAATTAACGATGGCCTCCGCCATTTCAAGTGATGCTCAGTTAGCGCAATTAGCCGCACTTCAGTTTCAGCAGCGTGATGTGAACTATTTAAGAGTTGATCAGCGCCCTTTCATGCAGAAAGCGCAGATTACGGAAGAAGAGATTCAAACGTATTACAACAATCATAAAGAGGACTTTATTACGCCGGAGCAAGTAGTGTTAAGTTACGTGCTGTTGTCAAAGCAAGACTTGGCAGACAAAGTCAAGGTAGATGAAGAGGCATTAAAACAATTCTATCAAGCTAACAAAGATCAATTTACTCAGCCTGAAAAACGCCAAGCTAGCCATATTTTGATCAAAGTGGATGCTGAGTCTCAGGATGCTGATGCCCAGAAGACCATTAAAGAAATCCAAGCTAAATTAGCTGCTGGAGAAGATTTTGCAAAACTGGCAAAAACCTATTCAGATGATCCGGGCTCTGCCAATATGGGTGGTGATCTGGGACTTTTCCAGCAAGGCATGATGGTGCCTGCATTTGATAAAGCAGTCTTTTCAATGAAGCTTAATGAAATCAGTGAACCGGTTAAAACGGAATTTGGTTATCACCTAATTAAGTTAACAAAGATTCAGCCTAAGAAAACGCAGGATTTTGCAGACGTGAAAGCGGAAGCAGAAAAAATTTATCGTCGTCAGCAAGCAGATAAACAATATTTTGATGAGCTTGAACAGTTGAATACGATTGCTTATGAGCAGGCTGACTCTTTAATTCCAGCAGCGGACGCGGTTGGGTTGGAAATCAAAACCACAGAACCTTTTTCAAGAGTCGGTGGTGATGATGATGTTACCTCTAATGGCAAAGTCATTACGGCGGCGTATTCTGAAGAAGTCAAAAAATCTGGTTTGAACAGTAGTGCAATTGAAATTTCACCTGATGCTTCAGTTGTCATTCGTGTGAAAAAAGTGATTGACGAAAAACAACAGACTTTGGCTGAAGTGAAAGTCGATATTGAAAAAATTCTTAAACGAGAAGCAGGCGTGAAAGCCTCTGCAGAACTTGCGAAAAAACTTCACGAGCAACTTTTAAAAGGCGATCAAAAAATGGCCGACTTGAAAAAAGACGGTGTAGAATTTTCGAATGTTGGTTGGTTAGAACGTGAAAATCGTCGTCTTTTACCTCAACTGACACAAGCGATCTTTAAAGCACCTAAGCCAAAAGATGGTCAGCCTACTTATACGATTTATGCGTTACCGACAGGGGATTCTGTTGTGATTGAAATCTTGCGTGTAAAAGAAGGTTCTTTGCCGGATGACAAAGCACAGTTAGCGCAAATGAAGTCTGCACTGGTTCAGTTGGCAGGTGTTTCTGAAGCAGATGCACGTGTCCAAGCGATGGTTGCTAAAGCGGATATTGAGCGTAAAGAAAACTATAAAACGATTAAGTCCGCAAGATAATCGTCTAAAACGACCAGGCCTGGTCGTTTTTAAACAATAAAAAAGCCCTGTGTTCGAATGAGCACAGGGCTTTTTTTATAATTTAGGGGTAAGCGGTCGTTTGTTTAACCAAATTTATAATGTTTTTTGATTGGGAATTCGACTGACCAATAACAATTAAGTCCTTGGCGAAAAGTCACTAAATCGCCGGGTTTGATATGGTACTGAGTTCCGTTTTCTGTCGTGACAGTCACTTCACCCTCGAGCACATAACATACTTCTTGCTCATCATAATGCCAAGGAAAATTCGATACTTCCTTTTCCCAAATAGGCCAATCTCTTGTTCCAAGAGAGGCTAGTTGGTCTTCACTTGGGTTTGACTCGATTGTTACATCCTGATCCATCGTCGTGCTCCTTAATTCGGATTGCGTTGTTATGAATGAGATGACGGCGGCTCGTTGTCGTCAAATGATTTAAATTCGTTTTTTAACGGGACTCGATAAAGTGATTGTGCCGATTTTAAATATTTCTTACGGTACCATAGTAGTCCCCAGCGGGTACCACCGACTTGTCTCCATAAAAGAGAGGCTCGAATACCTGCCAGCAATAATGCTCTGATTTTATTCGCAGTTTTAGGGTTTTGTAAATGCCCGTGTTGGCCATTCACAATAATTCTTGGACTGATTTGACTGATATTCTCCGAATAAGCTCTTGCCAGTGTGGCGATAACATTTTCATGGAAGTCGTTAAAATGCTCACGCTGTGCGCGAGCAGACTCAATCACTCGAGAAACTTTTTGCAAAGCCCCGTCCGTTTTAGAAACGTTTTTTTCTAAAATCATTAGACTCAAAACATATTTAGTAATTTCAATATTACGAGATGAAACTGCTTGATTAGAACTCATTTGGGAGAGAAGGGTGTTCACGCCTAATTGAATATTGGCGACATCTCCGCCGAACACATCCAAAGTATCTTGTGGGTTTTCACAAAAAAGTGAATTGATTGTCGCTTCATAGGCTTTTTCATCGGTTTTACCTGTCGTTGCCAGCTGGAATACCTGCTGTGAGACTTGGTAAATGCCTATCAGTGCAATGGCTTTATCTTGGTCGGTATATGTCATAAATAGAGTCAGTCGTTTCCGTTAATGTCAGATAAAGAATGGTAGCGCCCTGTAATAATGGCACCCCCTAAACAGGTTTCGCCATCATAAAACACCACAGATTGCCCTGGGGTAATGGCGGTTTGCTCTTCATCAAATTGTACAATAATTTCCCCCTCTTTCTCAGAGAGGATTTGGCAAGGCTGTTCCGGTTGGCGATAACGCACCTTCGCTTTCAAAGGGTGCTTTAATGGTGGGCATTGACCTGAAACCCAGTCACAAGTGTTTGCCGTTAAAAAAGCATGGTTCAATAATGGGTGGCCTGATCCTTGTACAGCAATCAGTTGGTTCGTTTCCAGATTTTTGTCGGCAGAAAACCAAGGCAACCCGGAATCGCCAAAACCACCCCCAATACCCAAGCCTTTTCGTTGGCCAAGCGTGTGATACATTAACCCTTCATGATGACCAATCACGTCACCTTCGGTATTTACTATATCCCCCGGCTGTGCTGGTAAGAACTGTTGTAAAAAATCTTTGAACTTACGTTCACCGATAAAACAAATTCCTGTGCTGTCTTTCTTGTCATGCGTGATTAAGTCAGCTTCTTCTGCTAATTGACGAACATAAGGTTTTTCCAGCTCTCCAATCGGGAACATGGATTTTGACAACTGATGCTGCTGTAACGTGTAAAGAAAATAACTTTGGTCTTTATTATTGTCCAACCCTTTTAACAAATAACACTGTCCGTTCTCATCCCGGCTGATGCGAGCATAATGTCCGGTGGCGATATAATCGGCACCTAACGTCATAGCATGATCTAAAAACGCCTTGAACTTCACTTCTTTGTTACACAGGATGTCTGGGTTAGGAGTGCGTCCGGATTTATATTCCGCCAGGAAATGTTCAAAAACGTGGTCCCAATATTCACCCGAAAAGTTTTCCACGTGCAAAGGGATTTCGAGCTTTTCGCAAATGGCTAATACGTCTTTTAAATCCTCTGCGGCAGGGCAATAGTCTTCGGTATCATCACCTTCCCAGTTTTTCATAAATAACCCTTCCACGTCATATCCCTGTTGCTTTAGCAACAAAGCGGTGACAGAAGAGTCCACACCACCGGATAGTCCGACGATGACTTTAATCTTTGAATTATCTTGTTTTGATGTTTGCATGTTGTTATTCTATCACGAATTTTTGACGAACATGGATTCGCCCGGTTGTAAGTTTTTAAGCTGGTAATCACCGATTTGAGTACGAATCAAACGCAGTGTGGGAAAGCCGACGGCCGCTGTCATTCGGCGAACTTGACGGTTCTTTCCTTCTGTGATGCTAAGCTCCACCCAAGTGGTGGGAATATTTTTACGCTCACGAATCGGCGGATTTCTTGGCCATAACCACTTAGGTTCTGCTATTTTGCGTGCTTTGGCAGGGCGTGTCAGACCATCTTTTAGGGTGACGCCTTGTTGTAACTGTTTTATGGCTTCTTTACTGATGTCGCCTTCTACCTGAACCAAATAGGTTTTCGGTTGTTTATGCTTTGGGTTGGCGATTTGTTGTTGGAGCTTGCCATCATTGGTCAGTAACAATAATCCTTCCGAATCTCGATCCAATCGACCGGCCGCATAGAAACCTGGTTGATCGATAAAATCTGCCAGCGTTTGGCGCTGATCTTTAAACTCGGGCTCATCCGTAAATTGACACAGCACATTAAAAGGTTTGTTAAAAAGCAGCAGTTCACTCATGTTGACTTATATTTTTCCGGCTGGTGGGGTAAAATAACGCCTATTCTAACATCTTTAATCCAATTCAACGTGAACGTTGAAGCACTCTAATTAGGAAACTCTAATGACCGCAAAGATTATTTATACACTCACTGACGAAGCACCTGCACTAGCGACTTATTCTCTTTTACCGATTGTTGAAGCTTTTACCAAAGCGGCTGGCGTGTCGGTTGAAACGCGCGATATTTCGTTAGCAGGGCGTGTTCTAGCGAACTTCCCAGACAAGTTGAGCGAGGCTCAGAAAGTAGGGGATGCATTGGCCGAGTTAGGTAGTTTAGCGAAAACGCCGGAAGCGAATATTATCAAGTTGCCTAATATTAGTGCTTCGGTGCCGCAATTGTATGCCGTCATTAAAGAGTTACGAGCTCAAGGGTATGACATTCCGGATTATCCTGCGACACCGAAAAATGCTGAAGAAGAGAAAATCAAAGCCACCTACGCCAAAGTACTGGGTAGTGCGGTTAACCCGGTTCTGCGTGAAGGGAATTCTGATCGTCGTGCCCCGACCTCAGTGAAAAATTTTGCCAAAAAACATCCGCATTCAATGGGGGCTTGGTCTGAAAATTCAAAGTCAAAAGTGGCACATATGACTGAAGGGGATTTTTACGGTTCAGAAAAGTCGCTGACTTTGCCAGAAGCCACGGAATTCAAAATCGAATTCGTTTCTAAGTCAGGAGACACTAAAGAATTGAAAGGCACAGCACCTTTGCAAGCGGGCGAAGTAATCGATGCGGCTGTCATGAGTCAGAAAGCGCTAAGAGGCTTTTTGGCCAAAGCTGTGGCGGAAGCTAAAGAACAAGGTATTTTATTCTCGATTCATTTAAAAGCGACCATGATGAAAGTGTCTGACCCGATTATTTTTGGTCAAGCTGTGTCAGTCTTCTTTGAAGACGTCTTTAAAAAATATGCCGATGAGTTTGAAAAGCTAGGCATCAACTTGAATAACGGGTTGGGCGATGTTTATGCCAAAATCGAATCATTGCCAGCCGATAAACAAGCTGAAATTGAAGCGGCTATTGCCAAAACCATTGAAGACAAAGCGGATATCGCGATGGTAGATTCGGACAAAGGCATCACTAATTTACACGTGCCGTCAGATGTCATTGTCGATGCGTCAATGCCAGCGATGATTCGTACCTCAGGAAAAATGTGGAACAAAGACGGACAGCAACAAGATACGCTAGCGGTGATTCCAGATCGTTGTTATGCCGGCGTTTACCAAGAAACCATTAACTTCTGTAAGCATCACGGTGCATTTGATCCAACCACAATGGGAACTGTGCCGAATGTGGGGTTAATGGCGCAGAAAGCCGAAGAATATGGATCGCATGATAAAACTTTCCAAATGGACAATGCCGGTACGGTCCGAGTGGTTGAACCAAATGGTAACGTGCTGCTGGAACAAACCGTGGAAGCAGGCGATATTTTCCGTATGTGTCAGGTAAAAGATGCGCCGATCCAAGACTGGGTCAAGCTGGCTGTTAATCGTGCGCGTGCCACCAATACACCGGCTGTTTTCTGGCTGGACACTAATCGCGCACATGATCATCAGTTGATTGAAAAAGTGAACCATTACCTATTGGATCACGACACAACAGGCTTGGAAATTCACATTATGTCGCCAGAAGAAGCGACGCGCTTTACGCTGCGTCATGTAAAAGAAGGCAAGGATGTGATTTCGGTCACGGGGAACGTATTGCGTGACTATTTAACCGACTTATTCCCGATTCTAGAATTAGGAACTTCAGCGAAAATGCTGTCTATTGTGCCTTTGATGAACGGCGGTGGCTTGTTTGAAACGGGTGCGGGTGGTTCTGCTCCGAAACACGTTCAACAGTTTATGGAAGAAAACCACCTACGTTGGGATTCTTTAGGTGAATTCTTGGCATTGGCAGTATCATTAGAACACTTGGCAACGCATTTCAATAACCCGAAAGCACAAGTGTTGGCGGATACATTGGACAAAGCCACGGGGCGTTTCCTTGAAAACAATAAATCCCCTTCGCGTAAAGTGGGCGAAATTGATAACCGTGGCAGCCATTTTTACTTAGCGATGTACTGGGCGCAGGAGCTGGCAGCACAGGCAACCGATGCGGAGTTAAAAGCTCGTTTTGAAAACGTGGCGGACGCTTTAGTGAAAAATGAAGACACGATTATGTCAGAATTGAATGGTGCACAAGGCAAGCCGGTTGATATTGGTGGCTACTACAAGTTTAATGGTGAGTTGGCGAGCCAAGCCATGCGCCCAAGTGCCACGTTAAACACTTTGATTGATGCTGTCTAAATAATCTTTCAAATCGTTTAAAACGAGAGCCCGTAAAACAACCAGGCCTGGCTGTTTTTGATATTAAAAGCCCGCTTTATGCGGGTTTTTTAATGTAGATTTATCCGTTTTTTAAAGGACTGGCGTCACTTGTTGTTAAAACGACAGGTACAAAGTGTGATTTTTTGCTCGTGTCACATTTTTAATCGAATGCGGGCTCCATTTTTTATACATAAACAGCAAAGCCAGTCTATTTTCGTATAGAATAATACTTAGTTCGGATGTATACACTCACAAAGGCAAAAAACATGGTTTAGGCACTATAATTTAGGCCTTATAAAATAGCTTTTTATTTTAATTAAATTAATAATATCAATTATTTAAATGTGGTTGTTTACTAAATATATAACAAAAAACATCAATTTTATAAGTTATTGATCTACGTAAAAAATATAAGTTAGGATGTCTAATAATAGTTAGTTCCGACGCTTGCGCGTCGGAACTAACGGGCTGCGGATTTCCATCCACTTGTGTCCCGCGCAAGCGCTGGACTAACAAGCGTATGAAGCGGACAGTCCTTATGAAAATAAATTTTCAACGGACATGCCGCTTATCCGCAGCCCGTTAGGCAAAAGGAAATCAGATGGATTGGCTATCTTTTACATCCAAATTAATTGAACACACAGCATGGCCTTTCTCTTTTATAGTGGTCATAATTTTGTTGCGCGATCCAATCGTAAAAGTTTTGTCAGGTATACAAAAGTTAAAAATAAAAGATGTAGAGTTAGATTTTAGTGAAACAATTAAATCAATTCAAAAAGATATGCCACTGACCAGCGGAAAAGCCACATGGGAAGTTACAAGTACAAAAGACTTAAAACCTAATATGAAGTGGCTAGCGGAAAAGACTCCTCTTGGAGTGGTTTTGCAAGCCTGGGATAGTTTAGAGTCAACCGTAATTGAGTGTGCGAAACAAAAATCTGGAAATTCTTACTATAACGCAGGTCAAGCTATCGAATGGCTGGAATTGAATAATCATATAAAAGAAGGGCATATAAATCTTTACTATAGATTACAAGCTATTAAAGTAACATTTTCAAATCATGAAAATGTAGTTCTCCCTAAAGAACGGGCACTGGAATATTCAGATACGGTATTATCAATAGTAAGAGAGATTCAAGAGGCTTCTAATGCCTAACAATCCACTCAACCCGACCGCGCTAACGCGCGGCCGGTTAGCTTAAACGTTAAACAGTAAGAAGTACGAACAATGAATCAGGCATTTGCAGATAGAATTGCAGAGGAATTCAAAGGAATCACTGGGATAGAGGTGTTCCAAGAATTCATGGACAGCGGTCCTACCCATAACCCAACTTCTCTGCAAACCGGCATGTGTGGTGTCTATGCTTTCGTGGCTGGCGAGCATTGTTTCAAGGTGGGAAAGGCTGGGCCGAAAAGCAAAGCACGCTGGAATTCACATCACTACAACTTGGATGAAACGACGCCCAGCACAATGCCCAAGTCGATCTTTAAGTACAGGGGTCCGTTTAAACAGTGCTTCCCCGAGGGCAAGCACCGCGAGATAGATGAGTTAAACAAAGAAAATATCCAACAATGGATAAAAGAGAACATGTCTAGGATGGAATTTTTGATAGAAGACCAGGGCGACGGATTCGCCTTGAACTTGTTAGAAGCGCTCGTGCAGTTCCATCTAAAACCCCTTTTCGAAGGCCGTCATGTTTAACCAGTGGGTGAAGCCGACCGGTACTACGCTGCGCTCCGTCCCGGCGGCTTACCCGGGGCGTTAGTTCCGACGCTTGCGCGTCGGAACTAACGGGCTGCGGCTTTCCATCCACTTGTGTCCCGCGCAAGCGCTGGACTAACAAGTGTATGAAGCGGACAGTCCTTATGAAAATTAAGAAAAGGGGACGTTACCCTTTGATTCAGCAAGAAGAATAAGTAATCATTAAAAACCCGTAAAAATAACCAGGCCTGGTTATTTTTACGGGCTTTTTGGTTTAGAAAGGCTCAAAAAGGGTAGATGAATGGCTGAACAATCTTGGGTAGTGTATTTATTAAAGTGTGGTGACAACACGTTGTATTGTGGAGTGACGACCGATTTAGATCGACGACTTCGTCAGCACAATGGTGAGGTTAAAGGTGGGGCGAAATACACTCAAGCACGAAGACCTTGTGAATTGGTTTATCAGCAAGTTTGTGAGGATAAAAGCACGGCCATGAAGCGAGAATATGACATTAAGCAGTTTTCTCGGATTCAAAAAGAGCAATTATGTTCTAAGGCAGGAGCGTAAAAAACGACCAGGCCTGGCCGTTTTTTACGAAGTTGCGTGTATCTTGAGTTTATAATTCAACGTCATAGTAAACGTTCTGAACATCATCCAACTCTTCCAGCATTTCAAGGAATTTCTCGAACATTTCACGGTCTTCTTCGTTTTCGATGGGTTTGGTCATGTGCGGTAAGAATTGAATTTCGTCCACTTCAAAGTCAATCGCACCAAAGGCATCGATTAAGGCCGTTTTGGCTTTAGCATATTCGGTATTTGGAACAAAAACACTGATTTTACCGTCTTCATTTTCAATGTCAGAAACATCGACATCTGCCATCAATAACGCTTCCAGAACCGCTTCTTCGTCTTCACCCGCAAACACTAAAATGGCGGCGTGGTCGAACATGTGGCTGACACTGCCTTGCGTGCCGATTTTGGTTTTGGTTTTGGTGAAGCAGCTACGCACATCCCCAAAAGTACGATTTGGGTTATCCGTTAGGCATTCAATAATGACCATGCTGTTGCCCGGGCCGTAACCCTCATAGCGTGCAATGGCAAAGTCTTCTCCACCGCCCCCTTTGGCTTTGTCGAGTGCTTTGTCGATAACGTGTGCCGGTACTTGGGCTTTTTTGGCGCGTTCAATCAACCCTTGTAAAGCAAGATTGCTTTCAGGTTCGACACCGCCGCTTTTTGCGGTGACGTAAATTTCTCGGCTGAATTTGCTGTAAACTTTGGCTTTGGCGTCTGATGTTTTCGCCATGGATTCTTTGCGGTTTTGGTAGGCTCTACCCATCTGTTTTTTCCGTTCGAATTTTTTAAAAACGTAAATTTTACACAATCAGGCGATATGTTGCCGAACTTTAACTTTTAAGGTGAGAGTTTTAATTTTAAATAGCTGAGAAAAACGGGGCTAAATTGACTTGTTACGTGTTTTTGATTACATTTAGGCTGTATTAAAGAAATAGAAATGTCAATGGGAGCAAACCGATAATCAGGTTGTTTCAATAGTTGTTGTTGAGCAGCATGCTATGATTCTTAAATTGTGTGTCTTATAAATGAAAAGGGTTTTTTTGTGAAAGTTAATCACGCACTTGGGGTTGTTTTTTTACCAGTTTTTATGGGGTTAAGTGGTTGCTTTCCTTCTGATATGAGTGTGAAAGCTTCTCAGTTGAATTCGATTGATCAACGTTTGGTCAAACTGGACCAGACGTTGGCTCAACGTGACCAAAAGCAACTGAAGTTGGTTAGTGAATACAAAACGTCGGTTGATAAGCAGCAAGCGGTTTTGAAAAAAATTGAAGCCGATGTTTCCGACTTGAAAAAACAAGTTCAAGCGGATGCAAAAAGTCGTTCGGCACAAGCAAAACGAAGCCGACCAATGGATACCCAACAGGTTAAAAATCAATCTGGTTATCTGTATGTAGGGGATAAGTTATTGATTGGTGAGATTGAAGATGTTCATTTAAGCCCTGTTGATTTGGAACTTGAGGCAAGAATTGATACTGGAGCAAAAACCTCTTCTTTAGATGCTCAGAACTTGAAAGTATTTGAGCGTGATGGTGAAGAATGGGTGGCTTTTAATTTTGTGGACAGAAAGACAAAGGAAGTACATGAAATTGAACGACCTGTCAGTCGGTTTGTGTTGATTCTTCAGTCAAACTCAGAAGAAAAAGAACGCCGTCCTGTTGTGAAGTTCAAATTAACCATTGGTAATGTGCCACAAATGGTCGAATTTACGTTGTCGGATCGTTCACATTTAGATTTTTCAGTATTGATCGGTAGAAATGTTTTGAAGGATTTAATGTTGGTTGATATCAGTAAGAAAAAAATTGCCCCTCCTGAAATGTCTTCTCTAGAGAAAGAGGTGCTCAAGTAATGTCTCGTTCCTCTTTTTACTTTTTCATTGTGTTATTGGTGTTTATCGGTTTGGTCACGGCTTGGATGCGGCATGTGGATACAGGCATTCCTCTAAAGCCAGGTGATAAAGCTTCTGCCTGGATGATCGAAGCCCGCGTTGATTTCAAGGCGATGGAAGGTAAGCCCGTTTTGGCGAGTTTGAACTTACCAAAACATATTCCGGGATTCCGTTTATTTTTTGAACAGACAGCTTCCCCGGGATACGGGTTTACAATTGTAGACAAAGAGGGGGTACGACGTGGTGAGTGGAGTATTCGAGAAGCGTCAGGCGCTCAAACCTTATATTATAAGGTTCAAGTGGTGGTGGATAAAAATGAAAAAGGCGTGAAACAACCCAAGCCTGAAGAAAATGCACAAGTTATTAATCTTATTTGGGATCAGGCTGAGCAAATAGCGGCACGACAGTTATTAGCGAAAGCGTATAACCAGTCCAGTACGGATGTCAGTTTGACGAGAGAACTGATTAAGTTGCTGTCGAGTCGCTCAGAGAAACAAAATGCGGCATTGTTGATGGAAGGGCACAGTAAAGCGGAAGTTCTGCAGAAGTTATTGACGGATGCCGGGATGAAAGTGCGCGTCCCAATGGGACTATATCTTGAAGATCGACGTCGTAATCAGTCTTTAGTGCCAATGATAGAGATTTATTCTGCGGGTGAGTGGCATTTGTTTGACCCGGAAACGGGAAAACAAGGGTTGCCTGAAAATTTCTTATTGTGGAATCGTGGTGGAAATTCATTGATTGACTTGATCGGTGGGGAAGATGCTCAGGTCGGTTTTTCGATGATTGAGCAAAAAATGCCAGCAGTGGAGTTGGCACAAGAATATTCGAGTGACGAGGGATTTGGCATACTGAGTATTCATCATCTTCCGATTGAAGAACAGAGTGTGTTTAAGCTCTTGTTGTTGTTACCGATTGGGGCTTTGATAACGGTGATGATGCGAGTGTTGATTGGGATCAAAACTTCTGGGACTTTTATGCCGGTTTTGATTGCGATGGCCTTTATACAAACCTCTTTAGGATTAGGGTTAATCAATTTTATTGCGATTGTTGCCATCGGGTTGATGTTGCGCAGTTATCTTTCTGCTTTGAATTTGTTACTGGTAGCTCGAATAGCCACCATTATTGTCATCGTGATTTTTATTATCGGGTTGATGAGTCTGGTTGGGTACAAGCTTGGGTTCAATACGGGCATGACAGTGGCATTCTTCCCGATTATTATCTTGGCCTGGACCATTGAGCGAATGTCGATTCTGTGGGAAGAAGAAGGCGCGAGACAAGTTCTGATTCGAGGGGGAGGGAGTTTACTCGTTGCTGTGGTGGCGTATCTTGGGATGCAAACGTCTTGGGTCGGGTATTTGAGCTTCAATTTCCCTGAATTAAACCTGGTGGTCGTGGCAATGATTATGTTGCTAGGTCGATACACCGGGTATCGCTTATTAGAGTTGCGCCGTTTCCAAGCAATGGATCAAGCTTGATGTTCAAATCAATGTTTAAGTGGATTAGCTGGCGCCGATTGAATGACATTGGCATTTTGGGTATGAATGGACGTAATATCGATTATATTGGTAAATATAATGATCGCTCTCTTTATCCCTTGGTGGATAACAAGTTTAAAACCAAGCGGATGGCGCAAAAATATCAAGTGCTTGCACCCAAACTCCAAGGTGTGATTGAACATCAATATGAAGTGAAAACCTTGGTTAATTTGTTGGCTGATAAGGATGAGTTTGTCATAAAGCCTGCACGAGGCTCCGGTGGAAAAGGTATTTTGGTGATTACCGGTCGTAAAGGAGATCAATTTGTACGAGCCTCAGGGAAAGAGATAAGCTTGGAGAGTATTGAACGCCATGTAACTAATATTTTAGCGGGTCTATATTCTTTAGCTGGAGCGCCGGATGTGGCTTTGATTGAAGATTTGATACATGCGGATCCCTTGTTTGATAAATACTCATACCAAGGTGTACCTGATATCCGTATCATAGTGTTTAAAGGCTATCCGGTCATGGCGATGTTGCGTCTTTCAACTGAGGTATCTGATGGGAAGGCAAACTTCCACCAAGGCGCCGTCGGGGTTGGATTGGATATGGCAACCGGTAAGGCGGCTTATGCCGTACAGTTTGAAAAACGATTAGAGCATCACCCTGATACGGGACAAGTTTTAAATGATATTCAAATTCCAAACTGGCCAGATTTATTGTTATTGGTATCCAAATGCTACGATATGATTGGGTTGGGCTATTTAGGCGCGGACATTGTGTTAGATAAAGATAAAGGACCAATGTTGTTGGAGTTAAATGCACGCCCTGGGTTGTCTATCCAATTGGCGAATGGAAAAGGGTTGTTACCTAGACTACGTCAAATCGAAGCACTTGAAGAAACGCATTTAACCGCTGAAAAACGAGTGGCTTATGTTTTAACATCTCTGCAATAACAAGTGGTTAGAAAAACCCTTCCTTTCATATTTCTTCATATGATCTTGATATACATCATAAATAAAGATGAATTGTTCTGATAATCTGTTTAATATGTCAGCATAATTTTGATTACCGATATAAAAACAAATAGTGCACTCTAAATGAATATTTTAATTGTAGACCCTTCAAAGAGCTATCGAGAGCTCGTTAAAGAAATCTTATCGAATGAAAATGTTAATGTCGTTGAAGCAAAAAGTGGTCAAGAAGCCTTTACCTATTTAAAACATAAAACGCCTAGTGCGATTAGTATTGCCCATGAACTGGGCGATATGGATAGCTTTAAGTTTTTAAAAACGGTCAATTTAAATACGATTCTATGTAATGTTCCAAAATTTTTGTTAACGTCGAACGCCTCGAAAGAATTTAAAAGAGAAGCCTATGATGCTGGTTTTACAGAGATTTTTGTAAAATCAGATTTTCCGACACTAAAGCGCGCTTTAAAAAGTTTGATGTTGTATGCAACGATGAATATTTCGGCAAAAGTGCTTTATGTTGAAGATACTCAAAGCACCGCTGACTATACCAGTCATATTATGTATTCTGCGGGTTGGGAAGTAGACCATGTTAAAAGCGGTGAAGCGGCTGCCGAGTTATTGGATAAGCGAAAAGGGCACTATGATTTAGTAGTCACGGATTTGGTATTGGAGGGTAACGTGAGTGGTATTGGTTTAATCAACTTGATTCGGCAGGGGCATGGAACCATTCGAGATATTCCAATACTTGCTGTGTCTGGTTGGAATGATTTATTAAGACAGGTTTATGTGCTTAAACATGGCGCAGGGGATTTTATTGCCAAGCCATTCCATGAAACGGACTTTTTGGCGCGTGCTATCAATTTGATTCTCAATAAAAAACATTTAGATGAAGTCAATAATGCGAAAAAGTCTCTGTATTTGAAAGCGAATATTGATGCGGCGACTGGCCTGAATAATCGCCACTATATGGATGAGTTCGGTGACAAAATGGTCGCTGACTCTTGTGGGCGCAATGAAGGCATTACTCTAGCGTTGGTTGATATTGATTACTTTAAAAGGGTTAATGACTCTTTAGGTCATGCAACAGGGGATGCGGTATTGAAGCAGGTTTCAAGCTTAGTGAAAAGCCATTGTCACTCCAGTGATTTGGTGGTTCGTTATGGCGGAGATGAACTGTTGATTTTAATGACTGATGTAGATCAGGTGTCAGCTACAGAGCGTCTTGAAATGATTCGGGTTGAAATAGCACGTTTGAATCCAGCCAATGTTCCAATCACCGTTACGATTGGTGCTGCAAGTTGTGATAAGAAAAACAAACCGAAGCTGATGCAGTTATTGAAAAGTCAAAATGGAGATGCGGATGACGTAAATGTGGACTTGAAAACCTTATTCAAAACGGCGGATAACTCTCTTTATATGGCAAAGCAATCGGGGCGAGACCAGGTGTGTGTCAACTCTCTATGGAACTAGAAAACTCGGTAACGGATTGATGAGAAGCTTAAAAAATGGCCAGGCCTGGCCATTTTTGAGAGGAAATGTTTAAGCTTTCTTTAAAAAAGCAGCCACCAGAACGATTTGTGTGCCGTTGACTTTTCCTTCGATATGAAGCGGGTTGTCGGTCAAGTGAATGTTTTTCACTAAAGTCCCTCGTTTAGCGGTAAACCCAGCGCCTTTAACATCCAAATCTTTAATTAAGGTGACATCATCCCCTTCTTGCAAAGTGGTGCCGTTGCTGTCTTTATGGATAATCGTTTCTTCATCTTCATCAGGCATGCCTGCTTCAGCCCATGCTTTAGTGTCATCTTCCAGATACATTATATCTAATAGATCTTGTGGCCAGCCTTCAGCACGAAGAGCATTCAATAAACGGTAAGCCATAACTTGAACAGCCGGAACTGGAGACCACATGCTGTCGTTTAAACAACGCCAGTGGTTGGCATCCATAGTATCGGGTGCTTCAATCTGGCTTTTACAAGTGTGGCAAACCACGATAGTTTGGTCTGCCGAGCCATCTGAAGGGGATACTTCATAAGTGCTTAACTGTTCCTCAGAACCGCATAGTTCGCATTTAGAACCACTTCTTTCCAATAGACTTTGTTCAATTGTCATGTCTTTTCCTTTTGCAATTAGAGAGCATATTATGCACATAATGTATGGTCTTTAAAAGAGGATAGGGTATCCAACCTATTGTTGTGATTGAATAAACTAAATAGGTTAGATGTCGGTTTAATTCTTAATAGTGTTTGAAAAAGAGTATACCAAATTCGTTGAAACTGTTAGTTTTCAACTGGTTATGAGGTGTTAAATCTTATCACGCTGAAAGCTTTTTTTTACCCTGAAAAACCGTTAGAATAAATGCTATTAAAGACCTTAATTGGATGAATTAAGTTGTTAATTTTATGTGGCCGGAAGTGACGAAAAATTCATGTTGAACGCTCGTTACGATATCTCAAAAGATTATTTTGCATTATTGGGGGTTCACCACCAAGCTTGCGATAAAACGATTAAGCAAGCCTATCGTAAGATGGCGCGACGCTATCATCCCGATGTTTCTAAAATTCATAATGCAACTGAGAAGTTCCAGGAAATTTCAGAAGCCTATGAAGTTCTAACGAAATTTAAAGAAGCCTACTGGCGTGAGTTTTGTCGTGTCAACCGTAAGCAGTCACGATCTCATTATCAATCGAACCCTTTTAATCAACACTCTACTTCACAATCCCGAGCACAAAAAAATACTGGTTCGTATCAATGGCGCAAGCAAAAACCGATTCGCGGTAAAGATCGTGTGATTACTTATCCTTTAACACTGCGTTATGCCATTCGATTATTAAAGATAGGGTCGTTTTATATTCCAGGCCTGAAAGTAAAGATGAAGTTTACGCGTGATGCTTTTCTCAATAAAACTTTTCGTTTAAGAGGAAAGGGATATCATGGTCTGTTTGGTGGCGAGCCAGGTGATTATTTAGTAAAATTTCAATTGAAGTTGGACTCGTTGAAGTGGGAACTGAAAGGGTGTGATATTTACGGTACGATTCAGGTGCCCAGTACTTTGTTGGTTCCTGGAATGGAACTGGAGTTAGAATCACCTGCCGGGAGCACGAGTGTAACGGTTCCCAAAAACTACTCACCGAACGATTATATTTTCGTCCGAAATATGGGCTTACCGGGGGATGAAATCAACTCACCCGGTCACCTTTATGCAAAATTGATTGCTGCTTAATCGCAGCTCTGTTAAATTAAATCTAAGGAATCAGAATGCCAAGCCAGCCCTTTCAAGATGACGGCGTTGTTTTAGAGACGGCCAGACCAAAAGTTAAGCCGCCAAAGCGTTATCAAGTTGTTTTGTTAAATGATGACTTTACCCCAATGGATTTTGTTGTGGATGTGCTGACTCGTTTTTTTGGAATGGATGAGGCAAAAGCCAATACCGTAATGTTGGCGGTTCATACGAAAGGAAAAGGAACTTGTGGTGTTTATAGTCGAGAAGTGGCTGAAATGAAAGTCATGCAAGTGAATCAGTATGCCAGGGAACACCAACACCCTCTGCAGTGTGAAATGGAGGTGGTTTAATGTTAAGTAAAGAATTACAGCTCACTTTGAGCAATGCCTTTAGTTTGGCGAACGAGTATGAGCATGAATATGTTACCTTGGAGCACTTGTTATTAGAATTGCTCGGGTTGCCATCAGTGCGTGAAGCGATTGAGGCTTGTGGTGTCAAACTCACAACGGTTGAATCGGAGTTAGAAAAATATCTGGATAGCGAAGCGCCTGGGGTAAAAGCTGAAGAGCTGTTGCCGACAATGGCTTTCCAGCGAGTCATTGAGCGCGCGATTTATTTAGTACAGTCGAATGGTTACACGGAAGTGTCAGGGTTACATGTATTGGCCTCTATTTTCTCAGAACAAGATTCCCACGCCGTTTATGTTTTGGAAAGTTGTGGTGTGCACCGCGTCGATATTTTAAGTTATATCTCCCATGGTGTGACGGCTCAGCAACAAGAAGATTTTTTGACGTCTTCACCTTCGGAAGAAGCGATTGAAGATGCAGAGACAGGAGAGTCTGAAAACAATCCGATTACCAATTTCAGTGTGAATTTAAACGAAGAAGTTGAAATGGGGCGCATTGATCCCATTATCGGACGCGAATGGGAGTTGACACGAACGCTGGAAGTTTTAAGTCGACGCCGCAAAAACAACCCTTTATTAGTGGGGGAGCCCGGTGTAGGGAAAACGGCAGTGGCTGAAGGCTTGGCGCATCGTATTGTGGAAAAGAAAGTGCCAGAACAGTTAATGGATGCTGAAATCTTTAGTCTGGATATGGGCGCTTTACTGGCAGGGACGCGCTACCGTGGTGATTTTGAAAAACGCTTTAAAGCCTTGTTAAAAGCTTTGGAAGAACGACCTCATGCGATTTTATTTATTGACGAAATCCATACCATCGTTGGAGCAGGTGCTGTTCAAGGCGGCGCAATGGATGCTTCGAACTTGATGAAGCCTGCTTTATCATCCGGTAAATTACGATGCGTTGGGGCAACCACTTATGAAGAGTATCGTGGTATTTTTGAGAAAGACCGCGCCTTGGCGCGCCGTTTCCAAAAGATTGATGTACAAGAGCCGACCAACCAGGAAACCTTTGAAATCTTAAAGGGGTTAAAAGCTCAGTTTGAAAGTCATCACCATGTGAAATATACGTTACCTGCTCTAAAAATGGCAGTGGATTTGTCTGCACGTTATATCAATGACCGTCATTTGCCGGATAAGGCCATTGATGTGATTGACGAAGCTGGTGCTAAACAAGCATTGATGCCGAAAAGCAAACGTAAAAAACAGATTTCAGTTGCCGAAATTCAGCAAATTGTGGCAAATATCGCTCGCATTCCTGTTTCTCAAATTACCCAGAAAGAAAAAGACAAGTTGATGAATTTGGAAGAAAGTTTGCAACGTGTGGTGTTTGGGCAGGATGAAGCGGTTCGTAGTGTAGTGTCTTCGATTAAATTAGCGCGCTCAGGGTTGAATGATGGAAATCGCCCAACAGCTGCCTTCTTGTTTGCCGGGCCGACAGGGGTAGGGAAAACAGAATTGACACAGCAGTTGGCTAAGCATCTTGATATTGAGTTATTACGGTACGACATGTCTGAATACATGGAGCGCCATTCTGTTTCTCGTTTGATCGGTGCGCCGCCAGGTTATGTTGGATTCGACCAAGGTGGGTTGTTGACCGAAGCGGTCAATAAACATCCGCATTCGGTTGTCTTATTGGATGAGATTGAAAAAGCGCACCCAGATGTCTTTAACTTGCTGTTGCAAGTAATGGATAACGGTACTTTGACGGATAACAATGGCCGCAAAGCTGATTTCCGGAATGTGATTTTGATTATGACCTCGAATGTCGGGGCCGAAGCCGCTTCAAGAGCAAGCATCGGGTTTGCGGTGCAGGATCATAGCTTGGACTTCCAGGGCGAGTTAAAGAAAGTCTTTACGCCAGAATTCCGTAATCGCTTGGATGGTGTGGTGCAGTTTAACCGTCTGTCGCCAGAGGTGATGAACTCAGTTGTTAATAAGTTTATTTACGCGCTTGAAAGTAGCTTGCAAGACAAAAAAGTATCAATCAAGTTAACCGCATCTGCTCGAGAATGGTTAGCGAAAGAAGGGTATGATCCATTTATGGGCGCAAGACCTATGTCTCGTTTGGTTCAAGAGAAGATTAAACAGCCGTTGGCAGAGATGCTACTGTTTGGCGAATTACAGTCTGGCGGTGACGTGGTTATTGATGCTGACGAGTCTGGTATTGTGCTTAAAGCTGAAGAGTTAGTGTAAAAATCGAGAGAGTCTGGATAAACACTGTTGTGACATAAAAAAACCGCTTAAAAGCGGTTTTTTTTATTTTTATAGAAGTTGTTTCAGCGAATTTTATTTTCCGCGATAGGTGATGCGACCTTTAGTGAGGTCGTAAGGTGTTAGTTCAACCTTAACTTTATCACCCGCAAGAATGCGAATATAGTTTTTACGCATGCGCCCAGAAATGTGCGCTAAAATTTCGTGACCGTTCTCTAAACGGACTTTGAACATTGTGTTCGGTAAAGTTTCAATCACTTCGCCGTCGAATTCAATAACATCTTGTTTTGACATAGACTTTTTAGCTTTATTGCCCCTATAAAAAATAAGCCGCGATTATAGCAATGCTTCACGATTTATTCAAACTTTTGTCTGTTTATTTAATAAAGCGTATGTTTAAAGGTCAGGCGGGTTTGTTTTTCTCTTTAATCACTTGTGTCAAGAAGGGCGCTTGCCAGTCTATCTCAAGCTGCCAATGCTTTGGCGCAAACTCCTTATGAGTTTCCTGCTGTAAGATAGATTCAAAATACTCTCTGGAAATGAGTGTGGCGCCGAGAGATCTTAGGTGGGGCGTTTCTACTTGGGTGTCGATGATCCGAAATCCCCAAGCTTTAAGTTGTTGGCACAAAGCTACTAAAGCAATTTTAGATGCATCCGGGACCTTTGAGAACATCGATTCTCCGAAGAAAACTTTTCCGACCGCAACACCATAAAGTCCGCCCACTAATTGATTGTCTTGCCAGACCTCAACAGAGTGCGCATGTCCGCTTTTATGGAGTTGAACATAGGCTGATAACATTTCCTCTGAAATCCAAGTGCCGTCTTGATCCCGTCGTTCAATGGTGGCGCAGTGACGCATGACATTTTCAAATTTCTGATCGAGTGTGACGGTGAATTGTTGCTTACGAATGGTTTTGACTAAGCTACGTTTAACTTTCAGTGACTCAATGAATAGCACTGATCGGGGATTAGGGGTCCACCATAGAATAGGGTCTTCTTCATTAAACCAGGGAAAAATACCTTTATGATAAGCATTGAGTAGCCATTCAGGGGTCAAATCCCCTCCGACGGCAAGCAGGCCATCAGGTTCTGTCATGGCTAGATGAGTCGGGGGGAAGACAACGGGCTTGCTATCAAGCCAAAAAGGTTGATGAATCGGTTCGGACATTGAAATTATCTTAAATTTTTAACTCAAATTATCATAGAATATGCAGCTATTATAAAGCAATGTATTGTGGAAGCTTAGATGAACTCCAAAAATTGATTTTTTGGGGCATTTAAGCTTCTAAACTTTCGCTCTAAAAACGGCTTTTTTACTTTTTATGTCCAAATTTGTACATCTTCATGTCCATTCCGAATACTCGGTAGTTGATTCAACTATTCGGGTGAAGTCCGCGATTTCTCACGCCCAAAAAAGCCAGCAACCCGCGATTGCATTAACCGACCAAATGAATATGTTCGCCCTGGTTAAGTTTTACACTGCTGCAATGGATGCAGGTATCAAGCCGATCATCGGATCCGATTTATTAGTTGAAGCAGAAAATGGTAATGTCTTTAAGGTTGTTTGTCTTTGTCAAAACGATCAAGGGTATCTGAATCTGTCGCATTTGATCTCTATGGCGTATCTCAAGAACCAAAAAGTGGTTCAGAACGATATGAAGGCATTAATCAAGCAGGAGTGGTTGGCAGAGTTCAATGAGGGACTGATTATCCTCTCGGGGGGTAAAGAAGGGGATGTAGGGCAGGCAATTTTAGCGGAAAAACCAAATTTAGCAGCCAAACGAGTCAGTTGGTGGGCATCTTATTTTCCAGATCGTTTTTATCTAGAGTTGATCCGAACGGGGAGAGATAAAGAAGAGCTTTATATTGCAGGTGCGGTGGATGTTGCTCAGCGATATGAACTGCCTGTGGTCGCGACCAATGATATTCGTTTTGAGAAGGCAGATGATTTTGATGCACATGAAGTACGCGTTTGTATTCATGGCGGATACATTCTGGACGATCCGAATCGCCCGAAACGCTATTCAGAAGAGCAGTATTACCGTAGCTCGGATGAAATGGTGGCGTTGTTTGAAGACATTCCCGAAGCGATTGAAAATACCGTTGAGATTGCCAAACGCTGCAATGTCTCTTTAACGTTGGGAACCTACTTTCTCCCAGATTTCCCTGTTCCAGAAGGGTTGACGCTGGATGAATACTTTATTTTAGAGTCACAGAAGGGCTTGGATGAGCGTTTGAACTTTTTGTTTGGTGATTTATCACCTGATGCATTCGCCGAAAAACGCAAGTCTTATGATGATCGGCTTAAGTTTGAGTTGGATATCATTACCCAAATGGGGTTCCCTGGTTATTTCTTTATTGTTGCCGACTTTATCCAGTGGGGGAAAAATCACCAGGTACCGGTTGGCCCTGGTCGAGGCTCTGGTGCAGGGTCGTTGGTAGCTTATGCCTTGAAAATTACCGATTTAGATCCACTAGAATACGATCTGCTTTTCGAACGCTTCTTGAACCCGGAAAGGGTTTCGATGCCCGATTTCGATGTCGATTTCTGTATGGAGCGCCGTGATGAGGTCATTGAATACGTTGCTCGCGAATATGGTCAGGACCATGTGTCTCAGATTGTGACATTTGGAACCATGGCAGCAAAAGCGGTCGTCAGAGATGTTGGTCGTGTTCTGGGGAATGGGTATGGCATGGTGGATAGTATTGCCAAACTGATTCCAAACGATTTGGGGATTAAGCTGCAAGGCGCTTTGGACCAAGAAGAGCAGTTACAAGAGAGGTATGACAATGAAGAAGATGTTCGTCTTCTGATTGATTTGGCCTTGAAATTAGAAGGCACCGTTCGTAATACGGGTAAACATGCGGGTGGGGTGGTGATTGGACCCAAACCCTTGGATCATTTCTGCCCGGTATTGTGTGAACCTGATGGGACCAGTGTCGTCACCCAGCTTGATAAAAATGATGTAGAGACGGCAGGCCTGGTTAAATTTGACTTTCTGGGGTTGAGAACCCTGACTATTATCGATTGGGCGCTGCACTTTATCAATGAAGGCAAACAACAGGGGGATGACGGATTTGTCGAAATTGAACGAATTCCGTTAGCAGATTCTGAAACGTTTGATTTAATTAAAACCGGGAAAACAACGGGGGTCTTCCAGTTAGAGTCCGCCGGAATGCAGAACTTGATTGTTCGTTTACGCCCGGATTGTTTTGAAGATATTATCGCCTTGGTGGCGTTATTTCGTCCTGGTCCTTTGGAATCTGGCATGGTTGATAATTTTATCGCGCGTAAGCATGGTAAAGAGAAAGTCTCTTATCCGGATGCTCAATATCAACATGATTCTTTAAAAACCATTCTAGAACCGACTTATGGGGTCATCTTGTACCAAGAGCAAGTTATGCAGATTGCTCAGGTGCTAGCGGGCTATACGCTTGGTGGCGCTGATATGCTGCGTCGAGCAATGGGTAAAAAGAAACCTGAAGAAATGGCCAAGCAGCGCTCTATCTTTAAAGAGGGCGCAATTAAAAATAATGTTGATGGCGATTTGGCCATGAAAATTTTTGACTTGGTTGAAAAGTTCGCCGGGTATGGGTTTAACAAATCCCACTCGGCAGCCTATGCATTGGTTTCCTACCAATCCGCTTGGTTGAAAACACATTACCCCGCTGAGTTTATGGCAGCACAAATTTCCTCCGATATGGATAACACAGATAAAGTGGTTCATATGGTGAACGAGTGTTACGCCATGGGGATTGATGTCGCTCAACCGAGTATCAATGAGGGTGAAATTCATTTTAAAGCCATTCGTGGACAAAAAGCTGTTCGTTATGGATTAGGGGCAATAAAAGGTGTCGGCGAATCCGCTTTGGAAGGCATTGTTGCCGAGCGGAAGCAAAATGGTCCTTATCAGGATTTATTTGACTTCTGTCTACGCGTAACCCGAAAAGTGAATAAACGCGTGATTGAAGCGTTGATTTCTGCCGGAGCCATGGATTGTATCCATGACAACCGTCAGGCAATGCTAGACAGTGTTGGTATGGCATTGCAAAAAGCTGAACAAAAGCAAAAAGACGAAGAAGCCGGACAAGAAGACTTATTTGGCGATGTATCTTCTTTTGAAGCAGAAAATGAATCAAAGCTGGTCGATGTTCCAGAAATGCCTGAAAAACTTCGCTTGAAAGGAGAGAAGAACGTACTAGGGCTTTATATGACCGGCCATCCGATTGAAATCTACCGAGAAGAGCTGGATAAGATGGTTGAACAAAAGCTGTCTGCTCTACGTCCTGAAAAATGGAATAAAAAATGGGCGGCCGGTTTAATTGTTGAAGCGCGCAGCAAAGTGACCAAAAGTGGCAGCCGAATGGGTTTTCTCGCTATTGATGACCAAACAGCCCGTATGGATGTGGTGTTAAGACCCGCTGTGTTTGAAGCTTGTCGTGACATCTTAATCCCGGATACGGTGATTTTAGTTTATGGCGAAGTAGCGGAAGATACGTTCAATGGCGGTATCAAATTCGACGCAGAACAAGTTGTCACCTTAGCAGAATCCAGAGCGGAAAAAGCAAGAGCAATTAAACTGTTTGCGGATAGTTCTGTAGCAGTCAATCGTATTCAAGAATTATCAACCGTGCTAGCGCATTACACTTCTGAAGAAGGATTGCCACTGGTGATTGATTATCAAAATGGCGCTGCACGTGCGCAAATGATTACGGAAGACGGGGTGTCTTTTTTTCCAGATGATGAACTATTAGAGGTTTTGAGAGGGAATGGCTGGCGCCCCGAAGTGGTTATTTAATCACTATAAACTTTAAAATCAGGGATGATTTTATTTAAAAAATACAGGCTATTTTGTCTTAACGGTTTGTTATAAAGTTTTTTTATTCCTAATGCGGGTCTATAACCTATAGAATATAGAAAACTCGACGAACGGTTCTGGTAAGAGCGTTTAATTTTACTGAGAAAACAATTGTCAAATAGGAGACATGAATGTCTAACAACATTGAATCGGTTTTGCAAGAAAACCGAGTGTTCAAACCTACCGAAGCCTTTAAGAAACAGGCTAATATTACTGAAGAAAAATATCAGCAATTGAAGAAAAAGGCCTCTGAAGACTATGAAGGTTTTTGGTGTGACTTAGCCAAAGAA
The DNA here is from genome assembly GCF_029625905.1 of Hydrogenovibrio sp. 3SP14C1. Lineage (GTDB taxonomy): Bacteria > Pseudomonadota > Gammaproteobacteria > Thiomicrospirales > Thiomicrospiraceae > Hydrogenovibrio. Next base: position 25,310 of record NZ_JARTLM010000012.1, read on the forward strand.
AAACTCAGTTGGTCTAAGGAGTTTACGGTTGGGTTGGATGACTCAAACCCTCCTTTTTATAAATGGTTTTCAGACGGTGAATTAAACGCCTCCTATAACTGTATTGATCGTCACTTGGCAGAAAAAGAAGACAAGTTAGCAATTATTTTCGAAGCGGATGATGGTTCGGTAGAACAATACACGTATAAAGATTTGCATGACGAAGTGTGTCGTTTAGCGAATGCGCTGACTGCGCAAGGTATTGAAAAAGGCGATCGTGTTGTTATTTACATGCCGATGATTCCTCAAGCCGTATTTGCAATGCAAGCTTGTGCTCGTATCGGGGCGATTCACTCAATTGTGTTTGGTGGTTTTTCTGCTGAAGCATTGCGCGATCGCATTGAAGATGCTGGCGCTAAAATGGTTATTACTGCAAATGCAGGTCGTCGTGGCGGTAAGTCTGTTCCTTTGAAAGGGGCCGTTGATGAGGCTCTTGAAAAAGGAGGCAATTCAGTCCGTAAAGTCGTTGTCTATAATCGTACAGACGATGACGTTAAGATGAAAGAAGACCGTGATATCTCTTGGCATGATGCCGTTGCGGGCATGAGCAACTATCATGATGCGGTCATGGTCAGTGCAGAACATCCTTTATTTTTGCTTTATACCTCAGGATCGACAGGGAAGCCGAAAGGGATTCAGCACAGTACCGGCGGGTATCTTTTAAATGCTCATATTACCAATGAGTGGGTATTTGACTTAAAAGACAGTGATGTCTTCTGGTGTACAGCGGATGTGGGCTGGATTACTGGCCATACTTATGTTGCTTATGGTCCGCTTTCCATGGGGATGACCATGCTGATGTTTGAAGGGGTTCCAACGTACCCAGATGCAGGTCGTTTCTGGCAAGTTTGTCAGGATCATGGCGTTACGGTGTTTTATACCGCACCAACAGCCATCCGTGCATTGATGAAGTTTGGAGACGACTTACCGAAACAATATGACTTATCTAAACTAAGACTGCTAGGAACAGTAGGTGAACCAATTAATCCAGAAGCCTGGATGTGGTATCACGAAGTGATTGGTCGTGGCGAATGCCCGATTATGGATACTTGGTGGCAGACAGAAACGGGTGCTCATATGATTGCGCCTATTCCTGGTGTGACGGATTTGAAACCTGGGTCTTGTACCAAGCCCTTACCGGGGATTGATGCTCATATTGTTGATGAAGAAGGAAAAGAGTTAACCCATGGTGAAGGTGGTTATCTGGTGATTCGTAAGCCTTGGCCTTCCATGGTTAGAACCATTTGGGGCGATGACGAACGCTTTGTAGACACCTACTTCGCGATGTTTAAAAACAAGTATTATGTTGTTGGAGACAGTGCGCATTTAGATACAGATGGTAATTTCTGGATCATGGGTCGTATCGACGACGTATTGAATGTGTCGGGTCATCGTTTAGGAACAATGGAAATTGAATCCGCATTGGTGTCTCATGAAAAAGTTGCTGAGGCCGCCGTGGTTGGTAAACCACATGATGTTAAAGGGGAATCCGTTTTTGCTTTCGTGGTGTTGAATCAGGAAATTCCAGAAGGGGATGCTCGTCTGGACATGGTGCAAGAGTTGCGTAATCATGTGGCGAAAGAAATCGGACCCATTGCGAAACCTGATGACATCCGTTTTGGCTCAAACTTGCCGAAAACCCGTTCAGGAAAAATCATGCGTCGTTTGTTAAGAAGCATTGCAAAAGGCGAAGAAATTACATCGGATACATCTACATTAGAAGATCCGAGCATTTTAGATCAGTTTATGCAGCCTAATAAATAATAAAAGCTGTTAAAAACTGCAACAGAATTATTAAAGCCACAAGGAAAGTTAGTAAAATAACTTAGGCCTGGTGGCTTTAGTAATGTTTATGACTCTAAAAGAGTTATATTTTAAAAATCTTAGCCGTAAGACAAATATAAGTGAAGACACGGTTAGGGATTAACTATCATAGGAGGAAGGCTTTGGAACAGTCTAAAATTGAGAAGATCAAGAATCTTCCGGAATATCAACAGCTTGTTAAAGAGCGTACCGCATTAGCATGGGGGCTTTCTTTAGCAATGTTGGTGGTTTATTACGGTTACATTTTGCTTTTAGCATTTGATCCGGCATTTTTTACAACCATTGTTAGCGGTAGTTATGTCTCAATTGGTTTCCCAGTTGGGGTTGCAATCATTATTTTTGCATTCTTATTAACGGGGTATTACGTTAAGAAAGCGAATGCGGACTTTGATGAGTTAACAGCTAAAATTAAAAAAGAGGTTGAATAATGAAATTCGGATTTAAACAGTTATTAGCCTTAATCGTCATGATTGCTGCGCCTATCACGGCTTATGCCGCGGGGATTGATGTTGCAGCACCAGTTGAAAAAGTCACCAATTGGGCAGCTATTTCAATGTTTGTTGTCTTTGTAGGGGCCACTTTGTATATTACATACTGGGCTGCTCAAAGAACCAAATCTGCTAAAGATTTTTATGCTGCCGGTGGCGGTATTACAGGTCTTCAGAACGGTCTAGCGATTGCGGGTGACTATATGTCTGCCGCTTCTTTCCTTGGGATTACGGGGATGGTTTACCTTAAAGGGTATGATGGTTTGATTTTTGCCATCGGGTTCTTGGTAGGTTGGCCGATTATCCTTTTCTTGATGTCTGAACGTCTAAGAAACCTAGGTAAGTTTACTTTTGCGGATGTAGCGGCTTATCGTTTTCAGCAAACACCTATTCGTGTTTTAGCGGCCTTTGGTGGGATTGCGGTTGTTATCCTGTATCTGATCGCGCAAATGGTGGGTGCTGGTAAGTTGATCGAGCTTCTATTCGGTTTAGACTTTAACTATGCGGTGGTCATGGTCGGTATCTTGATTATTGCTTATGTTTCATTCGGTGGGATGTTGGCAACGACTTGGGTACAAATCATCAAAGCGGTTCTGTTACTGGCGGGTGCAACTTTTATTGCCGTTGCCGTAATGTATAACATGGGCTTCAGTTTTGAAACCTTGTTTAAAACAGCCGTAGAAAACCGTGGTAACAACATGGACATCTTGTATTCTGGTGGGTTTGTTTCGGATCCAGTTAATGCGATTTCATTAGGGATTGCCTTGATGTTTGGTACAGCAGGTTTACCGCATATCCTAATGCGATTCTTTACGGTTCCAGATGCAAAAGAAGCACGTAAGTCAGTGTTCTATGCAACCGGTTTCATTGGGTACTTCTACATTTTAGCCTTCATCATCGGGTTCGGTGCGATTGCAATGGTGGTTGCATCTGAATATATGGATGGGTCTAAGTTGATCGGCGGTAACAATATGGCGGCAATTCATTTGTCTCATGTTATTGGCGGTGACTTCTTCCTAGGCTTTATTTCTGCTGTGGCATTTGCCACGATCTTAGCTGTTGTTTCTGGTTTAACTTTGGCAGGTGCTTCTGCGATTTCACATGACATTTATGCCAATGTGATTAACAAAAACGCGACAGAAGCGCAGGAAACTAAAGTGGCAAAGGGTGCGACAATTGTTATTGGTGCATTGGCGATTATCTTCGGGATTGGATTTAAAGATCAAAACATTGCTTTCGTGGTGGCATTGGCCTTTACAATCGCAGCTTCGGCTAACTTCCCGGTTCTGATTATGTCGATGTTCTGGAGCAAGATGACTACCCGTGGTGCCGTTATTGGTGGGTGGCTAGGGTTAATCTCTGCCGTTGTAATGGTTGTTTTAGGGCCGGTTGTTTGGACGCAAATCCTTGCAATGGGTGAGGCAATCGTACCTTACAAGTTCCCAGCATTATTCACGGTAATCATTGCCTTTGTTGGTATCTGGTTCTTCTCTATCACGGATAAATCCGCTAGAGCGAAGCAGGATCTTGAAGGATTTGAAGCTCAGTTTGTGAGATCACAGACAGGGATTGGCGCTGAAGGCGCTTCAGACCACTAAGTTGGTCAAAGTTCAAATTTTCAAGTAAGATAAAGGAGGCTTTTTAGCCTCCTTTTTTGTTTGGGTTTTTAGCGAGAGCGGCATCATGTCTATTCAACAACAGTTAAATTTTTTAAAGCAGGTTGAACCCTTTTCAGCTTTAAGTTTGAAAGAGTTGACGCATTTAGCCTCTGCTCTAGACGTAGTGTATTTTCCTTTAAAGACAACACTTGAGCTCTCAAGTCACCCGTCTTCAAAGCAAAGTGCATTTTTATATTTTGTCATTAAAGGGCATATTGCCGAGTTTGATGAGAGTAATCGTCAGAGAGCGGTTTATGGTGCGAATACCTTTTTTGGTGATGCTTTATTATTACAAAGAGAATCCTACCTGCGTTATGAGGTGATTGAAGAGGCGATTGCCTACCGCTTGCCACAAGCCATATTTCTGGAATTGGTTTCACAGCCTGAGATTCAAGGTTTTTTTATTGATGATATCACCGCCAAGCTGAATAAGCTTCATGCACAAATTCAGGCGGAATCATCTAGTGAAGCTCTGATGGGAATTGTAGAAGAAGCGCCTTTGCAAACCTTGATTGAAGTCAATGAATCGACCGGGATAGAAGAGTGCGTACAAAAAATGCAGCAGTGTAAAACAGATGCTTGCGTGGTGCATTTTCAATCCTCCAGTGAAATGGGGATTGTCACCTCTATCGATTTATTGAATGCGCTTGCGTTAGAGCATTTACCTGTGAACTCGGAAGTAGGGCCTTTAGCAACAGTGCCGGTTGTTTCTGTTCATCAATTCGATTATTTATTTAATGCTCTGCTTAAAATGACTAAGTTTCGAATTAATCGTTTGGTGGTTCGTTCAGATGATGCGCTGGTTGGGGTGTTACACCAAAAAGACTTGATGGGGATGTTTGCAAATCAATCAAGTCTAGTGGTGTTGACTATTCAGCAAGCTGAAAAAATGGAAGATTTGAAGCGAGTTATTCACCAAATTGATGCGCTGGTTATCAATTTAAACAATCGTGGTGTCAAAACGCATTATATCGCCAAGCTGGTTAATGAACTGCATCGTAAAATCATGGAAAAAGTGTTTGAGTTTTTAAAACCTTTCTCTGAATTGGAGTCGGGGTGTTTATTAGTGATGGGCAGCGAAGGTCGTGCGGAACAAGTCATTAGAACCGATCAGGATAATGCGTTTATTTTACCGGATTCTGCCAAAAACCTACCAGGCCTGGTCGATTTTATGCAGGAGTTTACGCATAGTTTGATTGAGCTTGGCTTTCCCCCTTGTCCCGGCAATATTATGGTGTCGAATCCCATTTGGTGTCAGACTCTGTCAGATTTTAAGGAGCAGCTGAGAAATTGGATGATCCAGCCGTCGGCAGATGCTTTCATGAATCTATCGATCTTCTATGATGCAGATATTGTTTTGGGGGATGAGTCAATGCTGTTAGAAGCCAAGCAGGTTATGTTGAACTGGATTGCCTCGAATCAACATTTTCTGCCGCACTTTGCTAAACCAGTATTGCAATTCGATACCCCAATTAGCTTTTTTGGCAAGCTGGTGATGGATAAAAAATCGCATAAATCACAGATTGATATTAAAAAAGGCGGGGTTTTTCCAATCGTTCATGGTGTTCGGTGTTTGGCGATAGAGAAGGGTATTTTGAAAACGAACACGCATTGGCGAATTAAAGAGTTGATGAAAGAAGGCGTGTTAACAGAAGCATTTGGTATTGAGCTCGGGGAAACGTTGAATTTTTTAAATACGCTCAGGTTAGAGTCGATGGTTGAGCAGGTGAGTCGAAGCAAAATGCCGAATAACTTTTTACAAGTATCAGAATTAACACCGATTCAACAAGATTTATTAAAAGAAGCGTTTAGTGTCGTGAATCGTTTCAAAAAACTGATCGATCATCATTTTAAAGTTTCTGCGGTGCTATAAAGGGTTAGTGCAATATGTTTGAACAATTAAAACAGCGTTGGAATCAAAAGCGATTAAAAGATCCGCGTTTTGAATTTTTGTTCGACTCGTCCTCTGAAGAAGAGGTTGTTTGTTTTGATTGCGAAACAACAGGGCTTAACCCGCGTAGAGATAGATTGGTTTCCTTAAGCGCAATAAAAATTAGAGGGAATGAAATATTGACCAGCGAAGCGTTGAATTTGACTTTCTTACAGAAGCGGGATATTTCAGAAGAAAGCATTAAAATTCACATGATTCGTAATGAAGATACAAAACAAGGGTTGAGTGAGCAGGAGGGTATTGAAGCATTTTTACATTTTATCGGTTCACGGGAGCTGGTCGGCTATTATTTGGAATTTGACGTTGCCATGGTGAATCAGATTATTAAACCTTGGCTTGGTATCACTTTACCGAACCCCCAGATTGAAGTGTCAGCACGTTATTATGATTATAAAGAGGAAGTTATTCCTAAAAAAATCATAGACTTGTCATTTGATTCGATTTTAAAAGACTTAGACTTACCAAATTTAGGTCAACATGATGCATTTAGTGATGCATTTATGACTAGCTTGATTTTTATAAAACTGAAGTCACTTGAAAACTACCAAGGCCTTTATTGACATACGCAGGGATTGTGAATATAATATTTTCAGTTTTTTAAATCTTCATTAAGAGAAAGAAATTGGTATCAGACTTCTTTCTGCTTAAATTTTAAAAACCCCGTTTTTACGGGGTTTTTTATTTTTTGAATTAAGGAAAGTACAATCTGTGACCTTGGAAGACAAGATTGAAAATTTATTACGCCCAACGATTGAAACCATGGGGTTTCAATTTTGGGGTTGTGAGTATTTACCTGCTGGAAAGCATTCCACTTTAAGAATTTATATAGATAATGCCGAACTCGGCGTCAATGTGGATGATTGTGGAAAAGTGAGCCGCCAGGTGAGTGCGATCATGGATGTCGAAGATCCGATATCAAATGCTTATATGTTAGAAGTGTCATCCCCTGGAATGGATAGACCTTTATTTCATCCTGAGCAATATAAAGCTTATGAAGGACAAGAGGTTCAAGTCAGAACCTCTAGCCCTGTTATGGGTCGAAAGCGCTTTAAAGGTGTAATGTCACAAGTATCTGAAAGCGACATTGCAGTTGAAGTTGATGGTGAGCTTTACGAGATCCCTTTTAGTTTAATTGACAAAGCCAATATAGTTCCCCAGTTTTGATGAGTTAAACAAAGGGGTTTTACCCTTTAAGAGTAACGATAACGTACCCCCTATTTTGAGGAAATAGAAATGAGTAAGGAAGTTTTAGCAGTTGTTGAAATCATGTCTAACGAAAAAGGCGTGGAAAAAGAAATTATCTTTGACGCCATTGAAGCGGCGCTAGCGACAGCAACTAGAAAAAGTCATAACGATGAAATTGACGCACGTGTTTCTATTGACCGATATACGGGTGATTACGAAACTTTCCGTCGTTGGGAAGTGATTGAAGACGACGTTGAAATCGAAGATCACGTTGGTTGGTATATTCGTCATATGGATGCAGTTGATGTTGAGCCGCATATTGAACCAGGTGAATTTATTGAAGAGTCAATCGAATCAATTGAATTTGGTCGTATCGGTGCGCAAACAGCGAAGCAAGTGATTATTCAAAAAGTTCGTGAAGCTGAGCGTAAAAAAGTGGTTGAAGAATATTCGAAGCGCGTTGGAGAAATTATAACCGGTCAGGTTAAACGTGTTGACCGCGGTGATGTCATCCTCGATTTAGGGGATAATGTCGATGCAGTGATCCCACGTTCAGAATTGATTAATCGTGAAAATTTTAAAATGGGCGACCGTGTCCGTGCTTACGTTCAAGAAGTTTCTTTCCGTCCTCGTGGACCACAGATTGTTATGTCTCGTGCGTGTAAAGAAATGTTGATGGAGCTGTTTAAAATCGAAGTGCCTGAAATTGGCGACGATTTGATTGATATTATGAGCGCTGCGCGCGATGTTGGCTTAAGAGCGAAAGTTGCAGTGCGTGCTAATGATCCTCGACTAGACCCTATTGGGGCTTGTGTCGGGATGCGTGGTGGACGTGTTCAAGCAGTCACGAATGAATTAAACGGCGAGCGTATCGATATTATCCTTTGGGATTCAAACGATGCGCAGTTTGTTATTAATGCAATGGCACCGGCTGAAGTCACGTCTATTATGGTTGATGAAGACAAGCATACAATGGACTTGGCAGTTGATGATGAGCAATTGTCTCAAGCAATTGGTAAAAACGGTCAAAATATCCGCTTGGCAACTGAGTTGACAGGTTGGGAATTGAATGTCATGTCTGAATCAGACATGGCAGCTAAGCATGAAACAGAATCGAAAGGTCAGATGGATTTATTCGTCAATGGCCTAGAAGTCGATGAAGAGCTTGCAGAAGTTCTTGTTGCAGAAGGCTTTACCACGCTTGAAGAAGTGGCGTATGTACCAGCTGCAGAAATGTTAGAGATCGAAGGCTTTGATGAAGAGATTGTTGCAGCTTTAAAAGAAAGAGCTAAAGATGCACTGTTGACTCAAGCAATTGCAAACGAAGAAAAAACAGCCATGGCTGAACCAGCACAAGATTTATTGGACTTAGAAGGCATGACTGAAGAAATGGCAAAAACGCTCGCTTCTAAAGGAATCATCACTCAGGAAGATTTAGCTGAATTAGGCACGGATGAAGTATTAGAAATAGTAGAGATGGATGCGGACGCAGCTAGCGAATTGATTTTGAAAGCACGCGCACCATGGTTTGAATAATCTAGGAGGGCACTAGTGTATGTCTCAAGTATCAATTAAACAGTTTGCAGAAACATTGAAACTTTCGGTCGATAAATTATTATCACAGCTGAAAGACGCAGGCATATCGGGTAAGAAAGAAGCGGATTTTTTGTCAGACGATGAGAAAATGACGTTATTAAATTACCTGAAAGGGCTCCACGGAGAAACCGCGGATGCGCCTAAGAAAGTTACATTAAAAAGAAAGCAGGTTCAAAAGCTGAATTTGTCTTCTGGTGCAGGCAAAAGAACTGTTAATGTTGAGGTACGTAAGAAAAGAACTTACGTTAAAAAGCCTGAAACGGTTGAAGAGCCAGTTGTTGAAGAACCAGTCGTGGAAGAAGTGGTTGCAGATGTGCCAGAAAAGGATACAGCTGCAGTGGCAGAAACTAAAACGACCAAAGAAACTGAAGCATCAGCAGAAAAAGTCGAACAAGCCCCTGTTTCACCAGAAGCAATCTTAGATGTTGTGCCTGAACCGGTTCCTGTTGAATCCGATAAGAAGCATAAACACGATAAGAAAAAACAAAGCAAACCACCGGTTAAAGAAGAGCCTAAGCATAAAGGTAAGCCTAAGCCAAAAGAAAAACAGTCTAAAAAGACTTTGGCTATGTCAGGAGATCAATCGTTTGGTCGTCGTCGACATAAAGGGCATAAAAAAGCTCATAACGCTGACAACGAGCATGGTTTCCAAAAGCCTGTTGAAAAGCAAGTTAGAGAAGTTCCTCTAGGTGAAACGATTAAAGTTTCTGAACTGGCAGATAAAATGGCGGTTAAAGCAACAGAGGTTATTAAAACCATGATGGGCTTCGGTTCAATGGTGACGATAAACCAAGTGCTTGACCAAGAAACTGCGCAGTTAGTCGTTGAAGAGATGGGCCATAAGTTCGTTTTAGTCAATGAAAACCAGCTTGAAGATGATGTTGTGAATCAAGATTATGACGGTGAAACGGTTCAACGTTCACCTGTTGTCACTATTATGGGGCATGTTGACCATGGTAAAACATCGCTTTTGGATTACATTCGTAAAGCGAAAGTCGCTCATGGCGAATCTGGTGGGATTACCCAACATATTGGGGCTTACCATGTAGAAACAGGTCATGGTGGTGTCACTTTTATTGATACTCCAGGGCATGAGGCGTTTACAGCAATGCGTGCACGTGGTGCGAAAGTAACTGATGTTGTCGTCATTGTGGTTGCAGCTGATGATGGTGTTATGCCTCAAACCAAAGAAGCGATTCAACATGCTAAAGCGGCCAAATTGGGAATGGTGATTGCCATTAACAAAATGGATAAAGAAGGGGCTAACCCTGATCGCGTGATGCAAGAACTGGTTGCTGAAGAAGTGGTGCCGGAAGAATGGGGTGGTGATACTCAGTTTATCCGTGTATCTGCTAAGTCTGGTGAAGGGGTTGATGATTTACTGGATGCGATTCTATTGCAATCAGAAATTTTAGAGCTTGAAGCACCGCTTGAAGGTCCTGCGAAAGGTGTGGTCGTTGAATCTAGACTAGATAAAGGTCGAGGCCCTGTTGCAACAGTTCTTGTTCAAGCTGGAACCTTGAAGAAAGGCGATATTGCTTTATGTGGTATGGAATATGGACGTGTTCGTGCGCTTGTCAATGAAAGCGGCGAACAAGTTGAGAGTGCTGGCCCCTCTATTCCGGTTGAAATACTTGGGATGTCAGGTGTGCCGGTTGCCGGTGATGACATGATTACCGTCGAATCAGAGCGTAAGGCACGTGAAGTGGCTATGTTCCGTCAAAGTAAACATAAAGAGAAGAAGATCGCTCGTCAGCAGAAGTCTAAGTTGGATAACATGTTCAACAAGATGGAAGAAGGTGAAGTTCAGAATGTTAATATCATTCTGAAAGCCGACGTGCAAGGGTCGATTGAAGCCATCGTGGATGCTTTGGTTAAGCTTTCAAATGATGAAGTAAAAGTTTCCGTTATTTCATCAGGTGTTGGTGGGATTACAGAAACCGATGCTAACTTGGCCGTAGCTTCTGATGCATTGATCTTCGGGTTTAATGTACGTGCTGATGCAAAAGCCAAGCGCTTGATTGATAGTGAAGGAATTTTCTTAAAATATTACAGCGTTATCTATGAGATCGTTGATGAAGTGAAGCGTGCAGTTGAAGGTAAGCTTGCTCCTGACTTTAAAGAAGAAATTATTGGTGTTGCAGATGTGCGTGATGTCTTTAAGGCACCTAAGATCGGCTTAATTGCAGGTTGTATGGTGACAGAAGGTAACGTGAAACGTAATAACCCGATTCGTGTCCTTCGTGATAATATTGTTATTTATCAAGGCGCATTAGAATCTCTTCGCCGCTTTAAAGATGACGTGCCAGAAGTTCGTCAAGGCATGGAATGCGGTATTGGGGTTAAAGACTATAACGATGTCAAAGTCGGTGACCAGATTGAGGTTTATGAGCGCGTTGAAGTTAAACGTACTTTAGACTAATTGACGTCCATTCCTTGTTTAGAAGTGCGTTACTTTTAAGTTAACAAGGGTTGTATATTTTTTCAGTGCCCCGTCTTCGGGGCATTGTTGTTTCTAGCTAATAAAAGAGAACCTTATTATGAATGAAGAAGTCAGTAGACCCGCACGAGTGGCTTTAGAAATTCGCAAAACCTTAATGGAAGTTTTACATCGTGATACAAAAGACCCTCGTTTAGAGAAGGTTAATATTACCGAATGTAAAGTCTCAAAAGATTTAAGTATTGCGACAGTTTATTTCACCATTATTGGTGTCAATGAAAAAGACCAACCTGCACAAGATGCGATTAAAGCGCTTGAAAAGGCGAAAGGGTTTTTTCGTTCGGAAATTGGCAAACGTATGAATTTACGTATTACACCGGAAGTGCGCTTTTTTTACGATACCGTCGCAGAAAATGCGAGTCATATTGAAGAATTGATTTTTAAAGCATTACACCAGAACAAGAAATAATTCTATTTAACGTTAATAATCGTGGTAAGTATGGCAAAAAAGCAGTGGCAAAAGGTGGATGGAATTGTCCTTCTGAATAAACCTGAAGGGGTAACTTCAAATGGATTGCTTCAACAGGTAAGGCGTGTTTATAACGCCAAAAAAGCGGGGCACACTGGTGCTTTAGATCCTTTTGCAACCGGGTTGCTGCCTATTTGTTTAGGGGAAGCCACGAAAGTTTCCGGGTTATTGTTGGATTCTGATAAACGCTATATTGCCACATTGCAATTAGGGGTTGAAACGGATTCGGGCGATAAGGATGGTAACCCCTTAAGAACGGTTCAAGTACCGGCATTGAGTAAAGATGTATTGGAAAAAGTCTTTACTCAGTTTCAAGGCGACATTATGCAAGTGCCTCCTATGTATTCAGCGTTGAAACATCAGGGGAAACCTTTATACGAGTATGCACGAAAGGGCATTGAAATTGAACGAGTGGCGCGTCCAATCCATATTTATGATCTTGAGTTAATCGATTTCGAAAAGACGGTCGTACGCTTCGAAGTGCTTTGTTCTAAAGGGACTTATGTCAGAACCTTAGGAGAAGATATCGCCAAGGCTTTAGGAACAGTCGGTCACTTGATTGCGTTGCACCGAACACAGACGGGTGCTTTAAAAGCTGATGCGATGGTGACTCTGGAAGAAATCGAGTTGAATAAAGAAGCCTATCTACAACCGCTAGATCTTCCGTTAGAGCATCTTCAAGCGATTGACCTCAGTGCTGAAGATACAGATAAGATTCTGCATGGTGGAAAGCTTGATGTTGATGAACCTGAAACATCGCTGGTGAGATTCTATGATCCGCAAGCTCGTTTTATTGGCGTGGGAGAGTGGCAGCAGGAAAAGCAGCTCCTCAAACCTAAACGGTTATTTAATTTAGACCCTATTGACGAGCCGCAGCCTTAAAGAGGGGTGTTATGACGTGTTATAACCCCGAGTTGCCGTTGGTGGATGCACGTGGCTTTGAAGCCTTTCAAGAAAGTCACTTCAAGACCGCGACCCATTTACCTTGGCCGGAATTGAAGCAACGCATGAATGAGCTGCCAGCCAGACCAGCCAAATTACAATTGCTGGCAGACAGTCTTTATTTAGAAGAAGCGCATTCATTTTTGGTTGAAAAAGGCTATCATCTCGAATGGGGTTTGTCTGATACAGATTTCCAATCCCTTATAAAGAAATCACCAGGCCTGGCTGTTTCTGGAACCGAGTCCCGTATTTTATGGTCTCCCAGTTCATTAATTGAAACGTTTGTCACAGAGTATGCAAATCAACCCTCTTCTGACGCCAAGCCGTTGGCATTGGATATTGGCTGCGGCGGCGGACGAGATGCAGTGTATTTATCGATGAATGGCTGGGATGTCACTGGAATAGATCATAAAGAGTCGGCAATGCAGCGCGCCAAACAGTTAGCGGACTTTCACCAGCAGTCTGTTCATTGGTACACTTGCTCTGTTAAAGAGTCAGGTTGCTTACCCTCACAGCCGGTTGATTTAATTGTCGTTATTCGATATCTCAATCGGGCGCTATTTGACAGCATTAAAACGTTGCTAAAACCGAACGGGTATCTAGTATTTCAAACCTTTGTAGAAGGGGTTGAAGCATTTGGATCCCCTAAAAACCCAAATTATATTTTGAAAAAAGGGGAGTTGGCAAAAACCTTTAAAGATTTTCGTATAATTGTTGATAGAATAGACACACTCAATGATGGTCGCCCTGTTGCGTCCTTTATTGCTCAAAAAATAAAAGATTAGAAAGAGATTGATACTATGTTAAATATGACTGCTTCCGAATTGTTTGATTATTTTCAAGAGAACGCGATTTGTGAATCATTAACGCGTCCAGATGTGGAAGTTATGAGCGAGTTCTTACAAGAAAAAAATTTGAAAAAAGGCGATGTTATTTTTGATATGGGTGATGTCGGTGATTCAATGTTCTTTATTGTGAAAGGAAAGGTTGCTTTTTCCACCACAGATGGACAGGATGAGGCAGAAGTAGGGGTGCAAGGGCCAGGTAACTTGATTGGAGAAATGTCTTTCTTTGATAGAAAGCCCCGTATGTTAAAAATGTCAGCAAGATCAAAAGAAGTGACTTTGTTAGAAATCAAACGACCGATGTATGATCGTTTAAAAGTCGAGCATCCTTATATTGCGGTAAACCTGGTTGAGAATGCAGTGGTGAGCTTGGATCACTTAGTACGAGCACTCAGTAACGATGTTTCTCATTTTGAGCATTATATGGTTGGGTTTGGACGCCATTAATTCAGATTTTATTGGTTAGAATCGTAGACAAACTAGAAAGGGCGTGTATAATACGTTCTTTCATTTCTGCCATCGGTTGCGGAAAGAGATATTTTTTTAACCGATTTATCAAGGATAAAAGTTATGTTAACACCAGAAGATAAAGCAGCAATCGTTGCTGACTATGCAACTTCAGAAGGCGATACAGGTTCTCCAGAAGTACAGGTTGCGTTATTAACGCACCGTATCACTTACCTAACTGAACATTTCAAAAGCCATATTCATGACAACCATTCACGTACAGGTCTTTTACGTTTAGTAAGCCGTCGTCGTAAGTTGCTTGATTATTTGCATAAGAAAAATGCACAAAGATATTTTGACTTGATTAAAAAGCTTGGTCTACGTAAGTAAGACCCATCAAGCAGAAAAAAAGCCCCGCATTGCGGGGTTTTTTTTTAGCTGAATAAAACTGAGTTTTTGCGATAAATCTTGTTCTGTCTGTTGTTTGCTGAGGGATTTGTTGTAAAATGTTTCAGCGTTTAATTTATTATTTTTACGACCCAGGCCGGAAACCGTTTTAAGCCTGAATCCTCAGCTGTTTTAGTGTATAAAATCGCTGAGGATTCAGGTTTCATTGGCTAGGTAGGTCGTTGATACGACAACTCGTATCTAACCTGACAAGGAATGAAGTTATGTCTAAGTTTACTAAGTCTTTTCAGTATGGAAAGCATGAAGTTCGTTTTGAAACTGGAGAAATTGCACGTCAAGCTGATGGCGCAGTAATGGTTTCAATGGGCGATACGCAGCTATTGGTAACGGTTGTGGGCGCTAAAAGTGCCAAAGAAGGTCAAGATTTCTTCCCCTTAACCGTTCAATATCAAGAAAAAGCCTATTCTGCAGGCCGTATTCCTGGTGGATTCTTAAAACGTGAAGGGCGTCCTTCTGAAAAAGAAACGTTGACATCTCGTTTAATCGACCGTCCAATCCGTCCTTTATTCCCTAAAGGCTTTATGAATGAAGTACAAGTTATTGCAATGGTTGTATCTTTAGATCCTGAGATTGGAACGGAAGTGCCTGCGATGCTGGGAACCTCTGCAGCTTTGGCGATTTCTGGAATACCATTTGAAGGCCCGATTGGTGCTGCGGTTGTCGGCTATAAAGACAACGGCTATATTTTGAACCCATCAAGTGAAGAGCTTAAAGAGTCGGACTTAGAGCTGAGTGTTGCTGGAACTGCTGATGCTGTATTAATGGTTGAATCTGAAGCAGCTGAATTATCTGAAGACATCATGTTAGGTGCAGTGGTATTCGGGCATGAGCAAATGCAAGTGGCGATTGAAGCGATTAACGAATTAAAAGCTGAAGCGGGTAAACCTGCTTGGGATTGGGAACCAGCGACAGAAAATACCGAATTAAAAACAAAAGTCTTTGATGCGATTCGTTCAGATGTAGAAGCCGCGTATAGCATTGCTGATAAAATGGATCGGTATGCTGCAATCGATGCCGCAAAAGCAAAAGTGATGGATGCGTTAGCCGCGACTGAAGAAAACACGGATGGGTATGATGCTGGAGAAATCGACAAGATGGTCGGTAAACTGCAGAAAGAAATCGTTCGTGGCCGTATTATCGCCGGTGAACCCCGTATTGATGGTCGTGATACTCAAACAATTCGAAATATTGACTGTAAAGTCGGCATTCTTCCTAAAGTTCATGGTTCTGCTTTGTTTACTCGTGGAGAAACACAAGCGATTGTTGTCACCACATTAGGAACAGAAAAAGACGCTAAGATGGTCGATGACCTAACAGGCTCATATAATGACCGCTTTATGCTGCATTATAACTTTCCTCCTTACTCAGTCGGTGAATGTGGTCGTGTTGGTACACCAGGTCGTCGTGAAATTGGTCATGGTATGTTGGCGCGCCGTGGGGTTGCTGCTTTACTACCGACAGCAGATGAATTCCCTTACACCATTCGTGTCGTTTCAGAGATTACCGAATCAAATGGTTCTTCTTCAATGGCAACGGTTTGTGGGACGTCAATGTCCTTGATGCATGCTGGTGTTCCTGTCGCAGCACCGATTGCTGGGATTGCAATGGGGCTGGTTAAAGAAGAATCTGGTTTTGCGGTCTTATCAGATATTCTGGGGGATGAAGATCACCTAGGGGATATGGATTTTAAAGTTGCTGGAACCGAGCAAGGTGTTACTGCACTGCAAATGGATATCAAGATCACTGGTATTACGCAAGAAATCATGCAGATTGCTTTAAAACAAGCCAAAGATGGTCGTTTACATATTTTAAAAGAAATGGAAAAGGCAATCGGTTCTTCAAACCAGGATGTAGCAACGACTGCACCTCGTTTCTTTACGGTAAAAGTGAAGCCTGAAAAAGTTCGTGAAATCATCGGTAAAGGTGGTGCAACCATTCGTTCGATTACGGAAGAAACGGGTGTCACAATCGAAATTGATGATGATGGCAACGTTAAAATTGCTGCAGTGGATGACGAGTCTGCTAATGCCGCTAAAGCTCGTATTGCGGAAATTACAGCTGAACCTGAAATTGGTAAAGTTTACGATGCCAAAGTGGTTAAGATTGTTGATTTTGGTGCTTTCGTTTCCTATATGCCAGGTCGTGAAGGGTTGGTTCACGTCTCACAGATTGCTGATGAACGTGTCGAAGACGTGAATGAATACTTAAAAGAAGGACAAGAAATCAAGGTTCGTCTGACCGATGTTGATAAACAAGGTCGTGTTAAATTGTCTATAAAGGCAGTTTAATCGTTTCTATCGAATCTTTTTTGTCTTACAAAAAAGTCTCGTACTATTTAAAAGGCCGTTTCAACGGCCTTTTTCGCATGTCTAATAAAGAAGAAGAGTTTATATGTCAACACAGCACCCAGCGTTTGAATTTATTAATGAACACGTTATTGAATCGTTGAACATCACGGTTCAGCATTTTAAACATAAAGTGACAGGAGCTGAGCACTACCACCTTTCTGCAGATGATCCTCAGAATGTGTTTATGGTTGCTTTAAGAACGGTTCCGATGGATTCAAGCGGGGTTGCGCATATCTTGGAACATACGGTTTTATGCGGCAGCGAAAAGTATCCCGTGCGGGACCCTTTCTTTATGATGATTCGTCGTTCTTTGAATACCTTTATGAATGCTTTTACTTCTAGTGATTGGACAGCTTATCCGTTTGCAACAGAGAATAGAAAAGACTTTGATAATCTATTGCAAGTCTATATGGATGCTGTGTTTTTTCCAAATATTGACCCGTTAGATTTTGCACAGGAAGGACATCGTTTAGAGTTTGAGGAAATGGATAATCCTGATTCAAACTTAACCTATAAGGGTGTTGTATTTAATGAAATGAAAGGAGCGATGAGTTCTCCTGTCGCAACTTTATGGCAACAGTTTTCGAGTGAATTGTATCCAACTTCTACCTATCACTATAACAGTGGTGGGAACCCTAAAGACATTCCTGCTTTAACGTATGAGCAGTTAGTTGAATTCCACCGTTTTCATTATCACCCGTCTAATTCGGTATTCTTAACGTACGGTGATATTCCTGCTCAAACGCATCAAGCTGATTTCGAATCTTTAGCGTTGCATCGTTTTAAAGAGAATGTACCTAAGGTTATGGTAACGAATGAAGAGCGTTACACTGAACCTAAAACCGTCACCGGAAAATATGCGTTAAATGAAGACTCTTTAAGTGAGAAAACGCATATTGTTTTAGGCTGGTTGCTGGGTGAAAACAAAAATCCAATGGATGTTTTAAAAGGACATTTGTTGTCAGCAGTTTTATTGGATAATAGCGCCTCGCCATTAAGACAGGCAATAGAGGAATCTGATTTGGCCGCAGCGCCCTCTCCGTTATGTGGACTGGAAGATTCCAATAAGGAAATGGCTTTTATTGCCGGGGTTCAAGGATCTGAAGCAGAACATGCTGAAGCCATTGAAGCGTTGATTATTGAGACTTTGCAAAACATTGTTGAAGAGGGGATCGATACCGAACAAGTAGAAGCCATGTTGCACCAGCTTGAGTTTTCGCAACGTGAAATTGGTGGGGACAGCTACCCTTATGGACTTCAGCTGATTATACAAGCGTTGTCAGGCACGATGCATGAAGGGGATCCGATTGCTTTATTAGACACCAATGCCGCATTACAGCAGCTTAGAAAAGACGTCGAAAACCCAAGATTTATTCCCGACTTGATCCAAAACTGGATTCTGGATAATCCACATCGTGTGCGTTATACACTAGAACCGGATGATGGCTTATCCGCACAGGATGAGTCGGCAGAAAAAGCAAAATTGGCTGACATTCAGGCGCATTTATCTGATAAAGAAAAACAAGCAATCATTTCTCAATCGTTGGCTTTAAAAGCACGACAAGAACAAGATGATGATGCTTCCATTCTGCCAGAAGTAACCAAAAAAGATGTGCCTGCGGACATTAAAAACATCCGCCCGACACAACAAACAGACTTACCTTCAATGACGGCGTACCAAACTGGCACGAACGGGTTGACTTACCAACAGTTGGTTATTGATCTTCCCGATTTTTCTGAGTCAGAGAAAAAGGTTTTGCCTTTATTTAATGCTTGCTTGGCTGAATTAGGGTCAGCAGATCGAGATTATTTACAAACCCAATCACTGCAAGCGGCTTTGACGGGCGGGCTTTCTGCTCGCTCTACAGTCCGTGCTGATTTAAATAATATCGATCAGTTTCATAGTCATTTTATTTTGTCTGGAAAAGCATTGAATACCAACCAAGCCGATTTGGCCAATTTAATGTTGGAAACATTAGGAGAAGCGCGTTTTGATGAACATGCTCGAATCCGTGACTTGGTAGGACAGATCCGTACTTCGATTGATCAAGGCGTGACGGGGAATGGACATGGTTTGGCAATGTCAGCAGCCACTCAAAATGCATCCCCTGTGGCAAACTGGAACTTTAATCGTTCGGGCTTTGCAGGCATTCAAACCATCAAGTCGCTTTACGATGGGTTATCAGAGGATAGTCAGTTAGAAACTCTGTCTAATCAGTTCCAATCAATTCAACAAAAATTGATGAACTCCGTTAAGCAATCATTGGTTATTTCAGATGAAGAAGGGCTTGATGGCGCGATTGAAAGTCTTTCTAGCTGGCAATCAATGATGACCAATACCTCGAATACAAATGGGCTAGAGCTGTCTGCATCACATGAAAAAATTCACCAGGCCTGGATTACCAGCACTCAAGTGAACTTCTGCGCCAAGTCTTATCCTGCAGTGGCCTCAGGCCATGAAGATGCACCGAAGTTGTCGGTGTTGGGCGCGTGTCTTCGGAATGGTTTTTTACATTCTCAGATTCGTGAAAAAGGCGGTGCTTATGGCGGAGGAGCGACTTTTAATGCCGAAGCGGGGGCTTTCGTATTCTTTTCGTATCGCGATCCGAGATTACAGGAAACGTTATCTGACTTTGACCGTTCTTTGCAATGGATCATGAGTAATGAAGCCACACAAGCAAAAGTGGATGAAGCGATCCTTAATGTCATCAGCGCAATCGATAAGCCTGGATCTCCAGCTGGAGAGGCCAGAAAAGCCTTCTATCAAGATCTTTATGGTCGTAGTCATGATGTCCGAATGAAACATAGACAAGGCGTTTTAGACACCACTTTAGAGGATTTACGTCGGGTTGCGAACCAGTATTTGATGCCTGAGAAAGCTTCTTCTGCTGTGCTGACCCATTCCGGTATGGTCGACAGTCTGAAAAAAGATGAATTTGAAATTATTACATTGTAAGAAGGATATTTGTGTTTAAGAAAATAACGTTCTTTTTGCTGCTGTCCACGCTATTGGTGGGATGTAGCAATGATTTGATTCGGCCCGATGATAAGCATATAGAAGCGATGATTCAAGTTAATACGGAAGTGACGAATCAGCACCAGTTACTGCTTAAAATCAAAAGCTGGATGCAGTCGCGTATTACTGCTCCAGGTGCAGAGGTCGAGTACTTCAATATGACGAATCACCAAGTGAATGGAAAAGGGATGCTTACAATAGACATCCGTGGTAAAAAATTGCAAACACAATATTTAGTTACAGTAGAAGTTATCTCACCGAGCTTGATTCAATTTGATTCGCGGGACTTTGTCGATTTGCCCGGTGCAAGGTATGGTGAATCAGATCGTGCTGAAATCTTTCATAATTTCATTAAGCCAAAAGTGATGCAAGTGGTGGAATCGTTAGATATTTATCTAAATGAAGATGAGTCTTTTTAGAGTGCTTACTGGTTAAAACATTTTAAAGTGTTTTAACCATGTCTTTTTTAACTTATTGAATTACTTCAATAAACTGTAGATTCCATAAGTCGTATAATAATGCCTGATTACCTGAGTGATTCAAGTAAGATTTAAGCTTTGTTTGATCTATAAAACGTTGGTTACATAAACAACGAATAAAGTCCGGCTCAGCATGAAAATCTTGCCACTCGGCACTGTTAATATAGAGTTTAACCTGGTTTTGACTAAATTCTGTATAGGCAAATCGGCAGACAGCATCCCTTAAAATACCTTCTGCATCTTGTAAGGCCTCAACGAAAGTTTCTTTCGGGCAGCTTTCAGTTTCACTAAGGGGGTTAGGTAATAGCTGAGATGCTCCTTGGTCCAGTTGTGTCGCGAAACGACCAAACCAATTTTTAAGAGCCTCTTCATTTTCAAGCGCAGCCTTAAGTAACGCTTGCGCTTGTTGCCAACTGCCTTCTGAAATTTGACCAGGCGCGGTGCCTTGCCAGTTAGGATCTTGGTAAAGAGATTGAAACTGCTGTGTTTCCGCTAAGTAATCGCCAAAGCTGTCCCATAACTCTAAGCCGCGATACGTTCGGTAGCCAATGGAGAACGTCATACAATCTTCTGTCAAACCGACGCCATGATGCCCCCATTTAGGCGGAACATAGAGAATATCGCCTGGCTGGCAGACATACTCATCTTCTACCTTAAACCGTTTCATTAATCGTAAGTCGACCCCTTCAATATAATTGCTTTCATCACAGTCTTGCGAAGTCAGTTGCCAACGACGTTCGCCTTGGGCTTGTAATAAAAACACATCATAGTGATCGAAATGAGGTCCGACGTTTCCACCTTCAGTCGCGTAGCTGACCATAATGTCATCAATGCGCCAGCTTGGAATAAAATCAAATTCATTCAGCAGTTCGGTGACTTCAGGTAATAAACGATCCATTCCCTGAACTAATAACGTCCAGTTCTTTTCCGGCAAGTTTTGATAAAAAGCTTCGTCAAAAGGGCCTTTTTTGAGTTCATACTTTTCTGCATCATGTTGAATAACAATTCGGCTTTCAACTTCTTCTTCTAAGGAAAGTCCGGCCAGTTCTTCCGCACTGACGGGTGGAGAAAAGTTAGGCAAAGCATTGCGAATTAAAAGGGGCTTTTTTTGCCAGTATTCAGAAAGGAAACTTTCTTTATCTAAAAGGTCGAAATGAATCATAATAGCTGTAAAACTCGTATTAAATATGGGTGCATTATAGCGTTTTAAAATGCATTCATATAGACTATTTAAAGGCGTTTCATGATTCCTGAATAGGTATTCAAATGAAACAAAAACCGTCGAAAAATAATTTTGGGATTGGTATGAATACACAACATAAAACCTGGTTAAGTGGCATTCTCTTTCTGGCTGTCATTGTTGCAGCCATTTCGATCTACGTAAAAGAAATGCCTACGGTCTTGCCTGATGATGTCGTTAAGGTCAATGGTCGAACAGAAGCAGACCACTATTTGGCCTCAACCAAAGTATCTGGCAAGATTTTAAAGGTTTTGGTACGTGAAGGGGATGAGGTCAAAAAAGATCAGGTTTTGGCGGTTTTAGATGATGCTCAAGTCAGAGCGAAGGTCACTCAGGCAGCCGCTGCTTATGGGGCAGCCCAAGCACGTTTAAAGGCAGCTAAAACGAATTTAAAAGTGTTAAAAAACCAAGTGCCTTTGCAGATTGCAACGGCTGAATCAGCAGTTAAGCACAGTAAGGCTGTTTTGAACAGTGCCGTTGAAAATGCACAGCAGGCCAAAATTGATGAACGCCGTTATGCTAAATTGTATGAAAAAGGCACAATCCAAAAGCATCAACATGAATCAGCTGCATTGGCGAAGAAAATTGCAGATGATAATGTCTTAATTGCAAAAGCAGCAATCAATAAAGCTCAAAAGGCACTCAATGAAACCAAGTTGGGATGGCAACAGATTGAAGCAAGGCAAGATGATGTCAATGCGGTTAAAGCGCAAAATTTACAAGCTCAAGCCGCTTTAATGGAAGCAATGAGTGTCTTTGATGATATGAGAATTAAATCGCCCACTGATGGTGTTATCACAACCAAACTGATTAACGAAGGTGAGGTCATTGCCTCGGGTGCAGGGTTGTTTGATATTGTTAACTTAAACCAAGTTTACCTAAAAGGCTATATTGCCGAGAATAAAGTAGGGTTGGTGCATTTGGGGCAAAAAGCAAATATTAAAATCGATTCCTTGCCAGAACAGAACTTTCCAGCCACCATTCGATATATAGCCTCGGAAACGGAGTTCACTCCGAAAGAAGTTCAAACGCAGGACGAGCGCGTTAAATTGGTGTATGCCATCAAATTATATCTCGACGATAACCCAAAGAAACGAATTACTCCTGGGCTCCCAGCAGATGCTTATGTTCAGGTGAAATAAGATGGATTTTGCGGTTCAAGCAAATCAAGTCTGTAAACGCTATCGAAAAAAGACAGCCATAGAGGATATTTCTGTCGACGTTCGCACCGGCGAAATCTATGGATTAATTGGTCCGGATGGTGCAGGAAAAAGTTCGTTGATGCAATGTATTTCCGGGGTATTAACTTACGATTCTGGTGAGATTCATGTGTTTGGTCAATGCATCGATTCTGAAAAAACGGCAGAAAAGATAAAGCACCGTATTGGGTTTATGCCACAAGGCTTAGGCTTGAACCTTTATCCTGATTTAAGCATTGAAGAGAATATCGATTTCTTTGCAAATTTAAGAGGGGTGTCTGCAGAGTTGCTAACACAGCGTAAAGAAATGCTGTTATCGGTTGCGAAACTCACGTCTTTTAAAACCCGAGCAATGAAAAATTTATCGGGCGGAATGAAGCAGAAACTTGGTCTAATTTGTACCTTAATTCATCAGCCAGAGTTGATTATTCTGGATGAACCGACGACCGGCGTTGATCCAATTTCTCGGCGAGATTTCTGGGAAATGCTTAATCGTTTGGTGATGGAAGAAGGGATGACGGCTTTGGTTTCGACCGCTTATATGGATGAAGCCAGCCGTTTTCATCGTTTAAGTGTGATGCACCAAGGAAAAGTACTAGAGCAAGGCAGTGCGGATGAGATCGTTTCTAAGTCACCTGGTTGGGTTGTTGAAATTGAAACGACTCAACCGGATCAAGTATTGGCGACACTGAGAACACAATTTGAAATCGTAGAACAATTGGGGCAAATGGTTCGCCTGGTTGCCTTTGGGCAAGATAAAAATACGATTGAATCAATTCTTAAAAACTTATTAAATTCAGAAGAACTGCAATGGCATTTTTTACCTATTGGTCTAGAAGAGTTTTTTATTCAGCGTTTAAAAAATCATTCAGCCACTGCCGAAAAACAGCTTCAAAAACAGCCTGACCTTATTTCTAAATCTCATGCTAAAAATAATACAGCGGACACGAGTGCGCTTATCAAAGCGGATAAGCTCGTTCGTCGGTTCGGCAACTTTACCGCCGCAGACCAAGTCAGTTTTGAGGTCAGGCCTGGTGAAATTTTTGGGTTATTAGGCGCAAATGGTGCGGGCAAAAGTACCGTAATCAAAATGTTGACCGGCATTCTTCCGCCCTCTGAAGGGGCAGGCTTTGTTGCCAATCAGAATATGGCGCATTCAGGAATGGCAATCAAAGAAAGCATCGGTTATATGTCACAAGCTTTTTCGTTGTATCTAGACTTAACGGTATTGGAAAACATTAAATTGTTCGGCCGTATTTATGGTTTGACTGGCCAGAAGTTAAAAGAGCGGATTGATTGGGTGATAAAAATTGGGCACTTACAGTCGGTTCAGAACGAGACTGCGGGTAGTTTACCGATGGGGAAAAGACAACGACTGGCTTTGGGGTGTGCTTTAATTCATCAGCCGAAAGTACTTTTTTTGGATGAACCGACATCGGGTGTAGACCCTATTGGCCGAGCTGAATTCTGGCGTATTTTAGTGAGATTGGCTTCTGACTTAGGCGTTGCGATTTTAATCACAACGCACTATATGCTAGAAGCAGAACATTGCCATCGCCTGGCTTTAATGCAGGCTGGAAAAATCGTTGCCTATGATACGCCTTATGCCTTGAAGCAATCTCTTAAACAACGTAAAGGACAGGTTTTAAGTTTTAAAGTGACGCATCCTTATCGGGCTTTGTCTTGTTTAGAAAAAGCCGGTTATCAAGATATTTCTTTATTTGGTAATCGTCTTCAGTTGTTTTCAAAAGAAGTTAAAGACGTTTCTAATAATGTAATTAATATATTAAAAAACAACCAGATAGAGGTAAAAGATACCATGGTGCTTCAACCTTCTTTAGAGGATGTTTTTGTTGATAAAATTGAAACGGCTCTCGCCAAACATGAGCTCAGCTAGGAACGTTTTACATGAATATTCGTAAAATATTAACCTTATCAAAAAAAGAATGGCTCGAGATTTGGCGTGATCGAGTGTACTTCACCATGGCGTTTATTTTTCCATTTGTGATGATGATGGTTCTGGGATTCGGCATGAGTTTTGATGTGGAAAAAATGCCTTTTGTGATTGTTGATTATGATCAATCTGATCTCAGCCGAGAGTACTCACATAAATTTATCAGCTCTCGTTATTTTGATTATAAAGGTCATCTAAAAAAAGCCTCGGATGCGGATGAGTTGATTGCTAAAGCAGACATTCGATTTTTGTTGGTGATTCCGCCGGAGTTTTCGAAAAACCTCAAGCAGGGCAAGCCGGCACAGGTACAAACTCAAATTGACGGGCAGTTTACTTATCGAGCGTCAATGGTAAAAGGGTATGTCAGTGCTATCACTGCGCATTTCAATTCAGAATTGACGCAAGATTGGTTTGCTAAAAAACGTGGAATTTCTAAACAAGAGCTGCAAGCGATGTTGGCGCCGGTTACTCTACAAACCCATTATTTATATAACAACGAACTGAAAAGTATCTGGTCAACTGGCACAGGCATGATTATGTTGGTCATGTTGGTTGCCCCAGCCATGCTAGCGGCACTTGGTGTCGTCCGCGAAAAAGAAAGTGGATCGATTTTTAATATCTATGCCTCTACGGTCACGCCGGCTGAATTCATTACCGGTAAAATTCTGCCTTATATCTTGATTTCTTATATCAATATTTCCATTCTCAGTTTGGCGGCGGTGCTGTTGTTTGAAGCGCCCTTTAAAGGAGAGTTGTCGCTGTTAATGGTCAGTAATCTGTTGTATGTCGCCAGTGCGGCTGCAATTGGCTTGGTTATTTCGACCTTTGTAAAATCTCAGGCAGCGGCGGCTTTGATCGCCATGATAGGGACTATGATTCCCGCAATGATGTATTCGGGCTTGATGATGCCTGTCGCGTCAATGGCCGCCGAGGCAAAAATAGAAGCGCATGCTTTTCCTGCGATGTATCAATTGGAAATACTTTGGGGGACTTATTTAAAAGGACAAGGGTGGCAGGAACTTTGGCCTAATTTGTTTGTCATCACCGGCTTTCTCTTGCTTTATTGGGGGGTTGCAGTACTACGATTCCATAAGAGGGTAAAAGCATGAACTGGCTTTGGTGGCGTCGCATTTTTGCGTTAACACAAAAAGAATTGTTGCAGTTTAGTCGTGATTTGATTTTGGTTGTTGCGACGATTTATTTCTTTACTGGGGAAGTTTATATTGCAGGGAAAGGGGTTAGCCTAGAGTTGGTCAAGGCGCCTATTGGGTATATGGATCACGATCAGTCCTTAGCAAGCCGAGAATGGTTAAATAAATTACGCCCGCCTTATTTTGATGTGAAAGGTCAGATTACCGAACAATCGACCGCTTTAAAGCTATTAGATAGCAGTCAGTTGCTTGGTGTGATTGATATTCCCCCCAACTTTCAAAGAGATTTACTGAACGGACGACCAACCGAAATTGGATTTCAGCTGGATGGCAGTAATGTCGTTTTAGGTAATTTGGCAAACAGTTACACTGGGTTGGCAAATGCATACTTCAATCAAGAGTGGATGCTGAAGCAAATGAAGGTGACGCCGGCGCAAGCTTTGGAAGTGCCTAGAGTGGATGTTCGTCAGATGATTTTGTTTAACCCAGAAGGTAATAATGCCTGGTTTATGTCCATTTCTGAAATGATGACAGTGATGACCATGCTGTCGTTGTTCTTAACTGCCGCAATCGTGGTGAAGGAAAAAGAACGCGGTACGATTGAACAGCTTTCGATTGCACCGCTTACCCCGTTGCAAATCTTGTTGCCGAAGATTCTCGCGGTTGAGTTAATCTTGTTGTGTGGTATTGCCTTATCGATTTTTGTGGTGTTATTGCCTGTCTTTAAGGTGCCTTTTCAAGGCAGCTTTTTCTTATTCTTCTTGGTGTCTGCTGTTTATGTGTATGCCGTTTCAGGCTTAGGGTTGTTTATCGCGACGATTAGTAAAAACTTGGCTCAGGTTATGATTATTTCAATTTTGTTGTTAATGCCCATTATTTTATTGTCAGGTGCTTTTACGCCGCCTGAAGCGATGCCTGAGTGGGAACAAGCTTTGATTTGGTTATCACCGTTGTATTATTACATCAATATGGGGTATGGCATTATTTTGAAAGGGTCAGGCCTGGAGATTATTTGGCAGAATTTATTGGCGTTGTTCGCATTAGGAACGGTCTTGTTTTTATTCGGTATTCGTCAGTTCAAAAAACAATTTGGCGCCTAGTTTAATCTTTCGACAAGCCATAAAAAAACCCGGTCAAGCCGGGTTCTTTAAAAAGCCTTGTTAAACGAATGTTTTAACGACCTTTTAACATGGTTAATGCCAACTCGATGTTTTGAGCTTGTTGCGCGGCATTCCCAATATAAGAAGCCGGTGTCATTTCTTTTAGGCTTTGTTTCGCTTCTTCCGGTAGATCTAGAGTGTCCACGAATTCTTGCATGATTTGTTTGTTGACACGACGCCCACGTGTTAACTCTTTCAATTTTTCATAGGGTTTTTCAATCCCATAACGACGCATGACCGTTTGAATCGCTTCTGCTAAGACTTCCCAGTTATTATCTAAGTCATCCGCCATTGCTTGCGCATTCACATCCAGTTTATTAAGGCCTTTTAACGTCGCTTGCAATGAGATCATTGTGTGCGCCACTCCAACCCCTAGGTTACGTAATACGGTTGAATCCGTTAAGTCACGCTGCCAGCGAGAGATCGGTAACTTCTGACCCAGGTGGTCAAAGATCGCGTTGGCAATCCCCAGATTCCCTTCAGAGTTTTCAAAGTCAATCGGGTTGACCTTGTGTGGCATGGTTGAAGAACCAATTTCACCTGCAACTGTTTTTTGTTTGAAGAATCCGATAGAGATATAACTCCAGATATCACGATCAAAATCAATCAAAATGGTGTTGAAACGCTGCATGGTATGGAAATACTCAGCAATGTAATCATGTGGTTCAATTTGAATGGTGTAAGGATTCCAAGCCAACCCTAAGCTTTGCACAAACTGTTCGGTCAGTTCATACCAATTGATTGCCGGGTAAGCGGCTAAGTGCGCGTTGTAGTTTCCAGTCGCACCATTGATTTTACCCATGATTTGAACATTCATTAATTGTTTGATTTGGCGCTGTAAGCGGTAAGC
The DNA here is from genome assembly GCF_029625905.1 of Hydrogenovibrio sp. 3SP14C1. GTDB lineage: Bacteria > Pseudomonadota > Gammaproteobacteria > Thiomicrospirales > Thiomicrospiraceae > Hydrogenovibrio. The sequence goes on from NZ_JARTLM010000012.1 coordinate 53,119, forward strand.
AACGTTAGCAAATTCTTTACCTGCTGTTGTTGGCGATGCTGGTTGACCATGTGTGCGAGACATCATTGGGATATCCGCCATTTCCATCGCCATTTCAGAGATTTTATCAACCACCGTTTGCATCTCAGGCACGATCACCGTTGCTCGCGCATCTTTCAGCATTAACGCATAGGCCAGGTTATTGATGTCTTCAGAAGTACAAGCAAAGTGAACAAATTCACCGATGGCATTCAGCTCTTCATTGTTACCAAAATGTTCTTTAATTAAGTATTCAACCGCTTTCACATCATGGTTTGTGGTGCGTTCAATTTCTTTAACACGCTGTGCCATTTCTAAAGAAAACTCATCGACCAGTTTCAATAAATGATTCTCAGCCTCAGAACTCATTGGTGGAACTTCTGGAATCCCAGGATGATTTGCCAGCATACGTAACCAAGAGACCTCAACCTTAACACGGTTTTTAATCAAACCATATTCACTGAAAATCTCTTTTAAGTTTGATAAACGTGCTCCATAACGCCCATCAACGGGCGAAATAGCGGTCAATTCTGAAAGTTGCATGCGTTCGTTCCTTTTCAATCTAATTAATGGCGCACATTATAACCGAAAACAGCGACTTTTTTTGCTTTTGAAATAAGCCGTTTAAATGCATATAAACCAAAACGAATTTCAAGTTAAAGTTCTCCTTTAACTTCTTGATTAAACACTAAATAAATAATGATAAACCTGCACTACAAGAAGAAAAAATAGGTTGGGTATTGCTGTTTTTGTGCAACTAACGATTGATGTCGGTTGATTGAGACTTAAATGGGGTTCTAGAAATTGTTTCAGGTTAGAAAACGCAATAGACTTTCTTTAAAAACACCCAGGCCTGGGTGTTTTTAAGAACTAAATAACTTGGTTTGAGAAGATTTCAGCGAACCATCTTCTGAAATCGGGTTAAGTTCGTTATCATACTTATTTATTACAAAGAGACATGAGATAGGAGTTCTTTGATGAATCTAGTAGAAATTGCCCAAACCCGTTATGCCACCAAAAAATTTGATGGCAGTAAGCGCATTCCAAGTGAGGTGTTTGACCAAATCAAAGCTTTATTGCGCTTGAGTCCGTCCAGTGTCAACTCTCAGCCGTGGCATTTTGTGATCGCAGAGACGCCTGAAAGTCGGAAGCGCATGAGTCAAGGCACGCAAGGTGTTTACAGTGCCAATGAATCCAAAGTGCTTGATGCCTCTCATGTCATTTTGTTTTGCGCTAAAACGGAAATGGATGACAATTATCTCTTGCACTTGCTGGAAAGTGAAGACAAAGATGGACGTTTTCCAAGCCCTGAAAGTAAAGAGATGGTGAAGAAAGTACGTGCTTTTTATGCTGACTTACATAGACAAGACCTTAACGATACGCAAAGCTGGATGGAAAAACAAGTGTATCTGAATATGGGGACGATTTTGTTAGGTGCGGGAGTGTTAGGGGTTGATTCTGTGCCTATCGAAGGGGTCGATGTGGCGGTGCTTAATGAAGAATTCGACTTGATTAACCAAGGCTATACTGCTATGACAATGATGGCATTAGGATATCGTGATGAAGAGGATTTAAATGCGGCTTTGCCAAAATCCAGATTACCGGAAGAAGAAATTTTTACCATTCTAAAGTGATTTAAAAAAAAACTGTAAGAAGATAATGGTGGTGAGTTTTTAATCTGAATGAAGGTTGATATATAACTTTCGGATGTATTCTTAATTAATTGATTTATAATGAATTAATTGGTTTTCTCTTTGTAGGGGATGTGCGCTAAACAGTCTTCTGCATAATCATCAATCATTTGTTTTTCTTGCTGAATGAAGTTTGCTAACCCCTCCGGAAAAGGATTATGTTTGACCCAATGCGTCGAGCGCATTTTGACAGGAACAAACCCGCGTGCGATTTTGTGTTCGCCACCTGCACCGGGTTCAAATAACTGCAATCCTTTTTGAATTGCATAATCAATACCTTGATAAAAACAGGTTTCGAAGTGTAAGTTTTTGATGTTTTCAGCACAGCCCCAGTGGCGTCCATAAAGCGTGGTGTCGGATTCGAACATTAGCGCACCAGCAACACATTCGTCATTTTGATCTGCGAGTACCAATACAATTTGTTCTGGCAATGCTTTAGCGATGGCTTTGAAAAATCCTAGGTTGAAAGTAGGGGTACTCCATTTTTCAATAAATGTTTTTTGATAGAAAAAATCAAAAGATTCCCAGTCTTCCTCTGTGGCCGTGTATCCATTCAAAACTCGAAAAGAGAGTCCGTTATTGAGTATGGATTGACGTTCTTGCTTGATGTTTTTACGTTTTTTACCTTTTAAGATGGCGAGAAAATCTTCAAAAGTTTCAAAGCCTTGGTTAAACCAATGAAACTGACAATCATGACGAAAATAAAAGTTGGGGAGGGTCAGTTTTTCAATTTGACTTTGTTGTTCAGCTTCCGCAAACAAAACATGCAGACTGCTCATGTTCCATTCTATGGCTAAGTTTTGTGTTGCTTGAAGGAGAGTTTCAATCAGTTTTTCCTGGCTAACAAGAGCCATTTCTGAATCGATGAGGAAGCGCTGACCTTGCGCTGGGGTATAAGGCACAGCTGAAACCAGTTTGGGATAGTACTCTAACCCGGCCTGATTCCACGCTTGTTCCCAGGCCTGGTCAAAAACAAATTCACCATAATTATTGTGCTTTTCATACAAAGGTAAGGCGGCCACAATTTTATCTTGATGAGACAAAGTAATGTGGTGTGGAATCCAGCCAAATTTCTCACTGACACATTGGTACGTTTCCATGGCGGATAAAAATGCATGTTTAAGAAAAGGGGTGTTATCTTTAATTAGCCTATCCCACTGATCCACATCAATAGATTGCATGGAAGAATGAACTTGAAAACTGAGTTGAATATCGGATTCAGGCATAGTCACTTTGATAAATAAATGTCATGTATTGAAATATTCTAGCATTGAATTACTAAGCATATGAATAGATGGTTTTTTATCGTATAATCGGCCTTAATAATTTAGTCTCGACTAAATATTTTTTTAATTTTAAATAAAGAAATTTTATTTTATATGAATTATCAAACTGCCGAAAAAATGCAAAATCAGCGTTCATTTTGGTATTTTTTGGGGCCTGCTTTTTTAGTCTCGGTTGGGTATATGGATCCCGGGAACTGGGCAACGTCTTTAGAAGCGGGCTCTCGTTATGGCTATGATTTGCTGTGGGTTATCACCTTAGCTTCTCTGGTGGCCATTTTAATGCAGCTGTTAAGTGCCAAGCTAGGCATCGCGACCGGAAAAAACTTGGCTCAGATGATTCGGATTCAACACCCTGGAAAAAGAGGGACCCTTTTACTGTCATCGGCTGCATTGGCGATGATTGCGACAGATTTAGCTGAGTTTTTGGGGGTTGCGGTTGCTTTAAACCTGCTGTTTGATATTCCTTTGGTTGTCGCTATTTTCTTAACAATCTTTGATGTATTGCTGATTCTCTGGTTGGAGCGTTTTGGTTTTCGATGGGTGGAATTGACCATTTTTGCTTTTGTGGCAACGATTGGTCTTGGCTATGTGGTCGAGCTATGGTTAGTGCAACCCGATTGGGTAGAAGTGGCTCAAGCCTTAGCGGTACCAAATGAGACGATTATGGAGACCACGGCTTTATTTATTGCGATGGGGATTTTAGGCGCGACGGTGATGCCCCATAATTTATATTTGCACTCTCATCAAGTAACAACGCGTTCTAATCTTGCTGGTGAAGCGCTGCAACGGTTTTATAAAATGATGAAGTGGGATACGATTCTGGCATTGACCGCGGCATGGGTTGTTAATTCCGCTATATTGATTATGGCTTCTGCCGCATTCCATGAAAAAGGGTTGCTGATCACAGATATCGATGAAGCTTATCATACTTTAGGCCCTTTATTAGGGAACTCTGCAGCCTTAACGTTTGCCATAGCATTATTGGCTTCAGGGATTGCCAGTTCGGCAACGGGCACTTTGGCTGGCCAAGTAGTCTTTGAATCGTTTTTTAAAAAACGTCCAATCAATATCCTGAAAATTCGAGTGTATATTCGTTTAGCAACCATGATTCCAGCGGCAGTAGCGATCTTGCTGAGTGCCAAACCTTTAAGTTTGCTGGTGTTGTCACAGGTTGTCTTATCTATGCAGTTACCGTTTGCGGTCATTCCTTTAGTGATGATGACGTCTAACCGAGAGTTAATGGGTGATTTGGTCAATAAACCAAGTACCAAACTCATGGCTTGGACGGCGACGACTATTATCGTTGTGCTGAATCTGTGGTTATTAGGAATGTTGTTTTGGGAAGGGGGTCATAAAATGAACCTTCATTGAAACCTGACTAAGTCATTGTAATCTCACTTGTAATCATCATTAATAGGTTTGCTTATGTGTCTGTCTAACTTTTAGAACGACACTCGTTAATCAATTTAATTTGCGCTAAAAAGAATAAATTTTTAAGTTGTTGGCATGAGTGGCTTAAGTGTTTAGGCTTGTCTATGATAAAATACTTCAAAATCGAAACAGAAAGGACTTAAAAGGTATGTTAGAAGCTTATCGTCAACATGTAGCCGAACGTGAAGCAGAGGGAATTCCACCTTTACCAATGGATGCGGAGCAAACGGCAAAACTGGTTGAACTGATTAAAAACCCGCCGGCTGGAGAAACAGATTTCGTTTTAGACTTATTTGTGAATCGAGTGCCACCTGGGGTCGATGAAGCATCCTATGTTAAGGCTAGCTTTTTAGCAGATGTGGCTGCTGAGAAAACAGCGGTGGATATGATTCCACCCGTTAAAGCGACTTTCTTGCTAGGTACTATGTTGGGCGGCTATAACGTCTTACCTTTAATTGAATTGCTGGATAGCGCTAATACGGCAGTTGCTGAAGAAGCCGTGAAAGCCTTATCAAAAACACTTTTGGTTTACGATGCTTATCATGATGTGGTCGAGAAATCGAAAACTAATGATTATGCCATGCAGGTTTTGAAAGCTTGGGCAGAAGCGGAATGGTTCTTATCTAAACCAAAAATGCCAGAACAAATTACGGTATCGGTTTTCAAAGTAGAAGGAGAAACCAATACGGATGATCTTTCGCCTGCCACGGCTGCCTGGTCTCGTCCAGATATTCCACTTCATGCAAAAGAGATGTTGAAATCTCGTATGGATGATGTTGATGGCACGATTGCAAGTTTAGAGGCAAAAGGGCACCCAGTGGCTTATGTGGGGGATGTTGTCGGAACAGGATCTTCACGTAAATCAGCCATGAACTCAGTCATGTGGTTTTTCGGGAATGATATTCCTTATGTGCCAAACAAACGCCAAGGTGGTGTGGTACTGGGCGGTAAAATTGCGCCGATTTTCTTTAACACTGCGGAAGACTCCGGTTCTTTACCGATTGAATGTGATGTGGAACAGCTCAATACAGGGGATGTGATTACGATTCATCCTTATGATGGCAAGATTACCAATGAAGCGGGAGAAACCATTTCAACGTTTGAATTGGCGCCAGATACGATGCCTGATGAAGTCAGAGCAGGCGGGCGTGTTCCATTGATTATCGGTCGTGGTTTAACGGACAAATCTCGCGAAGCATTGGGGTTAGAGCCTTCTGATGTCTTTATTCGCCCGACGGATAAGTCACAAGCGGATCATGGGTACACGCTGGCGCAGAAAATGGTTGGAAAAGCCTGTGGAATTGAAGGGGTTCGTCCCGGCATGTATTGTGAACCACGCATGACAACGGTCGGATCTCAGGATACAACAGGCGCAATGACGCGTGACGAAATGAAAGAGTTGGCCTGTTTAGGCTTTTCTGCAGATTTAGTGATGCAGTCTTTCTGTCATACAGCGGCATACCCAAAGCCGGTTGATATTAAATTACAACATTCTCTTCCTGACTTTATTACCAGTCGAGGTGGGGTTGCTTTACGTCCTGGGGATGGGGTTATCCATTCTTGGTTAAACCGTTTATTATTACCAGATACCGTCGGAACAGGTGGCGATTCTCATACCCGTTTCCCAATCGGGATATCTTTCCCAGCGGGGTCAGGCCTGGTCGCTTTTGGTGCCACCTTAGGGGTGATGCCATTGAATATGCCTGAGTCTGTTTTGGTTCGCTTTAAAGGGGAAATGCAGCCTGGTATTACTTTGCGTGATTTGGTGAATGCTATTCCTTATCAAGCCATTCAGGATGGACATTTAACGGTTGAGAAAAAAGGTAAGAAAAATATCTTTAATGGTCGTGTTCTTGAAATTGAAGGGCTTGATCATTTGAAAGCGGAACAGGCGTTTGAGTTATCAGATGCTTCCGCAGAACGTTCAGCCAATGGCTGTGTGGTGAAATTGGGTGAAGAACCTATTATCGAGTATTTGAAATCCAACATGGCGTTGATCGATTGGATGGTCGAAAACGGTTATCAGGATGCCAGAACATTATTACGTCGTCGTGATGAGATGCAAGCTTGGATTGATAACCCACAATTACTAGAATCGGATGCGGATGCGGACTATGCTGCTGTAATCGAGATCGACTTGAATACCATCAAAGAGCCTATTGTGGCATGTCCGAATGATCCCGATGATGTGAAACTGATGTCTGAAGTTCAAAACACCAAAATTGATGAAGTCTTCATTGGTTCTTGTATGACAAATATCGGTCATTATCGTGCGGCTGGGAAAGTACTGGAGCAAATGGGCAATGTGCCGACACGTCTTTGGATTGCGCCGCCAACCAAAATGGATGAGCGCCAATTGATCGAAGAAGGGTATTACAGTATTTACGGTAAAGTGGGTGCGCGTACTGAAATGCCTGGGTGCTCTTTGTGTATGGGGAACCAAGCGCGTGTAGCAGATGGCGCAACCGTTTTCTCTACTTCAACCCGTAACTTCCCGAACCGTTTAGGGAATGGAGCCAATGTTTATCTTGGGTCTGCTGAGCTGGCCGCGGTGTGTTCGGTGTTGGGGCGTATTCCAACGGTTCAGGAATATATGGATGCCGTAGCGATGCTGGATACCATGACGGGTGAAGTGTACCGTTATCTACAGTTTGATGAGATGGCTGACTATAAAGTCGAATCGCCTAAAAACTTATCAGATATTGGTGTTGCAGTCGCTTCCTAAATATTTAGTTAAGAAGTCTACAATGAACCGTTTGGTGACTCAGTTGCCAAGCGGTTTTTTTATGTCTGGTGTTATTTTAGAGTCAGCTAGCATGAGTATAAAAAATAGCCAGGCCTGGCTGATTTTAAGTAATGCAATTGAAGAGAGTTACAGTTTGTTTATGCTTGGTAGGGTGGATTGGCAGTGACGCGATTACGACCCTGTTCTTTTGAAATATACAACATTTCATCTCCGCGTTGCATCAAACTTTCTGCAGTATCATCTGGTCGTAAGTCTGAAACACCAAAACTTGATGTAATCTGAATATCAAAATCGGTCATTGTTTCAAGTTTGTGCCGGAGTCTTTCAGCAACTTTTTCGGCATTGTGTAGATCCGTATTAGGTAATAAAACAACAAATTCTTCACCGCCCCAGCGCGCAAAAATATCTTTATGAGTTAAGCCATCTTCAATATTTCGAGCAACTTTTTTAAGCACTTTATCCCCCACGAGATGACCGTAAGTATCGTTAATGTTTTTGAAATGGTCGATATCGAAGAAAATTAAACTGAGCGGCCATTGTTTTTTATTACTCCGCTTGATGTTTTCACTTAAGGCGCGCTTAAAAATACTTCTGTTTGTCAAACCGGTTAAGTTGTCGGTTCTGGCCATTTTATGCAACAAACGCCGCTGACGGATTTGATTGCGTATAAAAAAGAAGACCAATAAACTGATAATAAATAATAAAAGTTCATTAATCAGCATGTGCTGTAAAAAGTTTTCGGTAATCAGTTTGATTCCTGGCTCTTCTTGGTAGTTAACAATATACCCTACAGGTATTTTCTGGATGTTTTCCAACTGAAAGAAGTTTACTAGGTAGTAAGTTTGATCTACATTAATAATGAAGTAACAGCTGTTACACTCGCGATCAAGTTGTTTTAAGAATGTTTCTCGCAACGCTTGATTAATCTTCTGAATTTTCGGCTTAGGGATGGCATTAATGTGTGATTTCATACCTTCCACAGCTTTATCGACTAAAAAGTTATCTGAAATGGTTGATGGCACATAATTCTGCCGTTCGCTAGAAAAAACTTTTTGGTTGATTACGTCTTTTTTTAGTAATAATTTATAGAATTCTCTGTTGCTATGTGTCATCAGTTCGTAAATGGCATCGACAGAGAAGGATATTTCAACCGTTCCAACCAGTTCATCCTTATAAATAATAGGAAAGACATGACGGAAGCCATTGAAAATACGACCTTCCTCAAACCCTGAAATGGGCGCTTTTGTTTTATTCACTTGGGTGATGCTGTAACGGACGCTTGAAATATTGTCACCGTATTTTGCTGGACGATGAAACCTTAAAAAACTGATGCCGCCCGGAAGATGGAAGTGAAGTTGTCGGATATGTTCGAGTTGTAACAGTTGATAAATAGGGTGGAGCTTACGGTAAAGCTCAGCTCTGACTTCATCTTTGACTTGTGAATTGCCATGATAGGCTTTAGCCATTAATTGAAAAATGTCATCTTTGTAAATAGACGTTTGAAAAATGGTTTTTGCATGAATGTTAAGTGCTTTTTTACTGGCGCTGAAACTATTGATTTCATAGTGGCTGCTATAGTTAATAAGATGCTGTTTTTGGGTGTCGTAATTAGAAAAGCTTACCCAAAAACTCAAGCTACTTAAAAAGATAAACACACTGATTGCGACAAGGAAAGCGAGGCGCTTTGATGAAAAAGAACGCCACTTTATGAATCGGTTGTGTTTAAAAGAGGTTGGCATGCTGCAGTATTTCTTCCAAAAAGTCTGTTTACAGAGCATTATAGCATGCTCTGTAAAAGTTGAACTTTAGCTAAAATGAACCCTGTTGCTGTTTTATTTTAATGTGGTGAAATACATTGCAAGACGGGCAGAAGTTTCGGTGCTGATATCGCCCAACAATTGCTCCATGAATGTTTTATCTGCTTCATAGTTTCGGGTATTGGTTTGTTTGACGATTTCTCGCTTCACATAACCGATATCTCCTAAGCCATCAATCATGCCGTTTTGAACTGCCTCATCCCCCAGCCAAACAAGCCCAGTGTAAGTGTTTTTGTTTTCTTTGATTCGGTCACCACGTCCTTTACGAACCGCTTCAATAAACTGTTGATGTGTTCTTTCTAAAATACGTTCCTGGAAAAATTGACGCCCACTTTCATCTTTCTGACTGAATGGGTCGATAAACGCTTTGTGCTCACCTGCATGCATAGAGCGATTTTCAATGCCCATTTTTTCCATTAATCCCGTAACCCCAAAGGTGTCCATACGAACACCAATCGAACCAATAATCGAGCCTTTGTTGGCATAAATGTTATCGGCGGCAACTGCAATATAATAACAGCCCGACGCGCAGAGGTCTTCAACCACAACATAAACCGGTTTGTTATAAAGCGTTTTTAAACGAGTGATTTCATCATTAATCAAAGCCGATTGCACTGGGCTACCACCAGGTGAATTGGCTTTGATAATGACCGCTTGTGAGTTCGGGTTTTTAAAGGCACTGTTTAGTAATGGGTTCAGGGTTTCTGCACTGGTTCGACTGCCTGGCACAATAGGGCCTTCGAGTTTGACGACAGCAACATGTTTACTGCCTGTTAAAACATCTTCTTCAGAGGTAAACTGACTGGCAAGCATAATAAGGGTCACAATAATATAGAGAACCACTGAAAGCTTTAATAAGTTTGTCCAGCGACGACTCCATTTTTCTTGTTTCACAAATTTTTCCGCTGCGCCCGCTAAACGGTTTAAACCTTCATTTTGATCCTGATTATCCATTGACAATACCTTATAATACCCACATGATGAATAAAGCCTGTAAGACTCATACTAATTTAATAACGTCATTCTAACTCAAATGCCAAACCAATTCGAAACCCAATTTGATATTGATGCTTTTCTAAAGCATTTAACAGAACGACCTGGCGTCTATTTGATGTACGATGCAAACGGTCAGATTATTTATGTGGGTAAAGCTAAGAATTTAAAGCGCCGAGTGTCTAGTTATTTTAAAAAACGGCATGATGAGATTAAGACTGAGACGCTGGTTTCTCAAGTGGCTTCTATAGAAGTGACGGTGACAGATACGGAATCCGAGGCTTTAATTCTAGAAAATACATTAATTAAGCGTCATAAGCCTCGCTATAACATTCTGTTTCGGGATGATAAGTCTTATCCTTATATTTTTGTATCGACGGGAAAAAAATTCCCTTCTTTAAGTTATCATCGCGGCGCAAAACGCAAAGTGGGGCGTTATTTCGGACCTTTTCCAAATGCATCTGCCGTTCATCAAACCTTACACGCGTTACAAAAAATCTTCCCGGTTAGACAATGTGCGGAGAGTGTCTTTAATCATCGCTCACGCCCATGTTTGCAGTATCAGATAAAACGCTGTTCCGGCCCCTGTGTTGAAGGATTGGTGACTGAAGATGAATACAAAGAAGACGTGCAGCATACCATCGCGTTTTTGGAAGGCAAAAGTTTTGATGTGATTGAATCTCTTGGTCGAAAGATGCAACAATCGTCCGATGACTTTGAATTCGAAAAAGCAGCGCTTTACCGAGATAAAATCTCTGCTTTAAGAGCGATACAAAGCCAGCATTTAATTAATCAACCCGGGTCGAAAGATACCGATGTGGTTGCTTTGGCTGAAGAGGCGAACCAGGTTTGTGTGTCGATTATGATGTATCGTGGAGGCAACTTATGGGGAAGCCAAAACTATTTCCCAAAAATCGGTGGGCAGTCTATCAACCCGGGTGAAATATTAAGTGCGTTTATTACGCAACATTATATTGATCTTCCTATTCCACAAATGATTTTAGTGTCTGATGTTCTTGATGATCAGGTTTCGCTCGAAACTTGGCTATCAGAACAGAAAAAAGCCAAGGTTTCGATTCGAAAAGCAGTCAGTCAAACTCATAAAGGATTAATGAAGTTAGCGCTGACAAATGCGACGTCAGGATTGAAGCAACAGTTGACACAAAAAGCATCGCAAGCTGAGCGAGTTAAAGCGTTGCAAGAAGTGTTGGCATTGGCATCTGCGCCAAACCACATGGAATGTTTTGATATCAGCCATACACAAGGAAATCAAACGGTCGCTAGTTGTGTGGTGTTTACTGACGGAGTCCCTAACAGTAGTGCGTATCGAAAATTTAATATAGAGGGTATTCAACCCGGTGATGATTATGCCGCTATGCATCAAGCCATTACACGGCGTTATAGCCGAGTGAAAAAAGAAGAGTTGCCACTACCTGACCTTATTGTGATTGATGGTGGAAAAGGGCAGTTGAATAAAGCCATTGACGTGTTTAAAACACTTGAACTGGATAATCTTCCATTGGTTTCCGTCGCGAAAGGAGAAGGGCGAAAAGCCGGTCTGGAGATTTTATACACGCCTTTTAATGACGAGGGGATTGATTTAGAAGCGGATGATATTGCATTGCATTTATTGAATTATATTCGAGATGAAGCACACCGCTTTGCCATCACCAGTCACCGTAGCCGTCGCCAAAAAGCACAAACGCATTCAAGGTTGGAAGATATCCCTGGTGTAGGGGCAAAAACGCGCCACAAGTTATTAACCCATTTTGGTGGCTTAGCGGAAGTCAAAAATGCGGCTGTTTCTGAATTACAAAAAGTTCCGGGCATTAGCGATAGAATCGCACAAACGATTTATGATTTTTTTCATGGTGAAATCTGATTTTGGATTATTTTTCATTTATTCTCATTCTGCCAGAGCGGTATGGTAATATTTTTTAGTTTTTTAATGAGTTAACCAAAGACACAATCTATGACGTTACAATCCTTACCCATGATCATGACCTGGTCACGAGTCGCCTTAATTCCTGTTTTTTTAGTCTGTTATTACGCACCGATAGAAGATGCCCGGTTTTGGGCGGGGCTGGCGTTTATGGTTGCCGCTATTACAGATTGGTTTGATGGATATTTGGCCAGAAAACTGAATGTGAGTAGTAAGCTGGGTGCTTTTCTGGATCCTGTGGCAGATAAGCTCATTGTGGCGGCCGCTTTGATTGTGGTTTCTGTTGAGTATCAGAATATATGGGTGACCTTGTCTGCGATTGCCATTATGATGCGTGAAATCAGTATTTCAGCTTTAAGAGAATGGATGGCCGAAAACAACGCTCGAGATGTCGTCGCAGTTTCCAGTTTAGGAAAAATCAAAACAGCTTCACAATTGGCCGCTTTAACGTGGTTGCTGTATGGTGGGGAATTATGGGGCATTAATTGGGAAGCTTTAGGTTTCCCGATGCTTTATTTTTCTGCAGTGTTAACGGTTATTACATGGTATCAGTATGGGCGTGCTGCCTTACCGGTGATGCTTGATACCGTTGCGGATGAAACAAAAAAGTCTCAATAATCAGCTGGTTAGAAAAGAACCCATTCAGGCTGTTATTTTTTTGTCATTTTTTGATTAAAAAAGCTTGTAATTTTTCGGCAACCCCCTATAATACGGCCTCATTACGAAATGCGGGAATAGCTCAGCGGTAGAGCACAACCTTGCCAAGGTTGGGGTCGCGAGTTCGATCCTCGTTTCCCGCTCCAGATTAGGCGGAATGGCAGAGTGGCTATGCAGCGGATTGCAAATCCGTGGACCTCGGTTCGACTCCGGGTTCCGCCTCCATTATGGTTTTGGGTTTTCGTATTGCATTTTCTCTGTTGGCGAACAGATTCTATGCCCAGGTGGCGAAATTGGTAGACGCAAGGGACTTAAAATCCCTCGGTGGCAACACCGTGCCGGTTCGATTCCGGCCCTGGGCACCATTATTTTTCAGATATAATTCCTTATATCGTTCTTTCTTATTTTTAATTCTTTTGGTTTCACACTACTTATTTTAAATAAAGCTATTCATTTCTATCATGACGTAGATTGCGTTCAATACTTTTCTAGAGAAACGCGTTTAATTATTGAGTTAATTTCCTTTGGTTAGTTTTCGAAAAATAATTTTATTTAAATAAAATGTAAAATAGTTACACCTATATTAACTCTGGTAACGGGTGTTCTCTGGATTTGTCAATTAGTATTCAGGCAAACACCTTAATGCTGTCTAACGGCATGAATTTGAATATTGTGCATGAGTGTAATGGTTTAACGCCTTTTTTACTCTATTTTGCAGCGGTTCTTTCTTACCCGACAGTATGGAAAGAAAAATTCATTTGGTCACTACTGGTGTACATTGTATTATTGATTGTCAATGTCATACGAATGTTGTTGATTACATTGGTGGTCTTAGATCAGCCAGATTTGTTTCATTTTGCTCATCATTGGGTAGGGCGATACGCCGTTGGTTTGTTAACGTTAGGGCTGTTTTTCTTGTTTACCTATTTTGTGCCTGTTCAGCAAACATTAAAGGATAATTAATACTGCTTATTCAGTATAATCAATGAAGATATATAATTATTATTAACGTTAAAAGGCAATAGTCAATATGACTCAAAAGAGTAGTAAGTTAAAACATTCTTTCAAATCCTATCGTATTTGGTTAGTGTTTTTAACACTCTTTTTAATGGTGCCGTTGTTTGCAATTACGGTGATTGCCAATCATAGCCCTAAAATGCAACAACAAGCTTTAAATAATTTATTGGGCGTTGCTGAATTGAAGTCCTATCAGATTAGTAATTGGCTTAAGGAGCAAGAAAATGTTGCTAAAGTCGTTTCTAATAATAAAGTGCTGTTGCAGTATACGCAAAACATACTACTTAATCGCCAAGTAGCAGAACAAAAGAACAATATCGCTGAACTATTTAATGCAGTGCAAGAGTTCTATGGTTACCACTCGATTTCATTAATTAAACCTGATGCGTCACTTCTTTTAAATGTCGGCGAATCACATGATTTGTCTAGTTCTAAAATCTTGAAACTTATTCGCCAAAGTACTCAGAGTCAGTCTATTGTCAAAGGCAATGTAACGTTTGAGTCAGAGAGTACTTCCCATTTAGACATTGTCGTGCCCTTATTTAATCCAACTTCTAAAAAGAAAGAAGTGATGGCGCTGGTTTTATTTCACCTTGATCCAAACCGTTTTATTTTTCCTTACCTAAAGCGTTGGCCAACATCCAGTAAAACAAGTGAAACTTTAATGGTTTTACAAAAAGGAAGCCGCGTTCAGTTTTTGTCTCCACTTCGCCATTACGTCAGTGACAGTCATTCTACTAATGTAGAACGATCAATGGATGAAAAGGAATTACCTGCTGTTGTTGCGCTTGAAAGACTTCAACCAGGGACAGTGGTGGGATATGATTATCGTGGTGTAAAAGTTTTAGCAGCATATTCTCCAGTAGAAAATACGAACTGGATGGTTGTCTCAAAAGTGGATTTTTCTGAGGCAACTCAATCTTTGAAAGATTTGGTTTTTTGGATCGTTTTAGTTTCCTTTTTTTCCTTGTTTTTAATTGGCATTGCATTTTTAATTGTTCTAAAAAAACAGCGACACTTGCAAACACTGGAAAGATACACTCAAAAAACAGAAGCTGAAAAAGTGCTACAAAAGTTTTATGAACTCCCTTTTATTGGAATGGCGATTTTGGATGCACAGCATAAAAAATGGATTCGTTTTAATCGCCGTCTTCCAAAAATTTTAGGATATTCCCAACAAGATTTAGCTGAAAGAACTTTTAATGAGGTTATCCATCCCAAAGATTTAAATGACATTACTTCACAATTAGCAGAGGTTGAAGCAGGACAAAACCAGGGCTTTACAACAGAGGTTAACTTAGTAAATGCCGATGGCAATATTGTCTTTGCTACGATTAATGTTAAGTGTGTACGCCATGCCGACAAAACGGTGCAATTCTACCTGATGACAGTGCAAGATGTAACCGAGTTGAAGCACTTGGCAGAGGTAACCCTCGAACATCAGAACCAGTTGAATACGTTGGTGCATACTATTCCAGACTTGGTTTGGCTAAAAGATATTGAAGGTGTTTATTTAAGTTGTAACCACAGTTTTGAAAAGTTTTTTGGTGCAAGCGAGGCCGAAATCATAGGCAAAACGGACTATGACTTTGTCGATAAAGAATTGGCTGATTTTTTTAGAGAAAATGATAATAGGGCAATGTCAGCTAATAAGCCTACAGAAAATGAAGAATGGTTAACGTTTTCTGACAATGGTTATCGGGGGTTATTTTCAACGATTAAGACACCGACAAAAGATAATCAAGGACAAGTTATCGGGGTTTTAGGGGTTGCAAGAGATATTACTAAACGTAAAGAATCTGAATCCCGATTAGAGCGATTAACACAACTCTACTCGGCCATGAACCAAGCCAATGAGGCCATTATTCGTAGCACGGATCAATTCACTTTATTTTCAAAAGTATGTGAGATTGCCGTTCGTCAAGGCGGAATGAAGATGGCTTGGATTGGCATAATTGATAAAAATACAGATCTTGTTCAACCCGTTGCCCGTTTCGGTAAAAACTCAGAATACCTTGAGGGGATCGAAATCTCAATAAAAGAAACCACTGATGCAGGTCAAGGCCCAACAGGTTGGGCTATTCGTCACAATGAGCCTTATTGGTGTCAAGATTTTCAAGCGGATCCTCATACAAAACCATGGCGCCAGAAAGCCGAACAGTTTGGTTGGCGGTCTTCAGCCTCTGTTCCGTTGCATCAGGATTCACAAGTGATTGGAACGCTTAATTTATACAGTGATACGAAAAACGCATTTGATGAACCTGTACAAAATTTACTGTTAGAGATGGCGGTTGATATCAGTTTTGCGCTGAATGATTTTGCCCATAAAAAAGAGCGTAATGATATTGAAGCTTCTCGCCAAGAAGCTCTGAGCCGATTACAAAAACTAGCAGATCGATTACCTGGTGTGATTTATCAGTTCCGTTTAACCGCTGATGGTAAATTTTCTTTTCCTTTTGCCAGTGATGCGCTATATGATATTTTTCATGTTAGGCCAGAAGATGTTGCTGAAGATGCTACTAAGGCTTTTGAGGTGGTTCATCCTGACGATTTAAAAGATTTGTGGAAATCCATTCTGGACTCTGCTGAACAGTTGGTGCCTTGGTATCATGAATATAGAGTGCGTTTTGATGACGGTGAAATTCGCTGGTTATCCGGTAACGCGATGCCTGAAAAAGAATTGGATGGTTCTGTTTTATGGCATGGTTTCATCGCTGATATTAGTCAACATAAAGAAACCGAAGCACAAGTCGAGTTGGCCTCAAAGGTGTTTGAACAAAGCCGAGAGGGGATTATGATAACGGATCCTAACCAGAAGATTTTGATGGTTAATGAAACCTTTTCTGAAATTAGTGGTTACAGTGTAGAAGAAACAATCGGTAAAAAACCTAAAATGCTATCTTCTGGCCGACACTCAAAAGAGTTTTACCAAAAAATGTGGCAATCCATTAGAAAAAAAGGACATTGGCAAGGGGAGATTTGGAATCGTCGAAAAAATGGTGAAATTTTTCCTGAATGGCTCTCTATTAGTTGTGGGCAAGATGCTTCGGGTAATGTAACTGAATATGTTGGAATCTTTAATGACATCTCTAAAATCAAAGAATCCGAAGCAAAAATTAAACATCTTGCTCATTACGATCCACTTACGGGCTTAGTGAACAGAGAGCTGCTTATGGATCGGTTAAAGCACAGTATCAGTGCTGCTGAGAGAAGTGATGCACCGTTAGCATTGTTGTTTATTGATTTGGATCACTTCAAAAATGTGAATGATACGCTGGGACATCAGGTTGGAGACCAGCTATTAGTTGAGGTTGGACAGCGTATATTAAAAATATTACGAGAGGAAGACACGATTGCCCGCCAAGGAGGGGATGAGTTTATTGTTGTTTTACCCGATACGGGAGAGTCTGGAGCAGTTCATGTTGCTAAAAAAATATTAGAATCGATATCTGATGAACTTAACTTAAGCCCTTATAAGCTCTTTATCACCCCCTCTATAGGGATTGCTATTTATCCTCAAGACGGAGCAGATGCGGACACGCTATTGAAAAATGCTGACACGGCTATGTATCAGGCTAAAAATGACGGGCGAAATGTCTATCGTTTCTTTACCCTTGAAATGCAAGCCCATTCTTCTCGGATCATGCAGATTGAAACGGCTTTGCGTACAGCATTATTTAAGCAAGAGTTCGAGTTGCACTATCAACCTCAAATCTGTGCGACATCAAGCAAAATTATTGGTGTTGAGGCGCTGATTCGTTGGCATCACCCTGAAATGGGGTGGGTTTCACCGCAGGAGTTTATTCCAGTAGCAGAACAAAGTGGACAAGTTTTGGCGATAGGAGAATGGGTGTTACGCACCGCAATCAGACAAATAAAAATCTGGTCTGAACAGAATAAGCCATTTTTTAGGGTTGCCGTTAACCTATCTGCCGTCCAGTTTAGTTTTGAAGATCTCCCAAAGCAAATAATGGACATTTTAAGTAAAGAAGGTGTTTCATCAGAGCACTTGGAGCTGGAACTGACTGAAAGTGTCGCAATGGCAAATCCTGAAGCTGCAATTGAAATGATCGACAAGCTGGTCGAGAAAGGTATCAAAATGTCCATTGATGACTTTGGAACGGGGTATTCTTCATTAAGTTACCTAAAACGTTTTAAAGCATCAAAACTAAAGATAGATCAATCATTTATTCGTGATCTTTCGAAAGACTCAGACGATCGATCCATTGTGGAAGCCATTATTAGTTTATCAAAAACATTAGGTATGAAAACGATTGCTGAAGGGGTTGAAACCAAGGAACAGCTGCATTTCTTACAAGAAAAACAGTGTGATGAAATTCAAGGTTTTTATTATAGTAAAGCATTAACTGCTGAAGAGTTTGATGTGTTTTATAAAAAATACCATCCAAAAGAGCAATGAAGCTCTTATGACTTTTCAGTTTTGTTGGATTTAATGAAAGGGACATTAGATGGCCGTTGCCAATAACCCTATAAAAGTTATGCTGGTTGATGATGATTCAGCCCGTGCGGCTTTATTATCTCAAGCATTGCAAGACCATGGATATGAGGTCGTTGCTCGGGTAGAGCCTGGACCAAGTCTTTTATCCAAAGTGGCTAAAATCTTGCCAGATATGATTGTGATTGATACCGACTCACCTGATCGAGATATTTTGGAGAGTATGTCGTTATTAAATGAGCATAATCCGATGCCTGTCGTGATGTTTTCCGATGTAGAAGATGAATCGGTTATTCAAGAAGCCATTCGTTCAGGGGTCAGCGGATATATTGCAAAAGGGGTTGACCAGCAGCGGGTGAAATCGATTATGAATGTTGCAATTGCTCGTTTTAGAGAGTATCAGGCGCTAAAGAATGAATTAAAGCAAACTAAAGATGAACTGGAAAGCAAAAAGTTAATTGATCAGGCGAAACATTTATTGATGTCTCAAAAGGGGGTGCCTGAACAAGAGGCATATAAAGCGATGCGGAAAATGTCGATGGACCGTAACATTCGAATGGCAGACGTTGCTGAAAATATCATTAGTGTGCTGGAATGGTGAGAAATAAATGAAAAATGTAAATATTGGATTTATCCCTTTAACGGACAGTGCGCCGCTAATTATTGCGAAAGAAGAAGGTTTTTTTGAGAAACAAGGGTTAAATGTTTCTTTACAAAAAGAAGTCTCTTGGTCAAATGTTCGAGATAAATTAATTTTTGGTGAAGTTGATGCCGCGCATATGCTTGCACCGATGTTAATGGCGACGACATTAGGTATTGGTGGATTGAAAAAACATTTGGTTACTGGGTATTCATTTGGTTTGAATGGGAACGCGATTGGCGTCTCGAATGCGCTTTTTGATGAAATGAAACAATATGACACTAATGTATTATTAAACCCAAAGGGGAGTGCGCAGGTTTTGAAGAAAATCATTCAAGCGCGTTCAACCAATCAGGAAGAGCCGCTTAGGTTTGCAGTGGTGTTTCCATTTTCCATGCATCATTATCTTTTAAGGCATTGGTTAAAAAGTGCAGGCGTAGAGGCTGATCGTGAAGTACAAATAGTGGTTGTTCCGCCATCAAGTGTCGTTAAGGCATTGGAAGAAAAGTTAATTGATGGCTACTGTGTCGGAGAACCATGGAGTACGCACGCTGTCAAATGTGAAAAGGGAGTCACTTTAATTACAGGGTATGAAATTTGGAATAATGCGCCCGAAAAAGTACTCGGCGTTACCAAACAATGGGCAGATGAAAATAAAACAACTCATCAAAAATTAATCTTAGCCTTGTATCAAGCGAGCGAATGGATTGACCAAGTTGGTCATAAAGAACAACTTATAAAGTATCTGGCACAACCGGAGTATGTCGGAGCACCTGAAGCCTCTTTGCGCAATTCAATTGATGGAGAAATTTATCATCCTGATGCTCAATTCTGTCGCAAAGTTCCCAACTTTTCAGTACCGTTTAAATATTTGGCTAATTTTCCATGGCAATCACATGCCCAGTGGATTTTGCGGCAAATGAAGTCAGCTCAGCAGATTAAAGGTGATATTGATATACAAAAGACTGCTGCAACAATCTATTTAACCGATTTATACCGAGAAGCCTTAGTCACTGAAGGCGTAACCTTGCCAACGGCCAACAGCAAAGAGGAAGGTGTCCATGCTCAACCATGGTTTATGGAAGGCGTGGAACTAGGTGAGGATTGCTTTATTTAGGTGCAGTGTTGAACTAGTAAGGTTCATTTATTTGTGATTTTGAGTTCTCTATTTTAATTTTTTTTATTTAACTGGTTGTTAGTTAAGGGTTTATTTATTTTGGCATAAATATCGTTATATCTCTTTTAAATTTTGGAAAGAGTATAGACGCTCATAGACAATTTTCTCGTGCGAGAAGGTTGTCTGTGGGCGTTTTTTTTTGCTTTTAAAAAACTTCAACGATGAAAATGATTTAAAAGTTTTAGTTGAATGACAAAGTATTAAACCGAAAAGGATGAAATTATGACATACGAACAAACGGGTCGACGCTCATTCATTAAAAAGACAACACAGGCGATTGCTTCTGTAATAGCTTTCTCATCAGCAAGTGTTTATGCATTGGGTTATCCAGAAAAAGAGGATTTAAAATTCGGGTTTATCAAGTTAACGGATATGGCGCCTTTAGCGATCGCTTATGAAAAGCGTTTTTTTGAAGATGAAGGGCTTTATGTTCAATTAGAGGCACAGGCTAATTGGAAAGTATTATTGGACAGAGTCATTGATGGCCAACTAGATGGGGCACATATGTTAGCCGGGCAACCTATTGCGGCAACCATAGGCTATGGCACCAAAGCAAATGTGATTACGCCTATTTCGATGGATTTAAATGGTAATGCAATCACTGTTTCCAATAAAACCTGGGAGGCGATGAAATCCAATGTTGAAATGGCAAATGGTAAGCCTAAGCATCCAATCAGTGCATCGGCATTAAAGCCTGTTGTGGAATCTTATAAAAATGCCGGTAAAGCTTTCAAGATGGGAATGGTTTTTCCTGTCTCAACCCATAATTATGAATTGCGTTATTGGTTAGCCGCAGGCGGGCTGAAACCTGGCTATTACGCACCGCATAAAGGCGATACTGCTGGAACGTTCAATGCTGATGTATTGTTGTCTGTGACCCCTCCTCCTCAAATGCCTTCCACGATGGAAGCCGGAACGATTGAAGGGTATTGTGTCGGAGAGCCTTGGAATCAGCAAGCGGTTTTCAAAGGAATCGGTGTGCCGGTTATTTCAGACAACTCCATTCAAACAAACAATCCGGAGAAAGTATTCGGCCTTCGAGAAGATTTTTATGAGCAATATCCCAACACGACGATTCGCATTGTAAAGGCCATGATTCGAGCTGCAAAATGGTTAGACGAGAAGAATAACAAAAATCGTCCGGAAGCCGTCAAAATCCTATCCAAATCAAGTTATGTAGGGGCGGATTATAAAGTCATTGCCAACTCAATGACAGGTACGTTTGAGTATGAAAAAGGGGATAAGCGTTCCGAGCCAGATTTCAATGTCTTCTTCCGTTATAACGCCACCTACCCTTATTATTCCGATGCCATTTGGTATATGACGCAAATGCGTCGTTGGGGGCAAATTTCAGAATATAAGCCGGATACTTGGTACCAAGATATGGCTAAAAAAGTCTATCGTCCAGATATCTATAAAAAAGCGGTTGAGGCCTTAATTGAAGACGGTGTGATGAAAAAATCTGATTTTGATGACGCTGTGTTCACAACAGACGGCTATAGAGGCGTTCAAGATGACTTTATGGATGGCATTCCTTATGACGGGTCTAAACCCAATGCTTACATCGACAGCCTTAAGATTGGATTGAAAGGCAAAGAAAAACTGTAAATTAACGTATAGGCAGGTTCTCTGGAGCCTGCTTTTAAGAAACAAAGGTAAGTTCTATGAATCCTTTAAAGTGGTCACTTGTTGAACCTTTTTACAAACTGATGATTGGTGAAGATCGTAAAGGCCAGCTTAATAACATCATAAAAATGATTGGATTACCAATCGCAGGCCTGGTGATTTTTTTATTCATTTGGCAAGGCGCCGCCTCCCATATTCATACTTCTTTGGGACAATTCCCAGGCCCCGTGCAAACCTATGAGCAATTTATTTCATTGCAGGAAGAAGCGGAAGCGACGGCTATCAAAGAAGAAAAATTCTATGAGCGTCAAGCGGAACGTAATGCGGAGCGAATGGAAAAAGATCCGGGCTATGTGCCAACCGTTCGTGATTACACAGGACCACCAACGTTCTTTGAACAGATTGGACGGAGTTTAGTGACGGTGATGAGTGGGTTTATTTTGGCTTCCATTATTGCGATTCCAATTGGAATTGTCATCGGGTTAAGCGCCAATGCGTATGCAGCGGTAAATCCCCTTATTCAAATATTTAAACCTGTTTCGCCGTTGGCCTGGTTGCCCTTGGTGACGATGGTGGTTTCTGCCGTTTATGTGACGGACGACCCGACGTTTGATAAAGCTTTTCTAAACTCGATGTTTACCGTCTTATTATGCTGTTTATGGCCCACAATTATCAATACAGCCGCTGGCGTGGCGACGGTTACACAAGATTTAAAAAATGTGAGTCAGGTTTTACGCCTGAGCTGGTGGACCCATGTTCGAAAAATTGTTCTACCGTGTTCTATTCCAATGATGTTTACCGGTTTAAGAATTTCGTTAGGAATTGCATGGATGGTGTTGATTGCTGCTGAAATGCTGGCTCAAAACCCAGGCCTGGGTAAATTTGTGTGGGATGAATTTCAAAATGGGAGTTCCAATTCGTTAGGCCGAATTATGGTTGCCGTCATTATGATCGGGATTGTTGGGTTTATTTTAGATCGAGGCATGCTGGTTTTACAAAAAGCCGTGTCTTGGGATAAATCGATCACATTACGATAAACAGGGGTAGGAGAAAAAGATGTCAGAGACTCATTTGGAATTAACGAATGTCGGAATTGAATTTCCAACCCCTAAAGGGCCATTTAGAGCTTTAGAAAAAGTAAATTTAAAAATACAGCAAGGAGAATTCATTTCCCTTATCGGACATTCAGGGTGTGGTAAATCAACCGTATTAAATATCGTTGCGGGATTATATCAAGCGACCGAAGGCGGGGTGTTGCTGGATGGAAGAGAGGTTAACGAACCCGGCCCTGAAAGAGCGGTTGTTTTTCAAAACCATTCCTTATTGCCTTGGTTAACGGCTTATGAAAATGTGGCGTTAGCGGTTGATCAAGTGTTTAAAAAAAGCAAAACCGCGTCCGAGAAAAAAGAATGGATTGAACATAACTTAAAGCTGGTTCACATGGACCATGCGATGCACAAACGACCAGACGAGATTTCAGGTGGAATGAAGCAGCGTGTGGGCATTGCCCGAGCATTGGCGATGCAACCTAAGATCATGTTAATGGATGAACCTTTTGGGGCTCTGGATGCATTAACCAGAGCACATTTGCAAGATTCATTGATGGAGATTCAGAAAGACTTAAACAATACCGTGATTATGATTACACACGATGTGGATGAGGCGGTTTTACTGTCGGATCGCATTGTGATGATGACCAACGGACCAGCAGCGAGTATTGGTGAAATATTAAAGGTTGATTTACCGCAGCCAAGAGATCGATTGGCGTTAGCGGATGATCCAACTTACAACCACTATCGTTCAGAAGTATTGCGCTTTTTATATGAAAAGCAACGCAAGGTGAACCATTAAGGAACGGGTGATTTTATGAAACCGAAACTCATTTTAGTCGGCACAGGAATGGCAGGAACACGTTTTCTTGAACATTTGCTAGAAGAAGCTCCGAACAGCTATGAAATTGAGGTGTTCAATAAAGAGCCAGTTGGTGGTTATAACCGCATTATGTTATCTCCGGTATTGGCGGGTGAAAAAACAATTCCAGACATTATGACTCATGATGAAGCCTGGTTTGAGGAACGGAGAATACGTTTACATACCGGCAAGATGGTTTCCGCAATTGATTCAGTGGGACAAGTTCTCACCACCTTTTGTGGCGAGACGTATTTTTACGACAAATTGGTTATCGCAACAGGTTCTAACCCTTTTAAATTAGAGATACCAGGTGCTGATTTACCGGGCGTTGTCACGTTTAGAGATATTCGTGATGTCGAAAACATGCTGTCGGTTTCTCAGAATCACAATAAAGCCGTTGTCATTGGTGGGGGGCTATTAGGGTTGGAAGCCGCCCATGGCTTAATAAAAAGAGGGATGGACGTCACCGTTATCCATCGAAGTGAGGTTCTGATGAATATGCAGATGGATAAAGAATCCAGTCAATTGCTAAAGAGTCATCTTGAGCAAGAATCGAACGGTGTCTCTGGGATGAAGTTCCATCTGGGTGTCAATACAACCGAGATTTTAGGGCAACATCAGGTTGAAAGTATTCGGTTAGACGATGGGTCAGAAATTGCAACCGACCTGGTCGTGATGTCGATTGGCATTCGTCCCAACACACAATTAGCCAAACAAGCCAATTTGGATGTCAATCGAGGTATTTTGGTAAATGACTTCCTTGAGACCTCGGCTGGCAATATTTATGCCTTAGGTGAATGCAATGAACACCGTGGCCAAACGTATGGCTTAGTCGCCCCTTTGTATGAGCAAGCCAAAATATTGGCGAAAAGATTAGCTGGGCAATCCGTGTCTTATACAGGTTCTATTACCTCTACGATGCTAAAAGTTACAGGAGTGAACCTGTTTTCTGCCGGTGAGTTTAAAGGGGAAAACGGAGCGGATGTGATTGTTTTTAGAGATCTGGCAAAAAATATTTATCGAAAAATTGTATTAAAAAACAATCAGGTCATTGGGGCGCTTTTATTTGGTGATACCACCGGTGCCAATTGGTTATTTGAATTGTTACGACAAAAACAAAATATTTCGCCGATGCGAGATACGTTGGTTTTTGGTCCGGGTTATTGAAGCTGACAGTCAGGAATTAGAGATTAGGAGCAGGAAATGAAACAGCGTATTGTTGTCATTGGTAATGGCATGGTGGGGCACAGTTTTCTCGAAAAACTTATCGCCAGCGAGGGGTTTGAAAACTTTGAGGTAACGGTTTTTGGAGAGGAACCTCGCAAAGCATACGATCGTGTGTATTTATCTTCTTATTTTTCAGGCAAAACGGCTGAAGATTTGAGTTTGGTGAAACCGGGACTCTATGAGGAAAATGGCATTCAACTGTATTTGAAAGATAAAGTCATCGAGATTGATCGTACTCAAAAAACGATTACGTCAGAATCCGGCCAGAAAATTTCCTATGACAAGTTGATTCTAGCAACAGGCTCCTATCCTTTTGTACCCCCTATTACAGGGAATGATCGTGAGGGTTGTTTGGTTTATCGAACGATAGAAGATTTGGAAGCCATCAAGGCTGCAGCCACTAATGGCAAAACCGGTGTGGTTGTCGGTGGTGGGTTATTGGGCTTAGAAGCCGCTAAAGCGCTGAAAGATCTTGGTTTGGATACACATGTAGTCGAATTTGCGCCAAGGTTAATGCCCGCCCAATTGGATGAAGGAGGCGCGGGATTACTGAAAAGAAAAATTGAAAATCTGGGCGTACATGTCCATGTTTCAAAAGCGACGCAAGAGATTACAGAAGGTGAAAACTGTCTTAATAAAATGGTCTTTTCTGATGGTGAGTCCTTGGAAACCGATATTGTTTTATTTTCAGCCGGTATACGTCCACGTGATGATTTAGCAAAACAAGTCAAATTAGCGGTGGGTCCTCGTGGTGGTGTTGAAATCAATGATCAATGCCTGACATCGGATCCTAACATTTATGCCATCGGTGAATGCGCGTTACACAACGGTATGATCTATGGACTGGTTGCGCCCGGTTATGCCATGGCGCAATCGGTGGTCGATCAACTGAACTTAACGCCTGCCCATTTTGAAGGTGCGGATATGAGCACCAAATTAAAGTTAATGGGGGTTGATGTTGGTTCCATTGGAGACCCACACGGTAACGACGAGAGTGCCTTGTCCTATGTCTATGAAAATGGTCCGGAAGAGGTCTACAAAAAAATCGTCGTTTCGTCAGATGGCCAAACATTATTAGGTGCTGTCTTGGTCGGTGATGCAGAGGATTTCAGTAACCTTTTGCAAATCATGTTGAATGACATAACGCTACCTGAACACCCGGATTCGTTAATTCTTCCTAATCGAGATGGTAGTGGCAGTGACTTATTCGGCCCTGATGCACTGCCGGAAACCGCTCAACTTTGTTCGTGTTATGACGTGTCAAAAGGTGACATTATTCAAGCTGTTGAAGCAGGGTGTTGCACGGTTTCAGACGTAAAAGCATCCACACAAGCGGGTACCGGCTGTGGTGGGTGTGTTCAACTAGTGACCAATGTTTTAAACAATGAGCTTGAAAAGCGCGGTGTGGAAGTTAATACCGACCTTTGCGAACACTTCAGTCATACCCGTCAAGAACTGTTTCATATCTGTCAGGTGGAAGGCATTAACACCTTCGAAGATCTTATCCAAAAGCATGGTCGTGGACACGGTTGCGATATTTGCAAACAAACCACAGGCAATATTTTTGCCTCTTTATGGAATAGTTATGCCTTGGAACCCGACAAAATTCCACTGCAGGATACCAACGATAATTATTTGGGAAACATGCAGAAAGATGGAACTTATTCGGTGATTCCTCGAGTCCCTGGAGGCGAGATAACGCCTCAAAAATTAATCGTTCTAGGCCTGATAGCGACTAAATATAAACTGTATACAAAGGTTAATGGTGGACAAAGAATTGTGCTGTTTGGGGCACAGATGAATGACCTTCCTGCGATTTGGAAAGAGTTGATTGATGCTGGGTTTGAGTCAGGTCAAGCTTACGCTAAAGCACTCAGAACGGTTAAATCATGTGTAGGATCAACCTGGTGTCGCTACGGTTTAGATGATTCTGTGACCATGGCGATTGACATGGAAAATCGTTATAAGGGGCTTCGTTCACCCCATAAAATCAAAATGGGGGTATCGGGGTGTACGCGTGAGTGTGCCGAAGCACAGGCAAAAGACATTGGGTTGATTTCAACGGAAGAAGGTTGGAATTTATATGTATGCGGTAACGGGGGAATGAAGCCTCGTCATGCCGATTTGTTTGCAACAAAACTGACTCAGGAAGAAGTCTTCCGTTATGTTGATCGGTTATTGATGTTTTATATCAAAACGGCGGATCGTCTGCAAAGAACGGCCAGTTGGATGGATAACCTAGAAGGTGGATTACCTTATTTGCAAGAGGTCGTGATTCAAGATTCATTAGGCATTGGCGAGTCTCTGGAAGCACAAATGAAGGGTTTGCGTGAAACCTATGAGTGTGACTGGAAACGAGCTATTGTAAGCCCATCCTTTACGAAAAGATTCCGCTCTTTTGTCAATGTGGATGACAAGGCCGAGCAGTTGTTTGTTCAGGAACGAGGGCAAATTCGGCCGGCCACCGAGCAGGATAAGTTGGATGGAATTGCGGTTCAAGTTAAAGAAATCGCTTAATGCCGTTGTTATGCATAAAAGCAGCCAGGCCTGGCTGTTTTTGAAGCCTTATGGAGAAGGATAAAGACATGAGTGAGTTTAAAAAAGTTTGTCAACTGTCTGATTTAGTAAGTAATTCCGGTGTCGCGGCATTGATAGAAGCTCAGCAGGTTGCGTTGTTTTATGTTGAAAATGAAGTCTTTGCTTTAAGTAATTATGATCCGATTGGTCAGGCCAATGTGATGTCCCGTGGGATGGTGGGTGATATAAAAGGAGAATTGATGGTGGCTTCCCCTTTGCAAAAACAACATTACAGCTTAAAGACAGGGGTTTGTTTGGACGATGAGGCCATTTCTATCCCTACATTTGAAACAAAGATTGAAAATCAATCTGTCTGGGTAAAGCTATAAATGAATCGTCCTGTGTTTTTAAGTCCTGAAGATATCGAAACAACCTGCCCTTATTGTGGCGTGGGGTGTGGGATGACGATTTCTTCTAAAACGACACCCGTCGAGAGTGACTCGTTCGAAGTAAAGGTAAAAGGTTCGCCATCACACCGGGCAAATTATGGCAAATTATGTGTTAAGGGATCGTCAGCAGGTGAAACAGTAGACTTTACTGGACGAATGTTACACCCACAGATAGATGGCAACATCGTCGATTGGGAAACCGCACTGAATGATGTTGCTAAGACATTTCAAAATACCATCTCAGAATACGGTGCCGATTCCGTCGCCTTTTATGTCTCAGGTCAGTTCTTAACGGAAGATTACTACGTTGCCAATAAATTGATTAAGGGCTTCATGGGAACCGCGAACATCGATACCAACTCCCGTTTATGTATGGCCTCGGCGGTTGTCGGTTACAAACGAGCGTTTGGCTCCGATACAGTGCCTTGTTGTTATGAAGATTTAGAGCACGCCGATTTGATTACGTTGGTGGGATCCAATACGGCCTGGGCGCACCCCATTATTTATCAAAGAATTGTGGCGGCTAAAAAGCAAAACCCGAAACTGAAAATTGTGGTGGTTGACCCGCGAAGAACCGCAACGTGTGATATTGCAGACCTTCACCTAGCCATTAAGCCGGGCATGGATGCCGCCTTATTCAATGGTTTATTGGCGTACCTTAATCAGCAGAAAGCACTTGACTTGGATTATATTCAAAAACATACCGAAGGGTTTGAAAGCGCATTGCAAAAAGCAAATGAGCTACAAGGCAATGTATCGGATTTGGCGACACAATGTGATCTTAATGAAACGGATTTACAACAGTGGTTATATTGGGCGGTTCACACTCCAAAGATGGTGACAATGTACTCGCAAGGTATTAATCAATCATCTTCTGGAGTAGACAAGTCAAACGCGATTATTAACTGTCATTTAGCCACTGGCCGAATCGGGAAAGAAGGTATGGGGCCGTTTTCGATTACCGGACAACCGAATGCGATGGGAGGGCGCGAAGTTGGCGGTTTGGCGAACCAACTTGCGGCGCATATGGATTTTAGTGATCCTGAGAGTATCGATCGAGTAGCACGTTTCTGGCAAGCCGAAAACATGGCACAACAAAACGGTTTAAAAGCGGTCGATTTATTCCACGCTGTGGGTGAGGGCAAAATTAAAGCTATTTGGATTATGAACACCAATCCGGTTGTGTCGATGCCGGATGCGGATAAAGTAAAACGCGCTTTAGAAAAATGTGACTATGTTGTGGTGCAAGATTGTATGCAAGATACCGATACGACCCGAATGGCTAATGTGCTGCTTCCTGCTACGACATGGGGAGAAACCGATGGCGCCGTTACCAATTCCGATCGAACCATTTCGATTCAAAGGCAATTTATGCAAGGACCGGAAAATGCCCGACCGGATTGGTGGATCTTGTCTGAAGTGGCCAAAAAAATGGGATGGATAGACGCCTTTAATTATGACTCCGCAGTGGATATTTTTAGAGAACATGCACAGTTATCCGGATTTGAAAATAATGGTTCGCGTGATTTTGATATTTCAGCATTTGCAAACATTACTAAACAAGAGTATGCCGACTTCAAACCGATTCAATGGCCTGTGAATGCCTCTGCGCGGAATGGAACACATCGTATGTTTTCAGAGGGTCGTTTTTTTACGCCGTCCAAAAAGGCGCAATTTATTGCCATCACCCCTTATTCTCCCTTGAGTCAGCAAACAGAAGACAAGCCTTATGTATTGAATACCGGTCGTGTTCGAGATCAATGGCATACGATGACACGCACGGCTAAAACAGCTAAGTTAATGGCGCATAAAAATGAACCGTATATTACGCTTCATCCCGATGATGCCAGCCTGCATCAGTTATCAGAAGGCGATTTGGTTAGGGTCTCAAATGAACTTGGACAATTGATCGGGCGCGTTGACATCAGTAGTTCACAGCGTCGGGGTGAAATTTTTGTACCCATTCATTGGACCAGTCAGTATGCCAGCCATGGCCGGGTTGACAGTCTGATTCAGGCTAATGTTGATCCGCTTTCCGGGCAACCAGAATCAAAACATGCTACCGCTAAAATTGAGCGTTACTCAGCTCAGTGGCAAGGGTTTATTTTAAGCCGAACGGCGATTAACCCTGAATTGTTTGACGATGATTATTGGGTAAAGATTACAGGTAAACAGTTTTATCGGTATGAAATTGCCAGCGAGAGAGCACTGAAAAATTCCCAGGCCTGGGCAAAAATCATACTGTCTTCCTCAGAAGATACTGAGTGGATTGAATATGATGACACCTCTTGTAAGCAATACCGTGCAGCCTTAATCAAGAACGATCAACTTCATAAAGTATTTTTTATGGCTGCGGATCATAAAATGCCCAGCCGAGATTGGTTGGGACAGTTATTTTCAGCCACGGAACTTTCTCCTATAGAACGTCGCAGTTTATTGGCCGGCAAGGCGAGTGGCGTGAAGGATCCGGGGCGAATGATTTGTTCTTGTTTTGGTGTCGGGATTAATACCATTATTGAAGCGATTGAAGCAAAGGATTTAGTCAGTGTGGACGCCATCGGCCAAGCACTTAAAGCGGGAACAAACTGTGGTAGTTGTGTTCCGGAGTTAACAGAAATTTTAGCAGTTGAACTGAACTCAGATATTTCTGAGAAAACAGGGTGAGAGGTGTATATGGACTATTTACCGATCTTTATGAAAATTGAACAACAACATTGTTTGATTGTGGGGGGCGGGGCCGTAGCGGCCAGAAAGGCAGATTTGTTTATCAAGTCAGGTGCCATCGTCACGGTTGTTGCACCTGAGTTGGGGAATGAAATGAAATTTCATTTGGCTCAAGGAAAAATCATCTGGCATATGAATACCTTTTCAACAGCTTTGGTATCAGAACTGCCGCGACCTAGCCTGGTTATTTCCGCAACAGATGATCAGGACGTTAATTTAGCAGTTTATGAAACGTATCATGCACAGTCCATTCCCGTTAATGTGGCAGATCAAACGGAATACTGCGACTTTATTCTACCTGCGATTGTAGACCGTGCCCCAATGACCATTGCGATTTCAACCGGAGGACGTTCCCCGGTATTAGCCCGAGTAATGAAAGCACGGTTGGAAACGATGATTCCGCATGGTTTCAGTGTATTAACGGATTTGGTGGGTCGTTATCGCCAGGCTGTCAAAAACGTGATTTCGGATATTGATGGGCGAAAAACATTCTGGGAAACCCTTTTATCGGGGTTGTTTATTGATAAGGCGGTTCATGGTAATACAGGAGAGGCCGAAGCCTTATTGGAAGCCGAGCTTGAAACAATCAGAACCAATGGACAGAGTTTGCCGCAAGGGGAGGTTTATATTATCGGAGCAGGGCCAGGCGATCCTGATTTAATGACTTTCAAAGGACTTAGATTGCTACAACAGGCGGATGTCATTTTATACGATCGGTTGGTTGCACCTGAAATTCTGGAAATGGGACGACGTGAAGCCGAGCGTATTTATGTGGGTAAAAAAGAGAAATGGCATAAAATTGACCAAAAAGACATCAATCAAATGTTGGTGGATCTTGCTCGACAGGGGAAACGGGTGGCACGACTGAAAGGAGGGGATCCTTACATTTTTGGTCGAGGGGCAGAAGAAGTTGAACTTTTGGTGCAACATGATGTGCCTTATCAGGTTGTGCCAGGGATTACGGCGGCTGCAGGTTGCTCTGTTTATGCAGATTTCCCTTTAACCCATCGTGACTATGCACAATCCGTAGCGTTGATAACCGGGCATCAGCAAGCCGGAGCCCAGGGTATTGATTATGCCAGACTGGCGCAGTCTGGGGATACGATGGTGTTTTACATGGGGATTAAAAATGCCCCTAAAATTCAAGCGGGGTTGATTGCTCATGGTCTTTGCCCTGACACCCCGGCTGCGATTATCGAAAATGGAACACGGCTTAATCAAAAGGTGACAGTAACTTCATTGTCCAAGCTTTCTGAAACGATTCAAAAACAGTCTATTAAGCCCCCTGCATTACTTGTTATAGGGGATGTGATCAAAGTCAGAGAACGATTGCAAAAAAAGTCATTATTGGATGATAGGGTGCCGGCATGACAGACCATCCTTTCAGTCAATACCTAAGGATTCTGGGTAAAGGGCCGGTCAGCCGTCGTTCTTTAACAGAAACAGAAGCAAGTGACGCTCTAGGGATGATCTTATCCGGTCATGTGACAGAAAAACAGCTAGGGGCGTTCTTACTGTTAATGCGAGCTAATGGCGAAATGCCTGATGAACTCATTGGGTTTGTCAAAGGAATTAGACACGCATTAGACCTGAACGAACACCAAGGTATTGTGGAATTGGATTGGGCTGCTTATGCTGGTAAATGGCGTTATCCGCCTTATTTTTTATTGGCGATCAAGCTGTTAACACAAAATGGTGTTCGAGTTTTATTGCATGGTGATGCGGGACAATTTGAAAACCGACAGTATGTCGAATCTTTTTTAGAGCCACTCCATTTTTATCAGGCCTCTTCAATATTAGACGCACAAAATTCCGTTTCACAAGGAAAGCCGACTTATCTTTCTCTCGACACCTTTGCCCCCATGTTGCGTGAGATATTGCATTTAAAATCAGAGCTAGGAGTTAGAACGGTTTTCAATACCGCTGTTAAGTTATTGAATCCATTGAATGCACCCGCGTCCATTCAAGGTATTTTTCATAAAGGGGTTGAGTCGCTTCATCACTCGACAGCCATGGCTGTTGGGACTGAACAAAACTTGGTTTTTAAGGGAGAAGGAGGCGAAGCTGAAATACGCCCCGATGCGTTAACTCAGCTCTATTTTTCGAATAGAAATGCCATTGAAATGAAACAACACCCATTCAAAGGCATTATTGAACGCCAAATACGACCAAAAGAATGGCAACAACAAGACATTATTGATTTATGGCGCGGTGAAAAAAAGGATTTATACGGCGAATCCTCCGTTGTGGCGACCACCGCCGCGGCTTTGATGCTGTTAGATTCGCTTTCTGAGGTGGAGGCTCTGGCTAAAGCTAAAGAGTATTGGGTGCGGAGGAAGATAGAGTGCTGAAACAGAATAACGAATTAAGGCATGATTTTGATGATGTGTTTACTTTTGTAATGTCAAAAACAACAACATCGAACAAACAAGAACAAATTACTTTATCAGATGGAGTAGGTCGAGTTTTAGCGGAGGACCTCTTTTCACCGATCTCTGTGCCTGCTTGGCGACAAAGTGCGATGGATGGGTATGGTTTCTCAACGCTTTCCTCTTTGGATTGTCTTCCTGTCAAACAAACAGCTTACGCTGGTAATGCCACTCTACCGATGTCTAAAAATGAAGCCACCCACATTATGACAGGGGCTGTTGTCCCTGATCAGGTTGATACTATTGTACCGATTGAAAAGGCATGTATTCAGCAAACAGAACAAGGACAATATGTTTTCAAACCGAAGCCTATAGAACCGGGTCGACATATTAAACCCATTGGATCGGATGTTAGAGAAGGCCAAAAACTGTTGTCTAAAGGACACGTCATCAGACCTCAAGATCAAGCGTTATTAGCCTCAGTTGGAATCAATCAATGGTCGGTTTTTAGAAGGATTACTGTGGCGATACTAACCTCCGGTAATGAGTTAGTATCGCCCGGAGCCCCTTTAGAAAAGGGACAAATTTATGATGCTAATGCCTTTTTAATAGAATCCCTTTGCCAACGACTTCCGGTTGATGTCATAGCCAATGAAAGACTGGTGGATGATGAGGAAAAAATCAAACACCGTTTGGCTGCTTGGCAAGGCCAGGTTGATGTGATTTTAACGGTGGGAGGAGCTTCAGTAGGAGAAAAGGACTTTATGAAGGCGTCCTTAGCATCCTGCCCCAATTTTTGGACCTGGAAACTTAATATGAAACCCGGCAAACCTTTCTCCATGGCGATATCTCAACAAACTAGCATTCTTGCTTTGCCGGGTAACCCTTTAGCGGCTTTCATGACTTTTCAAGCATTGGCAACCCCCTTTATTCAAAAAAAAGCCGGTATAAAAGAATGGCAAAACAAGCCAGCAAAAAGGGTACTTGCCAGTGATCTTAAAATAAGCAAAGACCGTCTGGTATGGTGTCAGGTATTGGAAACTGAACAGGGGGTAACCCCCATTTTAAATGCCTCATCAAGTCAGCTAATGAATTTGGTTGAATCCGATGGTTATATCCGAATCAATCCAGGTCAAAACTATCAGGCAGGCGACGTTGTTGATTTTTGGGGCACCCCGTGATGACTGTTGGCGTGCTTATTCTAGCCGGAGGTGAAGGACGACGCATGGGAGGGCAGGACAAAGGTTGGTGTGTGCAAAACAACAAAACGTTTATAGAAATAGCGTTGCAACAAATCCAGCGACAAACGACGATGTTAGATCAAGCGGTTACGATTGTTATCAGTGCGAACCGAAATTTACCTGACTATCTAAGCTTAGGACACCCCGTTTTTTCGGATATCCGATCTGGGTACTGCGGACCTTTAGCGGGTATTGAAGCCGTCATGTTCGAACCTTCTTTATCTCATATTAATCGTTGGATCACTTGGCCAGTGGATTCTTTAAACGTTCCTGACGATTATTTATTAAACATGCTGGCCTCGGAATCAAAAGTGTCTTTTATCAAACAACATCGGCGTGCACACTATGCGCATTTATCCCTCTCAAAGGAATTAAAAAACTCGCTGTCATCCTATTTAGATTCGAAACACAATTCAATAAAAGGATGGTTACAGCGTTTTTCTCGCTATGGTGGCAGAGTGCATGAGATAGACATGTCATTTCATGCGCCTATCACTAATTGCAACCAATTTGAGTCAGTAAAAAATAATTGTAGAATTGAGAAAAACCCTATGCTGCGTTGATTTTAAATCAATTTTTATCCGCTCTTGAGGACACCGTTTTAAAATCCTTAACTGAGTTCCTTTTTAAATCATTTTTAACTGTAATTTGCCTTTGACTCACCTCTATTCGTCAAGTAAGATTATGGTTTTTAACTGTCTAGGCCTAACTCAAACACATGAGCAAAATAGTAGATTTAAAAGGCTCTATCCTTTCTTTAACGGTTTTAAACCTTTTCTCAGATCAAATTGACGAAACGAAAAAAGCCATTGCGGCAAAAATAGAACAAGCACCGGACTTTTTTGTTGGGATTCCCATTGTTCTCGAACCACAAATTACGTTGAAAGATCCGACCTTTTTGGCGCTGCTGGTGGAATATTTAACGCAGCTTCAAATGATTCCCATCGGTATTCGAACCGAAGATGAGGCCATTAAAGAGCAGGCCGAGTATGCAGGCCTGGCTATTTTTCCGAGAGAAAAGCTAAAAAACCGTCCTAAAAGAACCAAAAATGAGCCGGAAGAAGGCTTAAAAACCGCTTTAATGGTCAAGAATTCGGTACGTTCTGGTCAACAAATTTATGCCAAGGATCGAGACTTGATTGTAATGGGGTCGATTAACCCAGGCGCTGAAGTGGTGGCCGATGGTCATGTGCACGTCTTTGGAAAAGTGATGGGGAAAGTGTTTGCAGGCTCATCTGGCGATACTCAGGCCAAGATTTTTGCAAAACAGTTGAACCCCGAGTTGGTGTGCATTGCCGGGATGTATCAATTGTCAGAAGACATTGATGAGTCATTTAAAAATGGCTTTATCGAAATCAGCTTAAACGATGGCAAGCTGGTCTTTAACCCAGGTTTGCTGGATTAATTTTTTTAAGGAAGAGTAATTTTACGCAGCGTAAAATACTCAGTTATAATTCTATCATTAAGAGCTCTCATTGTTTTAATGAGACCCTGTTTTAAAATTCGAGGAGAAGCTTAGGTGTCACGTGTAATCGTTGTAACCTCAGGAAAAGGTGGTGTGGGCAAGACCACTACGAGTGCAAGTATTTCAGCTGGTTTGGCTTTAAAGGGCTATAAAGTCGCTGTGATTGATTTTGATGTTGGTTTGCGTAACTTAGACTTAATTATGGGGTGTGAACGCCGCGTTGTTTATGATTTTGTGAACGTGGTTCAAGGTGAAGCGACTTTAAACCAAGCCTTAATTCGAGATAAACGAACAAAGAACCTTTATATTCTGGCCGCCTCGCAAACGCGTGATAAAGATGCTTTGACCCAAGAAGGCGTTGGAAAAGTTATTGATGACTTAAAAGAAGACGGCTTTGATTTTATTATTTGCGATTCGCCTGCGGGCATCGAGAAAGGGGCGCAGTTAGCACTGTATTTCGCGGATGAAGCGATTGTTGTTACCAACCCGGAAGTGTCTTCTGTGCGCGATTCCGACCGTATTTTAGGGATTTTACAGGCGAAATCAAAACGAGCGGAAGGCGGCGATGAGCCGATTATTGAGCACCTTGTGCTAACCCGCTACAACCCAAGCCGTGTTGAGACAGGGGAAATGTTGTCGGTTGAAGATGTTACGGACTTACTTAACATTAAACTACTAGGCGTCATTCCGGAATCTGAACAAGTTTTGAACGCCTCTAACTCGGGTCAGCCTGTTATTTTAGATGAAGATTCGGATGCAGCGCATGCGTATATGGATGTCGTTGATCGTTTCTTGGGCGAAGAAAAAGAACATCGTTTCTTAATTGCCGAAAAGAAAGGCCTTTTCAAAAAAATATTTGGGAAGTAAGTTATGGCATTATTAGACTATTTACTCGGACAAAAGAAAAAGAAGTCGGCGAATCTTGCAAAAGATCGTTTGCAGATTTTATTAGCGCATGAGCGCTCTGAACGTAGTGCACCGGAGTACTTGCCTAAGATGCGTGAGGAAATTCTGGCGGTCATTTCGAAATATGTCACCATTGATCAAGAGCAGTTGCAAATTTCAATTGATGAAGCCAATGGATTTGAAGTGTTGGAATTAAACTTAGTGTTACCCGACAAATAATCTCAAGCAACCACAAGGCAATAAAAAACCGCCAGGCCTGGCGGTTTTTTTATATCCATAGATTCAACAAGCAAGTGCAACACCTAGGAATAGAAAAAGGTTAGCTAATGAGCTACCTTTT
>NZ_JARTLM010000126.1 GCF_029625905.1 Hydrogenovibrio sp. 3SP14C1
GTACTCCATCTCCAGATCCATGACGTCAGCGCCTTCCAGCGAGTCGCCAGACTTGAAGGTGCGCTCACCGACACGGCCAGTCATCAGGTTGCGCAGCTTGACGCGGTTGAACGCTTGACCCTTGCCAGGCTTGACCAGCTCGTTCTCGACGATCGAACAAGGATCGCCATCGAGCATTACTTTCAAACCCGCTTTGAATTCATTGGTAGAATAGTTCGCCATACTGCCTCTCAATGGTTCTATGGTGTGTTTCAGTCGGTGACGCGCGCA
>NZ_JARTLM010000127.1 GCF_029625905.1 Hydrogenovibrio sp. 3SP14C1
TTTACGAGCACGCTTTTTCGCACTCTGTGTGGCAAAATGTGCCGTTGTTGGTTTCTCTGTAAAGCGCAATGACAAGAACTGTAAATCCCTCGTCTGAATTTATTAATATTCAATAAGTTATTTGTCATTCAATTTTTTTGATTGATGTCGTCAATTCTATTCGATTTTCTCTCACCAAAAAAAACGTGATACTTATCACATCGACGGAACAACGTCTTCTTAAAGAACACTGACTACTAACAGAACAACCCTGCGAGAGATTAATCATG
>NZ_JARTLM010000128.1 GCF_029625905.1 Hydrogenovibrio sp. 3SP14C1
GACCACGTACTCGGCGATGTGGCGGGGCAGCAGGATGGTCTTCCAGTGGAAGTAGACCCGGTTGCCCTTGCCGCAGGAGCCCCAGCGGTAGCCGAGGTCCTGGACCTTTACGCCGGCAGGCTCGACACCCATTCGCCGGGCGTGCTCCTTCACCCTGGCGGTAAGCCAGTCGCTGGCGCGGGCGCTGTACCAGCGAACGAAGTGCTCACGTGCGTCGCCCAGGGCGTCCTCACGCAGCTGGAAACGCCCCGCGACGAGCTTGAGCGGGG
>NZ_JARTLM010000129.1 GCF_029625905.1 Hydrogenovibrio sp. 3SP14C1
TCAACAATGGTGCGACGCTCTGGACGCCGCGGCCCCCGCCCTGCCCGTGCCGGAGGGCCTCCCCGATCTGCTGTCCGGCGCCGTGAAGGTCGTCATGGACCACGCGGCAGCCACCGACGCGGCCGACCTCGCGGCACAGGACGCAGCGGCCAACGCCATGGCGTCGCGCTCCAAGGCGCAGGCTCAGGACCGCGCCCAGCGGGCCCGCCAGCGACGCAAAGCCGCCGCCACCGCCAAGTCGGTCTTCAACGCCCGTAGCACCACCGTCC
>NZ_JARTLM010000130.1 GCF_029625905.1 Hydrogenovibrio sp. 3SP14C1
GATGGCCTTTTCGAGATCACCGTGCAGCAATACCTGCTTGTAATCGTCGCGCTCGGGCGCTGCGCCATCGTGGGCGATATCCGGCCCGTGGGCGGCTTCCCAGCCGATGTCGCCAAACCACTCAAGACACAGCTGCTCCAGTTGATCTTCGGTCATCCCCACTCCCTTGCCACCTGCTGAAATCGTCAATGCTAGTTGACACGTTTTGTGTCATCGCTATACTTATCCGCAATACGCCCGGCGCCTCTACACAGTGAACTGTGAAGAG
>NZ_JARTLM010000131.1 GCF_029625905.1 Hydrogenovibrio sp. 3SP14C1
ACCTATCTTGGCGGCGTATTCTATGGCATTTACCTGGGAATGCCAGCGGGTCTGGCGGCCTTGCTGGTCGGCTTGCAGCCATTGTTGACCGCCGCCTGTGCAGGCCCACTGCTGGGCGAACGCCTGGGCGCACGGCAATGGCTGGGCCTGGCGCTGGGGCTGGTAGGCATCTGCCTGGTGCTGGGTAGCAAGCTGGAGTTTGGCAGTTCGCTGTTCAGCGGTTTTGGCATGGGGGCACTGGTCAGTGTACTCGCCGCAAGATCGGAAG
>NZ_JARTLM010000132.1 GCF_029625905.1 Hydrogenovibrio sp. 3SP14C1
GAGGTAAAGAAGGTGATTTCGGTGGCAGAAGTGCTGGAAGAACAAGACCGGCGTCTGCTGGCGCAGGTTTTTCCCGTGGTAGGTGAGGTGTATCAGGCCACTGAGGGCTTCCTGGCGGCTACTTGTGCGCACGGTACCCTGCATCTGAACGAAGAGTTCTTGCATATTGAACCGCAGTGGATTGATGAGCAGCGTTTTACGCCGTTGATCACTGACTTTACCCGTAGCACCCAACCGATTGTGCGCTACCGGCTGGATGATGTGTTGG
>NZ_JARTLM010000133.1 GCF_029625905.1 Hydrogenovibrio sp. 3SP14C1
TTTAAAATCTTATTTTTTAGTCTATTTTTGTGCATTACAACAACAACTAAATATTCTTAACGTAATGATTCATTTCTTCGAAAACCCTTCGAGAAAGTTCTACACTGTACAAGTGGAGAACAACTTATCTAATGAATATATCCAAAAGTTAAATTGGTTATTTGGCAATGCCAAGCACATAAAACGGAAAACAAGCAAACTCTAGAAATAAATAAGATATTAAAACACTATAAACAAAGAGTTTATCAAATCAAATAATAATTTTTAA
>NZ_JARTLM010000134.1 GCF_029625905.1 Hydrogenovibrio sp. 3SP14C1
CCTGCCCGCCGTGGCCAACGTCGGTTTTCGGCCCACCGTGGGGGCCAAGCGGCCCACCCTCGAAGTGCATCTGCTGGACTTTTCCGGCGACCTGTATGGTCAGCGGCTGACGGTTTACCCCTGTGCTCGGCTGCGCGGGGAAGTGAAGTTCGACGATTTCGACGCGCTGAAGGCGCAGATTCAACATGACCAGGCCAGGGCACGCCGCTATTTTGCGGCGGCTGAGGCTGGCGTAGCACTTACTCTTCCGCTGGCCTCGGCCCCGCTT
>NZ_JARTLM010000013.1 GCF_029625905.1 Hydrogenovibrio sp. 3SP14C1
TTTCCGAAACGAACCAGTTTTGATAAGGTCTCTCAGTTGGAAATAGATACGGTTGTTGAACAACTCAACAACCGTCCCAGAAAGTGTTTAGGATACAAAACACCTAATGAGGTGTTTTGGAATAAGAACGTTGCACTTACGAGTTGAATGTATGATCCATTAAGATAGGATATACTGAGTTTTAATTTAAAGATTTTTACAAAACATAGGATGTGAATGATAAAAGAACTGATCCCTGAAGAAATAACTAAAAGTAATTTTTTTCAATTGAGCTTTGCTTTACCATTTATTTGTTATTTTTATATTATCAATGTAAGTCATAATTATCAGATACCATTAGTAGATTTCCATTTAGGCAATGAGGTAAGTGCGCTATTAGACATTATTGGAGTTGCGATTATCTATTACTCTGTTTTGTTTATGAGTTTATTCTTTGCGAATTTATCTATAATGGTTGCTGAAAGTAAATTTGTGTATTTTTTACCAGTATTTTCAGTTTTATCTACAGTTTTATTTGGTACAAATGGTGGTTATTCTGAAATTTCTTGGCTGTATGCAGTATTTTCAGCATTGTTTTTGATGTTTTCGGTATTTAATTCAAATGAAACTGCTCCAACGTTATCGTATACATTAGCTATAATTTTTGGAAGCATTTTAGCTTTGACTTTCTTCGTTATGGCTATTAGTTGGTATTCTGGGCAATATTTATTTATTGATGTCGTCAAAATTATTCTGGAAATTAATCAGGTGAAGCCGCAATCAATAAAAATTGGTGAATTAGCGATGGCACTTATTGGCTATGTTTTCTTATATGGTGTGTATAAGATCTATAAAGATATACCCGTTAATAGTTAAAGACTAAGAAGAATAAAGCGATTCTGAACAGTGAGTACTGTAATAAATATTTTGATATTGTTATAAATGTTTACTCATGGTCCGAAGGCATGTAGTTTTAGGTAGTGTTGTATGGATTTAAATAGGAATAAAAGTGAGAGAATTGATTTTTAAGGAGAATTTTGATTCTCCTTTTTTATCTTTGCTTTAAGACTTCAGAGAAGTGTTTCCTCCTCATTTAACACTTCATTTTTGACAATTTTGAATTGCTAAGAAGTGTCTACTGAATTAGTGGCGATTCAGATGCCATGATAGCAAAACGATACTATTAAATATTGCGGAATTGTTTTGAATGCTACGAATCTCTCTAATCATGCTTAGAATATCAGGAATGATTTCGAAAATGATTTTGGGAAACAATGCTTCTCTATTCTTCTTGGTCATCAGGGTATTCTAGATGCGTTGCAGAAGACCAATTGTCTCTTTTAGGAGCATTTTTTGATACTCGCAATGTATTTCCTTTAGTAGATAATGGTTTTCCACCTCTGTGATGCATTGCCCTAGTCACCACATTTCTTGGATGCTTTTTATCCTCTTTTCCTGCGCTAATGACTGCAGAGAATGTGTAATCATCTTCATCGGGCGCTGTTTTAAGTCTGGAACCAACTATCTGGTCTAGCAGGTCACTAGATAAATTTCTTCTAGAACCATGATGCGGCACTTGAAGTTTATGTATGCCTGGTAATGACAAACCAGCCATTGGAGAATAACCAATAGTTTCAGTCAATCCTCTTCTACCAGAGTCACCAGTTAACAGTATTTTTTGTGAATTTAAATAAGCATATTGGACTACACTCATTTCATTTTCTGCACTAGTATTCTCGTTAGAAAAGTTTTCCTGGCCCCAGGAAGATTTAACATAATTAACTATTTCTGATATAAAAGTAGTAAATATTGATTCAGTCTTATCTACAAGTGCTGGTGTTTTTTCTGATTCTTCCACTAATTGTAGAAAAAGCTCTTTTGATGGCGCCATTACTTTAAAATGACCAATAGATTCTCCCTGGAATGGCTCTTGTATGGGGATGTTTTTTTCAATCGCTATTTCTTCCAGTGCGGCTAAATTACAGTATATATCTTTTAATCTTTTTGCTAAATTATCCACATTTTTAAAACGTTTGAATCGATGTACGAGTTCATCTGCATATTCCCAAGGCCGATGAATCCATAAACAACCTACCTCATATGTATTAAGTACTTCTTTTAAACCACAGGTATGATCTTGATCATTATGAGTTGCAACAACATGATCGATAAAGGTTGGATTGTCATAATACTCGTTAATGTGTTCTATAAGTTCTTCGCCGTTTTTTTGATAACCGCCATCAACCACATGGATATAGATATTTCTATCTTTTTGATATCTAATTGCAATTGCATCGCCACTAGTTTTTTCACCAACTGGAAGAAAATCGATTTCAAAATAATCAACCATATATAATTCCCTGAAGCTTATTAATTAAATTAGAATTTATCCTAAAACTACAATGTAGCTTTTTTACCAGTATAGCTAAGGTGATTTCATGAAGAAAATTATTTTTTACTTATTACTATTTTTGTTTTTAATAACCTATGGCTACATATTTCTGGGTAAAGAAGCTCTTCCAAGTTGGTTAATGCCTTATAAATTGCTTTTATACTGTGGTTTAACAGGTGGGATTGGAGGGGTTTTATATTGCTTAAGAGCGGTATACTTGAATCGTTGTGTTAAAAATCAGTGGTCAGAACACTGGGAAGTCTGGTACTACATTAGACCGATAGTTAGCGTAATGGCAGGTTTTATAAGTTACATTTTTTTAAAGGCAGGATTGATAGTGCTAGAAGCTACAGAAGTTTCCAACCCAAGTAACTATGGTTTTCTAGCGTTATCCTTTGTAGCTGGTTTGAATGTAGATAATTTTATAAAAAAACTTGAAGCAATAGCAGAAGCTGCGTTTGGCATAAAAAAATCAAATGTATCAAAAGATGAAAAATAGAATTAAGTGTTCAAGGTGCAAAAAATTTAAATATAGATGTTCATAACAAATGAAAAGTAGAAATGTTTTAAGTTGCCCGCAATAGGCTAGCTTTTAATTAAGTGGTTGATAATTATTATTTTGGCCCAAGGTTTCGCCGCTTAATTTTTGCTCTAATTGTATCATTGTTGTTTTTAAGAAAGTCCGATTTTCGTGCGTAAAAGTGATGTTTACTTGACACTTCAGTGCTACCAGATTTTAGGTTTAATAATGTGTAGTTCCCGTCATGCTTGCCAGTAGAGAAGATAACAATATCTCCTGTTTTTGTCGTAAATAGTTTTATGTTTTGTTTATGCAAGAGGTCTCGTATTTCTTGTTTTGGATGCTTGAATTGATTTGCGTAGTCTGCACTAGCAATTGCAACTGTAGGTCGAACTTTTTTAATAAAAGCTGATGTAGTGAATCCATTGTTAGCGCCGTGGTGAGCAAGAATCATTACATCGGTTTCCTTATTAATTGTCCGTAGTCTACGTAGACCTGAAGCAATATTAGTGCATTCAATATCTCCAAGGCTCAGCACATTGAATGATCCAGATCTAAAATGCTTTACAGTCGAATTATTGTTTGAAGGTCCCTCGTTATCAATGAATGTAGGGTGGTGTAGTATATCTCGATATCCGTAATTCGTTGCATTATCCAAACTTGATATATATTTAGGTGTTACACAGATAACCTTACTATTTTGCTTCCTTCTTGTTTCATATTTTTGAATTATATTAAGACTCTCTTTTCCACAATCAGTGTGGGGTGTATAGCCAGGGTATTCGATTTTGTTTGGATTAAAATCTGTAAGTATCTTTTCAAGCT
The DNA here is from genome assembly GCF_029625905.1 of Hydrogenovibrio sp. 3SP14C1. GTDB lineage: Bacteria > Pseudomonadota > Gammaproteobacteria > Thiomicrospirales > Thiomicrospiraceae > Hydrogenovibrio. Next base: position 3,717 of record NZ_JARTLM010000013.1, read on the forward strand.
GTTTTGGTGAGCAATGATCTATATCCCAGGACGTTATGTGCAAGTTATGGATTGTATCTACTTTACATAGCTCTAGCTCTTGTTGAATGCTTTTTTTGTTAGATTCATTGTAACGAGCCTCTATAAGAGTAAATGTAGAGCCATTAAAATAGGAAAATGATGATCCTGCACTGTCTAGTTTATAAGCTCTAAAACGAGTTGGTTTGTTTTTTATTGTCATTGAAGCCTTATATCTAGTTGAAAGTTTAGTCGTATGACTTAAGAATAATTGCCGATAAATTATTGTAATAATGATAGGAAAAAACTATTAATCTAAAAAATATTAACTCAAGTCTTGCCCTCGTTAATAAATTTTAAAAAACTAACCAAAGGTCTAGCTTTAGAGGTTTTGTCTAGCACAAGCAATAATCCTAAGTTTCTTTCTGTAAATGCTAATCGAGTGATCAGCTAATACTTTTTTCCACGGCATTTTTTTGACTATGAATGCTTTTATTCTAAAAAAGAAACTGACAGAGTATAGCAGTTTGGTTTGACTGTAATCTTGCTTAGTGCAGTTGGTCAGATATCTCATGTTTCCACCATGATAATAACCGTTAAACTTTGATAATAACCAACCTCTTATTGATTTACCAAAATATGGGATAAACTTTGATCCCCATGCAAATAGGCCAATAGTTTCGCTCCCGGGAGGTAGCATAGTTACAGGGTCTGCAGCATTTACCAATCTATAAATTGGAGTTTTGATATTAGTAAACCAATCAATATCTCCAGCTCTTGGAGAGCCAAAAGTATAACAAGCTGCTATACCGCCGTTATGTGTTATTTTCTTAGCTGCAATGGTAGCTAAAGCGCCTCCTAAGCTATGCCCAGTTATAAATAAAGGTTTTTTAGAAAACTGTTCTTTATTTAATGTCTGCTGAACTTCTATAGCTATTTGGTTGAATGCTTCACTAAACCCAGAGTGAATTTTTCCACCAGACTCGCATGCAATAGTAGTTGCTTTAGTATCTGATTTAATGTCTTTAATACTTGTTGGTTCAGTTCCTCTAAACCCTAAAAAAAGGGAGGTGTCATTTTCAAGTAGTATTGCTTGAGTTCCATTATTATCAAAAGTCTCAACAAGATGCATTCCTAAAAAAGCCGTATTTTCCTCTAGCTTTTGTTTTTCTTTCTGAGGATCATAATCGACTAACTCAATTAATTTAAATAAGGAAGATTTTTTGTCATCATCAATTAAATCGGATAATTTTTGAATAAAGTACTCTTTAGCTTTTCCAGGAAATAGTTCATTAAATTTAATGTATGAAAGTTCTGAAATGCAGGACATGATCCATGCTGTTCTATCACTATACGCTTGTCGGTAGGTTGGCATTTCCTTACTAAGCAAATCTTCAATTTCATTAATTTCATTGATTGAGTCGGCTAAGATATTTGACATATTATTCCTTAGTTAAACTTCGTATTTTTAATTATTTTCAATACTATATTTTATATGTTAGTTATCTATGTTTTAGAATATTTTCTTGTTTTCAATATGGTATCCAGAAGGGCGATGATCTATCAATACACTAACAGTGTCGCCAATCCTGCTGTTTTAGGCAAGAAATGTATTTACAATAATTGGTTATTTTAAAAATACTCTAAAAGAATGGCCAAACGTGCTTTTGAATTATAGTTAACAACTCTCTGAGCTGATGATTTAAGCATCAAGGGGTTCTATCAAGTCAAAAATCGTGATTCAGATTATTTGATATGCTCTTTATCTAATAGTAATTAGCAGGTCTTATAATATTGTTCATTTTTTTGTATTGTTCATTTTTTATGAACATGGTATTATTTTGAACAAGAATTGTTTTTTGGGTATTTGATCTTATGAAAAAATCTATTAATGAAATGAAACTACTGGAAAGAGCAATAGAGTCTTTTCAGCAGCAGACAACCATGGGGGTTGAGTTAAAGCTTCCTATACATTATCAGCTCAATGGTACTGATGCCATGGCAGTTATGAAAGGTGAGACTTTTAGATTGTTTGTAAAGACCTCTATTACTAATCAAAACTTACATGCAGTTCTTTATGAGTTAACAAGAGAAGTTCATAAAAAGCCAGTCGTTCTAGTAACTCGTTATATTAACCCTAATTTAATGGATAAATTGCGAGATGAAGGTGTGTTTTGTATCGATACAGCTGGCAATGCCTTTATTCAGAAAGGGGCAATCTATATTTTTATAAAAGGGAATAAGCTAACTGAAGAACAAACGATTGTAAAAAGTAATCGCGCTTTCCAGTATGCAGGTTTAAAGGTCATTTTTGCTTTATTGCAAAATCCCAATTTAATTCAACAAACTTATCGTGAGATTGCTGAACAGGCCGATGTGGCTTTAGGTAGTGTAGGGTGTATTTTGAGGGATTTAGTTCAACAGGGCTATGTTCAAAAAGAGGGTAATAACAGAAGTTTAGTAGACAAAGATCGGTTAACCCAAAACTGGGTTGAGTATTACCCAAAGCTTAAGCAAAAGCATTTTCTTGGATCTTTTACAACGGAATCGACAGGTTGGTGGAAAACAATCGATATTGCACAATTTGACGCGCTTTGGGGTGGTGAGATTGCTGCTGAAACTTATACACATTATTTACAAGCAAAAGATGGTGTAGTTTTTATTCCTCAAGAAATGATGGGAGAATTGATTAAAACTGCGCGTTTGAAAAAGCTCAAAACTGAGAATGAGGATAGTATTCGAATCGAGTTTGTAGAGACATTCTGGAAAGAGGGGGCTGCGCAGAAAAACCGAGCTTTAGCGCCGGCTTTATTAGTGTATGCGGATTTAATTAACTCAAATTATGCGCGCAATTTAGAAACAGCACAGAGGTTATATGAGCAATACCTTAGTTGATTTACGTGGCAAATTGCCAAAAGGCTTGGCTAGTATCTATCAAGAGGTTCAGGCGGTTGCAAGTACGTTACAGCTAGAGGTTTTGGTTGTAGGTGCTATGGCTCGTGATTTGGTTTTAGTGCATGGTTTTAATGCTAGGTTGGAACGTGGTACGCGCGATATTGATTTCGCCGTACAGGTAAGGAATTGGACAGCATTTGAAAATTTAGCTGAAGGGTTGCTTGCTAAAGGATTTAGAAAATCAGAAAAAATGGCTCATAGATTCTATCTAGAAATAGACGGAGACACTACATGGGAAATTGATGTTATGCCTTTTGGAGAGTTGGCAGATGATGTAGGTAATATACAATGGCCCCCTGATGAATCGGTTGAAATGTCTGTATTGGGGTTTGATGAAGCTTTTGATCATGCTTTTACGGTTCAAATAGGTGATGACTCTTCAAGTTTTATGATTCAAGTGGCATCTCCTGCGGCAATGTCATTCCTAAAACTAATTTCGTGGCTTGAACGAGAGCCATTAATTCGTGAAAAGGATGCTCAAGATATACGCTATTTGATGATTTCCTATTGCAAGATTCCTTTTATTTTTGATCGGATGTACGATGAAGGAGATATGGAGTTGCAAGACTGGGATTTAGATAGAGCTTCTGCAAGAATACTCGGGCGGGATGCTGCGAAGTTGATTAAAAAGGAGACCTTTGATTTCTTACAGGAAGCCTTATTTTTGAAACCTGAAAAATTGGACTTACTATTACGTGAAATGACTTTCAATATGCAAGAAGTCGATTATGATGGTTCTGAGTTTAAAGTTTTCATAGAGGCATTGAGTGCTAACTGAACCTCCCCTAATTTATTAGACACTTGCAGGTTTTTATAAGAATTATTTTAAGTTGTTGAAATTATTAAAATAGTTTCTAAAAATCCAAGTGTTATCCTCACCGGGATTAAATACTACTGAGCTCGTACAACTAAAAAATAGTATTTCAGAAATAGCCGATGAGCTTCATGGATTACAACAAAATGTAGTTGCACCTAATATTATAAAATGATTTTGAGCGTGCCTAACAAACACTCAAGCCGACTACGATAACGCGCAGCGGCTTAATTTATTCGTTAGGCGAAGTACATTAAAGGATATTTTGTGCATGAAAAAAATTAAGAATATAGCTGAAATTTGTGAAGCACTAGGACAGGTACTTAAGCTTGCATCAATTATCGGCATAGTTTTAGGTGCAATTATCGTAGTTGTATATAGTCATAGCGTTGGTTTCTATCCAGTTGGACTAACTGTGGGAGACGGCCTATTCTTTCTTTGGGTCATTATTACCTTCGGTTTTTACTACATAATATTAACTTTGGTCTTATTTGGCGCGGCAATTGGCCTTTTGACAATATTTAGAGTCCCTATAAATTGGATTCTAGGTAAAATCGTTAGTGTATCGTTACCGAGAGTTCCTGATCAAGCTGGTGCAAAGTTTCCTGTTATTGTTGGTGGTATTGTTTGTAATGCAATACTTCTAATGGTATTGGCTGTCGATATCGAGAAGGGTTTCTATATTTATATCTCAGTATTTTTTATGGGGTACTTGTATTTGCTAATACAGCCAATACCTGCTGAGGAAGTTGTTCCTAGAGAACGAGAGACTTTTAGTATCAATATTGTTTTCACTTTATTCATAGTCATGTCACCATTAATTTTTGGCAAAGTTTTAGATAGTTCCATCAAAAATACGATGTCAAAAATGGGAATATATGAGCCAGAAGTAATCTTGCTAGTAGAAAAAGACACAGGCTTAGCTATTAATGAAATTTTAAGATCTGAGTCCATCAAAGATGCACACATGGCAACATGTAATGAGAAAGTATGTTCTATCAGTAATGTAGAAGTACTATACGATGGGATTGGTAAGATTACATTTGTGAAGGTTGGTGGTGAAGAGGGCATTAAAATCAAACTGGATTCAAGCAAAATATCTGTAGTAATACCAGAGCCGAACAAGAAAATACAGTCGACGCAAAAAATGCGCGACTGATTTAGACGTTCGGCGTAAAGGAGGGAGAGTAATGGCACTAAGCCCAGTAGAACAACTTCGCCATAGCACGGTGCGCATTGAGTGCGACGTGCGGGGCGGAATTGGTACAGGGACCGGGTTCTTCTACAGCCTCGACAAGAACGGGGATCAACATGTACCTGTCATCATAACAAACAAACATGTAGTGTCCGGAGCAACTAAGGGTAGATTCCTCCTCACATTGCAAGATGCTACCGGCGGGCCTTCCGTGGGCACATGTCAAGCTTTTGAGCTTGACTCATTCGAACAGCGGTGGATCCCCCATCCTGATCCGGATATTGATCTTTGTGCGATGCCAATTGCCACACTCTTAAGGGAGGCCGAACAGAGAGATCAGAAGTTTTTCTTTGTAACCATTGACAAAGAATATCTTCTCTCTAAATCAGAAATCGAGGACATGATTGGCCTCGAAAACATCACGATGGTCGGCTATCCAAACGGACTATGGGATCGCAAGAACAACCTGCCGATATTTCGCAGAGGGGTGCTTGCTACGGATTACAAGTACGATTGGAACGGCAATAAGGAGTTTTTGATAGATGCCGCATGTTTTCCCGGTTCCAGCGGGTCCCCTGTCATGTTGTTCGATGTAGGAAGTTACCAAACACGCAAAGGCACGTTCATGGGGTCAACTAGGATTAAGCTCCTCGGCGTGCTATATGCGGGACCTCAACACACAGTTGAAGGCGAGGTAAAGGTGGTGCTCGTGCCGACACAGCAGAAGGCCGTAGCTGTTGCGGGAATCCCAAACAATTTGGGCATTATTATAAAGGCAGAACAGCTCCTCGCGTTTGAAGGGATATTTTGATGAAAGAGCCGAACAAAGTGATTCAGCCGACGTTAGCTCTCATAAATGTGAATACTAATTATGTTTGAAATACATCCGTCAGCAGAAGAAAACTTTAATTCAAAAGTATGTTCTCTGATTAAAAAAATTGAAGCTATTCCGAATCAAGGAAAATCTGTTTCAAAATTTGAAACTGAGGTACATGTAGGCGCAACCATTACAGACAAAGATATTATTGGTGATTTGCAAGAAAAGGCCAGTGACTATCGTGGCAATACAGTTGCAAGATTCTTTATTAGTAAAGGAGTCCGCTATGGCTTAGAAAATGAATCTCACAAATCATTAGTAGATTTAGCTGAGAAGATACAGAGATTGCCAGCGTTTAGAGACAGACTTAGCCGTGAGTTTATTGAGGAGGTCATTTTTAAATGGCTAAAAAACTCATATATCAAAAATGTTCAAGAAAAACCATTCATGTCTGCACTAATTGAAGAGGCAAAGGATGCTGTTAAACCTGTTACTGTTTATGTCCCCATTGCCAATATGGTTGTTCAACGGCCATTTTCATTTTGCGGGATTGTAATATGCAATATTACAAAATCATTAGTTGATGAAATAGCTGCTACGGGTGCATCAATAGACGACGAAGAACAAAAAAATAATGCTGATGCATTTTTCCAAAAATTCCGTAAAGACTATCAAGGGTATGCAGCTGTCGAAGTTAGGATGGCGTGTGAGCCAAATTTTGCCAATGACTTAGCAATCATGACCGCTCAAAGAATTACCAGTTTTATTGGCATTTATTCAGGTGCAATGTTAATGCCTGATATAAAGTGTATATGTAAAATTAAAGGTACAGAAAATTTGGCTCAATCAACAACGATTTCTATTTTTGAGTCAAATAGTTTTAGTGTCACACATGGAATACTAGATCAAGCCTCTATGAGGAGTTGGCACATATCAGAAAATGATATCGAAGAATATGCTAAATGCGGACTGGGGATTCTATCCGATATCGCTGTTAAGGAGAAGCCTACAGAGTTCGAATCTTTAATCCTTAACACTTCCACATTGTATTCAAAAGCGGCTTTCACAGCAGAGCCTCTAGAGAAGCTGGTTTATATATTGTCGGCCTTAGAAAGCACTCTTCTTAAAAATGAAAATGAGCCAATTCAGCAGAACTTAGCTGAAAGATTAGCAATTTTTACGTCACAAGAGCTACCTGAGCGTAAGTCTATAGTTAAGGCTGTGAAGTCTGTATATGGGCTGCGTTCTAGGTATTTACATCATGGACATACATCAGGTGAGTTAGAAGGTCTATCTGAATTCTTGCTGCATGTATGGATTTTTTATATCAAGCTGCTTGGTGTAAGCCAATCATTCACCAATAAAAGTGAATTTTTGGAGGCAATAGATGACCACAAGTTGGGTTAATAGAGCTAACAAAACGCTGCTGTCGGACAAATTTTCCGCAGAGCGCGGCGTTAGGCACAGGGAAGAAAAATGATTGATACGGAGAAGGCATGGGAAGAATTTAATAAGGCATTCCCGTTCATCGAAGTCTCAATCGACACTAATTTTTTAGACAACTTTATTGTTTCAAAGGATGTTAATTTTTTAAGTTGTATAAAGTAGTGGTATCGTGCATTCGGGTTGTTGAGAGTGTTGTTAAGCTGTTGAAAATGTTATAAATATTGACTCATAACCCGAAGGTCGTTGGTTCAAATCCAGCCCCCGCTACCACATTCTAAAGCCAGATTTTTCAAACACTTACGAGTGAATGAAGTCTGGCTTTTTTATTGCCTGAAATCTATAGATGTAGCGGGTGATTTCATTCACTCAAATCTGTCCAGGCCTGGCTATTTTTAGAGGGCCTGCAAGGCTTTAACATGGGCTGTAGCGGATTCTGCTAGGGCTTTTAAGTCATATCCGCCTTCTAATACTGAAATCACTTTTCCTTCACACACTTCATGAGCGAGCTGCATGAGTTGTTGGGTCCAATTGTAGAAGTCTTGCTCTGTAAGGTTGAGATTGGCGAGAGGGTCTTGTTTGTGGGCATCAAATCCGGCTGAGATGAAAATGAGTTGCGGTTTGAATTGTCTGACAAAGTCGAACCCGGAATCATGCCATGCTTTTAAAAAGGCGTGTCCGTCACTGTGTGATTTTAGAGGGAGTTTGAGCATATTGTTTAAATCAGAAACGGGGTTGGTGAAAGGGAAGATGTTTTCTTCAAAGCTGGAAACGTAAGCGACTCTATGTTCTCTTGCAACATAGTCTTCTGTGCCATTACCGTGATGCACGTCGAAATCGACAATGGCGATGCGTTCTAGTGAATATTTTTCGAGCGCATAAGCCGCGCCGATGGCAATGTGGTTGATGAGGCAAAATCCCATCGGGCGGTTTCTTTCTGCATGGTGCCCCGGTGGGCGAATATTACAAAAAGCCTGGTTTGCCTCTTGATTCATAATGGCATCCACGGCGGTTAAGACGGCACCACTTGCTGTCAAAGCCGACTCTAAACTGCCTGGACTCAGAGAGGTGTCATCATCAATCTTTACAAAACCGCTTTCAGGGAGATGCTTTTTTAAGGTTTCCCAGAAAGTGGGGGAATGCACCCGTAAAACATCTTCCTCTGTGGTCGGTTGGATGGTTTTTTGAAGCGCATTGTTTAATAGGTCCGCTTCGCTTAAGGCTTGTCCTATTTGAACAACACGCTGTGCATTTTCTGGATGCCCCCAGCCGTTACTGTGTTGTTGGCAATGCGGTGAACTTAAGTATAAAAACATGTGTCAGCCGTTTCGTTGAGGAACTCAGTTAATAGGTTGTAAGGCTATCTTACCAATAAATAAAGTGAAAACAATCGAGTTCTATTCAGTGCTTTAGTGCCCATAATAGGGTGAAATGCGCTAACATAACGCACACTAAGTTTTTTAAAATTAATTTGCTGACCCAAATAAGGAAGTCTTATGCTCGTTACCCATTCCGGCCGTTTTCATGCGGATGAAGTCTTTGCCATTGCGATGATCTTGATGATCGAAGACAAGGAGATTGTACGATCACGAGATCAGGAAGTGATAGACCAAGCCGAAATGGTGTTGGATGTGGGAGGTGAGTACGACCCAGAAAGATTGCGCTTTGATCATCATCAAAACAGCTTTACCCGTACCCGTGAAGATGGCACACCTTATGCCACGGCGGGGTTAGTGTGGGAACACTTTGGTGCGAAGATTTTGGCAGCGAAAGGCTTGGAAGGTAAATATGAAACGCAGTTTGCTTTGGAGTGGGTAGATAAAAAAATTATCAGCGATATTGATGCGGTCGACAATGGTATGTTTACGGAAGACCCGCGTCCATCCGTGTCAATGTTGGTTGGGATGATGAATGCGTCTTCGACGGATGATGTCGAACAACAAGTGGCAGCGTTTCAAGCCGCGATTGCGTTCACCAATGGTATTTTGAATAACTTCATTAAAGCGGCAATCAAAGAAGCGGAAGTGGTGGTTGAGCTGGAAGCATGCGCTAAAAATGTGGATGAAGGCATTTTGGTGTTGGCCGAAAACTTACCTTTTAAAGACTTTATTCGATCTCATCCTGAAATTACCCGTGTGGTGTACCCGAAAGGCAATGAAGGCTATGGTGTGTTTTGTAATGGTAAGGAAAATCATTTGCCAGAACGATTCCGCGGTTTAAGAGAAGATGAGTTGAAAGAGGTCACCGGATTAGACGATGCGGTTTTTTGTCATAAATCAGGTTTTATGTCGGTATGTAGAAGCTTTGAAAGTGCTTTAGAAATGGCGAAAAGTCATTGATATTTTAAGCATTATTTAAAATCTATTATGATAGAGAACCCGTTAGATAAATTGCCTGAGATCCTTAAAAAAGATTTGGATGATAACTTATGCGTTTGTAATGAAGTGCCGAAGAGGGTGATTATTAATGCCATTGCCGAAGGCGCTTTTACGCTTGAGGAGATTCAGCGCAAAACGTATGCCTCGGATGGCAATGGTTGTTGTAAACGACAAGTCTGTCGCTTGTTGGAATGCTTGGTACCCGAGTCAGCTGCTTCAGACTCTTAAAAACGCCCAGGCCTGGCTGTTTTTTAATGGATGTTTATCAAGAGCGCGTTGTTAGAATTGTTTGATGGTGGCGGTCACCACGCCCCAAATAACGATGTCCGATTCTTCTCTGACGGGAATAGGCGGGTAATTATCATTTTCGGGCACCAGCCAAGTGCCAGTTGATTTAATGGAGAGCGTTTTCACTGTGAGTTCTCCATCCAAAGCCGCGATGACGATCTTACCGTCTTGCGGGGTTAAACTTCTATCCACCACTAAAATATCCCCATCATGAATTCCCGCTTTTTTCATCGAGTCTCCTTGTACGGTCAACAGGAAAGTCGCTTGTTTGTTTTGAATGAGTTTGTCGTTTAAATCCAAACGGGTTTCCACATAATCGTCGGCGGGGCTTGGAAAGCCCGCCACTACCTTATGGCTGTGCAGGGGAATCAACACTTTTTCACTGGAGTCGGGCAGTTGAATGTGTAGTTTGTCACCGGCTAACGCTTGTGCTTCTTGCAAGTCTTTTTGTTGCTGTTCGGCTTCTGCTTGTTCAGACAGCCAGTGTTTCACAATGGTTACTTTCGATTCTGGAACCCGGATCACTTTGGTTTCTTCGCCAAATTTTCCGGACCCTTTCTTACGCCCCGCACCTTTTCTGGCACCACCGGCCGTTATGTTTTTTTCTGTCATAAATACGTTTCTTTTTGAATTCTGTTACAGGAATTATAAAAGATAGACTATAATTTTTGTAACAGAATTCAAAAAACTTTTAGGGATATGAAAAATTATGGCGGTTTTTGCACTGGTGGATGGCAACAGTTTTTATGTCTCTTGCCAAATGGCGTTTGAACCTGCGCTTAAAAATAAGCCTGCGGTGGTATTGTCGAATAATGACGGCTGTGTGGTGGCGGCCAATGCCAAGGCGAAAGAAATTGATAGGCTTTTGAAACAGCAAAAAACGCAATTCGGGCCTGGTGGGTATCATGCTGCGCGCCCGGAAAGTATTATGTTTCAACCGTACTTTAAGGTGAAACGGTATTTGGATCAGATTCATGCCGTGGTGTTCAGTTCTAACTATGAGTTGTATGCGGATATGAGTAGCCGAATGCATTCGATTTTATCGGGCTTTGCCATCCAGCAAGAGATCTATTCCATTGATGAAAGTTTTCTGGATTTGTCGGGCATGTCGTTATCGGACTTTACGTCGTATGGTCAAGAGATGAAGCGTACGGTGATGCAGTCGTTAGGCTTGCCAGTGGCGGTTGGATTCGGCTCGTCTCGAACCCTGGCAAAACTGGCAAACCATTTGGCTAAAAAACAAACCGCGTACCAAGAGGTGCTCGATTTAACGGTGTTATCGGAAAGTAGTTTGAATGGATTGCTCAAAAAAGTTGCGATTCGTGATGTTTGGGGCATAGGTAAAGCTTTATCTGCCAAACTGGAAGCGCAGGGCGTTCTCACGGCCTATGATTTAAAGATGAGTGATCTTAAGCTGATTCGTAAGCGGTATTCTATTACGGCAGAACGTATCGTTCGGGAGTTAAGAGGGGAGTCATGTTTGTCGTTAGGGCAGCTTGCGACCTCGGATCGACAAATCATTTCCTCGCGTTCTTTTGGAAAGCCAGTAATGGATTATTTTGAAATGGAGCAGGCGGTTTCGACTTATATTGTGCGTGCAGCAGAAAAGTTACGCGCTCAACAGAAAGTGTGTCAGTTTGTCTCTGTGTCGATACGAACCAGCCCATTTCAAAACCGGGAACGTTATTATCAGAATGCGCAGACTTTGCCTTTGATTTATCCGTCAGACAGTTCTGTGTTACTGATTAAACTCGCAAAGCGTGCCCTAAGATCGATTTGGCGTTCAGGTTGCGCTTATCAGAAAGCCGGGGTGACGTTGTCCGGGGTGACGGAAAAAGGAGCGGTGCAGATTGACTGCTTTGCACCGAATCCGCAATATTCTGCCAACCAGAAGTCAGATCGGTTAATGCAGGTGATGGATTCATTGAATCATCGCATGGGAAAAGGCACGGTTCAGTTAGCCGCGGAAGGGCATAAAAATGACCAGGCCTGGCAGATGAAACGATCCAAAATGTCAAAACGGTATACTACGCGTTGGGATGAGCTGTTAACAGTACGATGATGATTACATTGAATTTTTATGGTTTTTTATTCCCTAAATTATTATTTTTGTTATAGAATCAAAACTAAGCATAATTAACCATCTCAGAACGTTCTAACCCACTTTTGTTCGAGAGCATGAATCAGGTTTGTTAAATGGAAACGCTTTTTATTGGCCGACAGCCAATTTTTGATCGATCAAATCAAGTCTATGGATATGAACTTCTTTTTAGAGATGGGTTTCATCCCAATGCCGCAGTGTTTGAAGATGACCATGAGGCGACGGCGACGGTTATTCATAACTCAATGATGGGGCTGGAGTTAAGTGATTTGGTGGGCAGTGCGAAAGCGTTTATCAATTTTTCAGAGTCGTTTTTTGAGCCTGATGTTGACCCTTGTTTTTCTTCCAATCGTATTGTGTGTGAAGTGCTGGAAACCGTACCTGTAACAGAAACCACCTTAGAGGGGATTCGTCGTTTAAAACAAAAAGGTTTTCCTATTGCGCTGGATGATTTTGTTTTTAAAAAAGAGTTTATCCCTTTTATCCGGTTGGCAGATATTATCAAGCTGGATATTGAGAATGTAAATCCCAACAAAATTCCTTTGTTGGTTCAAAAGATTCGAGGCGTGGCCAGCGCTCGTACCAAAATTTTAATCGAAAGAGTTGAAACGCAAGAAGTCCATCAAATCTGTCTGGAAGCAGGATGTGATTATTTTCAAGGGTATTATTTTGCTAGGCCTGAGATTGTCACCGGGCAACAGCTTTCAGTTTCTAAGCTTCATTTGTTTGAACTGTTGCAAAATCTTTCAGAACCGGATATTTCATTGGATCAGTTGGAAAAGATTGTTTCCAAGGATGTCGGATTGATGCATAAGCTGGTGAAACTTGCCGTACAACATCGCACGCCCAAAATGCCGGAGTTTGATACATTAAGGCAAGTTTTGGTCTTGTTTGGGTTAAAACGCGTTCAGTCATGGGCGAGTATGATTTCTTTGAGCTTATCGGATGATGTCGTGCCTGAGGTGTTTAATATCGCGAGAACGCGTGCTATTTTCATGCGATTGTGTGCTCAGCATGAAAAATTATCCAATCCAGAATCTTACTATTTAACAGGAATGTTCTCATTATTAGATGTCATTCTTAAAAAATCAATGGAAGAATTGCTGGTTGGATTGGCGTTAAATGACGCCATTATTCAAGGTATTCTAAAAGAAGAGGGTGATTACGGCCGGTTTCTGAAAATGGTGAAATCCTTTGAAAGATCTGATTCGGATGATTTGGAAGAAGCGTATCGGTATCTTTATATCAAATCTTTAAAAGAAAGCAATGATACTCAGGAGGTTATGTGACGAGTATTAAAGGGGTCTTTTTTAAAACAGATTATCGATTCATTTTTTTAATTCCAGTCTATTTTTTAACGGTTGCAGTTTTTGCTGCCGTTGCCACATTTAATCAAGAATGGCCTATTTTTTCAGTATTAAGCGTATTCGCGCTGGCGATTTTTCTGTTTGGCATTTATCTTTTTAAGAAGGGGTTAACCTTTTTTGGCAAGGCCGCCATGTTAGTGGTCAATACAATGTTTGTGATTTTTTTAGTGGTATATGGCGGCCATAATCACACAGGATATTTTTGGGTGTTTCCCATTTTGGTGGCGACCATTCAAGTTCTAGGCGCTGCGTCGGGCGTTTTTTTCGCATGCTTGTTGGTTTTACTGGTATGGCTGCTTGATAAATGGGGGATGACAGACACTGTGCTGTCGAGTCGTTTTTATTTTGCCAGTTTAGGGTTGGTATTTATTACTGGCGTACATGAGTTGACATTGGAGCGACACCGTAAAGCACTTAGAAAGCAAGTGGATGTTAAAGACCAAGAAAATCGACTCGACCCGTTAACCAAGGTTGGTAATCGTCGTTTAATCGATCAAGAACTGAGTAGGATGAGTGCGCAAGGAATGGATGGGCTTGCAGTAGGAGCACTCATTGTTGATTTAGATAACTTTAAAAAAGTGAATGATACGCTGGGACATAGTGCAGGAGACGAAGTGTTAAAGACCATTGCTAATCATTTAAGCTCTTGTGTTCGACCGAGTGATAAAGTTGCTCGCTGGGGGGGTGACGAATTTATGATTCTGTTATTTGGGATCAGTCTGGCAGATGCCGAAATGGTGGCAAAGCGTATTCAGGAATCTATTATTAATGATGATCGACTGAACTCTTTGGACGTGAGCGTGAGCATGGGAGGCGCAATTACCCTCTCGGATTATTCAGACTTATTTAAAGAGGCCGATAAAAATTTACTGTCGATTAAAAACCATTCCAAAAACAGTTTTAAAATTACGATGTTTTAAAGCGCATCGCGATTAAATTTTTACCATTTTCTTGATAACCTAATAAACGTGTTCTTAATGTTTCGGGTAATTCATCTGGTGACAGACATTCAAACCCTAATGATTGATAAAAAGGCATTAATAAAGGCGTATTAAAACAAAAATAAGGCGTCTGTTCAGTCTCATTAAGAGCGTATTGAATCAGTTTTGTTCCAATACCATGATGACGGTAGTTAGGGTCAACAAATAAGTTTCTAATCCAAAAATACGTTGGCTGAACATCGAGCCGAAAAGCCCCGACTATTTTCTGCTTATCTATTTGTGCGACATATAACCAATCGTTCTTTCCGGCTTGAACTTGTTTGTGCTGTTTAAGAAAGTGATTCCCTAATAGAAACGTGGTCTCTTTAGCTTTTTCAATATGAAGCGTTTTGAGTGCGCTTGAAGAAATGGTTAGCGGTGGCTGCATCATGTTGCTATTATAACGTGTTGATTGAATGAGGCGACATTTAACCATGCCCAGAGAAAAATGCCCGGATTGTCTACGCCTAAAATCGCTTTGCTTGTGTCACGCTGTGACCGCGTTTGAACCGTCCGTTGAAATTATCTTCTTGCAGCATCCTTTGGAACAGAATCAAGTTAAAGGCACAGCGTTCTTAACACACCGATGTTTGCAAGGCTCTCAAATTTTGGTGGGGGAACGTTTTTCCAGAGAACAGTTATCGCCTTATTTGGATGATGCCAAACAAACGTTTTTACTGTATCCCCCCGAAGAAGGCACCGACGCGCCTGACGTATTGAGTGCTTCTGACGTAGCACGAACCCTGCCGTTAAAGTCTGTTCGTGTTTTAGTACTGGATGGTACCTGGCGTAAAACGAGAAAAATGCTTTTTTTGAATCCTGAGTTAGCTGCCTTACCCAGAATTCAGATTCATCCAAACAAGCCGTCTGTTTATTCGATTCGAAAACAAAAAAATGCTCAAAGCTTTTCTACGTTAGAAGCCATTAAACAATTGTTGATTGAACTTGATCCTCAGTTTGATTTTGGTGATAACTTAGACCAAGTCATGACCGCATTGATTCGTCAGCAAAAACAGTTTCAACCAAGTTAACTTTATTCAGACCATTTGTCTTGTCATTTTTTGGTTTTTTAGATTACATAAAACTGTTATGAAACTGTTACTTTCCTGTCTCTAAAGTTACAAAAAGCTGACATTTTTTTCATTATTTTCTTCCCTACAATTTAGCCACCAATTCAAGGTATAAATTTTTTTAATTTAAGGGCTAAAGAAATGAAACTCAATCAATTGACACTAGCGATTTCAGCGGTTATAGCGTCATCGGTTATTTTAACTGGCTGTAACGATTTACAAGGTGAAGATGGTACCAATCTTACGTCGAACAATAATGATGTTATGTTTGCTTCGATTCCTGTTCCAAGTGATACCGCCACTAAAACCTCTCTTCAAACCACTTCAAAAGTGGTTGTTAACGGTCAAAAACAAACCATTGGCTATACAAAGTTATTTGCAACGGGTGAACTGGATTCTTCTGGCGAAACCTGGGGTGCGGTTAAGGATTATCTGGATCAAGGGATTACTTTTGCAGATGGTTCGGCATATATCTGTAACGGGACTAACTCTGGAGTTGGTTCAGGACTAGACCACATTTCGATTCTACAAAAAAACGATAAGCTTTATATGGTCTCTCAATATGAATGTCAGATTGGTTCCATGTATATGAATGAGTTGAAGCAAAACAGTAAGACAGGTGCTTTATCTGTAAAAGATGGCTCTCTTCAGTTCATCAGTCAAAAAGACGACTTCGGTGGGTATGTTCATTGTGCCGGGCAAATCACACCTTGGCAGTCACATTTGGGGTCAGAAGAATATGAGCCTGATGCACGTTCGGTTGAAGCGAATGCTGACCCGGTAACAGGCTTAACGTCCAATACTTATTATGATGAAGTCGCTAAGTTTTGGGGGAATGATGCCACTAAAATGAGTCCATATTACTATGGTTGGACGCCTGAAGTAAAAGTCACTGCTTCTGGAAACGCTGATTATGCGAAGCATTATTCCATGGGGCGTTTCGCGCATGAGCTGGCTTATGTGATGCCGGATAAGAAAACTGTTTATCTCTCTGATGATGGCACGAACGGCAGTTTGTTTATGTTTATTGCAGATACCGCTGAAGATCTTTCTGCAGGGACGTTATATGCAGCGAAATGGAACCAAGTATCTGCCGATGGGTTAGGGCGAGCTACCTTAACTTGGGTCAGTTTAGGTCATTCAACAGATGCAGCAATTAAAGCGATTCTAAACCCAGATGGCAATGTTCAAACCAACGACGCACCTAAGTTCTCTGATATTTTTTCTACAGAAGCGCCGCAAGGGGATGGGTCTTGTGCAACAGCTGGCTTTATCAATATCAATACTTCAGCCGGAAATGAGTGTTTAAAACTTAAAGATGTTAACGGCGATACAGCGGTTGATGCGACAGATGAAGCCATTGCGGCTCGTTTGGAATCTCGTCGTATGGCCGCTTATAAAGGCGCTACTTCCGAATTCCGTAAGAAAGAAGGGATTACGTTCAACGCACGTGATAACAAGCTTTATGTCGCGATCTCAGAAGTGGCTCGCGGTATGGAAAATAATGAAAAAAATGGTGCGGCTAATACCACTTATGATTTGGGTGGGAATAATGACATTAAACTTCCTTATAACAAGTGTGGTGGCGTGTACGAGTTAAACGTGACTAAGAACAGTACTATCGGTTCTGATTATGTTGCTTACGATATGGTTGGTGAAGTGGCGGGTATTGCCACGGATTACAGTGGAACGGCTTTGTCAGCAAACAGCTGTGATGTTAACAATATCTCCAACCCTGATAATGTAACTTTCTTGGAAGGTACAGATATTTTGGTGATCGGTGAAGATACGAGCAAGCATGAAAACAACATGATCTGGGCTTATAACATCAAGGATAAGTCTTTATCACGTATCTTAACAACCCCATTGGATGCCGAAACAACGTCTCCTTTCTGGCATAAAAACATCAATGGATTCGGTTATTTGACTGCAGTAACGCAGCATCCTATGGATGGACAAGCGGGTGCTACGGCGGCAGAAAAAGAATCTCAAGCCGGTGTTATGGGGCCTTTCGATTTTACGACGATTAGATAAATTGCCGTAGGTTAAACATTATATTTAGGGATGCAAAGACATTTGTATCCCTATTTTTTTAAAGCATCAGACCAAACTAAAATTTGGTGTGCTGCTTTTTGTTAAGGAAAAGAAGTAATGAAAATTTTGACGAGTTTTTTAATTGCCATGATGTTGCTTGCACTGGCGGGCTGTGATAACACACAAAAGGGGAGCCAGTCCGTCTTGAGTTCTGGGCAGGCAGAGGTCGTGGCCATCGATTTATTAACCAATCAAATACACAATAATAAAGCCGCTTATATTCCAGCTCAGTGTTATACCAAAACGCAAAGCAAGAGAGGGCAAGTCCATAATCCTTGCTTTAGTTGCCATACGGTTGGGAAAGAACCTAATTATATTGATGATTCTGCTTTTCAAATGGCTTATGACTTTAGAACCTACAGCCGTATTAATCGTTGGCGCAATCTTTTTAAAGATCGCTCAACGGCTGTTAAAGCAATTTCGGATGAGGATATGTTGAAGTATGTCCGATCCTCGAATTATTTTGATGCTGAGGGTCATATTCGTTTAGCTTTTCTAGAGAAAAAAGTCCCTGCAGAGTGGGATGTAAATCAAAACAAACGCTGGGATGGTTATGTGCCGGATTGTTTTTTTAATTTTGATTCGGAAGGGTTTGATGTGACACCAGAAGGGCATGACAGTGGGTGGAGAGCGTTTGCCTACAGTCCATTTTTAGGAACATTTTGGCCAACCAATGGCAGTGCTGATGATGTTTTGATTCGATTACCTGAAAGTCTGCGCCAAACGGAAGCGGGCCTTTATTCTCGTATTGTTTATCGTTTGAATTTAGCCATTGTTGAAGCTATGATTATGCGAAAAAATATCGCAATTCCAATAACAGATGAATCTGTCTACCAAGTGGACTTGAACCGAAATGGCGTTTTGGATATGGCAAAGCAAGTGGTTTACCGATGGGCGCCCACCAAAGGCGAATATATGTCTTATGTTGGGAAGGGGAAGCAGCTGCAGAAAAAAGGCCGCATTCACCTTGCCGCAGGTTTGTATCCTGAAGGCACGGAGTTTCTGCATACGGTACGGTATTTAAATGTGAATTCCGATCAAAAAATTGAATTAGCGCCAAGGGTTAAAGAGCTTCGTTACAGTTATAAGCAAAGCTGGAATAATTATTCTCAATTGAACAGCGCGGCAATGGGAGAAGTAATTGAAGGCGATCAGTTTCCAGACAGACTAAGAAGCATCACGGGAAATTCTGAAACGGGTGTTATCAATGGTTTAGGGTGGGTTTATCAAGGCTTTATTGAAGATGAAACAGGGCGATTGCGTCCACAAAGCTATGAAGAAAGCATAACTTGCATAGGGTGTCATTCCGGGTTGGGCGTGACAACAGACAGTAGCTTTGCCTTTGCCCGAAAGTTAGAGAGTTCTAATTTTCAAGCGGGTTGGTTTCACTGGTCCCAAAAAGGACTTTCAGGCCTAAAAGAACCACAATGGGAAGATGGTCGTTGGGAATATACGCAATATCTTCTTGAAAACCATTCTGGAAATGAGTTCCGAAATAATGAGGAAGTAAAGGGTAAATTCTTTAATTCCCAAGGAATTTTGAAACCAGCTGAGGTAGAAAAGCTTCACCATAATATAGCGCATTTATTAGAGCCTTCCATAGAAAGGGCGTTAATGCTAAACAAAGCTTACAAGGTGATAGTGGAAGAGCAAAGTTATATTTATGGACGGGAGCCACATGTGCTCCCTTTAAATGACACCGTTTGGGACGTTATCCCGGATGGAGAGACAACTGGGGTGGAAGCTCCGATTATCAAACCGCATTGAAGGTTGAAAAGGGGCTAGCGGTTAGATTGTGCCGTCTGTAGCATCTCTTTCGCATGTTTCAAGGTTTGTTCGGTGATTTTCATTCCACCGAGCATACGGGCCAACTCTTGAACGCGTTCTTCTGTTTTGAGTGCGATCACCTGAGTGGTGGTTTGGTCATTATTGGTTTGCTTACTGATATTCAGTTGTTGATCGCCATAAGCTGCGACTTGCGCAAGGTGGGTGATCGAGAAGATTTGGCGGTGACGCCCTAGTTGTTGCATTTTTTGGCCGACCACTTCCGCGATGCCGCCGCCAATACCAACATCTACTTCATCAAAGATCATAGACGGTAAACTGGCGACCTCGGCACTGGCGACCTGAATCGCTAAACTGATTCGGGAAAGTTCCCCGCCAGAAGCCACTTTAGCCAGCGGTTGTAATGGCTGACCTATGTTAGCCGTCACTTTAAACTGGGTGCTGTCTAATCCCAAGCGAGACGCTTTTTCACTTGGAAGCATTTCAATGGCAAACTGGCCATTTTCCATGCCGAGTGTTTGCATGGTTTCGGTGACGGTTTGACCGAGTTTTATTGCAGCTTTCTGACGAGAAGTCGTTAAAGCTTCAGCCGCTTGATTAAATTCTGACCAGGCCTGGTCAATATTGTGTTTGAGCTGTTCAAGCGATTCACCTGATTGCATTATGGCGCTTAAGCTAGACTGGATCTCTTGGTGTTTGTTGACGAGTTCTTCTGGATCAAGCTGATATTTTTTAGCTAACCCAAAGAGCTCTGATAAACGCTCATCAACGGTTTGTAAACGTTCCGGGTCTAGTTCGACTTGGTTGTTTTGTGACTGGATATCATCTGCGACTTCTTGGCATTCAATCTGAATGGTGTTCAGTTGTTGTAAAGCGTCGGACAGTTGCGGTGAAAATTCACTGACTTTTTCCAGTTCTGAAATCGCATAGCTCAGTTTTTCAGTGACGCCACTTTCGCCTTCAATGATGTCATAGGCAGTAAACACCGCTTGTTTGATTTCATTGGCATGCGACAAGCTGTTTTGCTCTTCTGATAAGGTTTCAAACTCGTCAGCTTGTGGTTGAACTTTGTCGAACTCTTGTTGTTGAAAGCTGAGCAGTTCAATCTTGCTTTGACGATCTGTCTGGTCGTTGAGTAAGGCTTGGTATTCTTGGTTGAGTGTTTGCCAGGCCTGGTAGGTTTGAGCGGTATTGTTTAGTAACGTTTCATGCTGAGCATAGGCATCCACCAGTTCAAGTTGTTTGTTGGCGTGCATCAGAGATTGATGTTCGTGTTGACCATGAATATCAATCAAGAGACTGCTGAGCGCTTTTAACTGTGAAACAGACGCGGGCAAGCCATTAATGTAGGCTTTTGAACGCCCTTCGGGGGTTAGCGTTCGGCGCAATAAGCATTCAATGTCTTCATCCAGTTCATTTTCAGCTAACCAGAGCTGTACTTGTGGCAAATGCGTAATGTCAAAATCTGCGGTAATATCGGCTTTCGGGGTGCCGTGACGGACTAAGCTACTGTCGGCTCTTTCGCCCAATGCCAATCCTAAAGCATCGAGCAAGATAGATTTTCCGGCACCGGTTTCCCCGGTTAACGTCGTAAACCCCGTGTCAAAATTGAGTTGAAGTTTTTCGATAAGAGCAAGATTTTGAATCGACAGTTCTTGTAGCATAGGTTTCTCAAAATTCGTTAGCCAAGGGAAGGCACTTTACACTAAAGTTTTTGTCCCCAGTTCAGTTTTGCGCGTAATAGTTCATAGTGATCATGATTTTTAGGATGAACCATTTTAATGAAGTTGGGATGACGTGTCACATAGGTTTCATGTTTGGCTTCAATTTGAAAGGTCAGCTGTCCATCACAGATAATTGAGGCAGTGCCATTACAATTGTCATGCGGTCGAATTAAAATTTCGCTGTCACCGGACACCACGACCGGGCGGTTACTCATGGTGTGTGGGTTGATGGACACGAGTGTCATTGCATTCAAACCGGGATCAACAATCGGCCCGCCAGCGGATAAAGAATAAGCGGTTGATCCGGTGGGGGTGGCGATAATCAAGCCGTCGGAACGCTGACTGTTCAGAAAACGGTTGTCCACAAAGGTTTCGAATTCAATCATGCGCGGTGAGTCGTTTTTGTGTAACACCACATCATTGAAAGCGACTTCATCAAATAAGGTTTCGCCATCTTTTTTGATCAGGACGTGCAGCAGGGTTCTTTCTTCACAGGTGTAATCGTCTGCCAGCACTTCGTCCAGCGTAACCATCATGGTGTCAGGGGAAACATCGGTTAAAAACCCTAAACGGCCTAAGTTGACGCCAAGAATCGGGATGTTGTAATCCACAATATAGCGGGCGACGTCCAGAAAAGTTCCGTCGCCACCAACCACGACGGCAAAATCAATCTCTTTCATGAGTTCATCACGTTCTAAACGCGCTATGCCGTAGCGCTCTATCGGAAAGTCAGCACAAGAGCGTTGATCTAAAATGACGGTTTTCTTTTTCTTTTGAAAATATAAAATCAGTTTATCAATCAAATCCCATGATTGAATGCCGCTGTATTTACCAAAAATACCGATTTTATTAAACATTGACCGAGTCCTTAATGTCTTGCAAATCGTGTTTTAAACAGGATTTGTTTAAGTCTGCTTGAAAATTAAAAAATTGTTCCCATAATACTGATAACTTCACGCCAAATAGTCAACTGAGAAATACTATTTAATTCAGATTATTTAGGCGTGTCATGAACCGTAACGCAGTAATCAAAAATAAGTCTATTTATGAATTTAAATGATCGTTCGCAATTACTTTTTAAACACTTGATGGCATTATACCTAAATGATGGAAAGCCTGTCGGGTCATCCGTATTAGCGAAATTGCCGGATGTATCGGTGAGTTCTGCGACCGTTCGAAACGTGATGTCGGATTTGGAGAAAATGGGGTTAATCCATTCTCCCCACACCTCAGCCGGGCGTATACCAACCGATCATGGGTTCCGAGTGTTTGTCGATTCTATTTTGACAGTTCAACCTTTAAATTCTTCTTTAACACAAGAAATTCACCAAGGCTTTACTCAAGCACAAACGCAAGAAGAGTTATTGGGCTCGGCATCGAATATCTTATCGGGATTGACGGGCATGGCGAGTTTGGTGATGTTGCCAAATCAAGATCAAGAAACTTTACGTCATATTGATTTCGTTAAGCTCAATAATAAACGTGTCTTGGTGGTTTTGGTTTTGAATGACCAGGATGTGCAGAACCGAATTATTGAATTTGAAGAAGAAGTCTCCCCATCCCACTTGATTCAAGCGGCGAATTTTTTAAATGAAAATTTTGCCGGGCGTCATTTATCTGAAGTAAAAAGATTGCTGGTAGATCGTTTGGACGAGTTACGCAAAACCATGGATGCGCTGATGCTGTCGATTGTTGAAGCAACTGATCAAGTGATCGAGCAGAAAATGCAGAAAAGCGCGCCTTATTTTGTGTCAGGGAAAACCAATTTGTTAAATTACGATGAATTGGCAGATGCTGAAAAGCTTAAAGCTTTATTCCATTCTTTTGAAGAACACTCAGATATGTTAAGCCTACTCAATAAAAGTATGCAGGCCAGTGGTGTTCAAGTCTTTATTGGTAATGAATGCGGTAATGAAACTTATCAAAACTGTAGCGTCATCACCACGCCTTATGAACGAGAAGGCGAAGTGATGGGGGTGTTAGGTGTGGTCGGTCCGAGTCGAATGCCGTATGACAGAATCGTTCCAAAAGTCGATATGACGGCTCGAATCTTAAGCTCTCTATTGCGAAAATAAACAGCCAGGCCTGGCTGTTTTTTAATCTCGTATTGTCGGGTTTAAAAAATTCCCTAAAATTTTTTCTTTTTTGGCTTGAATCCACAAAATGCGTCCTTATAAACCTTGTGAATTAAAAATATCATATTTTGGAGATTTTTTATGTCTGATAACAAGACAGAACTTAATGAAGAACAACATAATGCAACAGCTGAAGGTGATGTGTCAGAAGAAACGCATCAAGCAGAGGATGCGGTTGAACACGATCTTGAAGCCATGTTAGATGAAGCAAAGAAAGAAGCGGAATCTCAAAAAGAATTAGCGTTGCGCACGCTGGCGGATATGGAAAATTTAAAACGCCGCACGCGATTAGATGTCGAAAGCGCTCATAAGTTCGCTTTGGAAAAATTTGTCAATGAATTGCTACCGGTTTTGGATTCAATGGAAATGGGATTGGATGCTTCTTCAAAAGAAGATGCGACAATTGAAAGTATCCGTGAAGGTCTGGATATGACATTCAAGCAATGCCTAGATGTCATGCAGAAGTTCAATGTTGAGCGTGTTAATCCAGCTGGTGAGAAATTTGACCCACAATTACACGAAGCGATGACGATGATTCCGTCGCCAGAACATGATTCTCAAATGGTGATCGAAGTTTTCCAGAAAGGGTATGTGTTAAATGACCGCTTGGTTCGTCCAGCACGTGTTGTGGTGGCTGAGTAAAAATCTTAAAAAAATGCGAAAAAAATTGTATGTAAGCCTTGAATAATAAATCAACTGCCTTATATACAACGTAACGTTAAAAGTTTTAATTAAAGTTAAAAATATCTCGCCCCTGATGGCGATGAAATTTGGAGAAGATTATGGGAAGAATTATCGGGATTGACTTAGGGACAACAAACTCTTGTGTCGCAGTCATGGAAGGAAAAGAAACAAAAGTAATTCCTAACGCAGAAGGTGCACGTACAACGCCTTCTATCGTTGCTTATGCTGACGATGGTGAAGTATTGGTTGGGGATTCTGCAAAACGTCAAGCAGTGACAAACCCTGAAAATACATTGTTCGCTATCAAGCGTTTGATTGGTCGTCGTGCAGATGATGCCGTGGTTGAAAAAGATAAAGACATGGTGTCTTACAAAATTATCGCAGCAGATAATGGCGATGCATGGGTACAAGTGGGTGATAAGAAATTATCTCCACAAGAAGTGTCTGCTCGTACTTTGATGAAAATGAAAAAGACAGCAGAAGATTATTTAGGTCATGAAGTGACGGAAGCGGTTATCACAGTACCGGCTTACTTTAACGATTCTCAGCGTCAAGCAACGAAAGATGCCGGTAAAATCGCGGGTCTAGAAGTTAAGCGTATTATCAATGAGCCAACTGCTGCGGCATTGGCTTATGGGATGGATAAAGTCAAAACGGATAGCAAAATCGCGGTTTACGACTTAGGTGGTGGGACATTCGATATCTCAATCATCGAAGTTGCTGATCTAGATGGTGAAAAGCAAGTTGAAGTTTTATCAACCAATGGTGACACTTTCTTAGGGGGTGAAGACTTCGATAATGTGATCGTTGACTACATCGCAACCGAGTTTAAGAAAGATCAAAATGTTGACTTGAAACTGGATAAATTGGCTCTTCAACGTGTTCGTGAAGCCGCTGAAAAAGCTAAAATTGAGCTTTCTTCACGTGAGCAAACAGACATTAACTTGCCATACGTAACGGCTGATGCTACGGGGCCTAAGCATTTAAATATGAAGATTACCCGTGCGAAGTTCGAGTCGCTAATTGAAGGGCTGGTTCAGCGTTCTATCGATCCTTGTAAAACAGCACTTAAAGATGCTGGTTTATCAGCTTCTGAAATTGATGATGTTATCTTGGTGGGTGGTTCAACGCGTGTTCCAATGGTTCAAGCGGCAGTTAAAGAGTTCTTCGGTAAAGAGCCTCGTAAAGATGTTAACCCGGATGAAGCGGTGGCAATGGGTGCTGCAATTCAAGGGGGTGTCTTATCAGGTGATGTGAACGACGTTCTTCTTTTAGACGTAACGCCTTTATCTCTAGGGATTGAGACAATGGGTGGCGTGATGACGAAGTTGATCGAGAAAAACACAACGATTCCAACGCGTAAATCACAAACCTTCTCGACTGCTGAAGACAACCAGTCAGCGGTAACCATTCACGTACTTCAAGGTGAGCGTGAGATGTCATCAGGGAACAAGTCTTTAGGACAATTCAACCTAGATGAGATTCCACCAGCGCAACGTGGTACGCCGCAAATCGAAGTGACGTTTGATATTGATGCCAATGGTATCTTGAACGTTTCTGCAAAAGATAAAGCGACGAACAAAGAGCAACACATCACTATCCAAGCGTCATCAGGTCTATCTGAAGAAGAAGTAGAAGCGATGGTTAAGGATGCAGAGGCCCATGCCGCTGAAGATGCGAAACTAAAAGAATTGGTTGAAGCGCGTAACCAAGCGGATGCAATGGTTCACGGCACCAAGAAGCTTTTAGATGAGCAAGGTGAAGGGGTTGATGCCTCTGAAAAAGAAGCAATTGAAAAAGCGATTGCGGACCTTGAAGAAGCTATTAAAGGCGATGACAAAGCAGTCATCGAAGAGAAGACTCAAGCTTTGGCAACAGCAAGTCAGAAACTGGCTGAAAAAGCTTATGCACAGCCAGGTGCAGATGCGGGTGCTGAGCAGCAAGGTTCTGAAAACAATGCAGACGACGACGTCGTTGACGCTGAGTTTGAAGAAGTGAACGATGACAAAAAATAATTCTTTTACGGGTTAAAAGAGTATTGATTGTCAAAATCGGTATAATTCGGGCAATTCTTCGGGATTGCCCGTTTTTATATGTTTCATTAATGAATTAATTACGATTCAAAAGAGTGCTGTGTCTTTTGGCTTTGTGTTTGAAAAATGACCAGGCCTGGTTGTTTTTAAGCTAAATAAAAGTAAACAGTGTTGTTTTGAATATTAATTTTTAAAAAGATCAAAAGAAAATAAACCGTTATGAGCAAAAGAGATTATTACGAAATTCTAGAAGTTTCTGCCACTGCGTCAGAAGGGGAAATCAAAAAAGCCTATCGCAAATTGGCGATGCGCTACCATCCTGATCGAAACCCAGATAATGAGGAAGCGGAAGATAAATTCAAAGAAGCCTCTGAAGCTTATGAAGTGTTATCTGATGCGCAAAAACGTCAAGCGTATGACCAGTTTGGACATGCGGGCGTGGATGGCAGTGCTGGTCATGGCGGCTTCGGCGGTGGTGGCTTCGCAGATTTTGGTGATATCTTTGGTGATATTTTCGGCGGTGGATTTGGGGGAGGGCCTCGTGGTCCGCAACCTGGGAACGATTTGCAGTATGAATTGGAAATCTCTTTAGAAGATGCTTTTAGTGGTACCACTGTCGATGTTCGTATTCCAACCAAAGAACTCTGTGAGAGTTGTGATGGTTCTGGCGCTGAAGCTGGGTCTGATGTTGAAACCTGCCCGACCTGTAATGGGATTGGTCAAGTGCGCGTTCAGCAAGGCTTCTTTGCTGTTTCTCGATCTTGTCCAAACTGTCATGGTACCGGGAAGCTTATTAAAACGCCATGTAAAACGTGTCGTGGAGAAGGGTATAAGCACAGCAGCAAAACCCTTTCCGTTAAAATTCCGGCTGGGGTAGATAACGGGGATCGTATTCGTTTACAAGGTGAAGGGGAAGCCGGTGAACCAGGTGCTCCACACGGTGATTTATATGTCCGTATTCGTGTGAAAGAGCATGAAATCTTTCAACGAGATGGCACAACTTTGTTCTGTGATTTACCGCTTTCTTTTGCGACGGCAACACTGGGCGGCTCGATGGATGTGCCGACCTTAAGTGGCAAGGCGAATCTAAAAATTCCAGCGGGTACTCAATCGGGGCAGCGCTTTAAATTAGGCGGCAAAGGTGTGAAGTCGGTGCGTTCATCGCATATAGGCGATATGATTGTTGAAGTGCATATCGAAACCCCTGTGAAGTTGACTTCTGAACAGAAAGAACTGTTAAAAGCATTTGACGAAAGTTTACAAGGCAAGCATCATAAGCAGCACAGCCCGAAAACACATAGTTTTTTTGATTCTGTCAAAGCTTTCTTTAAAGGCGATGACGAAGATGAAGGCAAAGACAAAAAAGATGGGCCTTGGAATTAATTAGGAGAGGAATATGAGAGTAGCCGTTATTGGTGCATCGGGTCGTATGGGAAAAAATTTAATTGACGCGGTCAACCAGACTGACGGATTAAAATTATCCGCAGCCATTGAACGCCCCGGTTCCTCTCTTGTTGGTGCTGACGCTGGCGAGCTTGCTGGCGTTGGTACTTTAGGTGTGAAAATTGTTGATCAAATTGAGTTGGTGGCAGACGACTTTGATGTATTAATCGATTTTACGACACCGGATACCACGCTTCATAATATTAAAGTCTGCTTGGCGCATGATAAGAAAATAGTCATCGGAACTACTGGATTTGATGAAGACGGTTTAAAAGTTATTAAAGAGGCGGCGCAGCGCATTGCGATTGTCTTTGCGGCCAACTTCAGTGTCGGGGTGAATCTGGCATTAAAGCTTCTTAAGCAAGCGGCAGAAGTTTTGAATGAAGGCTATGATATTGAAGTGATCGAAGGGCATCACCGCCATAAAGTGGATGCGCCTTCCGGTACAGCATTACGTATGGGAGAAGTGGTTGCGGAAACTTTAGGTCGTGACTTAAAAGAATGCGCTGTTTATGGCCGCGAAGGCATAACCGGTGAGCGCGACCCGAATACGATTGGCTTTGCGACCGTGCGCGCTGGAGATATTGTTGGTGACCATACTGTTTTATTCGCGACAGAAGGTGAGCGTGTAGAGATTACGCATAAAGCATCAAGTCGAATGACTTTTGCTAAAGGCGCGGCGCGTTCTTGTAACTGGTTGGCCGATAAGCAAACAGGATTGTATGATATGCAGGACGTATTGAATCTGCGTTAGTCGATTTTCAAATAAGTTCTGTATAAAAGGCGTTCCTGATGTGAACGCCTTTTTTATTTTAGGACGGGGCAGATCAATTTATCCATAAAAAACATTGATATAGTAAAATAGCATTACGCCATTATTAATTCATAAGAGTTGACCTGACATGAACCGCAAGAAAAAAATTTCGCAGAAAATCGCTAAACGCCTGAAAAATGCCAGTGCGAAAAAAAGCCCTAAAAAGAAAGAACGTTATATCCCGAAAGCAGAAAGGGAAGCCATGGCATTGGAAGCTGAGCAAAAAAACACTTCTGAAGATTAGGAGTTTGATTTAAATTAAAGGTTTATTCATTTTTTTCGGGAGTAAAAAAAGTAATATATTTTAGGAAGGGTGTCGTCTGGCATCTATCTTGTCAAGGAGAAGATCTATGGTGAATTCACTTCGATACGCTCAAAAAATTGCTTTTTTACTCAGTGCATTATTGTTCTCAAGTCTTTCGTACTCTGCCAATCCGGATATTTTGACGGTTAAAAATAAACAAGATATTAAAGTTGTTTACGATATTAACCAAAACAACATCCAGGCGGGTATTGGAAAAGGGTTATATTACGTCAGAGGCTTGTTACAGGCCTATCAAAAGCAAGGTGTTTCAAATAAGCAGCTGCATATTAGTGTTGTAGTACATGGTGCCGCAGCCTACTGGTTGTTAAAAGATAAGCCTTATCAAAAGTTTACTGGTAACCCTTTTGATGTGAATGCGAACAAAAAAGTCGTTCAGGACCTGTTGGGTCTTGGTGTCAGTGTTGAAATATGCCATGTGACAATGAAAGGGTATGGCTGGACGGCAGAGGACGTTTTGCCCGGTGTGAAACTCGTGTTTGATGCTTATACCCGAATGATTGACCTGCAGCAGCAAGGTTATGCTTACATTAAGTTTTTCTAACCAATTTAATTTTATGATAGGACATGCTCGACTTGTTAGTTATTTCCAATACGGTTTCTATTCCAGGTAACGAAATTGAGCTTACGGCGATTCGTTCGCAAGGCGCTGGCGGACAAAATGTGAATAAGGTCGCTTCGGCGATTCATTTACGTTTTGATATTGCGGCGTCTTCTTTGCCTGACTTTTACAAACAACGATTGCTTGCGTTACAAGATTCTCGTATTACCAAGCAGGGTGTAGTGGTGATTAAGTCACAACAATTTCGAACGCAGGAAGCAAATCGGGAAAGTGCTTTAGAACGTTTGCGAATGTTGATTAAATCCGTCGCTGTGGTGAAGAAAAGGCGCGTAGCGACTAAACCCACTAAAGGCTCTCAGCGTCGTCGCCTGGAAAGTAAAACGAAAAAAGGTCGAACCAAAGCATTACGACAAAAGGTGCAGCTTGATTAGCATGCCTTTTTTTCTTTAAATAAACAGCCAGGCCTGGCTGTATTTGATGATTAAACGATTATTAAGTTAATTATTGTGTGTTACTATATTGTAACATTTTAATTCTTTTTGACCGTTTAACGGTGTTCTTTTCGATGGAGAGAGCCTTCTATTATGCAAACCTTGTCCGCCCGACAATTGGCCCCGCGTCTTGGTCTTCTCGTTGCATTGACCCCATTCGCGGTCGATACCTATTTGCCTGCAATTCCCGAAATGGCAACCGCTTTATCATCAACAGTCAATCATGTCAGTTTGACCGTGCCGTTGTTTTTAATAGGCTTTGCCCTGGGCCAGTTAATTGGTGGGCCTTTGTCAGATCGTTTTGGGCGGAAGCGTATCGCCTTAACTGGATTGCTTATCTTTTTTGTCAGTTCCTTGTTGATCATGTTTTCCATGCAAATTGAGCAACTCTATGTGATGCGAGTGTTGCAAGCAGTGGGGGGCGGTTTTGCTACTGTGGTTTCAGCGGCCATTGTGCGGGATCTTTATTCAGGTAAAGAAAGTGCTAGAGTTTTTTCGATGATCGCATTGGTGATGTTGATTGCGCCTTTGCTTGCGCCGGGCGTTGGCGCGATGATTGTCAATATCAGTGGTTGGCACCAGGTGTTTGCGTTCCTTGCTTTTTATGCTGTGTTGTTGTCTTTTCTTGTTGAGAAAGGGTTGCCTGAAACAGTCTCGATTGAACGCCAGCAACAGATGAAGTCTCAACCTTGGTATCAGTTTGCCTTGAATTATCGACAAGTCCTGACGCACTGGCGTGGATTGGGGTTCTTGATTGCGCAAGGGTTTGCGAGCAGTGTTTTATTTGTGTATATCACAGAGTCGCCTTTTATTTATATGGAAAAGTTTGCAATTGATTCAGCTTCTTTTCCATTTTATTTTGGTATTGTCGTGCTTGGTGTCATGTTTTTCAATCGGATGAACCTAGGGTTGTTAAAACGGTTTGAGCCACGACAAATTGTGTTTTATTCATTGTTGACTCAAGTCATTCTATCTCTTTCTTTATGGGGATATATTGTGCTGGCAACAGAGTCTGTTTATGTCGTTTTGATTTTTCAGTTTTTTATTTTAGGGTTGCTGGGCGCAATTACACCCAATGTTCAGTCTTGCTATATGGATTATTTTCCGGAGTTTTCAGGAACCGCAAATGCTTTGATGGGGACCAGTATTTTTGCCTTTGGCGGTATGATGGGGTTAACGATGGGTGGGCTGCATAATGGCAGTTTAGAAAGAGTGGTTGAGTTTATCTTATTGCTGTCATTGGTGAGTTGGCTGGTGTTAGTCAATTTAGCAAAAGTGCGTCTCAAAGAAGGACACACTTCAGAATCGTAAGGTCTGTTATTTACAGCAGATTTTCGCAGCGGTTTTTTGAACATGCTTGCTGATTAGTAAAATGATGATGAATGCTATCGGCCAAGCGACAATCATGGCTTCCCACCAGCGGTTCAGGAAATCTCCCTCTATTCCTGTGTTAACGGCGGTGATGACCGCAGTCATGATAAAAACCATTAAAATAGACATAATAAAAGCAGACACTAGACGGTGATATTGTTGCGAAAGCATGATTTGGAACTCGAGTAAAAGGAAACTATTGTAATAGATTTAAACCTATTTAGACAAGATGAGTCATCGTATAAGCACCCTGCATAAGGTTGTGCAAAAAAACAAACCAAGTCTTACAAAATTTTGAGTGTCAGTGTGTGATTTAATTTGCAATAATTCTCATC
The DNA here is from genome assembly GCF_029625905.1 of Hydrogenovibrio sp. 3SP14C1. Taxonomy (GTDB): domain Bacteria; phylum Pseudomonadota; class Gammaproteobacteria; order Thiomicrospirales; family Thiomicrospiraceae; genus Hydrogenovibrio. The sequence goes on from NZ_JARTLM010000013.1 coordinate 34,915, forward strand.
TGATTCACTTTTAGATATAGACAGAAATCCTTGAATAAAGTACAATTCACGTCATATTATTTTTATGACTTTAGCTTATTGGGGTCGGTACTGGAATGCTAGTGAAAATCACTAATTTCTAAAAAAACGGAGTGAGTTCCTGCGAGGGAATTGGCTCCGTTTTTTTATATGTGCTCCTCAAAAAGTTTTGCATTTCTGTTGGGCGGAAAAAATCAATGACACACACAGCTTTATTAGCTTTAGAAGACGGGACCCTTTTTTGGGGTATTTCTCTGGGAGCAGAAGGTGAAACCGTAGGGGAAGTGGTTTTTAATACTTCTTTAACCGGTTACCAAGAAATTCTGACAGATCCTTCTTATTACAAACAAATTGTTACTTTGACTTATCCTCATATTGGGAATGTTGGTGTGAACGAAGAAGACGAAGAATCTCCTTCCATTATGGCGCAGGGGTTAATCGTTCGAGATTGCCCACCACTGATGAGTAATTTTCGTGCCGAAAAGTCATTGCCGGATTATTTGAAAGAACAGGGCGTGGTGGCGATTTCAGATATCGATACGCGTAAATTAACCCGTATCCTTCGTGATAAAGGTGCTCAGTCAGGCGTGATTGTCGCGGGTGAGAATATTGATGCCGATGCTGCCATCGCTAAAGCCAAAACCTTTGCGGGTCTGAAAGGAATGGACTTGGCGAAAGAAGTCACAACCTCTGAAACCTATGTTTGGACGGAAGGTACTTGGTCGCTCGAGAACGGGCATGTCGATTGTTCTGATAAGTCTGAATATCACGTGGTTGCATTTGATTATGGAATCAAGCGCAATATTTTACGTATGCTGGCAGATCGTGGTTGTAAACTGACCGTTGTTCCAGCTAAGACGCCGGCGGCTGACGTATTGGCAATGAAACCAGATGGTATTTTCCTGTCAAATGGTCCAGGCGATCCGGAGCCATGTGATTATGCAATTCAAGCCATTCAAGAAGTTTTGAATACCGATATTCCAGTGTTTGGTATTTGTTTAGGACATCAGTTGCTGGCGCTCGCTTCAGGCGCAAAAACCCTCAAAATGAAGTTTGGTCATCACGGTGGTAACCATCCGGTTCAAGACCTGAAAACTAAAAAAGTGATGATTACTGCACAGAATCATGGTTTTGCGGTGGATGCAGATTCTTTGCCTGATTGCTTAGAAGCTACGCATAGCTCTTTGTTTGATGGGACATCGCAAGGTATTCAGCGTAAAGACAAATCGGCATTTAGTTTCCAAGGTCACCCAGAAGCGAGTCCGGGCCCTCATGATGTGGCGCCATTGTTCGACCAATTTATTGAAAATATTAAAAAATACAAACAAGCATAAGTGATAGGAAGATAAAGATGCCAAAAAGAAGTGATTTAGAAAGTATTCTGATTATTGGTGCCGGTCCTATCATTATTGGACAGGCCTGCGAATTTGATTACTCGGGTGTTCAGGCTTGTAAAGCCCTGAGAGAAGAAGGTTATCGCGTTATCTTGGTGAACTCAAACCCAGCCACCATTATGACGGACCCGGAAATGGCGGATGCCACTTATATCGAGCCGATTGAATGGAAAACCGTTCGTAATATTATCGCGAAAGAGCGTCCAGATGCGATTTTACCAACAATGGGCGGGCAAACGGCTTTAAACTGCGCGTTGGATTTAGACAACCACGGTGTGTTAAAAGAATTTAATGTTGAATTGATCGGTGCGAATGCTGATGCGATTGATAAGGCAGAGAATCGTGATCGTTTCCGTCAAGCGATGACGAAAATCGGTTTGGATATGCCGGTTTCTGATGTTGCTCATAATTTGGAAGAAGCTTGGCAGATTCAGGAAAGAGTTGGGTTTCCAACGATTATTCGTCCTTCTTTTACATTGGGTGGTTCTGGTGGCGGTATTGCCTACAATAAAACCGAGTTTGAACAAATCTGTAAATTTGGTTTGGATCTTTCACCAACGAAAGAACTCTTGATTGAAGAGTCCATTCTGGGTTGGAAAGAGTATGAGATGGAGGTGGTTCGTGATAAGAATGATAATGCCATCATCATTTGTTCAATTGAAAACCTGGATCCGATGGGGGTTCATACAGGTGACTCAATCACGGTTGCACCGGCTCAAACGTTAACAGATAAAGAATATCAAATTATGCGAAATGCCTCATTGGCAGTTTTGCGTGAAATTGGCGTTGAAACCGGTGGGTCTAACGTTCAGTTCTCAATCAACCCAGAATCGGGTCGTATGATCATCATCGAGATGAATCCTCGTGTTTCCCGTTCTTCCGCGTTGGCTTCAAAAGCAACCGGGTTCCCAATTGCAAAAGTTGCAGCCAAATTGGCGGTTGGATATACGCTAGATGAGTTGAGTAACGATATTACCGATGGGGCAACACCTGCTTCATTTGAACCGTCTATTGATTACGTTGTGACAAAGATTCCTCGTTTCACATTTGAAAAATTCCCACAAGCCGATAAACGTTTGTCAACACAAATGAAATCGGTGGGTGAAGTGATGGCAATGGGTCGTAACTTCCAAGAATCAATTCAGAAAGCCATGCGTGGTCTTGAAACTGGCAAAAATGGTTTTGATGAAATTATTCCTTTGGCAACGATGGATGAAAAAGACGTTAAAGGTATTCTTCGCCAGGAACTTCGTGCACCCGGTCCAGATCGTTTGTGGTATGTCGGTGATGCTTTCCGTGCAGGTTGGAGTTTAGAAACCGTCTTTGAAGTTTCAAAAATTGATCCTTGGTTCTTGTCGCAAATTAAGCAGTTGATTGATATGGAAGATGATATCAAGCAACGTGGTTTAGATGCGTTGGATGAAGCAATGCTTCGTAACCTGAAGCGCAAAGGGTTTTCTGATAACCGTTTGGCTGATTTACTTTCTACGGATGCAGCGTTTATTCGCAAGTTCCGTCATACTTTAAATGTTCGTCCGGTTTATAAGCGTGTTGATACGTGTGCGGCAGAATTTGAAACGTCAACGGCCTATATGTACTCGACTTATGAAGAAGAGTGCGAAGCCAATCCATCAGGCCGTGAAAAAATCATGGTGCTGGGTGGCGGTCCTAACCGCATAGGACAAGGGATTGAGTTCGATTATTGTTGTGTTCATGCCGCGATGGCGATGCGTGAAGATGGTTATGAAACCATTATGGTGAACTGTAACCCTGAAACGGTTTCAACAGATTACGATACGTCTGATCGTTTGTATTTTGAGCCGCTGACATTGGAAGATGTGCTTGAAATTGTCGAAGTTGAAAAGCCTAAAGGGGTGATTGTCCAGTATGGTGGGCAGACACCATTAAAATTGGCCGAAGATTTGGAAGCAGCAGGGGTACCGATTATAGGAACCTCTCCTGAGTCGATTGACTTGGCAGAAGATAGAGAACGTTTCCAGCAGTTATTGCATGGTCTGGAATTGAAACAGCCACCAAACAGAACAGCACGCAGTGAAGATCAAGCTTTGGCATTAGCCAATGAAATTGGATACCCGTTAGTGGTTCGACCTTCTTATGTATTAGGTGGTCGAGCGATGGAAATCGTCTATAACGACAGTGATTTGACGCGTTATATGACAGAGGCGGTAAAAGTTTCAAATGACTCGCCAGTATTACTGGATCGTTTCTTGGATGATGCAGTTGAGTTGGATGTTGATGCGGTTTGCGATGGTGAGCAAGTCGTTATTGGTGGTGTGATGGAGCATATTGAGCAAGCAGGGATTCACTCTGGTGATTCAGCATGTTCTTTACCGCCTTATAGCATTCCAATGCATATTCAAGATGAAATTCGTAGTCAGGTTGAAAAAATGGCTCTGGCTTTGAATGTGGTCGGGTTGATGAACACTCAGTTTGCTGTAAAAGGTGAAGATATTTATGTGTTGGAGGTCAATCCACGTGCTTCAAGAACAGTACCATTTGTATCAAAAGCGATTGGAAGTCCTCTTGCAAAAATTGCTGCACGTTGTATGGTGGGTCAAAAATTGGCTACCCAGAACTTTACCAAAGAAGTTCGTCCAACTTACTTCTCTGTCAAAGAAGCGGTCTTTCCATTTATTAAGTTCTTAGGTGTTGACCCTATTTTAGGGCCAGAAATGAAGTCTACGGGCGAAGTAATGGGGGTTGGTGAAACTTTTGCAGAGGCTTATCAAAAAGCTCAGCTTGCAAGTGGAACGATTCTTCCAACATCTGGTAAGGCATTCTTAAGTGTTCGACAAGCAGACCGCGTTAAAGTGATTGACCTTGCTAAAAAGCTTATCAAGAAAGGGTTTACAATTCTAGCAACGCGTGGCACCGCAAAATCATTGGAAGAAGCCGGTATTGAATGTGAAATTGTGAATAAAGTCACAGAAGGGCGTCCAAATATTGTAGATTCAATCGTAAACGAAGAAGTAGATTTGATTGTGAATACCTCTGATGGTTCTGTTAGTATTAAGGATTCATCTAGTATTCGCCGTGAAGCATTGATGCATAAAACATGTTACACGACAACAATGGCTGGTGCCTTGGCAATGGTCGCATCGATGGATTATTTGGATAATCAAAAAGTAACGAAACTCCAAGTAGTTTAGTCAAAAATTACTGTTCGACAGAGAGCGCCGAGACAGAATGTCTTGGCGTTTTTTGTTTTAAAGAAACGTTGTGAGGAATATAAAATGCAAAGACATCCTATGACAAAAGAAGGCGCAGATGCGCTTCAAGAAGAATTACAACACTTAAAGAAAGTTGAACGACCAGCTGTTTCAAATGCAATCGCAGAAGCGAGAGAGCATGGTGATTTAAAAGAAAATGCCGAATATCATGCTGCAAGAGAACAGCAAGGTTTGATGGAAGCACGAATCAAACAAATCGAATCTCTACTGGGTAGTGTGCAGATTATTGATGTGACTAAATTGAATCCAAATGGAAAAGTGGTTTTTGGTTCAAGTGTCACTATTCTGAACGTAGAAACAGAAGAAGAAGTAACCTACAAGATTGTGGGTGAAGAAGAAGCCGATATTAAACATAATAAGATATCCGTTAATTCACCTATTGCCCGAGCTTTGATTGCTAAAGAAGAGGGTGAGGAAATTACGGTTAAAGCACCAAGTGGTAATATTGAATACGAAATTGTCGAGATTCAATACGTTTGACCGTTTCTTTACAATAAAACGATAGAAAGAAGAGGTTTCATGATACAGGCTCTGGTCGTCACATTTTTATCCATTAATATAACCATTGGGTATATTGTCGCCAGTGTGCTTTTTAAACAGCTAGCGTCAACCAAAGCGGGGAGTATTATGGAGCAATTACTATCAGGCCTTTATCTAGCTGATGTATTGATCCTTATCGCTATTTTGGGAATCTTGTTTATAAAAAAACAATTTGGATTTAAAAAACATAGTTCGTTGCTAGCGTCCTTGGGACTGGTTTTGGGGAATGGTTTTTATGTGTTTCCTTTAATGACGAAATTGAAGATTTTGGGAGCGGATGCAACCGTTTTATCAATGAATTTTTCGGGGTGGCATGCAGTTTCCCAAATTATTTTTATGCTAACGTTAGGCTTTGTCTTGTTTTGGTGGCTCGTCGTTTACCAAAGAACTTATTCAGCGTCCTTTGACAAAGGGGTTTGAGTATAAGCTCAGCTTATGCGTGATTAATTATTTTCTAGTGTAAAGCAGCGAATTTCTGTTGCAATTTAAGCCGAAAACGTCGAAAATAGATTCGTTAAATAATTAAGTCCTAATATTTGGAGTGATTGAATGAAACAATTGACACTAAAAGCACTTTTCGCAGCAGCTGTTGCTGTGTTTTCTTTAAATGCTCAAGCAGCAGAGTCTAAATATGACCAGTGTGTTGCAGACGGCGATAACATTATCAAGCTAGCAAATACAAAAGGGTCTGAAGCAGCCCGCGCTTATGAGCAAAAAACAACTCTAGTTGAGTGTTTTGGTGAGCTGAGCAAGATCGAAGCTAAGTATGGCGACAAAACAGTTGCTCGTAATCCTTCTTCTGTCATGACGGCTGACGATCGTGCTAAGTGGGCTAAATTGTTTGATTCAATTGACGCTAAGCAATATCGTGGTACCCCTTACCTACAAGCAGCTTACTACTTCAATAAGTAAGCCCTCTTGTGAAGGACTGAAAAAACCGGCCTAGAGCCGGTTTTTTTGTTTCTGACTGTTAAAAATCTTTCCTTCAAAAATTAAGAGATGACCGTGAGCTATAATTTATTTGAACAAGTGTATGACTGTTTGATGGAAACAGATTTAGACCAAAAGGTTCGGCAGTTACAATTGTTGCAACAATATTGGACTGAAGATGCCTTTAGTTTTGAACCGACGAAAACCATTCATAAGGTTCCTGAAGCAGGGCGACCTCTGAAACCCGATTTAGTACCGCCTAAAGATCTGCCTCGTAGACGCTTGGGATCAAAAGAAGGGCATGGTGCTTTAATGCACTCGATTTTACATATTGAGTTTAATGCGGTGAATCTTGCCTTAGATGCCATTTATCGTTTTCAAGCTATGCCTAGAGAGTATTATCGAGATTGGCTTGGTGTGGCTGGAGAGGAAGCATATCACTTTCAGATGGTGCGAGAACACTTGTATCATCTAGGGTTTGAGTATGGCGATTTTCCGGCACATAATGGACTTTGGGTGACGACGTATGAAACCGATCATGATCCACTGGTTAGAATGGCGTTAGTGCCTCGTACATTAGAAGCAAGAGGGTTGGATGTGACACCCAGCATGATCCACAAGCTACGAGCGATAGGTGACAAGCGGGGCGTTGAAGTTCTCAAGATACTGCTACGTGATGAGATTGGTCATGTAGAAGTGGGAACAAGATGGTTTCGCTATTTATGCGAGCAGCGTCAATTAAATCCCTTTGACACGTTCACCGATGTTATTAAAAATTATTTCCATGGTGATTTGAGAGGGCCTTTTAATTTTGAAGCCCGTCAGGATGCGGGGTTTAGTGAAGAAGAAATTAATTGGTTAAAGAGCTTGGAAACAGCCTAATAAAATGACTTTTAAAAGATTTTTTTATGAAACTCAGTGATAAGCATCGTCAGCGGATTATTAAACGCCATCAATACTCTATTCAAGAAAGAGGTTATGAAGCGACTGCTCTATTTTGGCGAGATCAATCAGTTCAGGAAAAGCGTTTTGACATTCTTATTGATTTTATTCGTTTGAATAGCCAGTCTGTAGAAGCAGATCATGTCATTAGTATACTGGATGTTGGTTGTGGGTTCGGTGATCTTTGTGATTATCTAAAAAAAGCGGGGCTTCAGGTGAATTATACCGGTATTGATGTTTCTCCTGATATGGTTCGAGCAGGACAATTCAAACATGGTGATATTCATTTGTTACAAGGGGAGCTGTTTGATTTTGAGTGGCCACAAGCCTCCTTTGATTGGGTTGTGTGTTCAGGAGCAATGAATGAAGTGGTAGATTCTCCGGGTCAGGAAGGGGAATATGCTCAGGCAATGATTCAAAAAATGTATGCGCTTTGCCGGCAGGGTGTGGTATTTAATTTACTGGATGCAAGCCATGAATGGAGTCATTCACGACCTGATTTACAAAGTTTTGATTCGAGTGAGATAGCGTCTTTTTGTAAGGGATTTGCAAACAATGTGTTGGTCAGACAAGATTACCTTCCCAATGACTTTACGGTTTGTTTAACCAGGATGGAAAAGTGATATGAAAGTCGGTATTGATTTAGGTGGCACTAAAATCGAAATTGTGGTTTTGGGTGTTAACAACCAAGTGATGTTTCGTGAGCGTATAGACACTCCGCAAGGTCATTATGAAAAAACGGTTGCAGCCATTGTTTCCCTGGTTCGAGATGCAGAAAGTCTGTATGGTCCTTTTCGTCATATTGGGGTCGGTATTCCTGGTGCAATTTCAAAAAAGACAGGAAAGATCAAAAATGCCAATTCAACCTGTTTGATTGGACAGGATTTACAGGGTGATTTGGCGGCGCAATTGAATATGACAGTTCGTTTGGCGAATGACGCAAATTGCCTGGCGTTATCCGAAGCTTCAGATGGCACGGCTGCTGGTGAAGAGGTTGTTTTTGGCGTGATTGTAGGGACCGGTTGCGGTGGCGGTTTGATTGTCGATGGGCATATTGTAAACGGATTGAATGCCATCGCAGGAGAGTGGGGACATAACTCTTTGCCTTGGCGTACTTCGCAAGACATTGAGCATGAATGTTATTGTGGTTTAAGCGGGTGTCTTGAAACGTTTTTATCCGGACCTGGATTGTCAAAACATTATGAAATGGTAACAGGTGAAATATTGACCGCAAGAGAAATTGCCGCTTTTGCCAAGCAAGGCAATACCGCCGCGAAAGAAATGCTTGAGATTTATGCGACTTGGCTCGCTAAAGGCTTAGCAAGTATCATTAATATTATTGACCCTGATGTCATTGTGCTTGGAGGCGGGTTGTCTAATATTGAGTTTTTATACCAACGTGTGCCAGAGCTTTGGGGACAATGGGTGTTTAGTGATCAAGTGCAAACGCGCCTTGTTCCTCCGAAATGGAGTGATTCCAGTGGCGTTCGCGGTGCTGCCTGGTTGAGCAAAACAGATTAATCGGTTTCTTAAAATAGCCAGGCCTGGCTGTTTTTGACAGTTTATACAAAGGAAAGATATGCAAGATATTACTTCGCTGGAAACGTTAGAAGGTTTAAAACGAGATGAAGATGCATTGTTGGTATTGTTTGGTGGTCGAGAGTGTAATGTTTGTCATTCTATTAAACCTAAATTGATTGAATTGGTCGAAGCACAATATCCAAACATTAAAATGGTCTATGTGGATTGCCATGAAAAGACAGATGTGTGCGCGCAACAAGGCGTGTTTACGCTGCCGACATTACAAGTGTTTTTTACCGGACAGCGTTTCATCGAAGAGGTGAGAAGTTTTAGCCTGCAAAAAGTAATGCAAGAAATTGAGCGACCTTATCAGTTGTTGTTTGAAGGCTGATGTATCGTTATTTAATTCAACGCATGGCCAAAATATAGATAGAGTGACTGTCTTTGACTATTGTGGTAGCCATAGGCAAAGTAAAGGGGGCCCATAACGGTGTTCATCCCTATAAAAATACTGCCTGCTTGTTTGGTGTTGTCCCAACTGATATCAGATGAGGTTCCAGTCGTAAGATTATATTTATCGTACAGATTTCCTGCTTCTAGTGTTGCTCCGAGGTAGTAAGGAAAATCCAATGGATTAGTGCTTGCTGAGAGTCGATATAAATATTTGACCTTAGCAAAGAGCAGTTGGTTACCAATTAATTCATCTTCTGAATAACCTGAGAGTCTTTGAAAACCGCCTAAAGTGTAGAAACGATGAATGTCATCGCTATTCTTGGCTTCGATGTCGGTAGCCTCAAGGTGTACATTAAACGTATGACGTTGGTAGGAAAAATAACTTGATAGTAACCCTTTATATTCGATCACTTTACTGGCTTGTTGATCTAGACGGTCAAATGTATTGTGATAAGACATGTTTAGCAAGGTTCCGCGTCGTGGAAAAGTGACTTGGTCTAGGTTGTCATGTTGAACCCTGAAGCTAAAGATGTGATCATTGTAGTGTTCTTTTATTTGTGAGCTGGTATACCGACCTAAAATGATATCCCCTAACTCATTTTCATAAGAAATTGCAGCTCGCCAGGTTGGTGAAAGATTGTAGCCTAACTCTAATTTGGGCGTCATTGTTTGTTGTTCAAGTTGCACCGCAGAAAGATTGGACTCTGTTCCTAACGTATAGTTTTGCTTTTTAAGTTGAAATGAAGGTTCAATATAGGTCTTTTGGCTAAAAGACAACGGCTGGTAAAACGATGTTTTAAGTAACTGAGTTTGACCTACCCCAATTTCATTTTGCCATTCGCCACCAAGGTTATTCGCAGGAATATACGTGTGACGCACGCCTATATTGAAAAGATTAGAGTCATCGAGATTCGACGCTAAATTAAATTTTAATTTAAAAAAATGTGGCCCCCAAGAAGGCGGGGCAGTATGAATAATCAGTACATTCTTTTGGTCAATTTTTTCAATGTTATAGGTGACCAGCTCAAAAAAACCTAATCCATATAGTCTGGTGATGTCCGTTTCTAACTGTGTCCGATCAATAGGCGTACCAACTTCTTGGTGTACCATGTGGCGAATCACGTCGTTTGAAATGTGTGTTTCATTATGAAATTCAATGGCGTCAATTATTGGGAGTGTTTTGGGGGGTGTGGCGGAGGTGTAAGAAGAATGACTCAGGTTTTTCAGTGGTGCCTGTTGGTCTAAGCAAGCTTGTGAACCTGTTTGAATGATTTCTTTAGCATCGTTAAAGCTGGTTGGGCTAATAGAATTCGGGATAGTAGGCCGGATTAAGATATCTTTAGATTTTAGTGTTTTTAACTGCCTTAAGCTATTGGCATTTATCATCCCTGATAGGATTTGACCGCCAATATTAACATAAGAGTCCATTTCCATTTTTGGGTCATTGGGTGTATGTATATCTGACACGATGACAATATCTGCGCCCATTTCGCGAACGACATTAATCGGAGTGTTATTCGTGACGCCACCATCAACCAGATAGCGTCCATCGATTAAGACGGGGGCAAATATTCCAGGAACGGCCATGCTAGCTCTAAGCGCTTGTGATAAGTTACCAGATTTTAAGACAACTTCTTCACCTGTTTTCACATCGGTTGCAACAGCTCGAAAGGGAATGGGAAGTTTGTCAAAGTCTTTAATCGTGCTGCTGGCGAGAGTCATACCTTTAAGAATGGTTGCTTGTTGCTGACCTTGTATCAACCCATTCGGTAATTTAAAACGTCCATTTCCATAACCAAGTTCACCTTGTGCAAAATAATTGAGTTGTTTTGATTTTTGGCGGAAAGAGAAAAAATGCCTTGTACTGCTATCGGTAAAAGTTTGATCCCAATTTACGTGGATAACAAAACTTTCTATTTGGCTGGCACTGAGACCTGTGGCGTAAAGTCCTCCAATGACTGCCCCCATGCTAGAGCCGGAAATATAATCAATTGGGATGTTAAGTCTTTCTAATTGCTTTAAAACGCCGATGTGCGCTAAGCCATGAGCGCCACCACCAGGAAGTACGAGTCCTATCTTAGGGCGTGATGAATCTGATGGCGGTTGATTGGCGTTGGCTGAATTGCTGATGATGATGAAAAGATAAATAACCCACTTTATCGAAAAAGAGTTAGCGTTTGCCATCACCACCTGCCTTAATAAGAAGAAAGTCTAGCCAACGGCTTGGTAAAAATCGTTTTAACCATGCAAAGGCGATGGTCGGTACGGTTACCCGATAACGAATGGCCGGGCGTTGGCTGTTAATGATGTGTTCAAGTTTTTGTGTCACCGCTTCGGGTCCAAGGGTGAAGGGGGCGGAAGGGCCGACTGTTTCAAGTCGATCAATCATTGCTTGGTAATTCTTTTGGTGAGCGCTTTGATCTGGTTGGATCCAGCGCTTAAATTGCGTATAGGCATTTGCTCTAAAGTTAGAGCTGATTGGCCCCGGTTCAATTAAGCTGACTTGTATGTTATCTGCCTTGAGTTCGAGTCTGAGTGTGTCTGCAAGGCCTTCAATGGCAAATTTACTTGCATTGTAGGCGCCACGATATTGCATGGCGGCAAACCCTAAAATTGAACTGTTGTAGACTATTTTTCCATGATTTTGGGTGCGCATGATGGGGATAATAAGATTGGTGAGTTCTTGCGTGCCAAACACATTGGTTTCAAATTGAAAACGCAACGCATCGCGGCTTAAATCTTCCACCGCGCCAGGTAAGCCGAATGCGGCATTGTTGAATAAGACATCAATGACAGGGTGTCTGGTTAAGATGATTTGGACGGCTGACTGAATGGAGGCAGAATCTGCCAAATCCATTTGTACGCAAGTAATGCCTTCATGATTGAGTCTTGCCACATCTTTTTCTTGTCGACAGGTTGCGATGACCTGATAGCCTTTTTGGAATAATGTTTTTGCGGTGTGATAGCCGATTCCACTGGAACAGCCTGTGATTAAAATGGTTGATGTGTCTTGCATGCAATCTCAGTTATGGGTTAAAAAAGAATGCATTTATCTTAGAGCAAAGTCATCAAACTTGGTAGCCTAAAACGATAAAATTAGATGGTTAGGCATAATCGTTTGTAAAATGCACGGTTTAACGGACAAAAAAGAGCTAATTCAATAAGAATGCTTGGATTTCAGCCAAACTTTTGCCAAATTCTTATATAATAATAGGCTTGTTTTAATTTATTAATTTGCGTTGCCGAGAAGCGAAAAAATGTCATTCATAAAACGTTATTTGATTGCCGGGTTATTGGTCTGGTTGCCTTTAGGGATCACCATTGCGGCGCTGATTTTTTTGGTCAATTTGTTTGATCAAAGTTTATTGCTGTTGCCAGAGCACCTGAGGCCGGATGAATTATTGGGTCGACACATTCCCGGGTTTGGCATTATTTTGTCGTTTGTGCTGATTTTTGTCACCGGAATGTTGGTCGCTAATTTCTTTGGTCGCTATTTATATGGCATTTGGGAAAAGCTGCTTTCTCGAATCCCATTGGTGCGCTCTATTTACATGGCGGTAAAACAGATTTCAGAAGCGATTTTTGGAGATGGGTCGCAAACGTTTCAAAAAGCTTATTTATTGCAATATCCTCGAGCCGGTTTATGGACATTAGCTTTTCAGACCAGTAAGACGCAAGGTGAAGCCCAGATTAAAACCAATATGGCTGAAGTCGTAAACTTGTTTGTGCCGACAACGCCCAACCCGACATCGGGTTTTTTTATCATGGCCTCTAATACGGAAATCATAGAGCTTGATATGAGTGTGGATGATGCCTTGAAAATGGTCATTTCAGGTGGCGTAGTCGTGCCGTATTGGTCTGGTTCTGAGGCTGCTGTTGGTCATATTGAGCCCCCTAAAAGTCCAACAGAGCATGATTTCTTTGGCTCGCATAAAGCTAAAGATTGAAATAACAAAATTTTTATTTTAAAGATTAACCATTAAGAATTGAAATTGTTCGGGAGCTCCCGACGTTCAGCAAGAAAGGTAATAAACACATGATGCGTACACACTACTGTGGACAAGTAACCGAGATTTTAGAAAACCAGCAAGTCACCGTTTCAGGGTGGGTTCATCGACGCCGAGACCATGGTGGCGTTATCTTTATTGATTTACGTGATCGTGAAGGGTTGGTTCAAGTAGTGGTAAATCCTGATAATGCCGAGATGTTTGCAATTGCTGAGCGTGTACGTTCGGAATACGTGTTGAAAGTGGAAGGTAAGGTCTGTGCTAGAACACCGGAAACGATTAATCCAAAAATGAACACCGGTAAGATTGAAATTGTGGCTGAAAGCTTGGAAGTATTGAGCACGTCTGAACCGATTCCTTTCCAGTTAGATGATAAACATATTTCAGAAGAAGTCAGACTGACCTATCGTTATTTGGATTTGCGCCGTGATGAAATGCAGTCGGCGATGCGAACACGTTATCGAGTGACACGTTCAATGCGTCGTTACTTGGATGATAATGGTTTTATGGATATGGAAACCCCTATCCTGACAAAATCAACGCCTGAAGGTGCGCGAGACTATTTGGTGCCGAGCCGTACCCATCCAAATAAATTTTTTGCTTTGCCGCAGTCTCCGCAGTTATTCAAACAATTATTGATGATGTCAGGATTTGATCGTTATTATCAAATCACTCGCTGTTTCCGCGATGAAGATTTGCGAGCTGATCGTCAGCCAGAATTTACCCAGCTGGATATCGAAACTTCTTTCATGACCGAAGAAGAAGTGATGGATATGATGGAAGGGTTGACTAAGACAATCTTCAGAGAAGGCGTTGATGTTAACTTTGAATATGACTTTCCACGTATGACCTACGCGGAAGCGATTGAAAAGTATGGTATTGATCGTCCAGATTTACGTATTCCTTTAGAATTAGTTGATGTTGCTGACTTGCTGCAAGATATTGATTTTAAGGTGTTTGCAGGGCCTGCAAAAGACCCAATGGGGCGTGTAGCGGCTTTACGTGTTCCTCAAGGTGGTAAGTTGTCACGTAAAGAAATTGATGACTATACCAAGTATGTCGGCATTTACGGTGCGAAAGGCTTGGCTTATATTAAAGTCAATGATTTGTCTGCCGGTTTAGACGGTTTGCAGTCTCCAATTGTGAAGTTCTTCCCGGATCAGGCGATGGAAATCATGCAGCGCGTTGGTGCTGAAGATGGTGATATTGTTTTCTTCGGGGCGGATAAAGCGAAGATTGTCAACGAAGCATTAGGGGCTTTGCGCTGTAAGATCGGGGAAGATCTCGATATGATCGAAAAAGAATGGGCGCCTGTCTGGGTTGTTGACTTCCCGATGTTCGAAATGGATGAAAAAACAGCCAAAATGACCGCGATTCACCATCCGTTTACACAGCCTAAAGCCACAACCGAAGAAATTTTAAACCATGATGAACCGCATCAAATGCTTTCACGTGCTTATGACTTAGTCATTAACGGGATTGAAGTAGGGGGTGGATCGGTTCGTATCCATGACACCAATATGCAAGCCGCGGTTTTAAAAATGCTGGGGATTACAGATGAAGAAGCACAAGAAAAATTCGGCTTCTTATTGAATGCGTTGAAGTATGGTTGTCCGCCGCACGCTGGGATGGCATTTGGTTTAGACCGTTTAATTATGTTAATGGCGAATCGTGATTCGATTCGTGATGTTATTGCATTCCCGAAAACACAGTCTGCCGCTTGTATGCTGACCGATGCACCTGGTAATGTTGATAATACGCAGTTAGCGGATCTTGAGTTGCGTTTCCGTAAGTCTCTTGTGGCAAAAGACGCGCACTAATCGCTTTAATTTAAAGGTTCTAGTTTATATATGTCTTCTTTAGCTAAAACGGTTCCTCTAGAGCTTTTAGGGCGAATTGATCAACTCGCACAATCAACTCAGCCGGCCATGAGTCTGGATGATGATGAGAAAGCGACATTAACTGCTAAAATTAAACGCCTGTTAAAAGAAAAAAATGCGCAAATCATTGCGCATTATTATGTCAGTGATGATTTGCAGGCATTGGCAGAGGAAACCGGTGGAAAAGTTGCTGACTCGCTCGAGATGGCGAATTTCGGTGCGCAATCTGATGCAGACATGTTAGTGGTCTGTGGGGTTCGCTTTATGGGTGAAACAGCCAAAATGCTCAGCCCTGAAAAGACGGTTTTAATGCCGGATTTAAATGCAACTTGTTCATTGGACGAAAGTTGCCCGCCAAAAGAATTTGCCGAGTTTTGTGCGCAGTACCCAGACCATAAAGTGGTGGTGTATGCCAATACCAGTGTGGAAGTCAAAGCGCTGGCTGATTGGGTAGTGACATCCGGTAATGCTTTGGAAATCGTCACGCATTTAAAAGAGCAGGGTGAAAAAATTATCTGGGCACCTGATCGTCATCTGGGTCACTGGATTGAAAAAGAGACCGGGGTGGAAATGATTCGTTGGCAAGGCCATTGTATTGTGCATGATGAATTTCAGACCTACGGATTAATGGAATTGGCCAAAGAACACCCTGACGCAAAGATTATTGTCCACCCTGAATCTCCGGCGGAAGTAGTTGATCTGGCGGATGTTGTTGGATCAACCCGTGTGATGATTGAAGCGGTTCAGAATTTACCTGATCAGAAGTTTATTGTGGCGACCGATTATGGCATTTTCTATAAAATGCAACAATTGGCCCCTGAAAAGCAGTTGATTGTTGCCCCAACCGGCGGGAAAGCAGGCAGTTGCATCAGTTGTGCGCACTGTCCTTGGATGGCGATGAATGGCTTGCAGAATTTAGCGGATTGTTTGGAAAAAGAAACCGGTGAAATTTTGATTGAAGAGTCTATTCGCTTAAAAGCCTTACAGTCGGTTGAACGCATGTTGACGTTCTCGCGAGAAAAAGGGTTGGTTAAAACCAATCAGTAAAGCATTAGTTGATCTAAAAACCACCAGGCCTGGTGGTTTTTTGTGTTTAAAGACAGTCAAACTCAAGAGATGATATGATTAATATCGCTTATTTGGTGGTTGTTTTTTTTGACTCTATTAGGAAACCTTGTGGCAAAACTTCAAAGAATTTTAGGCATTGACCCAGGTTCACGTAAAACCGGTTTCGGCATTATTGAATCCGGTCGATATCATCCTAATTACGTTTCCAGTGGTGTGATTCGAGTTGAAAAGCTGACCGGCGCGCAAAGATTAAAAACCATTTTTGAGTCGGTTTGTCAGATTATTGATCAGTACCAGCCAAGTGTTATGGCAATTGAAAAGGTGTTTGTTTATAAAAACCCGAATTCTGCCATTAAATTAGGGCAAGCCAGAGGTGTAATCTTGTGCGCTGCTGCAATTAAAGAAATTCCGATTATGGAATACACGCCCACGCAAATTAAAAGCACGATTGTAGGACAAGGGCACGCGACGAAAGATCAAGTTCAATTTATGGTTCAGAAGTTATTGAAGTTAACTGAAAGCCCCCAAGAAGATGCGGCGGATGCTTTAGCAGGCGCACTGTGTCATGATCGTTATATGACGCTTGGTATTGATCCAGAGAAAATTTCAAAAGGCACTAAGTTTTAAGGAAAAGAAATGATTGGGTTTTTATTAGGCAAATTACATGCGAAGCTGCCGCCGCAGATTTTGATTAATGTGAATGGTGTTGGCTATGAAGTCGAAGCGCCTATGTCGACATTTTATGCTATTGGTGAGGTGGGCGATGAAGTGATGCTATTAACGCATATGCATGTGCGTGAAGATGCGATGTTGTTATTTGGGTTCGCTTCGGAGCTTGAAAGAAGTTTATTTAAAGAACTGATTAAAGTGAATGGTATTGGCGCTAAAATGGCGATAGGCATTTTATCTGCCATGTCTGTCAATGATTTTGTCGGTTTGGTGGAGGCAGGAGATGCGCCTGCATTGACCAAAATCCCCGGTGTCGGTAAAAAAACTGCAGAGCGCTTGGTGATTGAGATGCGTGATCGTTTGAAGGGGTGGGAAAACTCTGCCAGTACTGCATCTCTGTCCAAACCCATGGGGGATTCTACGTCTGCCAGTCAAGCTGCTTCGGCGGTTGAAGCGTTGATTTCTCTTGGTTATAAACCTGCTCAAGCAGAAAAAATGGTACAAGCCGTTGAGTCAGGTTTAAGTTTGGAAGAGACAATTAAAAAAGCTTTGCAGTCAGTTAAGCTTTAAAGAAAGTCGCGCTAAAAACGAGTGACTTCAATGTTTTTCAATGATGTTGTCGAGATGAACTTGTAGAATAAAAGCCAAAAAAACATCAACCCCTGAGGAAAATGCTTTCATGGAAGCGAGAACGAAATTCGGCTCAAAAAATGGGTTAGAAAGATTATAATTGAATTCGTTATTTTTTATTCAGTCAGGCTCGCAAGAGCTTAAACTTAGTGGGTTGAGATGATAGAAACAGATCGTATTGTCGGTGGACAGTCGCTAGAAGAAGATATGTATGTTCAGCCGACTGTACGTCCTCAAATAATTACCGACTATATTGGTCAAGAGGCCGTTCGTGAACAGCTTCAGCTCTCGATTAATGCGGCTAAAATGCGTCAAGAGCATTTGGATCATGTCCTGTTGTATGGCCCGCCCGGGCTAGGTAAAACCACTTTATCTAATATCATTGCCCAAGAAATGGGGGTCACTCTTCGACAAACCTCTGGTCCTGTGATCGAAAAGCCAGGCGATTTAGCGGCGATCCTGACGCGTTTAGAACCTCATGATGTCCTGTTTGTTGATGAAATCCACCGTTTAAGTCCTATTGTCGAAGAAGTACTGTATCCCGCCATGGAAGACTTTCAAATCGATATTATCATTGGTGAAGGGCCTGCGGCACAGTCTGTCAAGATTGATATTCCTCCTTTTACGTTAGTGGGCGCCACCACCCGTGCCGGACTTCTAACGTCTCCTTTAAGAGATCGTTTCGGAATTGTGCAGCGGTTAGAGTTCTATTCGATTGAAGAGTTAGCGCAAATTGTGACTCGTTCTGCTCATATTCTAGGATTGGCTGCCGAGCCTGATGGTGCGTTTGAGATTGCTAGGCGTTCTCGTGGCACACCAAGAATCGCCAATCGTCTTTTAAGGCGTGTTCGAGATTATGCACAAGTGAAAGGAAATGGTGTTATCACCGCTGAGATTGCTGACTTAGCACTAAATCTACTTGAAGTTGATCCTTTAGGACTTGATAAGATGGATCGTCGCTTATTAGAATTATTAATTCAAAAATTTGAAAGCCGTCCGGTTGGAATTGATAGTATTTCAGCCGCGTTGGGCGAGGAGCGAGGCACAATCGAAGATGTGATTGAACCCTTTCTTGTTCAACAGGGCTTTTTAATCCGTACACCACGAGGAAGAGTCGTTACGCAAACCGCCTATCGACACCTCGGTTTAACCATGCCAGAAAGGAATTTAGAAGATGAATGATCATTCGTTAATGGAATTAATTTTAGATGCTAGCCCTGTTGTCCAAGGGGTGATGATTATTTTATTATTAATGTCAATTATGGCGTGGGCAATTACGTTTGCAAAATCTTATCAATTGCGTAAAGCAAAACAAGAAGCCAAGGCATTTGATGAGTTATTTTGGAATACCCCTGAATTAACGGGGCTGTATAACGAAGTGACTCGTGAATTTGAAAATTCGGGTAATGCACTGATTTTTGAATCGGGCTTTAAGGAGTTTATGAGCTTGAAAAGCCAAGGTGTAACGGATTCAGTCGATTTGATTAACGGCACACAGCGAGCGATGCGCGTTGCATTTTCTAAACAGGTCGATCGTTTAGAGAATCAAACGCCGTTATTGGCGACAGTCGGTTCTTCCGCACCTTATATTGGGCTATTCGGAACAGTTTGGGGGGTCATGCATGCTTTCTCTTCACTGGGAGACATTCAAAATGCAACCCTAGCCTCTGTTGCGCCAGGGATTTCGGAAGCCTTAATTGCAACTGCAATGGGTCTGTTTGCGGCGATTCCAGCGGTTATTGCGTATAACCGTTTGACTGTGAATGCCGACAAAGTAATTGGTCAGTATGAAAACTTTGCAGAAGGCTTTTTGACGATTGTTCAACGTCAGTCTCATACGATCGAAAAAAAGACACAAGAGTAAAGGGTATCCAATGATGCAGAGTTCTTTTAGATCGCAGCATAAAAAACGTTTAATGGCTGAAATAAACGTTGTGCCTTATATCGACGTAACTTTAATCTTGCTGATTATTTTTATGATTACCGCCCCGATTGTTCAGCAGGCAGTCACAGTTGATTTGCCACAAACGCCTCGTATTCATGACAAACAGAAAACTAAGGCAGTGAAGCCAATCAAGCCTTTTGTGATTTCAGTTACCGCAGAAGGGTTTTATAAAACATCCGAAAACCCTGATATTGTATTGGGGCAAAAAGATTTATCACAGTTGGTGGCAGAAGTCGTTGCGCGTGCTCAGCTTAAGCCTAATCAACCTTTTTATATTCAAGGCGATCGCCAGACCCCTTATGGAAAGGTGGTTCATTTATTTGTGTTACTTAAAGCAAATGGTGTCAGTCAGGTTTCATTAATGACGGAGCCAGAAGAGAAATAACATGTTTGCATTCATTACGCGTCATCCTGTTTCGATGGCATTGGCCATCGCGTTACATATCTTAATTGCAATAGGGTTGGTTTATAGCTCTTTTCAAGAAGAAGATATTTTAAAAATAAAGCTCAATGGAGAGGCATCTGAATCGGAAAAAATGCCGATTAAGCAAATGCAGTCGATGAAAACATTTGCCGTTGATTCGTCGTTGGTTAAGCAACAACTCGCAAAAATTAAACAAGAAGAAGCGGATAAATTGGAGGCTCAAAAAAAGCTAAAACGCCAATCAGAAGCTGAAAAACGTCGTTTGGCTGAGTTAAAGCAAGAGCAACGAGAAGAGCAAAAGAAAGCAGAAGCAGAGCGTCGAAAGACACTGGCAGAACAACGTAAAGCGAAGGAAGCTAAGCGTTTGGCTGAAATTGAGCGTCAAAAAGTATTGGCAGAACAAAAGCGTGCTCAAGCAGCTAAACGAAGTGCAGAGCAAGCTAAAAAAGAAGCTTTATTAGCGGAGAAAAAGCGTCAAGAAGCGAAGAAATTAGTTGCAGAAGCGCAGCAAAAACGCCAGCAAGAAGAAGCGAAGAAAAAAGCGCTTGAAGAACAAATCAAACAGCATAATGCTGAGAAAAAACGTTTAGAGGCTGAAGCATTACAAGCCAAACTACGTCAAGAGCAGCTACAGCAAGAATCAGCTCTGCAAAGACAGCTGGAAGAAGAAGAGGCCAGAAAGCGACAAGCAGCCAAGCAAAAAGAAATGTTGAGCTTGCGTGAAACTTATATTTCTTCTATTGCGGCCAGTGTGAAAGATAACTGGCGCACGGCTGCAAAAGTGTCAGATAAAGCGGAATGTGTGCTCTCAATTACACAAACGCCAAAAGGCATGATCAGTAGTGTTAACGTTGAAAAATGTAATAAATTCGCTAATGAACAATTCAAAAAGGATGCGGAAAAAGCAGTGTATCGCGCAGAGCCGCTTCCTGAACCGCCGATTAAAGAATTGTTTGAGCGTCATATTAAATTTATCTTTAATCCTTAATCCCTTAAAACTATTGCGTTAGAAGTAGGTTAAATGAAAAAAATTATTCATACGATAGTCGGTTTTGTTTTTATTTGGAGCACGTCAGCTTATGCGGACTTAACCATTCAAATTGATCAAAGTTCAGATAATGCAGTACCAATTGCACTGGTGCCTTTCGAATGGGAAGGGAAGCAGTTGTACCCACCGCAAAGCATGGCCAGCATCGTCGGGAACGATTTATTGCGTAGTGGTAAATTCAAAGCAGTTGATGAATCCAAATTGCCCTCACGCCCTAAAACATTAGATGACATTGATTTTCATCAGTGGAAGCAATTGGGTGTTGATAATTTACTGATGGGGCGTGTTGTAGAAGACCCAAACGGCACTTATCAAATTGAGATGCGTTTTATTGATCTGTTACGTAAAGAGCAGGTTATTGGTAAACGCTGGACGGGCATATCCAAGTCTTTGTTGCGTCAGGTTGCGCATAAAATGAGTGATTTAATATATGAAGAATTAACCGGCATTCGAGGGGCTTTCAATACGAGAATGGCTTATGTGACGGTTAACGCCGTTAAAGGGAAAAAACAATATAGCTTGGAAGTGGCAGATTCGGATGGTTATAATTCCCAACCCATCTTAAGATCCAGCTTGCCGATTATGTCCCCCAGCTGGTCACCTGATGGTCAGCATTTAGCATATGTTTCGTTTGAAAATGGTCGTTCACAGGTTGTCTTGCAGAGTCTAGATGGCAAGAGTCGACAAATTATTGCTAAGTTTAAAGGCATTAATGGTGCGCCTGCTTGGTCACCAGATGGTAAAAAGCTCGCTTTGACGCTTTCGAAAGATGGTTCAGCGGATGTTTATGTGATGGATATGAAAACCCGGAAACTCCGTCGAATGACACGTAATTGGGCGATTGAAACGGAAGCCGTTTGGGCACCAAATGGTCATTCTTTATTTTTCAACTCGGATCGTCGTGGCCAACCGCAAATTTTCCAAGTATTCTTAGATACGGGAGAGATGCGTCGTATTTCTTATGTCGGTCGCTATAATGCAAACCCTGCAGTCTCTCCAGATGGGCGTTATGTCGCGATGGTGCATGCAAATAATGGATTCCATATTGCGATATTGGACTTATACAATGAAGAATTTAATGTCTTAACTAAAACTTATTTAGATGAGTCGCCAACCTTCTCACCGAATGGTGAAATGATTTTATATGCGATGAATCAAGGCGGGCAAGGTAAATTAGCGGTTGTATCGGTGAATAGCAATGTCACACAAATTTTAAGTGTTCAAGAAGGGGAGGTTCGTTCTCCTTCTTGGGGGCCTTATCTACCTCGTTAATGATTTTTTTATAAAGATAGCGGAATCAGGTCTACAAAAGATTAAGCTTAAGGAGTTTTAGAATGAATAAATTAAAGTTGTTAGTTGTTCTGGGCGTTGTTTCTTCATTGGCTGCTTGTACCGGTGCCCCGAAAAAAGGGGAAGAAGCGGATATGAATGTGGAGCCGGTCTCTCAAGAAGAAGTGGATTATGCTGAAAAAGCTCGCCTAGAGTTAGAAAAAGCTAATTCTGGTGAGGTGAATGAGGTCGAAGTACTGGGAACAGGGGCAACAGGTTCTGATGTCAGTAGTGAAGAATTGGCAAGCCAAGATCTAAATGCTAGGTCCCAAGAAGTGCCTTCGATGGGACAAACATTTGAGCCTGTGATTTATTTTGGCTATGATCAATATATTGTTGACGATTCCTCAATGGAGATTGTCAAACATTATGCGACGATTTTGGTCGATAATCCGTCGGAAAAAATTCAACTGGTAGGGCATACAGATGAAAGAGGCACGCCAGAATACAATCTTGCATTGGGCGAGCGACGCGCTAAAGCTGTAGCCGAAGCCTTTATGCTTTATGGCGTGAGTAAAGACCGCATTGAAGTGATTTCATTAGGGGAAGAGCTTCCTTTGATGGAAGAGCATAATGAAGAAGCTTGGGCTAAAAATCGTCGTGTCGAAATTAAGGCTCAATAAAGGTAAAACGGAATTTAAAATGAAAAAGACGCTTTCTTTAGTCATTACAGCAGGAATCTTGAGTGGTGTTGTGCCGTTGGCGAATGCAGCACCTCAATCAATAGAAGAGCGAGTCCAGCGTTTAGAGAGAATGGCGGATAATCCAGTGCTTATTCAATTGAGTCGACGTCTGGCAGAACAGCAACGCCAAATCCAGAGTTTGTATGATGACGTTGACCGTTTAAATTATCAGTTGAAACAAACACAAGAAAAACTGGCTAAACAGTATAAGGAAGCGGATGAGCGTTTGAGCGTGCTCGAATCCTCTCAAGCTTCTGATAAAGAATCACAAGGTGATACGGTTTCCTCTAAGCAATCAGAGAAGAGTGCGCAGTCATCTTCGGACAAGGATATGACAACGCATGCTGCTACGCAGAAAGAAAAGCGCGCTTATGAAGCTGCTTTTGCTTTAATGAAAAAATCAGACTATCAGGGAGCCAGTAAAGCTTTTTCAAACTTTAAGGCAAAATATCCTAATAGTGACTTAGCCAGCAATTCAGCTTACTGGGAAGGTGAGGCAGAAGCGGTTTTAGGAAATGGAAAAGCTGCCTTAAAAGCCTTTATCGATGTGTATGAAACTTATCCTGCTTCGTTAAAAGCCCCTGCTGCAATGTTAAGAGCAGCGGATATGTATCAAGATGTCGGCAAGCAAAAAGAAGCTAAAGTGCTATATGAAAAATTGATTCAAGCATATCCTAAAAAAAGTGTGGCTGAGAAAGCTCGCAAAAGACTCTCGGCCATGGGGACTGGTAAGTAATGGAAAAAGAATCTAAAAAAGCCGTTGTTTTATTGTCGGGCGGATTAGACTCAGCAACCGTTTTAGCCATTGCTCAAGCAAAAGGCTATGAGTGTCATACAATGAGTTTTGATTATGGACAGCGCCATCGTGCTGAGTTGGTGGCTGCAGAGTGTGTTTCTCGTTCGTCAGGCGCCAAGACACATCGTATGATGGAAATGAATATGCATGCAATTGGGGGGTCTGCACTGACAGATGACTCAATTGATGTCCCTGTATCAGGCGTGGATAAAGAAAACATCCCTGTGACCTATGTGCCTGCACGTAATACGATTTTTCTTTCTTATGCTTTAGGACTGGCTGAAGTTTTACAGGCAGATGATATTTTTATTGGGGTCAATGCGGTGGATTATTCAGGATATCCGGATTGTCGCCCTGACTATATAGCAGCGTACGAAAAAATGGCGAATCTAGCAACGAAAGCTGGAATAGAAGGTCATAAGATGCATATTCAAACGCCTTTGATTGATTTAACCAAAGCAGAAATCATTCAAGCGGGCGTAAAGCTTGGTGTCGACTACAGCAAAACGGTCTCTTGTTATCAGGCAGATGAAAACGGTGCGGCGTGCGGTATTTGTGATTCTTGTCGTTTGAGAAAACAAGGCTTTAAACACGCGGGTGTGGATGATCCAACGATTTATGCCCCCAACCGTTAAAAAGTTATAAAAAACCGTAAAAACATCTTGCCAAAAGTCTGTCAGCTTGTATAATACGCCCCATTCCAGAGAGGGTCGTTAGCTCAGCTGGTAGAGCAGTTGGCTTTTAACCAATTGGTCGCGCGTTCGAATCGCGCACGACCCACCA
>NZ_JARTLM010000135.1 GCF_029625905.1 Hydrogenovibrio sp. 3SP14C1
TGAGATACACCTTGCCATTTTTGCGGGTGTAGCTGGTGGTGGCACTATTATTATCGGAGCCTGCTCCCGGCTCGGTTAATGCCAGCGCATACGCCGGATCGCCCGTTTCCATGGTGCTTTCTGCTGTTTTACGCAGCTGCTCGGCGGAGCCAAAACGTCGCATGCTGTGGATGCACTGACCGTTAGTGATCAAAAAAGCGGGCGCGCCACATTTTGACACTTCCATCAGCGCCAGCATCTGGGTGACGTAATCAGCCGGTATGCCGCC
>NZ_JARTLM010000136.1 GCF_029625905.1 Hydrogenovibrio sp. 3SP14C1
TTTAGGGGTTCTTAACTTCAAGCTTGAATCATCTGTTCAATGGGAGCTAATACAGGAACCTTGGCTCAATTTAGAGTACGCGAATAGATTAAAAAATTTAATTATACTAAACTAAAATCCTAGATCGATGGGTCTGTTACACGAGACTTGCCCTGTAATCTCGCTCTAAGGCTTATCCTGTCTAACTTTTTACATGATGTAGTTCCTGTAATTATCGCAACGGCGTCGTCGGTGTTATCTCTATTCGGTTGTTCGGCCTTCACTAATT
>NZ_JARTLM010000137.1 GCF_029625905.1 Hydrogenovibrio sp. 3SP14C1
GTCCGGGATCTGGTTATGCACCGGACAGCCCGTCGGGCCATGGCAGAACGGAATGCCGCAATCCATGCAGCGCGCCGCCTGCTTCTGCACTTCGCCATCCGTCATCGGAATGGTGAATTCCCGGAAGTGACGGATACGATCCGACGCTGGCTGGTACTTCGCTACCTGCCGGTCAATTTCAAGAAAACCAGGTACCTTACCCATTCTCTTACTCCCCTCGGCCTGCGACCAGCGCGTGGTCGGCTTTGCCGGAAGTTGCCCTGTCTGC
>NZ_JARTLM010000138.1 GCF_029625905.1 Hydrogenovibrio sp. 3SP14C1
GTTCACGTAAAGATCGCCTTTACCTGACTTATGCAAAGCGCCTTTCACCCCAATAATGTCACCAATATCAAGCCCTTGATACTTTTCTTTTAGCTCAGCTTGTACCGTTTTATCAGCATAAGCTTGAATACGACCAGACGTCTCTTGAATCACTAAAAAAGGACCACGCTTAGCCATCACACGACCCGCGATGGAAACAACATGATTGAGTGCTTCCAGTTCTTCTTTGCTCTTCTCACCGAACTCTGCTTGTAGATCACCCGCTAAG
>NZ_JARTLM010000139.1 GCF_029625905.1 Hydrogenovibrio sp. 3SP14C1
CGAGCAGCCGAAATAGGACTATCGCTGCCGTGTACAGAGTTATAACGCATACTCAGCGCGTAATCAGAGCGTATCGTGCCACATGCCGCTTCTTCCGGATTAGTTTTACCCATTAATTCACGATAACGAGCAATCGCATTTTCTCCCTCTACCACTTGGACCATGATCGGACCTGATGTCATAAAGGCTTTTAGATCATTAAAGAACGCTTTTCCTTCATGCTCAGCATAAAAACCGCTCGCTTGATCTTCGGTTAAATGAACCATTT
>NZ_JARTLM010000140.1 GCF_029625905.1 Hydrogenovibrio sp. 3SP14C1
TCGGAGGTGGTCAGGTTGCCGATCGCACCGCCGGCCACGGCGCCACCGACGGTGGCGGCGGGATCGCCATTGGAGAGCAGGTTGCCGGCCACGCCACCGACCACGGCGCCGACCAGGGTGCGCTTGTCCTTCCTCGACATCGCGCTGGCATCGCTGACCACGGCGACACCGGCCACCAGTGCCAGGGCCATCGCCAGACCACGGAAGCTGAGTGTGGAAGTACTGAGCATGTTCGTTCTCCTGTGAGGTGCATGCCACGCTGGGCAG
>NZ_JARTLM010000141.1 GCF_029625905.1 Hydrogenovibrio sp. 3SP14C1
CAAGCCGCCATAGGCGTGTACTTGCTCAACCACCCGATTGGGCGCATGCAGGCTGGTGATGATCAGCGGCACCTTGAACTCCGCGCACAGCGCTACATCGTGGTCCAGGCGGTCATTGGTGGGGTGTACGATCTGATTCACCGCAAACGGTGCGGCGGGTTGTTGCGGGTGCTGAGCGTTATAGTCCTCCAGCGTCGCGGTAATCTGCTGCAGGCACTCCCGAAGCACTTCCGCAGGCCTGGCGTTCAGCGCAGGAAACGCGCCAAT
>NZ_JARTLM010000142.1 GCF_029625905.1 Hydrogenovibrio sp. 3SP14C1
TGCTGAGCTGCGTATGGGCATGGTGGTGTCGGCGACCGTTTACGGCGATGGCGAAGAAGGGGCGCAGGGTGAGTTGCGAGACCTCTCCCAGGAAGGGTGTCAGCTGGAGCTGCCGTTGGCAGCGAGTGGCGTGCTGACCGAGACCTCGGAACCCATGCGTTTGGTGTTTGCCTTTCCGGATGGTACTCAGTTCGAAGTGCATGCCGTTGTTCGCCATCAAAAAACAGACGCAGAGCGCCACCTGCTGCGTGTGGGGTTCCGCTTTGC
>NZ_JARTLM010000143.1 GCF_029625905.1 Hydrogenovibrio sp. 3SP14C1
TGACCGTGATATTCAGCGGCATGAATTGCCGTACCCGGAAAGGGTGCAGAAACTTCATGCGGGTGACGGTGAGGGCTGCCATGAGCAGAATGATCGCGAAGGTGACAAACGGCGGAAAATCAAGAATGTAGAAGTAGGCGGCGATGATGTTCCAGGCAGCAGGAAAACCGACAAAGTAGTTGTCCTGGCTTTTCATGTTCACGTTGCAAAAGCAGAACATGGAGGAGAGCAGGATGATGAAGACCGAGAGCAGTTCGAAGTGGGTGG
>NZ_JARTLM010000014.1 GCF_029625905.1 Hydrogenovibrio sp. 3SP14C1
ACAACATCCGCACCGGCTTCGGTGATGCTTGATGTCGCACTTAGGCTAACCGTGGTGTCATCAGTGGTGTCGGTGATCTTGGTTGTTGCAGGGGTGCTATCGATAACGATGTTTTCGAAGTTGCCGCCTGTTGCTGTCTCGATTTTCGCTGAGATTGTATCTTCATCTAGGTAGACATCTTCGTCTGCTGCGACCGTCACCGTTGCTGTTCCTGAGGTTGCCCCATCAGCGATGCTGATCGTTTCACCATTACTTAGCGTAACCGTGGTCACTCCTTCTGATGCATTTGTCAGTGTCGCTGTGTAAACAACATCCGCACCGGCTTCGGTGATGCTTGATGTCGCACTTAGGCTAACCGTGGTGTCATCAGTGGTGTCGGTGATTGTCACCGTCGCTGTGTCTGTTGTGACTAGGTTTTCGAACTCGGTTCCACCACTTTCTACTGTGGCGTTAACCGTGATGGTTTCACCATCTTTATAAACATCGTCACCTTGCACTGAGAATGGCGTTGAGGTCGCGCTTGTCGCCCCGACCGCGAAGGTCATGGTCGCGCCATTATCCAACGTGATCACCAACGGTGCATCGGTCGGTGCATTGTCCAGCGTCCCACTGATGGTCGCGGTGCCGCTGCCTTCGTTCACACTGACATTATCCAGCATCAAGCGGGTTTCACCGCTGATCGTGGTCACCGGTGGATTGTCATTTTGAGGATTAACGGGATCAATAGGTGTCGTATCAAAAACTCTCTCATTTGGTGTTTGACGAGAGGTATTAAATGTACCTGTGTCATATCCACTCGTCACTTCACCTTCAGAAAGTGGTGACGGAATAAAATTGGCTGACTGCGCAGCGGAGCTAACATCACTTTGTTCACCTGCAGCCGTTGCTTCTAAAGCATCAAAATTTCCTTCTTGCACGGCTTCAATGGCTTTTTGAATATCTTCTGATGTGGTTTGGTTTTCTTCTATGTCAGTTGAACCAATCAAATCTTCATCTAACCGTACCAGCGTATTTCGACCTAATGAAAGGACTTCACCATTGCTGAGTTCAACCAAAATGGAACCTTGTGGTCCAGTCTGAACCAACTGTCCAGCATAAACGTTCATGTCTTCAATTAAAGGAATCAATTCGCCTGTCACTTCTTTGATATAGACGTTTCCTTCGGTAAGAATAACTTTTCCGACACTCGTTGCTACGTTTTGTTCAGCCATGATGCTAAGTCCTTGCAATAATAGGAGGTTTTTATAATTAGCTTTATTTTAGAAAATGTCTTAATGGAAAACTATTGTACCTAGGGTCAGTTGGCCATTTTTTAATAAAAATAATTGATAGATTTTCTTTAAGTCTATGACATGACTATACTTTTTGATAAAGTTCCGTATAATAAACTTAAACCAAGTCATTAATTGTTAAGAGACATTCTTGCGGAGGGCGTCAAAATGAATACAGTCAGTCCATCACTTGCATCAGCAGCACAAGCTCTTTATACCCAAGCTAATGGTTTGTCAGATACCTTATCGAAAGAACCTAAGGTGACTGATAAAACGACTTCAGAAAGTTCTTCTGCTCAAAACACAACGGTTACTTTATCAGACCAGACTAAAGCTCAATCTGTTGATTATCAGGATTTGGCAAAAAGCCAGACCGTTAATGCGAAAGATTCTGTAGAAGAAGCGCCAATTGAGTCAAATGAGATGACTAACTCAGTGACAAATACCGCAAAATTACAAGCGGAATCAAACTATATGACATCTAAAGATAACGGTATTGTATAAACACTGATTACTAAAGCATCCCGTCAGGTGGTGCTTTAGTATTAACCCATCTTTAGACATTCTTCATACTTCTTCAATCTTATTAAATTGCACTATCTCTTTGAAGTCATTAGAATTTAACTTGTACTTAATGAAATGGATTGCATTAAGTTTGGTTTACTCCTTAAACCTCAAAGTTAAACTTGATTCAAACTGGCCTCCTCAGCTCTTTGAATCAGCTCCTCAGATAAAAATTAAACACGATACGACCAATATCGTGTTTTTTTTTGCTTAAAATACCCTTTCTTATGATTAAAACGGACTCACTCTTATGAAAACCGTTAATGGCAAATCTTATCGTCATGGACATGGTTCAGATGAACAGCACAAAAAAGACCAGGCTCTTTTCTCTCAATTGCTTGAACACCACAAATTGTTATCTCGGAAAACGATTATGATTGAAAATGGTATTCGTGCACGTACCACTTCTGACGACCCCCATTTAGCAACTGTCTTGCAAGAACATGTTGAGGGAATGGAAAAGCGTTTTGGTATGGGAAAGGCTATCCGCTCTTGGGATCCATTGTTTGCTGCGCTTTTTGAATATAAAGAAGCCATTCAAATGTGCTATCACATGATTGAAAATGGTGTTGAAGCGATTGTGACTTCAGAAGACCCGAAATTGGTTGAACTCATTCATTCCCACGACCTAACATTACATGGGTTTATTGAAGAAGGGTTTGAGGCTGGAAAGCGAGAAAGCCCTAAACCCGACTGGCTAGAATAATATTCAAGTTTAAAACTTGAATATCGAGCTTTCAGCACTTATATAAGATTTATATTCGATCGTTAAATGGAGTCATCAAATGATTATTATGTGCCCACACTGTGGCGGACTAAACCGCATCCCTGACGAAAAACTTAATAACCAGCCAACCTGTGGAAAATGCCGATCAGCACTGTTTACAGGTCAACCCGTGGAAATGAATTCAGAGCAATTCTTACATGCCTTACACAAAACCGACCAACCTTTGGTGGTTGATTTTTGGGCATCATGGTGTGGTCCTTGTAAGATGTTTGCACCTACCTTTTCCCAAGCAGCTGAGCAACTTGAGCCGCACGCTAAATTCATCAAAATAAACACCGAAACCGAACAACAAATCGCCGCTCAGTTTAATATTCGATCAATTCCAACATTGGCCATTTTTAAAAATGGTCAGGAAGTTTCCCGCCAGTCAGGCGCGATGGATTTAGGTAGCTTTACAAACTGGGTAAAAAGTTCGATTTAATTCGACTGTGTTAGGCTTGAGACTTAAATTTAAAGGGCATTCACATGGAAATCGGTTCACCATTACACAGACAACTCCTCATGAAAGGGATTATTAGAACAGCTTTAAAAACAGCTACCTTTGGCCTCGTCATTGGGTTAATGCTGATTTTTCCAAGCATTATTCGAGAAAACACTTTTTCCACGGGACTTTCTTACGCTGGGCAAAGCATTATTTTAATTGCTTTTATCTATAGCTTGGTGATTGCCATTAAAAAATATCGTAAAACCATCGGCTCACTGGATTCCTAATTTTTTATCGGCTTTGAAAACGAGTCCAGTCTAACTTCGGTAATGACTGAGCCCATTTCAAAGCCACTTGCAACAGAGGATCATGCTGCTGGCTATAGAACTGCTCATTTAAGACTTCAACCAACCTTCTCGCATCAGCATTTTGTCCGTACTGCGATTCAAATCGCTCCAACCATTGCCCTAAACTTTGCTGTGATAACACAGAACTAGCTGATTTATCAGCTGGTGAAAATGGCCAGGCCTGGTTATTTTTGACAGGTTTTAACTGTTGATGAGACCAGTGCAGAATCGCCAACCAAGCAGCCTCTGTCGAGTTGCTTTTCTTCAATACAATAATTAAACGATATTTTGCCAAGCTCGCTTTTGCAACAAGCCCAAGCGCGAATAACGTCACCGCCCCAATGACAACCAGTAACCCTTGAAAAACAATCATCAACCACAATGGAATGACGATAAGAGTCTGTGCCGGTGCAAATTGATCTTCTAATTTACCTGTATTGACATCGAAATACGTTAATCGCATCGCTGGAAGCTGTGTCAGCCCAAAATGATTGACGCGAAAAGGTTGGTCAATCTCGACTCTGCTCGATAAGCCAGCAGTGGTCATGATGGTATGCTTTTTAAGGTTCGGGGTTAACCACTCAATACGAGTGTCTTTTCCTAATTGGTTAGTGATATTGGGTAAATTCGAGACGGAGACATTCTCTCCATTTAAATGCAAATACCAGTTATATAAACGCCCTATGACGATTAACTGCGCTGGAAACGAATTCTGCACCGAGACTTTACCCAAAGGAATCACCGCCGGTAAATAACTGGGTAAAGAACGTACCTGAACGCTGACCGGAGGGGCAACAAAAACCCAACGCTTATTGGTTTCATTTTGAACACGAATAATAGGAGATGTTAAAGAAACAACACCGGTTTTATTCAGCGCCACCGCTGAGGTCAAAATGATTTTTTTACCATAGAAAGTGCCTTCTTGCGTCTGAGGATCAGCTTGACCAATCCATTCATATGGCAAATCTGGCATGTTTTCCGGCAACACATTTTCAACGCCGATTGAGGCACTATCGGCTTTCAAATTTGCCGACCACAGTACAATCTCATTTTGAAAAACCGTCTTTTTCGGCGCCTTCCAAGAAACAGTCACTTCCGGGTTTTCTAACACCTTAATGGTGGTTGGTTTCACGTGGAGCCTTCCTGCTTTCAGTTCAGGAATCTTTAATATTCCTGTGCTAACAGGGTATAACCGAATCCGCAAACGATCAGAATGTCCATTAATATCATAAATCACAAACTGCTTTTTCAGTTCCGATAAGTCTAACTTATCATAGTCTGATTCGATGTCTTCACCCGATAAAATCCATGTTACTGGATTGCCCAAAACTACTTCCTTCGGGTAAATTCGACTGTCCGCTTGAACTCCTTTGACAAAAAACATCCCTGCCATTAATGTCACCAACAGTGTGATTTTAATTCCTCTTACCATGGTTTAACCCCCGGTAATGGATGAGATTGATCCTGCGTCGCTTGAAAGCCTTCTTCTCGTTCAAAAATATTTTGTAGTAACCGAGCCTGATTATCTTCAACACGTTGCATTTCATGCTCAAATTTTTCCATTCTGTAAACTCTTTTCTGCTGATCCAATATGGCATTGGCGCTATCATTTAACTGCAACTCATTCGCGGTAGATAACGAAAAATCGGTCTCTTCAAGCTCGTCCGGTAGCACAAATTCTTTACCGTCTTTTTCGCCTTCTGGCGCATCGCCTGAAACGCCTTCACCCGCTTCATCCTGATTGGGTTTTTGCCCACCATAAAACGCACCATCTGCATCGCGACTGGTATTCCCCTCACCTTGACCATCCCCTTGTTCTTGGTTCTGTTGTTGACCTTTTTGCTTTTGACGCTTACGTTTGGCCAATGCCAAATTATGTTCAGCTTTGTCATAATTCGGCCAATACACCAACGCTTGCTCATAGGCTTCAATCGCTTGGCGGGTTAAATTAGCTTGATAAAAACTATTACCTAAATTAAAAAGCGCCTGTGCACGCTGTTTGTCTGTCAACCCATTCAAGGCCGCTTCTCTAAAATAAAATACCGAAGATTCATAATCCTCTGCTTTGTATGCTGCCGCGCCAGCGCCAAACCAGCCACGATAATTTTGTAGCCCATCATAAGCTTGTTGAGAGGTATCGTAGTCTTTTGCATTGAATGCTTTATAAGCTTGAATTTCCTGTCCAACCGTTTCATCGAGCGCCCAGGCTCCTGGGGTATAAAACACCAACCCGGACAATATGAAAACGCCCACTAAGCTGAATACACTTGTCTGAACTGAACGCCCGATTCGAACGGGGAAAAATGCCCAAAGTAATGCAAGGAATGCCACCCAGATAAAGGGCATTGCGTGATCTTGCCATATCGGTAACGCTGATTGAAATGAGCGCTTGTTGGCCAACACACTGACCTCTTCTACCAATCGGTCTAAAAAAGCTGCATCATTATTGGCGCGTAAATAAACCCCTTTCAACTGGGTCGCGAGTTTTTGTAAGGCAATCTGTTCTAAGCGAGACGTCACCAATAAACCACTGGCGTGCAGCGCGCCACTTGGATGTTCCATACTAGGAATTCGGCTAGGTTGCAAGTTACCAACCCCTGCAAGAATGACTTTAGTTGCTGTATTGGCAACTGCTTTTAAAGCCTCTGGTACGGCAACAATCTGATTGGGTTCAGGCGTTCCATTGGTTAGAACCAATAACACCTGTGACTTTCCTGCTGTTTGTTGTAAATGATCCGCACCGAAAATAATGGCATCTTCCAATTGAGAACCAAGCGTGGGCAAGATACCCGGCCGCATTAAATCTAAATAATGTTGAAACAAAGTGCGGTCAAACGATAAAGGGGAAACCAAATGCGGACGTCCTGCATACACCATTAAGCCTAATCGGTCATTCGGCTCTAATCGATTTGCGAGAGACTCGACCAATGATTTCGCCAATAAAAAACGATTTGGCGCAACATCTTGTACCAGCATTGAACGGGAGGTATCCAGCGCCACTAAAATATCCACCCCAGCTCGCGTCGATTCTTGAGGGGCAGGCACTAAGGTTCTTGGGCCCGCCAAAGCGATAACCAGACAAACCCATGCCACCGTCAATAGCCATTTCGGTTGAAATAAACGCCCTATTTGACGTTGGAAAAACTGCCAAAAACCGCCAGGCCTGGTCGTTTTTGTCTGTGCCATGGCTTGTTGTGAGGCTGTAAAAAGACCTTGTTTTGTCACTTTTGCCCAAGGTAATAAGTGACTTTCAGCATACTGGCTGGTGTGTCGGCGACGTAACCAGTATGCCACTGTGCCCCAAACAACCGGAGCCAGTGCAAACCACAAGGTCGTTGCATCACGCCACTCCCAATTGAGTATCGTTTCAATCATACGGCCTCCCGTTGCAATCGATTACCCAATAATTGCACCAGAGCAAAATAGAATACAAACAACATCACACTTAAGGCAATAACATAAGGATAAAGCGCAACTTGCTGAAATTTCTTTTTAGGCACTTCAATCGCAACACCTTCTGTTTGATCAATTGTTTGCAACACTTTTTGTAAGTCTTGCCCACTGCCAATCTGGTAATAACGACCATTGGTCTGTTCAGCAATTTGCTTCAATGAATCGGATTCAAGCGCTTCATATAACAATCCGCGGAATTTTCGTTGATCCGCTTCTTTCGAGCTTCCGCCCACACCAATGGTATAAATCGGAATATTGAGGCCTTGCGCATAGTTAATCGCTTCTGCAATTGGTAATCGGCTGTTTCGGGTTGACCCGTCTGAGATCAGCACCACAATTCGGTTTTCTGTTGAATCGACACTTTTTTCAGCCTGCTGTAATGCCAACCCCAACGCTTCTCCGGTTGCTTCATCGGTACGCCCAGCCAGGTAAGGCTTTAACCGCTTCAACATCAACCGTGCCGTGGTGGCATCTGATGTCAATGGCATCAACGTGTAAGCATCATCTGCATACAAAATAAACCCAAACCGATTGCCTGCAAGCCCTGAAATGAATTGATCCAATACATCTTGAATCACTTTCACCCGGCTTTGCGGCTTACCATCAATCTGATAATCCTCTAACACCATACTGACGGAGGTTTCGACTACAAAAACAATATCTCGAACGGTTTTAGTTTGCGGCTCAGGAGGCAAGGGTACTTTTTTAACCGGCATCGCTAAAGCGGTCACAATACCGGCCAACAGCATTAAGCGCAATAAGTTCAATAACCATCTAATGCCTTTAGAAGAGCTTGGTACGCTGGCATTAAATCCTAACTGGTCAATTAAAGGGTGTCGGAACAATAATGACTGGGCACTCGCTGTCTGCTCCCAATCCGATCCGCTTGGACGCAAATAATGCACTAACCATAAGCCGAGCACCGATCCAAACAAATAAAACCATTCAGGGTGAACAAACTGAACCAAGTGCCAATCCTGAAAAACCTGAGCCAACTCTTGCAATGCCATCATGATTTTTCTCTCTTCCAAGCAGCCAGTTGTTGCTTCATCGCTTCAAAGCCTTGGTTAATCATTTGTTTAAAAAACGCTTTTAGTGTCGGCTGTGTTGCTTGGAGTGCGCTTTCAAAATCCTGCAAAATATCTTCTAAGGTTTCACGTGAAACAGATGTTTTTGAAAAGCAGGCCTGGTCAATTTTGATTTGTAAACGCATCTGATCATGCTCTGTCAGCAGCGCCTGTTTTATAGCAATCCGATACCATTGATAAGTTTGCACAGCAACTTGATTAAAGTCAGCAACCCTTGTCGGCTGCTTTAATTGTTTCTGCGCTTTTTTAATGCGGATATTCAATCGAACTCGCTGCCAAAAATGCGCCATCAAAGCCGCTATGATCAAAATAACCGCTAAAGTGAGTAATAATGACCCTACAATTTGTAACCATGCCAACCAGTCGATTCCGGGGGCTGTCGGCAATTCAATATCGATGAGTTTATTTTCAGCAATTTGGCGTTCGAGTTCCGAGGTATTAGGATCCACTGGCATACACTCCTCCCACGCTTAATTGATCATTCAATACTTGCAATGAGTCCTCGGTTGATAAACTCACGACGGTCACACCGACCTGATTAAGACGTTGAATTTTATGATCAAAATACTGCGCTGACCATTGCTGATAGGCTTTTGATTGTTGAGCTGACAATTGAGACACTTCAAAGTCACCATTCAACGATTGCAGCTTTAACCCCGGTAAGGATGGCAGTTGCTTTTCAACGGGATCATAGACCAGCACCGCTTTTATCATAACTTTATCCTGTAAAGCCGCTAACAATTGCAACGTCGCATCATCAAGATCTTTAAAGTCACTTAATATAATCAACCGAGCGCCTGACTGTAACCGCTGCTGGCACACCAACAATTCATCATACAAACGGGACTCCTGTGTCACCGCTAAAGGCGGACAGGCGACCGATGCAAACTCCATAAATCGCTCGAAGGTACCACTGCCTTCGAAGGTAGCTGAATTTCGTACCTGTTCGGATAACGCAATGCCTTCAACCGGCAAGCCTGATTGCTGAGCCTGCCAAGCAAAAAACCCCGCGGCTCTTACCGCTTGTACAACCTTAAGATGGTGTCGAGTGCCGAAACGCATCGATTGCCGCTGATCAAGCACCAGCGTCCAACTTTCTTGGCGTTCTTCTTGAAACAACTTCGTATACGCTTGACCGGTTCGAGCCATTAAACGCCAGTTGATTCGGCGCACTTCATCCCCCGGTTCATATCGGCGACTTTCCTCATATTCCATGCCCGATCCAAGATAACGACTGGCCTGCTCACCTTGTTTGCGTGCTTCACTGGCTTTAGGATTGGCAACAGATTTAGTTGCCATCTGTGACACCTCGTCGCCCAGTGCATGAATTTGTTGCGCTGAAAGAATAGGCGCCTGAACTTGTGGCGTCAAGGCATCGGAAGAGGTCTTGCCAAACCAGCTTTTGAACGATTCGAACACTGAAAACAAACCCTTTGAGGCGGAACGCATCATACCGACTTAAACAGCTTTTGCATCAGTATCTAAAACAGGAACGGGGACCATTTCAATAATTTTGTCGATGACCGAATCTTCAGTCCATTGTTGTGCACGCCCTGCAAAACTGACCCGGATTCGATGACGCAGAATATCCGGCAACATCGCAATCACATCATCTGGTGTGACAAAATCACGTTCTTCCAGCCACGCTTTTGCACTGGCCGCATGCAATAACGACAATGTTGCTCGTGGGGAAGCACCAATCTCCAACACACCTGCTAGACCCTCATCCCATTGCTCCAGTCTTCTTGTTGCGCCCGTCAAGGCCACCATATAATGCTCAACCGCCTCTGAAACATATTGTTCTGAAATCTGATGACGTGCCTGCAACACTTTCTGCGGGGTCAAGAACGCGTGTAACACTTCTTTATCTTCACCAAAATGGTGTGAACGATCACGACGTAGAATCTCTAATTCTTCTGATTCACTCGGATAGTCAAGCACCACGTGCAGCATAAAACGATCGAGTTGCGCTTCTGGCAAAGGGTAAGTTCCACTTTGCTCCAACGGGTTTTGTGTCGCCATCACGATAAACAATTCCGGCAGTTCACGTGTCAACCCTCCTGCGGTCACCTGCTGCTCTGCCATCGCTTCTAATAAAGCCGACTGAACTTTTGGCGGGGCACGATTAATTTCATCCGCTAACACAATTTCATTGAAAATCGGACCTTTCACAAACGTAAGCTGACCGGTTTGGGTGTCTAAAATATCGGAACCGACAACATCGCCCGGCATCAAGTCCGGTGTGAACTGAATGCGCTGAAAAGAAGATTTGATCGCTTCAGAAAGGGTTTTAACCGCTGTGGTTTTAGCCAGGCCTGGTGGCCCTTCCAACAATAGGTGCCCTCCCGTCAGCATCGCAATAATCATGCGCTCCAACAAATCTTCCTGCCCAACAATGACTTTTTGCAAATGCTGTTTCAGTTCTTTGAAATCGGCTTGTGTTGACATGTTTTCTTCCTTTTCGGGCCATCCCGTCAATACGGCTTTAATATCAGTAAAGCCTAATTTTGCTTTTATGCAGTATAAAATAAAAATAAGGGCAAACTGTGCAATCCCTGTGAATTCTCTTTTAAATATTTTATAACGTAATAAGAGAATTTATCCTAACGTTGATTGGTGATTTTAACTTGAACCCACGCCCCTGACAGTAACATGGCAATCCCCACCAGCCAAAAAGGAGTGGTAAGGTCTTGCGACCATTGAGCTAAAAGCCCCATTGCCAAAGCGCCAAACGCATAGCCGGAGTCACGCCAGAATCGGTAAATACCGATTAAGCTGGCACGATGTTGCGCTGGCGCAAAGTCTCCTACCGCAGCCCCTAAGTTAGGATAGAGCATCGCCATTCCCAGACCAATGATAGTCGCTTCTATAGACCACAAGATCACACCCTGCGTCAATGGGATCGACAATACGCCCAAACCACACAACCACATGCCCCAAACGATCAATCCTTTGCGTCCGATTTTATCGGATAAAGGGCCTGTCACCAGTTGACTTGCTCCCCAAACCACCCCATAAATCGCAACAATAGCACCGGCCTCCACCAAAGAAATTCCTTGCGAAAGGAAATAGACAGGTAAGAAGATCCACACAATCGCATCGGTAAACTTCTCTACTAATCCTGCCTGGTTAATGGCGACTAAGGAAGGGTTTTCCCAACTCGCCATTCTAAAGAGCTGAGTTAACGACTTTTCAGAATGCGTTTCACCCTTTTGTTGCGCGATTTGGTGATGTAACTCTGCCCAAGGCAAGGTTTCTTTAATGGTCCATTTCGCTAAAACCAACCCTAATAGAATCACGCTTAAGCTGAAAATAAACAGTCCTTCTTTTGCCCCAAACCATTCCACAAAATAAGCGGTGGCCAACCCAGCTATCCCCACGGCAGCATACCCTGAAAACTCATTTGCACCGTTCACCAGGCCTTTTTGCGTCGATTTTGCTAAATCCAGTTTACTGTTCAAAGCCATTGACCATGCCAACCCTTGGTTGAATCCCAGCAATACCGTCGCGAAGATAATCCAGTTCCAACTTGGCGCATATAACAAAATAAAAGGCACTGGCAACGCAACCAGCCACCCCCAAATTAAGATGGTTTTTCGACCATACTGTTCGCTGAGCTTACCGGCAAACAAATTCATTACCGCTTTAATGACACCGAACACCACCACAAAAGAGGCCAACAGAAAAAAAGCTTTATCGGCCAAACCAAACTCTGATTCAGCGAGGCCGGGCACCACCACTCGAATCATTCCGATGGTTAACCCGACTAAAAAGATTTGTAAAAGTTGTAACAAAAACTGGTGTCTGTTTACAGAAATTCCGTGAGTAAGAATGTTTTCTGAAGGGTGTACTCGATGAGTCATAGCAGCCTCGCGACCTGGAAATTTAAAATTTCTTGCATTATAGCAGTACATGAAATAACATTCAATTGATTGATTGAATTATAACCCAATAGGGAGCATATTATGTTTTTAGTCCAACGAGAAGTCCCCAGTGATCCATCTTCCATCTCATATTTCATGGGGTGTGCAGGTCAAGGAAAGAGTATTGCAATCGATGTTCACCAAGACGATGTGGACTGGTTTATCGAGCAAGCTAAACAAAAAGGTGTGGAAATTAACTATGTGATTGATACCCATATTCATGCCGATCATGTTTCCGGTGCTAAAACATTAGCAAAACGCACCGGAGCTCTGTATTGTCTTCATGAATCAGCCGCTCCCCAATTTGATTTTCACCCCTTGAAAGATCAAGAAACCTTTACAGCAGGAAATGTGAGCGTCGAAGTCCTTCACACGCCTGGCCACACAATGGACTCAATTTGTTTATTGGTCACAGACCTTTCACGCGGACCGGCGCCTTGGTTTTTAATTTCTCAACATACTTTATTTGTTGGCAGTGTAGGAAGGCCAGATTTAAGAGGCCGTGAAAAGGAAATGGCGGCGCATTTATATGAATCCATCCACAGCAAAATCCTAACGCTACCAGATTATGTAGAAATCTTACCGGGTGCCAAAGCGGGCAGTGTTTGTGGCGTTGGCTTATCAGCCAAACCTGTTTCCACCATCGGATATGAAAAGGCCAACAACACAACCTTAAAATTGTCCAGAACGGCTTTTATCGAAAAAGTCCTGGAAGAACTTCCGCCGTTTCCAGATAAGATGGATGAAATCATTCAAGCCAACATTGAAAAAAGTTGAGCAGGAAGATTCAATCCTCTATATTATTCAATAACATGGGCTGAAAAAGGAAGACAACGTGTCCACCGTCAAAAAACAATTATTTGAACAACTTGCTTTAATCGGCCAAGTGCTTTCGTCGCCTCAACGAATCGAATTGATTGATTATCTGGCGCAAGCAGAACGCAATGTCGAAGAACTCAGCCAACTTTCTGGTTTAAGTGTTGCCAATACGTCTCGCCATTTACAACAGCTTAAACAAGCTGGACTGGTTTCAACTCGTAAGCAGGGCAAAAGCCGCTTTTATCAGTTGGCTGGAGCGGATGTGGTGAGCCTAGTGAAACACTTACGCCAAACCGCCGAATCCCACCTGGCAGAAGTTGACCGCTTGATGACGACCTTAATGCCGCAAAAAAACAAGACCGAAATCATTACCAGTAAAACCTTGGCGCATGAAATGCAAAAAAATCACCTTATCGTGCTAGACGTTCGACCAACCAAAGAATTCGACCAAGGTCACATCAAAGGCGCGCTCAATATCATTCCTGAAAAGATAGATGAAACAATTGAAACGCTGCCGAAAGACAAAACCATTGTGGCTTATTGTCGAGGGCC
Organism: Hydrogenovibrio sp. 3SP14C1; assembly: GCF_029625905.1. Classification (GTDB taxonomy): domain Bacteria; phylum Pseudomonadota; class Gammaproteobacteria; order Thiomicrospirales; family Thiomicrospiraceae; genus Hydrogenovibrio. Next base: position 13,229 of record NZ_JARTLM010000014.1, read on the forward strand.
TTACTGCGTCTATTCCTATCAAATGGTGGAACACCTACGAGAAAACGGCAGAGACGCTTTACGACTGGATGAAGGATTTCCTGAGTGGAAAGCAGCTGGCCTACCCTATGAAACAACCCTCTCTCATTAATTAACCTGATTCTACTCAATCCTTAAAGGAGAACTTTATGAAAAAATCATCGACGATTTTAAACACTTTTTTACTCGGGCTCGGCTTACTGCTGTCTGCTCAATTGGTGCAGGCAAAAGAAGTCAAACAAACGTTTAAGGGCCTCACTTTAAATGCTAATTTAGTCATGGCAGAGGGTAAAAGCTTCAAGGATGGGATGGCGCTGCTAACACACGGTACCTTAACCCACTCAGGACGCAGCACCTATGCCAACATCCAAAAACTCTTGGCGGAGCGCGGTATCAGTTCGATTGCGCCTAACTTAAGCCTAGGAATCAATGACCGCCATGGAGAATATGACTGTAGCGTACCACACAGACACTTACACGAAGATGCCCTGGATGAAATCGGTTTCTGGGTCGATTGGCTGAAAAAACAAGGAACGGATAGCCTAACACTGATGGGACACTCTCGCGGAGGCAACCAAACGGCTTGGTTCAGCGTCGAAAGAGACGATCCGATAATTAAAGACATCATCCTCATTGCGCCACAGACTTGGCGTTACCAATCAGAAAAGGCGGACTATCAGAAAAAGTACAACCAATCCATTGATCCTGTTTTCGCCAAGGCTGAAAAACTGGTCAAGGCAGGCAAAGGGGAAACGTTAATTAAAGATATTAACTTTATCTACTGCAAGCATACCGATGCCACCGCAAATTCCATTGTCAGTTATTACAAAAACGAGCCGAAAATGGATACACCAACACTTCTGAAAAAAGCCACCAAGCCGACTTTGGTCATTATTGGCACAGAAGATAAAGTGGTGAGTGACTTAAGTGAAAAAATGGCAGCGGTTAAAAACCCACAAGTGCATGTTGCGGTGATTGATGGTGCAAACCACCATTTCAGAGATTTTTTTGCTGAAGACTTAGCAGACCAAGCAACGGACTTTATTCAAGCACACCAATAATTTATTCTAATCACTGGACGGCAGCAGCCGTTCAGGGTCTTTTTTAGTTAGTAAACTTCCACTCGATTCCGTCCATGACGTTTTGCCAGATAAAGCGCTTCATCTGCCCGTTTAAACAACTGGGCTTCCGTTTCATTTTTATGATAGACCGTCGCACCTAAACTCACCGTTACTTGCCCCACTTTTGGAAAGACAAATGCTTCAATCGCCTCTCGAATCTTTTCGGCCAATTTAGCGGTTAAAGAAGCATCCAGTTCTAAAGCAATTAATAAGAACTCTTCTCCTCCCCAACGGCCAATATAATCGGTTTCTCTAACAAGTTGCTGGACAATTTTTGCAATCTGCATAAGCGTTTCATCGCCAATATCATGCCCAAAATCATCATTAATCTGTTTAAAGTAATCAACATCAAACATAATCATGCCAAAACGACCGCCATAACGATTAATACGTTTCATTTCAGCATCCACCACTTCAGTCAAATGGCGGCGATTCCACAACCCTGTCAAGGCATCTTTCATCGCCAGATCATTCAACTCCTGTTGCATTTTGACCTGTTCCGAAACATCTTTTCCCGTTGAAACAAAATATTCAATCTGTCCATCCCGATTAAAAATCGGACTGATGGTGGTTTCTTCATAATAGGTGGAACCGTCTTTGCAACGATTCATAATGCGATTGTGGTACACCTCTCCGGATAAAATGGTATCCCATAAGGTTTTAGCCTTTTGTTGATCCTGCATCTCCGATTTCAAAACCGCAGGCGTTTTCCCAATTAATTCCTGCTCGGTATAGCCAGTTTTATCCATTAATGCTTGATTCACAAAAACCAAATGACCAGTTTTATCAGTAATTTTGACAAAATCTGCGGTTTGTTGAATCACTTTGGCGAACAGGTTGATCTGTTCTTCCGATTTCATGGTTTCAGTGATATCCATAATCTTGCCGAGCAAATGTGTGACACGATCCGAGTCATCTCGCTCAAAAGTCAACCGAATATCAATCCAGGCATAGGTTTGATCAGACTTTCTTAAACGGACACGTTTAGAAAGATAAGGAACACCAGAATCGGCCTTTTCAGCAACAGCTTGTTCCAGGCCTTCTAAATCATTCGGATGGATAAGGTCTTGATAGGAAATTTCTTGAGTATAAAACTGTTCAGGCGCATAACCGAAAGCACTGAAGTTTTCACTTAAAAAAAGAACGGGCCATCTAGGTGCGTATTCGCAATAGAAAACAATTGTTTCACTGTTATTTATCAGATTCAGTATTTTGTGATGCAAATTCCGCACTCTCATGTTGTCTGTCATATTTCTAAGTAATCATGCCATCATAAAAAAAAATACTATTTTTTGTAGGTTTTTTTAATGAAAGTTTTTAACGTGAAATAAGAAAAGTTTATTTTTAGCATCAAAACAGAATACAAAACCATCAAGTCAGCGTCTTATCGTTCCAAATCGCCTATAATTTATTTTATTAAATAACATTTTGAAAAGACCGCATCATGCCCAAAGCCTCTCATAAAACCGATCGTAATTTCGATACCTTGATTGATCAATTTGAAAAACGTGTTTATGACACCGTCAAAGGGGAGTGGCGGCTCAAATTGCTCAAAGAAGATCTAGATACAATTAGAAACACCCGCAAAAAACGCCCAGGCCTGGTTGAAAAAACCACTACTGACCTCTCTAACATTCTTTCCATTTGGGACGCCGGTTGTGGGTTTGCACAAATCAGTCAATGGTTTGCCGAAGCAGGGCATCATGTGGTCGCCTGCGATTTATCAAAGAAAATGTTACAAAAAGCACAACGAAATTTTGCGGAAAAACAATTGGAAGCGACCTTTCTTCATGGTTCGGCACAAGCACTGGCGCCTAGCTTACCGTCGTTTGATTTGGTGCTGTTCCATGCCGTTATCGAATGGCTGGGAGACCCTCAAGCAGGATTGGCGACAGTTGCGGAAAAAGTAAAACCAGGCGGTTACTTATCTTTATTGTTCTACAATCGTAATGCTTTTGTTTACACCAATGTTTTAAAAGGTCGCTGGCGCTGGCAACATATTTTATCGAACGCTTTTATCGGCAAGGGCAAGAAACTGACACCCCCCAACCCGCAATACCCAGAAGACATGATTCAACAGCTCGAAAATTTGGGGTTTTCAATCCAAAAACAAACCGGCATTCGGGTGTTTCATGACTACCTAATCCCAGAGGTAGTAAAACACAGTGACACGCAAGAACTGCTTGATTTAGAATACCAATACTGTCGGCGTCCCACTTATCGCGATATGGGGCGTTACATTCATATTCTCGCACGCAAAGCGATTTCATAAACCAACGGAACAATCAGAACTCAGTATGTCAAAAAACACCTCTCACCTGACGCAACTGTTATTCAAAGAACTGGCTAAACAACCCAAATTGCTGCAAATCAGCTTTTTCTGGCTTCCGGTAATATTTGGTTTTGTCCTGCTGGCGGGCGGTTTAAAGTATGTTTATGAAACCGAAGTCGCGCGCCCTTCCATGGCGTATATGGGTGTTCCCAAAAGTAACAATGACTGGTCAAATTTAACCCATACTTTGCGCAATAAAGGGTTTATGTTGGGCTACTCCGAAAAACTGGCCAACCCACTTTGGGTCACCTACAAAGTCACGCCAACCACAGTTAAGTATGGCAAACGCCCTTCCTTCCAGGCGGACTGGCGCTCTTTGGCTCATATTCGCCACGAAGACTATACCGGCAGCGGTTATGATCGCGGGCATATGGCGCCAAACTATGTCATCGCCAGCCGTTATGGCTATGAAGCTCAAAAAGAAACGTTTCTGATGACGAATATCACCCCACAAAAACCCAGTTTTAATCAGAAAATCTGGCAACGACTGGAAGAGGTCAGTGCCGATGTTTTTTCAAAACAAGTCGGCACTTTTTGGGTCGTCACCGGCCCCATTTTTGACGCGAAGCCTAACACCCTGAAAAAAGCACCGGTGGCCATTCCAAAAGCCTTTTATAAAATCTTTATTCGCCCAGAAATAGACGGCAAGCCCACCGTTGCGTTGGCGTTTATTCTGCCGCAGAATGCCAAACCAAAAGACAGTTTGCTAAACTACGTCACAACCATTGATCAGATTGAGCAACAAACGGGAATCGATTTTTTCTGGCAGTTAGAAGACACCTTAGAAACGGCCCTTGAAGCAAGCAAAAACCCCCAGGCCTGGTCTTTAGAAGAAGTGGCTAATTTACCCAGCCGCTATTAAAGGAGAAACATGAAACGTCGCCAATTTCTTGCCCTATTGTCCAGTAGTGGATTGGTGTCCGCCTGCACCGTGACCGAAGTTCGGCGCGGTATCAACTCGGCTCAACAACTCTCAAATGGTGATGTTCCGGGTGCTGTCAGCGCACAACTGCCTTCCAGCGGCATCGCAGAAGTGGATCAACTGGTACGTCGTCAACTCAAAAGCTTAATCAAAGAACTGGCAAAAACCTGGGGGGATAAAAAGGTCGCCAGCCCCAAAGAATACGTTAAGTACACGGATAAATATCAAAGCCGAGCCATCGTTAACTTTAAAACGGGACTGATTCGCGTGGAAACCGTTCAGCAAAAATCGTCTAAAAAAGCTTTGAAAGCCGCTATTATCAGCACACTTCTAACCCCTGAAAACCCTGCTAAAGTCGATCTTTTATCCGATGAAGCGGTGACAACCGGTCAAAAACCTTTTTTACATGATTTGGTTATCGACCAAGATAAAAAAGCCGTCGGTACCCAGTGGCGCGCCAACCGTTATGCCGAGTATTTGATGAAAACCGCCTACAAAGTGGATTCTTATAATCAGAAAACGCGCCATTACGTAACCTTTGCAATGGTCAAAGATCACAACCAGACACAACAAAAGCACTATGCCACTCAAGTGAAACGCCAGGGAAAACGCTTCAATATTGATCAAGCTTTGATTTATGCCATTATTGAAACCGAAAGCGCCTTTAATCCTTACGCCATGAGTCACATCCCGGCGTATGGACTGATGCAGATTGTGCCATCTTCGGCTGGGCGCGATGCTCATCGATTACTATACAAAAAAGACGGCATTCCAACCAAAAACTACCTCTTTCAGGCCGACAACAACATTGAAATGGGCACGGCTTATCTTCACATCTTATTTACACGCTATTTGGCTCAAGTCAAAAATCCAAAAGCGCGGGAATATTGTTGCATTGCAGCCTACAACACCGGCAGTGGTAATGTGCTTAAAGCGTTTGACACAGACCGCTCTAGAGCGTTTGATAAAATCAACACCCTGAGCGCTTCCTCGGTTTACAGCCATCTGCGTAAACACTTGAAGTATGAGGAAGCACGTCACTATCTCTACAAAGTGACGCAAAAAAAACGCGCCTATGTTTAACAGACGTTTCAAGCTCTGAGGTTTCCTCAGAAAGCATGATTATCCCGAACAGATATTTTATAATACCTAGCATATTGAACCTTTAAAGTCATGCCGGCACTTTGTGCCCAGTGATTATGTTGATCTAGCGTTACATAGGAATCCCCATTTTGAAAGACACTCTGTATGCACACCCTTATGAAGCGGTTGGCGAATTTCAATTCGATGACTCGGTCGTGGCTGTCTTTCCCGACATGATTCAACGTTCCGTACCCGGCTATCAAACGATTTTGACGGGCATCAGCGAACTGACTGCAAAATACGCACAACCCAATAGCCAATTGTACGACTTGGGCTGCTCCTTAGGCGCCGCGACCTTAACCATGCGCCGCAAAGCCCCTCAAGGAAGCCAGATCATTGCCGTCGATACTTCACAACCCATGATCGAACGCGCCAAAGAACATATTGAAGGCTTTCATTCAGATATTCCGGTGCGTTTACAGTGTGAAGACATGACCCAGATTCCCATTGAAAATGCCTCTGTTGTCGTCATTAATTTCACCCTGCAATTTATTGAACCTCCGGCGCGACAAGCGTTACTAGATAAAATTTATCAAGGCCTGAACCCAGGCGGCATTTTGATTTTATCGGAAAAAATTCATTTTGAATCCGCCGAACTTCAAGAGGCCATTGAACATTTACAGCTGCAATTCAAACGTGCCAATGGCTATTCAGAGCTTGAAATCAGCCAAAAACGCGCGTCACTTGAAAATGTGTTGATCAGTGACTCGGAAGCTACTCATCTCAAGCGCTTGCAGCAGTCCGGATTTAAAGCCGCCAGTATTTGGTTTCAAGCCTATAATTTTGCCTCCTTTCTGGCCATTAAAGCTTAAAACGACACACTCATAAGGTTCCATGTGAAACATTACCACCAACACTATTCTCTTTTTTGGCCCAAACTGGAAGAAGCCCGCCTAGGACACTGGCAAAATGCACTGGAAGCTACTTTAGAGACTGCTTTAGACCCTGACGCCAATGGCAACTTACCAAAATGGCTTCCGGCACTGGAAACGGTCATGGCATTTCCTTCTTCAGACTCGATTCAGCTAGATCAATCGGCTATTGGAGCCTACTCTCAACAGTTTTCGGATAACGATAGAGAAAAGCTGACTCAAGCGCTGAAAGCGTTTATGCCTTGGCGTAAAGGTCCCTTTGATATTGAAGGTATTTACATTGATACCGAATGGCACTCTGACTGGAAGTGGGACCGTGTCTCACCTCACTTAAGCCCATTAAAAGGACGAAAGGTACTCGATATTGGGTGTGGCAGCGGCTATCATCTCTGGCGCATGCTGGGTGACGGTGCTGAATTTGCTTTAGGTGTTGATCCGGGGTTGCTTTTTATGACCCAGTTTTTAGCCATTAAACATTTTGTCGGAGAAACCCTGCCGGCCTATTTTCTTCCGCTGACTTTAGAGCAATTGCCAAAGACCCAACCATCAGAAGTGTTTGACACAGTTTTTTCAATGGGCGTGTTGTATCACCGACGCTCTCCGATTGACCATATTATGGATTTAAAACGTTATTTGAAACCCGGCGGAGAGCTGGTATTGGAAACCCTAGTAATTCCTGAAGATCAAGGTCAGCTACTGGTACCGAAAGAACGTTATGCACAAATGAATAATGTTTGGTTTATCCCTTCGGTTAAAGAACTGGGGCACTGGTTAGAAAAGTGCGGCTTCAAAAACGTTCGCTGTGTCGATTTAGATCAAACCTCGATCCAAGAACAACGTACTACGGAATGGATGAACTGGAATTCTTTAGCTGACTTTCTTGACCCAGAAGACTCCAACAAAACCGTTGAAGGATACTCTGCGCCATTACGAGCGGTCATGATTGCCAACAAACCTCAATAAAAATAATCCCATTTTTTATTTTCGATTCAATAAGATACAATACCCTTATAAATAACTCTGATATTAAGTCAAAGGGACGCCTATTATGTTTAAACGCCTTGGCCTGCAGCCAAAAATTATTTTTCTATCGCTTTTTATTACTTTATTAGTAATTATCGCATTAGGAATTATTGGCTGGGTGACCTACCAGACACAATTTAAGCAAATTGCTCATAACACCGCACAAGAAATGGTTCAGGACGTGGAGCGCAGTCTGGACAAAAAACTTGATATTGGTGTTACCAATGCGGTGAGCTTTGCCTCTAACCGAGAACTGGTTCAGGCTATTGTCGATAATAACAAGCCGCTGGTGAATGACATTCTAGGGAATATCAGCAAAACCTATAAAGAAAACACGCAATATAAAAACGTCAAAATCCATATTCACACACCGGAAAACCGTTCCTTTTTACGTAGCTGGCGCGACAAAAATGGGGATGATTTATCTGCCTTCCGTTTTGGGGTACAAAAGGTCATCAATGAGAAAAAACCGATTCGCGTACTAGAGCTTGGTCGTGCCGGGCTGGCAGTTCGAGGCATTGCTCCTTTGTTCCACAACGGGCAGTACATTGGATCGCTTGAATTTATCCAAGGCCTGAGATCGATGGCTAAGGCTTACCAAGAACGAAACATGGACTATTTAATGCTGCTTAATCAGGAAGCATTAAAAATCAGTGTGAAAGCGAGCAAAAACACCCCTGTCGGCAATTATGTACTGGCCAACAATAAATGGTTTTCTCCTGACAGCATTGAACTGGCACAAAAAATGGACTGGCGTCTACTCAATAAACAAGGTTGGCTGATTCAGGATGGGCGACTCATCACCCAAATTCCGGTCAAAGATATGCGAGGCAAGCTGGTCGGAACCCAGGTCATTGCCGAACCGACCACAAAATTTGATGCCGAAATGGCGGGCATTCTGAACGAAACCATTAAACAGATTCTATCGATCTTAGCGATTGTCATCTTAATGGTCATCGCAATTTTAGTGAGCTTAAACAAACTGGTCATTCGCCCGGTTAAAGAACTACAAAATACAATATCAAACGTTCTTAACCAAGGTGATTTTTCGGTCAGGGTTAGCACGGATAACAATGGTAATGAAGTCAATTTGATGGCGAAAGACTTCAACGAATTGTTACAAATGCTACAAAATGTCATCGCCTCTATTACGACCAGTATGCAGTCGATTGAAAAAGGGGATTTGTCGGCGCGTGTAACCGCAGATGCCGTTGGCGAGTTGGATGGCCTTAAGAATTCCGTTAACCAAACCGCTCAAATTTTGGACAACACCATGTCAGAAATCGAACGTGTATTAGGTCAAATGCAATTGGCTAACTTCTCAGTAGAAGTGAAGGATGTACCTGCGGAAGGGGCCTTTAAGAAATCGCTCGACAGCATTCATGAAACGGTTTCCAGTTTGAAATCTGCAGTTTCTGAAATCAACCAAACCATGACAGCAATGTCTCAAGCTAATTTCACTCAACCTATCAATACACCGTTGAGTGGAGACTTGGACCACTTGAAAACCAATATCAACAATACCTTGGTTGATTTGGAAAATGGGTTTAACGGTTTCACTCACAGTTTAACTCAGTTAACCTCAGGCGACTTGACCACCCGCGTAGAAGGTGAGTTCTCCGGTCAATTGGCCAAACTGCAAGACATTATTAATAGCTCGTTAAACAATATTGGTAGTATGTTTACTGAAATTAAATTCATGTCCGACGGTTCCAGCCAGAATGTGACTCAGGTAAGTCGTGGCAATATGGACTTGAATGAAAGAACGCAAAACCAAGCGGCTTCCATTGAGGAAACAGCGGCTTCGATGGAAGAGATTACCTCGACCGTGCAGCACTCACTTTCTAACGCAAAAGAAGCCAATCATTTGTCACAGCAAGCGAAAGAGGATGCGGATAAGGGTGCTCTGATAATGGATCAAACTCGCTCAGCAATGCGCGGGATTGAAGAAGCCAGTGGTAAAATTTCTGAAATCACCACCTTGATTGACAGCATTGCTTTCCAAACCAATCTATTAGCGCTGAACGCAGCGGTAGAAGCTGCGCGTGCTGGAGATCATGGTCGAGGTTTTGCTGTCGTGGCAGGCGAAGTACGTAACCTGGCTCAAAAATCTGCCGATGCCGCGAAAGATATCGCTCGATTGGTGCAGGATACTGCTGAACAAATTGCTAATGGAACCGAACTGACTGAGCAATCATCCAGTATGCTGTCTCAAATTAACCAACGCATCACCTCTGTTTCAGAAATGGTCGATGCCATTACCAAATCTGCAGAGGAACAGTCTCTAGGTATCAGCCAAATCAACCAAGCCGTGTCTTCAATGGATCAAATTACCCAACAGAATGCGGCATTAGTAGAAACAGTCGCGGAAGATACCCAAAGCATGGATAAGAAAATTTCTCGCTTGGTTGAACTGACTCAGGTCTTTAAAATTGATATCCCACAACTGTCGTTGAATACAACGATCTCGACCGGGAACTTTGACTTTGCCCAAGCCCGTCGTGCAGTCAAAGCATGCCGTGCAAATATCAGTGGATTACTGTATACCGGTTCAAAAGACTTTGACCTCAATATGGTGACCCACTCTGAACAAAGTGAACTGGGCAAATGGTTACTGACCACTGGCCAACAATATCAGCACCATCAGGCATACCAGCAATTGGTTAACCTGAATAAGGCTTTCCATCAACAGCTGGAAGAAGCCGTTCAAATGCTCGACAAAATGGCCTTACTGCCTTCAGAAAAGGTTGCTCAAATTGAACAGACATCTGATGCGTTAGTAGAGGCCATTAACCAACTGGAAAATGCTGAAGCAAGCGTTTCTAACACGCAGGCATTACCGCATCATTAATGCCTGATTTATCAGCTTCAAAAAGAGCCAGGCCTGGCCCTTTTTGAAGCATTCTCCCTTTCATTTTTCTCCACGTTCTTTTACTGATTTCCCCATTGAGAATTGTTTCAAAGCTCTTATAATGTTTGAATTGATTCATCAAGACTACGTTTATCGAAACAGGAACGCCGATGTCATCACTTTCAGCCTTACAAAATAAAGTTCAAACCTTACTATCCTATCTAGACCAGCAAATTATCGGGCAACCTCTCCTGACCCAGCGCATGCTTATTGCGCTCTTATCTGATGGCCATATGCTGGTGGAAGGGCCTCCCGGTCTTGCCAAAACAAAAGCAATAAAGACCTTGGCCGAATTAATTGAAGGCAATTATCAGCGTATCCAGTTCACACCGGATTTACTGCCTTCTGACATTACCGGAACGGAAATTTATCAGCAGGCCACGGGTGAATTTGTATTACAGAAGGGGCCTATTTTTCACAACCTGATTCTGGCGGATGAAATTAACCGTGCACCAGCTAAAGTTCAGTCAGCCTTACTTGAAGCCATGGCGGAAGAGCAAGTCACTGTCGGAAAACATACTTTGCCACTAGACCGACTGTTTATGGTGATGGCGACACAAAACCCAATCGAACAAGAAGGCACTTACCCTCTACCAGAAGCTCAATTGGATCGGTTTATGATGCATGTCAAAATTGATTACCCGGATTCTGCTTCCGAAAAACGTATTTTAGAGTTGGTAGAACTTGAAGCAAAAGATCAAAATGATCCCATCCCAGAGCTGCTGTCACAAGAGGAACTTTTCAGCGCACGAGACGAAGTCTTAAATCTTTATTTATCAGAGGAAACCAAAACCTATATTGTCGAGCTGGTCATGGCCACACGCCAGGCAGAAAAATATGATGAGACATTAGCGCGCTATATCGATTACGGCGTCAGCCCACGTGCCACCGTCGCTTTATCTCGAGCAGCCCGCTCACTTGCTTGGCTAAAAGGACAAGACTTCGTCTCTCCGGAAGAAGTGCAGGCAGTGGTTCACGATATTTTTCGCCATCGTTTATTGGTCAGTTTTGAAGCCGAAGCAAATGGCCAAACGCCTGATACCATCATTGACCAGTTGCTTAAACTTGTTCCCGTAATTTAATACGAATCTCAGGAAATTTCATGTCTGATCAGACTGGCCTTTATTCACAACTCGATGAGCTTATCGAATTCAGGTTTCACGTGAAACAACGTCACCTCGTGCCACAACAAAAACTGATTTCGGAAAAAGGCGGTTATCATCAAGCCGTACGAAAAGGGCGAGGCATGGAGTTCAATGAAGTTCGTGAATATGCTGCGGGGGATGATGTTCGCCATATTGACTGGAAAGTAAGCGCTCGAACGCAAACCACTCATACCAAAGTATTTACCGAAGAACTGGAAAAGCCGGTCATTTGCCTGGTCGAGCAAACTCCGCCCCTCTTTTTTGGTTCACAAGTCCGCTTTAAAACGAGTCAAGCGCTTAATCTAATGGCAATCATTGGGTGGACGAGCCTACAACAGGGCGATCGCTTTGGTGGGCTGGTCTTCAACCAATTAACGCATCATTGGGTTGAGCCACGTCATACACCTAAAACAATGCTGCAATTGCTGCACCAAAGTCTTGCGCTTCAGCAACAGCTCAAAACCCCAGCGGCGTTACAACAAGACCTTTGGCTCACTCACTTAACCCAACTGCAAAAGCACTTACGCCCAGGCACCCGGATATTTTTAATCGGTGACTTCTTAAACAGCAGTACGGGGTTTATTGAAAAATTGGCACAGTTAAAAAAACACGCCGACATCAATTTAATTCACGTTTATGATCCTTTAGAAAAATCATTGCCCTCAAACGGTGTTTTAAAGATTACGGATGGTCATACCGAGATGGGATTGAATACCTTAGACACCGCGTTTAAAACGCAATACCAACACACCTATGAGCAGGCCTGGCAGAAATTACAACAACAGCTCCTGCCTTGGCATTTACCGCTCATGGATGTTAGCACCTCACAAGACCCTCTGAAAGCGCTAATGTCTCAAGGAGTCATTCGATAATGGACCCAAAAACGGCGCAGTTGCTTTCTCAACTCAAAGACATCCAGGTGCCAGACCCTGTCGGCTGGTGGCCTTTGTCACAAACATTGATCGGATTGTTTGTTGGTCTGGGAGGGATTCTAATTGGACTCTCTTGGTATTACCTGAACCAATGCAAAAACAACCGTTATCGCCAAGAGGCGCTGAGTGCATTTAACAAAGCATTAACAGCGGCCAACACGCCACAAGAAAAACTTCAAATCGCCAATAAATTGCTAAAGCAAGTGGCCATCACCAATTACGGCCGTCGCACAGTGGCCAATCTCAGTGGCCAGGCCTGGGTGGATTTTTTGCACAACACCGCGCTTTACATCAATCAGCCCGATTCCTTGCAAGAATGTTTAGAATCGATTTATCGTCCAAGCACTTCTTTGTCAGAAGCTGAAACTCAACAAACGTTAGCGTATGCAATGCAGTGGATCAAAGGTCACCACAAATGAATTTGAGTGAGCTATCAGGTCTTTGGCAACAATTTGATTTCATTTGGCCGTGGATGATTGCGTTTGCACCACTGCCTTGGCTAATCAGAATTGTTTTAAAACCAGCCGCCCAACGCCAAACCCCTTTGTTGGCACCTCACTTAATGCAACGATTGCAATACACCACCCAGCCCCAACTGGTTCAACCCTCTCGTCGAATCACAAGTATTCCAATCATCGGCATTCTATTATGGTTATTGCTCTTACTTGCCGCGATGCGCCCAGTTTGGTTTTTAAATGCCACCCCTTTTCAAGCCAGTGGAAAAGACTTAATGCTCGCAGTAGATTTGTCTGGCAGTATGGAAAAAACCGACATGCCGTTAGGGGGTACAGAAGTAGACCGTCTTACAGCCGTTAAATCAGTGGTGAAGAACTTCATTCAAAAACGACAAGGCGACCGCATGGGATTAGTGGTCTTTGGCAGTCAGGCATTTTTGCAAAGCCCGCTGACCTATGACCTCAACACTGTCGAAACCTTGCTGAAGGAAACCGAAATCGGTATGGCTGGAAATAATACCGCGATTGGTGATGCGATTGGCATAGCGCTCAAGCATTTACACCAAAACGCTGAAAAAAATGCTGTACTGATTCTGCTGACAGATGGCTCCAATACGGCTGGTGCGGTACAACCGTTAGAGGCTGCCAAGCAAGCTCAAAAAATGGGGCTCAAAATATACACCATCGGCATTGGCCGAAATCAAGCCACCGGCATTGATGCATTTATTTTTGGATCAAATCGTCAGATGGACACCGCTACATTACAAAAAATTGCTGAACTAACCCACGGGCGATTTTTTATGGCCAAAGATACGAATCAATTAAATGAAATTTACACCCTTATCGATCAACTGGAAGCAACACCACACGATATTAATAATTATCGTTTGAGAGAAGAACTGTTCATTTGGCCACTGGGTCTGGTTTTTCTTCTTAGCTTACTGCTGATGGGGTTAAAACTCTATCCAATTCCTCATGCTTTTAAACGCTCTTCTGAGGGGGAAAGGTAATGGAAACGACATTGCATTTCTTGCGCCCTTTCTGGCTGTTAGGATTTATTCCAATGCTCTGGTTTGTCTGGAAGCTCTGGCAAATGACGGGCAAAAAAGGGGCCTGGAATCACATTATTGCACCGCAGTTCAGGTCAATTTTATTAGGCAAAAAATCTGACGAAATTTTTTTCCCTTGGGCCGTACTCGGACTCGCGATTTTATGGTCGGCAATGATTGTCGCCTTGTCTGGACCCACTTGGCAAAAAGTCGAACTGCCAGCCGAAAAAAGCAATCAAGGCAGCGTTATTCTATTGGATTTGTCACTTTCGATGCTCTCGGATGACCTCAAGCCCAATCGACTCAGCCGGGTACGATATAAGATCCTCGACCTGCTAAAAACCCACCCCGAAATCAATATGGGCATGGTCGCTTATGCAGGGACAGCGCATACCATTGCCCCCATTTCAGAAGATAACCAGACCTTGCTCTCTTTAACGCCCACACTGACACCTTTGATTATGCCAAGCTTTGGAGCAAATGCCCTGGCTGGATTTATGAAAGCCAATACCTTACTTCAAGGCGCTAAAGTGCAAAAAGGTCATATTATTTGGATTACCGATGATATTGAAAAACCAGAAATTAAAACGATCGCTCAATTTGTTAAACAGCACCACCTTTCACTCAGTATCTTAGTGGTAGGAACTGCTCATGGCGGACCGATAAAAGTGCCTGACTATGGATTGATTAAAAAAGAAGATGGACAGATTGTTATGGCAAAAGTGCCTTTTAAGGATTTTTATAACCTTTCTCAGCGCACACGAGCCAATATTTCCACCTTAGATATGCAAGAAAGCGATATGACCGATCTGTTGCCAAACACCTTAATGCAAGTGGCTAACGCAGCTGAAAAAGCAAAGTCTCCAGAAAAAACGCTAACCAGTTGGTTAGATTCAGGGGTCTATTTACTCTTTGTTATTGTGCCGCTGGCAGCATTCGCCTTTCGCCGAGGCTGGGCATTTTCCTGGCTGGGAATTGGTCTTTCAACCCTGTTACTACCCGCTTTGATGCTGACCCCTTCGCCCAGTTTTGCCAAAGACACTCAAACGGACGAGGATAGTAGCGTCACTTTTTTGGATGTTTTTAAATCTCCTGACCAACAAGGTTATGAAAAGTGGCAAAACCAAGACTATCAAACGGCTGCTGACCGGTTTGAAGACCCGCTTTGGAAAGGCGCAAGTCTTTATCGTCAAGGAAAATATAAAGAAGCCGCTAAACAATTCGGTATAGAAAAAAGTGCTCAGGCACGATATAACCAAGGCAATGCCTTGGCAAAGCAAGGAGATTTCAAAGCAGCCAAGGAACAATATCAGAAAGCATTGCAACTGGCACCCGATATGACGAATGCTAAAAAGAACTTAAAGCTGATGGATACCCTTCTTGCCTCACAGAAAAAACAACCTTCCCTTTCAGATAGCAAAAAGCAAAAACAATCCAAACAAGGCAAGTCATCGGGTAATTCAAACCCTGATAACAACAACCCTAAAAACAAATCCTCTAATTCCGATCAGTCTGGTCAACAAGGAAACCAAGATTCCAAGGCAAAGGAAACTGGCACAGGGCCTCAAAACAACGATTTAAAAAAACCCTATCAACCTAACCCAAAAGAAACGGACCCAGATTCACCGTCAGGCGAAAAGTCAGAAAAAAGCAGTGACAAGTCCAAGAAAAGCCCAGCTTCTTCACCAACTGCGTTACAGGACGGAAAAACGCCAAAAGCCAGTTCAAAGCAAACCGATGAGGCGACCAAGTTATCAAAGAAATCGCTCGATTCCGATCAAAAACAGGGATCGGAAGCCCCTTTTACCCAACAGCAAACCGAGGCTCAGCAAGCTCAGAAAAACTGGCTCAACCAAATTCCAGATGAACCCGGTTTATTTTTAAAGCGTAAATTCGAGTATCAATACCAGCAACAAGGCTCCAAATCCGGAAAAGAACCCGATAAAATCTGGTAACAATGAAATGGATATTGTTTATTTAACCCTAGAATTGAGTCACCCCTATGTATCGAAACACTAAAAACCAACGTTGGCTAACCAAACTCATTTTGATTACCTTAGCACTCATTTTGGTTCTTCTGCTAAGCAGCCAAGTATTTGCCAAAAGTGTCACGGTAAAAGTTGACCATCAGCAAGTCGAAATGGGGGATATCATTTCGGTGGTCATCAAAACTGACTTTCAGACCTTTAAGACACCTGATTTTTCTGGATTAAAAGATCAATTCGATATTCTCGGCACCCAACGCAGCAGTCAGATTGAAATCATCAATGGCAACTATCAATCCTACTCTCGTTGGGATTTACGCCTCACCCCCAAGCAGGTTGGCGATTTGGTCATTCCACCCATCAAGGTTGGCGGCGTGATGAGTGAACCTCATATAATTAAGGTCAGCCAAAATACAACCTTGTCTGGAAAAACAAAAGGCAGCAGCTTTTTAGAATCGAGCATTAACCTGACGAAACCTTATGTGCAGCAGGAAGTGCTGTTCACTTTACGCTTTTACCATTTAGGGCAATTCATTAACGGCAATATTCGTCCTCCGACATTTCATCAGGCGATAACGGAAAATATCCGCAATCAATTCCACTATCAGAAAAACGTGAGTGGTCGACTGTATGATGTTTATGAATGGACTTGGGCGTTTTATCCCCAAAAAAGCGGGAAAATGGTCATTCCACCACAAAGTTTCAACGGCCGAATTCAATATCGAGGACAGTTAAAATCGGTCAAAGACCAAACTCAGCCAATTGAATTGAATATCTTACCCAAGCCGACAAGCTATCCGAAAAACACCGCTTGGTTGCCAGCAAAAGAAATCACTCTAACTGACGATTTACAAACCCAAACGTCGGTGAGAGTTGGCGACTCCATTACAAGAACGTTATCGTTAAAAGCAGAAGGCCTACTAGCGTCTCAACTACCCGATTTTCAATTTAAAGACCAAGCGGCTTTCCACATTTATCCGGACCAAGCGGACAATAATAACCAAAAAACCGAACAGGGCATGCTCAGTCAGAAACACCAAAAAATCGCTATTGTTCCTACCCAAGAAGGCAGCATGACGTTACCGGAAATCACTTTAACCTGGTGGAATACACAAACCCAGAAACAGGAAACGCAGACGTTACCCGAAAAAACCATCACCGTGCTGCCCGCTGTCAGTCAACAACAAGATCCCTTCGAAACCATGACACCTGACCAGATTTCTCAAACACCTCCATCGGTGGACTCAGCCAACCCGGTCGGACTCTGGCAAAGTGTTGCGCTAATTTTTGGGGTACTTTGGATTATTAGTAGCGGTCTGGCAATTCGGTTTTATCGAAAAAGAAAGGGGACAACAATGGCCGTTTTAAGCTCAGAATCGCAAGAAAACAGCCAGGCCTGGCAAGATAATCAACCTGAACTGGAAAAGCTATGCCAAGAGAATAAAAATGGCGTGAAAGATGCCAGAATGATTTATCCAGCTATTCTGGCATGGCAACAACATAACCCAACGAAATACAATGAAGCCCTTAAACCCCATTTGTATGCGTTAAAAGCCCATTTATACCACCAGGCAGATTTGCCAGCTGACACTTTGTCGGCATTGTGCGACGAAATCAAGCATTTAAATACGCAGAGCACACGTGCACCCAAGAAAGCCGGAAAGCACCTCGATCCACTCTATCCGAATGAGGTCAAATCGTAAAATGACATGCAGTACTAACGCATAAAATTGAATTACGTTTCGAAATGCCCGTCTGCAATTTTTTGCACTTCAGGATAATTGGTTTTACCTGTTCCCAATACCGGAATTTCTTCGACCAAAATGACCGTTCTCGGTACCATAATTTCTGAAACTTGAGCGGTTTTCGCCGCTTCTTTCACCGTATGACGGCTCAAGGATTCATCATTGGTCACTAAAATAAGTTGTTCCCCTTTGCGGGCATCTGCAACCGACACCACCACATGGTGACCTTCTGGGCTCGCTTTATTAATATAGCTTTCAACCGCGGTTAAAGAAATCATTTCACCACCAATTTTGGCAAATCGTTTCGCTCGCCCTTTAATGGAAATAAAGCCTTCCGAATCGACTTCAACCACGTCTCCCGTATCATGCCAACCGTCTTCTGGTGGCTGTAAAACACCTGGTTTATCAGGCATTAAATACCCGAGCATAATATTTGGTCCTTTCACCACCAAACTACCACCGCTGTTAATGCCTTCAATCGGGCGCAACTTATGCGTGACACCAGGTACCAATTGCCCGACCGTGCCATTTTTAAAACTCAGCGGAACGTTCACAGCTAAAACAGGAGATGTTTCGGTGACGCCATAGCCTTCCAAAATCGTGCTATGAAATTGATCGGCATACAAACGACGGGTTTCCGGGCGGAGTTTTTCGGCACCCGCGACCATATAACGCACACTGTAAAAGTCATATGGGTCCGCTTTTTTCGCATACCCAGAATAAAAGGTATCCGTTCCAAACAAGATTTTGACATTTAATTGATAAATCAACTCCGGAATCACACCATAATGTAATGGTGACGGATAAAGAAAGACTTTAGCCCCTTTTAGAATCGGCCATAACAAACCAGCCGTCAACCCAAAACTGTGGAAAGTCGGCAAGGCATTAAATAACTGTTCACCCGGTAATAACGTCAGCATGGAAGAGATTTGATTAACATTGCTGTTCAGGTTCTTATGTGACAAAACCACGCCTTTAGGAGCGCCTTCTGACCCGGACGTAAACAACACCACCGCTTCTTCATCCTCGTCTAGACCATAGCCTGGTAGCCTTTTCGGTTGAGTCACTAAAAGGGCGCGTAATTTATCGATCAAACCAATCTCACTGCGAAGATCTTCTAAAAACACAAAACGCACTTCATCGGATAACGCGTCAACCACTGGCTCCAATTGATAGACTTCCACAAATTTTCGCGACGTAATCATTGTCTGCAATTCTGCTGTTTTACAAGCGGATCGCATTGGTCCCAAACCCGCGGTAAAATTAATCATCGCGGGCACATACCCATACGCCTGTAAGGCAAAGAAGGTCGCTGGCATGCCACTGACATTGGGCAGCAACACCCCGACGCGTTGTTCATCTTGCAATAAATGATGTAGCTTACGGCCCAAAATAGACGCGCCTAACAACAATTTATGACGAGAAAGCTTGGCGTGATTAATATCTTCTACACAAGTGTCCTTAGCGTTGAATTCTTTGGAAGCATCCACCAAAGCTTTATAAACCGATTTTGATTCGTATAAGCCTTCAAAGCCGGTATCTCGAAGAATACGATAAATCGTATTTTTAAAGAACGTATGTTTTTGACGACCGGTTAAATGCCCCGGCATATCGATTTTACGAGGGGATAAGACTTTAAGGGTTATTTTAGGAAACCACTGCTGCTTTAAAAAGGCCATACGCATCCCGTTTAAATAAGACAACTTACTTTTGTGCGCGCCTTGAATATGAATCGGCAAAATAGTTGCGTTGGCCTTGTGCGCAACCATACCGGTTCCTTCATAAATTTTCATTAAACTTCCGGTCGTCGTTATCCGACCTTCCGGGAATATCATGCAATGTTTGCCTTTTTTGAGCTCTTGAATGACCCTTTTCGTTGCATAAGGGTTATGGAATTCGACTTTGAAATGATCCACAAAACTCAGTAAAAACTTTTCATACCATTTACGCGTATGGATTTCATCAATCATAAAAGCGGTTTGACCCGGCAAAAAACTACCAATCAACAAACCGTCTAACAAAGAAGTGTGATTGGCAATAATCAACATCGGCTCACCGGATTGATCAAGCTTGTGATAATGCTCTAATCCGCTGATTTCAACGCGGTAAAAAAGCTTCAATAAAATTTTAACTAACCATCTCATAATGAGCGATTTCCTTTCATAACTCTGGATGAACTTAAAATCGTAGCTGATTTAAGCCATCTTTTTAATAACTCGACTACGGCGTAAATACCAATAAGCCGCTGCCAAATTCAATAAACTGACACCATATAATATCGTAATTAATGATAAATCAAACGCATACAATGCCATCACAAAAACGGCCGAAAACACCATAAAAATGGCGTTAGTGATATTGTTGACCGCGACCATTCTTGAGCGATAATGCAGCTGAGTCTGCACTTGAAGTAACGTATACAAGGGCACAATAAACAATCCGCCAAGTGTAGCAATCGTCAGCATGCTCAACAAAATAATCACATAGTCCCAATGTTGTAGAAAAACCATTACCCCAATCAACTGATCACTTTTTTCAACCTGGCTCAACAACCCGCTCCCCAGTAATATCATCACTGAAATGCCGACCAGTAAGATCACTAACCATTGAACATTAACAATGGTTCTGACTGGCGTTTTAAGTTGACTTGCGAGCCAAGCACCCAATGCGATGCCGATTGAAAAAACAGTTAAAAACAATAAAACGACTTTGTCGTCACCAGACAGATAATTTGACACCAATACCGGCATTTGGCTTAAATAGGTCGCCCCCAGGAACCAAAACCACGAAATGGCTAAAACAGCAAAAAACGCCTGCGGAAAGTCTTTGCGAAGGCCCATTTCCTGATAGGTGTTGGTCAAAAGATTCCATTGCACGGGTAACGTCGAATCACCCGTTGCACTGGTCGGAACAAAACGGCTCGCCACATAACCAAGCAAAGCAATCATGACGACACCAATCGCCATACCTGTTGCTCCATTATCGGTCAAAACCACCCAACCGCCTACGATAGTGCCTAACAAAATCGCCACAAAGGTCGACGCGCTGAACCAGCCATTGCCATCCAGTAATTCATGATCTTTTAAGTGCTCTGGCAAAACAGCATACTTAATCGGCCCAAAAAATGCCGACTGAACCCCCATCAAAAATAAAACCGCAAATAAAAACATCATATTCTGCGCCACCAAAGCCATGGCACCAAACAGCATAATAAGAATTTCAGTTAATTTAATTTTGCGTACAAGGGTGGTTTTTTCATATTTATCCGCCAATTGCCCGGCAAAAGCAGAAAATAAGAAAAACGGTAGAATAAAGAGTCCTGCAGCCAAGGTAATTAAAAGCCCTGCTTCTTCCGCAGTGTCCGCCAATCGAAAGGTGATAAGCATGACCAAAGCGTTTTTAAAGAGGTTATCGTTAAAGGCGCCTAAAAACTGCACCCAAAATAACGGAAAAAAACGCTTTGAAAAAAAAACCGATGCTTTCATAAGCCAATACTCGGCTTCAGATTAGTATTTCCATACCAGTTGTGCACTGACAATATCGACTGAAGATTCATAACTACCCACCAAATAATGTGTATCATCTGTGGTGTAGTTTACTTTAGAACGATCAGCAAACAAATGACTGTAAGCAAAATCCAAGTTCAATTGTGGATTGAGCTGATAGCCTGCCCCAAAAGAAACCCACTTACGGGTTGAATCTGGTGTTCTTGGGCTTCGGTGGGTTTCATTCGAAATCGGAGTATAGTCGATTGCCAAACCTGTGCGTAATTTTAGAGCATCTGTTGCTTGATAGATGCCCCCTAACGAATAACGCCAGCTGTCTTTAAAGTCCTGACGTGTATTCGTCAACGTCTGACCAGCGTCATCTTTAATCACCAAAGAGTCATAATCACTCCATTTAGTCCAAGTGGCGCCTGCCAATAATTCAAACTTCTGCCCATACCGTTGTTTAACACTTAACACAGCCATTGCTGGCAGATTAACCGTTGAAGAGATGTTACCATCTGTTCTGAAATTTGGTGTGTAATCAATGGTTCCTTTCGCATTTTGTGTCACCGTAGAACGATAAGACAGCCCCACGTGTGTTGACTGAGACGGCTGCCACAAAAATCCGAAGTTGTATCCGTAACCCCAACTGTCAGCTTGAATTTTGACATTACCGTCACCAGCGGAACCGGTAGACGACCCCAAATTAGCCTTTTTTTCCATCGTTAAATCGACATACTGAGCGTTCAACCCAACCCCAAAAGACAAGGTGTCGGTTAATTTTCTGGAAATAGCAGGGTTAATGTTATAGCTTTTTAAATCTGTTTCAGTCGCATGATAACGTCCCACCCATTTCTCATCATAGGAAATATGTTGACCGAAAGGCACGTTAATCCCCAATCCTAAATGGTAGTCTTTGTATTGACCTTTCCAATAAAAATTCGGTACGAAGCCGTTTGTCGCCCCATCATCACCTGGTCCTTGAATTTTATTAGCTGGAACCGATAAATAAGATCCATCATTCGTAAACTTGGCCTTAGGCATAATAAGATGCGCACCCACGATCAATTCATGCCCTTTTACTTCCGTCAACCCAGCCGGGTTAAACCACATGACGCTGGCATCTTCCGTTGACGCCGCTGCACCAGCATAAGAAAGGCCTTGACCACTGGCAGATTGTTCAATCAAAGCAAAACCAGAAGCGTGTGTCATAGCTGAAAAAGACAACAAAGATAAGCTGCCGACTAAAGAATTAATTCGTAAATGTCTCATAGTAAAATCTTTTTTTGAAATTTTCCGAATTGTACCATTCAAGCTTTTTCAAGATTATTCAATATGATTATGAAGAGATAAGACAAAACAAAAACGCCCAGGCCTGGGCATTTTTGAGGATGAATAATTGTTAAAATAAGATCAGGCGGCTTTAATGCCTGAATGACGTAACAAAGCGTCAATTTCTGGTTCACGCCCTCGAAAAGCTTTGAACAGAGTCATCGGGTGAACAGACCCGCCCGCTGCTAAGATCGTATTTTTAAATTTTACACCGATTTCTGGATTCAAAATCCCTTCTTCTTCAAACAAACTGAAGGCATCTGATGATAATACTTCGGCCCACTTATAACTGAAATAACCGGCTGCATAACCGCCTGCGAAAATATGACTGAAACTTTGCGCAAAGCGGTTATAGTCCGGTGGCATAATGACAGCCACTTCTTGGCGAACTTGGTTCACTAATTCTAACACCGGCTGAGGTGCGATCGGGTTATAGGTCGAGTGAGACAGAAAATCAAATAACCCAAACTCCAACTGACGCACCATCATCATCGCTGACTGAAATCCTCGGCTTTGCTGCAACGCTTCAAATAAATCGTCAGGCAAGACATCACCGGTTTCAATATGCGCCGTCATCTGGTCAATGCCAGCCCGCTCCCAACAAAAGTTTTCCATAAACTGAGACGGCAATTCCACCGCATCCCATGGCACGCCATTGATCCCTGACACATCAAAATTTTCCATTTCCGTCAGCATATGATGCAACCCATGCCCAAACTCATGGAACAAAGTCGTGACTTCGTCATGTGTTAAACAGGCCGGTTGATTTCCTATTGGCGGCGTAAAATTGCACACCAGATAGGCCACAGGAGATTGCAGTTCACCACTTGGATGACGCCAACGACTAATGGCCGAATCCATCCAGGCGCCGCCGCGCTTGTTTTCACGCGCATACAAATCTAAATAAAAAGCGGCGATTTTTTGACCGTTTTGATCCAAAATTTCAAAATAACGCACGTCATCGTGCCATACCGACACGCCTTGTTTTTCTTTCACTGACACTTCAAACAAGGTCTCTGTGATATTAAACAACCCTTCTAATACTTTGGTGACTGGGAAATACGGGCGTAATTTTTCTTGTGATAACGACAGCGTGGCATTTTTAAATTTTTCAGAGGCATACGTGACATCCCAAGGATGCAAGGTATCAATTCCCAGCTCTTTTTTCGCAAAGGCCGATAATGTTGCTAACTCTTTTTCTGCCTGTGGTTTGGATTTTTGCGCCAAGTCTCTTAAAAACCCGATTACCTGTTCCGGCGTGCCTGCCATTTTGGTGGCCAACGACAATTCAGCATAATGCTCAAAGCCAAGCAATTGCGCTTTTTCATGACGCAATTTCAGAATCTTTTCAATAATATCCGAATTGTCATATTGTGGGTCTTGCGCTTTTTCAGAGGCGCGCGTGGCAAACGCTTGATACACTTCCTCTCGCAACGCACGGCTATCGGCATGGGTCATCACCGCCAGGTAAGAAGGGAAATCCAACGTCACCAGCCATCCTTTTTTGCCTTGATAAGCTTCTTTTTGTTCTGCTAATTGCGCAAGTAACCCCATCGCCCCTTCAGGCAAACCAGACAGTGCTTCTTCATTTTCAATGAATTTTGACCAGGCCTGGGTACTTTTCAACACATTGTTACCAAACTGACTGCTCAACTGAGACAGCTGTTGCGACAAAGATTTGTACTCGGCCTGCTTGTCTTTCGGCAAATCAATTCCTGACAAGCGGAAATCACGCAATGCATTTTCAATTACTTTTTTCTGCGCCAGTGAATACTTTTCAAATTCACTTGATTGTGCAATCTGTTGAAACTTTTTAAATAAACCCTGATCTTGTCCTACCTTTGTGTAAAAATCGGTAATCTTTTCCAGACAACTTGTATAGGCCTGATGCCATTCATCGGAATTCTTTACGCCATCCAAGTGGCCCACCGGCCCCCAAACACGCTCTAACCGATTGTTAAGAACTTCTAAAGGTTCGACAAAGTTTTCCCAGGTTGGCGAATCATCCACATTGACCAAAGCTTCAATTTCAGCAAGGTTCTCCGATAATAACGTCTCAACTGCCGGGACGATATGTTCCACGTGAAACGCTTCAAAATTTGGCAACTGATCTGTCTGTAATAATGGGTTCATGCATTCTTTCCAATGTATTAAGTTCAATAGGGAGTTAATTCAGCAATTATAACGAATAAGCGCGGGACTTTAAAAACGTCTTTCACCCATCCATTTGGTTTTGATGATTGTTAAATTAAGACGAGCTTTCTTGTATGACCGCGACCCATTTTTGCAATTTTTCTTTTAAAACGGTCGGGTTCACTGGCTTGGTAATATAATCATTCATGCCGGCAGCATAACATTTTTGTTCATCTCCCTGCATGGCATTAGCGGTTAAAGCAATCACCACCACATCTTTGATCGGACTAGTCCATTGCCGCAATTCTGTAGTGGCTTGATAGCCATCCTTAATCGGCATCTGACAATCCATCAAGACTAAATCATAATGATTCTCTTCAAGTTTTTGTAATGCTTCTTTACCGTTGTTGGCAACGTCCGGGATAATGCCGAGCTTCTTTAATAATGCCGTAGCTAACTTTTGGTTCACTAAATTATCTTCAGCCAACAGTAATTTTAAGTGAATTTTAGACTCTCCAAAAGTAGCACTAGACGTGTCAAAAGAGGTTTCAACGAAGTCTTCTTTTGCTTGGTAAGTAGAAAGCCAGTGCGAAAGATGACTATATTTAATCGGTTTAATGCGTGTACTGATATTCAGTTCATTAATCTGATGATGCCATTCATTGGCTTGTTGATGCGTGAGCAATAACGTCACAAAAGAATATTTTGCCTTTAACGCTTGAACCTTTTCTAAGGTCCATTCAGAGGTTTTCATCCCTTCTGTCATATCAATCCATACAGGCGTTGTAGAATCTAAATTTTGCTCTTCTAATTCAGTGAAAGTATAAGAATACACTTTGATATTGAGCTGCTCGAAAAATGCGATCATTTTCGGTTTTAAATCATCTTCTGGCATCACCCAAATCAAAGGGGTTTCTTTCTCAAATGGGGGTAAACAAACGGTTGAACTAATAACACGAGAAGGGATATCAAAACAAAAACAAGCCCCTTTTCCCAACGCACTTTTAACGGAAATATGCCCATCTAACAAGTTCAAAATTTGTTTTGAAATCGTTAATCCAAGCCCGGTTCCTCCAAAGACTCGCATACTGGAACCATCTACCTGGCTAAAAGCATTAAACAACTTGGCTTGACCTTCTTCAGAAATACCAATTCCGGAATCCGTCACTTTAAATTGAATTCTGGCGGAGCCTGAATGCAAAGCAGTCACTTTCAAGCACACATAACCGGAATCGGTAAACTTAATGCCATTACTCAACAAGTTGATTAAAACCTGACGCAAACGAACCCCATCGGTTTCAATTTCAGTCGGTAATTCGGGATCAATAAAATAGGCTAAATTAAGCCTTTTAGACTGCGCTGAAGATGCGACCATTTCCATCACACTGTCCAAAAAGGGCACCAATTGAATTGGCTCATAATTCAGCTCCATTTTTCCAGCTTCAATTTTAGAAAAATCTAAGATGTCATTAATAATGGCCAATAACGATTCTGAGCTTTCTTTAACGGTTAAGGTCAAATCCCGTTGTTCTTTTTTAAGCGAAGTATCCAACAGCAAGCCAGTCATACCAATAATGCCATTCATCGGTGTTCGAATTTCATGACTCATATTTGCCAAAAATTCACTTTTCAGTTTATTAGAAGCATCCGCTTCTTGCTTTGCTTGATTGAGTTCTTTGATCAACCCCACATTTTGATAATTTAGACTCAAACTACCCTTAATCGCTTCTTGATAATGTTTAGCAGACTTGATCATAAACATTAAAAACAATAACAAGATTAGCGAGAAGGCCATACCATAAACTTCGTAAGTGGTTGCGAACTTCAACAATAAAGGGGTAATGACGATGATAATAAAGCTATAAAAATAGGATTTAACAGGTGAAAGAGAGGAAACACTGCTGGAACTGATTCCGGCAATACTCATCACCAAAAAGCTTTGAAGGGTCGTATCATTTTCAACAAATAACGCGAGGCTGGCATAAGCCCAGCCAAAAGCTGTCAGAAGAATTAAAATAAAATATCGGTGTTGATAATATTTACGGTTATCTAAAGAAACATGCAATCGGATAAAACGGCCATAACCGATTCTCACTACACTGACTAAAATCATATAAGCTAGCCAAAAGACAGCCAATGTATTGGACAGCGAATCAATAATTAAATAGGTTAAAAAGGCGGCAACTGCAATATTGCCTAAACTACTGACAGTAGAGTTATTAATGACCAACTTGAATTGGTCAAGCTGAATGGCGTTGTTAAGCGAAACACTGGACATATAACAGACCTCTTAAACTCTAACACCTTGAAAAAACGCCATAAAACTTTTTAGAAGTTCCAACCATGATTCTACCCTAAAAGGTTATCACTTTTCTGATTCGTCACTTTAACTCGAGTGATAATTTGGATTCCTTATTGAAAATAGGTAATATTAAAAATCGATTCATTTTTAATTTTATTAATAAATTTGGACAGACTTAATGAAAACCTATCAAACCACTTTAACGTTCCACACCTCAAACCGAGGTACATTTAATATCACTGACGATATTAATGATGTGATTGCGGAATCGGATATCAGTGTTGGGTTATGTCATGTCTTTTGCCAACATACCTCCGCCTCTTTAATTGTGACCGAAAATGCTGACCCGACTGTTCGTCAAGATATCGAATATTGGATGCAACGGCATGTCATTGATGGTGATAAAAACTATCGTCATAACTATGAAGGGGATGATGATATGTCTGGCCATATTCGCACACTTTTGACAGAAACCAGCCACACGTTACCCATTTCAAACGGAGAGCTGAATATGGGCACATGGCAAGGTCTGTTTTTATATGAACATCGCACCGGACGCTTTAATCGGCAGGTCATCGTGACGATTCAAGGAGACTAAACAGGTGACCAATGAAATCTTAGACCCGATTCACTTTGTTCTAAAAGTGAAGGGGAAACATAACTTGATTTTCAAAACCAAACATAATGACCCAGAATATTTGAAAAAAGTCGGAGAAGAGCTGGTTGCTCAGGAAGATGGACATTTTACAGAATATGAAGTTCATCGCAGTGATCATGCTAACAAAGAAATGACGCAAGCAGAACACCTACTCCACCCGCATTTTGATTGAGATCAATCTCTTTAGCGTGCTTGAGGATAGCCCATTTCAAGCATACAATCTTCATACGACATAGGACCCATTTGCTGACTTCTCAAATTAACCTGAGAAACACCGTTTCGATCATTCCATTGCCCTAACGCCTCACCTTTACAATACATCACGTCATTTCGAAATTGCTTATCGGTTTGGTTGGGTTTTTTAACAAACTTCGTATTGCTACTACAACCAGTCAATATCAGCAAACTACACATCATTAAAAATATTTTTTTCATAACTATGATCCTTCTTGTTCGGTTAACTGAAAGCGCGCGATGCGTTTTGACAGAGTATGCATTCGTTTTAAGGCATCGACTATTTGCATCTCCAACCTAAAAATCATGATACGTTGATTATCGGCTTTCAAATAACGGGCTTGATGCTGTAAAGCTTCTTGAATCAAATGATCGATGGTTGATTTAACGGATACGACTAATAACGCCTTGTCTTTGTTTGATTCCACCAAAGAAATAATAGCATTATCAACCGATTTACCCACCTCTTTTGCCAAACTTCCTAATAGATTGACCATAGTTTCACTGGGTTTAAATTTATTTTCAAAGGCCAAATGCTTCGCCTGAATAATTCCCGAATCCACCGTTTCAATCATGGATTCCAAAATATTCATTACGGTCACCAATTTTAGATGTCGTTTTTGGAGTAATTCATCTAAATCGGATTGACTTATTTTCCCTAAATACAGCAAAATTTCATGCTGATAACTCTTCAAACGATCGGTATATTTATCTTCAAAAGTTAACTTATCCAATGTGATGGAATCAGCGTTCTGAACGGTATGATTAAAGAAAGTACTGAATTTCTGATGGAAGGCCTCGAGTTCCATTTCCACAGCATCTAATGCCATTGAGGGTGCGGATAACAGGCTATTATCTAAAAATTTAGGTTTGATATCCCGTTGATTATTTTCGTCTTCGACAACAGGATAAAGCTTGTAAACGGCCCAAACGAATAAAGGAATCATCGGTAAAAATAGCAAAAGTGCAG
Source organism: Hydrogenovibrio sp. 3SP14C1 (assembly GCF_029625905.1). GTDB lineage: Bacteria > Pseudomonadota > Gammaproteobacteria > Thiomicrospirales > Thiomicrospiraceae > Hydrogenovibrio. The sequence goes on from NZ_JARTLM010000014.1 coordinate 41,999, forward strand.
ACAATTTAAAAATGGTATTGGCATTGGCGATTTCTCGGGGCGTATTTTCTGCTAAAGTCTCCATTGTCATAATGTCTGGCATAATTGATGGTGAAATGGACACTGATAAATAGGCCAAGATGGAAATAAACGGTAACCAAATCAAAACCCCTAAAATATTAAATCCTACATGAATCATCGCAGAGCGTATGGCATCTCGAGATTTACCAATTGAAGCAAGTACAGCGGTAATACAGGTTCCAATATCTGCCCCCATTGAAAGAGCAATCCCAGCAGGCAAGGTCAAAAATCCATTACTTGCCATAACAATCACAATCCCGATTGTGGCGGAAGATGACTGAACCAAAGCTGTGAAAATCAATCCTGTCAAGATGCCATAAAAGGGGTTTTGCATTTCCACCATCAAATTGAGGAAGGGTTCATAACTTTTTAGTGGAGCCATCCCTTCACTCATGACATTCATGCCAAAAAAGATTAACCCCAGCCCTAAAATTAATTCTCCATAACTGCGAGTTCGGCTGCGTTGGCCGACAAACTGCAAAACAAACCCAACGGCAATCATCAACAGCGCTAAATTGGTAATTTTAAACGCCACGATTTGCGCGGTAATGGTGGTACCGAGATTGGCTCCCATAATGACACTGGCAGCCTGTGCAACTGTCATCAAACCCGCTGAAACGAAACCGACCACCAACACTGTCGTCACTGAAGAAGATTGAATGACCGCCGTCACCAAAGCTCCGGAAATCGCACCCGTTACGCGATTCACCGTCAGCTTTTCCAACAAGACTTTCATTTTTTCGCCAGCCACCGCAAGCAAACTTTTAATCAATAAATCCAGTCCAAATAGAAATAATGCCAAGCCACCCAATAATTCCATAATCATTTTGGGCCAATCTAATTTGTCATTAAAGTCATCCCCTGCAAACACCCACCCGGTTATTAATAGGAATATCAGCGCAGATAATAAAATGGTTTTTAAATTTTTCATAAGGTCTGTAAATTCCTAGTCTTTTGGATCTGTAAAGCGCTTTTTAACAGGATTAATCACGATTTTAAGGTTTATCCTATCTGTAAACTCAAACAAAGTAAAACTACTTAAAAATTTCATTAAAATTTATTCCTTCTAGGAAGAGGTCGCCTTTTAATCCTTTTCATTATTTTTTTATCCTTTGCTGATTAAAAATTGGGATTTGAATTAGATATAGACCCCTAAAACATTGACTCTACACTGGTTTGTGGTAATCTTGTTTAGTTATAAACTACATTTATAATTAACTTGGATTGCTATGAATTTATTGGCTTTTAATCTTCCTATTGTTGTGCTTTTGCCGTTTTTTGGCGCCATCATAGTGGCCTGGTCTTCAAAATTTAATCGTTTAGCGGCTGCATGGACCAGCGGAGGAGTTGCCTTATTATCCTTGGCTTTTCTCGTCCCTTCAATAAGCCAAATTTTTGAAGGGAAAACCCTGATTCAAAGCTGGTCTTGGGTTGATTCCATTGGCTTACAGTTCGCTTTTCGTCTAGATGGCCTAGCCCTTCTTTTTGCTTTATTAATTTTAGTCATTGGGCTTTTAGTCATTTTCTATGCCCGTTACTACTTGGCTTCAAAAGATTGTATGGGGCGTTTCTTCGCCTATCTATTGATGTTCATGGGATCCATGTTAGGGATCGTGTTATCTGAAAACCTGATACAACTAGTGGTTTTCTGGGAACTGACCTCCATTACCTCTTTCTTACTAATCAGTTATTGGCAACAGCGTAAAGATGCCAGACAAGGCGCTCGTATGGCGCTAGCCATAACCGGTGCTGGAGGCTTGGCTTTATTAGGGGGGGTGTTATTACTAGGGCACGTGGTCGGTAGTTACCAGCTTAGTGACGTACTCCTGGCAGGCGATATTGTTCGTGCTCACCCTTTATATTTACCCATTTTAGTGCTTATTTTACTGGGTGTATTTACCAAATCGGCTCAATTTCCTTTCCACTTCTGGTTACCACATGCGATGGCAGCACCCACCCCTGTCTCAGCTTATTTACATTCCGCTACCATGGTTAAAGCTGGTATTTTCTTATTAGCCCGCTTTTTTCCAGTTTTATCCGGCACCGAAGAATGGTCTTGGTTAGTCGGTGGCGCTGGAATGATAACGTTATTAATTGGCGCCTATACAGCTTTCTTTAAACACGATTTAAAAGGCTTGTTGGCCTACTCCACAATCAGTCACTTGGGCTTGATTACGCTATTGTTTGGTTTTGGAACCCAGCTTGCTGCTGTCGCCGCTATCTTTCATATCATTAACCACGCTACCTTCAAAGCGTCTTTATTCATGGTGGCGGGTATTATTGATCATGAAACAGGCACGCGTGATATGCGCAAGCTAAATGGACTGATCAAATATATGCCTCATACGGCGGCATTAGCCATCATCGCCTCAGCCGCAATGGCGGGTGTGCCATTATTGAACGGTTTTTTAAGTAAAGAAATGTTTTTTGAGCAGGCTGTCCATGCTTCGCAGATTTCGAGTTTTGCTTGGATGATTCCGGTGCTGGTGACGATAGGGGGAATTCTATCCGTGGCCTATTCTTTGCGTTTTATTCATGATGTGTTTTTTAATGGAGAACCGGTTGATTTACCTAAAACCCCACATGAACCGCCTCGTTTTATGAAAATTCCAGTCGATTTACTGGTCATTGTGTGTCTCGCCGTCGGGATTTTCCCTGCTTATACCGTGGCGCCGTTACTGCACGTTGCGGTTATTGGCACCTTACAAACCGAAGCTCCTGCTTACAGTTTAGCGATTTGGCATGGATTTACTTATGCCTTAATGATGAGTGCAATTGCACTTTCTCTAGGGGTCGGCGTGTACCTTATGCGTCATCGTTTCTTTACCTTTTATGAACGCTATATTCGACATATTGATGGCCGACTGTATTTTAATTTTTGGTTACAGAAATTATTCAATGCATCAATTCGAGTTCGCGCAAAATTTGATAAAGGCTCCCTTCAAAATGCGTCAGCCTGGATTATTTTTGCCTCATTAGTTTTCGGTGTTTATGGCTTTTTATCTCAGTCTTCCCCGCTGTTAGGCACGCGCGAAATGCTTCCTGTAGATATGGTGACGCTCATTGTTGCCGTCGGATTAATGCTAGCCGCTTTATTAACGATTGTCTTCCATCGAAGACGATTATTGGTATTGGTTGTTATTGGAGTGGTTGGATTAGTCATCTCGGTCGGCTTTATTAAGTTTTCAGCACCCGATCTGGCTTTAACTCAGCTTTCGGTTGAAGTCGTTACCATCGTTTTATTATTGTTAGCGCTGTACTATTTGCCACAGAAAACCCCTCGAGAAATCGGAAAAATACGATTATGGCGAGATGGTTTATTAGCGGTTTTCTCGGGCATAGGTGTTACTTTGCTAGCGTTATCTGTCTTGACGCGTGATTATGAAACCATCGCTCAGTATTTCTTGGAAAACAGTCTGCCAGGTGGCGGTGGAACCAATGTGGTTAATGTCATTTTGGTGGATTTCCGTGGCTTTGATACCTTAGGCGAAATTGTGGTCTTGGCGTTGGCAGGCCTGGGTGTTTTTGCTATGTTACAAGGCATGAAGCTGACGGCGCCAAAACGCGATCAAAATGGTCGAATTTGGAATACCGATAAACATCCATTAATCATGCAAACCTTAACACGTCTGCTCTTACCAATGATGTTACTGGTAGCGGTCTTTATTTTCTTACGCGGTCATAACCTGCCAGGCGGTGGATTCATTGCTGGTTTAATCGCTTCCATCGCCTTGATTGTGCAATATTTAGCCAATGGAATTGAATGGACCAGTAACCGCATTAAAGTCGATATGCATTGGTCGATTGGTGTAGGCTTACTGATTGCGATTTCAACGGGGTTAGTCGCGATGGGAATTGGCTATCCGTTCTTAACCTCAGCCTTTACCCATCTTCATTGGCCGGTCGTCGGTGACTTTGAAGTCGCCAGTGCAATTGCTTTTGATTTAGGCGTCTTTCTGGTCGTCGTCGGAGCCACCGTCATGAGTCTGGTTCAGTTGGGCCGTTTGAGCTATGCCTCTCATCATCCAGAACAGGCACCACTTCAGGATGCCACAATCTCGGAGGTTAAATAATGGAATTACTCATTGCTATCGTCATTGGCGTATTAACCGCCAGTGGTGTGTTTTTAACTTTAAGAGCACGAACGTTTCCAGTGGTATTAGGCTTAACGTTATTAGCATATGCCGTTAATGTCTTTTTATTCGCTATGGGTCGATTAACCATCGGTTTACCGGCTGTCATTAATCCTGCTCAGGGCGGTTATACCGATCCGTTACCACAAGCTTTGGTGTTGACAGCCATTGTTATTGCATTTGGGATGACTGCCTTTTTAATTGTATTAGCGTTGAAATCTCGTTCCGAACTGGGCAATGACCATGTCGACGGCTTACATTTGGCCCCCGATGAAGTCCCTTATGATAAAAAAGCGACCGTGAAATCACAGCAACCCAATAAAGAGGCCTCTCACGGATGAACTCATTACCTTTTTTACCCGTTTTAATCCCCTTAATTGGTGGGGTTATTGTTTTATTGATACGTCAAGCTGGGCTGAATTTACAACGTTTACTCAGTTTTTTATTGGTTCTGGCACTGCTCGCCGTCAGTGTGGAACTCTTGCATGTTGCCAGTCAAGGCTCTCCGCAAGTCTATGCATTAGGAAACTGGGTAGCGCCATATGGCATCGTTTTAGTTTTAGATCAACTGTCTGCTCTGATGATTTTCATCACCGCCATTTTAGCCGTCGGTGCATTATGGTATGCAATTTCGACAAAAATGGATGCACAAGGGTCCCATTTCCATGTTTTGTTTCAAATACAGCTGTTCGGTTTGAATGGCGCCTTCATGACGGGCGATGTTTTTAACCTGTTCGTTTTCTTTGAAGTATTATTACTGGCTTCTTACGGGTTGATGCTTCATGGTGGTGGTCGTTTGAGAACCAAAGCGGGTCTGCAATATGTCGTGATCAATTTAATTGGTTCTACCCTTTTCTTATTTGCTGTTGGCGCACTTTATGGTGTATTAGGGACGTTGAATATTGCAGATATGGCTAATAAAGTCGCTCTTCTTTCCTCTGAAGATCAAGGCGTGGTGGCAGCCGCTGGTTTACTATTATTACTGGTGTTTGGTATCAAAGCTGCGATGTTTCCATTGTATTTATGGCTACCACAAGCTTATGCGAATGCCTCTGCTCCGGTTGCCGCCTTATTTGCGATTATGACCAAAGTTGGACTTTATGCCATTATCCGTGTTCACGGCACAGTATTTGGTGACAATGCACAAGAGCTGGCTTTTTTCTATACACCTTGGTTACTTGGACTGGGTCTGATAACCATCATTCTGGCAGCATTAGGTGTCATGGCTTCTCGCGGTTTAAGAGAACAGGTGGCTTATTTGGTGCTGGCTTCTGTCGCTACCCTATTAATCGGGATTGGGCTGAATACTCCTGCAGCTTTATCCGCCAGTTTATATTATCTAATCCATTCCACTTTAATCGCAGGCGGCTTCTTCTTGTTGGCAGACATCATTGCTCGAGGCAAAGGATCTTTAGAAGATCACTTTAAATCCGGCCCTACAATGCCTCAAGCGATTCTGATTGGATCGACTTTTATCTTTGCTGCCATCGCGATGGTGGGTATGCCGCCTTTATCGGGCTTTTTTGGAAAAGTACTCATTCTCTCATCCGCTCTAGACAATGAGTATTTTGGATGGATATTAACCATTGTCCTTATTGCCAGTTTAATTATGATTATTGCCATGGCTCGTTCAGGATCTGTTTTGTTTTATCATCTTCAACCCAATGTTGATTCAACTGATGAACCGCTAAATAAATTGGCTTATTTAGCGGTTATCTTATTGTTTTCAGCCAGTATTGTGCTAGTGGTCTTCGCCCAACCAATTACGTCCATGACGGACAGCATTGCACAACAATTATTTAACCCGAATCATTATATTGATTCCGTTTTTAATACCCCAGCGGTTGGGAAGGTGTCACCATGAGTATTAAAAAAATCTTACCGCATCCCATCTTAAGTTTATTTTTATGGGGAATCTGGCTATTACTGAACAATGATTTTAGTGCAGGACATATCGTGCTTGGGTTTATTCTGGCATGGATTATTCCCATGTTCACCTCCAGCTTCTGGCCAGAAAAAGTCTGTTTGAAACACCCTGTAACCTTACTTAAATTTCTAGGGATTGTTTTATGGGATATTTTGGTGGCAAATGTGACGGTGGCTAAATTAATTTTAGGAAAAACGGATCACCTACAACCCGGCTTTCTAACCATTGATTTAGACATTAAACATCCATTAGGCATTAGTTTTTTAGCCAATACGATCTCTTTAACGCCAGGAACCGTGTCTTGTGATTTATCATCGGATCGAAAGCAGTTGCTTGTTCACGCTTTACATATTGAAGACGCGGCCGAAACCATTCAGGAAATAAAACAACGCTATGAGCACCCATTAATGGAGGTATTTCCAACATGTTAGAGATCGCTTTAGAACTTGCATTTATTATGGTTGCACTGGCTTTGATTTTAAGCTTCTATCGTTTAGTGAAAGGGCCCTCCATTCCAGATCGAATCTTAGCGTTAGATACGCTGTACATTAATACCATCGCCCTATTGATTTTATTTGGACTTTATCTAGGCAGTGCTTTGTATTTTGAAGCCGCGCTGCTAATTGCATTAATGGGCTTTGTCGGAACCGTTGCTTTAAGCAAATACTTATTGCGCGGCGATATCATGGAATAAAGGAAAGTTAGAATGTTTGAAATATTGTTGGCATTACTCATCATCATCGGCGCAATATTTACGCTAATCGGTTCGTTTGGCTTATTCAAACTGCCCGATTTTTTTATGCGTTTACATGGGCCAACTAAAGCCACAACCCTTGGCGTTGGTGCTATCTTAATTGCATCAGCACTCTATTTTTCTTTTGAAAAAAACACCTTGAGTTTGCATGAGCTTCTCATCACTTTATTTTTGTTTATTACTGCTCCAGTCAGTGCGCATTTAATGGCAAAAGCAGCCATGCATATCAAAGTAAAACAACTCAAAAAGACTCAGAATCGGATTGAATAATCTTAAAAAATAGCCAGGCCTGGCTATTTTTATCTAAATATTAAATCAGTTACTCAAAATTAAAATCATCCAAATTCGGAGCCGGTGGGTTTCCGTTATAGATTAAATTCAAACGATGCTGTAAATAACTTTCCCGCATGAAAATATACGGATCCGGTTGCTGTTTAACGACTCTTGCCAAATACACAATTTGGGTATAATCAACGAATTTTTCCCCTAGAAACAACATAATACGACCTTCTAAATCGGTTTGAATCAAATAGGGATACGTTGGATTATAAAGCGAATCAATACTACTCCCAACCAATTCTCGTGTAGTGTAAGGCCCAATAATCGGCATCATAATGAACGAAGATTCAGACCACATTCCCCATTTATAAAGCGTTTGACCCAAATCTTCTTTTTGATAATCCAGTCCGGCAGGGGTAGCAATATCAATTAAACCAAATAACCCTAAAGTGGTATTTAAGCTTAACCGCATAATACTGGTTAACCCGCCTTCTACATTGCCTTGAAACAAAGCATTAATCGTATTAATGGGTTCTTTTAAATTATTAAAAAAATTACTGATGCCTTTTTTAACCGGAGAAGGTAAAACATCATTATAGGCATTTGCAACCGGTTCACCAATCGCATCACTGAATGCCATATTAAAGTCATATATTGCTCGATTATAGTCTTCATAAGGGTCATGACTATTCATTGCCGGTCTATCAGCGACATTTTGAGTAAACTGGCTTTCTGAAAATCCAAGTGTCGGTAAACATAAGAATATAAATGTTAAAAATCGAACATACATTTTTAAATAAAAACTCTTCTTTTAAGATGGGTTGATTGTACAAGGTAAGCGTATTAATTTTAGGGTATCTTTAAAAACTTGGAGCACTTTTTGTCGTGGAAAACTTTTACGCCAGGCCATAACAACCGTTCTTTTGGGTTTTGGATTAATTAATGGACGATAAACTAATAAGTCATCCGCATTCTGACAGGCACTACAAGGTAAAACTGTAATACCTGCCCCTGAGGCCACCATATACCGAATTGTTTCCAAGGAGCTACCTTCTAGCGTTCTCTGTAAGGGATTATCTTTAGCATGGAGATGAATTAAATTCGGATAAGCTTCTAACACCTGATCTCTAAAACAATGACCAGCCCCTAATAATAAAACTGTTTCATTTTTCACTTCATCTAAAGCAATTTCATCTAATTCAGATAATGGATTATTTTTTGGAATTGCAGCAACAAATTCTTCTTCATAAACAGGACAAGTTTCAATGTTAGGTTCGTCAAAAGGTAAAGAGACAATAATGATATCCAATTCTCCAGATTGCAGCTTTTGAGAAAGAATATGGGTGTAATTTTCTTCAATTGATAATCGAATATTTTGTGCTTTTTGATGAAATTTTGAAATCAAACTAGGCAGTAGATACGGTCCAATCGTATAAATGACGCCAATTTTTAGTTCAGTCGTTTGTGATTGTTCATCTTGCGAAATTTCTTTAATAGTATGTGTTTTTTGAAGAATATCTTTCGCAAGTTCAACAACTTGTTTGCCAATAGGTGTGATAATGACTTCATTTTTGCGTCTTTCAAATAACGTAACGTTTAATTCTTCTTCTAATTTCTTAATTGCAATACTCAAGGTTGGTTGACTAACAAAACATTTTTCAGATGCTTTTCGAAAATGTTTTTCATTGGCGAGTTCAACACAATATTTCAATTCATTTAAAGTCATAAAGCCTATTCACAGTTAAGAGATATATATGTATATATATATTCTTTTTTTGTTTCTGTTCTTATTAGTCAAAGCGATTTATAAGGATAAGTTTGTTTTAATTTTTATTATCAATGAGTTAACTTGTTTATAACTGGTGTGTTAACTCCTGTTAGTTTGTTTGTATGAACTGTGAATGAATTGTGCATAAGTATAGAGGATTTATTTATTCTATTTTTTATCCACATTTTGTTACAGTTTATCCAGAGCAATTACTAACAGTTATTCAAGAGTTATTCTATGTCTATTTTAGAAATTATTAAATCCCGTCGAACAATTTATCAATTTAAATCAAAATTAATCCCGTTGGATTTAGTTAATCATTGTCTCGAAGCATCAATTTGGGCGCCTAATCATAAAATGACAGAACCTTGGCGTTTTTGGGTAATAGGGCAGGAAACACAAGCAAAATTGGCTGATATTTATGCAGAGAACAGGGCTTTAAAACGAACTGAGCGTGGCTCTGATACTTTTGATGAAATTTATCAGAAAGCCATTGTCAAGTTTCAAGCCATTCCACAAGTTATTTTGGTAGGGCAGGTTTTAGCGCAAGAACCTGTCACGATTCAAGAAGATTATGCTGCTTGCAGTTGTGCTATTCAAAACTTTCAATTAGCGGCTTGGGACACTGAAATAGGGGTTCAATGGAGTACAGGTCCAATTATTGAAGATAAGCGAACCTATGAACTTTTATCGATTAATTCTTCTCAATTAAAATTAATCGGTGCTTTGTATATGGGCTTTCCAGAGTGTGTAGGGAAATCGGTTCGTCAACCCATTGAGAGAGTGACCACTTATTTAGCGTAATATCTTAAAAATTTAAAGTTTCTTCTTCATCGATCAGGCTTGGTTCAACGTTTAAAGATTTTCTTAAAGAGCGTTTGAACAATAATTTATTTTGCACAGGTTCCGGTAAATCGGTAAAAAGGATGAGTCCTTTTTCAACCATCAGGTTCACCATATCTTCAATGACACGCACCATCTCTAAATCTAAATTGGTCAGGACTTTTTTAATCAATTCTTCATTTTGTGTGTTTTCAAGAAACGCTTTGATTTCTGGGTCATAAAGGCTGGATTGCGTATACCCTGGTAAGTTAGAAAACTGAAGGTCTTCAATTTCATTATTGGCGTTATGTTTTATATAAATCATAGGCTCACTGTCATATTGAGTTTCTTTTTACGTATATTACCGAATTAAAGCGGTTAAGATTCAATTTCTGAAAGTACATTCCCTAATAATTCTGTTAAACGGTCATTTTCAGAATAATCGACAGGGCAATCAATAATGGTGACAGTATTGGCTTTTAAAGCAGTTTTCAAAGCTGGCAGTAATTCACTGGCGGTATTTATTCGAACCCCTGTTGCTCCGAAGGCTTCAGCATATTTTACAAAGTCGGGATTTTGGAAATCAATATACGCAGAACGTCCATAACGGCGTTTTTGTTTCCAATTAATCAAACCATATTGGTTGTCATTCCAAATAAGGATCACGATAGGCGTATTACAGCGTAAAGCGGTTTCAATTTCTTGTGAGTTCATCATAAACCCAGCATCACCCGTGACTGCGACAATGGCTTTTTCCGGAAAAGCCAATTTTGCCCCAATCGCGCCAGGAACGGCAATCCCCATGCTGGCGAAGCCATTAGAAATAATGCAGGTGTTGGGGAGTTCCGAACGGAAAAAGCGCGCCATCCACATCTTATGAGCGCCAACGTCACAAATAGCAATGTCTTCTCGATTCATTGCGGTTCTAAGGTCCCAAATAATTTTCTGGGGTTTCATTGGCCAAGCATCACTGTCTGAACAACGTTCCATTTCTTGAATCATCGCTTCTCTTAAAGGAAATGGAATGGGTTCATATTTTTTATTAGGCAATTTTTCCATTAAAGCACTTAAATTACGGCCAATATTACCGATGAGTTCTACATCCGGAATATAACTGTAATCGACTTCGGCCGGACAAGTGTCAATATGAATGATGGTATGTTCACGGTTTGGGTTCCATAAATGCGGATGATATTCCACCATGTCAAACCCGATACAAATCACCAGATCAGATTCTGCAAAGCCCCCATTTTCATAATCGCCTTTTTGCAATCCTGTAGTGCCGACTGACAAAGGGTTTTTATAATGTGGAACGGCACCTTTCGCCATGAACGTATTCACGAGGGGAATTTGATAATGTTTTGAAAAAGCTTCCAATTGACGGCTGGCATTCGCTCTAACCGCACCGTTTCCAACCAGAATAAGGGGCTTTTTAGCGCTTGTAATAATCGAAGCGGCTTTTTCTATTAGTTTATGATCCGCTAATGACAAACGAGATTGAATAACCGGTAACGGTTTTTCTGGGGTCAGCATCTCACTGATATTTTCTGGAAAATCAATAAAAGCCGCGCCTGGCTTTTCCGCTTGGGCTAATTTAAAAGCTTTTCGGATTACTTCTGGAATCGTTTCTGGCTCTAATACTTGAGTGGCATACTTTGAAATCGGTTTGAACAGATTCACCAAGTCAACCACTTGATGAGATTCTTTATGTAAGCGTGTGGTGGCAGCCTGTCCTGCAATGGCGACAACGGGAGAGTTATCCATATTGGCGTCAGCAACCCCTGTCACTAAATTAGTGGCACCGGGCCCTAAGGTGGATAAACACACACCAGCTTTTCCAGTTAAACGACCATAAACATCCGCCATAAAAGCAGCCCCTTGTTCATGGCGACAGGTAATAAATTCAATATCGGAATCTAATAAGGCATCCATCATATCCATGTTTTCTTCGCCGGGAATACCAAAAACGTATTCAACTTGTTCGTTTTCCAAACATTGTACGAAGAGATTAGATGCTTTCATTATTTCATTATTCCGTTAAGTGATTAAAAACAGCCAGGCCTGGTCAGTTTTAATGTGTTTTGCGTTGTGTCGATTATAAACTTAAAAAGCATTGAAGCGCAAAATTAGCATTGCAGAAGGGGATGAATACCATTGAGGCCAATGGTATTCTTAAAGCGGATAGGTTATTGATTAAGCAGTTGATTAACCACTTTCCATAAAGCTTTTCGAGAAGAAGCCATTGGAACGTCTGTTAGATATTTTCCATTGACTATCACAGCGGGAACACCGTCAATACCGTAATTTTGTGTCATTTGTTTTGCACGGGACACAGCACTGGTCACTTGGAAGCTGTTAAACATTTGTTTGTAAGCGTCTGGTTTGATGCCCATCGGTTCGACAAATTTTGCCAAAGCATCGACATTAAAAATAGGCTTACGATCACGCTGAATGGCATCAAAATATTTGGTATGGAAAGGTTGTTCAATGCCTAAAAATTTAGCGGTATAGAAAACCCGTGCCATAAAGACCCAATTAGGATTATTCAAAACCGCTGGCATACGTTCAAAATGCACTTCTTTGGGTTTGTTTTTAACCCATTGATGCACACTGCTTTCCAATTCATAACAGTGTGGGCAGCCATAATAAAACACTTCAACAACCTTTTTCTCGTTTGGAGCAATGGATTGAGGCGTTGGAATTTTTTTATATTCCTCACCTTCAGCTATCCCAAAAGCATCCTTTGCAAAAGCGGGTTGTGCTACAAAGCCTAAGCAGAGCAGGTTGATAATGAAAAATTTTCTCAACATCGAAATTCCTAAATTCTGAAAATTAAAGTTCACCGTAAGAATGAAGGCCCGATAGGAACATATTGACACCTAGGAAAGCAAATGTGGTCACTAATAAACCAACTAAAGCCCACATTGCCATTGGACGACCACGCCAGCCTTTTGACATGCGAATATGTAACCAAGCTGCATAGTTTAACCAAACAATTAAAGCCCAAGTTTCTTTAGGATCCCAAGACCAATAACCGCCCCAGGCTTCGGCTGCCCACATGGCGCCTAACACGGTTGCAATGGTGAAAAAGGCAAAGCCCAATGCAACGGTTTTATACATTAAGTCATCCATACTTTCTAAACTCGGCATGGATTTTACAAATTGTGAATCAGGGTTTTTGGTTTGGAATTTTTCAGTAACTAAATACGCTAGACCGACCATAGCGGCAATTGAGAAAGAACCATATCCAATAAAATTGGCAGGCACATGAATCTTCATCCAATAGCTTTTCAAAGCTGGTACCAGCGGTTGAATCACATGGGCTTCACGATCAAAGGTATACCACAGTAAGAAACCAATAGCGGCACTGACAATCAGCATAACAAAGCCGCCCATTGAGCGGGTACGCAGTTTTTGTTCGTAATACAGATAAATTAACGTTGTCAAAACAGCAAATAGAATGAAGACTTCATATAGGCTACTGACCGGAATATGACCGTAATCTGGGTTAATGAGATAAGATTCGCGCCAGCGAACCATCATGCCCACCAATCCAAAAGCAACCCCTGACCAGGCAATGGCACTGGCCACTTTGCCAACATAATTCGACTTAGAAAACAGCGCTAGAAAATAAGCAACGGTTGCCATTACAAATAAAGCGCTCATCCACATAAATGCAGATTGACTCGAAATTAAAAACTTTAAAAAGAAGGCCTGCTCATTGGCGGAGATTTGATTGCCATGGTGACTATAGCTCCACAGCGCCAATAAACTTAATGCGGCTACTGCATAAGACAATGTTCTAATGCTGGGCCAGATTTTACCAAAAGCAATCAAGCCGACAGATGCTCCTGCTAAAATGCCTATTTCGTAGACATCCATTAATTGGCCAAAACTTTTCCAAGCATAAATAGCACCCGCAATAACGGCGACTGTCCAAATAATATCGCTTATGGAAAAAGGTTTCTTTAACTGATCCATTTCCATCGAAGAATTCATTGTACTCATGACTTCACCTGCATTTTAGATTGTACTGCTTGTACAATTTGTTGAAATTCTTTTGCCACTTCAGGTAGCTCTTTATTATCTTTTCCTGCAATGGTTAACGTGCCTTCCTTTTCAGAATAGGCTAACCAAATGCGTTTCTGACGCACATAGAATAAGAAGAAGACCCCAATTATAAGTAAAGCACTTCCAAAATAAACGATATCTTTTCCAGGGGATTTCGTGATTTGCAGACCGGTGGATTCGATTTGTTTAAAAGAATCCAATTCAAAATACATTGGCGGGCCATAGTTTGGCAAGCTATTGATGACTGTAATCGCATCCTCAAACCATTGTTTATTGAAGTCAGAAATATTGTCTAATTCTTTAACTTTTTCTTGCTTTAAAACATTTAAGTAAAGTGTTTGAAGCGCTAAACTGGTTTGTCCCATATAGTAATCTTTCACTTTTGGTTGATCTTTAGCGGGGACATTTTTTTGCACAAACAAGCTAATACCGTTAAATCCTTTTTGACGGAATAACACCATTAACTGGTTTAACAATCGCATTTGAAGCTGATAAGTTCGATCATCCACACCTTTTTCTTGTGGAAAGGCTTCTTTTAATACTTCTTGAGATTTATTTTTATTGTTGATCAATGCTAAAAAATTAAAGAAACGCGTTTTTTGACGTTGCTGATCTGCTGGAATAAATAAATAACGGAACGGTTCCGCTTGAGAGGTTCTCATCCCAGTCATAAAGAACCAACGACCATCCTGTAAGCTGGGTTGCATATAGTTTTCATACTCCCAAGCTTTACCCTGATCATTTCGAACTTTAAAAATGATGGTCGGGCCATTGTTATGCATTTTCTTGCCTGTTTTAGCTTTTTCTTCTTCACTGGCTGGCACAATGTTGAACATTTTAAAGTCGTTTAACTCCAAACGATAAGTACCCATCGGTGTTTTCAATGGTTCTACCTTATCGACAGCCGTATTTAACGTAAGCGGATTATTGGTAGGGGACAGAAGCGGGTGTACTTTTAATTTCATCAAACTGCCACCGTCACCGAAAGAAGATTGATAAATGGCATAATTTTTATAAAACAGTGGGTGATTGACCGCAATGGTTTTTTCGATCGGTTTATCTAAATCAGGTGCACTTAAAACAATATCCGATTCAAAAGATTTTGGCATGCCCGTATCGTAATACTCAATACGGAAGTCTTTAACATCGATGGTAAAAGGCAGTTTTTGAACTAAGAAACCGCGTTCATAAGGTAGAAATAACACATCCGATTTCTGACCTTCTGCGATATTGACCGACCCTCGGAATGAAAAATTCTCTGGCCCTAACCAAGATTTTTGAGGAATCTTATCTAAACCCACCGTACGAGTTTCAGGCGCTAAAGTGCCTGTCAGTTCACGGTATTTCAATAATAAATTACTGTCGAAGAGGGCACCGATACAAATCACAATAATCGAGATATGAGTGAAAATATAGCCTAAGCGATTCCAGCGGCCTTTCAAACCGGCAACGGTAACACCATCTTCTCGTTGATGAATTTTTGTTTTATAGCCTTGTTGTTTTAAGATTGATTGAGCGGTTTCTGTTTCGAAAGATTCAGGAGTGTAAGTGACAGAGTGCGGTTGATGTTTATAAGCATTTAAAGACAGTTTTTCACTGTATTGTCTGATTTCTTTTAAAAAAGTCGGGCCATTTCGGCTGACACAAACACTGGTAGAGATTAATAAGAATAAGAGGACTAAAATGAACCAAGCAGCGCCATAAACATGGAATAATCCTAGTTCATTAAACACTTGAGTCCAGAAAGGCCCAAATTTTATAATATAATCTTGAAAAACTTGGTTTTGTTGTAAAACCGTTCCGATTACTGAAGCAATTGCCAGCATCACCAATAGGGTGACCGCTAAATTCATGGATCCTAAAAACTGGATAAAAATGCCGGGCTTACGCTTTGGCAATGGGCTTGAAGTGTTCGATAAATCGGCCATATAAATAAATATTCTTAAATAATCATTAAAAAAAGATTGTAAAGTATATACCGATTCACACTATTGATAAAGAATGAAAACCTAACCAACAGGCAAGCTACCTTATGCAACACCCACTTTACCAACAAGCAACTTATTTAAAATCGGCGCCCGATTTATCGCATTGTCCAGAAGACTTCGGCTATGAAGTGGCGTTTGCCGGGCGCTCCAATGCAGGTAAATCCAGCGCTTTGAATGTGATTACTTCACAAAGAGGGTTGGCTAAAACCAGTAAAACACCGGGTCGAACACAGTTAATTAATTTTTTTGAATGTGATGAACAGCGTAAATTAGTCGATTTGCCGGGTTATGGGTATGCCAAAGTGAATGTGAATACTAAACGTGCTTGGGAAAGGAGTTTGTCGGAATACATTGAAGTGCGTGCGTCGCTGAAAGGATTGATTATGATGGTGGACTCAAGAATGCCGCCAACTGAAATTGATTTAATGATGTTGGATTGGACGCTGACGTTGAATTTACCGGTACATATTTTATTGACGAAGTCCGATAAGTTAAAAAAAGGGCCGGCACAAAACAGTCTGTTAAAAATGAGGCAACTGTTGGATGAAAAATATCCGCATGCGACGGTGCAGTTGTTTTCTTCTTTAAAACGCCAAGGGCTGGAAGAAGTCTGGGCAAAGCTAGATGAATGGATGGAGTATGAACGTCCAGTTAAAGTCAAACCCGAAACAAAAGACGTATAAAAAACGCCCAGGCCTGGGCGTTTTTTATGAGGCATACATTCAACTCGTAAGTGCAACGTTCTTATTCCAAAACACCTCATTTGGTGTTTTGTATCCTAAGCATTTTCTTGGACGGTTGTTGAGTTGTTCAACAACCGTATCTATTTCCAACTGAGAGAC
>NZ_JARTLM010000144.1 GCF_029625905.1 Hydrogenovibrio sp. 3SP14C1
CGCCGATCAGCGCCGTCAGGAAGATGGCTTTCGGGATCACTTTTTCCGCGTCTTTGGTCTCTTCGGACAGCGAGCTGATGCCGTCGAAGCCCAGGAACGAGAAGCACAGGATGGTCGCGCCGGTAATCATCGGCACCACGTGGGCGTTATCGGACCAGAACGGGCGGCTGCTGACCAGCGTACCGGCGCCTTCGCCGTGGTAAATACCGTTGATCACCAGGCCGAGGAACACGATCATGATCGCCACCTGCACCACCACGATGATG
>NZ_JARTLM010000145.1 GCF_029625905.1 Hydrogenovibrio sp. 3SP14C1
GGCTGGTATCACAGAGCACCGGGTAGCGACCGTTCTGGCTGGCCGCCAGCAGCTCGCGATTGAGCTCCCGCGCCTTGTGGTCGGCTTCGGCGTACTGACCCTTGGACTGGAAGGCCATCCCGCAACACAGGTGTCCAGAGATCGCCGGAATGATCACCTCGAAGCCGGCCTTGTCCAGAAGCGCCAGCGTCAGCTCCATGTCCGAGCGGGATTCAGGATCATGGTGACCGGCGCCGAACACCCGGGTCGCACAGGAAGGCATGTAG
>NZ_JARTLM010000146.1 GCF_029625905.1 Hydrogenovibrio sp. 3SP14C1
CTCCGTTCGCCATTTTCACGGGCATCGCGTTCGTCGTACCTTACATGCTGGTAGGCGTCTTCCTGGGACCAGAGTTCCCCTCGATGATCGGTGCCATGGTCGGTCTGGCCATTGTCGTACCCGCCGCGCGTAAAGGATTCCTGCTGCCGAAAGACACCTGGGACTTCCCGGAATCCACCTCCTGGCCGGATGAGTGGATCGGCAATCTGCAGATCAAGCTGGATGACGTGGTAGGCAAGACACCGATTTCGACGCTCAAAGGCTGG
>NZ_JARTLM010000147.1 GCF_029625905.1 Hydrogenovibrio sp. 3SP14C1
TAGGCGAAAACGTTCTGTCGCCAGACGCCGTTGTCTTCCTGCCAGTCACCTCCGGCGTATTCGTAAATCCGGCGGAAACTGACGTCGGGCGTGAGATCCTTGTAGTCTTTGCAGGCCAGTTCGCAGGTTTTGCATCCGGTGCAACGACTGGAATCAATAAAAAATCCATACTGAGTTGTCATGGGTTAGTCCTTAAACCTTCTCGATCTCGACCAGATTAGTGTGCTGTGGGTTGCCTTTTGCCAGCGGTGAAGGGCGCTGTGTTG
>NZ_JARTLM010000148.1 GCF_029625905.1 Hydrogenovibrio sp. 3SP14C1
GTGCAATACGGTGGGCGAGTTTACGATCGTAGCGTCGGCATTAAGCCATTTATAAAGTCGGTTCGTAAAGACGGTTATTTAGGCTACTACTTACCCGATGAAGATTTAGGCCGTGAGCACAGTGTGTTTGTCGATTTTTTTGCCACTCAAAAAGCGACCATTGCTGGGCTGGGTCGCATATCAAGCCTTAGTAAAGCGAAAATTGTTCCTCTTTTCGCGATGTTTATGCATCAACCAATCGGAGAGTAGATTGCTCTGGCTTTTTG
>NZ_JARTLM010000149.1 GCF_029625905.1 Hydrogenovibrio sp. 3SP14C1
CGTACGGGAGCATTCACGGTTCTGGAAAAGCAACTAAATAGCGTTGCTTTGGCTTAAGCAACTAAATTTCGTTGCTTTTCGCGGCGACTTGGCTATCGCGACGCGAGCCACAGGAAGGACTCACAGGCAGAAAGGACATGCTTGAAACGCTGCTCGTACTGTTGACCGCTCACCTTGTCGCCGATTTCGTGCTGCAGACCACGAAGATGATCGCGCGCAAGCAGGAACTGCATGGCCTGCTACTGCACGTAGCAGTGGTGCTGCT
>NZ_JARTLM010000150.1 GCF_029625905.1 Hydrogenovibrio sp. 3SP14C1
CGCGAACCCATAGTGTTAATACCCATTTGAAGTAAAATCCGGCACAAAGGCTCCGCGTGCTAATCGTTTGACCTGCGTTGTCACTTGACCATCAGCGTGCAATTCAAGCTCACGCCAACCGGGAGAGCATTGATCTAACGCGAAATCATCAGAATTCGGTTTAAACTGTACACAAGTGGAGGGACTCGCCATTACTTTTACTCCGGCATAAGTACGATCCATATCTTGATGAACATGACCAAACAAAACGGCTCGTGCGTTTTGA
>NZ_JARTLM010000151.1 GCF_029625905.1 Hydrogenovibrio sp. 3SP14C1
TGGATTCCATCCATCATCTAACAGTTTGCTAGTGTCCACTCCATCCATAATCATTCCTTGGACTTCTCCAGCCACCCCAGAAATAGTTTGCTTAACTTTTTGAAAGCCATCTTGCAAGCTATCGTTTAATCCGCCCATGATAGCAAGACCAGCAGGGATTAAGAGCTTTTTATCATAAGAAAGTGGCCCTTTATGTTCCTTGATCCAAGAACCATTGCCTCCAACAAAATCTTTTACGCTTCCCCAGGCTTGCTTTAATCCACTC
>NZ_JARTLM010000152.1 GCF_029625905.1 Hydrogenovibrio sp. 3SP14C1
GTTTCGAACAGGCGACGGCGATCGGCATGGGTCGCCAGCACGGTGCCGTTACCGGGAAGTGCCAGGCCCAGCGCCTCCATCAGACAGTTCATGGAGTTGGCGGTGAACATGCCCGAGCAGCTGCCACAGGTGGGACATGCGCTGCGCTCGACTTCTGCCAGGGTTTCGTCGTCGACGCTATCGTCTGCGGCCATGACCATGGCATCGACCAGATCCAGGCCGTGATCCAGAAGCTTGGTCTTGCCGGCTTCCATGGGGCCGCCGG
>NZ_JARTLM010000153.1 GCF_029625905.1 Hydrogenovibrio sp. 3SP14C1
GCGCTGTTCCGCGGCATGCTGGGCCTGACCGAGGCGGCCGGCATTCCCGCCGGCGTGAAAGCGACCACCGAGTGGTTCCCCGCCAAGGAGCGTTCGATCGCCATCGGCTGGTTCAACATCGGCTCCTCGATCGGCGCCCTGTGCGCGCCGCCGCTGGTGGTGTGGACCATCCTGCACGGCAGCTGGCAGATGTCCTTCGTCATCGTCGGCGCCATCGGCATCGTCTGGACGGGCCTGTGGCTGGCTTTCTACAAGCATCCGCGCG
>NZ_JARTLM010000015.1 GCF_029625905.1 Hydrogenovibrio sp. 3SP14C1
AGAAAGTGTTTAGGATACAAAACACCAAATGAGGTGTTTTGGAATAAGAACGTTGCACTTACGAGTTGAATGTATGAGTTTAAAAAGCCCGATTCATTCGGGCTTTTTTTATACGTCATATCTGTAGTGGTTAGCTTAAATCAAGCTTATTAGCAAACTCCATCGCCTCAAGATACAATTTTGATAACTCTAAAGCCGTGATGTTTTTTGGTAATTCAAAATCTGTACGACCCTGCTCAATCCCTTTGGCTGCCGCCAAGGTTGTCCCCAAGCTTCCAGAATGACCCAACAATGCCTGCTTAATGGTTTCATCAAAATTCAACTCTGCCAATAAAGTTTCTAAGGGCGTATCCATCAAGGCATCTAAGGTCGAAAATAACCCAACGGTAAAATAACTATCTTTTGAATAATCTCCGACTTGAGCTCCAACCAGCTCACAAAACTTAGCCCGAATCAATGAGGTGTTGAAAAGCTCTACCGGCTTATCATCCGCTTTAGACAAAACCAACATACTCGCCCAACTTTGCAAACGGTTTAACCCAAAGCGCAAAACCGCATCATGAATTGAACTTAATTGAGAACGGTTATCTACCGCTGAAACAAATTTTAATAGTTTTTGACTTAAGGCTACGTCTTGACTAATCGTTGCACTGAGTGCGGACATATCAACTTCTGGATCATAGACCTGAGCTAATAGCTGAATAATCGCAAGTTTATTAGAGGCTAAACTTCGCCCTTGCAAAATTTTGGGTTTTGCGAAGAAATACCCCTGAAATAAATCAAATCCAATCTTTTGACAAAATTCAAACTGCTCACGAGTTTCCACTTTTTCTGCTAGTAGCTTAATGCCTTGGTCTTTTAATCGCCCGATATGCTCTTTCAATTTTTTAGGCCCGACTTCTAAGATATCCACTTTAATAAAATCCGCACAAGCTTCAAATTCAGCTAGTTCTGGATTAAAAATATAATCATCCAGCGCGATTTTATAGCCTGATTTTCGTAGGTTTCTTAAGCATTCAATCATTTCAGGAGAAGCTTTAACGTCTTCTAGAACCTCAATAACAACCTGGTTAGGTGGAAAAAAAGGCTGATTTTCATTCACCAACAGCCCTTCTGTAAAATTAATAAAGGCTTTATGGTCGCCAACGACATTTTTTAACCCCATGTCTCCAAACAAATTAAGCATCACTTGCGCAGTCGCATGATCGCCCCCTAAAATTTGGGCACTATTCTGCCCATCTCCTGAACGAAACAACAGTTCATAAGCACATACATTGGCAGAACAATCAAATATGGGCTGTCGCCCAATATAAATATCTACAACAGAGGACATAATGAGAGAGCCTAAGCAACAAAAAGTTCAGTAAAAACTTAGAATACTAAAATTTGAAGGATCAGCACTTTAGGAAAACTGTGTGCTGACCGATATTGGCATCATAAGGAGGATGAAAGATTAATCAACTGCCTGAAAATCTTCTGGCATATCAAGCTCTTCCCCCCCAAACAAGAATTTCTGCATTTCTTCTTTCAGGAAGTTTTGTGCCTTCGGATCCAAACTTGATAAACGGTATTCATTAATCAGGATGGTTTGCTGCGCTAACCATTGCTTCCATGCCTCTTTAGAAACATTTTCATAAACTTTCTGACCTAATTCGCCGGGAAACGGTGGAAAATCCAAACCTTCCAATTCCTGTTCCATTTTGGCGCAATTTACCATTCTAGTCATTGCTGCTCTCCAATTGTTTAATCAGTTTTCGAATGGGTGCCGGTAGACCTTTTGTCAACGCTTCCGACACCGTAAACCACTTCCCTTCCATCTGCACGGAAAGAATTTCATCCAGAAAAAATGGATGAATCATTAAATGATAATGAGTGAAAGTGTGTTTGAATAATGGCCATTTTATCAGATTAAACTCTTTGTCACAGCGGCTTTCAACCTTGCTTTTAATAAGGTCTTCAAGCTCGCCGGGTATCATTTCCGGCAAACTCCAAAGCCCTCCCCAAATCCCTTTTTGAGGCCTCTGTTGTAAAAAAACCTGGCGATCTTCATTCAAAAAAATCATCATCGCTGTTTCACGAACGGGTTTTTCTTTTTTCGGTTTGGCGTAAGGAAAATCCGACACGCGATCTAAAAGCCAGGCCTGGCAGTTTTTTTGTACCGGGCACAGCTCACATTTTGGTTTAGAACGGGTACATAACGTTGCACCTAAATCCATAATAGCCTGTGTGTAATCACCAAATCTATGCTCCGGGGTTAATTCATCCGCTCTTTGCCACAATGTTATTTCGGTGTTTTTTTCACCCGACCATGACTCAACGGCATCATAACGACACAAAACACGTTTCACATTCCCATCTAAAATGGGGTGGCGTTGTTGACAGGCAATCGACAAAATTGCTCCTGCCGTTGAACGACCAATACCAGGTAAGGCCATCACGCCCTCCAGGTCTTGCGGAAATTCACCCTGTAAATCCTCAACCACGATTTTAGCCGTCTTCAATAAGTTTCGACCCCGTGCGTAATACCCTAAGCCAGACCAGTGAGATAAAACGTCTTCCTGAGTGGCTTGCGCCAAAGCTTCAACAGAGGGAAAGGCTTTCATAAACCGTTCATAGTATGGAATCACAGTTTGTACCTGTGTTTGCTGCAACATGATTTCCGAGACCCACACCCGATAGGGTGTCTTATCTTGTTGCCACGGCAAGTCATGGCGACCTGAGCGATCAAACCATTCCAATAAGGTTTGTGAAAATTGTTCTTTGTCTGGCATAGCGTTGCTTTATGTTCTTCTGAATTGAGCTATAATAGCCCGAAAATTAAATGCCATTGTACTAGAACCCTATGACTGAAAATACAGAATCCCCCCAAACCGATACACCTGAAATCCCAGAGCATAAAAGACGCATCAAAAGCTTTGTGTTAAGACAAGGCCGTTTATCCCAAGCACAACAAAATGCAATTGATAAGATGTGGCCTAAATATGGCCTAAAGCTGGCAGCTCAGTTACTGGATTTCAAAACCCTATTTGGGCGTGAAGCGCCAACCATTATCGAAATTGGATTTGGCATGGGGAATAGTCTGGCAGCGATGGCAGAAGCTCACCCGGAAAACAACTATATTGGCATTGAAGTCCATCGCCCAGGCGTGGGAGCTTTGTTAAAGCTGGTTGAAGAAAAAGGTCTCACCAATGTTCGAGTGTTTAATGAAGACGCGATTGAAGTGCTTAATCGGCAAATTCCTAAAAGCAGTCTTTCAGCGGTTTACTTGTTCTTCCCTGATCCCTGGCATAAAACCAAACACAAAAAGCGTCGCATTTTACAGGCCGAATTCGCAGACAAAATTGCGCAACACTTAAAACCAGGCGGACAATTCCATATGGCAACAGACTGGGAAGATTATGCCTTGCATATGATGGATGTAATGAGTGCCGCGAAAGATTACCGCAACACCTCTGGTGAAGGTCAGTATACCCCTCGCCCAGAATATCGCCCTATGACTAAATTCGAACAACGTGGCCACAGTTTAGGGCATGGTGTTTGGGACTTGGTCTTCGAGCGAGTCTAAGCCGGTCATTTTTATGTCTCATAATGACATCATGACTGCAAAAATTGCTGCAGGCTATCCAATAACTTCTGTTGATTGGCCGGGTTACTCAAGAGCTTTTTCATATCAACCGACCATTGCACACTGCCTAACGGGCCTTTTAAATACACTGGCACCTCGACACCTTTCAATGACTTAAGTTTTTGAGGCGGTTGATGATAAGTGGTATGCAGCACGGCATTTAACTGAGCCGTGGGCAAGTTCAACTGTCCGGTGCCGATAGCAGAAAAACGTTTGCTGTCAACATTCATGTGTCGTAACGTCATGACACCTGATTGAACTTGACCTGACAAAGACAACTGACTGAATACCGTCGCATCTTTTGCGCTGGTTTTTTGTCCGGCCAGCAACTTATTCAAATCCATTCCTTTAAATCGACCTTGCTTCACATCCGCATTAAAAGAGCCCTGCAAGTTTTGCTTCAACAAAAAGCTATTCACACCGAGGGTTTCAAAATTAAAGGTTCCATTGTATCGCCCCTCGAGCAGATCATAATCCCAGCCATCGGCTAAGAATGTCGAGAGCTGAACGTTTTCCATCTTGCCGTTCCACTCATAACGCGGTGTTTCCCCCGAGACATCTACCAATAGCTTGGAGCGTAACGTGCCTTGATATAGCTTCGCATCCAAAGGCGCAAGTTGAAGTTGCCCCTTCTTTGCAGAAAGATTGAGTTCAAAATCCTGCAACTGCATCTGCCAGGCTTTCAGTTTTGCAATACGGAGATGCCCTTCTGCTTGTAATGCCCTTAAGGTTGAGATAGGCAAGCCAACCGGTAAATAGGTATCTGTTGATGTTTTTTTGCTGTTTTGCTGATTCGTTTTGGCTGGAACAGAAGTTCTTTTCTCGGTTTTCTGAGCCGCTTTCTTTGAGGCGTTGGAACCAACATATGCCTCATACTGATCTAAGTTCAGTTCTGAAACCGCTAAATCGAATCGATATTGTGGTTTACCTGCCTGCTGTTTTTGCCAAACATTCCCCGTTATTTTGGATTGATCAAGCTGAAGAACCAGGTTCTCAACCGAAACCCCTTCTAGCGTTTGCGACCAGTTAAATTGTGAAGAGACATCTTTCAAAACCGTCTTGTCGACAAAATTCGGATAAATCACCCCTGAGTGACGGAACCATTTACGTAAATTAATATGCGTTGCTTTTAAACTACCTTGCGTTTCAGAGGTATCGCCATAATCTCCAGACATTGACGTTTCCAAATTTCCCTTTAACGAGCGGAAATGAGCCTGCTCCACGTGAAACGTTTTCTGGTCAAAGTTCAGCTCCAAGAGGCTGCCTAACATTTCAATACGCACTTCGGGAATCTGCATCTCTTTCGGCAACACCAGGCGAACATTCCCTGCCCAGTCTGAAAGACGCCACTGTGTTAAGTCATTGTTCAAGGTCAACATCGACGTAACATTGAAATGGAAACGGGATTTAATTTCAGAGGATTGATATTTAAAATTGGTTAACGCTTTGAAAGGTTGATTCGGTGTAATATCAAAAGCCATAAAATCAAAATCGTCCATCATCAGGTGCGTTTTCGTTTGATCGTTTTGCCATTCAATGATGGCATTTTGCAGTACAAAACTGTCAAGATGCCAGTTAAGTTTCGATGCTTTAGTCGAGGCAACACCCGGTGCGGCCACCACCTGATAAGCCACTTTTCTTAAAATGGGTTGTTGCGACGGTTGATCAGTCAAGGCTAAATGCTGTTGCAAGCGGTGCCAATTATTCTGGCCCGCCGCATTGGTTTCCAAGAACAAATGTGGTTTTTCTAACTCGACCCCTAAAAGCTCTAAATGACGATTCACGAAGAAATCCCATAACGAGAGTTCGACTTGGATACTGTTAATTTTTGCTAAATTTGGCAATGTAAAAGCAGAAGGGTTTTTAAGTTCAACCTGCTTGGCTTCCAAAGCAAATGGCCAGATAGAAACATCAATAGGTCCGTTAATTTTTAATTCATATCCCGTGCGCTGCTTAAATTCGGACTCAATTTGAGGTTTATATTGATTGTAATCCATAAAATTAACCGCCCCGATAAAGGCCAACACCAGAATAATCGGAATAATCGCTAACGCCATAACAATGCGGCTAGACCACTTCACGACAGGATGTGCAGGTTTCGCTCTTCGCTTAGCCAGTCTTTGCTCTTTAATCGGGCAGACATGGTCATCCGAGTACACCCTTTTCTCAGGCGGTAATTCCTGCGGATGCTGTGTTTCATCCACTTTATCTTCAAGTGCTGAATCCGACTTTTTATCCATGATCTATCCTTCTTAATCAATTTTAGCAGCTATTAGCTGCTTTTAAAGACATCACAGCTTCCACTCTCTTAAGGCAGAAAAAGCTGTAACACCTCATTCAAATACGTTTTACCCGTTTGCGTTAACTGTAGACTGGATTCTTCTATTTCAACCCAACCTTTGAACTTCATCAAATCTAATTGCGCGTCAATGGAATCTAACAGTAAGCCTGTCCGCAATGTAAACAACTCTAGTGGGAAACCATCCTGTAATCGTAAAGCATTAAGCATAAACTCAAAGATAGCATCTTGATCAGATACCGATTGTTGGCGCCCCATGTCACCACTTTGAATCATATTCATGTAACCACCTGGAGAAGCCGGCATTTGTGTCCGCCAAATTTGACCCTGGGGCGGCTGAGTAATCTTGCCATGCGCACCCGCTCCCAAGCCGATATAGTCTCCAAACTGCCAATAGTTAAGATTATGGCGGCAGGCCTGGTTGTTTTTCGCATAAGCAGAAACTTCATAATGACGATACTCTGCTTCTGACAATGCTGACTGACAAGCCAACTGCATTTCCCAGGCCAAATCCTCTTCCGGCAACACCGGCGGATTTTTATAAAAAGGTGTATTCGGCTCCAATGTCAGCTGATAATGCGATAAATGCGGTGGCGCTAATGCTAAAGCGGTTTCCACATCCTGAACCGCCTGTTCCAAGCTCTGGTTCGGCAAGGCAAACATCAAATCCAAATTAAAATTGTCAAACCCGGCTGACTTCGCCGCTTCCACCGCTTGATAAGCTTCATCAGAGGAGTGTATACGCCCTAACGCATGAAGCTTTTCATCATCGAAACTCTGAACCCCCATCGATAGACGATTTACCCCCGCTTGACGAAACCCCGCAAATTTTTCAAAATCGACGGTGCCCGGATTGGCTTCCAAAGTAATTTCAATGTCGGGTTGAAACCCCAACAAGGCTCTGGCTTGGGATAAAAAAGTATCCAACCCCGCTTCCGACATCAAACTTGGCGTACCGCCCCCAAAAAAGATTGACTGAATCGGCCGCCCCCAAACATCCGGCAATGTCTGTTCTAGCTGGCGAACCAAGGCTTGGATATACATTTTTTCCTGGTCTTGTCCAAGCGTATGCGAATTAAAGTCACAATAAGGGCACTTTTGAATACACCAAGGGTAATGCACATATAATGATAAAGGAACGGGTTGGGTAAAATTCAAATGGTTAAGCTCTATTCGTTTAAATAAGATTATTTTAATAGAAATTTAAATGACAAGTGTTAAGCTTCCTTTTAATTTCAAGATTTTCTTCATGGGACCCTACATGCAATCGAATAGTTTATTTATTGCACCTCGCGAACGTCATGCCGGCAGCCTTCTCATTTCACTTGGGCTCATGTCTTTGCTGAGACAGAAATTCGAAAAAATTGCCTTCTTCCGCCCCCTCGTTACTGAAAAGGAAGACCCTGATTGTCTTTTTATCAAGCACTATTTTCAGCTTGAAATGCCTAAAGAAAAGATGATAGGACTACAAGTATCCGAGGCGACACAACTGTTAAGCGAAAATAAAAAACACGCCTTATATGAAACACTTGTGGGGCAGTTTCAAACCTTACTGGAAAACTATGACTTTGTTCTAGTCCATGGCATGGAACTAAGTGACCACACCAGCGGCATTGAACTTGATATCAACTTGGCTCTAGCGAAGCATTTTAACAGCCCTTATGTATCGGTTTTAAGTGGGCAAAACAAACAGCCTCATGACATTGAAAAAGAAATCGAAATGGAACTCCATGCCAGTTCAGAACTCGATCCTTTTGCGTTCTTCATCAACCGAGCCCCTTCCTGTCTTCTAGAATCAAAACCCAGCTTCCCGAAACACCCAAATGTACCGATTTATTTCTTACCTGAAATTGAAGATTTAAATACCCCCACAGTCAAAGAAGTATCGGAAGCATTAAATGGCCAATTTTTATCCTCCGACGAGGCCGGAAACAACCGCCTTGTCAAAGAACCAATCGTTGCGGCAATGACCATTGAAAACTATTTACCTCGCGTCAACGAAGGGGATTTAATTATTGTACCTGGAGATCGTAGCGACATTCTCATTGCGTCCGTTATGAGTTTATTTGCTCGAAATATGCCGAATATTGCCGGCATTATGCTCACTGGAGGATTGATTCCTCGCCCGGTGATTATGGACTTGATTACGAATTATCATGCATCGGACTTACCGATTGTCTCCGTAGAAACGGACACTTACCCTACCGCAGTAAAAGCAGGACAAGTTCATGCCAAGCTCTCCACCACCAACCCTAGAAAAACAAATTTAGCACTCGGATTGTTCGATCAATGGGTCAATCGGGAACACTTAATGGATAAACTGCTGGCTAGAACACAAGATCGCAGTCAAGACATCACGACACCCATTATGTTTGAGTATGGCTTATTTGAGAAAGCACGCGCTGAGTTAAAAACCATCGTGCTGCCAGAAGCAACCGACGAGCGTATTTTAAAAGCATGCGATTTGCTATTGCAGCGTAAAGTGGTGAACCCGATTCTATTAGGTAACCCGGAAGAGATCTTATATCAAGCCAACTTGCTGGGCATTGATATTGGCGAGGCCGAAATCATCAACCCTGAAACCAGTCCATGGCTCTCAGAGTTCATCGATGACTTTTATGCCATGCGAAAACATAAAGGCATAAGTTATGATTTAGCGCGCGACTCAATGACGCATATCAACTACTTTGCGACCATGATGGTACATAAAGGCTATGCCGACGGCATGGTTTCCGGCGCGACGCATACCACGGCAGACACCGTTCGCCCCGCCTTACAGATTATTAAAACCGATTCCAAAACGGCATTGGTCTCAAGTGTATTCTTTATGTGTTTTGAGACACGAGTGCTGGTTTATGGAGACTGTGCCGTCAACCAGAACCCGACTGCAGAAGAATTATCTGAAATCGCACTCAGCTCTGCCCAAACTGCTGCGCGATTTGGTATTACCCCTAAAGTCGCCTTACTGTCTTATTCCACCGGAATTTCCGGCCACGGCAACGAAGTCGACAAAGTCAGGCAAGCAACACAACTTGCCCAGCAAAAGCGGCCTGATCTTATTATAGAAGGCCCTTTACAGTACGACGCCGCAATCGACATGACCGTGGCGTTACAAAAAATGCCTGAAAGCCAAGTTGCAGGTAAAGCAACCGTCTTTATCTTTCCGGATTTAAATACTGGCAACAATACCTATAAGGCGGTTCAAAGAGCATCTGGCGCCATCGCCATTGGCCCTGTGTTGCAAGGGTTAAGAAAACCCATTAACGACCTAAGTAGAGGGTGCAGTGTCGCCGACATCATTAACACTGTTGCCATTACAGCGATCCAAGCACAAACCCCGTCAGAAACGACCCGCTCTTCTAAAGGACCATAAAATGAAAATACTGGTGTTAAATGCGGGTAGTTCTTCTTTAAAATTTAGTCTATTTTCAGGTGTGGATTCTCATCTAGTCACCCATGGGGTAATCGATCATATCGATGACGCTTCGGTAGAAGCATATACACGCGCTTTAACCAGCATCGAACACCTCTTGCAAGAAAAAGGGCTTGAAGAAAATTTAGGCGATTGTGATGCTGTCGGCCATCGCGTGGTCCATGGGGGCGAACTTTTTCAAGAAGCCACCCTAATCGATACTGAAAACCTAACGAAAATGAAGACCTTGTCCCATCTTGCTCCTTTGCACAACCCGATCAATTTAGTCCCTATCGAAATTATTCGAGCACGTTACCCAGCCCTCAAGCAAGTTGCTGTATTTGATACCGCTTTTCATCAAACCTTGCCCGAGAAAGCGTATCGCTATGCACTGCCTAACGATTTGTATACAACTCACCGCATTCGACGCTACGGGTTCCATGGCACCTCCCATCAGTATATTGCCAAGCGCATGGCTGATCATTTAGCAAAACCGCTCTCTGAACTGAATATTATTTCAATGCACCTAGGCAATGGTGCCAGTGTTTGTGCGATTCAAAACGGAAAAAGTATCGATACCAGCATGGGGTTTACCCCACTGGAAGGCCTGATTATGGGAACCAGAAGCGGTGACATTGATCCAGCGATTCCGCTTTATTTAATAGAAGCGCTAGGCTATTCAGCACAAGAGGTAGATCATCTGTTGAACCATCAAAGTGGTTTAATCGGCTTGACGGGAGAAAATGATATGCAGACGATTTTATCTCTTGCTCAGCAAGGGAACTTACAAGCCCAACTGGCTGTCGAAATGTTTATTTACCATTTAATCAAAGTCGTCGGTGGTTACTTAGCAATAATGAACGAGGTAGATGCATTGGTGTTTACCGGAGGCATTGGTGAACATGCGGCTGACATTCGCCAAAAAACGATTAATGGCTTCTCTCCACTCTTCAAGATTCATCTTGATCACTCCGCCAATGATACTCTAGTTTGCGAAGGTCGCATCTCGACGCCAGGCAGTGCCGTTGAGTGCTGGGTTCTTCCCACTGACGAAGAGTGGGAAATTGCTCAACAAACCCTTCAACGGTTATCCTAAACAGCACAGCGCGTCTCAAAGCCAGGCCTGGTCATTTTTATAGCTGTGTTTTGGTTACGCAGTGGTGTTGATATGATTGCCCAAATTGGCAGGAAGCGCTTGAGCAGATGATGCATTAGGCAAAGACTGAATCAAAGCTAATGCGCCTTCTGCCTGCATATCCATGGCTTTTTTAAGCATCGATACCTGCACCTGCTGATGGGTATTCACGGGGTGTTGTTGATAAGTATAAACGGCTGTATTCGATGAAATGTCCATAATGTTTCCTGGTCGTTCAAACAGATGATTTTCTAATCATCATTTTATCGAACAAATTAAACTTTTTTAACTTTTAATCCAATTCATAAAAACACGACCTGATGAATCTAACATAGGGCGAACTGCTGGCTGCCATCAATTAGTTTTGTTTCATTTGAATAATCAGCAGTATAATGAATGTATGTTGACGTAGAAAATCTTTTCTACAACTCCATGATTAAGAGCAAAATCTTTATATGAGCACTGATACCATTAAACCAACTGGTTTTCGCACATTTGCATTCAAAAAGTTTGTCTGGGTTTCTCTATTTTCAATATTGTCTTCCCTGATTACGACTTCATTGATCGGCGCCATTTATTTAGGCTTTATTTACCACAAAACAACTCAACAAATCGATGTGGATTTGAACAATACCGTCCTTCAGCTTAAAAAAGCAAATGGAAACCCATCCAGAATTAAAAGCATTTTGGCTCAAATCCAGCAAAAAGATAAACAAAATACTTATGATTTTATCGGCACCGGTATCTCTCATTACGATACCAAACCCGTTAAAAACCAACCTCCTAAATTTGCCGAACTTGCCCGCTCAGTCGAAATTCAAAAAAAAGCCATACAGACTTTTAATATCCAAAACCCTGCTTTACTGGGAGGCCTTCCGCTTTATTACTCGCCTAACTGTCCGGACTGTAAAGTGTCCGATCCTCAAGGAAAATTTATAGGAAGCTTGCTGTATGAACGCAAAATTACATCATCCGTTTTCGGTCTCAGTATTTTTGGTGTGTTTCTACTCATATTCGCTCTGAACTTCTTTGTTATCGGGGTTTATATGATGACTCGAACGTTGGAGCAAGATTTTATTAAACCGCTTAAAAAACTGTCACAAAGAATCGATAAGGTGCGACTATCTGAAGACGATATTATTTGGCAAAGACAACCCCAGAAAATTGCCGAGATCGATATGATCGACGAAATGATTACAGAGCATATTCAAATGCTGAAAACAGTTTATGGCAGGCTAGATGCCTTAATGGTAACCGAGCATGACAGTGGTTTTTTTCATCAAGACCGCTTTAAAGAAACGCTTCAATTTGAAATTTTTCGTTCTGAACGGTACAAACGTCCTTTGTCGATGATTGTAATTAAACTCAACAAAATCACCAGTTCGACCTCCAATAACGAGGTAAGTTTAGCAGAGAAAATTCATATCTTTGCCGACCTAATCAATCACGCCACGCGTAATGTAGATATCCCTTTTAGAGTTCGAGAACAACTCTTTGTCATTCTGATGCCAGAGATCGATGAAAACGATATTCACATTGTGGCTCGGAAATACTATGAACGGTTTTCCAAACCATCTCACACAGTCGCGGATGAATCGACTTCTTTTAACTTTAAAATTGAAATAGGGTATGCATCATATGGCCATGATGCCACCACAGCAAAAGAAATGATGCATGCTGCTTTAGAAAGGTTGACAGATAATCCTACGACGGAAGAAGAGGTTCTCACGCCCCATTAAGATTTCTTTTCAAGCTGAAGAATAGCTTCTTTGTAAGTCAGTGCCGCTTGAGTTTCCAACCCTTCCGCTTCATAACATTTTGCCAACGCATGAAACGTTTCTAATTCAGGTTGGTATTTTAAGCTCTGTTGGAAAAAATGTTTCGCTTGTCCCCATAACTGGCTCATACAAGCTAATCGCCCCAGTGTTAGCAACAATACCGGGTTGTCATCTTGACCTTTCAACCATTTTTCGGCGCGTTTTAAGCGTTCAAAAGCCGGCCCCAGTTCAATGCGACCATATTGGTAAACTAAACGGTCGTCCCATTGTTTAGACACACTTTTTACAATGAGTTCTGCCAAGCCTTGTTCTTTCCCCCAGCCCATTCGCTGCTCAACGAACTCTGCCAAAATGGCGGGCGTCAACTGCTGCTTAGCGCTCAAGCTTTTCCATAAAACATCCAAGGCATCTAAGTTTTCTGCTTTAGCGACCTTGCCAGCAATCAAACGAATTTCCAGCGCCTGCAAAGAACTTCTGTTCAACGCACGAATTTTTTTAATCTGGCCCAGCAACCCTTCCAGCGTATGCCAATGCTTTTGTTTTTCCAGCAATTGCACATATTCCGACAAAATCGGTCTGTTTTTTGGGTTTTGCTCATGCAACTCAGCCAAAATCACCAGCGCCATATCAGGTTGCTCTTCAACCAACAAACGAGATTCAACCAAACCAATGGTGACATAATCCTGAGGAAAGCGCTTTCTGGCTTCAGTGAGATATTGTTCACGTCTCGCTAATGCACCTTGGTTATGTGCCATTTTTGCTGCGGTTAAATAATGAATCAAACCCGCATCAGATTGCTTTGCCATCTTAATCAACTGTTTCTCAGCCAATTGCCAATCACCGTACTCCAATGCAATAAGCCCTTTTGAAATCGAGGTTTCTGCCTTGTTATACCGTTTCAACTGTCGTCGATTACGCCAATAGGCCGGAAAGTGCCAAAGGTTAATCAGTAATCGCATAAATAAATATAGCGACCCGAACACCACCACAATGGATGCGAGCGCAAAGCTCAAGCTGGTTTCAATCACCCAGTCATTCCAGACCATTGACACTTGGCCATTATCATACAAAGCGAGTGAAGTCAGTCCTGTTGCAATCAGTAGAAAAAGAGACCACTTTAGGATTTTAGACATAACGTTTATTCAACCTCTGCAATTTTAAGTGGGCTACGCACTTTAAACTGTACCTGGCTTAAAGGAGCCAGCATCGTTGTAACTTTTTCAGCCTGCTCTGGGAAATGACTTGTCATAAACTGATTCAACGTTTTCAAACTTGCGTTGAGCAATGTTTTTGAACGAGAATCCAACGCCCATTGAACTCGATCAACAAGTAACAAACCTCTTTGAATCAACACATCATGCATCATCATACTTTCGACATCACTTAAATCGGTTTCTGAATCTCTTTTACGCAAACTAAAAACATTCTCGGCCTTATCTAACAGTCTTTGCCATCCTGAAATCATAGGATCAAGATTAGACGCTTCTGAAGAGGCGGTGGTTTCATGTGAAACATTGTCATCCACTTTTTGTTCAGGCAACGTTTGAATGACTTCGCGTAACTGAATTAACAACGCAGCATTGGATGTTTTTTCCGGCTGTGTATAATCCTCCAATCGAGTTAGATCTTGCCCAATCAGCTTCGCCAATTGAACTTTATGCTGATAATCACTCACTGAAACCGCTTTTTCTAATGCCGCCAACTGACGCTGCGTCATGGTCGCGTTGCCAAACAACAGCCATTGTGTGTTAATTTCAACAATCCATTTTTTCAACTGCATTTCTGACAATGGTGCTTCGGATTTTGAAGCGGCATTAAGATCGGTATCTTTTTGTTGCTGCGCTTTTTTAAAACTAAACAACTCCGATAACTGCTGTCCCATTTGTTCTAACTTAACTTTAAGGTTTTGCTCAACTTCTGTCATTTTTTGCTGAGTCTCAGCAGAAGGTTTTAATGAGTCAGCCATGCTTTTTGTTTTCTCAGACGTTAATTGAGTAATCGCGTCAAGTTGTTCAGCATAGTTATTTAACTCGGTCTGCACGGTACTTTTAAGCGCATCTAGATCCGCTTTAACGGCATTCACATCTGCTTGACTGATAACGGGTTGAGTCTCTGGATTGCTGGCGATAGACTTTAACTTTGTCTGAATAGCACTTTGTTCTGATTTAAGCTCTTTGGAAGCCGCTTTCAGTTTGACGAGTTCCGTTTGAAGTTCATTAATACGCTCCACTTGCCAGTCCTGCTCAGTGGATTTAACGCCCAAGTAGGCGATTAAACTCACTAATAAAATCGTCACCAACAAAATCAGTTTTTGAGTAAAAGTCTTTGGCAACCAGCTTGACCAGTCCGCTTTCGATTTCAATGGCTTCTCTTGATCCTGGGTCGTGCGAGATTGCTTTTTACGCTTTGATTCACCGACGACTTCACCATCAATCACTCTTTGGTCTGCCTTAGGCGTTATTGGTTCATCTGAATCCATCATCTGATTTTCCTTTTAAATTGACGCTTTTCAGCACTCAATTGAGATTTGCTCTAGGGCGGTTAATATACCGGAGTTACTTTGTTGGGGCACCACAAATAAGCGGCCTTTCCATCCCTGCTGCTGCAATGCGTTTTTAATACGATCACTAAACACAATAATATCTTGTAAAAACAGCCAGGCCTGGTCTTTTTTAGCCCAATCCTCGTTATTTTCTTTTAACATTTTTTCTAAGCGGTACCAAGCCTCTAAACTGCTGATGAGCAATACTGGGTGACGTGCTTTTTGAAACGCTTGCCATTCCGATGCACAAAAATCAGCGGACTTTCTTTCATATAATGCCCACTCAGTCACTGTTGCACCCGCTGCTTTCAGGCCTTCAGCCAATGCGGTGCGCCCACCTTTTCCTTTAACAATCAAACATTGTTGGTTGGTTAAATCCTGTAAATCATCCAATTCAAGCAACGTTTCAGTGACATATTGGGACGAATTGAGCTTAACGACCGGCCAGTCATGACTTTCCATTGCTAAATAAGTGCTTTGACCAATGGCAAAACAGCTTGTATGGTTAGCAAACACGGGCAACGTTTGGTAAGCCGATTGCCACTTTTCCACCAGTTGCTTTACCGCATTCTGGCTAATAAAAAAAACCTTATCAAATTTTGGTAATGTCTTTTCTGCCTGTTCCGGCAGAGGCAATGGACAAATTTTCAAGCTTGGGCATTCCAAGACTTGATGCCCTTTCTGCTGAACCGATTGTGACAAAGCAGCCGCTTGCTCAATCGGGCGAGTATTTAAAAATGTCAGAACCGGATCAGGCTTGGTCATACACTTCTTTTAAAATCTCGCCTGCGCCTTGCTCCAATAATTGCTCAGCGACATAAACCCCGAGTTTTTCCGCATCCTTTTGTAGCCCTCTGGTTTCAGAACGCAAAATTTCGGATCCATCTAAAGCACCGACCAGTCCTCGTACATAAATCTGATCGTCTTTTTCTAGTTCGGCATAAACACCGATTGGAACCTGACAGCCCCCTTCCAAGCGATGATTCATGGCTCTTTCTGCCAAGGTACGAATTTCGGTGTCTCTGTGGTTCAAGACTTTGATAAGTTCCAGAACTTCCTGATCTTTTTCAAAGTACTCAATACCCAAGGTTCCTTGAGATACGGCAGGTAAACAGGTTTCTGGTGATAATTCATGACGGATACGTTCATCCAACTCCAGTCGTTTTAATCCGGACGTCGCCAATACAATCGCATCATACTGACCCGCATCTAGTTTTCCTAAACGCGTTCCGACATTGCCACGTAAATCTTTGACTATCAAATCAGGACGGGCGGCCATCAATTGTGCTTTTCGTCTTAAACTGGATGTTCCCAACACGGCACCCTGCGGTAACTCTTCAAAATGCGCATAATGATTGGAAACAAAAGCATCTGTTGGTTCATGGCGTTCTAAAATGGCGCCCAGCGCAAACCCTTCCGGTAAAACCATTGGCACATCTTTCATCGAATGAACTGCAATATCAGCTTCACCGGCAAGCATACGATCTTCAAGCTCTTTGGTGAACAGTCCTTTACCGCCAATTTTGGCTAAAGGCACGTCCAGAATTTTATCTCCTTTCGTCGACATAGGCAGCAGTTCTACCGTCAATCCATCATGAATTCTTTCAAGCTCTGCTTTGACAAATTCTGCCTGCCACATGGCTAAAGGGCTTTTACGTGTTGCAATTCTGAGAGTTTTGTTCATCAATCCTTCCGATGTTGTTTTATTGAATTTTCAAGTCGCTAACAAAGCCAAAGCTGACACCCGTCAACAATAACCTTACGCGAACGTTTTCTTTTGTGAATAAAGACATTTTACTGAAATTAACGGTTTTTTTTTCGATAAAATAATGAAAAACCTATGAAACTTGATGGAATCAAGTTGAATGTTCTGGTGAGCCAGAAAACACATGTATAAAATGGCATTCCATCACGACTTTTAAATAAGGAAACAGTATGCGACCACTTTTGACTCTTTTCATGGCTTCTTTGTTGTTTTTAGGAGGGTGTGACAAGTCAGCTAATGCAAATTCAGATCGATACAACCCGTCAAAATTGAAAGAACTCACCAACCTACAGACTCTTGCCAAGCAATCTCGAGAGCAAAACTTGCCGATCATGCTGACAGTCGGTGCGGAATGGTGTGAATTTTGTCATCAGTTACGAGAAGAAGTGCTGGATCCGATGGCATTGGGGGGAGACTATGATGGTCATTATATGTTTATGCGTTACTTAAGTATTGATGATCACACCCCAATTCCGGGGGTTGATGGGTCACCTATCATTAAAAACAAATTGGCTTATCGTTTAAATGCCGACCTCACCCCGACGATGGTTTTTATTGATGGGCACGGTAACGAAGTGGCCGATAAAATCATTGGCATTGCCAATATTGAACTGTACACCACGCTGATTCATAAGCGTTTAAATCAGGCTTATCAAAAGATGAACAATCCGCTTAGAATCGATGCTTTCCCAACGCCGGCGAACTAACCTTAATGAAAGTCTGTCAGAAAGGGCACAAGAGTTGAAATCTCTTTCCTAAAAACCACGTTAAGCCTTTATAATAGACAGATTATTCAATTCATTCTGGACGGAAGTCCGTTTTAATAAAAAGACCGTTTATGAGCAATCAACACAATCAAGAAAAACTTTCCAGCGCGCGTTTCAGTGAAGCAACGGATGCATTTGTAGAAGAATTCACTGCATCTATTCAATTTGATAAACGCATGTACCGCCAAGATATCCAAGGATCTGTTGCCCATGCCAAAATGTTGCATAAGGTCGGCATCTTGGACAAACAAGAATTACAGGACATTATTGACGGCTTGGAAAAAGTTCAATCGGATATTGAAGCTGGCAAAATGAACTGGTCCATTAAGCAAGAAGATATTCACATGAATATCGAAGCGAAGCTGACTGACTTGATTGGCATCACTGGTAAAAAATTACATACCGGACGCTCTCGAAATGACCAGGTGGCGACAGACATCCGCTTATATTTACGCGATGAAATTGATGCCATATTGCCAGAAATGACTCGCCTGCAACAGGGTATTTTATTATTAGCCGAAAAAGAAGCCGATACCATCATGCCTGGGTTTACCCACCTTCAAACGGCTCAACCCGTCACATTCGGCCACCACATGATGGCCTGGTTTGAAATGATCAAACGCGACGTAGAACGTTTGGAAGATTGCCGTAAACGCGTTAACACTATGCCTTTAGGCTCTGCGGCATTGGCCGGGACAACTTATCCGATTCAACGAGAATACACCGCGGAGTTACTGCAGTTTGATCGCATTTCTGAAAACTCTTTAGATGGCGTGTCCGACCGAGATTTTGCCATTGAGTTTACCGCGTTTGCCGCGACCTTTTTAATGCACCTATCCCGTTTTTCAGAAGAGCTAGTGCTTTGGTCGTCCGCACAATTTAACTTTATTGATTTACCGGATCGTTTCTGTACGGGTTCATCAATTATGCCGCAAAAGAAAAACCCGGATGTACCAGAACTTGTAAGGGGCAAAACCGGTCGCGTGTATGGTCACCTGATGAGCTTGTTGACGCTGATGAAGTCACAACCGCTGGCTTATAACAAAGACAACCAGGAAGACAAAGAGCCATTGTTTGATGCGATTGATACGGTCAGAGGCAGTTTACGAGCATTTGCAGACATGGTGCCAGCGATCATTGTGAACCGTGAAGCAACCTATGCGGCAGCGAAACAAGGTTTCTCTACGGCGACCGATTTAGCCGATTACTTAGTCAACAAAGGCCTGCCTTTCCGTGATGCTCATGAGGTGGTTGGGTTGGCTGTCGCGCATGGTATTCAAACAGGGCAAGACTTGTCTGAAATGCCTTTAGAAACGCTGCAAGCATTCCACAGCAGCATTACCGACGATGTCTTTGAAGTTCTAACATTGGAAGGATCGGTTGCGGCTCGTGATCATTTAGGCGGTACAGCCCCGAAACAGGTAAAAGCAGCGATTAAACGTGCGAAAGACCGTTTATAACAAATCACTTGCTCGTAAAAGTGCATTCATAAAAAACCGCCAGGCCTGGCGGTTTTTTTATGTCTGCTGTGAAGTGATTGCGTTACTTAAACGACCTCTTCATTCACTTTTTGAAAAGGCACCACTCGGTTGCGCCCGCCCTCTTTGGCATAATATAACGCTTGATCGGCCATATGAATTAACGCCATCTCATCACCCGCCTGGTGCTCTGGATACGCCGCAATCCCGATACTGACCGTCAATTGAATTTGTTGATTACCTTCTTTAAAAAAGGTGTCTTTCACCTGATGACGGATGCGTTCACACACATTACGCGCATTGGTTGAAGACGCACCATGCAAGATCATCAAGAACTCTTCTCCGCCATAACGCACCACAATATCGCCTTCTCGTAAGGTCTTTTTAATAATGGTCGCAATCAGTTTAATGGCTTTATCGCCCACTAAATGACCATAAGTATCGTTAACCGATTTAAAGTGGTCAATATCCACCATCGCCAAACTCAAACTGGATTGCTCACGCACGGCACGCGAGAAATCTTCTCGTAACCGATCCATCCCAAAACGACGATTATAGATCGCTGTTAAGCTATCAATCGCCGCCATTTTCTGGAATTTTGAATGAATCATCGCATTATTAATTGCCAAGCCGATACTGCGACTAAACAACTGTACCAACTGATCGGTTCTTTCATCCGCCACCATGGCGCCAGTGGCTGCCACCAAAACGCCCAAATTTGTGCCTTTAAATTCTAACGGTTCGATAAAGACTTCTGACGGTTTGAACTGCGCCAGAACGCCATCTAAATCAATATTCTTTGGCAATTCAATTCGTACTTGCTGGCCATCTTTAATCGCTTTATTAATGACATCATGTTTGACCAAACTCTCAGCATCGAGAATCCCTCGCGAGGCTCCCACTTCGAGCATGCCATTTTTAGTGACCAGCACGGCACCCGCTTCAATGTTGGTAGACTGAATCAACAACGCCAAGGTCTCATCAGCCAAGCGTGAGAGCTCGAGGTTTTCGGACATGACTTTGGAAAAATGATTAAACACTCTTTCTACTTCATGTGCCTGAATCAGAGCTTCCAACATTTTGTTGTAAGCTTTTGCACTCACCCCAATTTCATCATCCGACACCACATCGATTTGACACAGCTCTTCTTCACATCGACTGGTTTGTTCATGAAACGTTTTTTGCTGAAGCCCTTCGGCAATTTCATGCATTTTGTGCGAAAGCAATTTCAAATGCGGGCGAATAACCATGGAAATTAAGATAAAGCTGATCAACCCGACCATCTGCCCGGCAATTTGCGAGACGATATAGAAATCAACCGTCATCACTTCTTCTGCATGGAACCCATACCAAACTAAAAAATGAGGGAAAGCCAGTCCAATAAGAACCCCAACCAGCTGCATGAAAATGAATTGATCTAGAAAAATACTGCGGGTTAAACGAGGTAACCTCATTAGAAAATTATCCTTTATTGGTTTCGAGGATTAGTCATCAAACTGAATGACGGATCGAACCGTCATCCCACTGTGACTAAAGCTATTAAGCGCTTTAAGATCAACCAGACAAGCCATCCCCATGACGTCGTACCCGACTACCTCACAGAGCTTTGCGGAGGCTTGCATGGATCCACCTGTTGCAATTAAATCATCAAAAATAATGACTTTTTTACCATTCCCTTTTTGCATTTCAAGCTTATCTGTCCCATACTCCAAACCGTAATCCATCGAGGCATGCACGTTCGGCAATTTACCCGGTTTACGAACTTTCACAAACCCCTTGTCGTGCTTTAATGCTAAAGCTGACGCAAAAATAAAGCCTCGCGATTCCACCCCGATCAAATAATCCACTTCAGCCCATTCCGCGGCACTGAAAAGCAATGACATGGCATCAATCGTTTCTACAAAATGGTCTCGCAGCAACGGTGAAATATCTTGAAACAGAATGCCTTCTTTTGGAAAATTGGGAACGGCATCTAGGTATTGTGCTAATGGATGTTGATTCATAATTAATTTCTTATATTTGTGGCAAAGCATTATCTTACAAGGTTCTGAATTGGTACAATGAAAATTATTTATCCAACCATATATCAATATATAAGTTTATTTGCCTATGCATTTAATTGAAAATGAATTCGAACAGAAACTGCTCCATGAGCTCCCGCCTCATGCGCGAGATATTGGAGTGGATTTATTAAGCACCCGATCTTTAGGCGACTTGTTATTGATGCTGGATGAAAATCAAGTGGATAAAGAACTATTATCAGTCAAAAAAGTGCCTTCAAACTTGTGGGAACCCATTTTAAGAGCGGCGTTGCTCGCCAAGACCACTTATTTTTTACCAGATTCAGAGCTGTCTCAAGAGGAAGTGCTGTTTTTAATTAAAGCGGCATGTATGAGTGCTGGCTATCCATTAACCGACTATTCTTTAGCCAATATTATTGAGCTGACGGAAGAGGATATGCCCGTCTTTCATAGATGGTTACTACAATTGACAAAGAACTTAAAAGAAAAACGCTTAGACCAAGCGAATTGAGACCTTCTCTTTATTTGAGTGATTATGCGAATCCGCCCAACAATTTTTTAATGTTTAAACGCGCTTCTGGGTTGCCATAATGAGCGGCCATTCCAAACCAAAATCGTGCTTGAACAACATCCTTGTTGACGCCTTTTCCTGCCATATACAATTCTCCCAGTTTATTTTGAGCCGCCAAATGCCCACGTTTTGCAGAGAATTGATACAGTTTGAACGCTTGCAATAAATTTTGTTCCGCACCGAGTCCATTTTCAAATAATCGGGCTAAGTTATAGGCAGCGAAAGGGTTGCCTTTTTTAAAGGCATGATGGTACATATTCATGGCTTTAAGGTAGGATTGATGAATCACCAGCCCTTTTTCATACATGAGACCAAGATTGTTTTCCGCTCGCGTATACTCTCGGAAAGCGCAGCTTTCATATAAATTAAATGCGCGCTCTGTATCGCCCGATGATTCATACAAACTGGCTTTTTTAAATAAAGCATATAAAAAGTGTGAATCTGCTAGCGCAGTTAAACTGTCTTGAGGGAATTTTTTACAAGGCATTAAAGATTGTTCTCGAATGGATTTTGGCACACTTTCATCCAAAAGCCACTGTTTTAATTCGACCAGGCCTGGCCGTTTTTCAGGATCTTTTTGAGTCATCCAAACAATTAATTGGCGCCAAAAAATGGGAAGCGAGTTTAGTTTTCGGGGTGTATGAAACGCATGGGCATAGAGTTGATCAAACAAATGTTCAACCTTGTTCAGCCGATAGATATGTTTTCCCGTTAACGCAAAATAAAGTGTACACCCTAGATTATAAATATCACCTGCATCACCATATTCCCCATTCAATCTTTCTGGTGGACAATATTGTTGATCGCCCAACAACAATTCGCTTTCAAAAGAAGATAAAGAAGGAATAGCGTTGTTCCAACCCACCAAATAAAAACGGTTTTTGCCAACAATAATGTTTTCAGGGTTTAGTTGTGTGTGCACAAAACCAACATTATGGGCATGTTCCAATGTTGAAATCATATTCGCTAAAAAGTG
The DNA here is from genome assembly GCF_029625905.1 of Hydrogenovibrio sp. 3SP14C1. GTDB lineage: Bacteria > Pseudomonadota > Gammaproteobacteria > Thiomicrospirales > Thiomicrospiraceae > Hydrogenovibrio. Next base: position 22,370 of record NZ_JARTLM010000015.1, read on the forward strand.
TTTAGCTTTCTTCAACGACAAAGCGCCGGACTTTTTAACTTTTTGTTTTAGGGTTTTCTTGCCGACATAATCAAAAAACGTTAAATAAGCGAATCCTTGCTTGCGAATTTCATTAAAACGCGGAAAGTCTTCTTCAAATTGATTGAGATAATGGAGTAAATCTTTTTCTCTTTGCGAGGCAAAATGGTTGTGAATGTCTTTATTGACCCGTATGAGTTGTTTTTTTTGCTCACCCTCAAAGGTCTGAATCGCCTGATACACCTGTAGCGTAGGACGCTCATTAATAAGCTTCACATGAGATAAATCGGGCTGTTCAGTCAAGCTTTTAACCATATCGGATTGAGGCATCTTATAAACCAACCTAAGAAAGTAGAAAGACTATATTAACAAAATTCAAAAGTGCTCAAGCAAAACTTGAGCACCCAAAACGTCGGCTTTTTGTTAAAGATTACTCATTTTGAAAATCGATATTCATATCGTCAAGATTGTTATCGGTAAACTGATTATCTTGAATATAAATATTGGAGACATCATCTTGTGTTTCGGCTTTACCATCTTTATCAACCGAAATTTTCGTATCATCAACTTGACCATCGTCATCCGAATCCACTAAAGATAAATTAAGATAATCGGATAACGTTTCTTCGGTTGCCTTTGAGCTGATAACGTCACTGATATCAAGCACATCATGTTCCATGTCGAAGTTTTCAATGTAGGTATCCTGTTCACCCTCTTCATTTTCGATAATAAACACATCGTCTTCATTATCCAATCCATACAAGAAATGATCACCCTCTTCATTCACTTCGGTCGTTGCAGTGTCTCCACCGTTCCCTTCCGTTGATGTCACTGAAGCATGAATGTCTGATAACTCTGAATCTGTCAACTCACGGGAAGACATCATGGTGACATCGTCCGCAATGTTACCGTCGTCCTGCAACTCAATACGATAAGTTCCGTCATTATTATCAATAACTCCAGTTCCTTCCAAAGTGACCGAGTTATCATCTGGCAAGCCATTAATAGTAACATCAGACAGAGTTTCCGACCCATCCTGATCGGTTAAGCTGGCTGAAATATCAAGTTCATAACTGTCTAAGGTTTGACTAGAAACCATAGCCGATGATACATCCCCTATCGAGTCATTACTGCCTAAGAAGAAGATGCCATCTGCATTTTCGATGTGATAGTCACCGTTATCATAATCATCTTTACTGATCGGTAAAACAACGACATTATTGCCATCTTTATCAAACTTAACCTCACAATCTGTAGGCGTGTGTTTTGTAAAGATAAGAACATTATTACCGCCGTTACCCATATCAATTTTTGAGTTTTTGGTATTACCTGTGATGACAAGAACTTTATCACTGGTATCTGATCCAAAGTCGATTTCAGATTTATTGATATTTTTAAAGATTAAATTATCTGCTTCATGATTCTCACCATTCTGGGCTAATAAAGCATCTGCATACGTGGATGTTTCTTCGTTATTCGCATTTCGACCACCATCAGTCTCATAGCTTAATAATGATTCGCTGTAAACGGGAAGAATATCCATCGCCACAATTGGCATACTAGCTTCTTCAACATCATCGGTAACCTCAGCATCATTAAATTCAGCTGTCGCTGTCGATGTTCCTAATACCGCATCAATGCTCGGATTAGAAACAACGCCCGTAAAGGCTTCTACACCTTCAACTAAATTATCCGCTGCTGGGGTAATTTCAACGGTTGCTGAATCTGAGCCAGATAAAGAAATGCTTCTGCCTGAACTCAAGAGAGCAGAAATATCAGATTCCGTATTCAAGGTAATAGAACCACTCGAATCCGAAATGACGATTTCTGCTATATCGGCAGCTTCTATGCTTGAACCGGCTGACGACCCGAGGGTAAACAACACAGTACTGGTTGTACCATTATCAGCACTACGGGTAATTTCAAATAACACCGTATCTGTTTCAACTTGATCATCATGATCATCATCGTGATCATCGTCGTGATCATCATCGTGATCATCATCGTGATCATCATCGTGATCATCCTCGTGGTCATCATCGTGATCATCCTCGTGGTCATCCTCGTGGTCATCCTCGTGGTCATCCTCGTGATCACCATCAGTGATTGGTTCAATCGCTGTTGAATCAACTGCCGTAATATCAATCGTAACTGGCGGATTAGCTACATACTCATCGCCTTTACCGATAATGGTAATGGTTGCCGTGGCGACACTGTCCGAATCATCATTTGGCCCTTCGCCACCGGCTGTTTCGAGCCAGTTTCCGTGCTCATCTTTTATTGCATAAGTGAATGTATCAGATCCTATTTCACCGGCTTCCAAATCATCAAACTGACCATTTGGATCATAGGCAAACGACCCATCGCTGTTAATGGTTAGAAGAGCACCACTCGCTAAGGAGACCGTGTCACCAGAATTGACTTCATTTCCGTTAATACGGAACACATGCAAGGCATCGCCATCCTGGTCCACGTCATTTGTCAGCACACCATCCGAAACATTGACAGATAAAGTTTCATCTTCAGCCGTTGTATAAGCGGCGCTTGAAATAACAGGTCCGGTACCCTCAAAAGAATCCAAGAAGTAATCTGAACTGTCGTCCGTAGATTGGTCCTGATTAGTATACTCAAGGGCTTCAAAACGGACTTCGTCAAACACCTTGTCGCCGGTTGAAATATCAAATTTGCTTGAATTGAACTCACCAGAAGCGACTTCCGTTCCCTGATACAGCGCTACCCATTTGCCGACTTCACCACCGTGCTCGCTGCTTACCAAGTGCTGAACGCCAACCGTGGCTTCATTCAACAAACCATTAAACTTCAAAGAAATGGCTTCAGAAGATTGTGTTTCAGCATCATATTCAATCTGCTGAGATGGCCATGCGTTAGAATCACGAGGACTACCGGACACACCCAACTCATAGTTGTCATTACGGGCTTCTTCTTGCCCATCAACACCATCAACCTTCTCTGAATAGGAAATCGTTCCCTCAGAGCCATCATTTTTAATGCCTGTGATGGTGACGGTGTTGCCGGTACTATCCGCGTTATTCCAGTTTGCATTTTCAATGTTACCCAAACTGACAGAATAAGATGAACCATCTGCATTAGAATCATCATGAGCGACCGGAGTGGAGTCATTGTCAGTAATCGTGGTATCAACACTACTATTACCTAGAACAAGATTTTCGAAACTGCCGGTATTGTCAGGCATGCCAATCACGACGCTAAAGACTTCGTCACCTTCTGCATAGTTGTCATCCACCGTATTGACGGAAAAATCGACACTTTGATTAGCATCATCCAACGTGACACTGGTTGTGCTGGTCACAATGTCACCGGTTTCTGCAGACTGGTAAGTGTAAGTCACAGGCACTGTCAGACTTTCACCCGCAGCCACCGCATGGTCGACGCTGACTGTATAAGTTGCCATCACACCTTCACCGACCGTATCCGAACCACTGATCGAGAGAGTCGTGGTATCAGTGGTGTCGGTGATCTTGGTTGTTGCAGGGGTGCTATCGATAACGATGTTTTCGAAGTTGCCGCCTGTTGCTG
>NZ_JARTLM010000154.1 GCF_029625905.1 Hydrogenovibrio sp. 3SP14C1
GGTAAGTAGTTGGCGTAACTGAGCTAAATGAAGGCTTGTTGGCACTATGCGCCCGCCAATTTTGGCGCGCACCGCTTTTTGCTGACCATAGATCGCTGGCCCGCCCAATGCTAAGTGTAATTTATTACCGACTGCACACAGTAGCCATCCCGGCCCCGGTAACGGCCAAGAGCGACTTTGGTTGAGCGTTTGCGTCAAATTATATTTAATATTATCGCCGATTAGGATCAGTAAACTAAATAAACGCAGAGGAATAAGATCGAG
>NZ_JARTLM010000155.1 GCF_029625905.1 Hydrogenovibrio sp. 3SP14C1
CCGTCAGTATGGGTAATCCCCATGTGGTGACCGTGGTAGAGGATATCGCTACCGCTGAGGTTGAACGAATCGGTCCTTTATTAGAGTCGCATGAACGTTTCCCTGAGCGTGTTAATGCTGGCTTTATGCAGGTTGTCAATCGTCAGCAAATTAATCTGCGGGTTTACGAACGTGGTGCTGGTGAAACTCAGGCCTGCGGTAGCGGTGCTTGTGCCGCTGTTGCGGTCGGCATTTTACAAGATTTGTTGGATGATACCGTTACGG
>NZ_JARTLM010000156.1 GCF_029625905.1 Hydrogenovibrio sp. 3SP14C1
TGTTTAACTGGCCGACGATGACGCTTCTGGTGCTTCATGTGGCGTTGTCGGTATTCTTCTTCGGATGCGTGATGATCCGTTTGTTCGCGGCTGTTTCGGGACGCCGGTTGAAGTTTCTCGAAATCAGGAAATGCAATCCGCGTGACTTACCGAACTATTCAGTCCTGGTCCCGTTATATCGGGAGCAGGAAGTGATCGGTCAGCTCATTACGAGCTTGAAACGGCTGAATTGGCCCGCCAGCAAACTCGATATCAAGCTTGTTT
>NZ_JARTLM010000157.1 GCF_029625905.1 Hydrogenovibrio sp. 3SP14C1
CCCAAATGATTTTGGTATTCATGAACATTGTGCGTTCATATGGTTGATTGTCACGTAAACAAACTGCTATATACGCAACATTTAAAAATCCACTTGCGAATGATCGTTGCGCTTTTTTAGCAGATGCACGTAAGTTCTCGTGGCTTGCCTTGATAGCCTCAACGCTCGATGGATTGTCAGACGGAAAACCAAGGTCATCTAGTGTCAATCCAGAACCACCCGCGAATAACGATGCATACATTTTTAACTGACCGTAAAATGGTT
>NZ_JARTLM010000158.1 GCF_029625905.1 Hydrogenovibrio sp. 3SP14C1
CCTGACGGCAGTAATCAGTCATTCGCTGCATTAACTGGTGGTGGATTGACCTTGTCTTCTAATTTAGGTGGTAGGTTCTATGGTGTTCTAACGGCTGACATGCTGACAAAGACTCCCTGGATCAACTTACCACTGAATGCTGGATTTCAAGCTTCTGAGGGTCGGGTCCCTCAGTATAAAATTCAGTATAACGTTGATGGGACTAGAACGATTCTGTTTCGTGGGCAGGTTACAACGACAAACGCTTCAATTCCAGCAAATTGT
>NZ_JARTLM010000159.1 GCF_029625905.1 Hydrogenovibrio sp. 3SP14C1
CAGCTACAATCGAGTATCCGCCGCGCTTGAGCGCGCCGTGGGCCATACCCGGGTCATGCTGCGTAATTTGCGTGACGGCGTCTTGACCTGGCAGGCAGATGGCACTCTCACCAGCCTCAACCCCGGCGCTGAAGCACTGTTCGGCGTTCAGGCACAGCAGCTCGTCGGGCAACCCATCACCACGCTGCTTCCTCATCGGCCATTGACCCCCGGCACACGTCTGGAAATCAAGCGACGCACCGAAGACCAACAGGTACGCTATCT
>NZ_JARTLM010000160.1 GCF_029625905.1 Hydrogenovibrio sp. 3SP14C1
CAAAAACACGGATAAGTTCCGAAACATCGACCATTCTGGCGTTCCTTGCACCATGACAGGTGGACAGTTCACCTGTTTTAATCAACCTGTGCAACGTTGTCAGACTCTTCCCGGTCAGCCGTGCGGCCTCACTGATCGATATCTTGGCCATTAACCTGCATCCTGTAGAGCATTTAACCGCCCATAGAGAGTCCTGCAGAGCATCTCTGCATCCTCATGGAGTTTTTCACCCATGTCCGCTTCCATGTCGAGGTTAAGCTCATT
>NZ_JARTLM010000161.1 GCF_029625905.1 Hydrogenovibrio sp. 3SP14C1
GCCTGTTCATCTGCCCCGAATGCGCTCACGAATGGAACCCTTCTGAGGCTGAGGCAGAAGAGACCGTGACGGTAAAAGATGCCCACGGCACCCTGTTAGCGGAAGGCGACAAGGTAACGATGATCAAAGACCTCAAGGTCAAAGGCAGCTCATTGGTACTCAAGGTGGGCACCAAAGCGGTTATCAAGCGGCTCTTGGATAGCAAGAATCACCAACTGGACTGCAAGGTCGACGGCGTCGGCGACATGATGGTGACGGCCCAT
>NZ_JARTLM010000162.1 GCF_029625905.1 Hydrogenovibrio sp. 3SP14C1
TCTACAACGTGTTCAACGACTTGATCGAATAGCGGGTCCATTTCCTCATCATCGTCCATTTTCTCACCTGGCAGCAGCGACTCTGGCCCTTGATCACCAGCGATAATATCACTGATATAGTTAGGCTTACCGCGAGCTTTCCAGTTATTGACCACCGCATGGACATCATCATCAGACGCAAACGCTCCATGAACGCGAATAGTATGGCTCGACCCCGGAGGGAGATAGAGCATATCCCCCATTCCTAGTAATGACTCTGCGCC
>NZ_JARTLM010000016.1 GCF_029625905.1 Hydrogenovibrio sp. 3SP14C1
CAGTTGGAAATAGATACGGTTGTTGAACAACTCAACAACCGTCCCAGAAAGTGTTTAGGATACAAAACACCAAATGAAGTGTTTTGGAATAAGAACGTTGCACTTACGAGTTGAATGTATGATCTTAAAGAAAAGAAAGAACCGGATGTTTAATTAACGGCCCTTGTATTGGATTTTAACCAAGGCACCAAAGATAGGGTGGTCAAAGTAATGCAACTCCCCGGACTTAACTTTTCGGGATTCTTGCAATTGAAAACGCCAGAATTCCGGAAGCATTTCAGGGTCTATACTTTGATTGGCTGCAAACTCCTCTCTGACCTGGTGCGGGATTTTTCTTTCCAGCTCGAGATGCAAACGCACATGGGCATAACGAGATTTATAGAATTTTAATGTCCCTGACAGTTTAGGCTGATAATCTTCTTCCGGTAACTCTTCTATCTTAAGGGGTTGACTGTCTTCTTCAGATGCGCCTTGTAATATCCATGAACGATGATACAAGATGTAATAGCCTTTTTCAGGCGTCATTTTTTCTTCTTCAGATGAGAGCATGAATTGTTGTTCAGGTAAAGAGGGCACGTCGAGAGTGCCTTCCATATCGATCAGCGGTAAGTCTTCTCTCCAGTATTCTTCTGTCCAACCTCTCAAAGCTAAGGTTTCAAAGACGATCAGTTCAACTTGATACTTGGGCAAGTTTTTTTCTGTTTCTGCTTGAGCGTGTAATGAGAAGCTTGCCAAGAAAAGTAAAGCGGATGTAAAGAACAGTCGGGATTGCATAAAGGCTTATTCCTTATTTGAAATAGTGGCTACGATTAATTCGATAGCTTGAATTCGTTGTTTCATCTCTGGCATTGTATCGAAATATTTTAATTCAATCTGCCCTTTTAACTGATAGTTCTTAGGGTGGTTTTGAATTAACTTAATCAATTCCAGTGGGTTGATGTTAGGGTTGGAACCAAATTGGATGCGAATCATTGCTTCACTGGCTTCCATTTTTTTCAAATTTAAAGCGTCAATGACCAATTTCACACGGGTGGTTTCAAACAAGTTTTTAACCTGATCCGGCAACAACCCAAAACGATCAATCATTTCCACTTCCAGTTCTTGTAAAGCATGATTATCTTCAGCGCTGGCAATACGCTTATAAAACACTAATCGAGTATGAATATCCGGTAAATAATCTTCTGGAATGAGCGCTGGCATGCCCAGTTCAACTTCTGCTCCGGTATGGAGTTTGGCATCTAGTTCAGGCTGTTTCCCCGATTTCAAAGCTTTGACGGCTCGATCAAGCAAATCTGAGTAAAGCCCAAAACCAATTTCATGGATTTGGCCTGATTGACCATCTCCAAGCAACTCACCCGCACCTCGAATTTCCAAATCATGACTTGCGAGCATAAAGCCGGCCCCTAAGGTGTCATGCTTCGCAATCGCGGTAAGTCGCTTTTCGGCATCTTTTGTCATCAGCGCTTTTCCAGCGGTGAAAAGATACGCATAGGCTTTATGGTGAGAACGCCCAACACGTCCGCGCAACTGATGGAGTTGTGCTAACCCGAACTTATCAGCTCGGTGAATGAGGATGGTATTTGCCGTAGGAATATCGATCCCTGTTTCGATAATGGTGGTACAGACAAGAATATTGAAGCGTCGGTGATAAAAATCCTGCATGACTTGTTCAAGCTCGCGTTCATGCATTTGTCCATGTGCGGTTTGAACTTTTGCTTCAGGCAGCAAGGCTTGTATTTCTTCTGCCATATGTTCAATTTTATCGACGTTATTAAATAGCAAATAAATTTGTCCACCACGGCGTATTTCTCGTAAACAAGCTTCTTTGACAACCTCCGGGTTCCAATCTTGCACAAAAGTTTGCACGGCCAAACGTTTTGCCGGCGCAGTGGCGATAATGGATAAATCCCGCAAGTCGTTCATTGCCATATTCAAAGTTCTAGGAATCGGCGTTGCTGTCATCGTCATTACATCGACTTCAGTACGTAGCTTTTTAAGCTGTTCTTTCTGACGCACACCAAAACGATGTTCTTCATCTATGATGATGAGTCCCAGGTTGCCGAATTGCATGTCATTTTGAATCAGTTTATGCGTACCGATAATGATATCGACTTGATTGTTTTTAACCGCTTCAATAATCTGCTTAGTCTCTTTAGCGGTTTGAAAGCGGGACAAACCTTCTATGCGGATGGGCCAGTCGGCAAAGCGGTCTTTAAAGTTTTCCAGGTGTTGTTGTGATAACAGCGTGGTGGGAACTAAAACAGCAACTTGCTTGCCTGAATAAGCGGCAACAAATGCGGCTCGCATTGCCACTTCCGTTTTACCAAAACCAACATCACCGCAGATTAATCGGTCCATTGGTTTATTGGATTTCATGTCAGTCAGGACCGATTCGATAGCTGTTTCTTGATCTGGCGTTTCCTCAAAAGGGAATCCCGCTCTAAAGCGAGCATAAGCTTCTTCATCTGTTTTAAATTCATATCCAGGGCGGGCTTCTCGCTGTGCATAGATGTCGAGCAATTCCGCCGCAACATCTCGTACCTTTTCAGCGGCTTTGCGTTTCGCCTTATCCCATTTGTCTGAACCAAGTTTATGCAAAGGTGCTGTTTCAGCACTGGCACCTGTATAACGACTGATGAGGTGTAAAGACGTGACGGGCACATAGAGTTTGGCATTCCCGGCATATTGAATCATGAGAAACTCATGCTCTTCGCCTTGTATCGTCATTGTTTCTAAGCCTAGAAAGCGCCCAACACCATGGTCGAAGTGCACAATAGGTTGACCCAAGTCCAATTCAATCAGGTTGGAAATGGCACTTTCAAATTCGGAATGCTTACGCTTGCGACGACGTTTTTGAATGACCGTTTGCCCGAAAATCTGTGCTTCAGAAATAATGCAAAAATCATCGGTATAAACAGAGTCTTCAAGTGGTCCCACGATGATTTCATAAGGAGCGTTTGACGTTTTAAACGTTTGCCAGTTTTCAATTTGTTTGGGAAGTTTGTCTTTAAACTGTGGCTGTTTTGACAAAATCGTTAATAAGGTTTCTCGTCGCCCGGTCGATTCAGCACAATAAAGAACGCGGCCATTGTGTTTGGATTTGTATTGATCCAGAAACGCAGTCAGTTTCGCCAACGGGTATTCACTGTTTGATTGAATACTTAAGTCGGGTAATGGATACGTTTTAAAGGTAGCCGTTGCTTTATCGGTTGCTTGTTGTGAAAACTGTATACGATGAAAGTTCTTTAGGGCAGTAAAGGTTTCATTTTCAGACAAAATCAGTTCTGAAGGTGGCAATATAGGGTAATCTGGATTGTGCTGCGCAATGTCATAGCGTTCTTGATAGTCTTGCCAATTTTGCCGAATTTGTGCTTGAAGATCGCCCTGGTTGAAGAAAAGGCAATCTTCAGGCAGGTAGTCGAATAGTGTTGCGATATTTGTATGAAACAAAGACAAGTAATACTCTAGCCCGTCAATGGTCTGCCCATCTTTAACAGAACGGTAAAGTTGGCTGTTTCTCGCATCGTCTCCAAAGTGTGTGCGAAAATTCTGACGAAAAAGGGCCGTTCCTTCAGGGGTTAAGTCATATTCCTTTGCAGGGAGTAGTTCTATTTGCTCGATCGTATCAACACTGCGTTGAGTTTCTGGATCAAAACTTCGAATGGTTTCGATTTCATCATCAAATAAATCCAGACGAAAGGGGGTTCGACTGCCCATCGGATATAAATCAATAATCGAGCCTCGAACCGCAAATTCACCATGCTCCATAACTTGGCTCACTCGTTGGTAGCCGCCTGATTCCAACTGGCTGGTAAAAGCTTCTATATCAACAGTTTCACCGCACTTTAATAAAAAGGTGTATTTTTCAATAAACGGATGCGGCACCACTTTTTGAATCAGCGTGCTGACCGGTAAGATAAGGAGCCCTTTTTTTGTGGAGGGCAGTTGATATAGCGTTTTCAGTCGTTGTGAAATAATGTCTTGATGTGGTGAAAACTGATCATAAGGCAGAGTTTCCCATTCAGGAAAACTCAGAATAGGGTAATCTGTGTCAGAGAAAAATCTCAATAATTCACTATATTTATTGGCTTCCGCCATGTTTTCAGTCAATAAAACAGCCAGGCCTGGCGCATTCCGTGCCTTTTCAATGAGGGCAAGGGCGCTTTCTGAAGGGTTGTTTAACACCCAGGTCGAGGTTTGGCCTTTAAGAGTGATTTGGCCAGTCTCCAATAAGGCATAGGGCGAGTGATTTTTTGACATGATATTTATGGACTAATTTAAAATGTCGTTATTCTAACAAAATATCGTTTTTCAGGGGAGGAACACGTTGAAAACGAAAAATGAGGCAATCAAACCATGACGGGACGTTGGGCTTTTAATTGGATACAAATCATGGGGCACAACAATAAGAGCTTGGTCGCATTATTTACCCTTATTTCATTGACCGTCTTTTCAGGCGTTTTTAACCATTTCTATTTGATGGATCTGCAAAGCGGCATTTATATATTGCTCAGTCTTTTAGGGGTGTCGCTTTGGGCAATGAAAATAATGGATTCCGTAAAAACGGGAGGCCTGTTATTTTTATTGAGTAGCTATGTGCTATTTATGCTGGCAGGATTAATGGCTTGGTTCAAAATTCCGTTTAACGATCACTCTGTTTTAGGGTGGGTCGTGGTCATCGCCTTGATGATGAGTAATTTGATTCATGTTCTCTCTACCTTGCTACGAGAGTTGGCCAGAGGAAGTTTTCAGCATGATGCGCTTGCTGAAGCTTTAAAGCAAAATGCAACCCCGATTTTATTATCGAATGTCACCACCTGTTTCGGGTTTGTGGTCGCTGCTTGGTATGATTCCAGTTTTACCAGTATGGCGTGGATTGTGGTTTCCGGTGCGATTATCAGCTATCTGACGTTGTATTCATGGCTCCCTATCATCTTATTACGGTTTTTTCTGGAATTCCGAGTTGGTCATTATGATGATCGTCATGGCCTGATCGACTTGATCAGTCGAATTCAACAACACCCACGAGCTATCAAGTGGGCGGTTGGGGTGTCTATTGTCGTGACTTTAATCAGCCTGGTTTATTTATCACAAACTTTAACAATGCTCAGTTCAGTCGGTGTCATGTTATTAGCCAGTTTTGGCTTACTATTAATAATTTGGCAAGACCTTAAAATAACTTTGATGACCCTGCTAAGCAGTTTTTTAGCTGTTGTTTTAGTCTTGGCAGCTTACTTTTCCCTACAAGGAACCGCCACTATTTCGGCTGTTGTTTTGATTGTTCCGCTAGGGATGGTGCTAGACGATGCCATACATTATTTCTCCCGATATTTGAAATCCAAACGTGGCTATTTCAGCGATGAAGAATCTTGTCATCGGTTTGCCTTAAGCACGGTAGGGCGGCCTATTTGGCTCACAACACAACTATTAATTGTCGGATTATTTATATTGAGTTTTCATCCAAATAATTTAATTCAGCAAGCTAGTTTCATTACAATTTTTGCGGTTTTATTGGCTTCTTATATTATTTTAGTGTTGTTACCGGTTCTGCGTTTACGTCAATAAAAAAATAATAACCTCATATAAATTAGTATTTTTTATTATCATGTATACGAAAAATTTATTTTTAATTTGAATACGAATGATTCATTATTGCCGCACAAGAACTTTGTAAGACGGCTGAAAGCCCTAGTTTTTAGAAAAAGGTGTTTTCGCCTAATCCCTGAACGTCTAATAATAAAAATAAAGATACTAATGAAAAGGAACGAAAAATGGCAACAATTGTTGTAGTTGGATCAAGCACTGGTGGTTTACCAATGGCTTATGATGTTCGTAAGCAATTAGGTAAAGAGCACACGATTAAGGTTGTAAATGCAATTGATGAGTTTAACTTTGTCCCGTCTAACCCGTGGGTAGCTGTAGGCTGGCGTAAACCTGAAGATATTTCTTTCAAGTTAGAGCCGCATCTCACTAGAAAAGGAATTGAGTTTTATCATCAAACAGCAACTAAGCTTGATGCACCCAATAATAAATTGACCCTGGCTGATGGGACAGAAATGGACTATGACTACCTTATTCTTGCGACAGGCCCTGCACTGGCTTTCGAAGAAATTGAAGGGTTTGGACCGAAAAGTCAAGGGGGCAATACTGTCTCGGTTTGCACAACACCGCATGCCAGTGAAGCGTTTGAGCAGTGGGAAGAGTTTTGTGAAAACCCGGGTCCGATTGTTGTAGGTGCGGTACAAGGTGCTTCATGCTACGGTCCAGCTTATGAGTTTGGAATGATTATGGAAACGGATTTACGTAAGCGTAAGATTCGTAGCCAAGTACCAATGACATTCGTTACGTCTGAACCTTATATTGGGCATTTAGGGCTTGGCGGTGTTGGTGATTCAAAAGGTTTGATGGAAGCTGAAATGCGTAACCGTCATATTAACTGGATCTGTAATGCCAAAGTCACCAAGATTGAAGACGGCAAAATGTATGTTGATGAGCACAATAATAAAGGGGAAGTCATTGAACAACATGAATTACCTTTTAAATATTCAATGATGCTGCCAGCCTTTAAAGGGTCTAAGTTTTTACAAGAACTTGCTGAGCCTGAAAACATGGGTGGACCTCTAGTAAACCCTCGTGGATTCGTAAAAGTGGATAGCTTCAGCCGTAACCCGACTTACCATAATATTTATGCCTTAGGTGTAGGGATTGCAATTCCACCTGTTGAAGCAACGCCAGTTCCAGTGGGTACGCCTAAAACAGGTTTGATGATTGAATCAATGGTGACAGCGATTTGTCATAACATTCAAGCGAACCTTGAAGGGAAAGATGCACATGAAGAACCGACTTGGAATACGGTTTGTTTAGCAGATATGGGTGATACAGGGGCTGCATTTGTTGCCTTGCCACAGATTCCACCGCGTAACTTAACTTGGGCAAAACAAGGTAAGTGGGTGCATCTGGCCAAGATTGCGTTTGAAAAATACTTTATTCGTAATATGAAGGCAGGTAATTCTGAGCCTATTTACCAAAAGTATATTATGAAAATGCTTGGTATCAGTCGTTTAAAATCTGATAAATAACAACTGGTTATTTGCTTTATTTAACACCCTCTACAAGAGGGTGTTTTTGTTTCTGCTCACTGGATATAATGCATCCTCAAATCAAAAGAATGATATTAAAAAATTAAGTCTCACCTTTCTTTAGAAAGTCTCTTTTTCATGGAAAGCTTTGCTTTATAATAACCGCCATGAATTTAGTTCAAACCCTTTATTACCTCGATTTACTGGGAACAGTTGTCTTTGCCATGACTGGGTTACTGGCTGCCAGTCGAAAACAACTCGACTTATTTGGCGCGATTGTAATTGCCATGGTAACGGCCGTTGGTGGCGGCACTCTGCGCGACTTAATCCTGAATCAACCCGTGTTTTGGGTTGAGCATAATATTTATATTTACGTGGTGGTCTTTTCGACCTTGTTCTTATTCTTCTATGCACGAATTAAAGAAATTCCCATCAAATTACTATTGTATCTTGATGCGTTAGGGTTAGCCGTTTTTAGTGTTATCGGCGCGCAAAAAGCCATGGCGCTCGGGTTGTCTGATCCCATTATTATTATGACAGGTGTCATGACAGGTGTGGTCGGCGGTGTGATTCGTGATGTGTTAATGGGAGAGGTTCCATTGATTTTCCGTAAAGAGATTTATGCCACCGCCTCATTTGTTGGAATTAGTTTGTTGCTGGTTTTAGTGCATTTAAACCTTGCTGTTGATTTGGCGGTCATCTTATCGGTGGTGGTTATTTTCAGCTTACGCATTTGGGCCATTTTATTTAATATCGGTTTACCTGTTTTTCAACCGATCAACTCACAGGACTAGCTACTAAAGGGCTTCTTTTATGTTCAAATTGCCATTTGAGTTATTGTTAGGCTATCGATACACCCGCGCCAAGCGTCGAAATGGGTTTATTTCGTTTATCTCTTTATCCTCCATGCTTGGAATTGGATTAGGGGTGACTGCTTTGATTACAGTCATGTCTATTATGAATGGATTCCAGCAAGAGCTACGTGATCGTATTTTGGACATGACGGCTCACGTCACCTTGTCTGAACGTGGCGAGCGCTTAAATCATTGGCAAAATCTTTATTCAGTTGCAAAACAATTGCCTCATGTTGAGGGTGCGGCACCCAATGCAATGGGGCAAGGTATGCTGACTCATGGGGACCGAGTAAAAGGTGTTTTAGTCCGTGGTGTATTGCCTAAATATGAAGGACAGGTGGCGGATGTCGAATCTAAAATGGTGTATGGGCATCTATCCGATTTAGAGTCGAAAGGGTACAACGTCATATTGGGAACAGAGCTAGCGAACGGGTTGGGCGTTTCTGTTGGCGATAAGATTACGCTTGTTGCACCTCAGGCATCCATTTCACCAATGGGTGTTGTGCCTCGCTTAAAACGGTTTACGGTTTCTGGATTGTTTGAGGTGGGAATGCACGAATATGACAGTGCCTTGGCGATTGTCCATATGGCGGATGCACAGCGTGTTTTCAAAATGGGGAATCAAGTATCTGCGCTGCAATTACGGCTAGATGATATGTTTGCGGTGCAAGATGTCCGAGAGGCCGTTGCCGAAAATATTGATGATGTGCTTTATATGCGAGATTGGACACAGCAACACTCCAATTTTTTTAAAGCCATCGAAATGGAAAAGCGGATGATGTTTATTGTGCTGACACTCATCATTATGGTGGCGGCATTTAATATCGTTTCAACCATGGTGATGGTCGTGACCGACAAGCAAAAGGATATTGCCGTACTCAGAACCATTGGGGCAACACCTGGTAGTGTTCAGGCTATTTTTATGGTTCAAGGGCTCATTATTGGAACCTTCGGTGCGGTTTTAGGGATCGCCGGTGGTATTGCCATTTCATTAAATATCGATGTGATTGTGCCATTTATCGAAAACATATTTGGTTTTAAATTTTTCCCAGCCGACATCTACTATATCAGTAAGATTCCATCAGATTTACATTGGGACGATGTCTGGACAGTCTCCGGATTAGCGTTTGCCTTGACTTTATTGGCTACGGTTTATCCGGCTAGACGTGCTTCCAAGACACAACCTGCGGAGGCATTACGTTATGAGTGATTTAATTTTACAAGCCTCGAACCTCGAAAAAGAATATCGCGATGGCAAACTCAAAACCCCCGTTATTAAAGGGTTAGATTTTGAACTCAGATCAAATGAGAAAGTGGCCATTGTTGGAAGTTCTGGCTCTGGAAAAAGTACTTTATTGCACCTGTTAGCGGGCCTAGATAAGCCAACAAATGGCAGTGTGTCGCTGATGTCACAGGCGTTTTCTGATTTAAATGAAGTTAAACGGGGGCGTTTGCGTAATCAATACATGGGCTTTGTTTACCAGTTTCATTTCTTGTTGCCAGAATTGAATGCGTTAGAGAATGTGATGTTACCTTTACGTGTTCGGCGAACCCTTCCGAAAGAGGCCGAAAAATCAGCAAAAGCATTACTTGAACGAGTCGGACTCGGACATCGTTTACATCATAAGCCATCAGAACTATCGGGTGGTGAGCGACAACGAGTGGCGATTGCACGTGCTTTAATTACGAAACCAGCTTGTGTGTTAGCGGATGAACCGACAGGAAACTTAGATGAAACGTCTGCTCAGCAAGTGTTTGATTTAATGTTGGAACTAAACCAAGAGCAAAATACTGCATTACTCGTTGTTACACATGACTTAAAACTGGCTGCCAAAATGGATCGCCAATACCAATTAACAGAAGGGCATTTTATCCTGCCTTCGGAAACGCCTTAACTTTATGCTCAATATCCAGTCCATCAGCTTAATGGCAGGGTTAAAACCTTTATTAAAAAATGCCTCATTAACGTTACATCCAGGTCAAAAAGTCGGTTTAATCGGCCAAAACGGTGCCGGTAAGTCAACACTCTTAAAAGCTATTTTGAAAGAAGCTTCGTTGGAAGCTGGCAATATTGCCATGCCCGATACCTGGCAAATCGGCTATGTTGAACAAGAGCAAACGCATTTGTCTTTTTCGGCCATTGACTATGTCACAACCGGAGATACGCTTTACGCCAACGCCAGAGCTCGAATCGATCAAGCGGAACTGGCAAATGATCATGACGCCTTGGTGACATCTTATGATGAGCTGGATCGCATTTCAGGGTATGAAGTTCCGCAAAAAGCACAGCAACTGTTATTTGGCTTGGGGTTTTCAGAAACTGAGTTTGATAAACCTGTTGAAGCCTTTTCAGGGGGATGGCAAGTTCGACTAAAACTTGCGCGTGCTTTGATGCAACGAGCCGATTTGTTGCTGTTAGATGAACCGACCAACCATCTGGATATTGAAGCCGTTTCCTGGTTGATCCAATGGTTAAAAGGCTTTTCTGGTGCTGTCATTGTCATCTCGCATGACCGGCACTTTTTAGATGAAGTGGTACAAGGGATTGCTCATCTTGATCAGGAAAAAATTCAATATTATTCCGGTAATTTCGCCGCATTTGAGCACCAGCGTAATGAACAGCTCATGCAGCAACAAGCGTTGCATGACAAGCAAAAGCAACAAATGCAGCATCTGAAATCCTTTATTGAGCGTTTTAAGGCCAAAGCATCTAAAGCCAAACAGGCACAAAGCCGTGTTAAAGCGTTGGAACGCATTGAATCCGTTGCTGCGGTTCAAGCCAGCAACCCGTTTCAGTTTCATTTTGCCGAGCCAGATCATTTGCCCGACCCAATGCTGTTTTCTGAAGCCTTGAGTTTTGGCTATGACGATCATTTGATTTTGAATGAAGTTGATTTAACGCTTCGCGCAGGCGATAGAATAGGGTTGGTTGGGGTTAATGGCTCAGGAAAGTCGACACTTTTAAAGTTATTAATTAAAGAAAATACACCTAAGTCTGGTAAGTTGGTTCATAGCAAAGGACTGAAAATAGGCTATTTTGCACAGCACCAGTTAGAGTCTTTAAACTTAGATCAAACGCCACTAGCGCATATGTTGGCGCTCTCAAAAGATAATATGGAACGGGTGACAGACCAAGAAGCGCGAGACTTTTTAGGGCAGTTTGGTTTTTCACATGACAAGACCTTAAATCCAATCAAGTATTTCTCTGGTGGAGAAAAGGCACGTTTGTCTTTAGCGTTGATGGTGTATCAAAAACCAAATCTGATTATCTTGGACGAACCGACCAACCACCTGGACATGGAAACACGCGATGCGTTAGAAATGGCATTGCAAGAGTTTTCAGGCGCATTGATTCTAGTAACGCATGACCAGCATTTATTAACTTGTATTGTCGACCAGTTTTGGTGGGTGCATGACCAACGAGTTGAACGTTATCATGGGGATTTAGAGGCTTATCTACAACAACGACTACGAGAGTTAAAGGAAAAGCAAGCGGAGATTAAAGCCGAAAAAACAGCCAGGCCTGGTCAAATTTCACAATCTCATCATGGTAGTGGAGCCAATAAAAAAGCTCAGCGCCAAGAGAATGCGCATTATCGGAAACAACTTAAAGAAGCGACTCGAAATCAGACTAAACAACTGTCAAAAGTAGAAAAAAAACTATCTGAAGCACAAAAACAATTGGTTGAACTGCATGCTGAAATGGAAGATGCAAGTTTATATGAAGCGGGTCGTGCAGAAGAGCTTAAATCAATCTTAAAGCAAGAGGCACAACTGAAAACATCGGTTGAAGAACTTGAAGAAGAGTGGTTGTTATTGGAAGCTGAAATTGAAGATATCACGAATTCATTTTAAGAAGCATAAAATCTGCGGCATGATATTTAGACCTAACATGTCGCAGATGAATGGTTTTAGCGTTTAGCAGTTGCGGAAAGCACAACCGTGTTTCAAGCCTGCTTTACGCAAGAAATAAACCATCGGGCAAAAGCCTGTAATCCCAGAAATTAATAAGTTCAGACCGATAAACCCTGTTAACAGCAACCAACTTGCTGAAACCATATACGCTAAAATTGCAGAAAGAAGCACCATACTTCCCACCATAATCATCATAAATCTTTCAATTGTCATTTTTCTCTAACCCTTTAGTTTTATTAATGGTTTTCTCTTTTTTGAGATATAAATCATAAATATATTGATAGAAATATTTTATCATAACTTTGGATTCCAAGGAATATCCCTGTATTAATTTAGGGCTATGTCTTTCATTACTTTAATAAAATCAGTATAATTTGCCGTTTATTTTATATATAGAGTAAAGCCGCCGAGCGGAAAAGAAGTTTCGTTCACGTCTAACCGGATTTTAATTTTTGAGATTAAACACATGCAAGTAACAGTAGAAAAGCCAGAAACAGGTCTAGAGCACAAAATTAATGTCACGCTTCCAGCGGGTGATTTAGACAGTAAAGTTGAGCAACGTTTAGCGCAAATGCGCCGTACAGTTAAAATGGATGGTTTCCGTCCTGGCAAAGTACCAATGAGCGTGGTTAAGAAACGTTATGGCGGTCAAGTTCGTCAAGAAATGATGGGTGAAACCGTACAACAGTCTTTTTATGACGCAGTTGCAAAAGAATCTCTAAACATTGCAGGCTACCCACAGTTCCAAGAGTTAGATGAGAAAGATGGTAATATTATCTACTCAGCAACTTTTGAAGTATTCCCAGAATTGGAATTGCCAAAATTTTCCAGCCTGAAGATTGAAACAGTCACAGCTGAAATCACGGATAAAGATGTTGAGAAAATGGTCACACGTCTTCGTGAGCAGAAAATGGCTTGGAAACCTGCGAATGGTAACAAAAAAGCCAAAGAAGGTGATCAAGTTATCATCGACTTCGTCGGTAAGAAAGATGGTAAAGAATTTGAAGGTGGAAAAGCTGAAGAAGTTCCTTTAGAGCTAGGATCTGGCCGAATGATTCCTGGTTTTGAAGACGGCATCGTTGGCATGAAAAAGAACGAAGAAAAAACGATTGAAGTAACTTTCCCTGAAGATTATCAGTCTGATGAACTTAAAGGGCAAACGGTTACCTTTGATATTACCGTTCACTCAGTTCAAACCAAGGTACTGCCAGAAATTAATGAAGAATTCGTCAAAGAATTCGGCATTGAAGAAGGAACGGAAGAAGCATTGGTTAAAGAAATCCGTTCAAACATGGAAAAAGAACTTAAGCGTTCGGTTGAAAACAAAAACCGTACAGCGGTTCTAGATGCTTTAGCAGAAAAAGTCGAAGCGGAACTACCACAGGCAATGATCGATCAAGAAGCGAATGCATTGATGGAGCGTCAGCTTGAGCAATTCCAACAACAAGGTCTTAAAGCAGAAGATATTGGCTTAACAGCTGATGCATTCAAGCCAGAAGCTGAAAAGCGCGTTAAGATTGGATTGATTCTAGGTGAAGTAATCAAAGAGTATAAGATCGAAGCAACAGATGAAGCGCGTCAAGCATTTATCCAAGATCAAGCTTCTTCTTATGAAGATCCTCAAGAAGTGATTGAGTGGTATGCGAAAAATCCTCAAGCGCAAAAAGAAATTGATGCGATCTTAGTTGAAAGAGAGATCACCAATAAGATTCTTTCTGAAGCAAAAGCGAAAGAAGTTTCTAAATCGTTTGAAGAAATTGTTGGGCCTGCTGCGTAAGCAACAGCGCGTCAAACTTAAAAACTTAACTTCTGTTACGAAAATATGTAATTTTGTAACAAGGTTAAGTTTTTTTTTGCCTAATAAAAAGCTAAGATAGAGCCATCTATTAATCAAAATTAAAGATAATACGCTTGATTCTTTCATTGAAAATCCTGCAAGTTATCCCTAAATACATAAATTACAAAGGTTTATTTGAATGCATTCTACACCGATTCAGGACGCACTAATTCCAATGGTTATCGAACAAACCAGTCGAGGGGAAAGATCTTTTGATATTTACTCTCGTTTATTAAAAGAGCGTGTTATTTTTTTGGTAGGGCAGGTTGAAGACCATATGGCCAACTTAATTGTTGCCCAGTTACTTTTTTTAGAGTCTGAAAACCCAGATAAAGACATTCATTTATACATTAACTCACCGGGTGGGAGTGTTACAGCGGGTATGGCAATTTATGATACCATGCGTTTTATCAAGCCGGATGTCAGTACAATGTGTATTGGTCAAGCAGCGAGTATGGGGTCGTTTTTACTGTCTGCTGGCGCAAAAGGAAAACGTTATGCTTTACCAAACTCTCGCGTAATGATTCACCAGCCTTTAGGCGGGTTTCAAGGGCAAGCATCGGATATTGAGATTCATGCGAAAGAAATTATGCAAATTAAACAGAAGTTAAACAAAGCGCTTGCTGATCATACAGGGCAACCTATCGAAATCATTGAAAATGATACTGATCGCGACAACTTCATGAGTGCAGATGAAGCTTGTGAGTACGGATTGGTCGATAAAGTTTTAACACGTCGTTAAATTAAGAAAAGAAGGCAGTCAGATGAGTGAAAAAACCTTATATTGTTCATTTTGTGGTAAGGCGCAAGATGAAGTAAAAAAATTAATTGCAGGGCCTTCGGTTTATATTTGTGATGAATGTGTTGAACTCTGTAACGATATCTTAAAAGAAGAATTCGGCGAAGAAGAACTAAGCGGGTTTGAGCTGGATCATTTGCCTACGCCGCATGAAATCAGCCAGATTCTGGATGATTACGTCATTGGACAATACCAGGCGAAAAAAGTATTGTCAGTCGCGGTTTATAATCACTATCGTCGTTTAGAAAGCGGTCATCAGAAAGATGAAGTCGAACTCAACAAAAGTAACATCTTGTTGATTGGGCCGACCGGGTCTGGGAAAACCTTATTGGCACAAACACTGGCCAGATTATTGGATGTACCTTTTGCCATTGCGGATGCCACCACCTTAACCGAAGCCGGTTATGTGGGTGAAGATGTCGAAAGTATCGTTCTGAAGCTACTGCAGCGTTGTGACAATGATGCCGAAAAAGCGGAACGCGGTATTATCTATATTGATGAAATCGATAAGATTACGCGTAAATCTGAAAACCCTTCGATTACTCGAGATGTTTCCGGTGAAGGGGTTCAGCAGGCCTTATTGAAGTTGATTGAAGGAACGGTTGCGAGCATTCCACCTCAAGGGGGTCGTAAACATCCGAATCAAGATATGATTCAGGTTGATACGTCTAAAATCCTGTTTATTGTTGGTGGCGCTTTTGAAGGGTTAGATAAAATTATCGAACAGCGTACCGAGAAAAATATTGGTATTGGCTTCTCAGCGGAAGTGAAGTCGCAAGATAAGAAGGCGACCGTTTCAGAAAAATTCCAAAACATTGAACCAGAAGATCTGGTTAAATTCGGTCTTATTCCTGAGTTCGTAGGGCGTCTTCCGATATTGGCAGCACTTGAAGAGTTGGATGAAAAAGCACTTATTCAGATCTTAACCGAACCTAAGAATGCTTTGGTTAAACAATATCAGAAAATGTTTGAACTGGAAGGCGTTGAACTTCAGTTCAGAAAAGATGCATTATCTGAAATTGCCAACCTCGCTATTGAAAGAAAAACCGGTGCGCGTGGATTAAGATCCATTTTGGAAAAAACTTTGCTTGATACAATGTATGACTTGCCGAGCATGAAAAATGTTGAAAAGGTAGTCATTAATAAGGCAGTTATTAAAGGCACTAAAAAGCCTATGTTGATGTATCAAGACAGCAAAGAAAAAGTCTCTAGCTAATTCACAGCCAGTTCTCCTATACATCTACACTTGAAATCCACTCTTTTTATCCTTATATAGGATAAAAAGAAGGTGGCATGCCTTCATTGATTTTGCTCACCTCTTCATGAGCTGATTATAAAAATACTAAATGGATAAAACGCATTATGGATATTGACCAAATTGAATTCAAAACAAATGTCTTTGTATTAGCGCTGAGAGATGTCGTTGTCTTTCCAGGCATGGTTGTGCCTTTGTTTGTAGGACGGCCCAAGTCAATGAATGCGTTAAATGCAGCCATGAAAGAAGATAAGCAAATCTTTTTGGTAACGCAAAAAAATGCAACAGAAGAAACGCCCACTATTGATAACTTGTACCAAACGGGTGTCATGGCGAATATTCTTCAGTTGTTAAAGTTACCGGATGGCACCTTAAAAGTATTGGTAGAAGGGGTCAAACGTTTTGAACTGTTGGCATTAAACGATGAAGAAAACTTTTTAACGGGCGATATTCAACAGGTCGAATCAGACGAGCAATTGGATAATGACGGCGTTGTTTTGGTTCGAACCATTCAAGAACGCTTTCAAGATTATGCTGCCCTAAAGAAGAAAATTCCTTCTGAAGTACTTAAAAGTGTGCAAAAGATCACCGACCCGAATCGATTGGTTGATACGATTTCGGCCAATTTAAAGCTAGGCATCGAAGAGAAACAGACCTTGCTTGAGATTTTAACGATTAATGATCGTTTAGAGCACATTTTAAAAACCATCGAAACTGAAATTGATTTATTGGAATCTGAGCAGCGTATTAATTCTCGCGTGAAGAAGAAAATGGATCAAACACAGCGTAATTTCTATTTAAATACCAAATTACAGGCGATTCATGAAGAACTGGGGGATTCATCTGAAGATGGCGTCAGTGAGTTTGCACGTTTAAAAGAACAAGTTGAACAAGCCGGTATGACACAGGAAGCGCTTAAGGCAGCGGAAGAAGAGCTGAAAAAACTCAAGATGATGTCACCACAATCCCCTGAGTCGAATATTGTCCGTACTTACATCGAATGGCTGATTAATATTCCATGGAAAAAACGCTCGCGGGTTTCAAAAGATTTAAATAAAGCGCAAACGATTCTTGATAAGCAGCATTATGGACTTGAGAAAGTCAAAGAACGCATTATCGAGTATCTGGCAGTACAAAAGCGCGTCAATAAGATGAAAGGGCCGATTCTGTGTCTTGTTGGGCCTCCAGGGGTCGGTAAAACGTCTTTAGCCCGTTCTATTGCCGAAGCGACGAATCGTAAATATGTACGTATGTCATTAGGCGGTGTGCGAGATGAAGCCGAAATTAGAGGGCATCGTAAAACGTATCTAGGTGCCTTACCAGGACGTATTATCCAAAAAATGAAAACGGCCGGGACACGCAATCCATTATTTCT
Source organism: Hydrogenovibrio sp. 3SP14C1 (assembly GCF_029625905.1). Lineage (GTDB taxonomy): Bacteria > Pseudomonadota > Gammaproteobacteria > Thiomicrospirales > Thiomicrospiraceae > Hydrogenovibrio. The sequence continues at coordinate 17,115 of NZ_JARTLM010000016.1, forward strand.
TTTAGATGAAATCGATAAAATGGCGCGTGATCTGCGTGGTGATCCTGCTAGTGCTTTATTAGAAGTATTAGATCCTGAACAAAATAAAGCCTTTAATGACCATTACCTGGAAGTTGACTATGATTTATCAGATGTCATGTTTGTCGCGACCTCGAATTCGATGGATATTCCTGAGGCATTACTAGATCGGATGGAAATTATTGATCTGGCAGGATATACCGAAAATGAAAAACTCAATATTGCCACTCAACACTTGTTACCACGTGAAATAAAAGACCACGGTCTGAAACAAGGCGAGTTAGAAGTTCCTTCAGAGACCATTTTGAAGATTATTCAAACCTATACGCGTGAAGCAGGGGTGCGTTTACTCGACCAAAACCTAGCAAAAATCTGTCGTAAGTCATTAAAAGAGATTGTAACAGACGAAGCCAAACCGCCCATTAAAGTGACTCCTGATACGCTTGAACAGTACTTAGGTGTGGCCAAGTACCGTTTTGGCCTGGCTGATGAAACCAATCAGATCGGTCAAGTAGCAGGTCTTGCTTGGACACGCGTTGGTGGAGACTTGCTCCGTATTGAAGCAACAGCCATGCCTGGTAAAGGCAAAAACACTTCAACAGGACAACTGGGTAGTGTGATGCAAGAATCGACTCAGACAGCCATGAGTGTTATTCGTAGCCGCTCAAAAGAATTGGGGTTATCTGACGACTTCTATGAGAAACAGGATATCCATTTACACTTTCCTGAAGGCGCGATTAAAAAAGATGGCCCAAGCGCGGGTATTGCCATTTGTACCGCCATTGCTTCTGTTTTAACGCAGATTCCCGTGCGATCTGATGTCGCTATGACAGGGGAGATTACTCTAAGAGGGGAGGTCTTACCGATAGGGGGACTTAAAGAAAAGTTGCTTGCTGCATCTCGTGGCGGTATTAAGACCGTCTTAATTCCATATGAAAATGTAAGAGACTTAACCGAAATTTCAGAAGAAGTCAAAGAGGGCTTAGATATTCATCCTGTTCAGTGGATTGATGAAGTCTTTAAAGTTGCTTTAGAAAGTTTGCCAAACATAGATGACCAAGTTTCGGACATTAGTATGAAGGATGCCGAAATGGAAAAATTGGTTGCAAATAAGCAGTCAACCAAGGAAATTCATAAAAAAAGCCCAAAAAGACACTGAAAATGTGCAAATTTAGTGTAATCAGGCTTGACAGTAAATAATGAACGCTGATATAACTACCTGCAAGCCTAAAAAGGTGGAAAGAATACTTAATACTTATGGAGAAACTCAAATCATGAATAAGACCGAATTAGTTAGTGCGATCGCTGAAGAAGCTGGTTTAACGAAAGCCGATGCGGCAAAAGCTCTTGAAGCAACTGTATCAACAGTCACAAAAGCTTTAAGCTCTGGTGACTCTGTAGCCATCATCGGTTTTGGTACGTTTAAAGTAGGTGAGCGTTCAGCTCGTACTGGTCGTAACCCTCAAACTGGTGCAGAGATGCAGATCCCTGCAGCTAAAGTTCCTAAGTTCTCGGCTGGTAAAGCACTAAAAGAAGCTGTTAACTAAGATAAAACCTTTTTTATCTAACAGCCAACCCCTCAAGTTTAATCAAATCAATAGGTTAAATTCTGAGGGGTTTTTTTATGTCAAAAATATATAAAAAAAGCGCGCAAAGTGTTTGACAAAGGGCGCTAAGTACTTATAATACGCCCATCAGTTAAGCAAGCTCAACACTGTTGAGACAAGTTTAAGTGATTATAAGTAGATTCAAAATTGGGTGATTAGCTCAGTTGGGAGAGCATCGCCCTTACAAGGCGAGGGTCACTGGTTCGAGCCCAGTATCACCCACCAATTTTGAAAACCTGTTCGGAGTGGTAGTTCAGCTGGTTAGAATACCTGCCTGTCACGCAGGGGGTCGCGGGTTCGAATCCCGTCCACTCCGCCATTATTTATAGTCCTGATATCGAATTGTTTTTTACGATTCGGGTGATTAGCTCAGTTGGGAGAGCATCGCCCTTACAAGGCGAGGGTCACTGGTTCGAGCCCAGTATCACCCACCATTTATTTTTGATGTCTTTCATAAACATCATCCCTGTTCGGAGTGGTAGTTCAGCTGGTTAGAATACCTGCCTGTCACGCAGGGGGTCGCGGGTTCGAATCCCGTCCAC
>NZ_JARTLM010000163.1 GCF_029625905.1 Hydrogenovibrio sp. 3SP14C1
TCTTCGGCCCAGGAGATACGACCAATGGCTGACCCCATCAAGGTAACGGTCACTGATCCCACTACGGGCAAGGTCCTGCAGGAGCGGATCCTCGTGACCGACTATGCGGTGATCTGCGCCGGCGATCGGTACGTCAAGAACGTTCAGATCATTGGTTCCACACACATGATCGCCGTTGCGAAGGAGAAGCCGAATGGCTGACACCTCAGCGCGCGATCGCGCCACCGACCACAACATCCACCCGGATCTGGCCAGTGAGCTGC
>NZ_JARTLM010000164.1 GCF_029625905.1 Hydrogenovibrio sp. 3SP14C1
GCTTTTTTGCACAACATGGGGGATCATGTAACTCGCCTTGATCGTTGGGAACCGGAGCTGAATGAAGCCATACCAAACGACGAGCGTGACACCACGATGCCTGTAGCAATGGCAACAACGTTGCGCAAACTATTAACTGGCGAACTACTTACTCTAGCTTCCCGGCAACAATTAATAGACTGGATGGAGGCGGATAAAGTTGCAGGACCACTTCTGCGCTCGGCCCTTCCGGCTGGCTGGTTTATTGCTGATAAATCTGGAGC
>NZ_JARTLM010000165.1 GCF_029625905.1 Hydrogenovibrio sp. 3SP14C1
TGCAATGAAACCGATAAAAAACTTAGCTCAATACTATGTCGATCTACTTGTTAAATTGGGTATTTTACGTTTTTCAATTTTACTGGCTTTAGCGTTGGTTGCCTTAGCGGTGGTAGTCCAAGTCGGAATTACTCTGGTTTTGAAAGGTTTTGTCGATGACATAGATATTGTACGTTCGGTATTTTTTGGACTATTGATCACCCCGTGGGCGGTGTATTTTTTATCGGTCGTGGTCGATCAGTTGGAAGAATCTCGACAACGTC
>NZ_JARTLM010000166.1 GCF_029625905.1 Hydrogenovibrio sp. 3SP14C1
TCCATCTTCTTGATGCCGCCCCGTTTGGCCGCGATACAGCAACGGGAATCCTCCGCGTCCTTCTCTTCACCCAGGCGCTTGCCCATACCGATGTAGCCGGCATCAGCGTGGACTCGCTTGTCATCATCCCGCACCAAGTGGTCTGCCATGGTGACATCTGCCACGTTAGCCGAGGTGGCAACCACGGTATGCGTCAGCCCGGTCACCGCGTCGACGCCAATGTGAGCCTTCATGCCGAAGTACCATTGGTTGCCCTTGCGGGT
>NZ_JARTLM010000167.1 GCF_029625905.1 Hydrogenovibrio sp. 3SP14C1
GTCGATGACCGCTTCCTGTGAGTAGCCACGCAGCTTGGTGTCACGATCGATCTTCTGAATCCACTCCAGGTTCATGGTCGGCGCAACGCCCACCAGCAAATCCACGTGCCGGGCAATGTCGTACTCCTGAGTCACCAACCCGCCGTGCAGCCCTTCATAAAACAGTAGGTCGGTACCACAGGGCAGTGCCTGCCATTCGGTAAAGGTGCCCACTCGGTAACCGGCTTCGATCTTCTGCTTGTCCTCTGCATGGATGTAGTGCC
>NZ_JARTLM010000168.1 GCF_029625905.1 Hydrogenovibrio sp. 3SP14C1
GTTTTCTGGAAAAGTAGCATTAATTACAGGTGGCAGTAGAGGAATAGGAAAAGGTGTCGCTTCATTATTAGCGGAAGAAGGGGCGAAGGTTGCAATTATTGATGTAAACGAAGAAGCTTTAATACATGCAACGAAAGAATTTACAGAAAAAGGTTATACAGTTTATTCAAAGGTTGCAGATGTTGTAAATGCAAGTGATGTAGAGTTGGCGGTAAAGGAAATCAATGATGCATTTGGTTCAATAGATATTCTTGTGAATAATG
>NZ_JARTLM010000169.1 GCF_029625905.1 Hydrogenovibrio sp. 3SP14C1
GCTGCATCTAATTCACCATGAGCCTCAGGAAACATGGTTGCAATTATATCTAGTACTTCCAGAAATTTTTTCTTACTGAGCATTATCATACCCCCAAGCCTTACGCAAGCTATCGACTGAGTTAAAATAATCATCTGATAGGGTTGTATCACTCTGCTGCTCTGCTTGACGCATCTCACGCGTTTCACGGTTATCTGCTACATCACGCGCTGTCACGATGCCATTAGTACGCCAGTTACGCAAAATCGCTCTAATATAAGGT
>NZ_JARTLM010000170.1 GCF_029625905.1 Hydrogenovibrio sp. 3SP14C1
GGCGGGGTTCATCGAGCCGGGGGAGTCGGCAGAAGAGGCCGTGCATCGGGAAGTGTTCGAAGAGGTAGGCGTGCACGTGGATCAACTGCGCTATCACCACAGTCAGGCCTGGCCTTTCCCGCATTCGCTGATGCTGGGCTATTTCGCCGAGGCCACGACCCAGCGAATCACCATCGATGGGGTCGAAATCAGCGATGCCGCCTGGTTTTCGCCGCGGCAGCTGCCTGCGCTGCCGCCGCCGTACTCTATTTCACGGGATTTG
>NZ_JARTLM010000171.1 GCF_029625905.1 Hydrogenovibrio sp. 3SP14C1
GCTATTCTATCGATTGGCTATCGCCCATTGTTCAACCACAATATTGATTGGTCTTATTATACACACCGTTCATCAACCTGTATTTATGGCTGTAACAATAACAACTTACAATACAAGTTTACCCATTCTCGTCATTACTAATTTAAGACTGGTTTAGTCTTTCATAAACACCATATTGCTAAAAACTGATCTTCTTTGATAGACGGTATGTATTTCTATACCTAATCAACTAACTATCAGTAAGATAATGGTTTATCTTTCT
>NZ_JARTLM010000172.1 GCF_029625905.1 Hydrogenovibrio sp. 3SP14C1
TTAACCATAACCGCCATAACTACTGCGTTATCTGCAGCTAATAACCCTTCTAAAAATACAAGTACTATAAGTACCCATAAATAAGGTAATATCAAACTCGGATCCATCTAGGACAACTCCTTTAATTTTTTACATAAAAAATAGAGACCTAAGCTAAGTAAGTGTACTCTCTTGTTCTTTATTGTCACTTTAGCTTTAAATAAACCAAATTACAATATATTACTCGATTTTCACTTTTAGCAAAGGTCTCACTCGACAATAG
>NZ_JARTLM010000017.1 GCF_029625905.1 Hydrogenovibrio sp. 3SP14C1
AAAAAAAAAGCCCGTAGTGATTGAACACATACGGGCTTTTAGGAATATAAGCTTGGGGATGACCTACTCTCACATGCCAACTGACACACTACCATCGGCGCTAAAACGTTTCACTTCTGAGTTCGGAAAGGGATCAGGTGGTTCCATCTTGCTATTGTCCCCAAGCAATGGGGTTATGTAAGCTGTTCATTTTCATGAACACCTCACTGAATTTGGAAAAATCTCTGTTTAAATCGTTAACTTAGGCTTCAATGCTCTTTAGAGTCTTACTCAAGCTCAAACATGTCAACCTTTAGCTCATCTTTCTAGATAAACAAAAGTTACTTTTGAGTTGTATAGTTAAGCCTCACGGGTAATTAGTACAAGTTAGCTTCATTCATTACTGAACTTCCACACCTTGCCTATCAACGTCATAGTCTTTAACGGCCCTTTAGAAGACTTAAAGTCTAGGGAGAACTTATCTTGGGGCAGGTTTCCCGCTTAGATGCTTTCAGCGGTTATCCTTCCCGATCGTAGCTACCCAGCAATGCCATTGGCATGACAACTGGAACACCAGCGGATCGTCCACTCCGGTCCTCTCGTACTAGGAGCAGCCCCCCTCAATTCTCCAACGCCCACGGCAGATAGGGACCGAACTGTCTCACGACGTTCTAAACCCAGCTCGCGTACCACTTTAAATGGCGAACAGCCATACCCTTGGGACCGACTTCAGCCCCAGGATGTGATGAGCCGACATCGAGGTGCCAAACACCGCCGTCGATATGAACTCTTGGGCGGTATCAGCCTGTTATCCCCGGAGTACCTTTTATCCGTTGAGCGATGGCCCTTCCACACAGAACCACCGGATCACTAGAACCTGCTTTCGCACCTGCTCGACGTGTCTGTCTCGCAGTCAAGCACCCTTTTACTCTTGCGCTCATTGCACGATGTCCGACCGTGCTGAGGGTACCTTCGCGCTCCTCCGTTACTCTTTAGGAGGAGACCGCCCCAGTCAAACTACCCACCATACACTGTCCCTGACCAGGATTCACTGATCTAGGTTAGAACCTCAATAATATCAGGGTGGTATTTCAAGATTGGCTCCACAATGACTGGCGTCACTGCTTCAAAGCCTCCCACCTATCCTACACAGATAGTATCAAAGTCCAGTGCAAAGCTGTAGTAAAGGTTCACGGGGTCTTTCCGTCTAGCCGCGGGTACGCAGCATCTTAACTGCGAGTTCAATTTCGCTGAGTCTCGGGTGGAGACAGTGTGGCCATCATTACGCCATTCGTGCAGGTCGGAACTTACCCGACAAGGAATTTCGCTACCTTAGGACCGTTATAGTTACGGCCGCCGTTTACCGGGGCTTCGATCAAGAGCTTCGCCTAAGCTAACCCCATCAATTAACCTTCCGGCACCGGGCAGGCGTCACACCGTATACGTCATCTTTCGATTTTGCACAGTGCTATGTTTTTAGTAAACAGTTGCAGCCACCTGGTCTCTGCAACCCCCAATAGCTTAGAGAGCAAGTCTCATCACCATCAGGGGCACACCTTCTCCCGAAGTTACGGTGTTATTTTGCCTAGTTCCTTCACCCGAGTTCTCTCAAGCGCCTTGGAATTCTCATCCTGACCACCTGTGTTGGTTTGGGGTACGATTCTTTATAACCTGAAGCTTAGAAGCTTTTCTTGGAAGCATGGCATCAACTACTTCGTCCAAAAGAGGACTCGTCATCAGTTCTCAGCATTAAGATCCCGGATTTTCCTAAGATCTCTGCCTACTACCTTAAACTTGCAACCATCAGCAAGCTAGTTTAGCCTTCTCCGTCCCTCCATCGCAGTTATAAAAAGTGCAGGAATATTAACCTGCTTCCCATCGACTACGCCTCTCGGCCTCGTCTTAGGGGTCGACTAACCCTACGTCGATTAACGTTGCGTAGGAAACCTTGGTCTTTCGGCGAGGGAGCTTTTCACTCCCTTTATCGCTACTCATGTCAGCATTCGCACTCGTGATACCTCCAGGATGCTTTACAACACCCCTTCGCAGGCTTACACGACGCTCCTCTACCATGCCATAAATGGCATCCACAGCTTCGGTACACTACTTAGCCCCGTTAAATCTTCGGCGCAGGCCGACTCGATCAGTGAGCTATTACGCTTTCTTTAAAGGGTGGCTGCTTCTAAGCCAACCTCCTGACTGTCTAAGCCTTCCCACATCCTTTCCCACTGAGTAGTGTTTAGGGACCTTAGCTGGTGGTCTGGGTTGTTTCCCTCTTGACAACGGACGTTAGCACCCGCTGTCTGTCTCCCATGATTGCACTTGTTGGTATTCGGAGTTTGCAATGGGCTGCTAAGCCTTGACGGCCCGCTAGACCATAACAGTGCTCTACCCCCAACAGTGAGACATGAGGCTCTACCTAAATAGATTTCGAGGAGAACCAGCTATCTCCGGGCTTGATTAGCCTTTCACTCCGATCCACAGCTCATCCCCGCATTTTTCAACATACGTGGGTTCGGTCCTCCAGTACCTGTTACGGCACCTTCAACCTGGCCATGGATAGATCGCCCGGTTTCGGGTCTACGCCATGCTACTATACGCCCATTTAAGACTCGGTTTCCCTTCGGCTCCCCTATTCGGTTAACCTCGCAACATAACGTAAGTCGCTGACCCATTATACAAAAGGTACGCAGTCACCCAACAAGTGGGCTCCTACTGCTTGTACGTACACGGTTTCAGGTTCTATTTCACTCCCCTTCAGGGGTTCTTTTCGCCTTTCCCTCACGGTACTGGTTCACTATCGGTCGGTAGAGAGTATTTAGCCTTGGAGGGTGGTCCCCCCATGTTCAAACAGAATTTCACGTGTTCCGTCCTACTCGAATAACACTTAATAAGATTTCGCATACAGGACTATCACCTTGTATCGTCACACTTTCCAGAGTGTTCTGCTATCTTAATAAATGCTTTAGGGCTGGTCCCCGTTCGCTCGCCGCTACTTGGGGAATCTCGGTTGATTTCTTTTCCTCTGGGTACTTAGATGTTTCAGTTCTCCAGGTTAGCCTCCCATAAAGGGATATCCATAAAGGATGGGTTTTCCCATTCGGAAATCCACGGATCAAAGCTTGTTTACTAACTCCCCGTGGCTTATCGCAAGTTACTACGTCCTTCGTCGCCTTCTACCGCCTAGGCATCCACCGTGTACGCTTAGTCACTTAACTATACAACTCAAAAATAACCTTGACCTTTTGTGATGCAGGGGCTTTCTTCTTCTTTTTAATTTCCTGCTAAGAAAACTAAAAATCCAAAAGTCTTTCAATCAATGTCTAATGAATTGATGTAACTAAAAGTTTTTTACGCTGACATGTTCTCGCTTGAGTTTGTATCGTGATTTTAATATCGGAACCTTTACATTCGTCATATCAAAATCATTGAACTCTTAAGATACATTGTTACCTCGTTAGCCCAGTCGTTGGAGACAACTGGACTAACTCAATAAACCGGTAACAGATTAATCTATTTCAATAAATTAAAATAAATCAATCTGGATGTCGTCATCATCAAATGACTCCAGTTTATTGTTTCTAAGTTTATTTTTTAACTTAGAGATTTTTCCTAATTGTTAAAGAACTTCTTTGTTTCTTTCAGTCAATACGACTGTTAATAATCTCTAGTAACCTTGGCTACTAAAAGTTATTAACAGGAATATTGGTGGAGCTATGCGGGATCGAACCGCAGACCTCCTGCGTGCAAGGCAGGCGCTCTCCCAGCTGAGCTATAGCCCCAATCGGGTAATCAGCAGGTGATCTTTCTTCCCCTGATTTTAATTCTTGACCAATTACTTAGTGCAAAAATTGGTGGGTCTGGGTGGATTTGAACCACCGACCTCACCCTTATCAGGGGTGCGCTCTAACCAACTGAGCTACAGACCCAGGTCGTTCTCATCTTTTCAGTAATTCAGAAATAATTTATGTGAAAGCTAGCTTAAGCTCGTAACCGTCTTTAGTCTTAAAGGAGGTGATCCAGCCCCAGCTTCCGCTAGGGCTACCTTGTTACGACTTCACCCCAGTCATGAATCACAAAGTGGTGAGCGCCCTCCCGAAGGTTAGACTACCCACTTCTTTTGCAACCCACTCCCATGGTGTGACGGGCGGTGTGTACAAGGCCCGGGAACGTATTCACCGTGACATTCTGATTCACGATTACTAGCGATTCCGACTTCACGGAGTCGAGTTGCAGACTCCGATCCGGACTACGAGAGGTTTTCTGAGATTCGCGCACTGTTGCCAGTTGGCTGCTCTTTGTACCCCCCATTGTAGCACGTGTGTAGCCCATCCCATAAGGGCCATGATGACTTGACGTCGTCCCCGCCTTCCTCCGGTTTATCACCGGCAGTCTCATTAGAGTTCTCAACTAAATGTTAGCAACTAATGATAAGGGTTGCGCTCGTTGCGGGACTTAACCCAACATCTCACGACACGAGCTGACGACAGCCATGCAGCACCTGTCACTGCGTTCCCGAAGGCACCAATCTATCTCTAGAAAGTTCGCAGGATGTCAAGGGATGGTAAGGTTCTTCGCGTTGCATCGAATTAAACCACATGCTCCACCGCTTGTGCGGGCCCCCGTCAATTCCTTTGAGTTTTAATCTTGCGACCGTACTCCCCAGGCGGTCAACTTATCGCGTTAGCTACGCTACTAATCTTTTTAATAAGACCAACAGCTAGTTGACATCGTTTACGGCTTGGACTACCGGGGTATCTAATCCCGTTCGCTACCCAAGCTTTCGCACCTCAGCGTCAGTTTTAAGCCAGGAAGTCGCCTTCGCCACTGATGTTCCTCCAGATATCTACGCATTTCACTGCTACACCTGGAATTCCACTTCCCTCTCTTAAACTCTAGATTGCCAGTATCGGATGCAGTTCCTAGGTTGAGCCCAGGGCTTTCACAACCGACTTAACAGTCCGCCTACGCGCGCTTTACGCCCAGTAATTCCGAATAACGCTTGCACCCTCTGTATTACCGCGGCTGCTGGCACAGAGTTAGCCGGTGCTTCTTCTAAAGTTAACGTCAAACTAAGCAGATATTAGCTACTTAATCTTCCTCACAATTGAAAGTGCTTTACAACCCTCGGGCCTTCTTCACACACGCGGCATGGCTGCATCAAGGTTTCCCTCATTGTGCAATATTCCCCACTGCTGCCTCCCGTAGGAGTCTGGGCCGTGTCTCAGTCCCAGTGTGGCTGATCATCCTCTCAAACCAGCTATAGATCGTTGCCTTGGTAGGCCTTTACCCTACCAACTAGCTAATCTAACGCGGGCTCATCCTTTAGCGATACCTTCCAAGGAGAGGGCACCTTTACTCCGTAGAGCATATTCGGTATTAGCATACGTTTCCATATGTTGTCCCCAACTAAAGGGTAGATTCCCACGCGTTACTCACCCGTCCGCCACTCGACGCCCAAGAACGCACACCGAAGTGATTGTTCTTGTCGTTTCCGTCCGACTTGCATGTGTTAGGCCTGCCGCCAGCGTTCATTCTGAGCCAGGATCAAACTCTTCAGTTTAATCTTGATTATGTTTTTTAGTGAGCTTTGCTGCTCATAAACTCTCGAAATTAACAAGGTACATGTTTTTGTTCAGTTAATAAATTAACCTTACAAAATGACCATATACATAGTTATCGAGATACTTATATTTGCGGTTACTTACTTAAGTAACTTCCACATAAATTATCTCTGAATTACCTGATTTTTAAAGAACTCTTGGTCTTTCTTACTGAGCCGTTTCACTTCGTGTTCCGTCTCAGTAAGCCGCGTATTATAGGCTTAACATCTAATCAACGTCAAGCTTTTTTTACGCTTTTTTTTCGAAGTTTTTATTCTCGATTTTCATCTCAAAT
>NZ_JARTLM010000173.1 GCF_029625905.1 Hydrogenovibrio sp. 3SP14C1
TGTCAACACCCATGGTACGTCGACACCTGTCGGTGATGTGAAAGAGCTGGGTGCAATTCAAGAAATCTTTGGCGGTCATAGCCCTGCGATTTCTGCAACGAAAGCAATGACGGGGCACGCGTTAGGCGCAGCAGGCGTTCATGAGGCGATTTATTCTACCTTGATGCTGCATCATAATTTTATCGCCCCTAGCATCAATATTGATAATCTTGATCCCGCTGCTGAGGGGTTAGATATTGTTACTCAACTACGTGAACAAGAG
>NZ_JARTLM010000174.1 GCF_029625905.1 Hydrogenovibrio sp. 3SP14C1
CAGGCAGTCGGCGGTGAGCACCACACAGGCATAGTCGCTGCTGCTGGCCACCGAGGCATCGGCTTCCGGCGCGCTCTCCTGATACTCCTGCTGCACCCGTGCCCCGTGGGTTTGATTGAGCCACAGCAGCGGACGGCTATCGCCGATTTCCTTGTGCAGCAGCCGACGACAAAGCGCCACGTGGTCGGCGTTGTCGCCCACGTGGGCCGCCGGGTTGAACGCCGCGAAGTCGTTCTGGCTGGGGCCTGTCTCGCGGGTGGT
>NZ_JARTLM010000175.1 GCF_029625905.1 Hydrogenovibrio sp. 3SP14C1
GGCCTTCACCACGCTCAAGGACTGGGACCAGCGCGACGGCGCCACGGCAGGCGAGGAAGTCTCGCTCGCGCAAAAGGCCATGGAGCATGCGCCCGAGGGCGCCATCATGGTGCTGCAGCCCCCGGCCATCGACGAGCTGGGCACCTCCTCGGGCTTCACCATGTACCTGCAGGACCGCACCGGCCAGGGCCATGCCGCGCTCAAGTCGGCCACCGACCAGTTGCTGGCACTGGCCGGCAGCAGCAGCGTGCTGGGCTCGGC
>NZ_JARTLM010000176.1 GCF_029625905.1 Hydrogenovibrio sp. 3SP14C1
CCATCAAGTTCTCGCCCATCGGCGGGCGCATCGATGTGCAGGGCCGCATCGACGGACAGGGCGACATCTGCATTGCCGTCTCCGACCAGGGACCGGGCATTCCGCCGCAGGAACTGGACAAGATCTTCCAGCCCTTCGTGCAGTCCAGCAAGACCAAGGACGGCTCGGGCGGCACGGGCCTGGGCCTGGCCATCTGCCGCAAGATCATCGACACCCTGGACGGCACCGTCGTCGCCAGCAACGGCCCCGCAGGAGGGGCCC
>NZ_JARTLM010000177.1 GCF_029625905.1 Hydrogenovibrio sp. 3SP14C1
GTGCATGCACCGACTCGCGCGTTGGAGGGTGCTCAAGGTGCCAAGCCAGCAGTGAACGCGCCACTCCGTAAGGGTCCAGTACCGAAAGCCGAGTGGTCGGAAGCCAGCAGATTGCCGCATCGCGACTCAACTCCAGCTGACGGAATCCCACCATCAGCGCCGACTTGCCCATGCCCGAGGCACCACGCACCAGCACGCTTTGCCGCAAACCGATGCCGGCACGTGCCAGCGCATCGCGCAAGGTGCGTAGCGAGGTTTCCC
>NZ_JARTLM010000178.1 GCF_029625905.1 Hydrogenovibrio sp. 3SP14C1
TTTTTCTGTTTTCTTATCTAATCAGTTTGCATTTTTAGAATTTGAAGCGGTTGTAGAAAATACTCTGAAAAAAATTACCAGTAAATATGATAATTTCTACATCATAGATAATGAACAGGAAATCTGGAAACAGCTTCTCAACATTATTTCTACCATTATAGATTATGACAGAATGATGGTTTATCAGTTTATGGAAGATGGTTCGGGCAAAGTAGTTGCTGAGAAAAGCAATGACAATCTCGAAAGTTATTTGGGATTGCA
>NZ_JARTLM010000179.1 GCF_029625905.1 Hydrogenovibrio sp. 3SP14C1
GCTGCGTGGCGAACCCTCTGAAGGTATGCTTTGCTCGTTCTCCGAACTGGGGATTACCGACGATCATGACGGTATCATTGAGCTACCGGAAGACGCGCCTATCGGAACCGATATTCGCGAATATCTGAAGCTGAACGATAACGCGATCGAAATCAGCGTAACCCCGAACCGTGCCGACTGCCTGGGGATTATTGGCGTTGCACGTGATGTTGGCGTTTTGAATCAGGTCGAGCTGACCGAACCGGACATGAGCCCGGTAGC
>NZ_JARTLM010000180.1 GCF_029625905.1 Hydrogenovibrio sp. 3SP14C1
GCCACCCAGGGCGGCGTGACCGCGACGCCATCCCTGCGACTACACGATCGCCAGACCAGCCAGGCGATCCTGCTGCAGGGGCCTATCGAAGGCGATGCACTGCTGTCGGCCATGGACATGCTGGCAGCTGAGGATCCGGTCGTTTCACCCACTACGGAAATGCCTGCCGACGTCGTCGGCGACATGCCCAGGTAGCCCGCGGTCATTGAGGCTACGGCGCAGCACGCTGCGCTGACCGCTACCCGTTCGCCCCGCATCCTG
>NZ_JARTLM010000181.1 GCF_029625905.1 Hydrogenovibrio sp. 3SP14C1
AAGCGGGCTTGGGCAGGCTTCCGGCCGTCGATGTGGGCAGCAATGTCTTCATAACAAAATCCTTGGTAAACAGTGAATCAAAGGGCGGCATCGGCCGACCAGCGCTCGAGCACGTGACGGAAAGGTTCGATGAAGTAGCGCTCTGCAAACGTGCCCTGCTCGACGGCCAGCTGGCTACGCTCTTCGCGGTCGTACTCGATACGGGTCACCGAGTAGTCCTGATGGGTCAGTTGCGGTTGATAGACATTACCTGCCGCCGAG
>NZ_JARTLM010000182.1 GCF_029625905.1 Hydrogenovibrio sp. 3SP14C1
TCGCCGTCGGTCCAAATTCGACGAGATCACCGCGATACATAACCGCAACACGATCGGTAACATTGGAAACAACGCCCATATCGTGGGTCACCAGCATACAGCCAACATTATGTTGTTTACACAAATCACGAATCAAACTCAAGATCTGATCTTGAATAGACACGTCTAGCGCAGTGGTTGGCTCATCGGCAATGATCAGGTCCGGCTCTCCGGCCAAGGCGATAGCGATAACCACTCTTTGACGCATACCACCTGAAAAT
>NZ_JARTLM010000018.1 GCF_029625905.1 Hydrogenovibrio sp. 3SP14C1
GCATGTGAGAGTAGGTCATCCCCAAGCTTATATTCCTAAAAGCCCGTATGTGTTCAATCACTACGGGCTTTTTTTTTGCGCTCCTTATGGAAATACTCCATACTATTCTTTTGTCTTTTGGGACCTTTTGATGGCAGTTCAGTTAACCCCGTATCAAGTTATTGAGTTCGATGAAATCGATTCAACGAGTGGCTTTTTAAAATCTCAACTTCAACTAGGTGAATTAAAAGGCTATTCATTTTGTATTGCTCGGAAACAAACACAAGGCTATGGCCAACGAGGCAGGCAATGGATTCATTCCGACCAATCATTAGCTTTTTCATTATCTGTTCCGTTTGATTTAGACATTCATCGCTTCAGTTACCTAAGTTCTTCCGTGGCATTACTTCTTCGGAACTGTTTGGCACGACATTCATCGCTTGAATATAAGGTGAAATGGCCAAATGATATCTTTGTTGATGAAGGAAAAGTTGCGGGTTCTTTGTTAGAAATGGTTAGAAATAAAAAAACCAAGGAAGCCTATTTGGTTCTTGGTATTGGTATTAACTTATCGAATGTGTCTGCTGAAAAGGATACATTTCACTCAAGTTGGATTTCAGATTTAAATCGGGATGCATTTTTAACGGATTTTGGTAAGGCCATTTACACATTATTTATTCAGGCAAAAGATTCCTTAGCCTTCAAGCCTGAAGAATGGTCCAAATATGATTTTTTTAGCCCGAATCAGCCAGTGATTGTGTATCATAGCGACCATTATGAAGTCGGTCTATATAAAGGGTTAACCAACTCAGCAGAAGTACAGGTAGAGATTGATGGAAGGGTTGATTGCTATCAATCTGGAGCAATTTCCATTAGACCCATAACAAGTGAACAAACGTAATATGTTGATATTTTTTGAACTCGGTAACAGCCAACTTAAAGCAGCAATAATTGTAAAAGGAAATTATCAGTTTCTTGGTAGTGTTCGACATGAAGCTATCCATTCAGGAGAGTTTGTCGAGTCATTTCAATTAAATGGTCACAAAGCCTCAGCCGTATATGTAAGCTCAGTCGCGCCTTCTGAACTTAATGCCGTTTTGACTGAAGTGATACAGCAAAATTTTAAGCTATATCCAACTTTTTTAGCCACACAGCCCAGCTGCTGTGGAATTGAGTGTGGATATGAAGCATTTGATCAATTTGGTGTAGATCGTTGGATGGCTATCATTGGGGCTTGCTCAACTTCAAATAAGCCAACCTTTATTGTTGATGCAGGCACAGCTTTAACCGTTGATGCAGTCATTGATAAGAAGCATATCGGCGGTTTTATTGTCCCTGGTTTAGGATTGATGCGAGATTCTTTATTACACAATACCGCCTTGAATAAACAGTCATTGGTGTTAGAGTCTAATCAAGATGGGTTACTGGCAAAAGATACAGCTGGTGGCATCATGGGGGGCACTCTTTATATGCTGGGTTCTTACCTTAATAGCTTGTTGGCAGACCTAGAGTTGGAAACGGGTCGAAAATTTGATTGTATTGGGACAGGTGGTGATTTCTTGTCATTAAAACCCGTTTTAGATAAGTCGTATAGCTATGTTGAAGATTTAACCCTGCGTGGGATGAAAGAAGTTATAGAAAGTTTATAAAAAGGGTTGACATAAATCATCAACAATCTATAATACGCCGCATTCAGCCGAAATAGCACAACTGGTAGTGCAACTGATTTGTAATCAGTAGGTTGGGGGTTCAAGTCCCTCTTTCGGCACCATATTCAAAGCCCGCATTCCAAAAAGGAATAGCGGGCTTTTTTGTATGTAGTAATTGCGTTGTAATGAAAATCCCTCTACTGTTATAATATAGTCAAATTTTATAAATCTGGAAAATAAATGGAACAGCAGTCTAGCTATAATAAAGAAGAACTTTTATCCTGTGGGCGCGGAGAATTATTCGGCCCAGGTAATGCACAACTTCCTTTGCCACCAATGTTGATGTTTGATCGTATCACTCATATTTCAGAAGAAGGTGGTGCTTATGGCAAGGGTGAAATTCGTGCCGAGCTAGATGTGAAGAAAGACTTATGGTTCTTTGAATGCCACTTTAATGATGATCCCGTTATGCCGGGTTGTTTAGGCTTAGATGCTATGTGGCAACTGATCGGTTTCTTCTTGGGGTGGACTGGCGGTCCAGGAAGAGGTAGAGCATTAGGTTCGGGTGAAGTAAAATTCTATGGTCAGGTATTACCAACAGCTAAAAAAGTTGAATATGTCATCAATATGAAACGAGTCATCAAACGTAAGCTTTACATGGGGATTGGTGATGCTCACTTATATGTTGATGGGCGAGAAATTTACTCAGCTGATGACTTAAAAGTTGGTTTGTTTACAAATACGGATAATTTTTAAAATGAAAAGAGTCGTTATTACAGGTCTAGGTGTTGTTTCAAGTTTAGGAAACAACAAAGAAGAAGTTACAGATTCTCTACGCAGTGGACGTTCAGGAATTGTTTATGCGCCTGAATATGAAGAAAATGGCCTTAGATCACACGTGCATGGTGCTGTTAAAAACTTAGATTTTGCAGAGCATATCAACCGTAAGAGTTTGCGTTTTATGGGTGATGCCGCAGCGTATACTTACATTGCGATGGACCAGGCAGTTAAAGATTCAGGTTTGACAGAAGATCAAGTCTCGAATGCTCGTACTGGTCTTGTTGCAGGTTCTGGTGGTGGTTCTAACTCAAATTCGACCCAAGCAGTCGAAGTTGCTCGTGAGAAAGGAGTTAAGCGTGTAGGACCTTATATGGTTACCAGAACCATGGGATCAACGGTATCGGCCTGCTTAGCGACACCCTTCAAGATTAAAGGGATTAACTACTCGATCAGTTCGGCTTGTTCGACGTCGGCACACTGTATTGGTACAGCGGTAGAACAAATACAGCTAGGTAAACAAGACGTTGTCTTTGCTGGTGGTGGTGAAGAACTCCACTGGACGATGTCGGTTTTATTCGATGCAATGGGTGCGCTCTCAACAAAATACAATGCAACACCAGAAAAAGCTTCTCGTGCTTATGATTCGGATCGTGATGGTTTTGTTATTGCTGGCGGCGGCGGTATGGTGGTCGTTGAAGAACTTGAGCATGCTTTAGCCCGTGGCGCGAAGATTTATGCAGAGATTACTGGTTATGGTGCCAACTCTGATGGTTATGATATGGTCGCGCCGTCTGGTGAAGGGGCTGTGCGTTGTATGAACCTTGCCCTGTCTACCGTGAAAGGTGATGTTGATTATATCAACCCGCACGGGACTTCTACTCCGGTTGGCGACACCAAAGAAGCGGCAGCCATTCGTGAGGTGTTTGGTGCTAAAGTGCCTAAAATCAGCTCTACCAAATCAATGTCTGGACATTCATTAGGGGCAGCGGGTGTGCATGAATTCATTTACAGTCTGATGATGCTGGAAAATGATTTTATTGCGCCATCTATCAATATTGAAACGATGGATCCTGAGTGTGAAGGCATGCCAATTGTTACTGAGCTTCAGGAAAATGCTGGGCTGACGCGTATGATGAGTAACAGTTTCGGGTTTGGCGGAACCAATGCCTCATTGGTGTTTGAAAAGTATAAAGGCTAAGAAAGCTCTTAACTCATACATTCAACTCGTAAGTGCAACGTTCTTATTCCAAAACACTTCATTTGGTGTTTTGTATCCTAAACACTTTCT
>NZ_JARTLM010000183.1 GCF_029625905.1 Hydrogenovibrio sp. 3SP14C1
CACATGCCGACGCCGTGAATGACCACACCGTCACGCTTACCCTGAAATCCCCTCGCATCACCTTCATCGACCAGCTGATGACCCTGGGCATTGTACCTGATGCCGAGCGGGAAAATGGCCATCATGCGGGTTACGGCCGCCAGCCGCTGGGTTCTGGCCCCTACCGCATGGTGGAGTGGCAGGAAGGTGAGCAGCTGATCGTCGAGCGTAACCCCTATTTTTACGGCCCTGCTCCGGCCTTCGAGCGCCTGGTATTTCTG
>NZ_JARTLM010000184.1 GCF_029625905.1 Hydrogenovibrio sp. 3SP14C1
GGAATTCCTGCAAAAGCTGCACCGTTGGCTGGCGGCCCAGGCCGACCGGGTGGTGGAGGTAGTGGCCGGGCAGACCATCGAATGGAAGGCGGCTGGCGCACCATGAAAAATGCCCTGTACGGCATGCTGCTGGCGCTGCAGTTTCTGACGCGCCTGCCGATCCCCGTTGCCTGCCCCTGGACACCGGCCACTCGGCGCTGGGCCATTCGCGCCTACCCGCTGGTGGGCCTGATGGTGGGAGCGCTGCTAGCCTGTGTCGC
>NZ_JARTLM010000185.1 GCF_029625905.1 Hydrogenovibrio sp. 3SP14C1
TGGACGAGCAGATTCGCCAGGCTTTCGTCGACAGTTCCGACCCGGACCTGGCGATTGACTGGCTGATGGCTTCGTTGCGGCACACCTTTGCCTCGGTCACCCGTTACGACAACCTTGATGCGCTGTTGCAGGCGCACCCGGATGTGGTGGTGATGCTCGATACCTACAACCAATTGCTGACCCAGCGTAACGACCTGGTGGAAGCGCGGTTTGTTGCCAAGTTCTATGACCTTGACCTGCAATACATCGCCAAAGCCGAG
>NZ_JARTLM010000186.1 GCF_029625905.1 Hydrogenovibrio sp. 3SP14C1
TCTCGTTCGGTGGCCTGGAACTGGTAGGCATCACCGCAGCAGAAGCAGACAACCCGCAGAAAAGCATTCCTAAAGCGACCAACCAGGTGATCTACCGTATTCTGCTGTTCTATATCGGTTCACTGGCAATTCTGCTGTCACTGTATCCGTGGGGCAAAGTGGTAGAAGGCGGCAGCCCGTTCGTGCTGATCTTCCATGCATTGAACAGCAATCTGGTGGCAACAGTACTGAACGTCGTGGTGTTGACTGCTGCGCTATCG
>NZ_JARTLM010000187.1 GCF_029625905.1 Hydrogenovibrio sp. 3SP14C1
GTTGATAAAGCATCGATAACTGGAAAGTTGCCAGTAAAGCTACCGAAGTTACTTTCGACACCCCAAAGCGCAACGATAAAACGCGGCTGAACACCATACTGCTTACCAATACGCTGTAGCTCATCATAGTGTTTTTCATACAATGCTTGAGCTTGTTTGACTTTCCAGTCCGGTACCGCACGAGGGATGTATTCATCTAAAGTTAAGCGTCTTTCCGGTTGATTACGATCTGCGGTGACCGCTCGAGGACGATACTCCAC
>NZ_JARTLM010000188.1 GCF_029625905.1 Hydrogenovibrio sp. 3SP14C1
TCTTGTGTCATCAGGAAAGCGGTTCTCTATATCGTCTAGTTTATCGTTCCATTTTTTCAGTCCATCCGCATCATTTTCAAAAATAAAAGCAAGGTGCTTTTTGTATAGTTGATTGTTGCTTATGACAATTTTTTTTGTAAACTCAGAAGAACCATAAATGTGGTTCATCAGTATATCTTGATATATTTTCTTGAGGCCCAGCCCGCCTTGGTGATGAATATGCAACTCATTCTCAAAGTCGTCATGCTCAACACCTCGCC
>NZ_JARTLM010000189.1 GCF_029625905.1 Hydrogenovibrio sp. 3SP14C1
GCGTCTTAGTGATGCCCTTGGCCTGCACCTGAAGGCTAATCATCTCTAGGACCGACTGAGCGTAATCATCCTCTCGCAGCCTTTCCATCAGGTCAGGGACGCCAATAACGTCAACCTTCGACTCAAACACCAGTTCGCCAGCATTAGCCGCAGTAGACTCATTGCGCAGCAGCGGGGCCATGCAAGAAACCAGTACGGAATCTCCCCAGCCATTATTGATTGAGACAGCGGCATCGGTATCGGGGATCGGCTTACCCAT
>NZ_JARTLM010000190.1 GCF_029625905.1 Hydrogenovibrio sp. 3SP14C1
GTTCCTTTGACTCTCGATATTGAAGACACCGCCTCATGCCGACAGTTGGCGCAAACCATTGAACACGCGCTCAAGCAACTCAAGAAACATCAAGCGTTTCGTTACGAAGAGATAAAAAGTCTGAGGAGCGTCGCCAGCCGCTCGCCGTTGTTCAACATCGTGGTCAATATCATTCCCTTTGAAGCGGCAGCCTCATTCTCTCCCGCTCAGCGTAGTGAAATCCGTAACTTACGCTCAGGAGGCGCGCAGGATCTGGTCT
>NZ_JARTLM010000191.1 GCF_029625905.1 Hydrogenovibrio sp. 3SP14C1
TCCTACTACTAAATTCGCTATAATAGGGAATGATTCATTTCAAAATAATTATAGAGAGGAAATGATGAGTTGATGAAACAACAAATCGGAGTTATCGGCTTAGCCGTTATGGGAAAAAATATCGCACTTAACATGGAAAGCAAAGGTTTTTCCGTAGCAGTTTTTAATCGCTCTTACGAGAAGACAGAAAACTTCTTAGCAAATGAAGCAAGCGGAAAAAACTTTGTTGGTGCAAAAACAATCGAAGAATTTGTAGATT
>NZ_JARTLM010000192.1 GCF_029625905.1 Hydrogenovibrio sp. 3SP14C1
GTCATCGCCGCGTCGGAGGACGTCGGGATGGCCGACCCGACGGCCCTGCAGACGGCGGTCGCGGCGGCCCAGGCGGTGCAGCTCATCGGCATGCCGGAGGCCCAGCTGGTGCTGGCGCAGGCGGTCGTGCACCTGGCGACCGCGCCGAAGTCGAACGCGTGCACCACCGCGATCGGCGCGGCCGTCGCCGACGTCCGGGCCGGCCACGCGGGCGTCGTGCCGGCGCACCTGCGCGACGCCCACTACCCGGGCGCGGCCC
>NZ_JARTLM010000019.1 GCF_029625905.1 Hydrogenovibrio sp. 3SP14C1
TAGTCGTGAACCAGAGTGGCTTTTAGGTAGCGTCCGATTGGAGGGAAGATAGGCCAGAAGATGCGCGGAACGGTCGCGCCGTCTGATATAAAACCTTCTGGAACGAAGTGTCCAGCGCATTCAATGGTATGAGTAAGCTTATAATATGGACGCTGCCACCATGAATGAGGCAGCAGCACTTCGACATGAACTCCGCTTCTTATTACTTTAGAAAAAGGCACTTCGCTTTGTCCAAAACCAAGCCGAAAATGGCAGAATAGTGGCTGGTGTTAATGGCAGTTTAACCGTGGAACTAATCTCTAAGTTTACACTTAAAGCGTCGTAATCTGCTTGTGACATGTCACCTGCTGCTACTAATGCGGCTGCGGCATCAAATCCGTTTTTTATCTGCATTAAACCATTGGCCACTTCATTAGTGAACGGTACGGTAATGCCAGAATCAGCATAGAGTTCACCAGTGTGTTTAGCTAGTCGATTATCTACAATGGCTTGCTCTTCCACAGAAAGTTGCGGTTTATTTACCCATACTGGGCGACCATTTGCGTCTCCACCAAGTCGCTTACCTGTTGGTGGTTGCTTTCCATGATAGGTTGAAATTTCATCAGCTGTCATCTCAACGGCATCAGTCGGCCAAGATTTTAAATTCTCACAAGTTTTTTTTACAGCGTCTAAAAAGAAGCCCGGTTTTGACTTTGAAAAATATACTTTCATTTTATACTCCAATTGCAATCCATCTAATTCCTCTTACACCACCACCTGAGCCATTTGAATAATAAGCATCAAACCCTGACGTTGTTTGCTGTTCAGCAGATATGTTGGCAAATTGATTTGGAGCATTTCCAGTTGACAACGAACTTAATACAGCAAAAAGAGCACTAGGAAATGTTGTCGGAAAAATCACGTTATCAACATAATATGTATTTGCGGCGATTGTTTCGTTCACAACTACTAACCCCCACTGGATAATTAATCCACCCATCCAAGAGGGAAATATCATGTAGCCATTTTGGGTCAAAGATATTGAAAACCCCCATCTCAGTTTTTTAGGCGTCACAGCAACAGTATCATCGGCTCCGGCATCAGTTTGCGCTTGAGT
>NZ_JARTLM010000001.1 GCF_029625905.1 Hydrogenovibrio sp. 3SP14C1
GGCTTAACATCTAATCAACGTCAAGCTTTTTTTACGCTTTTTTTTCGAAGTTTTTATTCTCGATTTTCATCTCAAATTACAACCTGAAAAACCCTTTTAAACGTCTCCAAACTCCGCGGCCTTGGCTGCTTTGTTTAGGCTCTGTTTGAAAGAGATGCGTATTCTAACCGCCACCCGTTTTTTTGCAACCCTTTTTTGCTTCTTTTTTTAAAGTTTTTTGACAGCGGTATGACACCCGTAACCAAATACCTTTTAATTTAAAGCACTTAGCCTTTTTATAGCCATTAAATTAATTTAACCTCACTCTTGAGACAATCCTTTAAAACCAAAAAACCGCCAGGCCTGGCGGTTTTTTGGGTCTTATATATAACGTAAAGAAAGAATATTAGGTGTTGACGGTAATGCGTGCAAATTTTCGCTTACCAACTTGGTAAACTTGTTTTTCACAACTCTCAACAGGTGCCCGACTATCCGTCACCTTTTCTCCATTCAACTTAACTGCGCCTTGCTTGACCATTCTATGACCATCAGACGTTGAAGACACTAGCTCCGCTTCTTTCAAAAGGTTTGCCAATGGCATGATTTCACTAAAGGTAAACTCAGGCATCTCATCTGGAATGGCATTTTTTGAAAAACGGGTTTCAAAATCTTTTAAAGCACCTTCAGCCGATTCTTTATTATGGAAACGCTCAATCAACTCCAACGCTAACTTGATTTTAATATTACGTGGATTTTCTCCATTCTCAACCGCGTCTTGATATCCAGCAATGGTTTCTAAAGATTCAAATGAGAGCAATTCAAAGTAACGCCACATCAACTCATCAGAAACTGACATGACTTTTCCGAACATATCATTCGGTGCATCTTTGATCCCAATATAGTTATTTAAAGACTTCGACATTTTTTGAACACCATCCAACCCTTCAAGAATCGGCATGGTTAAAGTACATTGCGCTTCTTTACCATAGTGTTGCTGCAAGGTACGCCCCATCAACAAGTTAAACTTCTGGTCGGTTCCACCCAGTTCGATATCTGCCTCTAAGGCGACTGAGTCATAACCCTGCACCAATGGATATAAAAACTCATGAATCGCAATTGGCGTATTCGACTGGTAACGCTCTCCGAAATCATTACGCTCTAACATTCTAGCAACGGTGGTCGTTCCTGCCAGCTTAATCATATCGGCTGCACTCAACTTAGACATCCACTCTGAATTGAACACGACCTTGGTTTTAGCAGGGTCTAAAATTTTAAACACCTGTTCTTTATAGGTCTCAGCATTATTCAACACATCTTCTTCCGACAAGGGTGGACGCGTCGCGCTTTTCCCGGTTGGATCACCGATCATCGCGGTAAAATCGCCAATCAAGAACAAAATTTCATGCCCTAGGTCTTGAAACTGACGCAGCTTATTAATTAATACGGTATGCCCTAAATGCAAATCAGGCGCTGTTGGATCAAAGCCAGCTTTAATTTTCAGCGGCTTACCTTTTTTTAATTTCTCAATAAGCTCTTTTTCTACTAAAATTTCTTCAGCACCACGCTGAATCACTGCCATCTGTTCTTCTACTGTCTTCATCATTGTTCTACTTATCTCACTGACCGCACAAAACGGTATCTGTATTTAATATGAGTTTACCCGTCATTTCTGAAACGGATTGATAGCCATAACGGGCCATATATTTCTTAATGTCTTTATTTATTTTTTTGACCAACAATGGGTCTTTCGCCATTGCTGTCCCAACGGCCACCATTGATGCGCCAGCCAATAAAAACTCAATCGCATCTTCTGCAGAGGCGATTCCGCCTAACCCAATAATCGGCACATTGTATTGTTTTGCGACTTGATAAACCTGGTGTACTTTTAAAAGTGCCACCGGTTTAATCGCTGGGCCGGATAAACCACCCTGGTTATTGCCTAAGGTCGGTCGCGCAGAATGAATGTCGATCTGCATCCCCATTAATGTATTAACAGCTGACAACATATCCGCACCGGCATCGATAACACGGCGCGCGCCTTCCGCAATATCCGTTTGATTCGGCGATAATTTTACAATCAATGGCTTGGAGGTATTGGCACGACACGCTTCGACCACTTTCGCAGCCATATCGGGATCATTTCCAAACGCCGCCCCGCCTTTCTTAACATTCGGGCATGAAATATTCACTTCAATGGCAGGTAAGTCGGTTTGATCGAACAGACGGACCACTTCGGCATACTCCTCAATAGAAGAACCGGACACATTAATAATAAATTGTGATTGGCTTAAGTCTAACTTTGGTAGATAATCTTTTATCACAGCATGAGCGCCAGGGTTTTGTAATCCAATGGAATTCAATAATCCACTGGCCGTTTCCATGACTCTTTCGGGCTTATTACCAAGCTTTGGTTCTAACGTGGTGCCTTTTAAAAACACCGCGCCGACATCGCGATTGGAAAACCCCGAAACAGCTTGGTACTCTATGCCATACCCCGCATTCCCTGACGCCATTGCAACAGGGTTTCGGAAGTTAAGACCACACAAATTAACAGATAAATCGACCAAAATTTTTCACCACTTAAAAGTTATAACAAAATGATACACATCATCTTATATGAGCCCGAAATTCCACAGAACACCGGTGCTTTAATACGTCTCAGCGCCAACATGGGCGCACATTTACACTTAATTCAACCTTATGCGTTTGACTTAAGTGAAAAGAAAGTGCGTCGCGCCGGACTGGATTATGCCGAACTCGCCAACTTGAAAGAACACTCTTCACTGGACGCTTGCTTAAGTGCGATCAAGCCGAATCGGGTCTTTGCGCTGACCACAAAAACTGAGCGCTATTATACCGAACCTGCTTTTGAAAACGGAGATGCTTTTTTATTCGGCCCTGAAACCCGCGGCCTTCCTAAAGATGTCATCGAAAGTTTACCTGAAAGCCAACGACTCACCATCCCAATGATTCCTGGCGGTCGAAGCTTAAACTTAGCCAATGCCGTTTCCGTTATGGCGTATGAAGCATGGCGCCAACTCAGCTTTGACATGAATTTATAGCATCTCCGCTCAGACTCCCAAACGGCAAAAACCACCAGGCCTGGTGGTTTTTAACGATTTACGCCCTCTGAAATAACTTACTCTTTTTTAACCAAGCTCTAACTCAGACCGGCCATGGCGGCGCATCAATTCTTTGACTGCTTGTTCCGCAGTACTTTGCCCAACAATAATATTGTAAACCTGTTCCATAATCGGCAAATCTAGCTGATATTTATCCGCAATCAACTTAACAGCTTTAACCGCTTTGACACCCTCAACGACTTGACCAATTTCTTCAATCACTTCATCAGCAGGTCGCTGCGACTGTGCCAGCATCAATCCAAATCGACGATTACGCGATAAGTCATCAGTACAGGTCAGCACCAAGTCACCCAAACCAGATAATCCCATCATGGTTTCATTCTTTGCGCCCAGTGCATCTCCAAACCGCATCATCTCAACCATTCCCCGGCCAATCAAAGCTGCGCGAGCATTCGCCCCTAGTCGCAACCCATCCGATAAGCCCGTTGCAATGGCCATGATATTTTTATAAGCACCACCCACTTCCACGCCGACTACATCGGATTGGGTATACATTCTAAAGGTGTCGCAGTGAAATGCATCCGCCCAAAATTGCGCTTCGCTGTGATCACATGAAGCACTCACCATTGCCGTCGGTAGCCCTCTGGCCACTTCTGCGGCAAAAGTAGGGCCTGATAACACCGCATAAGAAATGGCTTCACCTAGTTCTTGCTGCACAATCTCATGCAGCATTAAACTGGTTTCCGGCTCAAACCCCTTGGTGGCCCAGGCCAAATGATAATGATCTTTAGACCCCATCATGATCTGGTGCATTTTTTGCAACACGTCACGAAAAGCATGACTGGGGATAACCATTAAAACGGCATCGACTCCCGTCAACGTTACCGTCAAATCACTTTGTACACTTAAAGATTCCGGAAACGGCACACCTTTGAGATAACGGACATTCTCTCTTGCTGACTCTAACGCCGCCGCATTCTCAGGATTATGATCCCAGAGTTTGACCTGGTGGCCAATTCGTGACAAATGAATTGCCAACGCCGACCCCCAGGCTCCTGCGCCCAATACGGCAATCTTTAAAGGCTTTTTGGCTAACGTCACTCAGTCTCTACCAGTTTATTGTTTCGGTGCTTCAGCTTGCTGTTGCAAATGGTCTGCATAAATGCCTTCAAAGTTCACAGGCTCCAGCAACAATTGTGGAAATCCTCCACGCGTCACTAAGTCTGAAACTGTTTCACGCGCATAAGGGAATAAAGTATTTGGACATTGAACCCCTAGTAAATAGTTGGTTTCACCTTCGTCAAATCCCGTTAGAGTGAAAATACCCGCTTGCTCGACTTCACAAAGGAAGGCAGTTTTATCATCCATTTTAGTCGTCGCCGTAACGCGCACAACCACATGAAACACGCCCTCTTCTAAAGAACGGCTTTCGACATTTAAATCGACGTCTAGTTGCGGTTGAAAGTCTTGCGTGAATACTTCTGGTGAATTAGGTGCTTCAAATGAAACATTACGCGTATAGACTTTTTGAATCGCAAACTGCTTTTCTTGATTTTCTTCAGACATCTTGCTTTTAATCCTTAAAATTATTTTGCTAAAATTTGATCCAGCTCACCAGAACGATCAGCGGCTGATAATTCGTCAAACCCACCAACATGGTGATCGCCAACAAAAACTTGCGGTACGGTATTACGTCCACTCTTTTCTTGCATCGCTTGCCACATTGAACGATCCGTTCCGACATTAATCAAGTCGTATTTAAGCCCTTTACCATCCAGCAAACTCTTCGCCATAGTACAAAAAGGACAAGTCTTTGTCGCATAAACAATGATTTCTGGTTGTGTTGAGCTCACTTTTTTTCCTTTCTTAGCTTTTTTTTTGAAACCGGCTTATTCAAAGGTAATCCCGCATTTTTCCAAGACATGACCCCACCACTTAAATTATGGACGTTCGTAAACCCTTGTTTAACTAACGCTTTAGCCACCGATGCTGAACGCATGCCAGACTGGCAATACACCAATACATCTTCTTCTTTATGCTTCGTCACAGTATCCGGCTGTTTTGCAATTTCCGTCGATGAAATATTTTCAGCTTCACCAATATAACCGGTTTTATACTCGGCATCGGTACGCACATCTAAGACCCAAGCACCAGAATTATAAAGACGCACTGCTTCGCCCGCATTCACAGAACGATACCCTGAGACTCTGTCCCCAAAATAACTGAAAACCAGCATCATCACGATCACGCCTAATGCGATAAACAGAAAAATTTGCTCTTCCACAAATTCAATAAACATTCGTTTTCCCTTAAAATAACATATGAATCAAAATTCAAAGCTAATGATTTTAACAGTGAAACTGGTTACAATAAATGACATTTTGAAATTTTTATGCGTTTTGCTGAGAATGTCACCCTACTCATCAAAACATCTTCTCAAAAGGAAATGATATGACAAAACCCGTGCAAATTAAAAACCGACCAACTGGATTGATCATCTTGGATGGCTGGGGACATCGTGAAGCAACACAACACAATGCCATTGCACAAGCCCATACGCCAAACTGGGACAACCTGCTAAAAGACTACCACCATACGTTAATCAACACCTCTGGAATGGCTGTTGGATTACCTGAAGGTCAAATGGGGAACTCTGAAGTAGGACACATGAACCTGGGCGCCGGCCGCGTAGTATATCAAGAGTTAACTCGTATCCAGAAAGACATCGATGAAGGTCGTTTTTTTGAAAACAATGCACTTGTCAAAGCGATTGATGCTGCCAGCAATCGAGGTCATAAAGTCCATATTTTGGGCCTTTTGTCGGATGGTGGCGTACATTCACACATTGACCACATCAAAGCCAGTATCAAAATGGCCCACGACCGTGGCGCTAAAATCTACGTCCACATCTTTACCGATGGCCGCGATACTGCTCCGCAAAGCGCGCTTCAATACATTGAAGAATTAGAAGATTTCATGAAAGAACTCGGCGGCGGTCGTATCGCATCCGTAACAGGACGCTACTTCGCACTGGATCGAGACAACCGCTGGGAACGTGTTAAAAAAGCGCATGATGTTATTACCTGCGGTTCAGCCGAGTTTGAAGCTAAAAGTGCAAAAGAAGCTGTTGAAATGGCTTATGCTCGAGGTGAAAACGACGAGTTCATTCAAGCCACCGTCATTACTCGCAACAATGGCAAGCCAGCTCGCGTCAAAGATGGCGACTCTGTGATCTTTATGAACTTCCGTTCTGATCGCGCCAGACAATTGACTGAAGCTTTCATTATGGATGATTTTGCAGATTTTCATCGTTGCAAAACGCCCATTTTATCAGAATTCGTTACGCTCACAGAATACAAAAAGAATTTCGAAAAATTTGGTGCCTTGGTGGCCTACCGCCCAACCAGACTACGGAACACCTTTGGTGAATATGTCTCTAAAAAAGGATTAAAACAACTCCGTATTGCTGAAACTGAAAAATATGCACATGTAACGTTCTTTTTCAACGGTGGCGTTGAAGAACCGAATAACAATGAAGTACGTGTATTGATTAATTCGCCGCAAGTTGCAACGTATGACCTTCAACCAGAAATGAGTTTACCGGAACTAAAAGAGAAACTCATTGATGCCATTAACTCGGGTGAATATGATACCTTTATCTGTAACATTGCTAACCCTGATATGGTTGGGCATACTGGAGACTTTAACGCCTGCATTCAGGCGGCTGAAGCGGTTGATGAAGCATTGGGCGAAATCTTAGCCACCCTCAAAGCAGTCGATGGTGAAGCCATTGTCACTGCGGACCATGGTAATATGGAAATG
This sequence comes from Hydrogenovibrio sp. 3SP14C1, assembly GCF_029625905.1. Classification (GTDB taxonomy): domain Bacteria; phylum Pseudomonadota; class Gammaproteobacteria; order Thiomicrospirales; family Thiomicrospiraceae; genus Hydrogenovibrio. The sequence goes on from NZ_JARTLM010000001.1 coordinate 6,885, forward strand.
TTATTCAATGAAGAAACAGGCAAGCCGTTAACATCACACACCACTTTCCCGGTGCCTTTCGTTTACTTTGGTAAGAAAGGTTACCCATTAAAGGACAATGGGGCTTTATGTGATGTTATTCCGACCTTACTAGACATGATGGGAATTAAAAAACCAGAAGAAATGACCGGCGTCTCTTTAATCGACAACGCTTAGTGCCAAGAAAGCGCATCCAAAATCAGCCAGGCCTGGTTGTTTTTGGGTGATACCTTTCTAAACAGAACAAACCTCATTTCTTTCCTTCATTCCCAATATTTTATTAGCGAAGGCGTGCTAAACATTGCTTTCAAACCGCTAAAAAAGTATAATTTCGCACCATTTTAATTTTTTCGCACTCAGATACCCAAACGTACCCTAAAAAGTGCCTTTATAACAACATGTTATAAATGTTTACAGACAGGAAACTGAATTATGAATTCACTCAACAGCTTACAAGGTCTATATTCTCCTGAATTTGAAAGAGAGAACTGTGGTTTCGGCATGATCGCCCAAATGGACGACAAGCCTAGTCATTGGGCGGTTCAAACAGCGATCGAGTCTTTGGCCAACATGACCCACCGTGGTGGTGTCGCCGCAGACTGCTGCACAGGAGATGGCTGTGGTTTATTGATCAAAAAACCAAACGCCTTCCTTCGCCAAGAAGCCAAAGACCTTGGATTCACCCTGTCTGAAAACTATGCCAGCGGCATGATTTTCTTAAACCAAGACGCAGACAAAGCCGCTTTTGCAAGAGCAGAATTAGAAAAAGCACTTGAATCTAAAGGGCTTAGCATTGCAGGTTGGCGAAAAGTCCCTGTTGCCTCAGAAGTACTGGGAGCACAGGCGGCAGGCATGGAACCGTTAATTGAACAGGTCTATATCAACGCGCCTGTTGAAATGAGTGATGCTGACTTTAACCGTGCATTGTTTGTTGCCCGTCGTAAAACGGAAATGGCGGTTGAGCCAAACGATGAAACCTTTTACATCGCGTCCTTGCATAGCCAATTAATTTCTTATAAAGGGTTGGTGATGCCAAAAGAACTTCCTGAGTTCTATTTGGATCTAAAGGATGAACGCTTTGAATCATCATTGGTTTCTTACCACCAGCGTTTTTCAACCAACACACTTCCACAATGGCGATTGGCTCAGCCTTTCCGCTTCTTAGCTCACAATGGTGAATTGAATACCATTAAAGGAAACCGTAATTGGGCTTTGGCGCGTCAGAGTAAATTTGACACACCATTAATTCCAGAGTTACCTGATTTGAAACCACTTGTGGCGCAAGAAGGGTCTGACTCTAATTCTCTCGATAACATGCTAGAAGTATTGATGATGGGGGATATGCCGGTTTTCCAAGCATTGCGTTTGTTGATTCCACCCGCCTGGCAAAACATGCCTCACATGGATCCGGACCTAAAAGCATTCCTAGAGTACAACTCCATGCACATGGAGCCTTGGGATGGTCCAGCTGGGATGGTTATCAATACCGGTAAATATGCTATCTGTGGTGTTGACCGAAATGGGCTACGCCCAACACGTTATGTCATTACCAAAGACCGCCATATTACCTTTGCTTCTGAAATCGGGGTGTATAACTATGCACCGGAAGATGTCGTTGAAAAAGGACGCCTAAAACCAGGCCAAGTGATTGCCGTTGATCTTGAAGCAGGTAAATTACTGATGCCTGAAGACATTGATGCAGGCTTAAAAGCAGCTAAACCGTATCGCGAATGGATGGATAAAGGGTACATGCACCTTGAAGAGCGCCTAGACACTGAAGATCATACCTTCAACTGGGACAGCAATCAGGCCGACATTTATCAGAAGTATTACCAAGTTACCTTTGAAGAGCGTGATCAAGTCATCCGTGTATTAGCAGAAGCTGGACAAGAAGCGACTGGTTCAATGGGGGATGATGCCCCGCTACCGGTCTTTTCTCATAAAGAACGCTCCGTGTTTGATTACTTCCGCCAAATGTTTGCGCAGGTAACCAACCCGCCAATTGATCCTTTACGTGAAAACATCGTCATGTCTTTGAACACCTGTTTCGGGCGTGAATTAAACATGTTTGACGAAGGTGAAGACCATGCGCGTCGTTTAGAATCACAATCACCGATTTTATCGCCTTCTATGATGAAGCACTTAACCAGCATCGTGGATGATAATTATCGTAACCAACGTATTTCATTACATTACACCCCTGAAACGAGCGACCTGAAGTCAGCCACCATTGCGGTTTGTGACCAAGCAGTTGAAGCGGTTAAAAACGGGGTTACACTGCTTATTTTAAGTGACCTTAACATCGAGAAAGGCCTGATTACGGTACCTGCAGCAATGGCAACAGGGGCGGTACATCACCGTTTAATCTCAGAAGGTCTACGCCCTGAAGCAAACATTATTGTTGAAACAGGAACCGCGCGTGACCCGCATCACTATGCAGTATTATTTGGTTACGGTGCGACAGCCGTCTACCCTTACCTGGCGTATGAAAGCTTGCAAGACATGATTCGTACCAAAGAGCTCGACGAAAAAGTTGGGATTTCAGAGTACATCAAGAATTATCGTAAAGGAATTAACAAAGGACTGTTTAAAATCCTGTCCAAAATGGGGATTTCAACCATTACGTCTTACCGTGGCTCACAGTTGTTTGAAGCCGTTGGTTTAAGCAAAGAGATTGTTGACCTATGTTTCAAAGGCACACCCACTCGAATTGAAGGAACGCGCTTTAAACATTTGGAAGCCGATTTAATCAAGCTTTCAAAATATGCCTTCAACCCTCGTAAATTCTTAAAACCGGGTGGGTTGTTAAAGTATATTCATGGTGGTGAATATCATGCATACAACCCAGACGTGGTCAATTATTTACGCGAGGCAGTGCAAAAAGGCGATCAAATCGCCTACAACAAATTTGCCAAGCTAGTCAATGAACGTCCTGCAATGACGGTACGTGACCTTATTACTTTTAAAGACCAGCTTAATCCAATTGAGCTTTCTGAAGTTGAACCGGTCGAATCAATCTACAAGCGCTTTGACTCCGCAGGGATTTCTTTAGGCGCACTTTCACCTGAAGCGCATGAGGCCTTGGCAATTGCAATGAACCGCATTGGCGCTCGCTCAAACTCGGGTGAAGGGGCTGAAGACCCTGCACGCTACGGCACGGAAAAAATGTCGAAAATTAAGCAGATTGCTTCTGGTCGATTTGGCGTGACGGCACATTATTTACGCAATGCTGAAGTGCTACAGATTAAAGTGGCGCAAGGTGCTAAGCCAGGTGAAGGTGGACAGCTTCCAGGTCACAAAGTGGATGCAACCATTGCGAAACTACGTCACTCTGTTGAAGGCGTCACGTTGATTTCACCACCACCGCATCATGATATTTATTCTATCGAAGATCTGGCACAGCTTATCTTTGACTTGAAACAAGTTAACCCGAATGCTTTGGTTTCAGTGAAACTGGTTGCTGAACCAGGCGTTGGGACAATTGCGGCAGGTGTTGCAAAAGCGTATGCTGATTTAATCACTATTTCAGGGTACGATGGTGGTACAGGGGCAAGCCCACTTACTTCGGTAAAATATGCAGGTAACCCATTTGAAATGGGGCTTGCTGAAGCGCACCAAGTCTTGCGAGCGAATGATTTGCGTGGACAAGTCATTCTTCAAGCAGACGGTGGGTTAAAAACTGGATTGGATGTTATTAAAGCAGCTATTTTAGGGGCGGAATCCTTTGGATTCGGTACCGCGCCGATGGTAGCACTTGGATGTAAATACTTGCGTATCTGTCACTTGAATACATGTGCAGTAGGCGTTGCAACACAAGACGAAAGACTTCGTAAAGAACACTTTATCGGTATGCCAGAAATGGTTATTAACTACTTCCGCTTTGTGGCCGAAGAAACCCGTGAGTGGCTTGCCAAGTTAGGGGTAGCCAAGCTGGAAGACCTTGTTGGACGTGTTGATCTGCTCAAAATGATTGATAAGCCTTTGACAGATAAACAAACCAGTATTGATTTGACACCGTTCATCACGGATGGCGGAGTACCGAAAGACAAACCTCAAACGGTGCAAGTCACTCGTAACAATCCTTGGGATGATGGGCATATCGCAGAAGAAATGGTTAAAACCGTTTTACCGGCAATTGAAAATAAAACCGGTGGAGAATTCGGCTTCCACCTTGTTAATACAGGACGCTCAATTGGCGCACGTATTTCAGGTGAGATTGCCCAGCGTTATGGAAACAATGGGATGAAAGACAGCCCGATTACGTTATCTCTGACAGGGATTGCCGGTCAATCGTTTGGGGTATTCAACGTCGACGGCCTAAACCTTCATCTTGAAGGGGATGCGAACGATTACGTTGGTAAAGGAATGTCTGGTGGTGAAATTGTAGTTCGTCCTGTTAAAGAACATGGCTTCGACCCTCACACAACCCCTATCGTAGGGAATACATGTCTTTACGGCGCAACTGGCGGGAAGCTTTTTGCTAATGGAACCGGTGGGGAACGTTTTGCCGTTCGTAACTCTGGTGCCACAGCCGTGGTTGAAGGCTTAGGTGACCATGGTTGTGAGTATATGACAGGTGGTTGTGTTGTCAGCTTAGGGCAAGTTGGCGTCAACTTCGGTGCGGGTATGTCAGGCGGGATGGCTTTCATTCTTGATCTAGACAGAACGTTACCGGATCGTCTAAATACGGAAATGGTTGAAGCCATTCGCATTGACACTGAGTCAACGGAGCCTTATCGCGTCTACTTATTAGAACTCATTACAGAATATGTTGAAAAAACCGGTAGTCAATTTGGGCAAGAAGTTATTGATAATTTCAGTCGCTACTTGCATAACTTCTGGTTAGTGAAATCACGCGCCATTAACGTTGAAAAATTATTGGATTTATTCGCTCACGGCGGTGGCGGGGAATAAAGGGAGCTAATCATGGGAAATGTAAGACAATTTTTAGAACTAGATCGACAGCTTCCATCTAAAAAAGATGCGATGGAACGTAAGGACAACTTTGAAGAGATTTATACAGAGTTTGATCCTCAACGTGCCATGGCACAAGCTGATCGTTGCCTTCACTGTGGGAACCCTTATTGTGAATGGGCCTGTCCTGTTCACAACTATATCCCTAACTGGTTAAAACTGGTGTCGGAAGGCAATATCATTGAAGCAGCGGAATTATCGCATCAAACAAACTCCTTACCTGAGATGTGTGGGCGTATCTGTCCACAAGACCGTTTGTGTGAAGAAGCTTGTACATTAGAAGATACGAACTTCGGTGCTGTCACCATTGGTGCCGTCGAAAAATACATTACCGATACCGCAACCGATATGGGTTGGACCCCCTCACTTGAAAATATCACGATGACGGATAAAAAAGTGGCTATTATCGGATCGGGTCCAGCCGGTATTGGGTGTGCAGACATCTTAATTCGTAATGGTGTTAAGCCCGTTGTGTTCGAAAAAGAACAAGAAATCGGTGGTTTACTTACCTTCGGAATTCCTCAGTTTAAACTGGATAAAGACATTGTAGTCAAGCGCCGTAAAATTCTAGAAGGAATGGGCGTCGAATTCCAATGCAATACTGAAATTGGAAAAGACATCGCTTTTGACACACTGCTTTCTGACTATGATGCGGTTTTCCTTGGTATGGGAACTTACAAACCTATGGCAGGACGCTTCCCAGGTGAAGATCTACCGCAAGTGTACAAAGCGTTAGATTTCTTAATCGGAAACGTTAAAAACGAATTGAAAATGAGACAAAGTCCAGAACCCTTTATCTCATTGAAAGGCAAGCGTGTTGTCGTATTAGGAGGTGGGGATACGACAATGGACTGTACACGTACTTCAATTCGTCAGGGCGCATCTGAAGTTTACTGTGTGTATCGTCGTGATGAAGAAAACATGCCGGGTTCTCGTGCGGAAGTTAAGAACGCTAAAGAAGAAGGGGTTCAATTCAAATTCAACCTTGCGCCAGTAGAAGTTATTGAAAAAGATGGACAAGTTGCCGGCATTAAGGTCATCCAAACTCGAATGGGTGAACCTGATGAAAACGGTCGCCGTCGTGCTGAAATGGTAGAAGGCTCTGAAACAATCATTGATTGTGATGCCGTCATCGTGGCTTTTGGTTTCCAGCCAAACCCACCAGCATGGTTTAAAGACTTCGATATCAGCTTAACCGATTGGAGCACTGTGGTTGCAGAAGAAGAATCAGAGTTCCCTTTCCAGACTTCCAACGCAAAAGTTTTTGCTGGAGGCGATATGGTACGCGGTTCAAGCTTGGTTGTTCACGCAATCGCTGAAGGTCGAAAAGCGGCCGAAGGGATTTTAGATTATCTGGACGTTTAATCATTCGGATTGTTATCGAACGGCACAAAAAAGGCAGCTTTTAGCTGCCTTTTTTATTACCTGATTTTATTAATTCTGACCAGGCCTGGCTATTTTTTAGTGACTCAGGAAGGTTTATCTTCTTTTAACTCTTTTGGATGCTCTGAAGCGTCAGCTGAATTTACTTCCGCATCTTTCTTCTTTAGCTCTTCATCAAACTCATCATCCATAAATATACTATTTGCAGCACCATCTAAATCGTCAAACTGACCCGATTTCGCCATCCAAATAAACACCACGACCACTAAAAAACCAAAGAAGAGCATCATGGGAATTAATCCAAATACAACATCCATATACTTTTCCTTCTCTTATTTAGATTGTGATTGTAAAAATTTTTGACGACGCTTCGCAATGGCTTTTTTACTATAAAACGATCGAATACGAGCAGCATTCCCAATAACCACCAAACTACTTAATGGCATTGTGATAGCAGCAATCAACGGAGTTAACATGGCTGCCATCGCCAAAGGCACTAAGGTAATATTATAAATAATTGAACTGGCAATATTTTCTTTAATCGTTTTCAGGGTTCGTTCCGACAAATCAATCGCTGTATCGACAGACAACAACTCATTATTTAACAAGACTATGTCTGCACAATCCATGGAAACATCGGTTCCAGATCCCAGCGCAATACTGACGTTTGCACGAGCCATGGCGGGCGCATCATTAATACCATCCCCAACCATGGCAACCATTTCGCCATTGCTTTGGAAGCTCTGAATTGCAAGGTGTTTTTGTTCAGGTAACACTTCAGCCTGCAATTCCATTCCGCCCAGTCTTTCAGCAACTGTTTCGGCAACCAGCTGGCGATCCCCACTTAACAACGTCACTTTTTTACCACGTTGCTTAAGGCGCTGAATCATTTCAGCCGCATCGTCACGAATCTCATCTTCTAAGAATAAAATCGCCACAATCCGATTATTTTGCGCAACCCACACACTGGTTTGACCTTGCTGAGCTTTATCCGCTTCAAGCGTACGCAGGGTATCAGGAATTCGTAAATTATAGCCTTCTAACCACTGAGCTGTTCCGATCTGATAATGTCGATCTTGAAGCTTCGCCTCTACCCCTTTTCCAGGATGTGCTTGAAAATAGGTCGTCGTCATATCTAACGTTTTGAGTTCGGGAGACTGAGCCTGCAGCCCCTGTACAATAGCTTTACCTAAAGAGTGTTCCGAATGAAACTCGACTCGAACTAAGTCTTTCAATAGCTCCTCTTCGTTCTCAACTTCATGTAATGTGTAATCCTTGAGCTGCATCTGCCCTTTCGTTAAGGTGCCCGTCTTGTCAAATACAAAATGATCAATGTGATTTAGAATTTCCAGTACGGCACCATTTTTAATCAATATACCGTTTTGTGCTGAAACACCTGAAGCTACCGCCGTTGCCATAGGAGTCGCTAACCCGAACGCACAAGGGCAAGTAATAATTAAAACAGACGTAGCTGCGATCATAGCAGTTTCTAAATCAGCACTGACAATCCAATAAACAAAACTTAATGTTGCTAACGCGATGACGACGGAAACGAACCAAGGCATAATTTTTTCGGCTGTACACTGAATAGGGGCTTTTGAGCCTTGCGCATCCTCAACCATATGGACGATTCTACCCAATAGGGTATTTTGTAAAATAGACTTCACTTTTATGGATAATGCACCATCCAAATTAATCGTTCCAGCCGAAACATTGGAAGCCACTGCTTTAAAGACTTCCCGTGACTCACCACTCAACATGGACTCATTCACATTTCCTGAGCCTTCGATAACCTCGCCATCAACTGGTATTTGATCTCCAGGCTTGACGAGCACCACGTCATCAACCTTAAGCTTTCTGACGGGCATCACTTCAATTCCTTCTGCCGTTTTAAGCCGAGCGACTTTAGGCTGTAGATCCATGAGTCGTCGTGTCGAATCAATGGCTTTATTTTTTGAGATGGCTTCTAGATAACGTCCTATTAACAGTAAAAACATAAAGTCGATCATCGTGTCATAATAGACATTGCCAGGGTGTAACGGGTCAACTGTGACCCAGAAGGAATAGAAATACGTCGTTAAAATACCCAACGAAATGGAAACATCCATGCCAATGGAACGAGATTTTAATGAAGTGATTGCACCTGATAAGAAGGGTTTACCTGAATAGGCGAGTGTAATCGTCGCAATGATAAACTCAATCCAATGAAAGTAGGGTCTGAACTCTGTGTCCTGATCTGCACCGGCATAAAGCGCCACTGAAAACCACATGACATTCATCATTGCAAAACCGGCAAACCCGAGTCGATAAAGTAAATCCCGATTTGCTTTGCGGAAAGCTTCCTCACTACTGGAAGCATCATAAGGGGTTGCATCATACCCCACTCTATTCAACTCTTGAATAATTTCCGAAAGCTTAATTTTGTCGTTATTCCAGCGCAACTTAATTTGCTTGTTGGTGAAATTGACTTTTGCCATTTGCACGCCATCCAACTTAGCTAGCGTATGCTCAATCAGCCAAATACAAGCGGCACAATGAATAGCTTCTGAAATGAGTGTAATTTCACGCTTTTGATCCAGTTCACTCACATATTGAGATTGAACTTCATCATAATCGAAAAACTCAACATCTTTATTCGGCGGCGGCGGAGGTGAAAAAAGCTCACCATCTGGTGTTCTTCGATAAAAACTCTCTAACCCGGCTTCATGAATGGCTTCGCAAACCCCAGCACAGCCATGACAACAAAATTCTTTTTCGGCTTGATTGATTTTACGAAGGATCAGGGCTCCCTGGTTAATGCCTTGTCCGCAGTGGTAGCATGATTGGTTCATAAAAACTTGCCTAAGAGGCGTCTTGAACCATGATTGAGCGGCCTAAATTAAAAACTTCTTCCCCTTTAGTCACTTCCATGACTAAATCATATTTACCTTTTAAAGGTAAGTTTACAGTCGCGCTATAAATACCTGTTTGACCCGTTGATTGAAAAGGTAAGTGACCATCATATTTTTTATTGGAAGGGCGATAGTAATACAGTACAGCGGTATCAACATCAAATGGTTGTCCTTTTTTATCCAACACTTTTACTGTGACGACTTGGTCCTCTCCTGCCTTTAAGAGCGGAAGGTCAATATTAAATTGCCAGCCGAGATCTTCCATGTGCTTTCTTTTTGCAATAATAGCACCCATATTTTTTCCCTTCTCGTAAAAGTCAGGAATGGTTAAGCCAGGAGCCGTTACAATTGCCATACTCACCATGAAAAAGTTTACGGTTAGGACAACTACTAGAATTAGAAGCCACCCAATCACAAATGGATTCTTCCAAGCAACACTCCAATCACGCTTATCTTTTTTAGCAGAAGAGTCTGCTTTATCTTTAATATTTTCCAAGGATTTTCCTCCATAAAAAAGGCCCTGATTAAGGGCCAAATTATACCTGAATTTCAGGAATGACAACATCGCTAGTTTATTGAAATACTCTTAACGCATTCGCGGACCAATAAACATACTTTCATAGGTTTCCCTGATATTAGGATTATTCATATCTTGCACTGTGATTTGGATTGGGGTATTCGCACTGGTCAAATCTTTCTTAGGAATTTTAACCAAGAGTGTAGCGGTACCCACATTTCCAGGTGATACGTGCATCACTTTATCGACAATATAGATCAAACTATCTGGTCCTGTGACTGTTATTTTTGCGGCAATTGGTTCATTACTTTTATCTACAACCTTGACGTAGTATTTATTTTGAATCGTACGATCACTCATCTGAACAAATAAAGGCGCTCTTTCATGAAGCACTTTGACATCAATAGGGGACATTGTTGTTAAGCCCCATATCATGGCCGCTGCTGCGAAGGTCATAATTGAGGTATAAACCAATACTCGAGGGCGTTTGTAGAAAGGAATAAATGGCTTCCCTGCAAACTCTGCTAAGGATGCGTAACGAATCAATCCTTTCGGTTTTTTAATTTTTTCCATGACCGAGTCACATGCATCAATACAAAGGCCACAGGTTATGCAACCAAACTGCTGACCTTTACGAATATCAACGCCTGTTGGGCACACTGCCACACATAAGTTACAGTCAATACAATCTCCAAGTTTAGGCGCTTCTTCTCCCGGCTTAACTCGTTTTATTCGGCCTCGAGGTTCACCTCGGTCAATATCATAAGTTGGCACGACCGTTTCCGTATCAATCATTGCGCCTTGAATACGCGCATAAGGACAGAAACCAATGCAAACTTGTTCACGCATAAAACCTGCAAAGAAAAAGGTCGCTGCAGCTAGCCCTAAAATGATAGTGGTTTCTGTGGCAGTCCAATCCAGGGTAAATAATCGTTCCCATAACCCTAAAGCAGGATCAAAATATGCAACAAAACTAAATCCCGTCATAAAAGCAATAACACCCCATGCAATCCATTTTGGGATTTTCTTGCTAAGCTTATTAAAACTAACAGGAGATTGATCAAGTTTTACACGTTTGTTAGGCAAACCTTCAAATTTTTCTTCCAACCAAGTAAACACATCTACCCAGACGGTATGGAAACAAGCATATCCACACCACATTCGACCAGCGACAGCCGTGGTGGCGGCTAATAATAGCGCGAAGAAAAGCAAAATCATGGCTAAGATCCAAATATCCTGTGGCAGCACGGTAATACCAAAAAAGTGAAACTGTCTGTTTGCTAAATCAAATAAAATTGCCTGACGGTCATCCCAACGCAGATAAGGACCAATAAAAAGAGACAACCACATTGCAGCTACAATCCACTTTATTGTTCGGAAAGTTCCTCCCATCCGCTTGGCATGGACAGTTCCTTCAGTATGCACTGTTAAAAGCTCCACACCGATATGCTGCAAATTTTTATTTGAAGTATCCAAGTCATCCAACAAAGACTTAGTTTGTGAACTGTTGGTATATTCCGTATTGTGTTCTTCTGACATATTTAATCCTTAATCGTCATTTATGCGTTGGATAGATTCTATAAAAAATATTACTCTAGGCATAAATAATATTTTTTATACATACTGATAAACGAAAAAAGGCCTAATTTTATTAGGCCTTTATTTAACTGATTAACTTAACACTTTTGGTTAAGAATCTTTTTCATCTTTTTCCAATCCTTCCATAGCACGTGTTGCTTTCCAAGCAAAACCAATTAAGGCAACGATTGAAAAAACCAAAGCGGCAATAGAACCCCATAGAACCCAGTCACTATTTAAATCATTCATTTCTGTCTCCTTATTGACATCAATCAATCTACTTAAGGATAAAGAGAGCAGTTGCTCTCTCTTTATATTTTACTGACCGCCGCCAAGCGAATAAACATAAACTGCTAGGCGCTTAATGTTAACTTCTGGATCGGGTAAACGCTCTTTAAAGGCAGGCATCACTGCTTTACGAGTATTTTCAGTTAACTCGCCACCTTTCTTAACATTCACACCATAAGTAATGGTTTTGATGACTTCATCTCGATCGCCACTGAAGCGCCATACACCATCGGTTAGGTTTGTCGCCCCAGCAGGTGCTAATGGCTTACCAGCCGGACCATGACAAGCTAAACACATACCTTTTGTATAAGCAGCTTTACCAGGTGCATATTTTGATTGATCTGCTTTACCTTCACTTAAAGCGATAACATAATCAGCAACTTGTACAATTTCTTTATCTGTTAAGTTCCCCATCATCCCTCTAGCAGGCATGTTACCAACACGTCCGTTTGAAATCGATGCTTTAATTTGAGAAGGTTTACCCCCCCACAACCAATCATCATCGGCAAGTACTGGAAAATTAGGATTACCTTGTCCACCTGCACCATGACATGCTGCACAGTAGTCACCAAAAAGTACTTTTGACGTTTTTACTGCATAGGTTTTCAGCTCATCATTTTTAAGAATCTCATCAACTGATAAGGCAGCCAACTGTTCTTCTTGGTCTGCAAATTTTGCTTTACGCCAATTTTCAAGAACCGCTTTGTCTTCTTTGTACTCTTCAATCTGAGTCCAACCAGCCAGACCTTCAAAATGAGAATCTTTTAACGGAATTGTCGGGTAATACAATGCGTAAAAAATCATCATTACAAAACCAGCATATAAAGACAACATCCACCATAATGGAGGCGGGTTATCTAATTCACGAATATCTTCATCCCAAATGTGACCAGTATTCCCTTCATCTGGCCAAGGATTATTATGTGCCATATTTATTCTCCTCAGAATAATTTAATCTTCATCTAGTATTTTGAATTTTTCCTGCTCTAATTCTTTCTTTTTACTAGGACGTAATGTCCTAGCAAAGGTATAGAGCATGCCAAAAAACACGACCACCGTAATAATAAGGCCAGCCCAATCCGAGCCTGTCATTGCTGACCAATCGGTATCAAGGTAGGCTTCAAGATTACTCACGGTATGACTTACTATCGTCTAGTTTAACCATGGTGCCTAACACCTGAAGGTATGCAACCATCGCATCCATCTCTGTGTAGCCTTCAATCGCTTTATTGGCATTTTCAATTTCTTCATCCGTATATGGCACACCTAACGTACGCATCACAGAAAGACGCTCTGTCATATCACGCTCTGTACCAAAGAAGTCTTCACTAACCGGATTTTCAGCTAACCATGGGTAAGCAGGCATTACCGATTCCGGAACCATATCCTGAGGACGTAATAAATGCATAACATGCCATTCATCTGAGTACTTACCACCCAAACGAGCTAGGTCAGGCCCTGTACGCTTTGACCCCCACTGCATAGGGTGGTCATACATTGACTCTGTTGCCAAAGAGAAATGACCATAACGCTCGCGCTCATCACGGAACGGACGAATCATTTGAGAATGGCAAATATAACAACCTTCACGCAAATAAAGGTCTCTACCGGCTAGTTCAAGTGGTGTATATGGACGCACACCATCACCCGCTTTCCAGTCTGCAATTACCCAATTTCCATTACGATCTTGCTTATAAAGTGCTTTATCTGATACCAACTTACCATCAGTATCTTGTGTAAAGGTACGCTCCCAAACTAACTCAGGGAATTTTTCATTCTTTACGTTACCGTATTTATCGGTTTTTTCAGTATAGTCCACAGTATCTTTGAGATAAAACAATGGGACGATTTCTACAATACCCGCGATTGAAACGGCCAATGCAGTTGCCATGAACAACCCGAAGATATTTCTCTCCAGACGTTCCTGTAAATTTTTAGGTTCTTGATTATCTGACATGAGTCTATTGCTCCTCAAACTCATAATTTCAAAATTTGCGACAGTATGACCTGTCGCAATTCGATTGATACTGGATTAAGCGTTAGCGGTTGCCGCTGCTGTTTCCTTCGCATTCGCCATACGGATTGTCATAATAACGTTATATAACATAACTACCGCACCAGAGAAGAACAATAGCCCCCCTACAGTACGCATGACATAATATGGGTGCATCGCCGCAACAGACTCAGCAAATGTATATGCAAGCGTACCGTACTCATCATAAGCACGCCACATTAAGCCTTGCATGATACCTGATACCCACATCGCTACGATATAGAATACTGTACCAATTGTCGCTAACCAGAAATGGAAGTTAATTAACTTCATTGAATACATATCAGTATTCCATAACTTCATAACCATATGGTAAAGCGCACCGATAGAAATCATAGCAACCCAACCTAATGCACCAGAGTGAACGTGACCAATCGTCCAATCCGTATAGTGTGAAAGTGCATTAACTGTTTTCGCTGCCATAACCGGGCCTTCGAATGTCGACATCGCGTAGAAAGCCAGCGCAATGATCAAGAATCGCAAAATATAATCTGTACGAAGTCTATCCCAAGCACCTGAAAGCGTTAACATCCCGTTAAGGGCACCACCCCAAGAAGGAATGATCATCGCCAAAGAAATAACCGCACCCAATGACCCTGTCCAGTCAGGTAATGCTGTATATTGTAAATGGTGAGCACCTAACCAAACATAACCGAACATCAATGCCCAGAAATGGATAACCGATAAGCGGTAAGAATAAATAGGACGTTGAGCTTGCTTAGGAACAAAATAATACATAATCCCTAGGAAACCAGCTGTCAAGAAGAAACCAACCGCGTTATGACCCCACCACCACTGAATCATGGCATCTTGAACACCTGCGAACAGTGAATAAGAACGGAACATAGAGACCGGAATAGCAAGACCATTCACGACATAAAGATAAGTGATCGCAATCATCATCCCCATAAAGAACCAGTTCGAAACATAAACGTTCGGGTGTGTTTCTTTATTTCGAGATGCAATCGTCATTATAAAGTTTAACGTGTAAAGCGTCCAAACCAATGCAATCGCAATGGCTAAAGGCCATTCTTGCTCATGATATTCTTTTCCTGTTGTCATCCCTAGAGAAATAGTCAAAACAACTGCCAACAAGCCAATCGTAAACAAAATAGCGTTTGTCCATGCCATCCCATTACTCCACAGTCGCACACCATTGGTACGCTGAACAGTATAGTAAGCCGTTGCCATCAATGTCATACCACCAAAAGCAAAAATAACGGTATTTGTATGCATCACACGTAATCTTGCAAAAGTAATTTCTGCAATATCAAAGTTTAAAACTGGCCATGCTAATTGCGCTGCAGCAAAAGTTCCCAAAAAGGTCCCTAATACCAAAAACGTAATCGCACCAACAGCTAAGTACTTAACCACACCATCATCATATTGTGGTTTTGCTGTAGTATCCATCAGTTGGATTCCCCCTTATAGTCAAAATTTAATCAACTCTTTCAATGGAAGACCAAATTCCAAAGCATAGAGCGAGTTCCTCAAGCGCATTATATGAATGTCCAACAAATGCAACCAGCTCTAAAGTTCCGAAAAACTTAATCTAAATCAACAAATTGATTCAAACTCGCTTTTAGTCAGTCTCTTGATAAAAGAATCGACCTAAAAAATATCGACGCAATTATCTCAAAAAACAGATCGATTTTTAGCTTTCTGTTACAAATTTTTTTTATAACACGCATTAAATTTTCCTAAGCTCCTAAAGTTAAACTAAAATTTAACCATTAAATTCAATCGAAAATAGCTATAATATCGCCTTTTAATACCCTATATCTTCAAAGGGAGTCAACAGCATGCGTCAAGCGACTATTCAGCGAAACACTTTAGAAACGAAAATCGAACTGTCTGTCAATCTAGACGGTACGGGAAAAGCCGACCTGAATACAGGCGTCCCCTTCCTTGAACACATGTTAGATCAAATCGCACGGCATGGCTTAATTGACCTCACCATCAAAGCTGATGGAGACACTCATATTGACGACCACCATACAGTTGAAGACATCGGAATCAGCTTGGGAATGGCTTTAAAAGAAGCCGTGGGAAACAAAAAAGGTATTAACCGTTATGGGCATGCGTATGTACCATTGGATGAAGCCCTATCTAGAGTTGTGATTGATTTGTCTGGCCGTCCTGGCTTAGTTTTTAACGCTGACTTTACTCGTGCCAGTATTGGTGGTTTTGACACAGAACTTGTTGCCGAATTTTTTCAAGGCTTCACCAATCACGCTCAAACCACCTTACACATTGACTGTCTTCGTGGTAAAAACGCCCACCATCAAGCAGAGACTATTTTCAAAGCATTTGGCCGTGCACTCAGAATGGCCTTAGTAACGGATGAAAGAATGGCTGATCAACTCCCATCAACAAAAGGTGCTTTATAAACGATGGCTGATCAAAAACTGGTAACCGTTATAGACTATGGAATGGGTAACTTACGCTCTGTTGCCAAAGCAGCAGAGCATGTCGCCGGCAGCAATACTAGAATCTGCATCAGCAGCAAAGCTGACGATATCGCTGCGGCAGACGCCATTATTTTTCCTGGGCAAGGGGCTGCCAAAGCATGCATGAAAGCATTAAATGAAAGCAATATCTCGCACACACTCATGCAAGCTGCATCTGAAAAACCTTTTTTAGGTATTTGTATGGGTCTGCAAGTCTTAATGACGCACAGCCAAGAAAATGAAGGTGTCGATTGCCTCGATATTTTAAAAGGCGATGTTCAGCAGTTTGACCTCAGCACCTACCCAGAACTTAAAATGCCTCATATGGGGTGGAATCAAATTCATCAAACAACAGACCACCCTCTATGGCACAACATTGAACAAGACAGCCGATTTTACTTTGTACACAGTTATTTTGTCTCCCCTCATGACAAACACATCATTGCCGGGGAAACCACGCATGGCAACAAGTTCACATCGGCCATCGCACAAGACAACTTATTTGCCATTCAAGCACACCCTGAAAAAAGTGCTGACGCTGGCTTACAACTCTTTAAAAATTTCCTAGATTGGAACGGACAATAAACAGAAAGGTTTACCATGCTATTAATTCCTGCAATTGACTTAAAAGATGGCGAATGCGTTCGACTTCGCCAAGGCTTAATGGACGATGCAACCGTCTTCTCCGGCGACATTGTTGCGATGGCAGAACGCTGGGTCAATGAAGGTGCCCGTCGATTACATATGGTTGACCTTAATGGTGCTTTTGAAGGAAAACCCGTTAATGGCGATGCGGTTTATCAAGTGCGCGAAGCGTTTCCAGACCTGCCTATCCAAATCGGCGGTGGCATCAGAGATTTAGAAACGATTGAAGCTTACTTAAAAGCCGGCGTGAGTTACTGCATTATTGGCACAAAAGCTGTTCACAATCCAGAGTTTGTTGCTGAAGCGTGCAAAGCGTTTCCTGACCATATTATGGTTGGCCTTGATGCCAAAGAAGGAATGATTGCCATTAATGGTTGGGCAGAAGTTACTGACCACAATGTGATTGAATTAGGTAAGCAATTTGAAGACGATGGCGTGGAAGCCATTATTTATACCGATATCGGCCGTGACGGCATGATGCAAGGCGTTAACATTGAAGCAACTCAACATCTAGCAAAAGCACTTAACATTCCGATTATCGCCTCGGGAGGCATCACGAACCTAGACGATATTCGAGCGCTGGCGACCATTGAGCAAGATGGCGTAAACGGAGCCATTACAGGGCGCGCCATTTATGAAGGCAGTTTAGATTTTAAAGAAGGCCAGGCGCTTTCTGATGAACTATCAAAGGCATAAGAATTCAATATGAGTTTAGCGAAACGAATCATTCCCTGCTTAGATGTCGATAATGGGCGAGTTGTTAAAGGCGTTCAGTTTGTCGACATCCGTGATGCAGGCAACCCTATCGAAGTAGCAAAGCGCTATGACGAACAAGGGGCAGACGAAATTACTTTTCTTGACATTACGGCGACCGCGCATGACCGTGGCACCATTGTCCATGTGGTAGAAGAAGTGGCCAGTCAAGTTTTCATCCCCTTAACTGTTGGTGGCGGTATTCGCTCTGTTGAAGATGTTCGTACCATGCTGAATGCGGGCGCTGATAAAGTAGCGATTAACTCTGCAGCCATCTTCAACCCAGCTTTTGTCAAAGAAGCCTGTGATACTTTCGGCTCACAGTGTATCGTGGTTGCCATTGATGCTAAAAAAGTTAGTATAGAAAATGAGCCTGATAAGTGGGAAATATTCACCCACGGAGGCCGTAAAGAAACGGGAATTGACGCCATTGAATGGGCCAAAAAAATGGAAACGCTTGGCGCTGGAGAGCTGCTGGTCACCAGCATGGACAAAGATGGAACAAAAAGCGGGTTTGATCTGGCGTTAACACGCACCATTGCTGACAGTGTTAAAATTCCTGTCATTGCCTCAGGAGGCGTTGGCGAACTTTCAGACTTATGCGATGGCATCACACAAGGTCATGCAGAAGCTGTTTTAGCCGCTAGCATTTTCCACTTTGGGCAGCACACCGTACAAGAGGCCAAACAGGCCATGCAAAAAGAAGGAATTGAGGTTCGACTATGAGCAATGATATTTTATTACAATTAGACAAAATCCTAGATGCTCGGAAAGCAGACTCCCCTGAAACTTCTTATGTTGCCAGCCTGTATGAAAAAGGCTTGGATAAAATCTTAAAAAAAGTGGGTGAAGAAGCCACCGAAACCGTGATGGCAGCAAAAGATGCTGAGTACACTAAAAACAACGACAACCTGGTTTATGAAGTGACCGACCTTTGGTTTCATACTTTAATTCTACTGTCTCACCAAGGGTTGTCCAGCACCGACATCACCAATGAATTACAAAAACGATTTGGTCTATCCGGCCATGAAGAAAAAGCGAACCGTTCAAAAAACGATTCATAATAATAAAATACAGGAAAATACCATGACACCTGAGAAAAGCATTTTTAGTAAAATCATCGATCGTGAAATCCCGTCAGAAATTGTCTACGAAGATGAAAAGTGTATCGTCATTAATGACATCAACCCGAAAGCGAGAGTGCACCTATTGGTGATTCCCAAAAAACCGATTGCCACCCTATTTGACCTTGCCCCAGAAGATAAAGATGTCATGGGACACATGATGTTATTATTACCGCAACTGGCTCAATCACAAGGGTTAGATGGCTTTAAAACACAAATCAATACGGGTGAATCAGGAGGCCAAGAAGTCTTTCATGTCCACATTCACTTGCTCGGAAATTAATTTAATTTAAATAGAAACCAAATTTTTGAAATCGAATGGTTTTTAAACCGTTCAAGCTATTTGAAAAATACACTAAAATTCTGCTATTATTAGCGGTCATTTTATAAAAGGATCACCCTTTTTACTGGAGAAACAAAAAAATGGGCATTAGCATTTGGCAATTATTAATCATCCTTGCAATCGTTTTAGTATTGTTTGGAGCAAAAAGATTAAAGAACGTTGGGTCTGATTTAGGTGGTGCAATCAAAGGCTTCAAGAAAGCTGTTTCAGACGAAGAGAAAAAAGATGAAGAAAAAACTGCCGAGCAAAAACTGGAACAAAAAGACGATGAAAACGTTTTTGATGTAAAGGCTGAGCAAAAAGCAGAAGAAAAACCAGAAACAAAAGATAAAGCGTAAGAACGCTTTCACACCCTTCACTTCTACTTAAATTAAAGGCATACGCTAGATGTTTGATATTGGTTTTTTAGAAATCATCGTCATTTTGGTCATCGCACTCATCGTCATCGGCCCTGAGCGTATGCCAGAAGTGGCCCGAAAAATCGGGCAATTCATGGGAAAAACCAAACGGTTTATCAACTCCATGAAAGAAAACAGTGAAATCACTGAGACCGTGCGGGATTTACAAAATTCAATGAATATTGAAGAAGAGAAAAGAAACCTTGAAAGCGTCAGCGAAACGCTGCAAGATGACTTTTCTAAAATTCAAGATGAGTTTGGTATCGATCAGGAAATCTCCCGCCCTTTTACCTCAGAAGAACCGACTGCATTCTCAGGCACGCAATTTAATAAAGCCCCTGCACAGCCTAAACTTCCAACAGACGAAGAATCTGAAATACCATCGACACCGGAAGAAAGCAACAAAACACCGGCTAAAACCGACAAATCCGATGCTTCGATGTCTTCTGAATCAACACCAGAAAGTTCAAGCAAGCCATGAGTCAGAGTGCAATTCCGCCAAATGACCAGGAAATGACACTGGTTCAACACCTGTTAGAGTTTAGAAACTCGGTTACTAAGGGTATTCTGGCGATATTGATATTGTTCGTTATTTTATTCCCTTTTGCGAACGACCTATATCTTTACATTTCGGAACCTCTGTCACGCTTCCTGCCTGAAGGCACCAGCATGATTGCGACAGGTGTGGCATCGCCTTTCTTAACGCCTTTCAAGTTAAGTTTGGTGTTGGCTATTTATTTGGCCATGCCATTTTTATTGTTCCAAGTCTGGTCTTTCATCGCGCCCGCACTCTATCACCATGAAAAGCAACTGGTAGGCCCTTTACTGTTCTTCAGTTCTTTCTTGTTTTATGCCGGGGGGGCCTTTGCTTATTATGTTGTGTTCCCACTCGTATTCGGCTTCTTATCCACTGCTGCACCGGAAGGCGTTACGGTTGCGACTGACATCTCTCTATATTTAGATTTCGTCATTAAAATGTTCTTCGCCTTTGGGATTGCCTTTGAGGTTCCCATTGTCGTGGTGCTGTTGATTTTAACGCGCATGGCCTCCCCACAAAAACTCTCCCATGCCCGCCCTTACGTGGTCGTAGGGGCCTTTGTCATCGGCATGCTGTTAACACCGCCTGATATCGTTTCTCAAACCTTGTTGGCCATTCCCATGTGGTTGCTGTATGAAACCGGCATTATTGTGGGAAAAGCCGTTTTAAAAGCGCGCCGTCAAAAAGAAGAGGATGAATTGGAGGAAGAAGATGAAACTGCCCCGAAACAAAAGCCAACAGCTTCCGGTCAATCTAATCAGGCGACTTCATCAAAGTCAGAGGAAACCGATCCTTATGCAATAGCAGAGGAAGATTTCGATAATCGTTATGCCGACCAGCTTGAAGATGATGAAGACTGGGATAAAACGTTTGATGAAATTGATTCTGAATTTTCTATTTTAGAGCAGGAATATAAAAAGCGTAAAGAAGCAGAACAAGCTGAAAAAGACGCTAAAAATGAAGAGGCGAAAAAAGAAGATGACCAATCTCCTTCCGACTCAACTCAAAACGAATCGTCAGACACCTCTACGAAATCGGATAAATAATATTCAAAAACTGCCAGGCCTGGCGGTTTTTAACGCTATTTTATTTGCTTTTTTTTATTGCCTATTTCCGCTTACCGTCTCTGCCCAACCTGATTTTTCTTCCAAAAATGCGTTAAATCAACACCCCTCACCTTATTTAGCAATGCATGGTCAAGATCCTGTAAATTGGCAGCTATGGCAACCTTCTGTACTCAAAACCGCCCAACAAACCAATCAGTTAATCTTTCTTTCCAGTGGCTATTTTTCCTGTCATTGGTGCCATGTCATGCAACAGGAAAATTACCAAGACCCAACCATTGCTGCCTACCTGAATCAACATTTCATCTCTGTCAAAATAGACCGAGAACTATCGCCTGATATTGATCAATACCTCATTCAGTTTGCAAAAAAAGCGGCCGGACATGCCGGCTGGCCACAACACGTTATTTTGACTCCGGAAGGCTATCCTTTTTTTGCTTTTGTTTACCAGCCTAAAGCTCAACTTCTGACCACTTTAAAACGTATTGTTGCGCTATGGAATCAGTCACCTGCGCAAATTAGACAAGCAGCCAAAAAAGCAGTTTCATTACCTAAACCTGTGCAAAAACAGCCATTCAATTTAACACAGACCGCTTTTATTCAGCGGTTCAACCAGCAACTTTCCTATCAGGCTGACCAACTCAGTGGGGGCTTAAAAGCCAGTAATAAATTTCCGAATACCGCGATGCTACAAACCACCCTTAACCAAGCAAGCCGTCCAGAGATTATCTCTGACTGGCTTTTGTTAACCTTGGATCAAATGCAATCCGAACATTTATTTGACCATGTAAATGGCGGCTTTTATCGTTATACCGTAGATCCGGAATGGCAGACCCCTCATTTTGAAAAAATGCTTTACACTCAAGCTTTATTGGCTAAGTTGTACTATCAAGCGGGTAATGAATGGCATAGAAATGATTATATCGAGACGGCAAGACAAACCCTGAAATATGCTGAAACCCATCTATGGAATCCAAAAACACAGTTATTTAGGGGCAGCCAGTCTGCCATTGATAAAAATCATATAGAGGGCGGTGACTATCTATGGACACAAAAAGCGCTCAAAGATCAGCTTGCCCCGAAAGAATATCAGGGTGTTAAAAAAGAATGGCAACTCGACAAACCTGCGCCTTATGATGCGGGCTGGCATCCTAAGCCCACTCAGCAATTTTGGCAGAGCATTCAAACAAAGCTGAAAGTCAGTCCAGACACCATTCCAACCGATACCAAAAGCATTCTCGGCTGGAATGGCTTAATGTTATCGGCCTACGCAGCTGCTTATCAATTTGATCCGGCACACTTAAAAGAGATTCAAAGAAAAGCGCAATCGTTGTCGCAGCGGCTCATCAGCGCATTTCAAACCAACCCGCCTCGTGCTTTTTCACTTAATAACCAGCCAATGGGTGAAGCCAATATTCAAGACTATGCTTTTGTCATCCAAGGACTGAAAGACTGGCAGAAACAGACAAAAGACAAGACTTTGCAAAAAAACATTCAGAGACTGCAGCAACAAGCGAAAAGCAAATTTTTAAGCCCGCAAGGCTGGCATTATAGTGATGCACCGACATTGCCAGGGCAACAGGGAATGTGGGCCATGGAAGACGATGCCCTTCCCAGCCCCACAGCGATTTTAGATTGCGGAAACTCAACACATCTGGCACACTCTCAAGACGAATTGCAACGCTATCCTTTAGCGTATGCCAGCTATGCCGCTGCATGGGATTGTTTTCATTCAACAGAAAAGGTCGATTGAATAATGGGGTTATTAATCATTGGGTTTATCGTTTTATTTGCGATCACCTCTTTACCCAATTTATGGACGAATCATATCCTCAAAAAATACAGTCGTCCGCACCCTGATATTCCTGGCACAGGTGCTCAATTTGCAGAACATTTAATTAACAAATATGAATTGCCGATTACTTTGGAGGAAACGCCTTCAGGCGACCATTACGACCCCATTGAAAAGGTGGTGCGTATTTCCGCTGAAAATTATCACTCCAACTCCTTGACCGCCATCACCACCGTTGCCCATGAAATTGGACATGCCTTGCAAGATAAAACAGGATACGACCCCTTAAGACAAAGAACCGTTATGATCGAACGCTCGCAATGGATGCAAAAATTCAGCGGAATTGCGTTAATGATCACGCCCGTTTTAATCCCTTTACTCCATACCCCGATGATTGGATTGGTGACCTTTGCTGCAGGTTTTATCGCGATGGGAGTTCCCGTCATGATTCATTTATCAAGCTTGCCCGTTGAGTTCGATGCCAGCTATAAGCGTGCGCTCCCCCTTTTAAAAGAAGGCAATTATCTTTCGAACAATGATCTTAAGAAAGCGCATAAAATTTTACGAGCCTGTGCCATGACCTATGTTGCAGCATCGTTATCCAGTTTGTTTAATTTATGGAAATGGATTCGAGCCATTAAAGGCCGTTAAATCATTTTACTAGTGGCTTTGGCAACGACCCAAGCTTGAATTTTCAAGTGTGGATAAGCTCGTTTTAAAGTTAAGGCCAGCTGATTAAGTGTCGCGCCAGTGGTCATCACATCATCTAATAAAGCCACTTCCTTAACCTTTGCCAGTTCATCAAACGAACGCTGGTTCAATGAAAAAGCGCCCTTCACATTTTGCTGTCTCGCCTGCGCATTCAACATCGCTTGGGAGGACGTTGCTTTCAGTCGATGTACCACGGTCGGTAAAACCGGAATCCCTGTCATTTTTGAAACCTGTTTGGCCAATTCCAACGACTGATTAAACCCCCGCTCCAATAAACGAGAGGCGTGTAACGGTACGGGAATAATGGCCTCAACCGTATCAATCTCCAGGTTATCGACCCACAACTCAGCCAATAATCGACTGACATAAAGTTGTTGTTGAAATTTTAGCGCATGGATTAAATCCTGCGCCACACTCTCATAATAAAATGCCGCCTGAGTTCGGTAAAAAGCCGGTGGATTGACCAAGCAACTACCGCAGACTTGTGCCACCGGCATCTTTTCCGCACAAACAGGACAGCACTGGGCAGGCCGGGTCATTTTTTGCAGCAACTCCGGAGCCAAATCCACCGATTGACCTTTTTGGTCGGTTAACGTGCAGACCGGTGGAAACAACCACTTTTCAAATCGGTTCATATTTCTTAAGATAGTTCACTGGCTAAATAAGCTATAATAACGTAACGAAATGCAATAATGGAAAGAAGATATGGCACTGGGTGACGTACGCAACGATTGGACTCTCGAAGAGATTAAAGACATTATGAATCAACCGTTTAACGACTTGATGTTTCAAGCACAAACGGTTCATCGTCAACATTTTAATCCCAATGAAGTCCAAACCAGCACTTTGGTTAACATTAAATCCGGCGGCTGTGCAGAAGACTGCGCTTATTGTTCTCAAAGTGCTCGCAACCAGACAGAAATTGAAAAAGAACAGATGATGGAAGTGCAAGAAGTCATCGAACAAGCGATGGCAGCCAAAGAAAAAGGCGCCACTCGTCTGTGTATGGGGGCCGCTTGGCGAAACCCAACTAAAAAAGATTTTCCGCGTGTATTGGAAATGGTACGCGTTGTTAAAGATTTGGGGCTGGAAACCTGCCTGACCCTCGGCATGCTGAATGACGACCAGGTCAAGCAATTGAAAGATGCGGGGCTAGATTACTATAACCACAACCTGGATACGTCAGAAGCTTTCTACCCAAAAATCATTACCACTCGAAGCTACCAAGACCGTCTGAATACGATTGATAAAGTGCAAGAAGCGGGTATCAACGTCTGTTCTGGTGGTATTATCGGCATGGGCGAACAACACAAAGACCGTGCCGAACTGATTCGCACGTTCGGAACCATGCGCCATCATCCCAACTCGGTTCCGATTAACTTATTGGTGCCAGTTGAAGGGACGCCTTTAGCGCATATGAAAGACAAAACCGATTCTTTCGAGTTTATCCGAGTCATTGCGACAGCACGCATCGTGATGCCACAAACCTATGTCCGCTTGTCTGCTGGACGAATGGAATTGACCGATGAAGCGCAAGCGTTGTGCTTTCTGGCAGGTGCCAACTCGATCTTCTATGGTGACAAGCTGTTGACCACTGAGAACCCTGAAGCAGACCATGATGAGCAGTTATTCGCTAAGTTAGGGATTCAAATGCAGCAAAATGCTAAAGTCGAAGCCGCTGCAAAGAAACTCGCTGAACAAACCACTGAACTCACCGCTTAATCGAGCGTATAGTCTTTTTATATGGCGATTGAGTCTATCGAAAACCGTTTTGCCCCCATTTTAGCAAAGCGGGAAGCTGAATCCCTCTATCGCCGCCGACCATTGGTTACCTCACCGCAAACTGCAGAAATGCAAATCAATGGCTTACAGGTCATTAACTTTTCCTCTAACGATTATCTGGGCTTAGCCAATCATCCAGCACTCAAACACAGCTGTGAGACGATACAAGACCTCAGTTATGGATCTGGGGCGGCGCATTTAGTGACTGGGCACCATTTGGAGCACCACCTGCTGGAAGATGAACTGGCCGACTGGTTAGGTTGTGAACGTGCGTTACTGTTTTCAACTGGTTATATGGCCAATTTAGCGATCCAACAAACGCTTATGCAAAAGGGAGACTGGATTCTTGCCGACAAACTGAACCACGCCTCTCTGGTTGATGGCGCCCGCTACTCTGAAGCCGACCTTAAACGCTACCCACATTTAGACATGACCGCATTGGAAAAACGCTTACAAAAAGCACAACAGGAAAACCGTCAATGTTTGATTGTGACCGATGGCGTGTTCAGTATGGATGGAGATTGTGCCCCTTTACAAACCATTCAAGCATTAGCCAAAACCTACCAGGCCTGGCTGTTTTTGGATGATGCCCATGGTTTTGGTCCTTTGGGAGAACAAGGTAAAGGGACACTCGCTCACTTCAACTTAACGCCAGATGAAAACACCATTATCATGGGGACGCTCGGCAAAGCCTTTGGTGCCTCAGGTGCTTTTGTCGCAGGCAGTGAGGTTCTCATCGAAACCTTGATTCAAATGGCACGTCCATACATTTATACCACGGCCATGCCCCCTATCAATGCCAGAGTCGCTCGGACTGCTCTAAAACAGGTTCAACAAGCCGATGCCGAACGCGAACAGTTAAGACGTAATATCCAACAATTTCAAACGGGCGCAACCCAGCTTGGCTTAACCCTGTGGCCGTCAGACAGTGCCATCCAGCCGATTATGTTAGGTAGCAGCGAACAAGCCGTTCTCTGGTCCGACTTTTTAAAAAAACAAGGCCTGTGGGTGACTGCAATTCGCCCGCCAACCGTTCCGAAAAACACCGCCAGACTTCGTGTCACGCTGTCCGCAGCCCATACCGACGCACACATAAAAAAATTATTACACGCTTTAGCTCGGTGCCAAGATGATTTTCCTTCATCAAACACGTAAAATAGCGCCATGAAAAAAATCACCCTGCATACTGACATTTTGTCTTACCAAGGCAACCTTCCACCTGAACAAGTCGAAAACTTGACCCTGATTCACGGCTGGGCGGCAGAAAATTCAATCTGGGATGATTGGGCAAAGGAAACGCTTTGCCCTTATTACGAAGTCATTCTAATTGAGTTACCTGGCTTCGGCAGCAGCCCCCACTTTGAAGAGTTGACCCAAGAAGCGCTCAATCCAGCTTGGCTTGATGCCTTAGCTGCTCAATTGCCTGCACAAACCCATTTGTTAGGCTGGTCATTAGGGGGGTTGCTCGCTCAACAACTGGCCGAGCAATTTCCTGAAAAAATCAAAACATTAACCTGTCTCGCCTCAACCCCTCGGTTTGTGCAAAATGATGGGTGGAAATGGGCTGTCAGTCCGCCATTGCTAGCGGATTTCATCAAAGCAATGGGCGTTGAATATGGCGGGGTACTAAAACAATTCTGGCGATTGCAATTACAAGGATCCGAGAATGCGCGTCCTTTAATGAAAAAACTCACGCAACACATGAGCCACCGAAGTTTGCCGCATTATTCAGGATTATTACAAGGTCTATATCTACTGCGCGATATTGATAACCGAGATTTACTGCTACAGTTGCAACAGCCGACTTTATGGTTACTGGGTGAACATGACCCTTTAATTCCTCAGCAATTAATAGAAGACCTTGCTAAGCTTCAACCTGATGGCCAAACCAGTATTGTTTCTGGTGCGAGTCATATGCCATTTTTTTCACATCCAACTGAAACAGCACAACAACTGATCCAATTCCTTCAAGCGCACCCTTACAAAGCGACCTCTTAAGATATGCAAAAATTTAGCCGACCTCATATTCAAAAACATTTCGACCATGCGGCCGTCAGTTACGACGAAGCCGCCGTTTTACAGAAACAAGTCGCAGAACATGTGGATGAACGGTTAGATTTAGTCATCATTGAACCGAAAACCATTTTAGATGTCGGAGCAGGTACAGGCATCCTAACCAGTCAACTGGTACAGCGTTACCCCAAAGCCAAGGTGATTGGGCTCGACCTGTCTCATAATATGCTTGAAAAAGCTTACTCAAACCTGAGTCCAACTATCTGGAAAGGGCTCCCTCAATTTTTATCAAAGGTACTTGGTTTGACGACCCCTCGAGCTCAGCTCATCAACGCGGATGCGAATAATATTCCGCTCGCTGATGACTCTGTCGACTTAATTGTGACTAATTTGATGTTGCAATGGTGCGATGATTTAGATGCCGTATTTCAAGAATTCCGTCGAGTGTTAAAACCAGAAGGTTTATTAATGCTGACCACTTTTGGGCCGGACACTTTGAAAGAGTTGCGCCAGGCCTGGTCAGAAGTGGATGGGCAGGAACACGTTAATACCTTTATTGATATGCATGATATTGGCGATGCCTTGATTCGAAATGGATTTGGTCAACCGGTGATGGATGTGGAGCACTTTACACTCACTTACCAAAAACCCATCGGGGTTCTGAAAGATTTAAAAGCGATTGGCGCAACCAATGCCAGCACAGACCGACAGCATGGTCTAATGGGAAAACAACGCTTTACTCAAATGCTGGAAGCCTATGATAGGCAACGGCAAAATGGATTGATTCCCGCAACCTATGAAGTCATTCACGGTCATGCATGGGCAGCACCTGAAGTGGTTAAAGGACCAAGCCGAAACCGCGATGGGTTAGTAGAAATCAGCCTAGATGAGTTCGCGAAGCAAACAAAATCACTTTAACGTTTAAAGCAGCTTTAATCCGATTAGCTGGTTCAACCCTTGTTGATCCAGCTGTTTTTGTAACTTTCTGGCAACCTGGTTTAACGCTTGATCTAAACTTTTAACCGCTTGTCCTTTTAAATGAATTTGATTGCCACCAACAGATACGCTCTGGCTCAACACTTCAATATCTAAGACCACTCGTGCAATATAAAACCCATAGGCTTTAGATTGATTTAGGTTCGTGCTTAAACGGATAACGGATGCCTGATTCGATTCTGTTAAATGCCTCACTTGAAACCCTTCTTGACTCAATGCATGTTGAATTAAGGCTTCCCATTTCTGGCTCTGACGATCCGTTTCAATAACCCATTGAATTTGAGATTTTAATTCAACTGACCGGCGCTGATAATGTGTTAAAAATTCACGATAGGGCTGAGTTGAAAAGGCCGGATTTAAGGTTTCTAAAAGCCGAATCGTCTGCTCAAATTTCTTTAATGAATCCAAACTTTTTTTATAAAACAGATACTGTATTAATACACTACTGCCGGAGTGAGTCTGTTCAGCGGTCTGCAATAAAGACATTTGCTGTTGTACTTGAGCATTTAAATCATCAAACAGCGTCATCCGGTTCACTTCTACCAGCGCCACATACTTACCATAAGCCAGTTGTTCAACTTCAATCACCTGATAGTCTTGGATTGCAATCTCTGAAACCCGAGAACGAAGCTGTTTTTGTGTGGTGCGGTCAACGAGAGTATAAGTCGACTCTTTAACGTTCAATTGGGTTTCAAAGTTGGAGGCTACATGAATAGTCAGTTGAGAGGCCATATCCACCAAAGCAGCATGAATCGCTGCCTTTCGCGAATCACCTTCTCCAGCCCCATATAGTGCGCGGCCAGAATCATCACTCGGTAAGGTTAAAAACCAATCAGGCACTGGCTTTTCAGCAGTCGACAATGGTTTGGTACTTTGAGAGCTACAGGCGCTTAACAGTAACACCAGCAAGAACATACTCCAGTATTTCATCCTGCGCCCTTTATTGAGAAATTTGTGATAACGCTTTTTCGCGTTTAAGCATAACTTGATCAATACGAACCACGGCTTGATTAATCTCATCAACCGGTTCTTGCTGAAGCTGATCGGCCATTAAATAAAGTCGCTTGGCATCTTCCAGTTCACCTTGTGCTTCTTTTACCACCCCTAGATTATAAGCGGCAACATAAGACTGGTTTTGAGTTGATGTTAATAACGTGCCTAATAAACGCTCTGCTTTATCCAAACGCCCAGCTTCGATATACTCAATCGCAACCTCTAATGTTTTTTCCTGTTTAGCGGTATAGTCCAAATCAGGGTCATCCAGTAGCGAGACGCTCAGCGTTGTATAATGTGGGGTCAGTTGGTACACAAATTCATTCGCAACCTGATTCGCCAGTCTGCCTAAGCCATCAGACTTGGAAGGTAAGCTGTTACGATCATCTTGACAGTGTTTCCACTGTTGGCTTTTTGAGAAAGCATCTGCGTAAATAATGTCTGCCTTACTTACGTCGGTCATTTTAATATTGGCACTTAAATCAATGGTTCGGGTAATACAAAACACCCGATAGGATCTGATTTCTTTACATTTATCATCCACGCATTGTGTGCGCTTTTCATAATGGCGGTTATCTTTGATGGATGCGGAAACCACTTCACCAGAAATAAACGCTTGCGCACCTAGAATCTCTCCGGCCTCAACTAGCTTGGTGTCATTTACAACGCCACTGTATTGCAGCTTTTGTTCATCTAAAATACGCGTTATTTCATCACGACTGATCGTTGTAAAGTAGGTCTGTCCATTCAAGGTTTGCTTCGCCAAAAGCGCTTCTATTTTGCCAGACAGTCCAACCGTATCTTCTTTGAAATCTGAAACGGCAATTTGCTTCGTCTGGGCAGCACGATCAATCTGCGCTGGCTCCAACACTTGAATTTTGACATTTTTGGAGCAGCCCGTCGCGGCTAGCGCTATCAAAACAGCCAAGCTTGAAAATACACCTTTTGTCAGAAAGGACATCTTCATTTACCTGTTTTGATTAGTCGTATTGGGCAACGCAGCCACTGCTGTTTTTTTGGGCGCGGCCAATCTATTACTATTGGTTAATGATTTGACCTGGAAATAAGCCACCTGACTGCGCATTTCTTCAGATTCTCCTCTGAGCATATCTGCTGCATGTGCGGTTTCTTCAACCAGTGCAGCATTCTGTTGAGTCACACCATCCATGTCTTCAACCGCTTCATTAATTTCTTCGATACTTTGCGTTTGCTCGTTGTTTGCCTGTGCAATATCTGAAATAAAACGATCCATTTGTAAAATCATATTCAGAATAGATGAGAATTCCTGTTCTGATTTTTCAACCAAACTTTCACTATGCCCGACTTGGCCCACACTTGTTTCAATCAAACTACGAATTTCTTTGGCAGCTTCTGCTGATTTACCTGCCAAGGTACGCACTTCACCGGCCACCACAGCAAACCCTCGCCCCTGCTCACCCGCTCTTGCCGCCTCTACAGCCGCATTCAATGCCAACAAATTGGTTTGGAAAGCAATGGAGTCAATCAACCCAATAATATCGGAAATTTTTTGACTGGACTCAGAGAGTTCTTGCATCGAGTTCATGGTTTGTGACATCACTTCTGCGCCACTATCCGCCTGTTTTTTTGCTTCAGAAGCTAAATCCGAGGCTTCTTTGGCACTTTCGGCATTCTTGCGAACCGTATGCGTAATCGATTCCATTGAATTAACCGTCTCTTGCAAAGTTGAAGCTTGTTGTTGGATACGATCCGATAAATCCTGACTGCCTGATGCAATTTGACTCGAGGCATCACTCACCGTTTGAGAGGACAACATTAAACCAGACACAGCGCCACTGACATTATCCAAAGAAGCATTCAAGGCGTCTTTCATCACATTTAATTTACCTTGATAGTCGCCTTCAACGCGCTGGGTCAAATCCCCTTTCGATTGTGCAACAATCACATTGACCGTTTCGGTGATACCGTCTTCTAACTGATCTAATGAATGGTTGATATTGATTTTCAAAGCATCTAGCTCTCCCATCAAATTTGCATTCAAACGACTCGAGAACTCACCAGCTGCAATATCTTTCATGGTCGAATTAATTCCCCTGACCGCTTCATGCGTAACCTGCATCGCATTTTGCAGATCAGAAACCATTACGGAAAAATCGCCCTCAAATTTGGTTTGTGACTCAAAATCGTACGTGGCTTCCTTAATACAATGAATCGCACGTTCCAGCTCAGAGATGACATCTTTAATCTTGTCAGCTGACATATTGACGTCGGTTTTTAAGATATTCAGGTCGCCTTTTGCATCGTCGTTATAACGATGATCTAAATCCCCTTTCGACAAGGCAGACACCATATCAGAAACCCCAATCATTAATTGCTGAACCGAGGTCACGTACAAATTAAAGTTTGTCGCCATACGCCCTATTTCG
The DNA here is from genome assembly GCF_029625905.1 of Hydrogenovibrio sp. 3SP14C1. GTDB lineage: Bacteria > Pseudomonadota > Gammaproteobacteria > Thiomicrospirales > Thiomicrospiraceae > Hydrogenovibrio. The sequence continues at coordinate 38,594 of NZ_JARTLM010000001.1, forward strand.
TCTTGGTTCTCCACATCGGCACGAACCGACAAACTTCCTTCTTTCGAAGCTCTTAAAAGCTTTTGCGTCAATGATTGCAATGGTTTTAATACAAAACTACGCATACGCCAGTACACTTGAATCAACAAAAGAATAAAGCCGCCCGTCATGGCAATTTGCGACACATAAATCATAAAGTAAGTGTCACTTAATAGCTTATCCAGAATGACCATCGGCTCTGAGATCAAATGCGCACCGACCAATTGGTCACCATGTTTAATTTTTCCCAACACCAATAATGTATTGTCCACAACCGTATAACCTTGGCTGGTCAAACGCTGTTTATTCGTATCTTTTAACAATTGCTTGATCGGGGATGTTTTAAAACTTTCTGTCAATTCAAACTGCCCTTTTTCAAAGGTTAAAGCAGCGTAGCCATGTTTGGATTCTTTTTCTAAGTTAGCAACCTGTGTTAACGGCAGACTCACCACCACTAACCCAATTATTTTATCGCCATAAGGAACGGGAACCTGGGCTTGAACATAGCCTCCCTCTTTTTGAAAATGAACTTTGGTTTGAGTCTCTGCCGGAATGGATTCGACATCCACATTAACCCCACTGTTGGCTACTTTTTTTAAGTTCGCATCAAAAATAGCGAGCCCTATGCCCGGCATATTGGCGCGCTTGACATACTGTTCATAGTTAACTTTAACGATCTGCCACAGCACAGTATCCTGATGGTCGTACAACCCATAAATCACCGCTGAGTTCCCAGCAATCCCAACCGCATTCGTCAATGCAATTTGGCTTTGACTTGCAATTTCCGAATCAAGATTTTTAAGCAGCAGTTCTTGGCGATCCTTGACCGCACCAGAGTAAAGATTATCGGCAACATTCTGTAAATATATCTGCAACGCTGCACTCAAGATGATTGCCATCACAATCAACGGAATAATCGTTTTACCTAAAATACTTTTTTGCGGTAAAGGACTCAGGCGTGCGAGTTTTTGAGAGAAAGGTGCCATCACCACACCATTTTTAATCAAACGCTTGCCTTTACGAATTAAGCCATAAGCATTTTCTGCTGCGGCCACTTCTTTTTGACTGATCGGGTTTCGAATCGACTTATAACCAACAATCTTGCCATTCTGGAAAACCGGTGCAATATTCGCCTCAACCCAATAATGGTCACCATTTTTACAACGATTTTTTACCAATTGGTGCCACGGGCGACCTTTCTTTAAAGTACACCACAAGTCTTCAAAGACTTTTTCAGGCACGTCTGGGTGACGAATAAGATTGTGCGGTTGTCCTTTTAATTCCTCCCAAGTAAAGCCGCTGACTTCAATAAACTCCTGGTTTGCAAAAATAATATTGCCTTGTAAATCGGTTTCTGAAACAAGGATGTAATTACTGGGGATGTCATACTCTTTTTGTGTAACCGGAGAATTATTTCTCATCAACGTGCCTTTTTTCCTGTAGTGCAACTTTCTTTTTTAAAGAAAATTATTTAATTATCATTTTTCTAACAAACCGATCCTTGGTTGATAGACCTGTAGTTAAAATTTAAAAAGTTTTTTCAGCTCTTGACCTACGGCCTTTTCCGCTTCTTTTTTGACTTGATCTTCGAGTTTCGCACTCAACATTTTTTCAATATTCTGACTGTCTTTTTCGAGTGCTAATTGCTCACCTAATAAGCCTTTTAATTGTTGGTTAATCGGGCCTAATTCCTGTTCAAGTCGTGCATTCAACTCTTGTCTCAATTGCGTTTTTACTTGTGCAACTTCTTTATTCAACGCTTTATTAAAAGCTTTTGATAACAACTGATCTAAGTTTGATTTTGCGCCAATATTCGGTGCCGTAACGCTGCCCTCTATATCGGCCTTCACGTTAAATTGATTCACTTCCTTAAAAATAGGCGCAATATACCGCTTGACCTCTTTAGACTTTGAGCCAGACACGGTCATAGCCACTTTCTGATAGTTTAAATTTATCAGCGCATCCACCTTGTCCAGTCCGACCAAAGACACGTTACCCGCCACATCAACCACAGCTTGGTTCATCGTCACCGGTAATGTATCGTCTTTTAAAATATCCCACTGTTTGACTTGATAAGCCTGCCATGAAAAATCTGCTTGATTGATGGGCGCATCCGGTTTTACAAAATTACTTTGCCCATTGATTGTCAATGCGGTTGTTTGACCTTTAGGCATTGCCTTAATGTTAAACAGAATCGGCAACCTAGAAGATGGATGATCAAATGTCACCTGGGAGGCTTTCCCTTCAATACGCCCCCATTGCATATCACCCGACACATTCACCCGCTTCACAATGAAATCGGGCTGAGGGTCATATTCTTTAAAAGCCACGTCAGTCCCTAACGCCCGAACGGGTGCAAGCGCTTTCTCTTTAGCTTCTTCAGCAGCTCTTTCGGCTTGCATTTCTTTTAACTTGGCAATAAAAGGTTCCGCTTTGCGATACCACTTGAGTCCGGTATTGGTCCAAGATTGAATCTGTGGCCCAAACAATAAATACGTTACATTCGACAAGCCAGTTTGATTCATCGCATATTTATCCATCAGACGATTAAAGTCTTTGCTTGGCATCGATTTCAACGCCACGACTTGTTGTTGAATCTTTGGTAATTGCGTTTTAAGTAGATCACTGGCTTTTTCGATTGATTGTTTTTTGGTTTCCAGTTCAGATTTTAACTGTTCAAAAGCCTCTTTTTTCGCTGCAAAATTTTTATAATCGCTAACCTCGCCCTGCGTTAGCTCGCTCAATCGTTTCTGATAAGCTTTCAGGGCTTTATCATCCGGCAAATTATCTTGTAATTTTGCCCAGGCCTGGTCGACGTCTTTTAACTGACGCTCAATGGCATTCGCGGTTTCCACGGTCTGCAATGATTCACGTTTTAAAATCTCATCAGGATTCGGCAGCGCCATATTTGGCAAATCAATCCCTTTCGAGGTGGCTTTATTCTCCGCCTTTCCTGTTTCCTTTTTCTTTACTTTTTTAGGTAAAGCGCCAGAGGTTTTTCGCGGTTGATGTAATGCCAAATCATTAAAAAAAACATCCTCAACCACCGTACGGCCAACGACTAGATGATAAAAATTCAATGACGCACCAATGCGCTTAATCACCAAAATATTTTCCATCGGTTTATCAGGGTCGGTAATTTGTAAATTCTGAACGCCAAGTTCCAAAGGCATCAATCCTAAATCTAAACTTCCGATTTCGATTTTGGCGCCCCAGGCTTGAGAGGCATAATGCTCTAATTGATTCTTCAAAACCAATGTGAAACTGAAATATCCAAGCGCGACAATGCCAGCGATGACGGCCAAAAAAACGCCCAAGCCTGACCATCTGATCCAGCCTTTCGGAGATTTAATTGAATCTTTTGTTTGATTTTCGGTACTCATTTCATCACCTCCGATAAGAAGTTAGCGCCTTTGGCTCCTTTCAAAACGCGAACGATTTTAAATTTGTTCACCCATATTAAGAATCTTACACGGTAAGCTTTGACCAACATTAAGAATACGAAAAAAGCTGGTAAACTTAAAAGATAAGCCGTCAACACACTGCCCATCACAATCGAATTATTGAAATGCAAAATACGCCAGAAGGCATTGTTATACATCTCTGTGAGCACTGGTTGTAAGCTTTCCAGCTGCAACACCCACAGACCGACTTGATTGAAGACCGGATCCAATAAATAAGCTAACCCACTAAAGAAAAGCGTCGACACGATGACGGCTGAAAGATTGACTCTTAAAATAAAGAGCAATGCCAAAGTTAACAGGTTGTGGGGGAACAATAGCGGCGTTAGCCCAAGAATCATTCCCAGTACAAACGACAGGGCAATTTGACCGGGGTACTGATTTGCATTTAATGCTTTGAACAGTTTAATCAACAACGACATGCTTTCTCCTAGTCCACTTTTTAGCGGAATTCAACTCATTTCCTGTGGATCAACATCTAACGACCAACGGACTTTTTTAGCTTGATTTGACGTGTAAAGGTGTGTCTCAACCTGAGCCAACCATTGATGCAAAAAACCACGATGCACACCTTGTATCAACAGCTGATAACGATACCGGCCCTGACGCCGAAGCATGGGAGCACTTACCGGGCCAAAAACTTCTAACCCCTGTAACGCTTCTGCCTTGACATCGTCGGGTTCACTTACCGATAAATACGAACGCAACATCGACATTTTAGCAAAGTTCAATGCACTTTTAACGTCATTTAAAAAGGTCCAGCCTGCATTCGCATCCACCGCTTCGGCACGGAGTAATACCTGATACTGAAAAGGCGGTAAATCCGCTTGATCGCGCTCTTTCAATGCCTCTTTCGCAAAAGCCTCATACCCTTGCTGTACCAGTACTTTCAGCAAAGGATGTTCTGGGTGATGGGTTTGAATCACAACCTGTCCCGATCGTTCGCCGCGTCCGGCTCGACCCGAGACTTGAACCACTAATTGTGCCATACGTTCGGCAGCACGAAAGTCACAACTGAACAATCCTTGATCAATATCAAGTAACCCAACCAACGTCACTTTTGGAAAGTGATGCCCTTTTGCCAGCATTTGAGTGCCGATGAGAATATCTGCCTGCCCTTGACTTGCTTGTTCGGTTAACGCCATCATTTGGCCTTTATTGCGCGTGGTATCTCGATCTACTCGTAGCACTTTATACGCCGGAAACCACTCTCGCACTACCGCTTCCAACCGCTCTGTCCCTTGCCCTATCTTTACAAAAGAAACAGAGCCACAGCTTGGACAATCATGCGGTGCTTTCGCTTGATACCCGCAATGATGACAGCGTAACTCATTCACCTGCTGGTGAAATGTCATATTGGCATCGCAACTCGGACAGGCCGCCTGCCAGCCACAGTCATGACACATCAATACCGGTGCAAAGCCGCGTCGATTCAAAAAAAGTAACACCTGTCCACCCGCTTCCAAATGGGATTGAACTTGTTGTTTCAAAGGCTGTGACACCCCCTCTTCCTCAACCTGCCCACGAACATCCAGCAACTGCACTTCCGGCATTTTGGCATCTCCTGCCCGTTGTTTCAGGTGCAAATGCTGATAACGCCCACTCAACGCATTATGTAATGCTTCCAAAGAGGGGGTTGCCGAACCCAATACCACCGGAACATTCTCCAATTGCGCTCGACGAACTAAACAATCTCGTGCGGAATATCGAAAGCCATCTTGCTGCTTAAAAGACAAATCATGTTCTTCATCCATAATGCACAACCCCAGATTCGCAAAAGGGGTAAAAATGGCAGAACGTGTTCCCAACAAAACAGTCACTTGATGTGTTTTCACTAACGACCAGGCACAATGACGTTCTTTATCGTTGAGGCCAGAATGCATCACCGCAACGGGTGCTTGCAAATAAGCTTCAAACCGCTTGACCGTTTGTGGTGTTAACCCAATTTCGGGTACCAACACCAACACCTGCTTCCCTTGAGCAATGACCGACTCAATCATGCCAAGATACACTTCTGTCTTGCCACTGCCGGTCACACCCTCCAATAAAAACGCCTCAAAACCGGACGTTGCTAAAACCGCATCCACTGCCATCTGCTGTTCGGCATTTAAAATATGCCCAGGCCTGGCGGTTTTTTCACGCACTGGCATCGCATGTAAACAGCTTTTTTCGGTTTCATTTACCCAGCCCTGCTCTTGAAATCGTTTCATCGGCAGACGCCACTGACTCAAGGAACGATTTAAATTTTCCGCTGTCACCGCTTCATCTTGTTCTTGCAGTACATGCCATAACGCTTTCTGTTGCGTTGCCCGAGACGATATCTTGTTTGCCGCATCTTGCCCAGCTTCAGTCAATTGCCAAGCAGGCACACCGTCAACTTCAACCATTTCGCCTTCTTTCAAGCGTTTGGGAAGAGCCGTTTGCACGACATTGCCAATCGGTTCATGGTAGTAATGGCTTGCCCATTGTAATAACGCCATTTCCTGTTCTGAAAAAATAGGCGTTTCATCAATGACCGTTTCCAGCGCTTTTAATTTTTCTGACGCCACTTCGACTTCGTCACTCAATGCCATCACAATCCCAATCACAGATTTATTGCGAAACGGGACTTTGACACGCCCTCCCACCACAGGAAGAAAGGACTCTTTAGACGCTGTCTGCTCTTCAGGCTCCAAATCCAACGCCAATGTTGCGAGCGGACGGTCAGTTTCTTCAGTGTGAATTCGATAGTCCAAAGGCGATAAAAAAGGACCTGGCACGGCAACTTTAACGAACATAGAAAAAAGAAGAGTCCTTAGAAAACATAAGCATTAATAAAACAAGGATACAAAGAGACTTTGCAAACAATGTGAAGACTATTATTGTAACGCTCTTAGAGTATGAATCTACTGTCCTTTCTGAAAAAACTAAAACGAGCACGGGGGATAAAAGTTGTCATCCCGCCTTGGCTTCCGCTAAACTTTTGTCTAGATTTAATAAGGATAATCCTATGACCTATTCCAAACTCGCTCATGCTTCAATCGGATTTCTATTAAGCATCATGCCACTCTATGCAAACGCAGAACCGCCTCAACCCGCATCAAAAGAAAGCATTCAAACGCTGATGCAAACCACTGGGGCCGAAAACATGGCGAAGCAAATGGCTGTACAAATTATTCCAATGCTCAAAAAACTCGTGCCGGAAGCACCTGATCGTTTTTGGGAAGATTTCTTTAAAGAAATTAATGCCGAACAGATCAATGAACTGATTATTCCGATTTATCAAAAATATTTAACCGAGCAGGATGTGCAAGCCATCAATGCCTTTTACCAAAGTCCTGTTGGACAAAAACTCATTCGTGTTCAGCCTCAGATCTCTAAAGAGTCGATGGTAGCGGGTCAACTCTGGGGACAACAAATCGCTCAAAAAGTGATTAAAAAATATCAGCAACAACAAAAACAACAATCAACCCCACCTCAGTAATGCGGCTTTTTACAAGCAAATACTTTGCATCGTTTTAAGCAAAGTGTATGCTTTACAAATTAATTTAATTTTCACACTTAGAACAATAAAAAAACAGGAGCAAGCATGTCCTATCTTAAAAACTTCCCCAATCAAGAAGGGTATTTTGGTGAATTTGGGGGTGCGTTTTTACCCCCGGAACTGGAACCGCATTTCAAAGAAATCAACCAAGCTTATTTAACGTTAGGACGTTCTGCCGATTTTTTGAATGAATTAAAGTATATCCGCAAGCATTACCAAGGCCGTCCAACGCCGGTTTATTATGCTCACAACCTCAGTCGAGAAGTGGGTGCGCATATTTACATGAAACGTGAAGACTTAAACCATTCCGGCGCACACAAACTAAACCACTGCATGGCAGAAGCGCTTTTGGCGAAACATATGGGCAAAACCAAACTTATTGCCGAAACAGGTGCTGGACAACACGGGGTGGCTTTAGCCACTGCAGCAGCATACTTTGGTATGGAATGTGAAATCCATATGGGTGAAATCGATATTGCGAAGGAAGCCCCAAACGTCACTCGCATGAAATTACTCGGTGCGAATGTTGTCCCTGTTTCGTTTGGCGGCCGCAGTCTAAAAGAAGCGGTCGATTCAGCATTCCAGTCTTATGTGCCTCAAGCTGACTCGGCGTTATTCGCGATTGGATCGGTCGTTGGCCCACACCCCTTCCCAATGATGGTACGTAACTTCCAATCCGTTGTCGGACATGAATCTCGCGAACAGTTTTTAGAAATGGTTGGCGAGCTACCCGATCAAGTCGGCGCTTGTGTTGGAGGCGGTTCCAATGCCATGGGCATGTTTGCCGGCTTTATCGACGATGACAACGTAACGTTAAACGGTGTTGAACCGCTTGGAAAAGGCACCAAACTCGGCGAACACTCTGCCACCATGACCTATGGTAAACCTGGGATGATTCACGGTTTCAAGTGTATGTTACTTTCGGATGAGGAAGGAAACCCCGCCCCCGTTCATTCCATTGCCTCAGGTTTAGACTATCCAGGCGTCGGCCCGGAACATTCTCACCTTAAAATGGAAGGTAAAGTGAATTATCACGGCGTGACCGACCAAGAAACATTAGATGCCTTCTACAAACTCTCCAGCAAAGAAGGCATCATTCCTGCGCTTGAAAGCTCTCATGCGGTTGCATGGGCAATGAAACATGGACAGGAAAACCCAGGCAGTACCATTTTGATCAACCTATCCGGCCGAGGCGATAAAGACATCGACTATGTCACCGAAAACTTCGGTTTCGGTGAAGATTTGTAATCTTCTTGCTGCAAAACGGATTAGGCAAGCACACCTTGTCTAATCCAATCCCCCCCGTCAACAAGTTCCCTGCTTTCGATGAAAACCTCTTATAATAAGCAGATGCAGACCTCTTTTTTTCCCATCATGATTGACGACCAGCTTTTGCCGGACAAAGCGCACGCTTTAGCACAGCAATTAAACTTGCCTTTAATTTCTTCATCAGATATCGAAAAGAACACCCCATTAATGAAACTGGGATGGTGGCAAGACGTTAAAAAATCAGGCGATGACATCGATGAAACGAACTATAAACTGGCGTTATTTCCACCCAATACCGGTCCGGTATCTATCGACTTTGTCACCGGCAAGAAAAATCATCGTCGTCAATTCGGTGGTGGAAAAGGCCAACCGCTAGCACGTGCCGTGCTCGCCGCAGAACAGCCTAAAATTGTTGATGCCACCGCAGGCATGGGAGGAGATGCCTTTGTCTTTGCCAGCTTGGGGTGCGAGGTCACCATGATTGAACGTTCGCCGATTATTGCCGCATTGTTACAGGATGCGTTAAAACGTGCCCAACAAAATGAGACTCCGGAAGAAATTCATAAAATAGTCAATCGGCTCAGCTTAATCAATGAAGATGCCGCCCAATATTTAACAACTCAAAAACCCGCCTGCGATGTTATCTATCTTGATCCTATGTACCCGGAAAAGAAAAAAACCGCTGCCACCAAAAAAGAAATGCAAGCCTTGCAACACTTGGTTGGCCCTGACATGGACAGTGAAACCCTTCTCGATGCGGCACTCCATATTGCGCAAAAACGGGTTGTGGTCAAGCGCCCTAAAAATGCGCCCACTCTAGGGGGAATTCAACCGAATGCTGCCATTCAAAGCCCGAATACACGTTATGACATTTACGCCATCAAAGCGCTAAAGGCGGCTGGAAAACTTTAACACTTGCATCCCTTTCTTGGGCACGGTATGTTGTTAACACGTCTCAATTAAGTTCAAATTTGGAGTGGGTCATGCGGTTTCGTGATTGGTTGACAAAAACGACAGGGGTGTTAGGTCTTTTTCTACTCAATGGATGCACCCAAGTACCTGAAGGAATCACCCCCGTCAGCCCGTTTGAACTCGAGTCTTACTTAGGACGCTGGTATGAAATTGCCCGACTGGACCATTCTTTCGAAGCAGGGTTAACCGAAGTGACAGCAACCTATTCTCGTCGGGATGACGGCGGTGTTAAAGTCATTAATCGCGGTTGGAATAGTGACAAAAATAAATGGAAAGAAGCTATCGGCAAAGCGTATTTTCTCGATTCCGAAAACGTAGGCAGCTTGAAAGTCTCTTTTTTCGGCCCTTTCTATGGCGGTTACCATATTGCCAAACTGGACTCGGACTACCAAATGGCATTGATTGTCGGCCCCTCAAAAGACTATGCCTGGATTCTGTCACGACAAAAACACCCAAGCCAAAAGCAATGTGATTTATATTTTAAGGCCGCAAAACAGCTCGGCATTAAGCAAGACCAATGGATTCAAATCCAATCTTGTCAAAAAACCACCCCCTCTTAAGGCGCCAGGCGTTGTTTGACCCATTGGTTTTCTTCCAAGGTATAACAAATACGGTCATGCAGACGATTATCCCCGCCTTGCCAAAATTCAATTTGGTGGGGCACCACGAGATACCCTCCCCAGAAATCTGGAAAAGGAATCTCTCCGGATTGAAACTTCTGTTTCATCTTTTCGAATTGCGATAGCAATAACTGTTTTGATGAAATGATTTGGCTTTGATGACTTACCCAGGCACCGATCTGACTCCCTTTCGGCCGGGAAGCAAAATAACGCATGGAGTCTTTTAATGAAATTTTTGTCGCGACCCCCTGAATTTTGACCTGACGCTCCAGTTCCAACCAGTTAAAGTGTAAGGCCACCTTAGGATTGTATTGAATGTCTTTTGCTTTCTGACTTCGGTAATTGGTAAAGAAAACAAATCCATCATCACTGAACTGTTTGAGCAGAACGGTTCGAGTCGAGGGCTGGCTATCCTCATTCACGGTAGACAGCACCATCGCATTTGGCTCTAACAACTCTGACTTCTGTGCCTGATGAAACCACTTTTCAAACTGCACGAACGGGTTGTCATCGGTATTGCTTTCATCCAACCCATCTTTTAAATAACGCTGCCTTAAATCTGCTAAATTCAAAGTCATCAGACTTCATCCTCGCTTAATGCATCTATCTCAATAGTTTCATCTTCGTTCACTATGACATGAAAATGGATCGGGTGGCAACACACACTACAATCTTCAATATAATCCTGTTGCGAAACACTCGTATCCACCAAAACTGTAATGAATTCCCAACAATAAGGACACTGTATCGTTTTTTCATCCATCATAAAATCAGCCTCCCCGAACACACCTTTACTCAATCGGTCTTGCTCTATCTTAAAATAAAAAAGGCGCCTGATAGCGCCTTTTTTTAAATAAAGAGTGACTCTAATGGTTACTGCGCTCTGGCCCAGAGCGTTAAAACAACCAACCCTAAATACACCCAAATAATCAAACCCGATGAAAGGTAAGCCACCCCGTATCGAGAGCCAGACAGGTTGAGTTTTTTCAGCTTCCGATACAAAATCACACTGCTCACAATCACTGCCAAGAAATTGAACAAGTTAAACAAATGTATCCAGCCATCTCGATGACTTGCTAAAGGTTTCATCACTGACTCTGAATTGATTAACCAATAATAAGCATTGCCTAAATCTGGCGCATAATGAATAAAGAAAAAGCTGCCTATATGACTGAGCGCACCAATCAACATCAAGGACCCAAAAGCTAATCCAGCCGTTTCAAACACTTTCCAAAAATCAATTTGCGTGAATCGGCTGGTCAACCACATGCCACCTAACGTTAAGCTAAAGGTCATTCCCACAGCCATCAACAGCGCAACTAACCCGACCCAATCCATCATCGGAATGACGGGCATCACCGTTTCCAACCAATTACCCACTTGGAACCAAGGCAGGCTTTCTTTAATCGGGCTGTGGCCTAATGCATGATGGAACCGCATCGCCATCGTAATGACCGCCAAAAGCGTAATAAAGACCCAAATGGTCATACGATCCAACTGTTTCACAGGTTGAATCACTTGTTTGGCAAAAGAAGATACCTTCCACTGCACCGAATCACACGCTTGCGCGCAATCCATACACAAGGTGCAATCCTGCATATTATTCTTTTTTTCAAATAAATAAGGGCGAAGATTCCACTGACAGGCTTTCACGCAATCAAAACTTCGACACGTTTGACAGTCGGACGACTGGGTTTCCAAGCGGGCAAAACTGACCTTGCCATAAGACTTAATTACCGACCCGATTGGACAACCGTAGCGACAATAGTCCATATTACGATACAAATAAAACCCTAATAAAGCGATGACTGTCAACACGAGAAAATACATCGCACTGACATAAGGCACTTTTAAGAAATCCGGAAAGACATAGACCGGCACCCAGTAGCTCAACACTAACAGCCCAAGTCCCCAACCACGATGCCGTAGCCAATTCGGCATCAACTTCTGCGGACCGATTTTATTAAGGTACTTTCCAATAAAGCTATGCGGACAAACCGCACAGAAAAGCGGTCCAAACGTCACCATGGACACCACTAAAAAGAACGGCCAAAAAAGAGACCAAAAGATGGCAATTGTATAGGGGTTTTCCGTCTCCGTCGGATACGTGATGCCAAAATAAACCGCACTGGCAAACAAAGCGAGTACCGCGACACGCAAAGTGTTCAATAACAATGGAGAACGGAAAATCGTGCCCAAAACAGGCCAATTTAATAAGTTATTTATTTGCATGACCTTTTTCTTAGAGCTGATAACGATAATTTAGCTGAATGTTTCTGGGGGCACCAGGCGTGTAGGCATAAGTTCCACGCGTATCTTTCGAGACTTCTTCGGCATAACGCATATCAAAGACATTGTTTACGTTTAACTGCAACTTATGCTTTTTCATCTCATACCCCAGCATCATGTTCGACACCATATGATACCCATCATATTTCTCGGTATTGGCATCATCAATGTAATAACTCCCAAACCCTAAGGCTTCCATTCGCGCTTGCCAACCATTCGATTGGTACCCGACAAAAGCGTTATATTGTTGTTCTGGAATAAAACGCACGTTATTACCAGAATAATCATTACCACTATCGGCATACTCTAAATATTCATAATTCTGCCAGGCTGCACTCCCTCCAACGGTTACTGAAGGCGTCAAGCGATAGGAAGCACTCACTTCCGCACCCCGCTTTTGGGTTTTTCCAGCATTGACATAATAGGTTGTCCAACCATCTTTCACGCCGACAATTTCATCGGTTAAGTCAATCTGATACACCGCAACCGTCGTTGCCAGTCGAGTCGCATTCAGCTTATACCCCAGTTCATATTGAAGTGCCGTTGAGGCTTTAAGATTTTCAGCTTGACCATAAGCGTAATTGACACTGACTTCACTGTCTGTCGGTGCCTGTTGCGCACCACTGACTGTTCCATAAAGGCGACTTTGTTGATTTAAGGCATAATTGGCAGACACTTTAGGCGCAAACAGGTCATAACTGGCTTTATAGGAATAAGCCCCATCACCGGATTTATAGCCACCTGAAGCATAATCGAAGGCATAATATTGTTGACCCGAAATATCCATATTCAAGTGGTCATAGCGCAGCCCGGCTTCCACCGTCCAGTCTGGCGTTAAAGAAACCGTTTGCTGGAAATAAGCCCCACTCAATTGGCTACTCGCATCCTCAACCTGTGCTAAGTCACCTTTTGCATCTGACGACACAAGGGTAATCCGCCCTGATGGAATTTTCGTGATATCCTGATATTTATACTTTTTACTGTTATCTCGAATATCGGCTCGCATCGTCACCCCGAACACTTGGCTTGAGGGCTTGCCAAATGCTAAGTGTTGACGACTGAACATTAAATCCGTTCCAAGCACATAGTTGTTTTTTGAATCATTGATAAAACCGGTGACCGGGTGAAAATGTTCCCACTTATTTACATAAAATTGGGGATTAAACTTAAGTCCATTGCCTAAATCGGTTTTATAACGGGTGTTGAAGAACAATGTCTTACTGTCGCGAGCGCTTTGCGACCAAACCGACCCGGTATTATCTTTATCATTTAAGGTTTCTCCAGTGTCCTTATAATAGGCAAACCCATCTTCATTCAAGGAGCTCGGTAATTGCATATTGGATTCTTGGTAACTGATTTCCGTTTCTAAGGTGCTGTCATCAGCAAAAAAGTGTCCTTGCTTCACCGAAAACTGCGTGGTGTCAAACTGATTATGTTCGCGCCAGTTATTATCTGTTTGCCGACGAGACATCTGAACGGAAAAATTGTCATCATCGCCAGCCTGCCAGGTTTTATGAATCGCCGCATTACGGCTGGTTTCAGAACCGGCACCCACTTTAAAATAGTCTTTCGAATCATCAAATACAGAAATAGATCGGACCGAAATAACCCCTCCGCTGGCATTCGCGGCTTCAATGGAACCGGGACCTTTAAAGACTTCTACTGACTCCATATCATCGATGTCAATAAAATCGAACCGTGTAAAGCTGTCTGGGTCCGTCATTGGAACCCCATCTCTCATCACCATGATCTCACGCACACCATAACGCGCTTTCAACCCAGCTCCTCGAATGATCAAACGAGAATCGTAACCACCGTTCTTACTCACCGCAATCACCCCAGGCATGGTTTTAATCACATCGTTAATGTTGCGGGCATTTTTATCTTCAATGGCTTGCCGGTCGGCAACGTCCACGCTTTGGGACACATCCAACGCTTTACGTTCTTCTTTGGTCGCTGTGACCGTAATGGCGTCTAAAGAGGTCTCTGAAAAAGAGACCGAAGCGTACATTACCGCCAAAATGGCTAACCCTATTTTTGAATAGTTCACTTAGTTTGTCCTCAGTCCTAAAATTTTATTTTTAACCCTATTAAATGGGCTTTAATTTCCATTCAAATTATAGGGATAAAGAATTTCAGAACGATTGAGTAACCTTGAGAAGAGTATGGAAACCTGAAGAAAGGTTTAAGCAAGGCTTGTTAAATCAGTAACCAGAGTTGCGACGGGCATCAGCGCTGGCGCGCATAGCGTGTTAACAGCCGATCCAAGTTATTGGCAAAGGCTTGACGATCTTTTTGATTCAGTGGTGGAGGGCCACCGGTATCGACACCGCTGGAGCGTAACGAGTCCATAAAATCTCGCATATTGAGACGTGCACGAATATTTTCCGTGGTATAGAGTTCACCACGAGGGTTGAGAGCAATGGCACCCTTTTCAATCGCTTCTGCGGCCAGAGGAATGTCGGCCGTAATGACCAGATCGTTATCCGACAGACGTTTCACAATTTCATTATCCGCTATATCAAAGCCTTGTGTGACCTGTAAAAAATCAATATAAGACGATTTTGGAATCCGCATCGTATGATTGGCCACCAACGTCATTTGGACTTTGGCCCGTTGTGCAGCTTTAAATAAAATTTCTTTAATCACGACCGGACAAGCGTCCGCATCCACCCAAATATGCATCGATTCTTTTCTTTATATTGACCTAATTATTAAAATCATCTCATAAAAATGACCAGGCCTGGCCATAATTAATCAAACTGACGCAGTTGGTTGAGGAATTCAAAGCCATATCTTGCCAATTTGCTTTCGCCTACTCCGTTGATCGCCAACAGCTCTGAATCATTTTGAGGGCATTTTTTTGCCATCTCAATCAAAGCGGCATCGCCAAATACTTGATAAGCCGGGCGCTCTTCGCTGTCAGCAATGTCTTTCCTCAAACGGCGTAAGGTTTCAAAGCGTTCCAGTTCATCTGCCGTTAAGTCGGCTTTATTTTTCTGACCGCCACGAGTCGATTTGCCCACCTTGTTACGAGGCAAGGCCAATTGCAGCGCCACTTTTCCCTTGAGAATGTCACCCGCTTTTTCGGTCAGTTTGAGCACGGAATAATGTTGAATGTCCTGCACCAAGTACCCTAAATGAATCAACTGGCGAATAATACTGTCCCATTCCACGGCCGAATATTCTTTGCCAATGCCATAGGTGCTCAAGCTTTGGTGATTCAACTGGCGAATGCGTTCATGTTCCATCCCTCGCAAAACATCAATAACATGACGCACCCCGAACCCTTGATCGAGCCGATAGACGCAAGACAGCGCTTTTTGCGCCGCAACCGTGGCATCGAAAAACCGTGGCGGATTCAAACAAATATCGCAGTTCCCGCACGCATTATCGGTTCTTTCATCAAAGTAATTCAATAATACACTGCGGCGACAAGATTGCGCTTCGGCAAAATCGACCATACAACTTAGTTTAAAGTTTTCAATGCGCCGCTGCTCTTCATTCGGGTTGTTTTCGACAAAATGACGTGCCGTAACAATATCTTGTGCGCCATATAATAATAACGCTTCCGATTCCAATCCATCACGACCGGCTCGCCCGGTTTCCTGATAATAGCCTTCGATATTTTTCGGCAAATCATAATGCACCACGAACCGCACATTCGGTTTATCAATCCCCATGCCGAAGGCCACGGTGGCCACCACAATATCGACTTCATCTCGAATAAACTGCTGATGCACGGTCTGTCGAATGTCACCGGGCAAGCCTGCATGGTACGCTTTCGCACGATAGCCCCTATCTTGCAACTGCAATGCCACCTCTTCGACGCGCTTTCGGCTGAGACAATACACAATACCACTTTCTTGATGGCCTGGCCGAGCGTCCAAAAAACTGAGCAACTGCTTCATCGGCTGACGTTTTTCAAACACGGTGTACCGAATATTTGGGCGATCAAAGCTGCTGACATGCACATGAGGTTGATGCAAATTCAAGCGTTGTAAAATGTCCTGACGGGTCGCGGCATCGGCCGTCGCCGTTAAGGCAATAAAAGGTACCTGTGGAAAATAGTCTCGCAGTTGCCCAATTTTGCTGTATTCGGGTCGGAAGTCATGCCCCCATTGTGAAATACAATGTGCCTCATCAATCGCAAATAATGCAATCGGCAACTGTTGTAACTGTTGAAAAAACGTTTGGTTCAGTAAGCGCTCTGGAGACACATATAATAAATCTAATTGCCCCGTGTGCAGTTGCATCAAGACTTGATCGGCCGATTCATAATCTAACGTGGAATTATAGTAAGCCGCTTTCACCCCATTGGCTTTCAAGGCACTGACTTGATCCTGCATCAACGCAATTAACGGAGACACCACAATGGCGGTTCCCGGGCGAATCAAAGCCGGAATCTGATAGCAGAGCGATTTTCCGCCGCCCGTTGGCATCAGCACAAAGCAATCTGACCCGGCAACCAAATCATCAATAATTTCGGCTTGATGAGAACGAAAAGCATCATACCCAAAAACGGTTTGTAAAAGGGATAAGGCATTGGCATCTTTCGAATCGGACATAAACTCTCTGTGTGATTAAAAACCGTTTTAAATCGGAGCGCCAAAATAAACCATTCTCTCCTAAATAACAAGTGATACCCACGGTTTAAATAATCAATGTAATTGAGTTTTGACAGCAAATTGGGTAGGCTTGCTAAAAGATTTCACTTGAGAGAAGCCAATGATCCTATTCCAGAACTTTCTATCTCTAGCACTAGAGTCGGCACCATGGTTAGTGCTGGGGTTAGTGTTGGGCGGGCTCATCAAAACATTACTGCCCATCGATTTTCTCAATAAACATTTACAGGCCAATAGTTTAGGCGCCATTACCAAAGCCACATTATTTGGCGCGCCTTTACCTTTGTGCTCTTGTGGCGTTGTGCCTGCTGCTGTTGGGTTAAGAAAAGCAGGTGCCTCTAAATCGGCTACGGTGTCTTTTTTAATTTCCACGCCTGAAACGGGCGTTGACTCCATCAGTGTCACCTATGCATTAATGGGCCCCGTCATGGCAATCGTTAGAACGATTAGTGCGCTTTTTTCAGCGTTTTTCACCGGCTTATTAGTGTTACTTTTTGGCAAAGAAGGGTCTTCCATATCTCAAGAACAACCAATAGAAGTCTCGACCAGTTGCTGCCAAACGAACACCTCTTGTTGTGATTCACCCCCTGAAGAAACGACCACAAGCTGCTGTGGAGGAAAATCTGTAATCCCTCAAAGGAACTGGCTCAAACGTTCCTGGCAAGGCATTCGCTATGCCTTCGATGACATGCTAGCAGACATCGTCGGCTGGCTAACCGTCGGGTTAGTTTTTGCCGCCATCGTACAAACCTATATTCCGACAGATTTTTTAACTCAATGGGGTTCAGGGCTACTGGCAATGATTGTCATGTTATTAATCGGCATTCCAATGTATGTTTGCGCCACCGCTTCTACACCTATTGCCGTTGGGTTAATTTTGGCGGGTATCTCTCCAGGCACAGCTTTGGTTTTCCTATTATCTGGCCCAGCGACCAACATCGGCACCTTGGGAATTATTGCTGAGTTGCTAGGACGAAGAACCATGTTGCTATACCTCATCGGCACGATTGTTTCTGCCTTAGCAGCAGGATTGATTTTCGATGCTTTATTAACGCAATGGCAATGGAATCTCGCCAATAATATGCAGGCGAACCATGAGACGCTTCCTATCTGGATACAAGCGATCAGCCTGACCCTACTCACGCTGGCAGCATTTAAAATTTATTGGCGCAAATGGTCATTTTGATGATGACAGGCATAAAAAAGCCCTTTACTGAAAAGGGCTTTTTTACGGTTTAGCGTAGGAAAACTGATTAGGATTCTTGTCGAATATCAACTAAGTCATTAAAAGCATGCCAGCTTGCATAAGCCAATAACGGCATAATTACTACTAAGCCAAGCCCCATCGTCGCAATCCCAACCGATGCTAGTACAGCCAACACAATTGCCCATACAGCCATCACTGCTTTATTTTCCATCGTAACTTTATAACTCATAATCATTGCAGGAATAAAGGACACTTTTTCATCACGCAACATTAAAGGCATCGTAACCACGCTGATCGTGAATACTAACGCCAAAACAACGACGCCTTGTAAGAAAAAACCACCTAAAAACACCAAGCCAGCCTCAGAAGTCAAAAACCCCAGAACGCCTTCACTGGTATCAACAATCAATAGTGCCTCTGCCCTTGCTCCACCAGCGATTACAATCGCCATCATCAGCCAGAAACTTAAAATCCCTCCCAACGTCAAAGCAAATAAGGCAATATTAGAACCATTTCCTCGCCATGCGAAAAGTGATCGAATCACACTAGGAGATAACCCTTTTTCCAAACGATAGGCAATGAAATATAACCCCATCGCCAAAAAAGGCATAATAAAGATAAAAACCGCGCCGGCAATTAGCATCAAAGGCGGGGAACCTTCAAAAAAAGCCATCGTTAGCATAATAAGAAGCATCGACAACAAGCCATAAAAAAGAGAACCCAGTGGCGCATGGGCTATATCTTGCCACCCTTTTCTTAACCAGTCGCCAATTTGATTTAACTGAACCTCATGTGAAATCATCGTTTCACCTTTAGGCATATCCGTTTGATGTTGGTGCGAATGAACTGTATTGTCATGTGCCATAACTAACTACCTCCTAGCTATTCGATATTTTAAAATATCGATAAGAAACAACTTGTTAACAACATTATTTTTAAAGTCCAGTTTCATTCTAAATAAATAACCCCCCCGTTACAATTAAAAATTTTTACGTCAAAAGCATTACAAATAACAATTATTAATACACCCTTACTTTTTCTTGATCATGCTGGCAAGCTAATTGCTTTATCATGGCTAACCAAAAATAGATGGATAATTTTAATATGGCATTTTTGAACTATAACAAACCCAGCATTTTAAGAAAGATGCTGCTTGTATTCCTCGGCTTCGGCTTTTTTATGGGCGTTTCATTTCCATTGTTTGCCAACCTATTCGTTGAATGGAAAGAAGGCATGCTGGCATGGTTCGTTCTCTCCTGTATTATTGCCGGGATCAGTATCGGGGTTTTCAACTATTGGTTGTTAAACTACATGCTTTTGAATCGCCTAAAGCGTATCGGAGAGGTTGCCAATGCGATCAGTAACAACGATGTTTCTCACAATTGCAGTCTGATCAGCTTTGACTTTATTGGTGACATGGCAAATAGTTTTAACCTGATGTCCGAAAACCTCAGAAAGATGATCAGTCAAATCTCTGACGTTTCAAGCCATTTAAATCAATCTGCTAATGAAATGGTTTCGGTTACCCATGAAACCCAAAACGGGGTTAGTCGCCAACAAGAAGGGACACAAATGGTTGTCTCGGCCATTGGCAAAATGACTGATACCGTAACGGTCATGTCAAATAACACCTTTGCTGCTTCTGAAGCGGCTGAAAAAGCCAATACCGCCACACATGACGGTTCTATGGTGGTACAAGACACCGTGAGTTCGATCCAAGCCTTGGCTGATGAAGTCGAAAAAACGGCAAATGCCATCCAATTACTGAAAGAAGACAGTGAAAATATTGCCACTGTTTTGGATGTTATTAAAGACATTGCCGAACAAACGAATCTACTCGCCCTAAACGCTGCCATCGAAGCGGCTCGTGCAGGGGAGAATGGTCGCGGGTTTGCTGTGGTTGCTGATGAAGTTCGAACCCTGGCAAGTAAAACACAAGAATCCGCTAAGAAAATTGAATCCATGATTGCCAATCTACAAACGGCTGCCCAACAAGCTGTGGACGTCATGAACAAAGGAAGAGAACAAGCCTGTTCAAGTGTTAAAAAGGCAAATGAAGCGGGAGAATCCCTTAAACACATTGCCGCTGCGGTGAACACCATTACGGAAATGAACAATCAAATTGCCAATTCAGCAGAAGATCAGCGTCAGCAAACCGAAGTTGTTAACAACAGTGTCCATCAAATTAATGACATTGCACAAACCGTAGCACAAGGGGCCGCTAAAACTGACAATGCAAGTAAGGAAGTGGACAACTATGCTGCCCAACTTTCAACGCTTATTGGCCAGTTTAAAACACGCAAATAGCCTTTTCTTAACCGTTTTTATGGCTTAGACAATGCCTGCTTAAGGGCATGAGTCTTAGCCAATGGCGAACCGGTATTTTTTGCCACCATGGCATACGCCACGGGCACCACAAACAAACTCAACAACGTTGAAAACATTACCCCCCACAACAATACGTACCCTAATATCTGGCGCGTTTCTGCCCCCGCTCCCTCTGACAATATCAAAGGAATGGTTCCGGCACAGGTCGTAAAAGCCGTCATCACAATCGGTCGTAATCGTAACTGTGTTGCCGACACTAATGCATGGTAAACCGGCAATCCTTTATCGCGTAATTGATTGGTGAACTCTACGATTAAAATGCCATTTTTGGTTGCCAAGCCGAGCAGCATAATTAAAGCTATCTGGCTGTAAATATTAAGGCTTAACCCATAAAACAATAAAGCAAAAATGCCGCCTGCAAATGCCAATGGCACTGTCAGCATAATCACAAAAGGCTGAATAAAGCTCTCAAACTGAGCCGCCAATACTAAAAAGACAACCAACCCACCAAATAAAAAGACCCAATAAAGCGAACCGGTTGCGGTCTGAAATTCCTTGGACTGCCCTTTGTAATCAATAGTGGCTTCTGCGGGAAGCGTCTTACGGGTTAAATCATTCAAATAATTTAATGCCTGGCCCAGCGATAAATCATCATCTAGTTTGGCTGACAGGGTAATCGCTCGCACTCGGTTATATCGATTCAAGCTTGAAGCCGTTGCATCCTCGGTCATTGAAACCAGACTCGACAACGGAATCATTTTCTCACTGTCCTCGGCGTTCAAATAAATTTGATTCAAGTCATCTGGAGCCCTAAACCATTTAGGGTCCGCTTTCAGCAAAATGTCATATTCTTCTCCGTCATACTGAAACGTGGTCACCTTTTTTGAGCCAAGCAAAATCTGTAACGTCTCTGTAATATCTTGATGGGAAATACCCAATGCGCGAGCTCGTGCATAATCCACTTTGAGTCTGAGTTGTGGTTTACTGGGTTCATAATCCCAGTCCAAACTATTCAGCCCAGGATTGGTTTTCTCGATCACCTGATCCATCAATTCTTTCCATTGTTCCAAATCTTCATAACTGGGTCCGCCAATGACAAATTGCACCGGTTTTTGAATACGTCCTCCAATACTCGAGCGCATCACAGGAAAAGCTTTTACCCCAGTAAGGTCTGCCAAATCTTTTCGAACCGAACGCATGATTTCAAACCCGGATCGTCGTTGCGCCCAGTCATCCAGCACCACAATGACAAAGCCTGAATTAAAGACCTCTCCAGACCCGAATGAACGGGGTGCTCTAACAATCAAGCGTTTCACTTCACCTTTTTCCAATAAAGGCATCAACCGGCTTTCAATTTCATTCATATAGCTTTGCATATAATCAAAGGTTGCCCCTTCAGGTCCTTTCACCATGACAAAAAACACCCCACGATCTTCTTTAGGCACGTATTCTTGCGGCACTTTTTGCGCAGAAAAAATCATAGATGCCACCACGCCGATAAAAATCAGCGACACCCAAACCGGGTGACGTAAATTCTTAACCAGCAATTTTTTAAACCGATGCCGTGAATGTGTTTTTTTGAGCGGATTTGTTTTTTTAGGCTTTGATGCAGATAGAATATTTGAAGCGAGCGCGGGAGATAACGTTAACGCGACCCAACTTGAAAAAAGTACGGCAACCGCTAAGGTTATGGCAAACTCTGAAAAAAGTCGGCCTATATTACCTTCTAAAAACCCAATCGGTAAAAAGACCGCAACCAATACCACGGTGGTCGCAATCACGGCAAAGCCGACTTGCCGGGTTCCGAGATAGGCAGCGGCAATGGGTTTATATCCCAAATCTAAATGTCTTTGGGTATTTTCAAGCACCACGATAGCATCGTCCACCACCAGACCAATTGCCAACACCAATGCCAATAACGTCAGCAAATTGACCGAAAATCCGAGCATCCACAATACCCAGAAAGTGGCTATTAATGAAACCGGTAATGTGACAGCAGGCACTAAAGCCGCCCGTACATTTTTCAAAAACACCAGCATCACCAATACCACCAACCCTAAGGCGATGAACAACGTTTTGAACACTTCATTCACGGCTTGGTGCACAAAGACAGACGCATCATAACTGTCTTCTAAGCTGAGGCCTTCCGGCAAGGTTTTATTAATCACCTCTTTGCGCTGATTAGCCAGCTCCGCCACCGTCAAGGTATTGGCATTAGATTGCTTGATAATACCAATCCCGACCATCGGCATGCCATTCCCTTTAAAGAAACGACGCCGTTCTATCGCCCCCATCTGAACTTGAGCCACATCCCCTAATGTGATTTGACCGATTTGTTTATTTTGCTTGATGACCAGTTGCTTAAAATCTTCAACACTCTGAAGCGGTTTTTCGGCTTGCAGCGTCAACATCACATCATCGCCCTGTAACGACCCCACAGGCAGCTCAATGTTTGAAGCACGAATCTGATTTTCAATCTCAGTGGACGAAAGACCATAAGTCGCAAGTTTTTGAGGGTTTAACCAAACCCTCAAGGCAAAAGACTGCCCACCTCCGACACGAACACGCGCAACACCCTCCAGTACAGAAAAACGATCCACAATATAACGCTCGGCAAAATCCGTTAGCTCTGGAATGGTCATACGATCACTAGCCAAATTGAACCAGATGATAGGACTGTCATCGCCATCGGCTTTTTCAACTTCAGGCGCATCAGCCGCGACGGGCAAGTTATCGGCAATCCGTGAAACTCGATCTCTGATGTCATTGGCAGCGGCATCAATATCTCGATTAATACTGAACTCCACTGTGATATTCGACCGACCATCAGTGGATTGAGAGGAGATATATTCAATGCCCGAAACCCCCGCAATACGATCTTCAATCTGCTTAGTAATACGACTTTCAACCACCTCGGCAGAAGCGCCCAAATAAGTGGTTTCAATCGATACAACAGGCGGATCAACATTCGGGTATTCTCGCAAACTCATGCGATCAAAAGCCATCAACCCAAAGGCTACCAATAATAAGGATGCCACGGTTGCTAAAACCGGACGCTTAATCGATGTATCAGACAACCACATTAGGGCATCTCTCTTTTAGGCAACGATTTCTTAAGCAAATCCGCTTGAGATTGTCCCGACTGCATTGCTTTAATCTGCACGGGTTTGTTCAACGAAATTCGCATCAACCCCTGGCTGACAATAAGGTCGCCTTTTTGAAGTCCCTTTAACACCTGGGTAAGTTTGGCTTTTCTTTCGCCAGTGTCAATTTCCACTTTCTGAAGATGATAGATTTCTGGTTTCTCGGAAGGGACTAAACGATAAACAAACTGACGATCTCCCAGCATCAGAATCGCGCTGTT
Source organism: Hydrogenovibrio sp. 3SP14C1 (assembly GCF_029625905.1). Classification (GTDB taxonomy): domain Bacteria; phylum Pseudomonadota; class Gammaproteobacteria; order Thiomicrospirales; family Thiomicrospiraceae; genus Hydrogenovibrio. The sequence goes on from NZ_JARTLM010000001.1 coordinate 62,270, forward strand.
AGGTATCATTAATTTGGCTTGTGGCGGCAAGTGCAAAAAGGCCTGCACCATCATATTGGTTTTCAATTCCGCTTTCGGATTCACGATTAACGCCCTGGCCTGTATCATGCGCAAATTGGATTCAACTCGTGGAGAAATCGCTCTTAGCGTTCCTTTAAAACGACGTTTTGGATAAGAGTTGGTTTTTATCTCAACCGCTTGTCCTATCTTTAAATTGGACAAATATCGACTCGGAAGCAATAAATCCAGTTTCATTTGGCTGGTGTCATCCAAGCTCACAATCTTTGTTCCGGCCTGCACCAAAGCACCCACACTTAACTGTCGAAAACCAACTTGACCAGCAAACGGTGCATAAATTCTTCTATCCGCCAATTGTGCTTGAATCACTTTTCGCTTCGCTTCCGTCGTCTTCCACAAACGATAACGCTCATCAATCAAAGAACGGGTGACAGATCCGCGCCCTTCAATTTCTTTCACTCGCTTATATTGACGTTTCGCTTCTTCAGTGGCTTCCTTGGCTTCTTCCAATAACGCCAACTCTTCTTGCGAATTCAACTCAACCAACAACTGACTTTTCCGAACTTTCTGACCGTCCTTAAAATGAATCGCTTGAACAATTTCCGTGACATTAGCGGTAATGTCGACGGACTCTTTTGCATGCAGCGTTCCCAATACCTTTAAGTTCACCGGTATACTCACCGGCTTCACGCTATAGGCGATGACAGGGACCGCCTTTGATGCAGAATTCATTGGTTTGACCGGCTTAGCGTCATCTGCGAAAATCGAACTCGTGAGCAACATCAGCCAAATGTAGTGCCCACGCCACTTTAAAAAAACGTTCAACATGTTTATTGCCTTTAAACAAATTACGGTGAATTATAGAATTCTATTATGACGAGAAATTCTTGCGTATTATGCAAATAAAGAGGATTTATTAATCTTGATCCCAGTAAGCGTTATTGCCAAAACGGGCAACCAGAAAATCAATAAAGGCTCGGGCTTTCTGAGATAAAAACCGGTTTTGTGGATACACCGCATAAGCATGCATCATCGGAATTTTATAATCCGTTAGAATCTGAACTAACTCACCTGTCGCCAAAGCTTCCCAAGCGATAAAAGTCGGTTCTAATGCAACACCGTGCCCGGCTTTTGCCATATTCAATAAAAAGCTGCCATTATTTGAATAAAGGTGACTCGGCAAATTCAAATGCCGTTCTTTGTTATCCGGCCCAATTAAATGCCAACTGTCGGCACCTTTTGAACCATATCGTAAAATTTTATGCTGTTTAAGATCTTCTGCAGTTTTCGGTGTTCCATGCTTTTCTAAGTAGGACGGACTCGCGCACATCACAAATCGGATCGGTGCGATTTTCCGTGCTTGAATCGTCGAATCTTTTAAATCGGTAATACGAAACGCCAAATCGAACCCTTCTTCAACAATATCCACTTCACGGTCTGAAAAGTCGACTTGTAAGGTTAAATTCGGATGTTCCTGTGCAAAGCAATCTAAGGCAGGAGATAAATGCTCCAAACCAAAAGAAAGCGGTAGCGCCAATCTGAGCGTTCCTTCAAGACTCGCCTCTCTCGCAACCGCCATTTGATTCATTTCTGTCACAGAATCCAAAACCGACAGCGCTTTTTCATAATAAATCTGGCCGGCTTCGGTCAAGCTTGATTTTCGAGTGGTACGATTAATCAACTTCGTTTCCAGTCGATCTTCTAAATCCGCTAATCGCCGGCTCACAGCCGATTTTGCCAAATTCAATTGTTCTGCAGCTTTACCAATCCCACCGGCTTCAACCACTCGAACAAATACCTGAATATCTTCTAACTGCCCCATTACTTCTATAACCCTCAACACTTAACGTGAAATTGTTCTATTTTTTAGAACAGTGTTTTTGAATTTTGCGGGTTTTTTATTATCAAATCAAGCATTAATCTATACATAACAAAAACATTAAATTCAAAGAATTAAAGGAGACTCCGATGAACTCAACCAAAGAAGTTGTGAAAGTTACCCGCGGCATGCCGGCATCAGATGGTGCAGGCGTTCGCTTAACACGGCTCATTGGTCAGCCAGAAATTGAGGATTTAGATCCTTTTTTGATGTTGGATTTATTTAAATCAGATGATCCTGATGACTATATCGCAGGGTTTCCACCTCACCCACACCGAGGGTTTGAAACCGTCACTTACTTGCTCAATGGTCGAATGCGACATCAAGATAATCAAGGCAATGAAGGAGTGATTGAATCCGGTGGGGTGCAATGGATGACTGCGGGAAAAGGCGTGATTCACTCGGAAATGCCGGAGCAGGAAAATGGTTTGCTTAGAGGATTTCAACTTTGGATCAACCTTCCTAGCCACGCTAAAATGACGACTCCCGCTTACCAAGAGTTTACGCCTGAACAAGTACCAGTTGAAAAATGGGACAATGGAACCGAAATTCGTGTGATAACGGGTAAAACCGAACAAGGAACAGAAGGTCCGGTTAAAAACAATTACGTTAACCCGACTTACTTGGATGTAACACTTTCTGCCAACAGTGAGTTTACTCAGCCGCTCGCAACCGACAGTCACAGCTTTATCCTGATCATCGAAGGAACCGTTAAAGTCGGTAGCAAAGCCACGCCTTTAGAAAAGGGGATGCTGGCCATTCTATCTGAGGGAGAAAGTATTCAAGTGAATGCCGGAGACAAATCCGGGCGTTTCTTGTTGGTTTCCGGTCAACCGATTCGTGAACCGATTGCTAAAGGAGGCCCTTTTGTGATGAACACCCAAGAAGAGCTTCATCAAGCGTTTGATGACTTTCGAAACAATCGGTTCTAAAGCAGTCATCTTTCCAATAAAAAACCGCCAGGCCTGGCGGTTTTTTTGTGCCAACAGCGCCGTTAACCAACACTGTTTTACCTCATTTTTCTTATTAAGCAATTCGATGCAGATACCCTGTTTCATTCATTGTCGTTTCTGGGGCCTCTAATTGCGGTGAAACCGTAAAAAATGACATGTCTTTCTGCAAGATTTGAGACTGATGACTTAAACTTTCAGACGATGCATTGGTTTCTTCCACTAACGCCGCATTTTGTTGTGTCACCGATTCAATTTGAGCAATCGATTGCCGTACTTGATTAATGCCTTGTGCTTGCTGAACTGAAGCTGTTGCAATCTGTTCAATCATTTCTGCAACCCGATCAACCGATTGATGAATGCCTTGTAATACTTCTCCAGAGCTTGAAGCCAAATCCGTTCCTGTATCAATACGCTCCACGCTTTCTTCAATAAGTTGTTTAATATCCCGCGCGGCTTCTGCAGATTTTTGAGCCAAAGCACGTACCTCACCTGCTACGACAGCAAACCCACGACCATGATCTCCCGCTCTAGCGGCTTCAACCGCGGCATTCAGTGCCAATAAGTTTGTCTGAAATGCAATGCCATCAATCAAGGAAACGATCTCTGCAATTTTATGGCTGGAAGCCTGAATGGCATTCATCGCGTCAATGGTTTGCTGCATGACGTTTGCACCTTCTTCAGCCTTTAGCTGCACTTCTAAAGCCACCTTAGCTGTTTGTTGTGCGTTATCGGTATTATTTTGCACGGCTGAATTCATTTCTTCCATTGTGGCAGACGTTTCTTCCAGTGCAGCCGCCTGCTCTTGAACCTGCTGATTCAAAGACGCAGAGCCTTCTGCCACTTCCTGAGCGGCAGCACTTACGGTTTTCGACGCATCCATTGCGGTTGAGACGACTTCACTTAAACGATCTGCGACGACTTCAAACCCCTGACTTAATCGCGCCACACTGTCATCAAACATGGTTTTATTGTCGACATCCAAATGGTTTTTCATTCTCGCAGAAATATTTCCTTGGCTGAACTCATCTAGTACGGATACCGCATCCGCGACCACAGTCGTTAACATTAAGGTACTTTTATTGGTGGAAACATCCGTGGCAAATTTTACAAAGCTAACTAACTCTCCCTTTTGGTTATAAACGGGGTTATAGTTGGCTTCCAGCCAGATAGCGTTGTGATTTTTATCGAAACGCTCATACGTTCCAATTTGTGCCTCACCTTTATTCAAATCTTGCCAAAATGATTTATATGCCTGGCTTTCAGCATAACCGGGTTCGACAAATAAACGATGATGCTGTCCCTTGATCTCAGACAGGTCATACCCCATCGCCTGACAAAAGTTATCATTTGCATCAAGAATGTGCCCCTCTAAATCAAACTCAATCACCGCCATGGAGTTATCAATTGCGTCTAATTTTCCGGAAATTTTTACTTCCTGCTCAACTTGAGCGGTAATATCGGTCGCAAACTTAACCACTTTAATGACCTGTCCGTTTTCATCAAAAATGGGATTGTAGCTGGCCTCCAACCAAACCGAATTTCCTTGTACATCTTGACGCAAGAAACGGTCTTGAAAATATTCGCCTTGTGCCAGCTTGCTCCAAAATCGTTGGTAATCTGCTGATTTTTGAATCTCTTCCGGCACCAATAATCGATGATGCTGCCCCTTAAGGTCTGCTAAAGAAAATCCAACCACGTCTAAAAAATTTTCATTCGCGTCCAAAATTTCGCCCAGAGGCGTAAACATGATCATCGCCATCGAACGATGCATCGCTTGTACAACGCCCTGCAACTCAACCTTTTCTTGTTCACAAGCCTTTAATTTTTGTTTTATTTTATGGTGGAACATGGAAACTCCTGGCATTTTTAATGTTTGCTTTCATCGTTTAAAACGAATAACTGATTCCAATCAGTCTGAAAAAAATTATCGCACAAATTAACAACTTATACAAATACTGTACAAACACGTACAACTTTACATTACCGGCAAAAACGCAATAAAAAAAACAGCTTTCGCTATAAAAATGCTTTGTCATCTCTTTGCTGGACATTGAGAAAATTTCGGTCTACGCTAACAATTGAAATGTAATTGATTTTTATAAAAGGATTTTGCCATGCGTTTTTTTAAAATACTCCCATTACTCTTTACCAGTCTTTTCCTGCTAAACAGCATAACGGCTCAAGCCGCTGATGACGGTGCCAAAGTGGTTTATCACGTTGATTTTAAAGACCCAACGCGTTACTCCGCCACATTAACGTCTATCAACAACATTATTAATTTCTACGATTCCCAATTAATGGAAGCGGAAATCCATTTAGTTTTTGTTGGCTATGGCTTACGTTTCACGACAGACGATGCGCTCAAGGGCACGCCTTATGCAGCAGACAAAGCGCTATTGGATCGTCGCGATGAACTGAAAGGCCGTTTGGATGCTTTAATCAATGTTCGCGGGGTGAAAGTTCACCTTTGTGACAAAACCCGGAAGGAAGTTGGGCTAGACAAAGCCAAAGTGTATAAAGGCATTGAATTAACCGCTTCAGGGGTGGCTAAGATCGCGATGCTGCAGAGTGAAGGATTTGCTTACCTGAAAATTCAATAACGGCAATAAGGTGGCAAAAAGTCGTCTTCGTTTATTTTCATTAAAAAATGACCAGGCCTGGTCATTTTTTTTGTTTTTTCAAGCGAAATGAAGCCCTTATTTGCGAATTTTACGTCAATTAAGGTAAAATATTCGCCATTAAAAAAACAATACTGGTGCTGCAAAAACACGATTCCCAGCATCTAAAATGAGACCCGAATGACAAACATCACGCCCGCCCTTGTTCAATTTGTAACCAAACAAAACCAATTTCAAAAATCACTCGGGCACCTTACTGCATGGCTCGCTCTTTCGTTGGTCTTACTGTCCGCACTGATTGTGGTGTTACGATACGGCTTTAATTTTGGCTCCATCGCACTTCAAGAGACCATTCTGTACAACCATGCGATCTTTTTTATGATGGGAATGGCGTATACCTTGCAACAAGACCGTCACGTACGAGTCGATGTGTTTTACAGTCAAATGTCGGCTTCACGCCAGGCCTGGGTAAATTTAATTGGAGGGGTGTTATTCGCTCTCCCAACGCTTGTGTTTCTATTATGGGTTAGTTGGGTCTATGTCAGTGGCAGCTGGGCCATACAAGAAGGGTCTTCTGAAGCCGGTGGACTCCCGTATCTTTATCTGTTGAAAACTTTCATCCTAATCATGGGCACACTGATGCTTTTACAAGTCACTGCCATGGTTGCGGAATCTTATTTACAGATAACCGCACCGGAAAATGCAGGCGTCAAACAATTGCTCGCGCAAAAACAATCAGAAAGCAAGGAGATGTTTTAATGGAATTCCTTGCTTTAATTTTGTTCGGATTGGTCTTTATCGCCTTAATGATCGGGTTTCCTGTCGCGTTAACCCTCTCCGGTGTTTCATTGTTATTCGCTTTGGTAGCAGTCCAATTCGGCTGGTTTGATATGGCTTTTTTACAAAGCATTCCAAACCGAGTCTATTCCATCATGAGCAACCCAACCTTAACCGCGGTGCCATTGTTTGTCTTTATGGGCATCATGCTGGAACAGTCGAAATTGGCAGAGCAACTACTCAGCACCATGGATGAAGTCATGCGCGGGTTTAAAGGCGGGTTAGGGTTATCCGTTATTCTGGTCGGCGCATTACTGGCAGCCAGCACCGGTATCGTCGGTGCGACCGTCGTCACAATGGGATTATTGGCGTTGCCAACCATGTTGAAACAAGGGTATTGCCCTAAGCTTGCAACGGGCACCATCTGTGCCTCAGGTACATTAGGGCAAATCATCCCGCCGTCCATTATTTTGATTTTACTTGGAGATGTATTGTCTTCGTCTTATCAGCAAGCCCAACTCAATCAAGGCATTTTTTCGCCAGAAACTCTATCGGTCGGGGATTTATTTATCGGCGCCCTTTTCCCGGGCATGTTACTGGTCGTGCTTTATATGTTATACGTCTTTGCCATGGCCATCTTGAAACCCGAAACCGTTCCGGCAGACACCATGGTGAAACATCCTCCTGGCTTAGGAAAACGCGTCATCAACAGCTTACTACCTCCTCTGGCTTTAATTCTATTGGTTCTAGGATCGATTTTAGGCGGATATGCGACGCCGACCGAAGCTGCCTCATTAGGGGCATTAGGCGCTATGCTACTCGCAGCCATAAAAAAACGCTTGAACCTCAACATGATTCAAACCGTCATGCGCGGCACGCTCCAAGTCACCAGCATGATCTTTTTGATTTTTATCGGTGCAGCCTTTTTCTCGCTGACATTCAGAGGGTTTGGTGGTGACGAACTCATGCAAGAGTTCTTAACGGACTTACCAGGGGGTGTCTTTACAGCAGTACTCATTGTTATGGTATTGATGTTTATCATCGGGTTCTTTTTGGACTTCATTGAAATCACTTACATTATTGTGCCGGTCGTTGCCCCCATCTTACTTATGATGGGTGTAGACCCTATCTGGCTGGGGATTATGATTGCGATTAATTTACAAACGGCCTTCCTAACGCCGCCATTTGGCTTCGCATTATTTTACTTACGGGGCGTCACTCCGCCGTCGGTTAAAACCACCGACATCTACAAAGGGGTACTGCCCTACATTCTAATTCAGCTTTTTGTATTGGTTATGCTCGCTATTTGGCCTGAACTGGCCACTTGGCTCCCTAGCGTCATCTATGATAATTAAATCGGATGACGTGCCGGTTTTCATCAAAACTCAGTTAAAAATAGATTTGCTTAAAAAAGTCTTTAAGCACTCTAAAAATGCGCTATGATTAAGTTAATTATGGATGTTTATATAAACTTAGACTCAAATGCATACTGAACTTGAAGAAAAGCATTTAAAAGCTCTAAAAACCTCACACACTCAAACCCTCGAAATCATTAACCGTTTCGATGAAGGGGTCGCTCTCTTCACCGCCGATGCCAGCCCAATTTTATTCAACCAGCCGTTTAAAGATTACTATCCCGCACTGGAATTAGAATCTCCACAAAAATTTTATCAAGAGATTGTTTTATACAAGCAAAAACATCGCGGAGAAACCTTTGATTTAAAAAACTGGTTAACCATCCTACACCAAAATAAAGAAGCGCCACACCGCCAGGTCTGGTTGAAAACCACACAAAAAGACGCTGCTGTTCCCGTTCGATTACAAGCTTACTGGATTGATCTACATACAACGCCACATATTTTACTAATCGTGACAGATCAAAGCCTTTCCAAACAAATCACTGCACAAAACAGACTGATGGAAGCAAGTTATGCCGGCCAATTCGTCACCAACTCTCAGGGATATATCACCCAACCGAATCATGCTTTTTGCGCTTATACTGGGCTTTCCCATCAAGAACTGACTGATCTGACGTATTTGGATTGGTTAAAGCAACAAGTCAGCTTTAAAGTCCCTTTTGAAAAGGTGGTTTCAGCGTTATTAAAAGAACAGTTTTGGACCGGTGAAGTGCAAATTCACACGCCAGGAGAAAGTACTTTTTACGCCGTATTAAGTCTTTCCATGATTTTAGATACATCAAAAAACGTTGAACATTTCATTGGTGTTTTGCAGGACACCACCGACATTCGCGCTGCGCAGGCTGAAATCCAACAATTGGCTTATTTTGACAAGCTGACTGGCTTGGCCAACCAAACCTTGTTGCATGATCGAATTGAAAAAACGTTACAAGATAAAACGTCTGTCACACCTTATCGAGCTCTCTATCTGGTTAATTTAGATGGCTTTAAGATTATTAACGACACTTTTGGCCATCAAACAGGCGATCAACTTCTCACTCAAGTAGCACAAAAGTTAAAACAGCAACTCCCCGAAGAATCAATGCTTGCCCGCTTGAGCGGCGGAAGTTTTGCTGTTCTCTACACGAGTAAGACCCAAGATCTGCAATTCGCCAAAGAAGACATTAACCGATATGGTGAACAGCTCTTAGAAGCCATTGATGATCGCTACAAACTGGAAAAACACTCTATACACAGTGCCGCCAGCATCGGAGTTTGCACGTTTGCGCTGAACCAACCTGTTTCTTTAGACAGTGACCAGCTGACCCGTTATGCCAATATGGCCATGCATGAAGCTAAAAAACTAGGTGGCAATCAGGCGTATTTATTTGAAGACACCTTGATCCAAAAAGCAAAACGCCGCCTTGAATTGATTGAAGCATTAAATCATTCCGAACTGGACGATGAATTCCAAATCTATTTTCAGGCACAAGTCGATAAAGATAAAAAAATTGTCTCTGCGGAAACGCTTTTACGTTGGGTGCATCCAAAGCTTGGGGCGGTGTCTCCAAGCAAGTTTATCCCAGTGGCGGAAGAAGGGCGTCAGATCATTAAAATTGGCCTTTGGGTACTGCATAAAGCGTTTTTACAAGCGAAAGCCTGGAATACAATACATCGTAATATTCGCATCGCCATTAATGTCAGCCCGGTTCAGTTTCATGAACAAAGTTTCATTGAGATGATTATCGGCCTGATTAAGTTCACTCAAGTCGAACCAAAAACCATTACCCTGGAATTGACGGAAGGCGTCTTAATCAAGAATGCCAAGCTGGCGCTGCAAAAGATTCAACACTTGGTTAGCTTAGGATTTGAAATTTCGATAGATGACTTCGGCACAGGTTATTCTTCATTGAGTTACCTGCAAAGACTTCCTATTCACGAACTTAAAATAGATAAAACATTCATCAACCAAGTACCTGGAAATATCGATGATGAAGCCATTGTGAATTCCATCATTCAATTAGCGTCCAGCAAGCAACTTAAAATTGTTGCTGAAGGCGTTGAAACCCAAGAACAAGCACAATACCTGATCAATCGTAATCCAGAAATGGTCTTACAAGGCTATCTCTTCAGCCAACCGCTTCCCGCCGTTGAATTTGAGCAAGAACTGATTAAATCTGACGCACGTCACAAAACCGCTTAATATTTGACCAGGCCTGGTCTTTTTGACGTCATTTGTAAACAAAAACAGATATTTATTTCAATTTACTGTAGAATGCCTCTTTTCTAAATGCCTGCCTGTACTGTTATTCATTATTTATGAGTATTTTGTTTTTTTTAACAAAACACTCTTTTTGGGGATTAAAAGCCAGCATAACGCTGAGCAACAGGGTGGCATTTGCTTATTAGACTTTGTTTGTGAAGAAACACAAAGTCGCCACTCATGTTAAAAAGGACTCCTCATGAATACAGAGATCAAATTTTCAGATCTAGGGCTTTCTGCGCCCATTTTAAAAACCCTTGAAGAAATAGGGTATGAAACCCCTTCTCCTATCCAGGAACAAGCTATTCCGGTTTTGCTAAAAGGCGGTGACATCTTAGGGATGGCGCAAACCGGTACAGGTAAAACGGCTGCATTTGCATTACCTATTCTTTCCAATATCAACCTTAAGCAAAAAGATCCACAAGTCTTAGTACTTGCGCCTACTCGAGAACTTGCCATTCAGGTCGCTGAAGCGTTCCAAACCTTCTCTCGCGGAATCAAAGGCCTACATGTTCTACCTATTTACGGTGGTTCTGAATATGGCACACAGATCCGTGCTTTAAAGCGCGGCGTGCATGTCGTCGTTGGTACGCCTGGTCGTGTTATGGATCATATTAAAAAAGGCACGTTAAAGCTGGATAGCTTAACGTCGATGGTTTTGGATGAAGCAGACGAAATGCTTCGCATGGGCTTTATCGATGATGTTGAATGGATTTTGAAACATACGCCAGACTCGCGTCAAATCGCCCTATTTTCTGCAACGATGCCGAAAGAAGTGCACCGTATCGCCAACACTTACTTACAATCTCCAACCGAAGTTATCATCAAGCAAAAAGCCGCAACCGCTTCGTTGATTGATCAGAAATACTGGTTGGTCAGTGGATTGCATAAACTAGATGCCTTAACACGTATCTTAGAAGCTGAAACGTTCGACGGCATTATTATTTTTGTACGTACAAAAACGGCTACCGTTGAGTTAGCGGAAAAACTAGAAGCCCGTGGTTACGCTGCCGCAGCCTTAAATGGGGATGTGGCACAGAATCAACGTGAGCGTACCGTCGATCAACTGAAAAAAGGCAAGTTAGACATCTTGATTGCCACGGATGTTGTGGCACGTGGATTGGATGTTGAACGAATCAGTCACGTCATCAACTATGACATTCCTTATGATAACGAATCTTACGTTCACCGTATCGGTCGTACCGGTCGTGCAGGCCGAAGTGGAACTGCCATTTTATTCGTTGCACCAAGAGAGCGTCGTTTATTACGCTCAATTGAAGCGTCCACCAAGAAAAAAATCACCCAAATGGAATTGCCAACCGCACAAGAAATCAACGATAGCCGTATTACGCGCTTTAAAGATAAAATCGTTGATGCGGCGCAAGGTAAAGATCTCGATTTCTATCAAAAAATGGTCGAATCTATCGAATCTGACAACAATATTCCAGCCATTGAAATTGCTGCTGGCTTAGCCAAGTTGTTTCAAGGGGATGTGCCTTTCTTCTTAGACGAAAAGCCAATTAAACATAAAGAGTTTAAAGAGCGTGATGGTGGCCGTGAAAGAAATCCACGTCGCGCCAAAGGCGAAAGAAGTGAACGTGGCGATCGTGGCAACCGTAGTCGTCGTCAAACACCGCCTAATGAGGGCATGGCTCGCTTTAGAGTGGAAGTCGGTCGTCAACATGGTGTCAAACCTGGCAACATCATTGGCTGTATTGCCAATGAAGCAGGTTTAGATGGTGAGTTTATCCAAAAGCTAACCATTGAAGACAGCTACAGCATGGTGGATTTACCAACTGATATGCCTAAAAAACTCTTCAATGAACTGAAAGGTGCATGGGTTTGTGGTCAACAGCTTAAAATCAACCCGGTTAATGACGTGTCGCAAAGTGCGAAGCGCCGTTTAAAGCCTCGCAAAAAATAAATAAAATTGAGTGCAATCAAGCGCTCAATTTTATAAGTTCTGTTAAATAAAAAAGCCAACTTTGTTTGGCTTTTTTTCATTTCAATTCTATCTTTCCTAGCACCTCTACTAATGAGTTTCTATAAACCGCTTGAATAGCATGGTATATTTCATTATCATCTAATATGTCATAAAACCCCATAAAATAAAAAACATTACTTTACAAAGCCCCCTGAGGAATCATTCATGTTTAAAACCATTCGCGCTAAGTTGTTAGGCAGCTTCATACTCGTCGCCATTCTCGTTATTTTTATGTCCATTTTCAGTGTCAGCAAAATCTTTGATTCTGCAGATGGTTTTAAAGATTATCGGGGCATGGCACGAGATTCTGTCCTTGCGGGTGAAGTCCAAAGCAACATGCTGATGGTTCGAATGAACGTCAAAGACTATTTGGTGAATCCCGTTGAGAAAGAAGTAAATGAATTTAACGGCTACTTTGATAAAACCGCTGAACTGATCCAAGCGGCTCAAAAAGAAATTAAAAACCCTGAGCGCGCCAAACTGGTCGATCAACTGGAAGAAGGCTTAACCACCTATCACGCTAAATTCGAATCGGTTCAAAACCTGATGAGTCAGCGTAACGACATTGTTTTTAACAACCTCAACAAAAATGGCAAAATAATGGAACACCTGCTGACCAGTGTTCAACGAAGTGCTTACCAGGACCAAGATTTTGAAGCGGCTTTCAAAGCATCCGAGTCACTTCGTACCCTATTGTTAGCGCGTATTTATGCCATTAAATTCATAGAATCGAATCAAGCATCCGATATGGATCGCACCTTAAGCGAATTCGACCATCTGAATGAACAGGTAATCGAATTGGAAGCTTCCATCCAGAACCCAACGCGAATTGAACAACTCGGACAAGCAAAACAGTTAATCACCGAATACCAATCCGGTGTAAATGAGTTGAATCAAGCTATTAGCAATCGTAATCAGATTGTCGAGAATGATTTAAATGTCATCGGTCCTAAAATTGCCAACTGGGCAGAAGATGTCAAACTCTCTATCAAAAAAGATCAAGACCGTATTGGACCTGAAGTTAAGGCGTTGAATGACAGCATTATCAGTGCGATGATTATTATTTCAATCATCATTACCGCGCTTTCAACCATTATTGCTATCTTTATTCCTCGTTCCATTGCGCGTGGTATTTCCGGCATTCAAAACACCCTTTCCAAGGTCAGTGACACGGGAGACTTCTCAATTCGTGCCGATGAAAAACGTCAAGATGAAATCGGTGAGATGGGACGCTCTGTCAACTTCTTACTCAGCAATATGCAAGAAGCCATTATTGAAGCGAATAAAGTGGTCGTAGCCCTTTCAAAAGGTCAGTTTGATCAGCGTGTGACTGCGGATCTTAATGGTGACTTAAATACCTTGAAAGAAGGGATTAACGACTCGGCCGATTCAATTGATGAAACCATGAAAGAACTCGGTCGAGTCATGGAATCGATGAACAACGGTGACTTTAACATTACCGTCAATGCGGATGTGGAAGGTGACTTCCTCAGAATGGTCAACAATGTCAGCGCCACCATGAAAGCACTTAACAGCTCCATTTCTGACATCATCAATGTCATGGATGCGATGCAACAAGGTCAATTCAACAAACGAGTGGAAGCCGAAGCCAAAGGGGATCTACTGACCTTAAAAGAAGGCATCAACACATCAATGACGGCATTAGACAGCGCGATTGAAGATGTTACGCGTGTGGTCGTTGCACAGTCTGAAGGAGACTTAACGCAAAACATCACCGCAGATTACTATGGTGAGTTGAAGACATTGAAAAATGCCATCAATTCCTCTGCTGCCAAACTGACTGATGTTGTTACGAAAGCGATCAATGCCACCAATATTGTTAACAGTGGTGCCACCGAAGTCGCGCAAGGGTCAATGGATTTAAGCCAGCGTGTTCAAGAACAAGCTGCTGCACTGGAAGAAACCTCTTCTACGATGGAAGAGATGAACTCTGCCGTTCAGAACAATGCCGAACATGCCAAGCAAGCAACCGATGTTGCGCATGATGTTCAGCAGAAATCCACTGAAGGCTCAAGCGTCATGCAACAAACCATTGAAGCCATGAATGCAATTCAAGAATCAAGTCATAAAATCTCTGAAATCGTCACCTTGATCGATGGCATTGCTTTCCAAACCAACTTATTGGCGTTGAACGCCGCGGTTGAAGCAGCTCGTGCCGGTGATCATGGTCGCGGCTTTGCAGTGGTTGCCGGGGAAGTACGTGCCTTGGCGCAGAAGTCAGCCGATGCAGCAAAAGACATTACCAACCTGATCAATGAAAGCGTGACACGTATTGATCAAGGCACCAAACTGGCATCTGAATCCGGTGAAGTATTATCGACCATCAATCAATCGATTGATAACGTCGCACAAATGATTGAACACATCGCTCAAGCCTCTGTTCAACAAACAGAAGGTATTGAACAGGCCCACAAAGCGATCAGCCAGATAGATGAAGTGACGCAACAAAATGCGGCCTTGGTGGAAGAAACCTCTGCTGCTGCAGAAAGCATGAGTGAACAAGCGGGCATTCTAGAAAAAGACATGGCTTTCTTTAAAACCGGCAATGTTGCTCAAATCTCACACACAAAGCCTGCCCAACAGTCACAAACTTCACCTGCAGCGCTACCATCACCTAAACAAGAAAAACCAAACGAGAAACAAAAAGAAGCGGCGCCGGCTCAGAAACAAGAACCGATAAAAAGCCCTAACAACCCTGCTCCTCAACCAATTAAAGAAGAAGAATGGAGCGAGTTTTAAACCCGTCGATAACCAACGAAAAGGCCAACAAATGTTGGCCTTTTTTATTTTGAGCTTTGAGTTATTTAATCAACTACACGTAATACTTCACTCTAAATAAAGATAGTAAGACCCAGGTTTTAAATCCATCACCGGGCTCAATAATTTTGTTTTAACCAAACTCATATTAGGTGATTCGTTGGGGTTTTCCATACTCGGGCTATACATATTGGCATTCACATTCGGTTCAAAACGGTAAGTCACAACGCTTTGCCCCTCCCAATTCACAAGCCTTGGACCTTGCATCGGATAAATACCCAACTGAATCTGCCAGGCCTGCTTTTACCGCGTCTTTTCCTAAATAAACTCGAGCCGTTTTAACCGATTGCATCTGCGCATCACTCAAGCCACGGTGGGTTTGAACAATGTCATAAAAACGCGTTGCCATTGCATCAATAATGGCTTGAAGATATGCATCATCTTCTGTTGTCATACGGCGAAAAGGGGACCCGGTATCCTTATTGGAACCGGTTTTATAGGTATTGACTTCAACGCCGATTTTTTCGGACAGGCCTACTACATTCGGCACAACGGTGATCACACCTACCGACCCAGTCAGAGTCGTTGGATGTACCTGAATGGTGTCAGCCGCCATCGAAATATAATAAGCTCCCGAGGCGCCGAGATCCATCATCTGCACAAAAACTTTCTTACCTGTTCTCTGTTTAAATGCAAGCAATTCATGATACAAAATATCACTGGTCGTCACCCCGCCGCCTGGCGAGTTGATTCGTAATAAGATGGTTCGAATACTGGTATCTTTTTCTGCCTTACGCAATTGCATCGAAACCTTATCGAGTAACCCAGGGCTTTTCGATAGCAACCCATCTCCTTCTTCATTTGAAATCATCCCTTCCAGCGGAATCATAAGCACTTTCGCATCTGCATTCGGCGTTTCAATCAACGTTTGTTCTGTTAAAGGTTCATTATAGGAAGGCCCCAGTTTAATGGTGGCACAGCCCGACAAAACACTGGCGACACTGAATGCAATTAACGTTTTTTTAATCATCGGTTTCTCCTGTCCGAAAAGCCATAGGAATTTATAGAGATGACTAAATAGTACCATTTTTTAAATTTGGAAAAATTACGGATGTAATTCTATGAATTTTAAACACAAAAAAACCACCTACTAGGTGGTTATTTAGGAGGTTCTTTGTGATTTTCAGATCGTTTTCTATGGGTCTCCCCACCTTATCTCATATTACAAATTACGAGCTCTCATAAAAGCATACTCAGAGGCATTCGTCCATTTTGTCACTTGCTCTTTAAAGACCTTTTGTGAAGCCCAGACCTTGGACGATAAAGCATCTTTTGCTGCTTCCTCTTCCACCACTTCAGCCGAAAGGGTTTTCAATTCTTTCAACACCGAATCCGGGAAGTGACGTAATTGCACACCGTGTTTTTCGATCAACGTCTGCAACGCCTGCTGATTACGTGCCGTATATTCGGACAGCATCTCTAAATTAGCGACCTTCATCGCATTGCGAACAATGCTTTGCAAATCAGCCGGCAATTGGTTAAAGGCTTCTTCATTAATCATACATTCCATCGTCGTGCCTGGCTCATGCCAACCCGGTGTATAGTAATACTTCGCCGCTTTGTAGAATCCAAAAGCCAAATCGTTATAGGGCCCAACCCATTCTGTCGCATCCAGCGCCCCAGATTGCATGGCAGGGAAAAGCTCCCCACCAGGTAACGTCACAGGCACACCACCGGCTCTTTTCAAGACTTCTCCACCCAGCCCTGGAATGCGCATTTTCAGGCCTTTCAAATCCGCCACCGAATTGATTTCTTTATTAAACCAGCCGCCCATCTGCGTACCGGAATTTCCTGCAGGATTCGGAATCAAACCAAACGGTTTATAAGCTTCTTCCCAAAGCGCCATACCGCCGCCATTATAAAGCCATGCATTCATTTCATCCGGTGTTAGACCAAACGGAACCGAAGAGAAGAAAACCGAAGATGGAATTTTACCTTTCCAATAATAAGCGCCTGCATGTCCTAATTGCGCATTGCCACGTGACACGGCATCAAACACCTCAAAAGCCCCGACCAATTCACCTGCGCCATAGACTTTGACATGAATTCGTCCGCCCGACATTTCATTAATCAGTTCTGCCACGCGGTTAGCACCCGTTCCCAGGCCTGGGAAGTTTTTAGGCCAGGTGGTCACCATTTTCCATTCAACGGTTTCCATCGGTTGTGCGGTCTGCGCTTTCGGCTCATCTTTTTGGCCACAAGCAGTTAATGCAGTCGTTGCGGTGGCGCCGGCAATGGCGCCAATAAAATCACGTCTTTTCATGCTGTTTCCTTGCAATCAATTTAATTGCTGAATATTTTGCCATTTTTTCAATTGCTTATCTGGGTTAATTTTAAAAGGAATGGATTTTCAATAACGCGACTGCTTTGATATCAGTACAATAGGCCGATAAAATTCTGACGATCAGAGTCGCCCACGGAATAAAGGAAAAACAAAATGACTGTTGAAGAACTCATCAAACAACTCAATCGCCACCCTGTCAATTTTGAAGAGGTGATGGAAACCATTGATGCGCATTATGACTTTACACCAACCAAATTCATCAATAGTGAACAGGTCAATGAAGCCAATACCAATAATGGTTCCTGTAAGATTTTCGCTTTCGCTCAATTAAATGACTTAAGCGAACAAGCCACATTGAATGCGTTCGGAAACTTTTATACGGTGGATGTCATGCAAAACCCAACAGGTACCGATCATGCGAACATTCGTAACTTTGTTGATAATGGTTGGGAAGGCATTCGGTTTGAATCGGAAGCACTACAGCCTAAATAACTGAATCGTCGATGCGTCTTAACCAATTAAAGAAGGTTAAGAGGCGCTACAGGCTTCCGGATCAACCGATTTTTTCTCATAAAGATGCAGCAGTTTTTCTTTTTCAGCGGGCAAAATGCTTTTAATCTTTAAGCGATAAACGTACTCGGTGCCAATCTCTTGAAGTTGCGAGACAACCAAAGAACAAATATAAACCGTCACACCATCCACTTGAATGTAGCAGTCCTTTAATTTTTGCTGTCGGCTATAGTGAAATGCCTTAGTGCCTTTATTTGGACAATAAACGCTCAAGCCTTCTTTAAAAAGACAGCGCCCGACCAGTACATCCTCACCATAATGAAAACTGAACGGTGTGGCCACCGGGTCGGAATGAATAATATCTTGTTCAAGTGTGCTATAAAACATGCTGTTCTCTGACAGGTTTAAATATAAGATTTAACTTATCCCAATATAGACAAAAATGCTTCAACATCCAAGGGGTAAATGTAAAAACAATTCACATTTCAATACTGTTGAAAGTAATAAAATACCGTGATACCGTTCAAAAGACTGTCAGTTTTTCATGTTTTCCCTTGAAAAACAGTCGCTTTGCCCCCATAAGCTAAAGTAGCTTAATTAATTAGGAAAAATAATGGAATACAAAGATTACTATGAAATCTTAGGTGTCGACCGCAACGCTTCGGAAGCAGATATCAAAAAAGCATACCGCAAGCTGGCAGGGAAATATCATCCCGACAAGCCATCAGGCGACGAAACTAAATTCAAAGAAATCAATGAAGCCTATGAAGTACTGGGCGACAAAGAAAAACGCCAGATGTTCGACCAACTAGGTCCTAACTATCATAATGGCCAGAACTTCCAACCGCCACCAGGCTATGAAGATATCTTTGGCGGTGGCGGCTTCGGAGGCGGCGGCCAAGCAGGTGGATTCAGTGACTTTTTCGAATCGATGTTCGGAGGCGGTTTCGGCGGAGGCGGCGGCTTTGGTGGTCAAGGCGGCTTCGGTCAACAAGGCGGGTTCCAGCAAAAAGGGGATGACCAAATTGTTAAAGTACTAGTCAGCTTAGAAGAAGCGATGAATGGTGCATCCAAATCGCTCAACCTTCAGGTGCCAACCGCCAATAATTTCGGCCAAGTCTCTCAGCAGCCAAAACAACTGAAAGTCAAAATTCCGGCTGGCGTCAAACAAGGGTCGCGTATTCGTTTAAGCGGACAAGGTGCGCCGGGGTATGGCGGCGGCCCGAACGGAGACCTTTATCTGGAAGTGGATTTACAGAACCACCCATTATATAAAGTCGACGGCGAAGACATCATTTTAAATCTTCCGTTAACGCCATGGGAAGCCGCGTTGGGTACCAAAGCGGAAATTCCGACGTTGAAAGGTAAAGTCAATATGAACATTGCAGCGGGCACGCAATCCGGTGCGAAGCTGCGAATTAAAGGCCGCGGTTTAGGTAAAGGTGATAAAGCCGGAAACCAATACATCGTAATTCAAATCCATACGCCGCCAGCAGATACGGATGAAGCCAAAGCCTTTTATGAAAAAATGGCTGAAGAAATGCCGTTCAATCCCAGAACACATTTCTAAGGCTTTCAATAAAAAAACCGCCAGGCCTGGCGGTTTTTTTATGTCTGGAAGATACGGTTTTAAAAATCCATGCGCGCATTCAATTTGAAATTTCGTCCCATGCCTAATGCAATTCCTTTATAAGTATCAAGGAAGTCGCGATAAGGCGTGTCCAGCATATTTTCCACCGTTAAATCAAGCCATAATGTTCGTTGGTCAAACCGAATGCCCGTCCCAGCGCTCAAATTCCATAACCAATAATCCGACGTTGAAGCCGTTCCAAAAGGCAAATTGTCATATTGGCTAAAAGGCTCATAAAGCCCTGCCGCTTTTTTCTCAGCAACATACCGCGTGCCTAACCCAAGATAAGGCTGCTTTAATCGCTCGATTTCTTTAAAGGTATACTTTGCATCCAGCGTCGCATTCGGTGCCGGCATCAACGGTAATTCACGATTGTTCTGTGTGTCTCGCCCCTGCATGATTTCGGCTGTGGCACGCCATTGTAGCTGAGATGTCATTTGATATTTAGCCGACCACTCAACCCCTTGGATCAACGCATTAGTTTGCGCATTTACCATTTTACGATAAGGAAATGCCAAGCTCTGCGTGCTCTGACAAACGCCTTCGTGGTCACAATACAACTCCGTTGCTGTGTTTTCCAACACAATATAGTTATCGACCCAATTAGAATAAACCGCCAAGGTGGAATGCAGTTTCGCCGACTGCCAGGTTGCCGCCAACTCACTGTTAATGGATGTTTCAGCTTTCAGATCAGGGTTTCCGACCTGATAAGCCTGCACACCGCCATGCGCACCAGAAGCATACAGTTCAAACACCGAAGGCGCCCGGAAACTGCGCCCAAGATTTCCGGTAAACGTCCAGTTTGGCGACGCATGGAATGCCACCCCCAAAGCACCGGACCAATCCGAAAACGACCGCTCATTATTCGACGCATCATACACTTGAGTCTCATCCCAGAAATGCGCATTTTCCGGACTCAGCGGTGCTTTGATACGATGCGAATCATAACGCCCTCCGATTTCGACATCCCATTGACCAAATGTTTGCTTTTCCACCATGAAGATGCCCGTCCCATTTTCCGTGGCGCTCGGGCTCAAATGCCCCGAGCGAAGCTTCTGGTCTTTGTCCAAAAAGCTGACTCCAAATTCACCTGACCACCCTTTAAAATCGGGGTGTTCCACCGCCAGTTGATAGTCATTACGGTGCACCACTAAATCTAAATATTCCGGATCTGTTTCATAAACATCCATGTCTTCATAGGTCACATCGTGCATCGCTTCACGCTGATTTCGAGAGTGTGCATACAAAGGCTTGAAGACCCAGTCTCCTTGAAAGATTTCCGCCTTCAACTGCGTTTCTTCATTCTTCAACTTCTGCCCCGCAGAGGGAATCAGCTCATAACCAGCTGGATCGGCTTCCACGCCCAGATAATTCTGTTTAGATTCCCAAAACGAATGGTGTAGTTCTACCGAGCCCCAATTGCCCAGATACCCCACGCCGAACACCGCGCTTTGCCCTTCAAAATTGGTATAGGGAATGGTACCGGTCACCAACGGCTTTGTGCCCGCCGGGTCTCCCGGCTTCACGTCACCCGCTTCCGTGCTGCGCGGCGACACATAATTTTCCCCTTTTCTTTTCGTCACACCACCGATCAGCGCAATGCCATTGGAAGAATATTTCGCTTTTGCACCCAGCATGGTTTCATGGTTATTGGAGTTCACTTCCCCCATCAATGCACCGGATGTCCGCGTCTTCCCCGGTGCGGCATAATCCAATTGCGGCCCTTCGACATTCACGGCCGATTTCACCGCCTGACTTGAATACTTAAGCCCTTGCGGACCGCGAATCACTTCCACCTTTTCCATCAACGCCGGATCCACATTAGGGTTATGTCGTGTGCCTTCCGCTTGATACTCCATTGCCACTCCATTAGACAACACCGGTAAACGTAACGACGTATCGCCTCGCACCACCGGCTTGCCCGACTGTGACCCCGAGCCCAAATTATTCACGCCCGGCAACGTCTCCAAAGAAGCGCCTAACGACGCCGTTGCATTGCGTTCCTTGTCTTTCGGGTCAACCGCCAAGTGGGTCGACGTACTGATTTCAATCGGTTCTAAAACCGGTTCCTGTGAAGATTCCACTGAAATTTTGTTAAGTTGGGTAACATTTTTTTTCTGTTCTAATTCGTCTGCATAGGCAAACGACAGACTGCTGCCAGCGACAAGCACGGCAGACACGAGTTGATATCGAATCATTTGGATTCTCCGAATTGCTTCTTAAATTAAAGGATTAACGTCACTAAAATTAAGAAACCGCCGGAGGGGCGCGACTGGAATAAACAGGAGTGACTTCACCCACATAAGCAAAAACCGGTTCGGATGACCAGAAATGCCCTTGAATAGGACGCTCAGCCAGAGCAAAGTCAGGGGTGACATCACTGGATTGATGCTCGACCCCGGTAAAGATATCACACAGTTCACTGTGTTCATGAAACGGATGGACTTCCGAATGGATCAATGCACTGAATTGCGCAAACGCCAACACAAAGACGAGCAATAAGCGTCGCCAATGGCCCAACAAATGGACAGCGGTATTTTGGTTCAGTTTCATATCCTGTTTCATGAAGATTATTCTAGCCTGTTCAATGAATAGACTCCACTCAATTTATCAGTTTTATGACGACTGAATGAATTCAGCCGATCCCACCTGAATTTTTCAAATAATCTGTCTATAATGAATTCAACCGAATTTAAATAAAGGATGTTCTATGTCGCTCTCACCGTATGCAGGAAAACCCGCTCCAAAATCCTTATTGGAAAACATTCCCAAACTGATGACCGACTATTACAACCTGATTCCCGATGCCAGCAACCCAGATCAAGCCGTTGCTTTCGGCACGTCGGGGCATCGTGGCTGTGCCAGCAACACCGCCTTTAACGAAAACCACATCGCTGCAATTGCACAGGCCATTGTCGAATATCGTGACGAACAAGGCATCAGCGGCCCCATCTTCATCGGCATGGATACTCATGCGTTATCCGAAGCCGCGCACGCCACCGCCATTGAAGTGTTTGCCGGCAACAGCCTGAACGTCATCATCCAAGGCAACGGACGCTATACCCCCACGCCCGTCGTTTCCCACGCCATTTTGACCTACAATCAAAACCGCACCCAAGATTTGGCCGATGGCGTCATCATCACCCCATCGCACAACCCTCCGCAAGATGGCGGGTTTAAATACAATCCACCCAATGGTGGTCCGGCGGATACCGATGCCACAACGGTGATTCAAGACCGCGCCAATGACATTCTGAAAAACGACATGAGTGCCATCAACCGCATGCCGTTAGCCGACGCCTTAGCCTCGGAATTTGTCTCCGCCGAAGACTTGATTATGCCGTATGTCAAAGACCTGAAAAACGTCGTCAATATGAAAGCGATTAAAAACGCCGGGCTGAAACTGGCGATTGACCCAATGGGCGGCGCGGCGATTGATTACTGGCAACCGATTGCCGAGCATTACGGCATTAACTTGGAAGTGGTCAACACCCGAGTGGACGCGACCTTTTCGTTTATGAGTGTCGATAAAGACGGCAAAATCCGTATGGACTGTTCCTCGCCTTACGCCATGGCAGGGCTGATTGCCTTAAAAGACAACTACGACATCGCTTTCGGAAACGATCCTGATGTTGATCGCCACGGCATCGTCACCCAATCGGTCGGGTTAATGAACCCAAACCATTATCTGGCAGTGGCTATTCATTACCTATGCACCCACCGCCCGCAGTGGTCGGATTCCGTTAAAATCGGCAAAACCTTGGTATCCAGCTCCATGATTGACCGCGTGGTGACATCATTAGGCAAAAACCTGTCGGAAGTGCCGGTTGGCTTTAAGTGGTTTGTGGACGGACTGGTCTCGGGCGATTTTGCCTTCGGTGGCGAAGAATCCGCCGGAGCCTCATTCCTGCGGATGGACGGCACCACTTGGAGCACCGATAAAGACGGCATCATCATGAACTTGCTCGCCGCGGAAATCACAGCCGTCACCGGCAAAGACCCAGGGCAACTGTATCAGGAGCTCACCGAACAATTCGGCAACCCGGTTTACAGTCGTATTGATGCGCCAGCCAACCGGGAACAAAAAGCCATTCTGAAAAACTTGTCTCCAGACATGGTAAAAGCCGATACTTTAGCGGGCGAACCGATTGTGGACAAACTCACCCATGCACCCGGCAATGGCGCGGCAATTGGCGGCCTGAAAATCACCACCGAAAACGGCTGGTTCGCCGCCCGTCCCTCCGGCACGGAAGACATCTATAAAATCTACGCCGAAAGCTTCAAAGACCAATCGCACTTGGATCAAATTCTAAAAGAAGCGCAAGCGATTGTAACGGATGCACTTAATAATTAAGAACCCTCAATAAATACTTATTTTAATTTTATAGAATAAAACTAAATGGCAAATTTCATAAGCCGTAATTTGATGAAAAGGAATTTCTATGGCAGGTTATATTGGCAAACCCCCATCTAAAGTTGAAAAACCAACCCTCACTACTCTTCCAGAAGAACTAAAAAAAGCTAAAAACAAACTGTTTTACTTTAGCTTAATAATTATCTTCGTTACAGTATTTGAACCTTCATTTACTGGGTTTTTGGGAAATTTTTCAATCAATATTAGCAAATACCCACTTCTTTTTTTAAGCCTAATATTTATTGGACTGTGTTGGCTTGCTTTAAGATATATAAGCATCTTCTCAACGATATTCGAAGACAGCAGTTTGTTATTAAAGCCACATAAAGCACTAAATGAAATTTACTTAAAAACAAGCGATAACTCTAATCATATCCTTTCAACAAAAACCAATATAGACAATCTTGAAAAAGAACTTAACGAGTTCTTAAATCAGAAAAAGAATGGGGAACCACAGGAAGACAAATTTGATGGACTTTCCGGAATTGAAGCACGGATTGATGATAGGAAAAACAAGATTTTAGAAAACAAACAAAAACTTAGAAGCCTTTATTTCCAACGTTCTGGAATTAAATATCTTATAGGTATGGATTTACTTACCCCGTTAATGACTTTTTTTATTGCTATCATTTGTTTTAGTCTTTCATTACCAGTACTTGAAAAAAAGATTCAGCCAAAAAGTGACGGGCACAAAACAGAGTACAAAATTAAATCTGCAACAATTGAAGTAAAAAACATTGAGCTGAAGCAAATCACACCTGAAACCAATCAATAACATCAAGACTTGTAAGCGAGTTAACGAAAACTGAATAAACTTGAGATCGCTAACCAATTTAAACCGATAATATCGCTTTAACCTTCTCTCTTAAATCTTGTAAAATTTCTGTATAGAAATAGGGATAATTAAGAAGAACAGCTCAATTGCAGGCATTACTGCTCATAGGTTTGGCGGTTGTTGAAATTCGGCCAGGCCTGGGTGATTTTCGAATGGTAAATGCAACGCTTTAACCCAGTCATTCAACGGTTAAAATGACCCACTTCAGCGGCAGAGAACACCTGATCGTTCCACACCCCAATTTTAATTCTTTATTCTAAATTAGACAGCTCAACCAAGCTTTCAAAAAACGGCGTGATGGTTTTTTTAAAATCTTGCGAGATTAAGTCATGCTCGGCCACCCGTGCCCAAAATTGTATCGCCATGCTTAAAGCGTTTGTTCTTGCTTCATTTGAAACATCAATGAATTTCGGAGCCATTAATTCTGGGTTACGTAATTCGCCCTGCACGGGCATAAAAGCCATTGGCAACATATCATAAATCGGCGTTGCGCCCGATAACGTCAAATCTTCCATAAAGAATGAAAAGTTTCCGTTATGCATATCGGAGTTGGCAATGTACTTGCCGAAGGCGTAAGCGACCTCAATGTCATAGACATCTTTTTCACTGATAACATCCTGTCTGAATAAGTCCTGTGCAATTTCTGGCCAAGTCCCATTCAGCCCTGAGTATTCAGCGTCAATATATTTAAGCGAAGCCACTCCTCTGCGCCCATGAAGCCCGATGCGGTCAAATCGCTTTACCTCAAGATAGACACGATCACTTAGATGCAAGTCTGTTTCAGAACCATCCATGCCATTTGAGCGCAAAGTTTCTAATGCCAGATGCTCACAGACCATTAGGTCACGATGCCGGGTAGCAACAGGATTGCTTTCAGAAAGCAATGGAGAGTATTTAACGATCAGATGATCTTTTCCGTTATACAGAGTAAACTTGGGTTGTTCACCTGCAATGGAAGACCCCATGTTTTCGGGAATCTTATTGATAGAACCTGCAATCGTTGCGTAATCCGCTCTTCCTTTGTTGAGATATTTTTTTGCTGAAGCCTGTTCAGCCATGCGACTCCCAAGCACTAAGTTTCCAGCCAAATCATCCCCGTAGTTCTCCATATAATGCAAAACTTGCAGACCTGACCAATCCTGACTCTTAGTCGTCAGGCGAGCATCTCTTTCCACGATATTTTTAAGGTGGATAGACCCGAGAAAACCGGAGGGTACCGCATCATAGAAATAAAACGGCACCCCTTCATAAGCGAGGTATTCCGTGCCTTGCACCAATAGCATTCGGCCCTCTGGCTGGCGATACAAATAGCCTAGTTGTGAAACAAGCCCTGCCTTATTTATTTCATACAATGACTTTGGCGCATTTGTCTCAACCAAGGCAAACAAAGTGCCACGCCCTCCTCCCAACTTAATGACTGGCATTTTTTTCAGGGTACGGCTCACCGTTGGCTGACTAACACCTGTCATTTTTGCGATAGCGGACGAACTCAAGTTCTCGTACTTTAGGGCATGCCTGATTAATTCTTCATTATGCGTCATCTCAGTATCTTTTCTAACTTATTGAATAGTTTTATGAATAGTTTATATTATAAACACATATTGTCAACTACCCTTTATTTACAATGAGTTATGAAATAAAAACTTTAATTTATGAATAATTAATAATAGAAAAACGAATAGTTTATGAATTACAAATTTTAAGCCAAGAGTGCTGTGCTTGGCATTTAAAAAGCAGAATCACAAGTTAATAGCAAGGCGCACCTAAACAGGAACCGTTAAGAGGTTAAGAAATTAAGGAGAAGCGCAATCAAGAAGAACAACTAAGCTGTAACCCTTTTTGTTCAGGCGTCGGCGGCTGTTGAAATTCCGCCAGGCCTGGGTGATTTTCAAATGGCGAATGTAATGCTTTAATCCAATCATTCAGCGGTTGAAAACTACCCACTTCGGCGGCTTCAATAATCTGTTGTGCAATGTAGTTGCGTAAGATAATCGACGGGTTGTTGGCGAGGATACGTTGTTGTCTTTTGTCTTCGCCCAGCGCTTCTTGCGCCACGCGTTGATGGTAGCGTTCAAACCAAGGCTCAAATTCTTCTGGCTGACTGAGCAAGCGTCTTAGCTCATTTTCATCCGTGTGCCCTAGCTTAGCTAAGCGGCGGAAAAACAAACTGAAATCGACCCGTTGCTTGTCCATTAGCACCAGCAAATCCCCAATCAAATCTTTATCCGTCTCCTGTTGGGTTGCCAAACCGAGTTTGGCGTTCATTTCGCTCACATACTGTTGGTTATAGGTTTGCACAAAATGATCCAGCGCAGCCGTTTGTTCAGCGTTGGTGACACTTTGCCCAAACGCGGCGGCGAGCACCTGGCAGTTCCACACGCCGATTTTAGGTTGCTGATTGTAGGCATAGCGCCCTTCCACATCGGAATGGTTACAGATGTATTCGATTTGAAAGTCATCGAAAAAGGCGTAAGGCCCGAAATCAAAGGTCTCACCGATGATCGACATATTGTCGGAATTCATCACGCCGTGATTGAAGCCGACCGCCTGCCATTTCGCCATCAACTTGGCGGTGCGACCACACACGGCTTTCAATAAAGCGCCGGCTTGCTCGTCTTCAGGCAGGTCGGCCAACTCGGGGTAATGATGTTGGATCACAAACGCAATCAAAGCGTCCAACGCGTCTTTGCCCAACGAAGCGGCCCATTCAAAATGACCAAAACGAATATGCGTGGGGGTAACACGAATAAGACTGGCGCGCGGTTCAAAGATTTCACGCTGTACTTGTTCTTGGCTACTGGCAATCGCCAAGGCACGCGTCGTCGGCACGCCCAAGCCGTGCAAAGCTTCGGAAGCGAGGTATTCCCGAATGACGGAACGCAACACGGCGCGCCCGTCGCCGCGACGTGAAAACGGTGTGCGTCCGGCGCCTTTAAGATGAAACTCCCAGGCCTGGTTATTTTGATCACGCCATTGCCCTAGCAGTAAGCCACGGCCATCCCCCAAATCGGGATTGTAATAGCCGAATTGATGGCCGGTGTATTTTTGCGCCAATGGAATCAGATTGAAGTTAATCAGACTGTCATCAGTTAAATTGCCCGACGCCAGCGCCAGCAATTGCTTGTCATTCAACTCACAATTCAACTCGTCCATCAGGCTGCGATTGACAGTGACCAGTCGAGCATTTTGCTGGGGTTCGGGAAGAACCAATTCATAAAAATCATTGGGCAATTTTAAAAACGCGCTTTGTTGCATACACCTTGAATCCTTATTAAAAACCCTGAAATAAAAATGATTTCAACGCCTTATTGATTGGGTTTCATTATAACGGACGTGTGGGTGTTCACCTAAGAAACAGGCGATTTTAACCGGACAAAGCACAAGGAAAAGCACCGGAAAAAGTGGTTTAACATCGAATAAAAAATAGCCAGGCCTGGCTATTTTTGAAAAACGTCAGAAAAAAGAAATTAAATCAGTTTCGAATCAAATGATCCAGCGTTAAACGCATGCGCTGATCGAATAAACGCTTTTGCGCCAACCACAGCGCAATTAACACACCGGAGGCGGTGGAAACAGTAATCAACAGCATGATCATGATTTGGTATTTGACCGCTTCAATCGGGTCAATGCCGGCAAGGATTTGCCCAGTCATCATGCCGGGGAGCGACACTATCCCAGCGGCAGCGAGCATATTAATGACGGGAATCATTGCCGTGTGCAGGCTTTGGCGTTTTAAAAACATCATGGATTCTTTGGCGGTTTTGCCCAATGCCAACTGCGCTTCGATTTGGTTTTTCTGTTTCACCGCGCTTTTGGTTAAAGCGTCCAGCCCCAACCCAATAGCGGTCATGCTGTTGCCCAAAATCATGCCTAACAAGGGAATGGCGTATTGCGCTTCATACCAAGGCTCTGGTTGAACCACCAAGGTCAATGTAAACACTGTCAACACCAATGCGGTCATCGATAACGACATCAAGCCAACCACAAATGAGCCGGCTTTTTGAAATCGATAGGTCTGACGTTTGAGGATTTCATAACCGGCAAAGGAGAGCATAATCGCACTGACCAGCCCCACTAATAACAGACTGCCTGCATTGAACACCCAGCTCAACCAAACACCCATCAAGAGCAGTTGGATTACCATGCGAACAGACGCAACCCAAAGTTGTCGGGTTTCTTTGAATCCGTTCAGCATCAATAAAATGCCGAGTAAAAATACCATGCCAGCCAGACTGGCTAAATCCATATACCCTAAGGTTATCATTGTCATATTCCTGTTATATAACGGTCATCACAAACTCACGCAGTTGTCACATTCAAGTCAAGTAAGCCTTGCAAAATAAGGCCGTTACATGACATTACTAAAAGAGTCACTTGATGCTGAATATTGAACAGACCATTCTGGAAAAATACCCTGATTTTCACCAAAAGACCGGGGCAAAAAAACTGATTTCGTTTTTACAAAAACTGACGTTTGAAAAAGAGATCAATCAGTTTATTGAAGAAAACAAACATCTGCGCGGCTTTGCTTTTCTGGACAAGAGTTTAGAGCATTATAACTTCACCTATCAAGTGAATAATCGCTCTTTTAATAATATTCCAGCAGATGGTCGTGTGGTGATTGTGGCGAACCATCCGATCGGTTCTTTGGACGGTTTGGCATTATTGAAGTTTATTCGCAGCATTCGGCCAGATGTTCGTGTGGTGGCGAATCAACTGTTGGCAAAGGTCAAACCGTTCCAATCTTTATTTTTAACCATCGATAATATGTCGAGCCAGGCAAGCCACAAAGCACACTTCAAAGCGATGATTGAGGCGTTGGAAAATGAAGAAGCGGTGATTATATTTCCCGCAGGAGAGGTGTCTCGTATTCGCCCTAGTGGTGTGCGGGACAGTGCCTGGAAAACCGGATTTCTAAAACTGGCGAAAAAAACCCAATCACCGATTGTGCCAGTGTATATCGATGCCCGAAATTCGGCGTTGTTTTATGGCTTATCGACGCTTTACAAACCCCTCGGCACTTTGATGCTGGTGAAGGAAATGTTTAATAAGCATGATCAGCAAATCGCTTTTCATGTCGGCGCCCCCGTGCCTTGGAAATCGTTAGCGAACTGTGATTTGCCCGCGTTGACCATTGCAAAGCTGTTCCGCAAACATATCTACCGCCTGAATTACCCTGCCAAGGCGGCGAATAAATTCCCGTTTAAAACCGAAAACACCATTGCGCATCCGGTGAATCGCAAGGCGCTAAAAAAAGATTTAAAAAATGCTGAATTGCTTGGAGAGACGGCCGATGGCAAAAAGATTTTTCTGTTTGATTATGAACCCGATTCGCCAGTAATGCATGAGATCGGCCGTTTGCGTGAATTAACGTTTAGAACGGTGGAAGAAGGGACTGGCCATTCATTTGACTTGGATAAGTATGATGCCGATTACCGTCATTTGGTGTTATGGGATGATGAAGACTTGGAAATTGTCGGTGCTTACCGTATTGGAGAGTGTCGACATATCGTTGCACAGCAAGGCATTGAGGGGCTTTACACCAGCACTTTATTTAACATCAAACCAGAAATGGGCGATTATTTACCGAATGCTTTGGAGATGGGGCGTAGCTTTGTGCAGCCACGTTACTGGGGCAAACGCAGTTTGGATTATCTCTGGTATGGCATTGGCGCTTATGTTGCCCGCCATCCGGAAACCAAATATCTGTTTGGCCCAGTGAGTTTGTCCGATGCTTATCCCGCTCGTTCGAAAGATTTAATTGTGTCTTTTTTTCAAACTCAGATGGGATCACAACAAGATTTAGCCATTGGAAAACGGCCTTTTATTCCCAGCGATGATGTACAAGCCACCGCCAAAGAAGATTTCACTGGCGATTATAAAACCGGTTACAAAAAGCTCAATGCTTTGTTAACCGCCGAAGGGGTGAAAGTGCCGACCCTGTTCAAACAGTATGCTGAGTTGTGTGAACCGGGTGGCTGTCGTTTTATCGACTTCAGTGTCGATCCAGATTTCAACGATTGTATCGACAGCTTGATTCTGGTTGAAATTGATAAAATCAAAGCCAAAAAACGTGATCGTTATCTCGCACCAATGAATGCCGCTTCAGCTTAAAATTAGCCAGGCCTGGCTAATTTTGAATAAGTTGAGTGGATACAAAAAAGGCGCATTTAAATGCGCCTTTTAATCTAGATTTGTCAGCGATGTTTTATCGCTTTTTATCGCAAAAAATTTATGGCGATTTTCCTCGAACAGCACGAGAAACGGCCGAGACAATCAGTAAAACGAGAAAAATAAAGAAAAGAATTTTTGCGATTTCCGCCGATGCGCCGGCGATACCTGTAAAACCAAATACCCCTGCAATGATTGCAAGAACTAAAAACGTAAGAGACCATGACAACATAGAACTTCCCCTTTTTTATTGATTCGAAATAATACTAACACAATTTTATTATCTTCAGAACGAGAACCTATCAAGACAATGATTTTTGAGATGACATTTGTTATTCATCATTAACATATTGATATAGATTAAAAAAATCATGCCAAAAGTCCGTTATTCACAAAAATTAAAACGCTTAAACTCTTATATTTTATATGGTAGGATTTAAGGTAAAATAATAGATGAGCTCATAATATAAATGAACGCCTTAAAAGCACTCTTGATCAGTTGTGTGGTCTTAATTTCCGGTTGCAGTTCTCAAGCTGATGAACCGTTAAAAATCATTACCAACAGTTGGATTGGAAACTCCCCTCTTTTTTATGCCAAAGAACAGGGCTGGTTAGAGGAACACAATATCAAGCTGTCTACAGTGGTCTCTTTAGGTGAGAGCAATCATATCTACCATACTTCGAATCTTGATGGCTTCACTGGAACGCAGTATGAATTTCATAAAGCGTATGCAATCGATCCAACCTTAATTCCAATTATGATGCTCGATCGCTCTGTTGGGGGCGATATGGTTATGAGCAACCGTAGTATCGAGGCGCTTAAATCGATTCCTGCAGACCAACCGATTGACGTTTTTCTGGAAATTGACAGTGTTAATTACCCGCTTTTTAAGGATTTCATTCAGCGCTATGGCCTTGCAAACAAGTCTTTTAACTTGATCAACAATGATCATTTAAAAATGCAGCACGAGATTACTCAAAAGAGTACTCCCAACATTATCGTGACTTATTCCCCTTACAATCACCAATTGAAAAAAAAGGGATTTAATACTCTCGCGTCGACCGGCGAAGGACTCGATTTATTGGTATTGGACGCCCTGTATACCAATAAAGAAAGTTACCATAAACATCAGCACCAATTTTTAGCGTTAAAAACACTGGTGAATCGAGCCATCAACGCTTTGAAACAAAACCCTAAACACTATTATGAAAAGGTCAGTCCTTATCTGGAAAGTGCCAGCTACGCCGAGTTTCAACAAAGCCTTCAAACCATCGAATGGTTGAATGGCGGTATTTCGCCATCGCTCATTGATCGAATCAACGAGGCTCAATTTCCAATAAGGGACTTGTTATAGCATGCTTTCGATCCGTTACTTTTTTGTAATTTCCTTGCTTACAATCATGACCGTTTTTTACGGCGTCTTTTTTTATTATTATCTAAATGACCAACAAAAAAAGACCGACTTGATTGTTGAAAGTATCCGACACGACTTGTCCGAAACCGCCTATGTTATTTCCAGCGAACTGAAAACGCCTGAATCGATTCGAGGGTTTAAATCCTTTTTACACCGAAAAGTGGCCAACAGCCCTCTGATATCTGCCTTGGTTGTAGGGTATGAAAACAAAATTGTCCTCACAACAGATCCGTCAATTCAATCGCTACCGACGGAACTTACCATACAAAAAAAACTGATGGAGCTGTCACCTCAGCAACTCACTCAGCACCAAATATTCGAAACGGATATTCATTTCTTTATTCAAGATAAACCCTCTCGTCTAAATCTTTTTCTTTACGTTGACCGACCTTATATTGAAAAATACTTTGCTGAAAGCCAACATAACTTTTTGCTGTTTTTCGGTCTCGTCCCGTTTTTAATGATAATGTTTTTATGGTTTGTCCTAAAAAAATATGTCACCTTACCGCTTGAACTGCTACGTCAGTACGCCTATTACCAATCAAACGTTCCTACTAAGTTTAAATTACGGGAATTGGAATATATCCGTTCTTCCATGGTGCAAACCTTTGATCGATTGGATAACGAAAAAAATGAACTGTATCGTCAAGCCAGAACCGACAATCTTTCTGGATTAGCCAACCGAAACCATTTAAATGAACGTATCAATTGGTTGATTTCAGAATATTCTCGTACCGGACAAGAGTTTGCGGTTTTGTTTATGGACTTGGATAACTTTAAAACGGTTAACGACATGCTGGGCCATGAAGTCGGCGATAATTTATTAAAAAATGTGTCTACAATTATCCAAGAAGTTCTACGAGATTACGACATTATTGCTCGCGTCGGAGGAGACGAGTTCGTCATTGTCTTGAACTATTTTCAGTCCAACTTTGAACTGACCCATGTCATTAATCGTATTCTGGATAGAATCAGCGAAGTACACATGGTCGATACGCATCCGGTGAAAGTCTCTGCCAGTATCGGGGTGGTCTGCTTTCCAAAAGATGGTAACAATATCACCGCCTTGATGAAAAATGCCGACATTGCCATGTATGAAGCTAAGAACCTAGGTAAAAACCAATTTAAATTCTTTACGGAGTCGTTACACAAGCAAGTCATTGGAGAAATTCAGCTGGAACAAGACATGCAACGCGGGTTACGAAACGACGAATTCGAGTTGTATTTTCAACCTAAAGTATCGGTTCATAATGACAGAGTGGTTGGTGCGGAAGCCTTGGTGCGCTGGATTGATCCAGACAAAGGTATTATTCCACCCAATGATTTTATTCCTTTAGCGGAAAAAACCGGGTTAATGGTTCCTTTAGGGGACTGGGTATTAAAAACGGCCATTGAGCAACAAATCAAATGGAAAGAACAAGGATTGGGTGATCTACAAATTTCGGTGAACTTATCACCTATTCAGTTACTTGATACCCTTTTCGACCGTAAGATTCAAGCCCTCATTAATCAATCGGGCATCAACCCTGCAAAACTCGACATCGAAATGACCGAATCGCAGTTTATGGAGAACACAGAACAAAACTTGAATAGCCTGACGGTAATGCGGCAACAAGGCGTGACCATTTCTTTGGATGATTTCGGAACGGGCTATTCTTCATTGGCCTACTTGAAGAAATTTCCAATTGATACCTTAAAAATCGATAAGAGCTTTATTGATGATTATGCCACCGAGTCAGGTGCCATTTTTATCGAAACCATTGTCAAAATAGCCCACACACTGGAGTTGAATGTCGTCGCAGAAGGCATTGAGCAAGAGGCGCAGTTGAATTACATCGCAAAAACAGGCTGTGAAACCTATCAAGGTTATTACTGCTCTGCGCCCCTTCCAGTGGCAGAATTTGAGGCATTTATGAAAGAACGTTCAACCACCTAAGCCCACCAAAAAAACCAACCCATTCAAAGGAAGTTGACAGCTTCGCCACATCAACACACAATAGCCATAACTCAACATATTGATGAGACGGGAGATGAATGCATGTGGGATGAACGATATAGTGCAAATCACTACATATACGGTACAGAACCGAATGAGTTTTTACGACAGAATGTTGAGACCATTCCGCGTGGAGAAGTTTTATGCCTTGCAGAAGGTGAAGGCCGTAACGCCGTTTTTCTTGCCAAGCAAGGATATCAGGTCACGGCTGTTGACAATTCTTTAGTCGGAATCGCCAAAGCTCGGAAGTTGGCGCAATCTGAAAATGTCTCAATCCAATTCATCCACGCCAATTTAGCGACCTTTAACCTAGGTGAAAACCGTTGGGATGGCATCATCTCTATTTTCTGCCATTTACCGGAATCCATCCGTAAACCGTTACATCAGAACATCACCACCGCTTTAAAACCTGGCGGCATTTTTTTGCTGGAAGCTTATACCCCCAAACAACTGGAACACGAAACCGGCGGCCCCAAAGATACCAGTTTAATGATGTCGAAAGCGTTACTTTTGGAAGAGCTCAACGGCATGTATTTCAAACACCTGGCCGAACTGGAACGTAACATTGAAGAAGGCACGCATCACTTTGGAATCGGGGCAGTGGTGCAGGCAATTGCCGAAAAACTGAATACCTGAATAAATGCACCTGGTCGTTTAAATTCGGTTCAAGGGTAGGTATCATAACGACCAAACTTTAATCAACGGTGAATCATGTGATCAATGACTGGGTAAATGCATTTGTTGGCTTTATTTGGGGCGTCCCCATGCTGATATTATTGGTCGGCGGAGGTCTCTGGTTCACGCTGTACGCTCGTCTACAACCCTTTCGCTATTTCGGTCATAGCTTAGCATTGCTCACTGGTCGTTATGACCGCCGCTATGCTCAAGGTGACTTAACCCATCGACAAGCCTTATCTGCCGCCTTAGCCGGAACGCTGGGACTGGGAAATATTGCCGGCGTTGCCTTAGCGATTAGTGCTGGTGGCCCCGGAGCGATTTTCTGGATGTGGGTCACTGCGCTCGTGGGTGTATCAACTAAATATTACACCTGTTCGTTAGGGATTATGTACCGTGGTCATGATAGCTTAGGCCAACTGCAAGGCGGGCCGATGTATATCGTTCAGGAAGGGTTAGGAAAAAAATGGCAAGCATTGGCGGTTTTATTTGCCGTTGCCGGATTGTTCGGCACCTTCCCGTCTTTTCAGGTCAATCAATTAGTTGAAGTGATGCGTACCCAAACCCTCACGGAAGACTGGGTCAACCAAATTCCTTTTTTCAGCTGGGCTTTCGGTATTGGTTTAGCGTTACTGGTTGGTTCCGTGATCTGGGGCGGGTTACAACGGGTGGCGCATTTATCGGTGGCTTTGGTACCGACTATGGTCATCGGTTACTTGCTCATTACGATTTGGATTTTAGGGCAACATGCCAGCGACATTCCGCATTACTTTCAACTCATTTTCAGCGAAGCCTGGCAACCCAGTGCACTCAGTGGCGGATTACTCGGCGTGATCATTGTCGGTGTCAGCTGCGGGGCTTTTTCCAATGAAGCGGGCATCGGTACCGAAGTGATGGCACACAGTGCCGCCAAAACCAATGAACCGATTCGAGAAGGATTGGTTGCCAGCTTAGGACCCGTTATTGATACCTTAATCGTTTGTAGTTGTACCGCGCTGATTATCATCGCCAGCAACGTCTGGCAAGATGCAGAAGGTATCCAAGGTGTTCAAATGACGATGCTGGCTTTCAATCAGGAATTGGGGCTCTTTGGTGAGATCTTTTTAGCGTTGATGGTACTGGTTTTAAGCCTGACCACTATTTTCACGTTTTGGTATTACGGCAGTAAATGTTTCAGTTTCTTGCTGGGTGCAGAATATGCTGATTTTTACAAATACCTCTATTTGGGTATGATCGTCGTGGGCGCGGTGATGTCGATGGAAGTCATCTTCAACTTTATGATTGGCATGTATGGCTTGATGGCCATTCCAACCATGGTTGCCACCTTACTGCTGGCACCGAAAGTCAACGCTGCAGCCAAAATCTATTTTGCTGAATTGGCGAAAAAATAATAGCCAGGCCTGGTCATTATTCGCCGGTAAAAAAAAGAATCAAGGACTTTTTAAATACGTCTGTCGAATGCGTTTAATCAACTCTTGATAAGGTTGTGGCGCGTCCGTTGGGGTCATCAACCAATGAAATAAATCCTGATCATTTTCCGCCACCAATATTGATAACTCATGCAGTGCTTCGGGATCAGGATTTTCGG
Organism: Hydrogenovibrio sp. 3SP14C1; assembly: GCF_029625905.1. Lineage (GTDB taxonomy): Bacteria > Pseudomonadota > Gammaproteobacteria > Thiomicrospirales > Thiomicrospiraceae > Hydrogenovibrio. The sequence goes on from NZ_JARTLM010000001.1 coordinate 98,515, forward strand.
CCAAAAGATCTATGTAAGCCTGCAGTAAAAGTTCCGATTCTGAATTTCCACGTCGACAATTGAGTCGAATGGCTTTTATTTTCGTCGATAAATCAAAATTGTTCATTAATCCACTTGCTTCTTCAACATCATTGACTTCAATTCATTAATCGCCTGACTCGGGTTCAACCCTTTCGGGCAACTCGCGGTACAGTTTTGAATGTTACGGCAACGAAACGTTTTGAATGGATCATCCAATTCTTCCAAGCGATCACGCGTGGTAATGTCTCGACTATCAACCACAAAACGCTGTGCCGCCAATAATGCGGCGGGGCCATGAAATTTATCCGGGTTCCACCAAAAAGACGGGCAACTGGCCGAACAGCATCCACACAAAATACACTCATAACTGCCATCCAACTTTTCGCGCTCTTCCGGTGTTTGTAGGAGCTCATGGTCCAAATCAATTGACACACCGTCCGGCACTGGTTTTAAAAATGGATCAACGGCATGGTAATGTTCATAGAACTGTGCCATATCAATCACCAAATCTCGAATCACCGGCAACCCGGGTAAAGGTCGAATTTTTATTGGCTGCCGTAATTCTGAAACACGTGTGATGCAACTGAGTTTATTGTCACCGTTGACATTCATGCCATCTGACCCGCAAACCCCTTCTTTACAAGAACTCCGAAACGTCAGACCCGGGTCTTGTTCTCGTATTTTCTCCAAGGCTTCCAGCAACATCATGTCGTGTCCGACCAACGCATCGTCTAGCTCATAGTCTTGCAGATAAGGCTCGGCATCTATCTCAGGGTTGTAACGATAAATGGAAAACAACATCTCTATCTCCGACAAATTAATAAACACGTGCTTTAGGTTCAAATCCTGGCACAGTTAAAGGCGTTAGACATACAGGCTTATAACGCAACTGATGTTTTTCTTGAAAATACAAACTATGCTGTAGCCAGTGTGCGTCATCGCGTTCTGGAAAATCCACTCTTGAATGGGCGCCACGACTCTCTTGTCGCTCAATCGCGGAATGCACTGTGGCATACGCCAACGTCATCAGGTTTTCCAATTCAAATGCTTCCAGCCTTTCTAAATTAAACGCCTGACTGTGGTCTTGCAACACTGCTTGTTCAATCCGTTGTTGAATCGGTTCTAATTGCTCAATTAAGGTGGACATCGATTCCTGATTTCGAAAAACGCCACACCCTTCCTGCATCACCTGTTGTAAATCGCGTTTAATTTGCGCCGTAGACTCTGATGCATTCTCAGAATCTTGTTTCGTTTCCCATTTATTCAGACGCGCTTCCACCGCAGATAAATCCAATGTTTTATCAAAAAAACTGGACGGTTTTTGCAGCTGCAAAATGCGTTCGATTTCGCTTGCAGCAGCGCGGCCGAATACCACAATATCCAATAACGAATTCCCACCCAATCGATTCGCTCCATGAACCGACACACAAGCACACTCTCCCACTGCATATAGTCCAGGCACGGTGACGGACTGACCACTGCCGTCCAACGTCACCACTTGACCATTAAAATTGGTCGGGATACCGCCCATCATGTAGTGTGCCGTGGGGTAAACCGGAATTGGATCGTTACACATATCCAACCCCATAAAGGTCAAACCGATTTCTCGAATGCCGGGCAAGCGTTTTTTAATCACCTCGGCATTCAGATGCGTTAAATCCAGCAACACATAATCTTTGTTCGGACCGCAGCCACGCCCTTCTTTCACTTCAATGGCAATGGCACGAGAGACCACATCGCGCGATGCCAAATCTTTTACATGCGGGGCATAATTGACCATAAAGGCCTCGCCGTTGCCATTACGCAATACGCCGCCTTCCCCTCTGGCCGCTTCCGACAACAACATGCCTTTATCGGCGACCCCAGTCGGATGAAACTGCCAGAACTCCATATCTTGCAATGGCAACCCGGCGCGTAGCACCATCGCCAGACCATCACCGGTATTAATCTTGGCATTGGTATTGGTTTTGAACAACTGACAGGCACCGCCGGTTGCCATCATCACCGCATGCGCTCGCAACAATTGATATTGCCCAGTTTGGATATTCATCACCACCATGCCACCAATATGCCCAAGCTCATCTTTGACCAAATCAATGGCAAAAAATTCATCAAAAAAAGTCGTGCCGGTTTGAATATTCTGTTGATAGAGAGTTTGCAGAATGGCATGCCCAGTGCGATCGGCCGCAGCACACGTCCGTGTAGCCTGACTTTCTCCAAAGTTCCGGCTTTGACCACCAAATGGACGCTGGTAAATCTTGCCTTGTTCGGTTCTGGAAAACGGGACGCCAAAGTGCTCTAACTCTCGCACGATTTCCGAGGCTTCTCGGCACATGAATTCAATCGCATCCTGATCACCCAGATAATCGCTCCCCTTGATGGTGTCGTACATATGCCAGTGCCAGTTGTCTTCGGTTAAATTGCCTAAGGCGGCGTTAATGCCGCCTTGTGCCGCCACAGTATGAGACCGTGTTGGAAATACTTTTGACACCACCGCCACTCGTTGGTCGGATTTCGCCAGCTGTAAAGCCGCTCTTAATCCCGCGCCACCTGCGCCGATGATAATGGCATCGAAATGAAAGGTATCCACGTTTTCTAATGAAACCATGCGTTACACTCGCTTAATTTGAATAAAAATGATTTAACGTATCAATTGAAACATGAGGTAAATTAATTCCGCACTTACCCATAATAAAACGCCACCTAATACGACTAAGCCAAGTACCGTAAACCGGCGTGGAAGATAATCCAACAAAATATCACGCAGTCCGATCCAGCTATGCACAATCAACAGTCCTAACGCTAGAAAAGTCGGTACCCAAAATTCAGCTTGTAACAGATGGGACTGAAACAAATCATAGCTTTCAAAAGAATGGTTACTGAGATACAGCACACTAAAAGGAAAATAAAACAGCAAATAATAGGCACTGATACGTTGCCATAGATGTGCTCTCAAACCTGTTAAGAAAGGCATCATAACCAAATCTCCCACAACAATCCTACGGCACCGATCACAAACCCCAATAGCATTATCCTGCCAGAGAGTTGGCTTCTTTCAAGATGAGACAGCAAGCCACCCAGATTATGCTCTATCACCAAATGCCGCATCCCACTCAACCAATGAAACCAAAGACTGATACTTCCAAGACTCAATACCGATTGTCCTAAGGGATGCGACAGCAAGTTCAGATTTTGTGCATATGCATCAGGATACAACACAAGATTGTGTAGCCAAATCAATCCCAGTAAAAAAGACAGCAGTAATAAAACACCAGTAATTCGATGCAAAATCGAAATAATCGCATTGAGAGGGAAATGAAACTTGAACAGATTCAAGTACACAGGTCTGTTGTCATGCCGTGGGTACATTAGAAATCTCCCGCTTACTTCTATAATTAGACTGAAAAACAGGCGTTTTTCTAAGCCTGAGTATACGCTTTCAAACGATGCCGGCAAATAAAAATTACCTAACCCCGTATCACAAAAATTGAACTAGGGGGTCTTTGTTGACGTCTAAAACGGTCAGGCCAGGCTGTTTTTAAATTATTGTTTTTTGGTGCAAAAAATTATTTTTGGTGCAATTTATAAACCACGTAAGCTAAGCAAAAACCCGCATCGCCTATTCTAAAGGGCTTAAAACATTTTGGCACAGTTATTTCTTTAAAACACATAAATTGATTTAAGAGTAATGACGCTCACAACAAACGGACTATACCAACCAGTAGTCCGTTTGCTGTGGGCGTTTTTTTTGCCTTCCTTTTGAAGACTCTAAATGAATTTTCGGTTTGGCAAGCGTAGAAAAACGGCTTTCTAATCAGCTTGTCAAAGTGTTACATGTTTATTTAAGGAATAACAAAATGTCTTATTTAGAACCGAATGAGTTTGTCACCAAAATGGTCGATTCCGGTGAATCCAAAATATATATGTCGACCAAAGATACTGTCATCCGCGCATTTATGGCTGGTGCGGTGCTGGGTCTTGCAGCCATCTTTGCCATCACTGTCGCGACAAAAACCGGCTCTCCATTATTGGGAGCGGTTTTATTCCCAGTCGGATTCATTATGCTCTACCTGATGAAATTTGACCTGTTAACCGGTGTTTTTATGCTGGTACCACTGGCCATTTTAGACAAAAGACCCGGCGCCACCATGAATCAACTGCTGCGGAACTGGAGTCTGGTATTCATAGGAAACCTCTTGGGTGCCTTGACCGTGGCATTCATTATGTCCTTTGTGCTGACCTTTGGTTACAGTATTGATGGCGGTGCCATTGCCGAAAAAGTCGGACACATTGGTGAAGCCAGAACTCTCGGTTATAAAGAACATGGACTGGAAGGCTGGTTAACCATCTTCATGCGTGGCATGTTATGTAACTGGATGGTTTCAATGGGTGTGGTTGGCGCTATGATTTCAACGTCGGCAACCGGTAAGATATTGTCGATGTGGATGCCAGTGATGCTCTTCTTTTTCATGGGCTTTGAACATTCAATTGTAAACATGTTCCTATTCCCATTCTCAATGATTATGGGCGGTGGTTTTACAGTGTCTGATTACCTACTTTGGAATGAACTGCCAACGGCGTTAGGTAACTTGGTTGGCGGTATTTTATTTGTCGCTCTACCACTTTACTACACGCATGTTAAAACCAGTCCAGAGCGTAAAATCGGTTAATCTTCCAACTTAATTAAGGGAAAAGGCCTCTGTTTTCTACAGGGGCTTTTTAATTTAAAGACTATGGAAAATACTCTCAACATCAGTATCGGACAACACAGTGATAAAGGTCGTAAACCCATCAACCAAGATTTCTATGGTGTTTACACGCCCAAAGAGCCCTTGCTTAGCACAAAAGGCATCTCGATCGCTTTGGCAGACGGGATCAGCAGCAGCCAAGTAAGTCAAGAAGCCAGTGAATCCGCAGTGAGTAGTTTTTTAGCAGATTACTATTGCACATCAGATGCCTGGTCAGTCAAAACGTCAGCCTATAAAGTTCTTTTAGCCATTAATGCTTGGTTACACGCTCAGACACGCAGCAGCCAATATCGTTTCGACAAAAACAAAGGCTACGTTTGTACCTTCAGTGCCCTAATTTTGAAATCCAATACTGCCCACCTATTTCATGCCGGTGACAGTCGTATTTATCGATTGAACGAGCAAAACTTGGAACAACTGACCGAAGACCATCGTATGGTCGTTTCGGAGAATAAAAGCTATTTGAGCCGAGCGCTCGGGGTTCATGACTATTGCGAAATTGATTACCAAAGCTTTCTCATTGAGGTTAACGACTTATTCATCTTAGCCACCGACGGCATTTATGAGTTTGTGGAAGAAAACCAAATCATCAAAATCATTAACCACCATTCGAACGACCTGGACAAAGCAGCAAAACTGATTTTAGATACGGCCTATGAGCATGGTAGCGATGATAATTTAACCATTCAAATCGTCCGGATCGACAGCTTACCAAGTCGTAATAAAAGCGAACTTTATCAACAAATTAACCACTTGCCCTTTCCTCAGCAGATTGCCCCACGCACTGAAATGGATGGTTATCACATCTTGCGAGAAATCTATATCAGTAGCCGCAGCCATGTCTACTTAGCAGAAGATATCGATACACAACAACAAGTCATTATTAAATTGCCCTCGGTTGAAAAACGTTCTGATACACACTATCTTGAACGTTTTTTAATGGAAGAATGGATTGCAAGACGACTTAATAACCCCCATGTTTTAAAGGCTTATGCCCCCACCCGAAAACGTCATTATTTCTACATCACCACAGAATTTATTGAAGGCCAAACACTGGATCAATGGATGCGCGATCACCCGAAACCGGACATTGAAACCGTACGGGATATTGTCGAGCAAATTTCTAAAGGTCTCAATGCCTTTCATCGTCAGGAAATGATTCATCAAGATCTTCGACCCAATAATATTATGATCGATCAAAAGGGAACCGTTAAAATCATTGATTTTGGTGCAACGCATGTAGCAGGCCTGGCAGAAATAAACAACACTCAGCCCGAAATACTTGGTACTGCAGCCTACACCGCGCCGGAATATTTTCTGGGACAAGCAGGCACTTCGAAGTCCGACCTGTTTTCTTTGGCAGTCATTACTTATCAAATGCTTTCAGGAAAACTACCTTACGGAACAGAGGTTGCCAAAGCCAGAACCAAAACCGCGCAACGCAACCTCACTTACCGAAGCGTATTGAATGACGATCAGGAAATCCCGGCATGGATAGATGACGCTTTAAAAAAAGCACTTCATCCTGACCCTTATCGCCGTTATGGTGAGTTGTCCGAGCTCATTTTTGATTTACGTCACCCTAACCGCACATTTCTTAACAAAACTCGCGCCCCTCTGATGGAAAGGCACCCTGTTCTATTTTGGAAATCAACCAGTTTCATACTTTTTTTAATGCTCTTAGGCCTTTTAATTCACCAAAATTAGAACGCTTTTTAACTAGCTTCACCTCCTCGACAAAGGGCAAAATACTTACATTCTCTTCAAGTAATGCTATGATTCGAGTTAAAAGAACCTGAAGGGAGTTAGGTCTATGAAAGCTTCTGATTTATTTGTCAAAGCCCTTGAAGCGGAAGGAGTCGAATATGTTTTCGGTATTCCTGGTGAGGAGAATCTCGATCTTCTCAATTCCTTGAAAGACTCCAAAATCAAACTCATCGTCACCCGTCATGAGCAGGCTGCCGGCTTTATGGCTGCAACCTATGGCCGTCTTACCGGTAATGCAGGCGTGTGTCTATCTACTCTCGGGCCGGGGGCCACTAACTTAGTCACCGCTGCCGCTTACGCACAACTTGGCGCCATGCCAATGGTAATGATTACGGGTCAAAAACCGATTAAAACCAGCAAACAAGGCCAGTTCCAGATTATCGATGTGGTGGATATGATGCATCCCATCACGAAGTACAGTTGCCAGATTCAAAGCGGGCATAACATTCCTGCACGTATTCGTGAAGCTTTCCGTTCCGCCCATGCCGAACGTCCCGGCACCAGTCATTTAGAATTACCTGAGGATATCGCTGCGGAAGAAACCAATTCGGTCGTCATTCAAAAAGGCATGCATCGACGCCCTTTGGCAGAAGAAAAGGCCGTCAGAACCGCGGTCGACATGATTCAAAAAGCCAAACGCCCCCTTATTTTAGTGGGCGCCGCTGCCAATCGAAAAACAGCCGGGAAAATGCTGCGCCAGTTTATCGATAAAACCGGTATTCCTTTTTTCACCACGCAAATGGGCAAAGGTGTGGTGGATGAGCGCCATCACCTCTACTTAGGTTGCGCCGCCTTATCCGATCATGACTTTGTGCATTGTGCCATTCGCTACACCGATCTTATTATTAATATCGGACACGATGTCGTCGAAAAACCACCTTTTTTCATGAAACCAGATGGCTTTAAAGTCATTCACGTCAATTTCACCAACGCGGTAATTGACCCGGTGTATTTTCCACAAACCGAAGTAGTTGGAGACATCGGAAATGGCATTTATCAAATCAAAGAACGGATTGAACGCCAGGAAACGTGGGATTTTGATTGTTTTATACAAGCCAAACGTCTGATTGATAAACAAATTATGGAGGGTGCCCACGACGGGCGATTTCCGATGTATCCGCAACGCGTGGTGGCGGACATTCGAAAAATAATGCCGGATACGGGCATGATTGCATTGGATAACGGTATCTACAAAATCTGGTTTGCACGCAATTATCTCGCTTTTCATCACAACACCATTTTGCTCGACAACGCCCTTGCAACCATGGGAGCAGGCTTGCCTTCGGCTATTGCAGCCAAACTGGTTCACCCCGAACGCCGCGTAATGGCTATTTGTGGCGATGGAGGCTTTATGATGAATTCACAGGAAATGGAAACCGCTGTCCGCCTAAAATTGGATTTGGTTGTTCTACTGCTCAACGATAATGCGTTCGGCATGATTAAATGGAAACAAGCGAATATGGGCTTTGACGATTTCGGGCTGGATGTCGGCAATGCCGACTTTGTTATGTATGCCCAAAGTTATGGCGCACATGGACACCGCATCACAAAAGCAGACGATTTAATCCCAAAAATGGAGGCTTGTTTTGAAGCCGGTGGTGTCCATCTAGTGGAAGTGCCGGTGGATTACAGTGAAAATGACCATATTCTTAACCATGAACTCAAAGAACGTAGCCAAGCGGTATACGACAAAATGGCTGAAACGCTTAATCAATTAAGCTGATTTCCGTTTGGCGGGGTTTTGTCGGTAAAACAAAGACAACTGAGTAAACACTTTCGGAAAATGACGATGCAGCTTTTTCGGTGCGGTGAAAAAATACTCGGTGGTCACAGCAAAAAACTCTGCCGGGGAAGTTGCCGCATATTCACTAATTTCAGTGTGGTGTTGGTGCTCCAAACGTCTTTGTAAATGCTCAAATGCTTCGGTAAATACTTCTGTCCAGACTTCTCGCACCATATTTTGATGCAAAGGCGGCATGCCATTGGCACGGCCATTTAACATATCCAACTTGTGTGCAAATTCGTGTAACACGACATTGTGACCTGGAATCAGCTCGCCCATTTCTGCTTGAGACACATCCCAAGAGATGATCACCGGTCCTTGTAACCAGGATTCTCCCGCCAACACCCTGTCTTCATGTGCGACCAAGCCCATTTCGTCTGGCGCCTGTCTTACCACTTTAAATGCGCCAGGATAAACAATGATATCGACACACTCATCGTAATAATCCAACCCCAAGTTTAAAACCAACAAACAGGCCTGAGCAGAGATTGCGACGCCAATGTCGAGCGTTACTTCAAGCCCTTGGGTGCCTTTGAAGTATTTTTGATGGAGGAACAAGGTGGTCAGTTCACGTAAATGCGCTTTTTCTACTGAAGTCAGGTCATAAAATAAGGCATTATCCTGCATTAAACGATGCCAGATTTCATGCGAAATCGGATGGCGTCGTAGAATATAACGCGTGTGAAGATGTCTAAGCCATTTAAAGGCCATCTTAATTGACTGATAACACGTTAATGCACATGATTACTTTTCAGAAACATCGCTTTTCTGAGTAGATTCCTTTTCATCAGTTGCTTTTTCAACTTCAGGTGCTTGGGGCCACTCACCCATCGGATAAGGGTGTTCTTCACTGTTATAGGTGAGGAACAACAGAACTTCATATTGATAAAGGCTCAAACTTTTACCAAACCTGAGCAAATTATCATTGGTCTTGGCAGTAAACAGCACGGTCAGAAACTGTACTAACACGACAAATACAGCAACGAATTCGGCTACCCACCAAAAAACCATAAATATCACCATATACAACCCACGCATCCACACACTACGATCCTTGTAAGACTTAACTGTTTCTTCTTCGGACATGATTCTTTTCCTCTTAGCTGAAATCAGATTCTCACTTTCGATTTTACAGATAAATACGCAAAATCATAGAAAAATGATCAGGCCTGGCTATAAATTAGACGTTTTTCTGCTCGCAATAAGTTGACCCAAAGCAATCGAACCATCATTCACCGGTGTTTGCTGTTGAAAATAGAGCGGTTGCGACTTATGAGCAAAACGTTTTTCAAGTAATACCATAAGGGTTTTATTTTGGAACACGCCTCCCGTGACGATGACAGGGAGCGCTTTAAATTGATCGGCAATGTCGTCGATGATATTCACCAAGCCATTCAAGAATCGACTGACTCGCACGGAGGTTGACACGTCTTGTTGGTGATCGAGGATAAGTTGTTTAATCATCGGCTCAAAATCAATCTGGTTCTGTTTGATTCGATAGTCATAGGCATCAGTAACCACCTCGTCATAGAGGGCTTCCAGCCAAAGACCGCTTTGTCCTTCATAATTCAGTGTTTGAATAACGCCACACAAGCTGGCAACGGCATCAAACACACGCCCCATTGAACTGGAAAAAGGACTGTTTAAATTTTGTTGATACATATGATAAAACTGTTCTATTTCTTGCTCAGTAAACGCTTGGACGGTCGGCAACGCTAACCCTAAAACCGTTTCTAACGAATAATGATCGAACAACATGGCTAAAGCAACTCGTCGCGGCTGTCGGCTGGCTTGGTCGCCCCCCAACAGTTTAAAAGGCTTCACATAAAAAGCGCGTTCATAACTTGTTGTGTCTGCCACCAATACTTCCCCGCCCCAGCTAGTATGATCGTCTCCCAGCCCGGTGCCATCCCAACAAAAGGCCAACACCGGCGAGTCCAACTGATGTTCCGCCATACAGGCCAATGCATGGGCATAATGATGCTGAACGGTTGTATGAGGCAATTGGTTTTGCTGAGCAAACGCCCTTGCCCATTGGCTACTGGCATAATCCGAATGAAAGTCACTCACCACGTGATTAGGATATAGATGATGCAAGGTTTCGAAGCGTTGAATGGTTTGTTGAAAACGTTGATAAGCAGCTAAAGACCCTAAGTCTCCGAGATACGGAGACAACACCATTCGCGCATCATTCGCATAGGCCATGGCACTTTTTTGTTGTGCGCCTACTGCTAAAACCATTTGAGAACCATCTGTATCGGTATGCAAGAAGGATTGGTAGTAAGGTGCTAAGCCTCGCCCCAACCGCAACACCATTGGTTTGCCATTGATACTTTGCATAATGCTGTCATCACAAGGGTTTACGATTTCTCGGTCAACATCAAGCACCACATCGACAATGGCGCGGTCTATTTGGCAAAGTGCATCGAAAACAGTAGACGTCTCATACAAAATGGGCTCGCCACTCAGGTTGGCACTGGTAGCCACCACTGGAAAATCGATATATTGAAACAACAAATGTTGCAAAGGCGTATTGGCTAAGAACACGCCCAGCCGATTTATATTGGGCGCGACCTCACCACAAAGAGAGGAACCTGACTTTTTTTCAACCAGAACAATCGGCTTAGTATCAGATGTCAGCAAGTCGACTTCATGTGGCGTCAGGTGCGCTATTTGGTGTGCCATTTCCACATCGGCACATAAAACCGCAAACGGTTTGGCGGCGCGATGTTTTCTCTGGCGAAGCTTAACCACAGCTTCAGGTTCGGTCGCATCACATAAAAGATGAAACCCACCTACCCCTTTAAAAGCGACCAGGCCTGACGCTTTCAAACGCTGTGCCACCTTTTGAATCGCCGTTTCACCTTCGGCAATTGGCTGTCGCATAGCATCAAACAACTGTATTGTCGGACCACAGTCTGGGCAGCAAATGCCTTGGGTGTGAAAACGACGATTGTTTGGGTCATAATATTCTGTCGCACAGGCTTCACACATCTTATAAGGCCGCATGCTGGAATGCGATCGATCATAAGGCGAGTGTGACAAAATAGAATAACGAGGCCCACAGTCAGAACAATTGATAAAAGGATCATGATAACGCCGGCTATTCGGGTCATGAAATTCCTCAAGACAGCGATCACACACCGCCAGGTCTGGCGAAATTTGAATGGCCTGAGCGCCCTCGTTATTTGACTTACTGTCAATAATGGAGAAAGCCTCAAACATCGCCTGATCTACCAGTGGCACAGAGTCGGTTTCAATGCAGTCAATCACCGCTTGCTTAGGAAAAAAATCGGGTTTCTGAGTGGTGAGATATTGTTGAAATTGTTTAATGGCTTGCGGCGTTCCCTGTAACAGTACCACAACACCTTGCGTATTATTGGCGACCGAGCCAAACAGCCCTAACGACTGCGCCAGCTGAAAAATAAACGGACGAAATCCCACACCCTGGACACGGCCAAAGATGTGTAATCGAAGTTGGATAGTCTCTTCAAGAGTCAAACCATCCTCCTTAGGCGCTGGCTGAGACTTGGCTAAACTGTTCGATAATCGCATCCAAAGTCGCAGCAGTGGTGCTCGGCGTGACCGTCACGCCTAGGGTTTTCAATTGCTGAATCACGCTGTTAATCAACAACCCAATATTTTGCCGAACGGGTCGGGTCAATTCAAACGCAACGGTTTCGATGTCTTGCGGCACCATCGCAATAATTTGTACTTGGGCGATTTCACCTGCCAAAGCGCCTAATTCCAAAGTTTGCAAAACTTCTACTTCATGTGCAGTCTGTCGATATTGCCCCATGCCTTGTAGTATGTCAGAACTTAAGGAATACACTTCTCCCGGGATTTTGGCATCCCCAACACTGATGGTATCCAGCAACAATAGATAATCATAACTTTGATAATAATGAATCAAATTCATGCCAAGCGTGCCGCCATCAATCAAATCAATGGCGGGCGAAAACTGATAATTCTGCTTTAAAAACTCTGTGGCATAGATACCGATACCCTCATCGGTGAACAAAATATTACCCACCCCCATGACAGCAATGCGCGGATGACTGGAAGAAACTTCGGAAAATGCCATAAAAGCCCTAAAAGGTTCCGATGGGATTCACGCGATGTTCCGATAAGGTTTGCCCTTGTGCATCAATGACATGTACCGCACAGGCTAAACACGGATCAAAAGAATGCACCGCACGAAGCACTTCCAAAGGTTGTTGTGGGTCGGCCAACTTGAGGCCAACAATGGCTTCTTCATAGGGCCCTCGAATCCCTTGACCATCCTTAGGAGACGCATTCCAAGTCGTGGGCACGACCGCCTGATAGTTCTTGACCTTCGCATCCTGAATACGGATAAAATGACTTAACATCCCGCGAGGCACTTCCAAAACCGCTCGCCCTTTGGTTTCAAGAGGCAAGGCCTCAAACTCATATTTCGTCCAAGTGGTTTCATCGTAATATTTGATGTTTTCAATCAGCTCACTGACAAATGCAAAAATCAGATCACACACCACTTCAGCTTCAACGGCGCGCGCCGCATTTCGACCAATGGATGAAGAAAAATCGATCAGTTCCAAGCCGGTATCATTCATAAAATGTTGCATATACGGGCGCACCGTCTTGGCATTTTTGACATAACCAATGATCATTCGTGCGGCGGGCCCCACCTCCATGGGTTGACCTTGATAACGCGGTGCTTTGATCCAGCTGTATTTGCCTTCGGTTTTCAGGGTGCCGTCCGCATTCATATCGGTGTAGTCCGGTTCCGTGGTTTCATCATACGGATTGGTCGGCGCTTCATCGGCATACCAGGAACGAGAGGCCTCTTCCGTGATTTGAGTGTCATCAAACGGCTCTATTGTCGAGAAATCATGCCCCCAAATAATGCCGCTGGCAAATAACGGTTCGTCATCTGACAATTGATAGCCGCCCGAACACATAAAATTACCATGACCACGACCTTCGCCGGCTTTGATATTGTCGCCATAGGCGGCCACGACCATTTTCATATCCGGCAAATAGGCACGTTTCAAGAATTCTTGTGTGTCTTTAATAATGAAAAGATAGTCATTCAAACGCTGAGGGTTCAACATGTCCATCACACTGGTGACACCCCCGACCACCAAATTTTGCGGATGCGGTGTTTTGCCTCCGAAAATGGCGATGGCCTTGCTCACTTCCCGTTGAATCCGCAGCGCTTCCAGATAATGATTCATATGAATCAGATTTTCTTCCGGTGACAATTTGTACTGGGCATGACCCCAATACCCATTAGCGAAAAGCCCTAAACGCCCTGCGTTAACAAAGTTCGCCAACTTTTCCTGCACCGCGGCCAAATCGCCCTGTGAACAGTTATACGGGTGTTTATGCCATTGATGAGCTATTTCACTGGCTTTGTGACAATCAGCTTCCAATGCGCTGGTAACATCAACATAATCCAAAGAGTGCAGATGGTAATAATGCACCAGATGATCCTGTACAAACAATGCCAGAGAAACCAAATTCCGGACGATTTCAGCATTACGCGGCGGAACGATTTCATAAGCGTTTTCCACCGCACTGATCGACGCACGATAATGCGAATTAGTACAGACGCCGCAGATACGCTGAGCAATCAAACCGGTATCCCGCGGATCCCGACCTTTCAGAATGGTTTCAATACCCCGAAATAATTGACCAGACGCCCAGGCTTCGGTCACGGTATTGTGTTCATCCACTTCAATTTCAACCCTTAAATGGCCTTCAATTCGGGTAACTGGATCGATTACGATTTTCTGTTTTTTAGTGGATTCTGTCATGACGTCAACTCTTTTGGCACATTGATTACTTTACGGTTATTGGCAAATTCATCGAAGGCGACTTTACCTTTACCACAGGCGATACAGCCGTGACCGACTTGCACCGGCCAGGACGTTCCTTCATTAAACTTCATTTGAGCACAATTCATATCAGCATAAGGCCCTTTACAGCCCATTTCAAAAAGACACCAGCCTTTTTTGGCACCTTCATCACCCCACTCTTTGACAAATTCTCCAGCATCATAATGACCACGGCGCTCACAATTGTCATGCACGCGCGGCGCATACGCCCAAACCGGTTTGTTGTTTTCGCCCAATTCGGGCATTTCTGCAAACATAATGTAATGCAATAAGGTTCCGACCACATTGATCGGATTCACCGGACAGCCGGGTAAATTAATAATATCCTCACGGCCTAAAGCTTCGGACACTCCAACCGCGCCGGTAGGGTTTGGAGCCGCCGCGACCACGCCCCCGTCAAACGCACAGGAGCCGACCGCCATGACCGCGGAGGCATGTTGCGCGACACGTTTTAACAAAGCCTCCCCCGTTTCGCCTTGCGGGCCGATTCGCAGAAAGTTTCCGCCCATGCCTAACGGTACTGCGCCTTCTACAATCAAAATATAGTCACCCTGATCTTCTTCAATCAATTGATCCAATCTGTTTTCGGACTGTGGGCCGGAAGCGGCCATTAACAATTCATGATAATCGAGTGAGATGAATTTCAAAATTAATTCGTCAATCGTCGGGTTGACCGTTTTGATAAAGGCTTCGGAGTTACCGGTACAGTCCGCCAACTCAAGCCAAATGACCGGCACCTTATTCAAATGCTGAATACTTCGATAGACCAGATTGTCATACTCTGGAGGCAACTGTAAGTTCAGCGTCATCATTGACACCCAGCCATTGAAATCCTGGGCTTTATCAAACGACTGTAAAGCCGCCTCAAAATCCGCCATATCAATCTGGTTCGACGGGTGTAAACGATTGAACTTTTCCAGTCTTTTTTCTACTTTCTCGATTTGCGCCGCTTTTGCCACTTCTTCACGCTCAGCTCTCTTGCGTTCGACTTCGGCTTTATCAACATGGGCATGTGCAATTAGGTTAGCGACATCTTTTTTACAACGCCCGCAAACACGGCCCGCTTCGGAATAGGGTTTCAGTTCCGCAAAGCTGGTCACCGCTTGCGTTTCGATGATATCAATCAGGTCTTTTTGATAACTGCCAGTGCAACTACACACCAAGCGTCCTCGTTCATTTTCATGACGATTGTTGTACAAATAGGAAGCATCGACATTTTCATTTTCAATGATGAGCTGTTTGAGATACAACGCATCGACATTGGAATTGACGCCAATAAAGCGCATCAGCTTCTCATTATTGAGAATGTATTGGTCGATGCGGCCTTCTTTTTTAGAACGCAACAACACCACTTCATTGTCTTCATCGTGCATATTGTAACGAGGAGACACCACGTCGATAAATTCAAACGCGCCGACTTTCAAACCATCTATCGCCACTTCGCGATGAAACGCTGCAACCTCAGTTTTGAAAATATTACTGACGGCCACATCGGCTTCCAGTCGACATTCTTTGGCATGCCCGGCACTGAAACCACTTTCATCAATTTGTGCCGCTTCACCAACGGCGTAAATAAACAAATCTGAGGTGCGCATTGTTCGATCCACCAAAACGCCCCGATCACATTCCAACGAAGAGCGAGCAAAGTCGATGTTGGGTCGAATACCAATGCCAAAGACCAGCAACGGATCTTCAATCTGGTGGTGCTTGGTTTGCAGCACCGTCATATGCCCTTTTTCAACCGTTTTATCGACGATTTCATCATTGAACGACAGAACAATTCGGGGATCTTCTTCAAAAGTTTTTTGCATCAATGCGACGCTGGAAGGGTCCAAATCGCCGGAATAGAGGGATTCGTCCCGTACGATCAGATAAATACGTTTCGGTGCGGGCATGTCCATCAGTGTGTCCAACAGTTCCAAGCCGATTGGACCGGCACCAACAATTACCACATTGCGGTCCTGCAAATTTTTAGCGATTTTAAAACTGTCATCCGCACTGCGGAAGGTAACGGCGTTATCAATATGCTCAATATCAAACAGGGTTTTGGGCTTGGAACCACTGGCAATGATCAGATAATCATACTCAAATCGGCTTTGTTCAGTAATGACTTGCTTGGCTTGCCGATCAATGGCGGTGACTTCCTGATTCAGCTTCACTGTCACATTTGGGTTCAGTTCCAGCGTAATGTCTTGAATGCAAGACGTTCCCGAAACCAAATCACATAGATGAATACGATCATAAGGCGCGTAAGATTCTTTGGACAGAATCAGCACTTCCGTGGCTGGATCTTTTTCCAAAATCTGGTTGGCTAAATAATCCGCTGCGATCCCGCCGCCAATAATGACAATTCGCATGATTCTCCCCTCGTAATGATGACGCCTTTTAAAAACTCAACTCACCTGAAATAAATACTACGCCATTTCCAGCTGCATTAAAAACATCTCTTTACCGTCCGTTATCGTCACCCGATCACTCTGGCAAGCCGGACAGACATAATGGTGCTCCGACAGCAGGGTAGTTTCACCACACCCTAAACAAAAGACTTCGACCGCTTGAATTTGCATATCCAGTTCCGCTTTCTGACAAACGTCACTGTTTTTTTTAAAAGCCTCAAATGCCGTTTGTAACAAATAAGGTTCTACCCCGCTTAACTGCCCAATCTTCACCGACACTTTTGAGACATGAGTTGCCTGATTCGTTTGGGCCAAGGTTTCACATTGTTCGATCAACGCTTGAACAATAGAGTATTCATGCATAATCTATGTGCTCGCTTAACAAATTCTGGGCAATAATTCGCCCTTGGGTAACTCTAAAACCCGTTGACTTCCCCAAGGGGTTTGTAAAACCACCAGGCCTGGCTGAAATTCAGACACTTTTCCAATCATTGCTGCCTGCTGCGTACACTCAAATTGTTGAAAAACCGCTAATGCTTCTTCAACTTGTGAACAGGGTAGACTCATCAAAAAAGTGCCTTCATTTGCAAAGTCATACGCCTCAAAACCGAGCAGTTCGCACAAGCCTTGCACGGCATCCGAAATCGGAATTTTATCCTCTTCTACCTCGATACAAACTTGTGAGGTTTGCGCCCATTCATTCAACACCGCGGCCAGTCCGCCGCGAGTCGCATCTCGTAGCGCATGCACCGACAGCCCTTTATTTATAAGGGCTTCCACCACCGGCCACAACACGTCACAATCGCTTTTCAAGTCACTGTGCAAATTCATATTGTCACGTGCCGACATCACCACGGCACCATGACGTCCGATATCACCGGAGACCAGAATCGCGTCCCCGATTTGCAATTGATGCGCCGAAGGCATCGCTTGTGTGGTGGTTTGTATCTGTCCAATGCCTGACGTGTTTATAAACAACTTATCCACAGCCCCTTGTGGAACGACTTTGGTATCACCACACACAATTCTTGCATCGGTCTTTTTAAGCTCCTCGGCCATGCTTTTGACGACCTTTTCCAAGGTGCTAAAAGGCAAGCCTTCTTCAATCATAAATGCACAGCTTAAATACAACGGTGCGGCCCCCATCATTGCCAAATCATTCAGCGTGCCGGCAACCGCTAGATTGCCGATATTGCCTCCTTGAAAACACAGCGGACTGACGGTATAACTATCGGTCGTAAAGGCAGACTGCCCCTGCAAACTTAGGACGGCAGCATCTTCCGATTTTAATAAAATCTCATTACCGAAATAACGATAAAACAATTGTTGGACGAGTTGCTGGCTTTCGGCCCCACCGCCACCTTGGCTAAGTTCAATCACTTTCATGCGGTTGCCTGTTTTCTTTCAATTGGCTTAACCGATCGTAATGCCACTTCAGCATAACGATAATACGCATTACAGGCACCTTCACTGGACACCATGCAACTGCCTAATGGCCGTGTCGGGTCACAGCCTCGCCCAAACACCTTGCAGTCTTGTGGTTTGGCGACGCCCTTAAGAATATCGCCACAAATGCACAGCTTATGATCGTCAATCGGTTCATCCGACAAAACCGCTTCAAAGACCGCTTCGGCATCGATAAATTGATACGCTTCTTTCAATTGCAACGCACTGAGTTGAATATCCCCTAACCCGCGCCACCGGAAGTGAGAACGTGGTTCAAGATAGGTTTGAATCATCTCTTGCGCCTTCTGGTTGCCCTGTTCTGTCACGGCTCGCGAATACTGAATCTCGATCTCATGCCTTTCCTGAAGGACTTGCTCCACAATCATTAAAATGCTTTGCATCACATCGACTGGTTCAAAGCCACTCACGACGATTGGCATTTGATATTGTTCTGCCAGTGGCTGATAAATTTGCGCGCCACTGATCACACTGACATGGGAAGGACCAATCAACGCGTTAACCTGACACACTGAATCAGACAAAATGGCCGCTACCGCCGGGGGGACCAACACATGGTTGATATGAAAAAAAAGATTGGTCAGCTTCAATGCTAAAGCTTGCTGAATCACTGCCGCCGTCATCGGCGTGGTGGTTTCAAAGCCAATGGCAAAAAACACCACCTGCTTATCCGGGTTTTCCTGCGCAATTTTCAAGGCATCCAACGGCGAGTAAAGGGCTCGAATATCACTGCCTAACGCACGCTGCTTTGCCAAACTGGTTTTCGAACCGGGCACACGAATCATATCACCTAATGTCAGCAAAATTGTATTTGGCATTTTCGCCAGCGCAATGGCATGATCAATCCGCTCTTTCGGCATAATACAAACAGGACACCCAGGACCATGGATAAACTCAATATTTTCCGGTAACAACTGATTCAAGCCATATTTCATAATGGTGTGGGTATGTCCGCCGCAGACTTCCATAATACGAAGGGGGGAACTTAAGGATTGCGCCGCTTGATGAATTTTGTGAGCCAACGCCTGAATGGTTTTAGGCTGTCGGAATCCCTGATATAAGTCTTGCAGCTGAAGCGTACTCATCCTTCTTCAGCCTCCAGCGAATCATGAATCTGCTGATACAGTTTCAGACTTTCCAACGCATCTTCTTGATCGATTTTATTCATGGCAAAGCCAACATGAATCAATACATAATCGCCGATCACAACAGGATCGGGCATTAAGTCTAAACTCACTTGACGCTGCACGCCCATCGTATCGACCGTAGCAATATTAGTAGCATCAATTTGAATCACTTTTGAAGGAATCGATAAACACATAATTAGCTCTGCCAGTTTTCCTTATCCGCGCATTTTACGTTTGAATTCAATCCAATCCACCAATCGCTGAATTGACGCTGGATTTTTGGTCGACAACTCCAAAATATCGACATTGGGCTTGAGTTTTCTCGCCATCGCTTTTGCCGCTTCAATATCAAATTCAAAGTGTGGCAACAAATCCACTTTACTGATCACAACTAAATCGGCCTGATGAAACATAACGGGATATTTTTCAATTTTGTCATCGCCTTCTGGAACTGAAACCAACACCACATTCAAATGACTCCCCACATCGTAACTGGCCGGACAGACTAAATTGCCAACATTTTCAATGAAACACACATCCATACTCTCTAACGGCATCGCATGTAATCCCTTGTGCACCATAAAGGCATCCAAATGGCAGGCAGAGCCGGTTTGAATCTGATAGGCCGGAATACCCTTGGCTTGAATACGCTCAGCATCGCGAGACGTTTGCAGGTCGCCTTCAATCACACCAAATTCAAACGGGCGTTTATCAAACTCGGCTAACCCTTCCAGCAAACTGGTTTTACCGCTGCCAGGGCTACTCATCAAATTAATCGCCAAGACGCCAGCTTTTTCAAAATGAGCCCGGTTATGCATCGCTTCATGGTTATTCTTATGCAGGATATTTTTAATCACATCCACCGTCTTTGGCTCATTTAACTGCGGGTTATCATGCACATGAACGTGGTCGTGGTGATGAGCGTGATGCTCTTCAGCAACATCGGTAATGGAACAACCGCAATCTTCACACATACTCTTTTCCTTTGACTTCTCTGAGAATTAAAACCATAACATCTGCGCGCCAACCACGATTGAGCCGATTCCAAGCCCTCCGAACACACGCCGTACATTGGTCAATGAATTTAACCAGTACCGATTCAGCAGTAAAATAACGCCCCCGAAACTGATAAACACCAACATGACGCCCAAGGCAAATAAGGCAATCATACTCAAGGTTACTTCCTGATGACTGACCAACCCGAGGGTAATCAACATACCTCTTACCCCGCCGATTCCCATTAACACCCCTAAACTCAGAGCTGGCATCATATCGGACCAGCGATGTTGGTGTGTTCGTGAAAAGCTGATGTGAATATGTTCTTTACCGTCATGGGTATGCTTATTCAATAAAATTCGGTCGCTCAAGGCCATATAAAGGAGATAAACACCCATCATTACAATCACACTGGCGGAAATAACATCTCCATAGTCGGTATACGCTTGGATACCTGGCATACTTTGCAGTAATTTGGCAAACAAAAATAAAGTAGCCCCATGCCCAACTGCAAACAATAACGTTACCATCATGGTTTTTTTGATGTTTTTACCAATTGAAAAATCGGCAATTGCGGTTAAATGATCTGGCCCCATAGCATGCAGTACACCATACCAAAAAATAATCAATAAACTCAATTCCATGTTACTCACCTAACCTTGTTATCGTGTTCATCCCATCATCTCATTGCATTCTTTTGTCATTATCCATGTCAGCCAAAGCACGGTTAATCAACTTTTTTAACCGATAAGGCACATAGTCATACGCCCCGGAATTAACCATACGTTTGCCAATTTCATCCCCATCTGCGTTTACAAAAACAATACTAGGAAAGGTTGTGACGTTATAAAAATCTGCAAAAAAACTGTTTTTTACCTGTTCACCATAAAAATCCCGTGTTTGTGTGCCCTTGGCATCAGTACGGATTTCGACCATATGAACATAACCGTCAAGCAATCCATTTTCAATCATCGGTAAAATTGCCGCCTCTTTCAGCTTTTCACAAGCACCACACCGCACACGATTAAAATAAATAGCGATAGGCAACTTATCCTGTTTTGCTTTTTGACCGAGTTTGGAAAAATCTTCAATGGTATTCAGTCGCCATTCATCGGCTTTAGCAGTTGTTGAAAAGCCTATCGTCAATAAAAGGATTAAGCAGAAAAGTTGAATCAATTTCATAAGGTCTCTCGTGGCTCTTAATCTGAAGCAGTGGTTTTTTCGATAAGAGATTGTATTTTCTGTATTGTCAGCGGGTCATCCCATTCATGACCGCCAAATAAAGCATACCGTATTTTGCCATGACCATCGATGACATACGAACTCGGATAAGCAAAAACTTGCCAGGCCTGCACCGCCGACCCTTTCGGATCGAGTAAGATCGGAAAATTCACCGGGTGTTGTTTCAGGAAATCCTGAATGGCAGGCTTCTCCTCTGCCAAATTCGCTGCCAGAATTTCAAACGGCTGGTCTTTCAGCACTGTTTTCAACCGGGTCATCGAAGGGATTTCATGTACGCACGGTGGACACCAGCTCGCCCAAAAATTCAGAAGAACCACTTTGCCCTGGTAGGCATCCAACGAATGCGATTGACCATTCATATCATTGAGTTTTAGATAGCGTTGCTGTGAACCGGAATAAGGCTGCAAGCCGGTTTTATCGGTAGATTGAGCACGGGGTTTTGTCATGGCAGCGCCATTTATCATTTTTTCAGAGTGTTCGTTTTGAGCCAAAGCAGATTCACGAAAAACGGGTAAGTAAGGCGCCAATGTTTTCATCGCCTGCATCAAATCGGACGCTAACCTCTGTGCTTGCGTCTGCTCCACCGGAAGCGCATCGGGACGGAAATAATAACGATCCCGCACCTTCGGCAGCAAACGAATAAAAACATCCGAACCGGACAAGCTCAATTGTTGTTGTAACTGAGGTAGATGCCAACGCCAGGGAGACAATTCAGACTGAATAATATAAACCGGTGCGTTAACTTGTGACACTGTCGGCCAATATTTCGCTTTCTGCCCTGCTTGTGGCGTTTCAATATAGAGACTGGGGTTCAACAAAACCAAGCCCACCATCGAGGTTGACGTTTGCTGAAAAGAGGCGAGCGCTTTAATGACCAGCGCGGCACCCTCATTCGAACTGATTACAAACAAAGGCAACTCACTGGCATGAAGTCTGGCGATTTCTCGTTCAATAATATTGGACGGAATTTTTCTCAGACTGCTAGAAGCAACTGGCAAAAAGTAACTTTCAAACAGGTTGGGCATGGTCACGGTGAATCCAGAATCGGCTAATTCTTCAGCCACCATCTGTTCTTGTTTAAGCACCCCATGCTCGGAAGGTACCCACAACACATTCGCAATTGGCGTGGTGGCAGGATACACTTCAGATTCCAATGCACCTTCCAGCGTATGCTCATGCGGAATCTCGGCAATAGCAGCATGAAATGCATTGATGCAAAACCACACCAGCATCAACCCGATATGCATTTTATGATTCAACATGACCATGCCCCTTTTCTTGGCAACGTTTTAACTTAACAACATTATACGCAAATTATCGCTGAGTAAATATACGGAGCCATTTTCTTTAAAATTTTTGGCTTTTCCTTTATAAATTCCCGACAAATTTTATTGAATAATAACAGGGTAACCGCTATATTTGGTTTTATCTATTTGGTAAGCAAAGGAATACATGATGTCTTGTTGGAAAAAACAACTGGGAATAATCATCTTTTGCCTCTGCAGTCTCCCTGCCTATGCACAGAGTTTGCTGCTTGCGCCTGAACAATTAAAAAACAACCTCACCAATGATGCTGTGATCATTTTAGATGCCCGCTCTACCAATCTGTACGAACAAGACCATATTCCAGGAGCGCGCAATTTTCCTGTGAATTGGACGTACGAGCATAAAAGCATCAATGGAAAAATCACCTCCCCCAACCAGATTCAAATGATCTTGCGCCAACTGAGCTTAGATAGAGAAATGCCGATTGTTATCTATGATGAAGGCGCTTTAGTCGATGCCGCTCGCTTATTCTGGACATTAGAAGTTTACGGCTTCACCCAAGTTAAGGTTCTGAATCGTGGATATGATTACTGGGCCGCACAAAATTATCCCACGAGCGATGATACGCCCAAGATTACTCCAAGCGATTATGTTCCGGTCATCAACCATAAACGACTGGCCACCAAATTCTCGACACAAACCGCCACCCAAAACCCAAACCAGATTGTGATTGATGCCCGTCCTGAACAGGCCTATTTAGGATTAAAATCGCACGCTAAACGGTTTGGTCATATTCCAAGTGCGATTAACATTCCCGCCTCTCATAATATTGACTCAACTAACCACTTTGCCCAGATTTCTTCGGTGACGCACCTCAAAAACGTTTATTTTAATA
Source organism: Hydrogenovibrio sp. 3SP14C1 (assembly GCF_029625905.1). GTDB lineage: Bacteria > Pseudomonadota > Gammaproteobacteria > Thiomicrospirales > Thiomicrospiraceae > Hydrogenovibrio. Next base: position 122,099 of record NZ_JARTLM010000001.1, read on the forward strand.
TCCCAAAAAATAAAAAAGTCGTGTTGTATTGCGCCATCGGACGCATCTCGGCCACCAATTATCTGGCATTACGCGAACTGGGGTATGATGTGGCGAACTATGACGCTTCTTGGCTAGAATGGGGCAATGATTTTTCATTACCGATTGTCACCTCCTCACAGGCACAGATGAAACCATAAGGAATAAAATATGTGGCGTAAACTCAGCATCAAAGTCCAACTGATGATTTGGATTTCAGCCGTGACCTTTATGATTGCGTTCGGGTCGTTAGGTATTGCGTTCTGGTTAGATGTGAAACAAAGAGAAACGCTGGCGGTGAGTTTGTCGACCACAGTCAATGCGGCCTTACGCCATGATTTATTGAAAGGTATTTTGTCGAATGATGCCAGTGTCTATTCCGATCTCAGCTTTCGTTTGGCCGGGTTCCAACAGATCGATCGTGTTTTATTGCTGGATGACCAAAACAAGCCGGTATTTAATTACTTACATACTAACAAAACCTATCAACATCTGGTCGATCGGACGACGGAAACCCCTCAGTTTCATGGTGAAGATTTATTTGTTAAACAGCCTCTGATAGAAGATGGCCACCGATATGGGTCTGCTGTTTATGTCATCGACATGATGTCTTTCTCAACGCAATTTCAAAAACATTTAATTTTTTTATTCATCGCTTTACCTTTAGAATTATTATTGGCTTTACTTTTTACTTGGTGGATCAGTCGCAGCTACAACCAGCCCTTCACCCAATTAGTCGAGGCGATGAAACATAATGACGTCAGCCTAAATCGATTCTCTCCTGTGCATACCGATGCTAAAAATGAAATTGGAGCACTCTTCAATGGCTATAACGAAATGATCCATAAAGTGGAAACCACCACAGAACAAATGCGGTATCTTTCCGAACATGATGATTTAACCGGTCTTTACAACCGTTATTACATTGAGCTACTGATTCAAAAAGCCCTGCAAGATGAAACCGCCCAACATCATGTGCTGCTGAACATCGATTTGGATCAGTTCAAACTGATCAATGATTCCGCTGGGCATAGTGCAGGAGATGAACTACTGAAAATGGTGGCACACAGCTGTCAGGAGATTTTATCTGACAATGTTTCCATGGCTCGTATTGGCGGGGACGACTTTTATATCTTGCTGCCCAATCATTCTGAAAAAGTTGGCAAGGCCATTGCTGAAATGTTACTGGAACACTTGTCCGACTTTCGGTTCAGCTGGGAAGGCCAAGCCTATTCGGTATCCGCTTCCATCGGCATGGTGGCTTTCAGGCCTTATGAATATACTTTGGAAGAACTCGTTAAAGCAGCGGACTCCGCGTTTTATTCCGCCAAATCGGCTGGACGCAATAAGCTCCACATTTTCCACTCGGAAGATGAAGAGTCGCAATATCATAAACACGAAGTACAAATCGCCAGCTACATTAAAGAAGCTTTGGCGCAAGAGTCTACATCCAACCCCCTTAAAAACACCGCTTATTTCGAACTGTTTGCGCAAGGCATTACCCCGTTACAACATAACAACCGAGATGAGGTCAGTTATGAAATCCTAATCCGTTTACGAGATATGAATGATAACCTGATTGCACCGGATGCATTTCTACCCACTGCTGAACGATACCAAATGATGGCCGATATCGATGGTTTTGTGCTCACCCAGTACTTAAATAGGGTGCAATCGTTACCCACTCATTTAACAAAATTGCATAAAGTCCACATCAACTTAGCGGGATCAAGCTTAAACAACGCTGATTTTCAGGCGCGCTTAAAACAACTCGTCAGCGAGCACCCTAATTTTCCATGGCGTAAATTGGAGCTGGAAATTACGGAAACTTCGGCAGTGGGCAACTTCAATCAGGCCATGCCGTTTATTCAATATTGTCAAGCCTTGGGCATTGGGCTGGCCTTAGATGATTTTGGCACTGGCATGTCTTCTTTTGAATACCTTAAAAGCCTCCCTTTTGATGTGATTAAAATTGATGGTAGCTTTGTGAAAGATATGCATTCAGATCCGAGCGACAAAGCTGTTATTCGTTATATTCAGGAAATCAGTGCTTTACGAAACCAAGAAACCGTCGCAGAATATGTTGAAACTCAACAGGATGTGGACGTTTTAACCGAGATTGGAATTACCTATGGCCAAGGCTATTTCTTAGGCCGCCCGAAACCTCTTACGGAATGGTTGACTTAAAGGATATTTATGCTGATTCGATTACTGCTTTACTTTATGCTCGGACTGTTTTTGATCTGGTTTTTTAACGGCGGACTAGAAAAAATAATGACCCCGCCAAGCGATCTATCAAGCATTCCAGAACAACAAAAGCCCTATCAAAAAACACCAACGGCGAAGCCCTTGACGCCGTCTATGGCAAAAGCACAAGAACGCGAGGCTAGGTTGTACCTGAACCGCCTTCGTCAAAGCGTACAGCTTACCCCGTTACAATACAACACAGCGTTGTCGAATGCGGCGCATCAACATGCAAGCTATTCTTCACTAAACAATATTCAAAGCCATGAAGAACGTCCCAACTTACCCGGGTTCAGTGGCCAAACGCCGACAACGCGCGCTTTCACAGCCGGCTATCAAAGCCCCGTTGCAGAAGTCATCGCCTACAATCATCGCCGCCCACACCCCTTTATTGATGATTTGATGTCAGCGATTTATCATCGCCTATCTTTGTTGAGCATGACCCAAGATCAAATCGGTATCGGCATCGCGGGTGATGGGAAGGGAACGGTCAACTCAAGTCTAACGGCCTTACTGGGCAATCAAACATTAAATGCCTTATGCCAATCACCGCCCTCTCCTCAGCCCGGAACCTATTACTACCAGGACGTATGTCAAAACAATCGTCCCGTTTCAAAACGGGATTACGATAAAGCCTTAAACCAAGTGGCCAAACAAAACCCCAAACTCATTGTCTGGCCGAAACCAGGTGGAGACGTTTCTCCGGTTTTTTATGAAGAATCGCCCGACCCTTTACCGGAATGCAATGTTTCAGGTTACCCGGTTCACTTACAGATTAACCCCATTTATGCCGGGCGTATCGAACTTTTGAATGAAACCTTTAAAGTCTTTGAGCAAAAAAATGGCGAAATGATTCCCATCGTCCCCCAAACCATTTTCGACAATCAAAGCAACCCGGTCACGGCACTGAACGCACTAAAAGCCCATTTAAAATCGTCTTCTAAAAAAGATCGCTGGATTGCTTTTTTCCCAAAACACCGTTTGAACTGGAACAGCCACTATCAAGCGGAAATTCAATATAAAGAAGACGGACAGCGCAAAACGAAACGCTGGCAATTTACCACTCAAAACCAGCCAGGCCTGGTCACTTTTACGGCTGAAAAAGGGCAACAACAGACGCTTAACATAAAAAAAGGACAAACCTACACCCTGTATTTCCCACCCAGCCAATGCAAAATGGCATCAACCATTGTGATGCGCAAACAAATCCCCAAATCGATCGATGTCAGCAGCCGTTTTATTGACGGTGAAACCATTCAGGTCACATTGAATGCCGCCCCATTTGGGGGGGCTTTTTCCATTGCCTATGGTCCTAGCCAAACCTTGATACGGTTTGAAATTGAAACCGATTAGGAAGAGGTTTCCTCTCTTGTTAATCTTGTTGCGCTAGAATAGGACTATGACTCACACCTCTTCTGACTTAAAAAACTGGTCTCAACAGCTTCACAATACCCTGACGTTTCATCGTCATCGAGCCTGCTTGGTCTTAAGTGGCGAATTCAGCTGGCAGCAGCAGATGTTGAACACTTTAATTCAGACAGGCACAAAAGGGATCTTTATTGGTACCCACTCCTTACACTCCCAAGCCGAAGCCACCCACCCTAAACAGCTCAAATTGTTGCTGGGCCAGGAAACCGACTTCGCCATTTTTCGCGCCGAAGAAGGCATTGAAGCCGACGCACTTGGGATTGTCAGCGGTATGATTCGAGCCGGTGGACTGTGTATTATCTGTTTGCCGGATCAGACCACATTTGAAGACTTACCGAACCCGCTACTAAAACACGTCTTAAACTTTCCCCTAACCCCGAATGACAGCTTACAAGGGTTTAACCGCTATCTTTGGCAAGCATTACAACAAACTGCCTTATGGTGTACACCTCATGAACCCTTGCCAGATTTATCGACCTTAAAGCCGGCCAAAGAAGTTTCGGCCTGGCAAGGAAATAGAACCCCTGATCAAATCGATGCCTTGGAAGCCATTCACCATGTCGCTTATGGTCACCGAAAGCGACCATTGGTACTGACAGCGGATCGAGGGCGGGGGAAATCCACCGCTTTGGGGTTGGCGTGTATTGAGCTGATACGGTCGGGAAAAAAACGCATCACTTTGACAGCTGCCCGACTGACGCAAGTCCAGATGGCATTTAAGGCCATTGAAGAACAAACAGATGCTTTGACTTATAACGGCTTCGAATGCGTTGAAAAACGCCCAGGCCTGGTGGTTTTTCAACACAACGATCAGCTTTACCGTATTGAATTCAAAGCGCCGGATGACTTGATTGCCTCAGATTATACCAGCGACATTCTGATGGTCGATGAATCTGCTCATTTGCCATTACCGATGTTAAAACAACTTTTGAAGCTTTATTCTCGCACCGTTCTGGCCACCACCCAACAAGGCTACGAAGGGTCTGGGAGAGGCTTTCAACTCAAGCTTTCACACTACTTAAGTCAACACTATCCTGGCTGGAAACATCTAAAACTCAATACTCCGATTCGTTGGCATGCCCAAGACCCTTTAGAAAAAGGAATCAACCAGCTTTTATTATTAGAAAACGATCCGCCAACGATTGAGACGCTTCATGCATCATCCAGCGGTGGTTGCCAAATACAACGATGTTCTGTCTTGTCGCTATTACAATCAGCAGAGGGAAAAGCGCGTCTCAAACAAATTTTTCAGCTGTTAACACAAGCCCATTACCAAACACGACCGAATGATTTAATGCAAATCCTAGAAGTGCCCAACCAACAACTCTGGGTTGCACAAGCCGATAACAAAGTCATTGGCGTGTTATTGGCTGTTGAAGAAGGGGAATTGCCAACGGATTTGGCTGAAAATAGGCGTTTACAAGGCCATTTGTGTCCTCAGCTACTAACGAAAAACACAGCAGATCGCTCTTGGCTTGCTCTCAAAACATTGCGCATTCAACGTGTGGCCGTGCAATTGGACACTCAGCAACAAGGCATTGGCACCCAATTGGTGAGTGACTTTTTGCAAGCAAATCAAACCGATTACGATTGTGTCACCACCAGTTATGGCGCCACGCCGGAACTGATCCAGTTTTGGCGCAAAAACCATTTCAAGCCCCTGCACTTAGGCCTCAAACGAGATAAAGCCAGTGGCATGCACTCTTTAGTGATGTGTCAGCCGTTTTCTGCCACGGCAAAAGCCCTGACAAAATCGACTTTATCAACTTTTCAAACTCAATTTGCTTGGAATCTGACCGATAGCTTTAAAGACTTGGAACCCGCTTTAGCCATTGCGATTTTGCAGGGAGGAAACTTCCCCAACACCACTTTCCCTAAAGGGTATTTGCAGCAGCAACCGTATGAATCGGTCGCTTTTGCACTTCGTGACTGGACGTTAGCGCATATCGACCAGATTAAAGTAACCCCATTAATGGAAAGTTGGGTTGAAAAAGTATTGCAAACACACCCTTGGCAACAGGTGTGTTTAAAGGAAAAATTGAATCGTAAAGCGCTGGAAATTGAATTTAAAGCTTGGTTAAAATCCGTCCTTCAGGCGCATTAAACGTTATTAGTTATCGAATACTACGGTTTTGTTGCCATGAATCAACACCCGGTCTTCCAAGTGATAACGTAAACCGCGAGACAGCACGGTTTTTTCAACATCACGCCCTAAACGGCGCATATCGTCAATGCTGTGCGAATGACTGACTCGAATCACATCCTGCTCAATAATTGGCCCGGCATCCAATTCTTCCGTTACATAATGACAGGTAGCACCAATCAATTTAACACCACGCTCATAAGCTTGGTGATACGGCTTAGCCCCGACAAAAGACGGTAGGAAACTGTGGTGGATATTAATCACCCGACCCGAATAATCCTGGCACATTTGTGGTGGCAGAATTTGCATATAACGCGCCAACACAATGACATCGACATCGTATTGCGCCACCAATTCTTGGGATTTCGCAAACGCTTCGGGCTTGGTCTCTGGCGTCACCGGAACATGGTGGAATGGAATGTCATACCATTCAACCATTCGACGTAAATCATCATGATTTGCAATGACGCAAGCCACTTCTCCCGGCAAATCATCTTCATGCCAGCGATACAACAAATCGGCTAAACAATGCGATTCTTTTGAGGCGAACAATGCGATTTTTTTCGGTTGATCAGAATCAGTGACTTGCCAATCCATCTCAAACTCTTCAGCAATCGCCGCAAATTTCGTTTTAAAGCCTTCCAGATCATTATTTAAAGAGGATGCTAAAATTTCATGGCGCATAAAAAACCACTTATTCAAAACATCGGTATGATGATTGGCCTCAATAATCGACCCGCCTTCCGAAGCGATGAATCCAGCGACTTTGGCAACAATCCCCACTTGATCCGGGCAAGAAATGATTAAACGAAAAACACGATTCATAATAAATTCTCAAATCAGCGCTAAGCTATTAAATAAAAAAAGGTATTTTAGCAAATTCCACCCGGTTCAGCATAAAGAACATAGAAACGGCTAAAAAACACCCTGGCCTGGGTGTTTTTCTTTAAGTCTGTTATACTTTTATCTTTATTAATTTTATTTATTATTACAACTCAATCCCTTATGAAAATTGTCTCTTTTAACGTCAACAGCGTGCGGATGCGAATACATCAATTGCAAGCGCTGACTGATTCGTATGCACCCGACATCATCGGCTTGCAAGAAACCAAAGTTCAAGACCATGAATTCCCGTTAGCAGACATCGAAGCCATGGGCTATCATGCAATTTATATGGGTCAAAAAACCCATTATGGCGTCGCCATTCTGTATAAAAAAACACTCACTTTGAAAGCAAGCCAGTATGGTTGGCCGCACGATGGCGAAGAGGCGCAAAAGCGGATGATTATGGCCGACTTCGAAGATTCAGATGGCAATGAAGTGCGCGTAGTGAATGGGTATTTCCCACAAGGGGAAAACCGTAGCCATCCGATTAAATTCCCGGCAAAAGAAGCCTTTTATCAAGACTTGATGACCTACTTAAAAGAAGACTGTTCTCCTGAACAAAACTTGGTGGTCATCGGGGATTTTAATATTTCCCCCCAAGATAAAGACATCGGCATTGGCGAACCCAACCGTAAACGTTGGTTAAGAGAGGGTAAAACCAGCTTCTTGCCAGAAGAGCGTGAATGGTGGGCCACACTGCTTGACTGGGGGCTGCAGGACACGTATCGAAAAATTCACCCGGAAGAAGACCGTATTTTCAGCTGGTTTGATTACCGCTCTAAAGGCTTTGATGCCGAACCGAAGCGCGGACTCAGAATTGATACCGTACTGGCGACCCCGTGTTTAACCGAAAAGGCTGTCGACAGTGGTGTTGCTTACGATATCCGTGGAATGGAAAAACCATCTGACCACGCACCGGTCTGGACCGAATTTAAATTTTAACCCCCGTCGCTGAAAACAGCTTAGGAATCAACATGTTTCAAACTGCGTTGCAACCAATGACCGTTGAGCAAACGGAAAAATTAACAGAAAACACCCTGTTATTATTATTGCGACCGTCTAAGGAATTTATCTACCACGGCGGACAATACGTCATGCTCGGGCTGGTACCAACTGACCTCAAACCCTTCTCCATTGCCTCTTCCAGTCGAACGGACGGATTGATTGAACTCCACATTCGTAACCAAGACAATTCTCAATGGATGCAGGACTTGTTTGCGCTTCAACCAGGCACGAACGTTTACATTGACGGACCAAATAATCAATATGAACTGGATCCGATTGAAACACTGAAAAAGCACACTATTATTTTAGTGGCCGGCGGAACAGGCTTTGCACCAATGAAAGCGTTGTTGGATGAGTTGCTCCAACAAAAAGAAGCAGATGCTTTGTCGATTGAATTTTACTGGGGTGCAAGAAGTGATGAGGATTTATATTTGAATCAGGACATGCAAAAATTGGCAGAATCACACCCAAATATTCGCTATATTTCGAGTGTCTCGGGAGACTTTGCTGAACACCCAGATCAACGCGGCATTCATCATAAAGTTCTGCAAGATCACTCGGATTTAAGCCAAGCTCGAGTCTACCTATGTGGTCCATGGCCGATGGTAGAATCTGCGAAAGCCAGTTTCGTCGAAGCGGGACTTGCGCCAGACGCTTTCAACTAATTGCTTCGATAATTTATTTCAGTTGTGCGACAAGTGCCTGTAGTGCTTTCGCGCGATGACTGATTTTGTTTTTGACCGTTTTGGGAAGTTCCGCCACAGAACACCCTTCATCTGCCATCCAAATCAACGGATCATAGCCAAACCCACCCGTTCCACTCGGCGCTTCTAAGACAGTTCCACACCATTGTCCCAGTCCAATCAACGGCGTCGGATCCTCTGAATGACGAACATATACCATGGCGCAGTAATAGCAGGCCTGGCGGTTTTCAGTCGGCACCCCATCCAATTCATCCACTAATTTTTGATTATTCAGCGAATCTGAAGCCGCTTGGCCTTGATACCCCTCGGAATACCGCGCTGAATAAATACCAGGACGCCCCTGCAAAAAATCGACTTCCAATCCTGAATCGTCCGCAATCGACGGCAATCCCGTTTTCTCACTAGCAAACCGTGCTTTGATTAAGGCATTTTCAATAAAGCTTAAGCCATCCTCAACGGCTTCTTCGGTGAAATAGCCTGATTGAGGCTGAACGGATAATGCTAAGGGCGCCAAAATCTCGCGCATTTCAGCAAGCTTTCCGGCATTTCCCGTGGCCAGAACGATTGTTTTCATAATAAAGACTCCATTTGTTTTTGCGCGTTTTTTTGCTCCTTACTCATGAATACAAGTCGTTCCGTGCAAAAAAAGTGATAAGCATTTAGAATACAGGCATTATACCGAAAGCATCTCGCTAGCTTAACGAAAAGCCCTCACATATTCAGTAAGGAATTACCATGAAAAGTATGACTGCCTTTGCATTATCCAAACACTCTTTTGATTGGGGATCACTTACTTGGGAATTGCGTGCGGTCAATCAACGCTATCTGGAAATTCATTTAAGAATTCCAGACAGTATTAAGCCGCTGGAGATGGCGATTCGCGAACACCTCAAAAAACAGATTTCGCGTGGCAAGGTTGAAGCGACTCTTCGATTATCCATCACACAATCCGATGCAGAGTTCTGCTTGAATGAAGCCCTGCTAAAAGACCTGACTCAAGCCATTCAGACTGTCCAAATGGCACTGCCAGAAGCCACCCAAGTTAATCCTGTCGACTTGCTAAAATGGCCAGGCCTGCTGCAAAACCAAAATACTGAAACCAATGAAACCCTCAACAGCGACATCATAAATTCGCTGCAAACGGGGTTAAACGAGTTTAACCAAACCCGTTCGCGTGAAGGCGCGTCTCTTCAAAGAATCATTATCGAAAAAAGCCAAGCCATGAGAGCGTTGGTCACACAAGCACAGACATTATTGCCAGAAATACAAGCACATTTCGCTGAACAATTGAAACACCGTATCATCGATTTAACCGATTCGTTAGATGAAGTCCGCTATCATCAAGAAATCGCAATTCAAGCGCAAAAGATGGATGTAGCTGAAGAGCTGGATCGGCTCAACACGCATTTAGATGAAGTGGAAAGATTGGTACAAACGACAGGAGTTGTGGGGCGTCGTCTAGACTTTTTAATGCAAGAATTGAATCGTGAAGCCAATACGCTTGGATCCAAATCCATCGATAGCCGCACCGCTCAAATCAGTGTAGAATTAAAGGTACTGATTGAACAAATCCGTGAGCAAATTCAAAATATTGAATAATAAATCAAAGAGAGTGTCGTTAAACATTCCTTATTAGAGATGCCAAAACTTCTCACAACCGCTGCCTGATAGTTTTTCAGCTCATAAAGATTCTTTCTTGACCTCAATCAAGATTTTTATTTGAAATTTGACTATAAGCGCAGTATAGTTCGAAATGTTGTAAGGAATCACAACTTATCTGAGGAAAAAAAAATGAACAATTTTATGAAAATGCTTGGTGTGCTTGTGGTGACGGTTGTTATCCCACTGGCAGTGATATTAGGAATCTGGGCAGGTTATCTTCCAGAATCTCTACAAGTTGGTATCGGCATGTTTGGTGTCATCGCAGCAATCGCTGTTATCGTATTGGGTCATCTGTATATGATTTACAGTGACATCAAAACAAAGCGTTATTCAAAGTAATCTTTCGTTGAAAATACGTGCTTAAAAACCCGGCCTATGCCGGGTTTTTGCTTTCAATTCCAGCTATCTCTTTAGTCTTTAACGGTTTTCTCGTATAATCCTTTCCTAATTTAGCTAAAAAAAGCTTTTTTGATTTTCAAAAGAGATGCGATAATCAACTCTTGGTTTAAAACTAAGCTTAGATATTGATATAACAAAGATTCCTTACATCCTGAAACGGTAAAAAACGTAACCATGACCACTGACTCAAATCCTCAAGCGCCAGAAGATAACGAAACCCCTCCTAAGAAAAAACGCGGTAAATTTAAACGTTTTTTCTGGTTTTCAAGCCTACTCGGATTTATCGTTGTGCCTGCAGTGGTGGTTGCGGTCTATGTAATCACCATATACCCGACCCTGCCGGATGCCTCGGCATTAAAAGATGTCACATACCAGGTTCCTCTGAAAATCGTCACCCGGGATAATCAACTTATTACCGAAATCGGTACCAAAAAACGTATCCCGTTAGATTATTCCGAGATTCCAGAAAGAATGACGCAAGCCATTATTTCTTCGGAAGATGAAAGCTTTTTTGAACATGGCGGCGTGGACTACAAAGGGTTGGCTCGAGCCGTTTATGAACTGATCACCACCGGAAGCAAAAAGTCAGGGGGGTCGACCATCACCATGCAGGTGGCGCGAAACTTCTTTTTGACCAAGAAAAAAACCTATTTGCGTAAAGTGAACGAGATTGTTCTTTCCTATAAAATTGAACACCAAATCAGTAAACAGGAAATCTTAGCACTGTACCTAAACAAAATCTTTTTAGGCTACCGTTCTTATGGTGTGGCGGCAGCGGCTCAAACCTACTATGGCAAGTCGATTAACCAACTTTCTTTAGACGAATTTGCCATGATTGCCGGGTTGCCTAAAGCGCCTTCACGATACAACCCGATCTACAATCCGGAACGCGCAAAATTACGTCGTAACTATGTATTACGTCGAATGCATGAGAACCACTACATCACTCAAGAAGAGATGAATCAGGCGCAGAATGTCCCAGTTCATGCCAAATTAACTGGCGCTCAAATTGATATCGAAGCTGGCTATGTCGCTGAAATGGCGCGAAGCTTTGCGGTTGAACACTTTGGGGAAGATGCTTTAAAAAATGGATTGACGATTGTCACCACCCTTGACAGCCACCTTCAATCGGTCGCCAACCTGGCAGTTAGAAAAGGGTTGCAAGACTATGAAAGGCGTCATGGTTATAGAGGTCCGATCAAACACCTGGCTCCAACCTTACTGACCGATAACGAAAAATTATTGGAAACCTTAGATGACATTCCAAAATATGGCTTCCTTGAAGTTGGCGTAGTCACCAACGTCACGGAAGCAGATGCCACCGTCTTGATGGCAAACAATGAACAAGTCAGCCTCACTTTCGAAGACATGCGCTGGGCAGCACCTTATATTGATGAAAATAAAACCGGCCCTGACCCTGAAAGCGCTCTGGATGTCCTGACCGCTGGCGATGTGATTTTTTTACAAAACAAAGAGGATCATCGGCAGTTAGCACAAGATCCACAAACCGAATCCGCTTTGGTGTCTATTGACCCTAAAGATGGCAAAATCATCGCACTGGTTGGCGGGTTTGATTACTTTAGAAGTAAATTTAACCGCGTACTGCAAGCACAGCGCCAGGTGGGGTCTAACATCAAACCTTTCTTATACTCGAGTGCCTTGGAAACAGGCTTAACTGCTGCCAGCATCATCAATGATGCACCAGTGGTCTTTCATGACAGCGCGTTGGAAGATACTTGGCGCCCAGAAAACTACTCTGGGCGCTTCTATGGCCCAACTCGTTTGCGCCAAGCTTTAGCACATTCGCGAAACCTGGTCTCGATTCGATTATTGCGCCAAATCGGTATTCGTTATGCGGTCAATTATATGAAACGCTTCGGCTTTCCTAAAGACCAACTCAATGCACACCGTGACCTTTCGTTAGCATTAGGGTCAGTTCCATTGACCCCGATTCAAGTTGTACGAGGTTACGCTACTTTTGCGAATACCGGTTATCGTATTGAACCTTATCTGATTGATTCGGTTTTGGACTTTAATGGTGAAGCACTATATAAAGCGCAGCCTATCAAAGCATGTATATCGCAATGCTATGAAGGGGATCCGCTGAATGCTCCACGCGTGATTACGCCTCAGAATGCTTACATCATGACCTCGATGATGCAGGACGTTATCAATTATGGTTCGGGGCGTAAAGCAAAAGTGTTGGGGCGACAAGATATTGCTGGAAAAACTGGGACAACCAATGAGCAAAAAGATGCTTGGTTTTCTGGTTTCAACCCAGAAATTGCAACTACCGTTTGGGTCGGGTTTGATAAACCGAAAACGTTAGGGCGCTCCGAAGTTGGTGGGCGTGCCGCCTTACCGATTTGGATTGATTATATGCGAGAAGCATTAAAACCCTATCCAAATGCCCCTTTTCCATTACCGGAAGGACTGGTCAATGTTCCAATCGACCGTTCAACTGGCAAGGCAGTTCCGGCAGATACGCCCGGCGCATTCTTCGAAGTTTTCCGAGAATCTTTTGCGCCCAAAATCCCGGATATCTCGGAAAAACGCATGGAAGAAATCACGCAAGAACTATTTGAATAAACCGAGGGGTAAGACCACCCAGTAAAAGGAGAGACCATGAATTGGAATGCACTGGCAAACTCAATTTCACAACTCACCGAAACGCCTTTTCAAATAGAAAGCGCCGCCCCTGTCTCTGGGGGCGACATTCATAATGCCTATCGCTTGCACACTGCTCAAGGAAATTATTTTCTTAAAACCAACCACACCTCCAAAGCAGCGCTATTTGAAACGGAAGCAAACAGTTTAAAAGCCCTATCAGACACTTTTAGTATTACCGTCCCAAAAGTTATTGCAACCGGCGTTGAAAATGACCAGGCCTGGTTACTGTTAGAACATTTAGACCTGACTGGACAGGGGGATGATTTTCAGCGCGGCAAAGACCTGGCTTTACTTCATCACCAAGTCAATAAAACAAAACAGTTCGGTTGGTTTGAAGATAATTTTATTGGCCAAACCCGGCAACCAAATGATTGGGAATCAGACTGGGTTCGATTTTACGGTCAAAACCGTTTACAACCGCAATTAAATTTGGCGATTTCAAATCAGGCTCCCTATCGTTTAATGGATATGGGAATGCAACTGATTGAAAAACTACCTGATTTTTTTCAGACCTATCAGCCAGAAGCCTCCCCATTGCATGGTGACCTTTGGGGCGGAAACAGTGGTTTTATTCAAACGGGAGAAGCGGTATTTTATGACCCCGCCAGCTATTATGGGGACCGAGAAGCGGATCTTGCCATGACAGAATTGTTTGGTGGCTTTAGCCCAAAATTTTATGAGGGGTATCACTCGGTCTTTCCGCTGGATATGGGTTATGCTAACCGTAAAAGCCTCTACAATCTGTACCATGTACTCAATCACTTTAATTTGTTTGGCGGCCATTATGCCCACCAGTCTGAACGAATGATTCAAACGCTTTTGGATTCAGTTTGATAGAATAGCGCCAAAATTTTTATGATTCGTCTGATTTAATTTAAAACAAGAACTTAGCGAGAACTGACTATGAAATTTATTCTGTTAGGCGCCCCCGGGGCCGGCAAAGGAACGCAAGCACAATTTTTAACCAAAGAGTTCAACATCCCTCAAATCTCTACCGGTGATATGCTGCGTGCAGCAATCAAAGCTCAAACCCCAATGGGAAAAATGGCCAAAGAGTTTATGGATGCTGGCAAACTGGTGACGGATGAAATCATTATCGGCCTAGTTAAAGACCGTATTGCCGAACCGGACTGTGCTAATGGATTCTTGTTAGATGGTTTTCCAAGAACGGTACCTCAAGCGGATGCATTAAAAGGCGCTGGCGTTGAAATTGATGCCGTCATTGAAATTGACGTACCTGATTCTGAAATCGTTAACCGTATGGCCGGTCGTCGTGTCCACCCTGCATCAGGTCGCACGTATCACATCACTTACAACCCGCCAAAAGTTGAAAATAAAGACAACGAAACCGGGGATGACCTGATTCAACGAGAAGATGACAAAGCGGAAGTGGTTTTAGACCGTTTAAAAGTCTACCACGAGCAGACGGCTCCATTAATCGGTTATTACAAAGTAGAAGCTGAGAAAAATGACCAATTAAAATATATTCAAGTAGATGGCACTCAACCCATCGACACTGTTGAGAAATCCATTCTTTCCGCTTTAAAGTAAAAGCCGCTTCTGGCCATAGCGTGATTTCTCCTTGTTTAGACACGCTATGGCAAGCCTTGCTATTTTCCGCATCATTGTTGCTAAAACCGCAATAGTTTTTTGCCATTTCCTTTCTTTTTAAGAAAGATCAAATTCCTTACACTATTGATAATTTAGTTGATATTCAAAAGGAAAGCTACATGGCAACGGTTTTACGAATTGACAGCAGCGCGTTATCAAACGGTTCTCACTCAAAAGCATTGGCCGATTTTTTTCAAACCCAATGGTTAGAAAAACACCCGGCCGATACGTTTCAAACACTTGATTTAAGTCAGACACCTCCGCCTCACTTATCCGAAGCGACGATTGGCGCCATGTTTACACCGGTTGAAGAACGTTCTCAAGAACAAACGCAGCAATTGGCCTTATCCACTGACTATATCGAACAACTGAAACAAGCCGATGTCATTCTTATCAGCACGCCTATGTATAATTTTGGCATTCCATCCACGTTGAAAGCCTATTTAGACCACAGTTTACGCGTCGGGGAAACCTTTGTTTACACGGATAAAGGTCCCAAAGGGTTATTAGAAGGGAAAAAAGCCATTGTTATGGCGGCATCCGGTGGCGATTATTCACAGCCCCCTTTAGATTCACTGAACTTTGTCACGCCTTATTTAAAGACCGCATTGGGCTTTATCGGAATTGAAGACGTCACTCTTGTCGAGGCGCCAGGCATGGCTGGAGATGAAGCCTCTATCAATTCATCGATTGAGCAGGCAAAACAGGCTTTACGCGACTGTCTCTAAGTTAAAATCAATAGTGTCGCAAGCCCTAGGAAAGACATAAACCCGACCACATCGGTGACCGTCGTTAAAATGACTGCGCCAGATAAAGCTGGATCAATTTTCATTCGGCGTAACAATAACGGGATGGCAATACCGGACACATTGGCGACGGTCATATTAATGACAATGGCCAATGTAATCACCAGGCTCATCATCCAGTTTTCAAACCACAGCTGAGCCACGCCACCAACCACAAACGCCCAAACCAAGCCGTTTAAAGCGCCTACCCACAATTCTTTATTAAACAACCACCATCGGTTACTTCCCCCCACTTGACCCATTGCCAAACCACGAATAATCACTGTCAGGGTCTGACTTCCGGCAATACCGCCCATACTGGCCACCACCGGCATCAGAACAGCCAACGCCACCACTTGCGATAACACCGCTTCAAATTGCCCGATCACGTAGGACGCTAAAAAAGCCGTTGCCAGATTAATGCCCAACCAAATTCCTCGACTTTTGGCACTGGAAAGAATAGGAGCAAATAATTCTTCATCATCGCTCACTCTTGCCATACTTAATAAGGTGGTATCAGCATCCTCACGGGTAATTTCCATGATGTGATCGATGTTCAATTGCCCGACCAGAATCCCCTCCTGATTCACAACCGGCGCAAAACGGAGTTCTTTAGAGCGTAAAATCACCGCCGCATCATGAACATTCATCTCATCCAGCAATGACACCGATTGATGCATGAACTCAGATACTTGTGCTTCTTGGTTTTGTTTAACCAAATCAACCAGCCCTAAAGACCCCACTAACCGGTTGTCTTTATCAGTGACCATAAATTCCTGAGTTGTTTCGTCCAATAACCCCTTAATTCGGATATAACGCTGAACCGTTTCCAAGGTGACATCTTGTTTGATATTCACCGTATTCGGATCCATATAACGACCCACCATATTGTCATCATAAGCATGCAAGGCTTGAACTTGTTCACGCGTGCTGTCATCCAGCTTATCAATCACCGCCTCTTTGACTGATTCATTCACCGTATCCAGGATTTCGGCAATGTCTTGCGCCCCAAGGTCTTTTGTCAACTCCGAGACATCAGACAATGCCATTTCAGACATTAATACACTTCGAACATCATCACCAACCTCAGCCAGCACCTCCCCTTTCAAGTCATCAGGAACGCAAACCCAGATTTTTTCTCGATCGCTCGCGGGAAAAGACTCTAGTAACAATGCGATTTCAGTATCGGATAAGTCGACAAAAAAATCGCAAACGGCTGTTTGATCTTCTTGGGCTAATAACGCTTGCAGTTGGACAAGTTTTTCTTCTGAGGAAAATGGCTTTTCTTCATTCACAGTCATAACGTTCTCTTTTTTCGGGTGAGTGATTCACTTCTGACATTTTTAGCATGCGGAACCTACGGTTTGGCTCTCAATAGCCTATCCATTAAGGATGATAAGCATTTTATAACAGCCATTTTTCTGGGCCGCTCTCTTTATACCCTAATTACGTTGTAAACTAAAGTCATACTGCTTGGTTGCATCGCAAATAATTTGTGTTTTTTTACTTCCTTGACAAGAAATATCTTATAGTTAAAGTAATAGGTAGGTGTCATTAAATCTCATTGAGTTCTCTCAATAATTTCAACAAGATGCATACCTCACTGAAACGCCGAATTTAAAGAGAAATCCGTATGAAAATCGCTATCCTATCCCGTAATGCCAAGCTCTATTCAACCCGTCGTTTAATTGAAGCGGCTAAACAACGTGGTCATGAGGTCAGAGTCATTGATGCATTACGTTGCTATATGAACATTACGTCCAATCACCCTCAAGTACACTATAAAGGGGAAACTTTAGATGGATTTGATGCGATTATTCCAAGAATTGGTGCTTCAATTACGTTCTATGGCACAGCGGTCTTAAGACAGTTTGAAATGATGGGGGTTTACCCGCTCAATGAATCCGTCGCGATTTCCCGCTCTCGAGATAAACTCAGAAGTTTACAACTGTTGTCCCGCCGAGGCGTCGGTCTCCCTGTAACAGGATTCGCGCATTCACCTGATGATGTTAACGATTTGTTGCAGACTGTTGGTGGTGCCCCTGTGGTCATCAAGTTACTGGAAGGCACGCAAGGCGTTGGCGTGGTTTTAGCAGATACGCACTCAGCAGCGGAATCCGTTATCCAAGCATTCAATGGATTAAAAGCGAATATTCTAGTACAGGAATTTATAAAAGAAGCTCGGGGTGCGGATTTGCGCTGCTTCGTCATTGGGGGGAAAGTAGTTGCTTCCATGAAGCGTCAGGCGAAAGAAGGGGAATTTCGTTCAAATCTTCACCAAGGAGGCTCAGCTTCCTTGGTTCGTATCACGCCTGAAGAACGGGCTGCGGCGGCTAGAGCGGCTAAAATAATGGGGCTCAATGTCTGTGGGGTGGATTTGTTACGCTCCAACCATGGCCCGGTCGTAATGGAGGTCAACTCTTCTCCCGGTATTGAAGGAATTGAAATGGCAACGCAAAAAGATATTGCAGGACAAATCATTACTTTTATTGAAAAAAATGCTAAACCCTTTCACACCAAAACGCGTGGCAAAGGGTAACCTCTAAAGGGCTATTAGGAAGCATCTGATGAAAAAAATTGCAAACCGTCCGATTAAAATCGGACCGGAAACCATTAATCCTGGTGAACGTAAAACGGTCGACTTACAAGTCGGAAAGCTCTATACCCACGGCGAACTCAATATGCCGGTGCAAGTGATTAATGGCAAACAAAAAGGGCCCACTTTGTTTGTCAGTGCTGCGATTCATGGTGATGAACTGAATGGGGTTGAGATTATTCGGCGTTTGATGAAAGTGAAATCCCTTAATCGCTTAAAAGGCACGTTAATTGCCGTTCCGATTGTTAACTTACACGGATTCATTAACCAAAACCGTTATCTCCCTGACCGTCGCGACCTCAACCGAAGTTTTCCCGGCTCATCCAAAGGCTCTTTAGCCGGGCGAATGGCGAATTTATTTTTAAAAGAAATCGTTGCGCAATGCTCTCATGGTATTGACTTGCACACTGGTGCCATCAACCGAACCAACTTACCTCAAATCCGAGCCGACCTGGAGAACCCTGAAACTCTGGAAATGGCAACCGCATTTGGTGCGCCGTTAATGATGAATGCCGCTCTTCGGCCAGGCTCTCTACGCGTTTCAGCGGTCAAAAAAGGCATCCCAATCCTGCTTTACGAAGCAGGGGAAGCACTTCGCTTTGACGAGTTCAGCATTCGTGCTGGGGTCAACGGCATTTTAAACGTGATGAAATCGTTAGATATGATTGCAAAAGGTCGTTCCAAAAAAGTCCCAATCAAGCCGATGATCGCTCGTTCGAGTTACTGGATTCGCGCACCGCACAGTGGTATTTTCCGGTCATTAGTCAACGATGGAGATCGTGTCCAAAAAGATAAAACGGTGTTAGGTGTCGTATCAGATCCATTTGGTGAAGCCGAATTTGAAATTTATGCCAATGCCAATGGCATTGTGATTGGTCAAATGGTGATGCCATTAGTGAATGAAGGAGATGCGTTATACCATATTGCCCAGTTCGCCCGTACCGACTTAGCGGAAGAGCGTGTTGAGTCTTTTTCTGAGGATATTCATGGAGAAGACACTCTGCCTTACGATAATGAGGGGATTCCGTCTATTTAAGAAGCTTTGCTGTTTTTGGAACCGCACTCTGGTTTCGTTAGAAACTGTTGATGAGGGTTAATCAAAAAAGTTCCTTCCATCGCGGAACGCCCGATTAACATCGGATAAGAAAAATGCCCTCGATCGACCAAATTAACCGGCACGGTCGTTAAACGTCCTGCCAAACATATCGGCATTTCAACCACTTCTCTGGCTTGAGTACCATTCACTTTGGTTTTGATATAAGCAATACGGGTGACCGGTCTCTGAATCGCAACCCCGCCCTGTGTCCTAAATTGCACCCAGGCCTGGTCGTTTTTGGTAAACCGATGAATCGCTACCGCATGTAAAGAAGAGTTGTCAGCCCCAGAATCCACTTTCGCTTTTAGCGTCAAGTTGTATTCAGGAATCGCAACTTTTTCAACCCAGCCCATCACAACAGGGCTATTATCCGCCTGAACATTTAATCCACACACTGCTAAAAAAAGAACAGCACTGTACTTTTTTAAATGCGACATCAATTTCATTCTATTCTTTTCTTCAAAGCTTACAGAGTTCATAACCTACCTCTTATGCAAGATGCAACATTAACGACAGTTCTTATAGTTTTATTTTAATACAAATTCAAACTAAGCAACCTTAAGAAATCCTTTATTTTTTCAATTAGTTAAAGTTGTTTTTGTGTATTGTTCATTTTTACTCTATAATCCCCGCTCTTTATCGAATATTTGAAATATCGCCGAGGGGTGGCCGTAATGGCCTGAGATCCTAAATTGGGAACCCTTATAACCTGATCCAGTTAATACTGGCGTAGGAACAGGCTGCAACTCGACTTTGTCTTCTTCAAAGTACCGACCTGCCCTGTCCTTTTTGGTTAACTAAAAAGGAATTGACCATGAACTCAAAAACACTTTTTAAACCTTTTGCTTATTTAACCGCCCCAACGTTATTATTGAGCCTACTCCATAGTCCATATGCTTTATCAGACGACACCGTTGTGCTGGCCCCCGTCAAAGTAGAAGCCGATTTGAGACAATCTGATGCTGAAGATATGCCGGTAAGCGTTACCGTCATTAACTCAGCCGAATTACAGGATGCTGGCGCAGCCCATACTGATGATGTGCTATTGAGTGCACCAAATGTCAATGTATCAAACCAGAATGCTCGTATCAAACACATACAGGTGCGCGGCATGGGCGAACGAGAAGAATATACTGGTGCTCCAAATGCCAGTGTCGGCCTCGCGATTGACGATATTGATTTCAGCGGACTCGGCGGCATTGGCAGTTTATTTGATGTAAAACAGGTCGAAATTTTACGCGGCCCACAAAATACCCGTTATGGACAAAGCGCCATTGGCGGGTTGGTTAACATTCAAAGCAATGACCCAACGCCTTACCGTGAAAGCTTAATCGAAACCAGTCTAGGACAATACGGCCATAAAGAGCTCGGATTAATGACTAGTGGCCCCGTCAGCGACAAAAAAGACGCAACCCAATACCGTATTGCTGTATTCAAGCATCAAAGCGATGGCTTCTATAAAAATGCGACATTGAATCGCAAAGACACCAATTCCAAGGATGAATTGACATTACGCGGCAAACTACGCGTTTTTGCAACTGACAATACCACGATTGATTTAACCTTGTTACATGCTGACTTTATTGATGGCTATGATGCTTGGTCACGAGATAACACTTTCACAACTCGCTCTAACCAACCTGGAAATGATAACCAGCTTTCCAATGCGGCTGCGATGAAAGTGACTTATGAGGGGAACAAAGCATATAACTTGATTTCCACCACTAGCCTATCGAATACTGATGCGCTTTATAACTTTGATGGTGACTGGGTAGCAAAAACAGGCCAGTTTTATGAAACTCAAAAACACCGTCGCCATATATCCCAAGACTTACGATTCCAATCAAAAGAATCTGCGCGCATTTTTAATGATTCAACCGATTGGTTGATCGGTGCATATTTCTCGAATATGAATGAAAGCAACCATGCTGATAACTATTGGGATCAGACCTATTATGCCAGCAAAACTGAACTGATTGACAGCGACTTTAACCACCAAAAACTGGCCGCTTATTCACAACTTGACCAACACGTAAACCAAAAGCAAACCCTAACGTATGGCCTACGGATTGAGCATAATCAACAAACTTTTGATCAAACCAAAAAAAATTATAATAACAATACTTTAACCGATGATTTCTCACCCACTGAAACCCTTTGGGGTGGATCAATTCACTATAAGTATCGTTATAATCCGAACCAGATGGCCTTTGCTGGTGTTACCCGAGGCTATAAAGCAGGCGGGTTTAATGCCGGAAGCGGTTCTTCTGCCAATGTCACTTATGATGCGGAAACCTTGTTGAATTATGAAATCGGGCTAAAATCAAACTATCTGAACAACCGGTTACAAACGGCGACCACGTTTTTTTATATGGACCGACAGAACCCTCAATTTGCTGGCAGCGCTGACAATGGAGGAGAATGGATTTTCTACACAGAAAACCTTGATGCAGCACAGAATTATGGCCTAGAAACCTCATTTGATTGGCAAGCGACCTATGCTTGGCAGTTTTTCGGTTCGTTAGGATTACTATTTACCGATGTAGAAGGCACCCCCGTCAACAGCGCCTTTGAAATGTCTGGCCGCGATCAAGCCCATGCCCCGAACTATCAATTCCATTTAGGCACCCAGTATCGTGCAAACAATGGTTTTTTTGCTCGTACCGAAGTACGGGGCATGGACAGTTACTACTTTGATAATGTGAATGATGGCAAAACAGGAGCTTACCAAATCCTTAATGCGCGTATTGGGTACGAAGCAAAAGATTGGGAAGTCTATGCATGGGGTAACAACTTAACCGATGAGCGTTATGCAACCCGAGGCTTTAAGTTTGATCATGGTGACGGGGCAGGTGTAAAAGAGTACATCCATTTAGGCGACCCTCGCCAATTTGGCGCAACGGTTAGAGTACACTTTTAAGGGGTTCAAAAAAATGGCCAGGCCTGGCCATTTTTAACGGTTTATAACCAAGGAGTTTCTATGCTAGCATCTATTGAAATCAGTATGTACCCGTTACAGGAGCAATATTGCCAACCGATTTTAAACTTTATTGCGTCGCTGGAAAAACACGATGAAATCCGTATTAAAAAAAATGCCATGAGCACACAGATTTTTGGCGACTATCGTATCTTAATGGCCGCATTGACTGAAGACATTGAACAGGTGTTACAAAAAAACCCAAAAACCATTTTTGTTTTAAAGCTACTGGGTACGGACCGATCAAAAGCGGATATTGAGCACTGTGGAGACCACTAATCTTTTTTCTGACATCCTGGCATCTATCTTAGCCTTGTCGGGCTGGGAAGCGCTTGCAACGCTCCTCGGCATGGGATATATCCTCTTCGCGATAAAACAATCAGTTTGGGCGTGGCCTTGTGCTTTTTTCAGCACGTTTATCTACACATTGCTTTTTTGGAATGGACAACTCCCACTTCAGTCTATTCTCAATGCCTATTATCTGGTCATGGCTATTTATGGTTTCTGGCTTTGGCGAAAACCTTCCCAGTCCAGCGAAGCCATTCATGTTCACAACAAGCCTATCGCTTTTCATCTTGGCTTTTTAGCCATCGGGGCAACCCTAACCATCGCAATCGGGTTTTATCTGCAACAAGGTGATTATTCACGTGCACCCTTTTTAGATGCGGGTGTCATGATTTTTTCCGTGATGAATACTTACCTAATGGCTCGAAAGGTATTGGAAAACTGGCTTTATTGGCTTGTGATCAACAGTGCTGCCATTATTTTGTACTGGCAAAGTGGGTTTTATTTTACGATTTTGATGTTCATATTGTATTTCGGATTAGCCATTGTAGGCTATCGAGCTTGGCGTCAAGAATTACCAACACCTATGCCACACACGACAAAATAACACACATTTTCAGTTAAAAAGCCGTGGCTGATCACGCCAGGCCTGGTAGTTTTTTTCGCCCAGCACATTCATTAAAAACAGCATCATTCTATATACAGCTCTGACATCAGAAATCGCAGGAATCGGGTGATGTCGCGCATATTCAACGCAGAACACCTGAGCTTGTTCTGGTGTCAGTAAAAACTCCAGCAATACCCAGTCTAACTCAACCGGACCAAATACCAGTGCATCCAAATCAGTTAACGCGGTTAAACGTCCATCCAATTGCAAAAACTGATCCCATCTTAAATCCGGCATAATCACGCCAAATGAAGCCGATTGAAAGTGCTCATCTATTTGAGAAATAAGTGCGTCTTTTTCAGAAGAACTCAATACTGGTCGATCCGTTAACCACTGGTTCAGTTGTTGTTTTAAGTAAAGCGGCCAGTGCATTTGTTTTTTCGGGTCGTTAGCAATATAACCAAAATGATCGGACCGAATTTGATGCAATTTTGCGAGGTGTTCGGCCAACTGCCGAACCATATGAGAAGTGACCTGCGGTGTCTGTACAGCTTGACCGGACAAAAGGTCAGTTTTGATCGCCCAAATACCCTTTGATGGCACAATCAAAGTTTCCAATAAAGTTGGAATATCAAGGGGTGAAGACTGTGCAATTAAAGGATAAAGCGATTCAAAAGACGACACCTGTTGTTTTAAATCAATTCCAAAAAAACGTTCCATGCCTTGCCAAAAGTCAGAGCCATTCGTAGACTGCGAATTTAACGCTTTAATAATCTCTTTTCCATGAGGCGCTTCGTGCAAAAAAATATGATGACTGCTATCTTCATACAAGCTAGGAATCAGTTTAAATGACCGGGGGTCAACCTGAGCAAAATAAGATTTTAACGCATCAATAACTGACGGCATGACGAGCTCTCAACCCTATTCTTTTGTTTCAACTTGCGAGAGATAATATTCTACAACGCTTAAAAAATTCTCAACATCTAACGGTTTGGTTAAATAGTCATCAAAACCAGCCTGTTTTGCACGCCGAATATCGTGCGACATGGCATTCGCCGTAATCGCCACCACTGGCACATCACGGATATCGTCATCTTTCTTGAGCACCTCTAACACTTCATAACCATTCATCCCTGGCATATTAATATCCAACAGAATCAAATGCGGTTTGTTCGCTTTTGCCAGTTCAATCCCTAGCTTAGGTTCATGCGCGGTAATTAAATTGGTATAGTCCCGCTTGGCCAAAACATGCGACACCAGTTTTAAGTTCGCGGGATTATCTTCAATATACAGAATGGTTTTATTCTGGCCATCAAGCTGGTCAGATTGTGATTGCGAATCCGGGTCGAAACTGGCTTCAAATGGGTGACAAGAGTCAATATACAACTCAATAAAGAAATTGCTTCCTTTTGGGGTATTGGATTCATAACCAATCTTCCCACCCATCAACTCAATTAACGTTTTAGTGATGGAAAGCCCCACACCAGTCCCTTCAATACCGCCGCCTTCTTGCCCAAGACGATTAAAAGGCTGGAACAGCTCAGCTTGCTTATCCGTCGGTATGCCAAGGCCACTATCTTTTACAGAAATTCTAAGAGTCTCTGCTGATAGTGGTTCACATTCCACCCAGACTTGCCCATAATCATCATTGTACTTCACAGCATTTGATAACAAGTTCAATAAAACCTGTTTAAGACGCACACGATCAGCACGAACATACCGTTCGTTCAGTTCAGGGATATCCAGTGTAATACCTTTATTCTCAGCGACAGGGAGCATCAAGTTACGACATTCTTCCAGTAATTCTTTTAGGCCAACCGACTCAATCGATAAATCGATATTTCCCGATTCAATTTTAGCCAAATCAAGTACATCATTGATTAAATCTAGTAAATGGTTACCTGCTTTAACAATCTCGTAGATACTGTCTTTTTGATCAGCTGTCAGGTTGTCTTCCATATCCAATAACTGAGCAAACCCTAACACCGCATTCAAAGGCGTTCTTAACTCATGACTCATGCTGGATAGAAATTGAGATTTGGCTTGGCTGGCTTTTTCAGCTTCATTACGTTCTTTTAAAATCTCTTCATGCATTTGCTCTTGCTGAGCCAGCATCCGTTTAACGTAAATTAATGCTCCATAGTTCTGCGTAAAGGATGCTAAAAAATCGACTATTTCGTCATCATAGCCTTCTGGACGGTTTGCTAGCCCGTACATTCCAACCAGTTTTGAGCCGTAAAATACCGGCACCCCTAAAAATGCATCTAAGTCAGGGTGCTCTTCCGGTAGCCCACCACTTCTAGGATCATTAGCCGGCTTGTTGCTAATCACCACTTTCTCTGTGCGGATGGCGCTGCCGAATAAGGTATTCATGTTTTTGAATTCCAAACCATCCGGCGCATTTTCATCATAAAACTTTCGCGTTTCTTCATTCCAAGCAATGTTGGTTAAGGCATGTGTTTTCAAATAAGACTGATTATCTTCATCTTTTAACACCTCTCCAATAAAGCCATATTCACTATTGGTGAGTTTTAAAATTCGGCCCAGTAAATAATCCGTTACTTCAGGGAGGTCTTTATAAACCATAAATAAGTTAGTCGCTTTCCAAAGCGTTTCCAGCAGTTCTTTTTGCTTTTTCAATTTATGTTCAATATGCATGCTACTGGTAATGTCTCGGATGATAATCGTGAATCCATCCTGATCGGAATCCTTAATGGGACCTATCGCAGCTTCAATCGGAAAAATACCGCCATTTTTATGCTGACCTTTTACGCGACCATCTTGTCCCATTAAATTCGTATCATTGAAGCTATTTGCATTCAAATTATGAATAATTTCGGTATGGTATTTACGGTATGCGCGAGGGATTAACATCGTGACATTGTTGCCAATCAATTCGACGGACGAATACCCGAACAGTTTTTCCATTGCAGGATTTACTTCCATGATATTGCCGTCTTTATCTGTTTTTAAAATACCATCTGGCGCCGCATGGAGAATGCTTTTTAGATCTGCTAACGAATTTTGAAGTTCATTTTTTGCTTCGGTTAACTGATGTGTGCGAGATTTTACTTCCTGTTCAAGCTCAACCGTATAAGACTGCAATCGGCGTTTGGAATAACTGACCAAAGAAATCACGAGAATACTGATCGCCAGGATCAAAATAATGACTAACCAAATTTGGTGTTTGAAATTTTCATTTCTTTTGGCTTTTTGAGCGAGATGTTCCTGTTGTAACCTTTCAATAGAGTGGCCGACCAACAAATGAAATGAAGAAAGTAAGCCATCCGCATAATCTTGCGTTGGAATAACTTCGGTATAAAGAACCTCTTTGGCTTCTTCAACTGCGCCAAAATCAAGTAATAAACTTTGATAATAGAACTGCTTTGGCAACCCTTTTTCAAGAATTTGGTTATGCTCAACCAAGATTCTTAACTCTTCTTTTTGACTGGCTAATTGCCGTATACGAGCGCTTTCTTCAACAATTTTATGCCGTAGTTGAGAAATTCTATTGAAGATTTCTCGCTGCTCGTTTTCATCTTTATGAACGACGGCATCTTTCAGCAACAATTTTAACTGTGTTCGAAGATCATAAATTTTCGTTAGGGTTTCCAGCTTATTACGCTCGATGGCAAGCTGCCCCCAACTTTTCATTTCTTGTTGATTACCTTGATCAAAAACCTGATAAAGCCCATAAACCGCAAGCAGTGTTGCCGAAAAAGCAATGACCAAAGGCCATTCATAGAACTTTAAAAGTGTTTTTTTAATCATCTATTCAAATCAATTATTCAATATTTATGCTCAACGAACGTACCGTTTATTTTGCTTCATCAATCATCGAGATGACTTTTTGTTCAACTTCTTTTGCGATGGATTGCAAGGCATCATCATCAGACAAAGTGGCTAGCATTTTCGCCGGCTCAATCATTCCGATTTTAGTTTGACCCTTTTCGGTATACACTGAAATACGACAAGGCAAAGCCATATTTAAACGCATATCAATTCCCATGACCTCAGCTGCTTTAACAGGGTTACACACTTCAAACACTTGACAGTCTTCAGCGAACTCAAGGCCTTTGCTTCGTAAGGTTTTGCCCAAATCATGAACATAAAGTACACCAAATTGATGATTCTTCACCGCAGCATCTAGATCTTTACCTGCTTGTTCAAACGACTTGTTGGTTTCAACGATGTAATACATATTGCTTCCCTTATATTTTTAAAAACTCAGCTTTATTGAACTGGTTTTTTAGATGAATATCAAAAATATCTCTTCAGATTTTACAGTAGTCAGACGATTTTTTATTAGCGAAAAACTACTCTGGCACTTTATTTCCCAATAAAACCGCTATGGCTCGAGTATCTTCCTTCTGAAAGAGGGCAATTTGGACAACCATTGTTAGAGGGATTGATAAAATCATTCCGACCGGACCAAACATCCACCCCCAAATCATTATCGACAAAAACACCACCAGAGGAGATAACCCAAATTTAAACCCCATCAATCTAGGTTCGATTAAATTTCCAAGTACAACATTAATAACAATAAACCCACTCATTACCATAAACGCATCAAAAAGGCCTACATTTATCAATGCTAAGAAAACAGGTGGAACCGCTGAAACCAATGAACCGATATTCGGAATATAGTTCATCAGCATAGCTAAAACCCCCCACAAATAAGGAAAATCGATATCTAAAAACATCAATAAAAGGGTCACGAGCACCCCTGTCATAAAACTCACTACGGTTTTAATGAGAATATACTTATTCACCTGCTTAAAATACTCAGAAATGGCATGAAGCTTATATTCAGAATTCGGCCAAGCCGCGTGAAACTTCCGAGTGAGGGTACTTTCTTCCATCAATAAGAAAATCGTAATAAACAAAACGAGGAAAGTGTTCATTAAAAAAACACCGATACCCGCTAAAGCCTCTGCCATAAATTGAATGATTGATTCAGGGCTAAAGTGCTCTTTCAACGTGGGCTCAAAAAAAGGAAAAGACCAATATTTAAATAACGGTGATAATTCAACCAATAAATCATTAACGCCATTCGCGTAATCAGGAAGATTATTACTAAATACTTCTACAGAGTTGCTCAACATCAAAAAAAACAACATTAACAACGCAACCCATATACTAAGCATCAACATTATGGCTAACCAGCTAGGAACCGAATGACGTTCCATGAGTCGAATAAAAGGGACGGAAAGGATAGAGATAAAAATCGCCAACAAAATAGGCACGACAATACTTTCTGCTATTTTCAACGCTGTTAAAATGATAATTACAGACGCCATGCCAACCAGCCAGGATAACCCTTTATTCTTACTTACCATTCAAACGCCTTCTTACGCTAAATAAAGAACCCTCATTTTAACCGAAACCAATGATAAATTTAAAAAACCAACCTTTTTGCTATGAAATAAAGGGGTTTTGAAACTATTTTTCAACCCATTCATCCCCTGATTTTTGATATTTCTGCTTTACCGCAGCCCATGCAACTTTATGGGCAACTTCCTCACGACTTTCATCGCCTTGACGATCTTTGGGATCTTTATACTCCTCCCAGGCATTATTAAAGGCTGCTCGATAGATATCTTGAGCATGATCAGGTAAATGGGCTTGCACAGCATCAGGTAAATCACGTTTTGATGAGTATGGCATAAGACATTCCCTCCGGTTTTGATGAAAAACAAAATCAAACTTAATAAATTTAAAATAAAATTTGACAGCTTCAGCGCCTCTCTATACAATACGCCGAATCAAAATAAGGCCACATAGCTCAGTCGGTAGAGCAAAGGATTGAAAATCCTTGTGTCCCTGGTTCGATTCCAGGTGTGGCCACCACATTATTTTAAAATGTTTTTTTCTAAAACATTTTATACGCGGGAGTGGTGGAATTGGTAGACACGCCAGATTTAGGTTCTGGTGCCATTGGTGTGAGAGTTCGAGTCTCTCCTTCCGCACCACATCATTAAGCCCAGGTTTTTACCTGGGCTTTTTTATTTCTATTCTCATGATTTAACCTCCTCAATTCAACCTTTTTCAGAGTCATTCAAGCATTAATAGACAAAGTTTGTGATAAAGTTATCAAAAGACAAGTCGATTAACTGACTGATAATACTGTTTTATCGGAATCTATGACAATGGCTAAAAGAACGTTTAAAACTGAACTCGATATAGAGAAAATCGATTGGATGTTACAACTTCCTACCGAGCAACGCTCTAAAGAGCTAAAGCAGTGTGACTTAAACTCGCTTGCCAAGGCGATGTCGACGTTCCATTCTAGCAAAGTCACAAAGATCGCCAATGCACTCTCGCCAACACTGGCACAAGAATTTATTCGAACCGTTAAAATGCATAAAGGTGAGATTCCTTTTCCTAAAAAAAGCGCTCCCAAAACCAAAACCGTCATCAAGTATCGGTATGGACTTCCTATACTTGCCAGCATTATCTTATTATTAACAATCTTTTTTATTGACCATTTGATGCCTAAATAGGGCCCATAACAAGGTAGAAGTTCTTAAACAGTTCCCTCTTTCTCGACTAACTAAATAAAAACTCACGACCTTTAACAATATTGGGGCGACTGCATAAAAGAACCACAAAGTATTAATTGCCAGCTGATCACCTTGTTTGAGACCGAGCCATTCCAGCAGTGGCAGAGCAATCCCGACAGCTAAAGCCAGCGCCATTTTGGTTAGCATTCCCCAAACACCAAATAGAATGCCACTGATCTCATCTCTCTCTTCTGAAAGTTTTTGAACAATATCCGCCTGAATGGAAGACGGCAGAGCAATATCGGCTCCGAGACTCATGCCT
Source organism: Hydrogenovibrio sp. 3SP14C1 (assembly GCF_029625905.1). Lineage (GTDB taxonomy): Bacteria > Pseudomonadota > Gammaproteobacteria > Thiomicrospirales > Thiomicrospiraceae > Hydrogenovibrio. Next base: position 152,042 of record NZ_JARTLM010000001.1, read on the forward strand.
GTCAGCACGCAAATAATTAAATAACCATAAAAATCACCTGCAGACACAGCAAAAATGCCGATAAACCCGATAATGGCAAATGCCATGGAACATTGCCAAGCAGCATACTTACCTATTTTTTTAGACAGCCAGAACCAAACAGGCAAAACCAACATACCGGATAAGAAATACACCATTAAAAACAGACCGGCATATTCTTCTAAAAGTAACGCATGTGACACAAATAGCAAAAACAAGGTTGCGGGAAAGGCATTTCCCAAACTATTCAAAAAATAAGCAGGCATCACAGAGAAGCTCCAGCGTTGATCTCGCCAAAGTTTTTTCAAGACAGATGATTTCAATGAGGGAGAAAACGACTTTGTTCTTTGATCGACATACGGCTTTACTTGAAGCACTTGAGCGATTAAAGCCAAAATAATCCCGAAAAAGACAAGCAACCAAATCCAGTCAAATACAAACGGGTCAGTCGGCGCGACAGACAACACAAAAGGCAGGCTTAAAGCTAACACCACGCCCAAAATACTAAACCCTTCTCTAAAAAGGGTTAGGCGTGTTTTTTCATGTGCATCAGGCGTTATTTCCGCTGCTAATGCCTGATAAGGCACAGCTACCAGCGTCCAGCCTAAGAAAGTAATAAAACTCCAAAAAGTGATATAGAGCATCGGTGATTGTGACAAGAGAGATTCATCTGGAAAAAATAACGCGTCGAGTCCGATTAATAAAATCATAGCCCCCACAAACATTTGCCAGACTTTTGAAATCCCTTGTGTGGCAAACTTATCTGACAACCTGCCGATGATGGGATCCGTGAGCATGTCTAACAACCGGGTGACCATTAACGCCAATCCAACCGCGGTTAAGCTCACTCCCCAGTTTTCAAAAAAATATGACGGCAAATATAAATACAAAGGAATGCCAAGCAAGGCAAGTGAAAACCCCATCCAGCCGTAAGCAACATCGACTGAAAGGGGTAACGAAGATTGGTTTTGAGCGGGTGATTGTTTCATCCGTTAACGTGCTAGATTAATTAGGTGTAAAGAAACGATTGACCCATCGAATAATCGATCTTATAACAGGAATTTTTTGGTAGATATATTTACCTGAATCCCAATAATCGATATGAGATAGAACCAATCCTTTTTGGTCGAAAACAACTTTTGAAACGCCAATAATGCGATGCTCCTTAAATTGACTGTCTAAATAATAAAACTCCCAACGTAAAAAAGCGGTCTGTCCTTCTAACATATAATTCATCACCACGAATCGAGGGGAATGGGTATGGTTGAACATATGCTGAAATATCTTTTGAATACGCTCCCTCCCAACCACTTGATTGAAAGGGTCTTCAAAATATGCATTTTCAGAAAACAAGGGAAGTAATAGGCTGTCCATATTCGCTTCGGTTAAGCTTTCATAGGCATGGATATACACCAGTAAATTTTTTTTATCAACTTGATTCATTTCAACACCCTCTTGGTTATAAAAAACACCCAACGATAAGGCAGAATTTTCAAAAACTTTAAAAACAAAGTCATTTTTTTGGGAAACGTCATCTCAAAGGTCGTATCGTTGTAATGAATAAATTGCGCAATCTTTTTTGCAGCATCATCCGGCATTAAAAGACCTGGCATTTCAAACGGGTTTTTGTCGGTCAAACGCGTTTTTACAAACCCATGATTAATCACCTGTAGCGTCACACCATAGCAATCCAATTCCGGCTTAATGGATTCTGCCAAATTCAATAAAGCCGCTTTCGGGGCTGAATAAGCGCCGCCATAAGGCAAACCAACCTGGCTGGCAATACTGATGTTCCAAATCCAGCGCATCTTAAAATCTGGTTTTTGAAGAACACGCTTTTTCATGGCGACCATCATGGCAACACACCCTAAATAATTCACCGCATTCATCGATGCAAAGGCATCATAATCAAACGCATCAAAAGACATCGGTTGATATGCCCCCGCGTTATAGAACCAAATATCTATCCCCTCAAAAAATGACCAGGCCTGGTCAACTTTTGCGACTAAATCGTCGGGCTGAGTGACATCGACATTCAATCTCTGCAACTGATTACCGAATTGCTTTTGCAACACCGCTAAAGCATCTGACTGCTCTGCCGTTCGAGAAGACGCAACCACTAGATAATCCGCCTGTAACAAGGACTGAGTCAAAGACAACCCAATCCCTGAAGACGCTCCGACAATCCATATCCTTTTCATGCCTCACACTCCAAATCTTTCTTTAATTTCGTATTTTTTAAATCTAATTGTTGCATAACTGTATAACTTATGTATAAATAATAACAGATTACTTATACAATATGAAGCATCATGAAAATAAAAACCAACTTCGTTACCCCAGAAAAACAAAAAATTGCGGTCATTGGTAGTGGTATCAGCGGCATTGCCAGCGCTTGGTTTTTAAGTCAAAACCATGAAGTTACGCTGTTTGAAAAAAATGACTATATAGGCGGGCATACGCATACGGTAGAAATTCAAGACCATGAAAACCAAACGGTACCGGTTGATACTGGGTTTATTGTGTATAACGAACCCAATTACCCTTTATTAACGGCAATGTTTGAACATTTAAATATCGAAACGATTAAGACAGAGATGAGTTTTTCCGTATCCATCGATCATGGAAAAATTGAATACTCCGGTAACAACCTCAACACGCTTTTTGCGCAAAGACGCAATCTTTTTTCCGTTACACACTGGAATATGATCACCGACATCGTTCGCTTCAATCGGCGCGCAAAACAAGACCTAGCGGCTCAATCTAAAAATCTTGTACAAATGACATTAGGACAATATTTAGAAAAGCATAAAATGTCACCTGCCATGCGTGACCATTATTTACTGCCGATGGCAGCCGCGATTTGGTCTTGCCCAACACAAACCATGCTTAAGTTTCCGGTTTTAAGCTTCTTACAATTCTTTGAAAATCACGGTTTATTGAATATCGAAAACCGTCCGCAATGGCAAACCGTGGCAAATGGCAGCATTGAGTATTTAAAAGCAATCTTGAAGCAAGCAACGTTTAAACGTCATACTCACACCAAGGTCACACAAGTCACTCCGCAGTCAGACACACAGCAGATAAAAGTAACAACCGAATCAGGCGACACCACTTATTTCGATAAAGTGGTGCTCGCTAGTCATGCAGATGAAAGCTATCAGATGATTGCTGCCAGCTGTCAAAAAGACTTTTCTCTCTTACAAGCCTTTCAGTATCAAAAAAACACTGCCTATTTGCATTCGGACATCCATTTAATGCCTTGTCGTAAAAACACTTGGGCCGCTTGGAATTACCTAAGAGAAATGGCGCACGAAGAGAATCGAGTGGCTGTGACTTACTGGATGAATTCTTTACAATCGCTCAAAACGGAAACGCCGGTTTTTGTCACGCTTAACCCGATTACACACCCCGACCCAGACAAAACCTTCAAAAGGTTTGAGTATGACCATCCTGTCTTTGATCAGGCCGCTATTTCAGCGCAAAAACACTTAATCGACCTCCAAGGGAAACATGGGTTGTATTTTGCCGGCGCCTACACCGGTTATGGATTTCATGAAGATGGCTTGCGCAGTGCCGTTCAAATTGCAAATTTGTTCGGCATAACGTTGCCTTGGAAAAAAGACGACCCCGTTGATAAGGAACCTAATCATGCCTAGCCATGCATATATCTGTGAGGTGATGCATCAACGTTTGCGTCCTTTCCAATATCGTTTTAACTACAAAGTCTTTAATTTAAGAATCGATATTGACCATATTGCAACTGAATCCGATCAATTAAAGTGGCTATCAATAGATCGGTTCAACTTGGTCAGTTTATACACCAAAGATTTCGGTGCTCGCGATCCAGACGTTTCTTGGCGTGAGTGGGCGGACACCCTATTTGCCGATTATGGGTTGCTACAACCTGCTGCTCGAATCGAATTGGTCTGCTCTCCCAGAATGCTAGGGGTGGTATTCAACCCATTGGCAATCTGGTATGCATACAGCCAAAGCAATGACCTCATCGGCATCATCGCAGAAGTCAGCAATACTTTCTGTCAATGGCACCATTACGTGCTCACTCACCAAGGGGCGCCTTTAATGCCTCATCACAGTGCCTTAAAAGCACGCGCCAATAAAGATTTTCATGTTTCCCCTTTCATTAGCATGGAAGCGTTTTATCAGTTTAGATTTTATGCGCCGAGCGACCATTACAAGTTGTCTATCAAACAATATGAACAAAACCAACCGACCCTGGTTGCAACGCAAACCGGTAAGCAGACACCGCTCAGCAATGCGTTCTTATTAAAGGCAACGTTGCTGTTTCCAGTGAATTCAGTGAAGGTTCTTTTCCTGATTCATTGGTGGGCACTCAAAATTTGGGTAAAAGGGGGAAAGTTTCATTCAACCCCTAAAAATCTGTCTCAAACCAAGCACAGTGATTCGGAGATGACATCATGTTAAAACTTATTACCACCCCCATTGAATGGATGATTCCTTCTCAGCTACTACAAAATTTTATTCAAAATCTGCCTTTTAAACATATTCAAAAAGGCAGTCTCACCGTGCAATATTTAGGGCAATCCTATCGATTTGAAGGCTCTGAACCCGGCACGCATGCCGACCTGGAAATTATGTCTATGTTGCGATTTGGCTACTTACTCAAAACACAGGGAGAGCTCGGTTTTGCGCAAGCGTATATAGAAAGCTCTATTCAAACGGCCTCCTTGTATCACTTAATGACCTTGGCACACCAAAACAAAGAGGTGTTTTCCCAATTACTACACCATAAAAAACCTTTAGGCATGTGGCATTTATGGCGTCATCGAAGACGTCATAACTCCCTTTCGAATAGCCGTCGCAATATTGCTGCTCACTACGATCTTGGCAACGATTTCTATGAACTTTGGCTCGACCAAAGTATGAGCTATTCCAGCGGGCTATTCTTGGCAAGTGACGACACTCTCGAACTCGCGCAACAGCAGAAATACCAACGCATCTTGGATCAACTCGCATTACACGGTCAGGAAAATATTCTCGAAATCGGATGCGGCTGGGGTGGTTTTGCAGAAATGGCCGCGCAAAAAGGCGCTACCCTTAAAGGACTCACGCTTTCCACTGAACAGCAACAGTATGCTCAAAACCGCTTAAAAGCCGTTTTTCTCGATACAAAAACTGAACTCGCCTTACAGGATTACCGGCATGAAACTGGTCAATATGATTACATCGTCAGTGTTGAAATGTTTGAAGCCGTTGGGAAAGAATACTGGCATCGTTATTTTGAACAGCTCCAACGTAATTTAAAAAGCCATGGAAAGGCAGTATTACAGATTATCACGATTGATAATGATGAAGCGGAAGCCTACCAAAATGGTGTTGACTTCATTCAATCTTATATCTTTCCCGGGGGACTTCTTCCAAGCTTGGAACAACTTCACCAACTGGCAATTGATCATCACTTCGAGGTTGTGGATCAGTTTGAATTTGGTCAGGACTATGCAACAACGCTGAAACATTGGCTGAAACACTTTAACGCGTCATCAGAGGCGTTGGAAAAAATGGGCTATGACAAAGCATTCCGACGACTTTGGCGTTACTACCTAGATTATTGCCGTGTCGGGTTTGAACAAAAACATATCTCGGTTTATCAAATCACCTTGGAAAAACGCTTTTAGCGTATCACGGAGTCTATTTATGCTACGTCGGACCCTTATTATTCTATACTTTCCTTTACTGCTCGCCAGCTGCAGTGCAGTGCCAGTTGAAAAATATGCTCATTTGAATCCAAAATTGGATTTGATGACCTTTTTTTCTGGAAAAACCAAGGCCTGGGGACAGTTTCAAAATCGAAATGGCGACCTGATTCGTCGCTTTGAAGTGGAGATTCACGGCACGGTTACAAAGACCCCAAACGGGAAAAGACTGGTGCTAGACGAGCATTTTCTTTATGACGATGGGGAAAAACAACATCGCCAATGGGTCATCACCGAAACCGCACCTAATCAATATGAAGGTAAAGCGGGCGATGTCATCGGAACGGCAAAAGGTATGTCAGCCGGACCGGTTTTAAATTGGCGATACACGCTGGATTTACCCTATAAAGACGATTCCCTGCATGTGCAATTTGATGACTGGATGTTCCTACAGACAGACACCACCCTAATCAATCGTGCGGAAGTCACAAAATGGGGATTCAAGGTCGGGGAAGTGACCTTATTTTTCCGCAAAGACTCTTAGAGGAAACCATCAAAATGTCCTTTTTAAGCTATCTCCATGCTTGGCAACCGACTCGTTGGGTTGCCCTTTTTATTTTATTTTCAGTCGTATTCGGGCGCCCCTTGCCCACCATGGCGGAAATGCCCGTTCTGAAAAAGTCTGGTCAAGCGACCGCCTATTGGGCAGGACTGATTCCTGTTTACGACGCACAGTTGTGGGTCTCTGATATCACGACGCATAAAAACCTGCTTTCAGATCAAACGGCCCTTAGTCTCGAATTGTGCTATCACGTCCCTTTAAGTCAAAAAAACTTTGTTGAAGCGGCGGAAAAAGTCTTACCGAAACGACTGTCTCCGTTACATTTAAAAGCGATTAATGAGTTATACTTAGCCTATGAAAACGTCTCGCCAAGTGATTGTTATAGACTGTCTTATAACACGATCAAAGGTACCCAGCTATGGCTAAACAATCAACTGAAATTTGAAAATAAAACACCTGGATTCAAGGCGATTTATTTTGGCTTATGGTTAGGGGAAGCCCCTCTTTCCAACACCGTTAAGACCCATCTTTTAAAGGGCTTATGAATATGAAAACACTGGTTTGGCTGCAACGAGAACTGAGAATTCAACACCACCCCGCTTTAGAAGCGGCGCTGGCAGAATCAGACGATGTCATCGTGGCGTATTTTCATGACCCTGAACAAACCATCGGCGCAGCCAATACGGCATGGCTTGCCAAAAGCTTATCCCAACTCCAACAAGATTTTAAAGCACTCGATGGCAGGTTATGGTGTCTGGAAGGAAGCTTTGAGCAAGAACTGAAAGATCTGATTCAAACCTACCAGATTCAACAGGTTTTCTATACTTTCCAACTCGGCAGCCCGTTTAAACAGATGCAACAACAGGCACTCAACGTATGCCAACACTTAAATATTCATTTACGTGCTTTTCAAACCGAAAACTGGCTGCCTTATGACCGACTTCTCAACCAGTCTAACCAGCCCTATAAAGTGTTCACCCCTTTCTACAATTGTCTCAACCAAAAGCTGTCCGAGTTAGAGTCCTTTCCCGATTCGATAAACACTTTAGAAAAAACAGCCGAAACGGCTTGTCAGACACGGCATGACCATCAACTTTCTCCCCGCCTATCAAAATTATTAACATCCCCGTGGGTTGAAAAAGTGATGAGCCACTGGCAAGTGGGAGAAGCCCAGGCCTGGTCAAAATTAGAAGGCTTTCTGACAGGAGCTTTAGCAGATTACGAACAGGATCGAGACTTTCCAGCCATTGAAGGCACCAGCCAACTTTCTCCCCACTTACATTTTGGAGAAATCCACAGTCGTGCCATTGTGTTCGAATTATTAGCACTGGAAACGCACGCCAGCATTCCCAATCAAGCCATTCGAGGCTGGTTAAGACAGCTGGCTTGGCGCGAGTTTGCCCGTGCCATCTTGTGGCATTTTCCACACACTGAAACTCATCCTTTTCAAGCGAAATTTGAAACCTTTTACCGCCCTTTGGCAAAAGCAGATTGTGAACAATCAAAAAATTACCAGGCCTGGTGTCAGGGGCGTACGGGCGTGCCGATTATTGATGCGGGCATGACACAGCTTTGGGAAACAGGCTGGATGCACAACCGTGTCCGTATGCTGGTGGCTTCCTGGCTCACCAAAAATGCCGATATTGACTGGCGCGCCGGCGCAGAATGGTTTAATGACACCTTAGTCGATGCTGACCCGGCCAACAACACCTTAGGCTGGCAATGGGTGGCCGGTTGCGGGGTGGATGCTGCGCCTTACTATCGCTTGTTCAACCCCGTCCGACAAAGTGAAAAATTTGATAGGAACGGACACTACTTACGTCAATGGCTACCTGATTTAAAACGATATGACAACAAACACATTCATGCGCCCTGGCAATTCATACCTGATGAAAAACGTTTTTGTCCGATAATCGACTTAACGCAATCAAGGCAATACCATTTAGAAAAAGTGGCGGCCCTTAAATCTTTAACCCAGGTAGATTGACGAATGTATAACTACTGTATAAGATACCAGCTATGACAAATTCTCACCATGCTACCGACGCACTTTTCCCGATTCGGGAAGTGGCCAAACTGACGGGGGTCAACCCCATCACCCTTCGCGCTTGGGAGCGTCGTTATGGATTAATTGAGCCGGTGAGAACCGATTCAGGCCACCGACTTTATACCCAACACAATATTGACACCCTTAAAGAAGTAGTGCAGCTGACCCAGCAGGGCATTCCGATCAGCCAAATCAAGAACCTGGTGAATATTGCCAGACCTGAAATCATTGAACCCAAACCGGAAAAAGAACTGGCTCCGCAGCTCAGAAAGCTGTTAGAAAACCAAAATATTTTTGAGTTGAACGCCTTACTCGATAGTATGTTGGCAGATTATCCCAGTGAAGCTTGGCGAGATATTTTGACACACCTAACACTGGAGCTGTCCGACAACAAAGACACGCCTTCCTATCGCTTATGGCATAGCTTGCTCATACCCCGACTCCATTCAAGGCTACACTTATCAACTCGTCAACTCAGCCCCCCACTCAAACGGGTATGGTTACAAAGCACCGTTGAGACCAGCGATATTCAAGGTGCATTAGCAGCATTGTATATGGTGTCTAAAGGGTTTTATCCTTTAACACAACCGTCCGGACAAGTCGATTTTGCAACGATTTTACCCCAGCTACAAGCATTGCATTGTATGGGCGTTGTGATAATAGATGAGACTGATTCTTTCGATAATGACGGCTGGCAAACTTGGATTGAGGCACATCCAAGCTTTGAACTTTTTCTGTTTTTGAACCAAAAACCGGGAGACATCTCCCAACAACTACAAGTCAATTACCACCCGTTGAATAGCGCCTTATTGACGCCATAGGAAGAGCACAAAGTCTCAATTAAGCTTTTGCAGCTTCAAGTTGTTTTTCTAGCTCGGCAATTTTTGCATGTGCGGCATCCAATTGATTTTTTAATGCCACTTCTTCCGTCACATCTTTTTGGATGCCAATGTAATAAGTCAACTGGTCCACTTCGTCATAAAAAGGCGTGACGCTGAGTTCATTCCAGAAGCTCGTACCGTCTTTTCGATAATTTTTTAAAACAGTTCTAACCGGTTTGGCCGAATCAATCGCTGAACGAATGGTTTTAACAGCATCCGGTTCGGTATCGCTACCCTGTAAAAAACGACAGTCCCGATACAAAATCTCATCCGAACGATATCCTGTCAGCTTTTCAAACGCTGGGTTTACATAAATCAAAATCGTATCGTGATCTTCTTTTTCTGCCACCACAATGCCATCTTGCGCATTTTCAACCAACTGTAGAAGAGTGGCATAACGTAATTTCGTATCTTTCATAACGGCCCGTTCCATTTCAATTGATTTCATTCTAGCGGAGTTTCTGCGATAAAAAAATAGCGCCCCAATAGTTTTGGAGAAAAATCCCGTCCCTGACTCTTTGGTTTTTTAAATTAATTACCCGAGAAGATAACTAGGTTATTTACAACTGATGACTGCAATCCGTTATCATATAGTCATCGTTTTCAACCGCGTCGACAAGGATCTATAATGAAAAAAATCGCTCTCACCTCACCATGGGTTGGCTTAATCGGTGGCCTCTTTTTATTAACCGGCTGCAATGAAGCGCCTTCTTCAAACACGGCCGAAAAACCGACATCCTCTGTTGCTGCAGAAACATCAACGTCAGCCAACCCCTCCATTTCCGAAACAAAAACACCTGCCAAAGTCGAGGCTACCCCTAAAAAGACAGCCGTAAAATTGCCCCCTCCTCCACAATTTAAAGAATTCGCTGCGGGTCCACCTCGAAAAGACGCTTTTTTCAAATTTATGGTGCCTTTAATTCACCAAGCCAATCAACAAGTGATGCAAAAACGTGCTCACCTCAAAACATTAATCGCCGCACAAACCCTTTCAAAAAAGGACCAGGCCTGGCTGAAAAAAGAAGGTGATCTGTATGGACTGGAAAACCTGGACCCCAATAAAGCTGCCGATTTAAAGGCTCTTCTTGTCCGAATCGATGTCGTACCAACCTCACTTGCACTTGCACAAGGGGCAAATGAAAGTGCCTGGGGAACATCTCGCTTTGCACGCCAAGCCAATAACTTTTTTGGTCAATGGTGTTTTTCAAAGGGGTGTGGACTGGTTCCTAAACAACGCACTAAAGGCGCCATTCACGAAGTTCGAGCATTTGACCACCCTTATTTTTCCGTCAAAAGCTATATCCATAACTTGAATAGCCACCGAACCTATGCACAACTGAGAAAAATCCGTGCCCAACTTCGTCAACAGAATCAGCCGTTAACCGGTCTCAAAATGACAGAAGGGTTGGTCAATTACTCAGCTCGAAAACACGAATATGTTAAAGAATTAAAAAGCATGATTCGTTACAATAAACTCACTCAATACAATCAGACATCATAACGTTACAAAGGATTGATTATGCCATTACTCGACAGCTTTACAGTTGACCATAAAATCATGAACGCACCTGCCGTTCGAGTTGCCAAGACCATGAAAACACCTGGAGGCGACACCATCACCGTATTTGATTTACGTTTCAATAAACCCAATGTTGATATGATGGGAGAAAAAGGCATTCACACCTTGGAACACCTCTTCGCTGGATTTATTCGTACTCACTTAAATGCAAATGATGTGGAAATCATCGATGTGTCACCAATGGGATGTCGTACTGGTTTTTACATGAGTGTCATCGGCACACCAGATGAGAAACGTGTGGCGGATGCCTGGATGAAGGCCATGCAGGACGTGCTGGATGTTGAAAAAATGGAAGACATCCCAGAGTTGAATGAATACCAGTGCGGCACTTATAAAATGCACTCTTTAGAAGAAGCAAAATCCATTGCACAAAACATCATTGACCACGGCATTGGGGTGAATAAAAATGAAAACATTGCCTTGGATAAAGACACCCTAAAAGCGCTTGGCAACGAAGTTTAAGAAGGATTTTCTATGAAAGTTGCCATCATTGGTGCTATGGAAGAAGAAGTTGCCTTGTTGCGCAACCAGATTCAGAACTTAAAAACAGAAGTTCACGGTGGTTTTGAATACTATTTGGGTCAAATTAATGACATTGACATCATTTTATTACGTTCTGGCATTGGCAAGGTCAATGCCGCCATTGGAACCGCTTTACTGATTAAGCTATATGAACCGGACTCTGTCATCAATACAGGCTCGGCAGGAGGCTTCCATACGGAATTAAACGTCGGTGACATCGTGATTAGCCAATCCGTTTGTCATCATGACGTCGACGTTACCCCGTTCGGCTATGCGCGAGGTCAAGTGCCAGGTCATCCAGAGTGCTATCTTGCCGATGTAAAGTTGATTGATGTTGCAAAGCGCAGTATTGATGCCTTGCAAGAAGTGACCCATATGCATGGCTTGATTGCCACCGGGGATCGTTTTATGCATTTGCCGGAAGATGTCGCCACCACGCGAGAATACTTTCCCGACATGATTGCTTGTGAGATGGAGGCGGCGGCTGTTGCACAAACCTGCCATGCGTTTGAAACGCCTTTTGTGATTATTCGATCTTTATCGGATATTGCTGGCAAAGAGAATGCTGTGACGTTTGAACAATATTTAGATAAAGCAGCCACACACTCAGCACGCCTTATTCTTGAAATGTTAAATCACTTAAAGCCTTAATGGTACCGGGGTTGACTTGGCTTTGCTTGAAGATTCAGACAAAGCTGCACCCCTTTTAAACCATCAATTGTTTAAATTCGGCTGCTTCAATCGGAGCAGACCAATAAACGCCCTGTCCAAGAGTACACCCCGATTCCGTCAATTTTTTCACGTGGCTTTCTGATGTAATCCCTGTCGCAATCATACAAGAATCCAAACTTTTAGCCATTTGAATCAGGGCTTGAATCCACTGTTGTCCAGAGGTTGTTTCAAGTTGTTCATGCAACCAGACTTCATCAAATTTAAATTCTTGAATATTCAAACCAACCAGCATTGCAAAATTAAATGCTTGCCCGCCCAGCCCCGTTAAAGTCAATTGATACCCTTGATCGGACAACCCTTGAAGACATGCCTTTAAATCTTGATCAAATGTCTCAAAACTTTTTAATGAAAAGGCTAACTGCAGTTGACTCGAAGGAATCCCATACTGATTCACTCTTTGGTTTAAAAGCTCCAGAAAACCTTTTTGTCGCCACAACCCTTCCAAAACAGGCACCGTCACAACAAACTCCGCATCCACTTTTAACCATTGGTTTAAATAAAAACAAGCACTGTCCAGCAACCATAAACTCATAGAAGCTTCCGAATGGCTCTCTTTTAATAAATGCTGCCATGACTCCAGTGCCTGCTGCCCGTTTTCTGCAGTTAGCCATTCCATACTGACATAACCACCCACCACTCGATTTTGTTTCAAATCGATTTGAGGCTCAACATAAGGCGCAAACTCTGCATTTAAAACAGCGGCATCAAATTTAGCTTGAATAACATGTTTATGAGTCGGCACTTCTTGCTTAACATCATTATAAAAACGAAATGTTTGCTTGCCTTTTGATTTTGAAACATACAGTGCTTCATCCGCTGTTTCAATCAATTCAGACGCCAATCTTGAATCTTGTGGAAACATTGAAACACCAATACTGGTCGACGTTCTCACCTCTTGTCCTTCAAACAAGTAAGGGCGAGACACTTCATTAATAATGCGTTGACAAATATCTTCTACTTCAGCTCTATCTTCTGTCTCGGCTAGCAAAATTACAAATTCATCACCGCCTAAACGACTGACAACATCTTCTTCTCTAACAGACGAAATCAACCGACCACTCACATGTCGTAACAATTCATCGCCTATATGATGCCCCTGGGTGTCATTAACAGTCTTAAAACCATCTAAATCTAAGAACAATAAAGAAAACACACTCTCTTTTTGCGTAGTCCCTTGAATTAAATTTTCTAAAATATCATGAAAATGGGCACGATTAGGCAAGTGCGTTAAAGAGTCATAATTCGCACGACGATACAATTCCGCTGTTCTAGAGCTAACTTCAGATTCAATCAAATAAGCGACATCAGCCGAATCTGAAAACTTGTGCTGCAACTCAGATAATAACCGCTTAACACTGGACTTTTCATTAGCCGCGATATCCGGAAAAGTATCAAAAGAGCGAGACGATACATAGCGACGATCAAACTTCAAATGATCTAGAAGCGGTTCCAAAGCAGTATTTTGTGCGAACTCAATCATATTATTATTCCTACATCCCTTGCCTTATCTGAAAATCAAACTGTCATCACCGCTAAAAATATCACTCGACTTCAATCGTTATTTTTCAGAACTGGATAAAATCCACTATAATTGCCTTCAAGTTTTCATTCTTTCGGCCGATAAATTTGGCTGTTTCTTTTTAAGAAGTCTATAAGCAAGGGGAATGCCATGTTGCAAATCGGTACCACATTTTCAAAGACTGCCACCAAAATTTTATTATGCGGTGCAGGCGAACTAGGAAAGGAAGTGGCGATTGAAGCCCAGCGACTTGGCTTAGAAGTGATTGCTTTGGATCGATATGAAAATGCCCCTGCCATGCAGGTGGCAGACCGAAGTTATACCCTAAGCATGCTGGATGGTGATGCGCTTCGACACATTATCGAAAAAGAAAAACCTGATTATATCGTGCCAGAAATTGAGGCCATCGCCACAGACACTTTAGCCGAATTGGAACAGGAAGGATTTAACATTGTGCCATCTGCCAAGGCCACTCAACTAACGATGAACCGTGAGGGAATCCGTCGATTAGCCGCTGAAGACCTTGATATACCAACCAGCCCATATGCTTTTGCAGATAACAAAGAAGACTTTATTGCCGCCATCGATACCATTGGTGCTCCTTGTGTCGTGAAACCGATTATGAGCTCATCAGGAAAAGGACAAAGTGTCATAAAGTCGACAGCGGACATTGATTCAGCCTGGCATTATGCACAAGAAGGTGGACGAGCAGGCAAAGGCAAGGTCATTATCGAAGGATTTGTCGATTTCGACTACGAAATTACCTTATTAACTATCCGTCATAAAAATGGCACTAGCTTTTGCGCACCAATAGGCCATATACAAGAAGATGGTGACTACCGACAATCTTGGCAACCGCACCCAATGTCCGATATCGCTATTGATTCGGCGGAAAAAATTGCCTTAAAAATTACAGAGGCCCTCGGGGGCTGGGGGTTGTTTGGGGTTGAACTCTTTATTAAGAATGACCAAGTCATTTTCAGTGAAGTGTCTCCTCGCCCACACGATACAGGCCTGGTGACTTTAATTTCTCAAGACTTATCTGAATTTGCACTGCATTTAAGAGCCATTTTAGGTCTTCCCATTCCGAACATTACCCAACACGGACCATCCGCTTCCAGCGTTATCTTGCCAACAGGCCACTCAACAGAAACTCAATTCAGTGGGTTAGAAGAAGCTTTAAAAGAACCTAATACCCAAATCCGCTTGTTCGGCAAACCAGAAATTGCCGGCCGTCGAAGAATGGGGGTTGCCTTAGCTCGCGACACCTCTATTGAAAAAGCCATTGAAAAAGCCAAGGCCTCCGCTGCGGCAATTAAAGTGCATTTCTAAAATGCCTTTGAAAAGCCGCTTTTATACTGTTTATTAACCTAAATATCTTAAAAGTGGCTTTCTAACATCGCATCGCCAAATATCTGACTACTGGCTAATTTCTTCACTTTTTCTCCTGATTTCCTCGCTATACAACTCTTAAAATACCCTTTACTTTCAAAATCTTAAGCATATAAAACCAAACCTGGCACGCTGTCTGCTGTACGACCCTTAGCAGAATAACTTTAGAATTTTCTATGATTCTGTAATAAGACAGAAAGAATTTTTTAAACGTTCAATAAATCAGATTACCGTACAGGAGCATGATCATGACAACGAATCAAACAATGACATCAGAAGCAAAAGCCCCAATTCTTCAAGAATACAACCGCAACCCAGATACAGAATCAAAGCTGGCTGATAACCCTAGCAAAACCATTCTTTTATTATTACAAGGTGTGGTCGACAAAGGAAACTTAGCAAAAGTATGCCATCAGAGTAACGCCCTTGTTGAAAAAGGCTTTCATTTAGGTCGTATGACAACTATCTTAGACGCTTTACGTGATCGCTTAGCTATGTCAGAAACCACTCCGCTGGCGTATGATTTAGACGAGCTTTATCGTTATGCAGATAAATCAATCCAGGAAGCTGTTTTTGAAAAAGACAGTTTTTACCTAGATAGCGCCATTGAAATCCTAACCGAATTGCGTGATGCATGGTTAGAAATGATGCACCAATCGGGTCAGTTAGCCGATAACGGTTAATGACAGACCTTAGTCAGAGCCGGTTTCTCCTCCTTTTTCCGGTTCTGATTAACCCCATTCTCCTTCAATCACTTCCCTTCATATTTCATTTCTGACACCAGTCTTAACAATTCTTCAAAATACTTTAAAAAACCACACTAACTTATTGAAATAAAAATAAATGCATTAATTTTAAAAAACATTAGCACTCTCTTGACTTGAGTGCCAAATTAAGTGTAATATGTTGATATTAATTTAATTAGGAGAGGGATCAATATGACAAATCAATTGATTACATTTGCGAACAATCTTACTCCTGGACAGAATATTGAAAGCTACTTGAGAACGGTAAAAACCCTTCCTCAACTTTCAGCTGACGAAGAAAGAGAGTTGGCAGAAAAACTATACCAACAACAAGATTTAAATGCAGCAAGACAGCTTATTTTATCGTCTTTGCGCTACGTCGTGCCGATTGCACGCTCTTACAATGGATACGGCTTACCTTTAAGTGACTTGATTCAAGAAGGAAATATTGGGCTGATGAAAGCGGTTAAACGCTTTAACCCTGCTGAAAAAGTCCGCTTAATGACTTTTGCGGTTCATTGGGTTCGTGCCGAAATCAACGAATACGTGATTAAAAACTGGCGTATTGTTAAAACGGCAACTACCAAAGCACAGCGCAAGCTCTTTTTTAAACTACGTAGTTCGAAAAAATCTTTGGAATGGTTCGGAGATAAAGATGCTGATGCGGTTGCAAAAGAGCTAGGGGTCACTCGTAAAGACGTTTTAGAAATGGAAATGCGTCTTTATGGTCAAGATATGTCTGTCGATCTATCCCCAGACGAGGAAGAAGCTACCTCTAAGACTTATCCGGTCTTGGTCAGCCAGGAACTTGATCCTGAAATGCAATTATCTAATGACTCACAGTCTGACTATGAGTTAGGGAAAATGTACCAAGCCTTAAGCCAGCTAGATGAACGTAGTCGAGATATTTTGCAAAAGCGTTGGCTCAGCGATGACAAAACTGGCTTAAAAGCGTTATCACAAGAATACGGCGTTTCCATGGAGCGTATTCGTCAAATCGAACAACAAGCCATCAAAATGTTACAGGCGAGTATGGCAGATTAAGCGTATGAACTTCAACAAAAAAGGCGCCGATGGCGCCTTTTTTATATGTAAAACTTTCTTAGCTTATTTAAATTCTTCCGCATACAGTTTCATAATCATTTTATGCTTCTCGCCACTTGGAATCCAGACCGCATTCTGTAATACATTCCCCGCTTCAACACACAACATGGTTGTCCAAGCGCCATTATCCATATCCGAGAACCCCTTAATAATTTCAGGACCCGGGTTCCATACTACAGCGGAATGACTATTTCCTTTTTCAATACAGATTCTTCTTTGGAGCTGAGCATCCTTAATTTTTACTGGCATTGATTGGTCAATAAAAACCGAATCAATCGGCGGAACAATTTCTAAGCTCCCCGCCTGTTGAACCGGGTCTGAATTTGTTAATTTGTCATAACAAAAGCTATGCTCTAAACCGTCAACCTGGATAGATTCAGCATCCGAAACAGTAAAATAAGAATGGAACGCCTCTGTCACTTCAATATCATGATCATTCAAATTATGCGTCGTCAATGTCATCACCAATTCCGTGCCGACTTCAATTCTTAGCTCCAAACGAAACGCATGAGGCCAAAGCGCGAGTGATGCTTCATCAGACTCAAGCATTAAAACAATTTCAGTCAGCCCTGCCTCTAAATTTCTAACACTGTCTAGATGCCATACACGATTACGAACGAACCCGTGTGCCGGCAGTCCGGCTTCCGAAGCTTGACCAAACCATGGCCAACAGACTGGGATACCACCGCGAACCGGTTTTTCACCAGTGTACACCGCCGTCTCCGACACCCACAAAAGATCTTCTCCTGAAGGATTACCACTCTTTGGCACAAAACTCAGAACACAGGCTCCGTGCGGCGTAATCGTGGCTTTAGCAAAGTCATTTTCGACTTCAATCATCATTAATTGTTCTCGCATGGAAAGACGAACACCTGTTGCTTCAAATTGCTGAGCCATTCTGTCTAGCATTCTTCTTCCTCCTCACATGCTTACAAACTAACGATATTCAACCAAAGTCCGTTCCAATAGTTCCACTGGATAATCTCCAGTCACATAGGCTTTACCGATGGTTTTCAATAAAACCAACCGAATCTGACCGGCCTGTACTTTTTTATCACCCGCCATTAAATCTAAAAACTGTTGAGTACTCATTTCCTTGGGTGGCAACACGGGTAAATGAGACGACTGTAAAATGGCGGCGATTCGATCCTGATCTGCTTGTGTTAAATCTCCCATCAACTTAGAAAGATAAACCGCTTGCATCATCCCAGCACTAACCCCTTCACCATGCAACCAATTACCATACCCCATTCCGGCTTCAATCGCATGGCCAAAGGTATGGCCTAAATTGAATAAAGCGCGCAAACCTGCTTCTTTTTCGTCTTTTGCCACAATCGTGGCTTTATTCTGACAAGAACGCTCGATTGCTTCTGCCAAAATGACGGGGTCTCTTGCCAGCAGGCCTGGTAGATTTTGTTCCAACCACTCAAAAAACGGATAATCGACAATCAAACCATATTTAATAACCTCGGCAAGTCCTGCGGACAACTCTCTATCCTCAAGGGTGTTCAAGGTATCGGTATCAATGACAACGCATTCTGGCTGATGGAAAGCGCCAATCATGTTTTTCCCTTTCGGATGATTTACGCCAGTCTTACCGCCGACAGAAGAGTCGACCTGTGACAGCAACGTGGTCGGAATCTGAAGAAAATTCACCCCTCGTTGGTAAGATGCGGCAGCGAAGCCTGTCATATCACCGATCACCCCGCCGCCTAAAGCAACGAAGGTACATTTTCGGTCAAAACGATTTTCAATCGCCACGTCAAAAATTTGATTCAAAACATCAAGGTTTTTATATTGTTCACCGTCCGGCAAAACAACCGTTTTAACGTCATATTCTGAAAAGGCTTGTTTCGCTTTTTCCAAATACAAAGGGGCAACCGTGGTATTAGACACAATAAGAACCTGCGTTCCGGTTACATAAGGCTTAACCAGTTCGGCTTGCCCTAACAAACCCTGTCCAATAAAAATAGGGTAACTTCTTTCCCCCAATTCAACTGTTAGTGTCTTCAATCTCTTTTCCTTAAATGATTTTTTGCTCTGCCAACTTATCCAAAATTTGCTTGACTACGCGATGCACTGAAACCTGTTCTGTCTGAATCACCAAATCGGCCACTTCTTCATACAATGGGCCGCGCTCTTCAATCAGCTTTTTTAAAACCTGCTCTGGGTTTTCCGTTTGTAACAACGGACGATTACGATCATGTCGGGTTCGCTGAACCAAAGAATCCACCGAAGATTTCAAATAGACCACAAACCCTCTTGAACGCAGATTTTTGCGATTATCAGAGTGCAAAATCGCGCCGCCCCCTGTCGCGAGGACAATTTCGGATTGCTTAGTCAGCTCATCAATCGCTGCTTTTTCGCGCGCACGAAACCCTGACTCTCCTTCAATATCGAAAATCATCGGAATCGTCGCACCCGTTTTATCTTCAATCACTTGATCACTGTCTAAAAACTGATAATGCAGTTTGTCAGCTAAAAAACGACCGACCGTCGACTTGCCAGCGCCCATAGGGCCTACTAAAAAAATACTTTCTCTATGCATAGACAGTATTGTAGCCTAATCACAACAATTTTAGGTAAACTCTGTTAAAATGTTGTGCCAAAACGGACAAGGTATTGCTCCCTCACGTGGAGTGCCGAATAGAAGCTTTCACCGCTTTAAGAACAATAAGAATACAGACGTAAGGAATTTAAAAATGGCTGGTTCTCTTTATATTATCTCCGCACCATCCGGTGCTGGCAAAACGTCACTTGTCAGCAAGCTGACTGAAAAAGACAGTCGAATCCAGGTTTCTATTTCAAGCACCACTCGGCCAAAGCGTCCCGGTGAAGAAGAAGGTATCAATTATTTCTTTCTTTCCGTCAAGAATTTCAAGCAAAAAGTCACTGAAAACGATTTTTTAGAGCATGCTCAAGTATTCGACAATTACTACGGTACTTCTAAAAGCACGGTTGAAAGTAAATTAGCCGAGGACAAGGATGTCATTTTGGAAATTGATTGGCAGGGTGCTCAGCAAGTCAGAAAATTAATCCCTGAAGCCGTGAGCATTTTCATTTTACCGCCCAGCCTTAAAGAACTTGAAAAAAGGCTCAAAGGGCGCGGAACTGACAGCGAAGAAGTAATCGAACGCCGTATGTCAGATGCCGTCAACGAAATGAAACATTTCAATGAATTCGATTATTTGGTCATCAATAATAATTTTGATATCGCTCTGACAGAACTACACAGTATTTTTTTAGCGAACCGTCAAACCTGTGCGAAGCAATATGACAAGCACAGTGTGATGATTAACGAACTTACTCAACAACATTAAAAGGAACATTCAATGCCTGGCTTTGAACTCTTTGACGAGACGGAAAAACAACAAGTAAATGAAGTCATGGAAAAGGGCTTCACTTTCCGCTACAACTTTGACGGCATGAGAAATGATGTCTGGAAAGCTCGCGAATTAGAAAACATGATTCGCGACACGCTTCAAGTCAAGCATGCTCACCTTGTCTCAAGCGGAACAACAGCTCTATCGACAGCGCTTGCCTCGGCAGGCGTTGGTGCTGGAGATGAAGTCATCGTCCCTCCTTTCACATTTGTTGCTTCAGTTGAAGCCATCGTATTGGCAGGCGCCATCCCGGTTTTTGCGGAAATTGATGAAACCTTAACCCTTTCTGCAGAAGGCATTGAAGCGGCCATCACCCCTAGAACAAAAGCCGTCAATTTTGTTCATATGTGTGGATCAATGGGACATATGGATAAAATCAAAGCCGTTTGCAACAAACATAATCTGGTGTTATTGGAAGACGCTTGCCAGGCCACTGGAGGCACTTATAAAGGGCAAGCCTTGGGAACCCTTGGTCAAGTC
Source organism: Hydrogenovibrio sp. 3SP14C1 (assembly GCF_029625905.1). Lineage (GTDB taxonomy): Bacteria > Pseudomonadota > Gammaproteobacteria > Thiomicrospirales > Thiomicrospiraceae > Hydrogenovibrio. The sequence continues at coordinate 172,682 of NZ_JARTLM010000001.1, forward strand.
GGAACCCTTTCATTTGACTCCGTCAAAACCATTTCTTGTGGAGAAGGCGGCGCAGTTCTCACCAATGATGAAACCATTTATAATCACGCCCATCAATATTCCGACCATGGACATGACCATATCGGCTTGGATCGTGGCGCTGAAAGCCACCCCATCATGGGAAGCAACTACCGTATCTCAGAAATGAATGCCGCGGTAGGCGTTGCACAATGGAAAAAACTAGATCGCATTCTTGAAATTCAACGCAAAAACAAAAAAGCACTCAAAGATGCCTTATCAAAATATGATGAAGTTTCTTTCCGAGTAATCCCAGATGAAGCAGGGGATAATGCCGGATTCTTGAGCGTGATTATGCCAACAGAAGCTCGTGCAAAAGAAGTCGTAAACGCGTTAGGGGAAGAAAATATTCCTGCCGTATTTTACTGGTATGCAAACAACTGGCATTATCTAAAAAACTGGAATCATATTCAGAATATGACAGGGCCTGCTAAATTGCCGATTGAACTCATCGCAGACCGTCCTGACTATAGCAAAGTTGAAACACCGAAATCAGATGACATTATGAGCCGAACATTCTCAATGTTGATTAACTTATCTTGGTCAGAAGCCGATATTCAGCAGCGCATTGATGCATTTTCAAAAGTATTTAAATAAGATTTTTAAAGGAATTCCACAATGAAACATCGTAATTTTAAAACTGTTCCGAGAATGATTTTTGGCCGAGGTTCTTTTGACCAACTTGATGATGTTTTAACCGATGAACGTCAAAACCCGGATGATTTTGTCGTCTTTTTAGTGGATGAAGTTCATAAAAATAAACCTTTAAAAGAACGTCTGCCAAATCAACCACAAGACTTGGTTATTTGGTTAGATGTCACCGATGAACCTAAAACCACTTATGTCGATGCTTTAACCGAACAGGTTCAAGCTTTTGGCAAAGGCAAAAACCCTGTCAGTGTGGTCGGTATCGGCGGTGGATCATCTTTAGACATCGGCAAAGCTGTTGCATTATTATTAACCAACCCGGGCGGCGCTGCTGTATACCAAGGTTGGGATTTAATCAAAAATCCGGCAATCCACCATACCGGTATTCCAACCATTTCTGGAACCGGTGCCGAAGCATCTAGAACAACGGTTTTAACTGGACCGGATAAGAAATTAGGTATGAACTCAGACTATACTGTATTCGACCAAATCATCATGGATCCTGATCTAATTGCCGGTGTACCAAAAGATCAATGGTTCTACACGGGAATGGACTGTTACATCCACAATGTTGAAGCTTTAAATGGAACTTATATCAATGAATTTGCGCGAGCATTTGGTGAAAAGTCTTCCGAACTTTGCAATCAGGTCTTTTTAGAAGATCACCCAGATTCCGATGAGAAACTAATGATGGCGTCTTATATGGGAGGCCAATCCATTGCGTATAGTCAAGTGGGTGCCTGTCACGCTTTATCTTATGGTTTATCTTATGTAATGGGATATCACCACGGAATCGGTAACTGCATTGCTTTTAATGCATTAGAAGACTTCTATCCAGAAGGCGTTGCAACCTTTAGAAAGATGCTGGATAAACACAACATCACTTTGCCTACAAACGTTTGTAAGGATTTAACTGATGCGGAAATGGATAAAATGATTCAGGTTTCCTCTGGTATGGCACCGCTTTGGGATAATGTCTATGGTCCAGACTGGAAAGAAAAAGTAACCCCAGAATTGTTGCGTTCGCTTTATCTAAAAATGTAATTTCTTCCATTCTGTCGCTTACAGTCTTTCAACCTAAGACTGTAAGGCACGCCCGTTCTTTTAAGGATTTTTCATGAAAACTTACGTCTTTATTCCTGCTCGTTATGGCTCTTCGAGACTGCCTGGCAAACCGCTTAAATTAATTAATGACAAACCGATGATCCAACATGTTTTTGAGCGCATTTCAAAAGCAACAGGCATTGAAGCCGTCTATGTGGCAACCGATGACGAACGCATCAAAGAAGTGGTTGAAGGTTTCGGTGGAAACGTTGTCATGACCGCACCTGAAGCAGAATCTGGGACAGACCGAATTTCACAAGCAGCACAAGCAATTGGGCTAAAGGATGATGACCTTATCGTCAATGTCCAAGGTGACCAACCGCTTGTCAATCAAGGGTCGATTGAAGCAGTGATCGCCCCTTTCAAAGCAGCGGATTATGATGGTTCGTTTGAAATGAGCACTCTTTCTTTTAAAATCGTCAATGAAGCGGAAATAACCAGCCCGAAAGACGTTAAGTTAGTCACCGATATCAATGGATTTGCTCTTTACTTCTCTCGTGCAACCATTCCTCACGGCCGAGACTATTGGGATCATGATTCTTTTAAGCACTTAGGTGTCTATGCCTACACCAAACGCTTTGTGGATCTTTTTAATACCTTGCCGATGGGACATCTAGAAGACATCGAAAAACTTGAACAGCTTCGCGCACTCGAATATGGACATAAAATCAAGGTAGTTGAAAGTGAATGGGATTCGCCTGAAGTGGACTTACCTGGTGACATCGAAATGATGGAAGCACTGCTAAACGCAGGCCATTAACCCGATTACTATGCGACTGCTTCAATGATTTACCAATCTCTGATTCGTTTACTCAGTCCTTTAATTATCCTTATTATTGCTATCGAGGCGATTAAGCGGAAAGGAGGGAAACGCTTTTTCTGTCAACGCTTAGGGATTGAATTTTCAAAAAAAACTGGACAAAACGTCTCTTCCCCCATCTGGATTCACTGTGCTTCCATTGGCGAGGTTAAAGCGGCAGAATCTCTGATCAGACATTTAACTTCTTTTGAAGACATTTTGATAACAACCAGCACGCCGACTGGCGCGACACTCGTGCAGGAGCTTTTTTCAAACTCTGTCAGTCATAGTTACCTACCTTTTGATTGGCCTTATGCCATTCAAAACTTTTTAAAGACATTTACACCTAAAGCTCTTTGGGTAGTTGAAACGGAAATCTGGCCAAACTTATACCGTTTAACTCAAAAAAAAGGGATCCCGATTAGCCTGATCAACGCAAGATTATCCCAAAAAACTCTAAACAGTCCGGCATGGTTGAAAGCCACTTATCGTAAAACGCTGCTGTCCGTAAACCAAATTTTGGCTAGAAGTCAATTAGAGGCTGATCGCTTTGAAACCTTAGGCGCACCCGTCGAAAAAATACACGTGCTGGATAATTTAAAGTATGCAGGGCTCGTAGATCAACCGGATTATCCACCTATTATTGACAGAGAATATGTACTGGCCGCTTCAACACACCATAATGAAGAACAACAACTCGTGTCGATCTGGTTAAAGCTTAATCGTCCTGAATTGCTAGTCATCGTTCCTCGGCATCCAAAGCGTCGAGATCAAATTTTAAAAGCTTTGTCATCAAATCGACAGTCTATCGCCGTCTTTAGTTTAAATGAGTTAGTGACCGACCAAACCAAAATCTACATAGATGATCAAATTGGCGCCTTAATGCCCTTATACGCTCATGCTAAATTGGTTATTATGGGAGGTGCTTTTGTGTCGAAAGGGGGTCATAATGTATTGGAACCAGCTGCGGTTAAGGCAACTATCATCACCGGATCAGATATGTCCGATTTCGAAGCCGAAACTCAACTTCTTTTAAACAAACAGGCAATGATTCAGCTGAACTCAATTAACGAGCTAGAACACACCATCCCGGCACTACTTAACAACGATTCAAAAAGACAAACCATGGGATTAGCAGCTTACCAGGTCATAAAGTCTCAATCTCATATCCTCAACGACTATTTGAAAGCACTAGGCTTTAACGAATCCTAGCTTGAAAAGTTCCACTTTTTCCGGTTTTTCTTGCCAAATAGTCATTATTAAATTGAAACTCTTTCCCATAATTCGGTAAAATAGTAATTTACTGAATTTTAAGGACTAATTACACATGGCACGCGTAACTGTAGAAGATTGTTTAGACCAAGTTGAAAATCGTTTTGAACTGGTTATTTTAAGCTCTAAACGAGCTCGCCAATTATCAAATGGTGCAGAACCAACTCTAGACTGGGATAAAGACAAACCAACCGTTATGGCATTACGTGAGTTAGCGGAAAACACGATTAACAAAGAAGTCGTAATGTCTGACCCTGATACTCCTCCTTTTTTCGGATAATCGATAGGATCCAATACTCTTTTTATGCCCACCCCAACTTCACTTGATGGCTTAATCGAAAAAGCATCAGCGTACCTTAAGAAAAGACATCTTAAGCAAATAAAAGCTGCTTTTGAGTTCGGGGAAGAAGCGCATAAAGGACAGACTCGAAAGACTGGCGGTGATTATATCTGGCACCCAGTTGCCGTAGCAGAAATCCTCGCCGACATCCAACTCGACCATGAAAGCTTAATTGCCGCCATCCTGCATGACGTGGTTGAAGACACTCCTTATACCAAACAAGATATTATCGATCGCTTTGGCAAAAATGTAGCCGAGATTGTAGATGGTGTCACCAAGCTTGGGAAACTGGAATTCGATAACCCGCAAGAAGCTCAAGCTGAAAACTTCCGTAAAATGGTACTGGCGATGTCTCGTGATATTCGGGTCATCCTAATTAAGTTAGCAGATCGACTTCACAATATGCGTACGCTTGGCGTCATGCGCCCAGACAAACAACGTCGAATTGCCCGTGAGACACTTGAAATATACGCCCCCATCGCAGCTCGTCTCGGCATCAACGCTATCCGTATTGAACTTGAAGACCTTGGGTTTAAAGCCATGCACCCCTTTCGATTCGCGGTCTTAGAAAGAGCTGTCAAAAAAGCACGCGGTAATCGGGCGGAGATCGTAGAACAAATTAACGAATCGATCACGAACCGTCTTCATGATGAAAACATTCCAGCCAATGTCATCGGGCGAGAAAAACATTTATACAGCCTTTATAAGAAAATGAAGTATAAACATCTCAGTTTCGATGAGATTCTTGATATTTTCGCTTTTCGCGTCGTTGTGAATAGTGCTGATGAATGCTATCGCGTATTGGGATCCGTTCACTCTCTTTACAAGCCTTTTCCAGGACGCTTTAAAGACTACATCGCCATTCCAAAATCTAACGGCTACCAGTCTTTGCACACGGTGCTTTTTGGACCGTTTGGTGCCTATATTGAAATTCAAATTCGTACCAATGAAATGCATGAAGTTTCCGAACATGGCATCGCTGCACACTGGGTGTACAAACAAGATGTCAGTGAAGATGGGCGCCCTATTGAACAACCGCTTTCAGCCGTTGAAATCCGCGCTCAAGAATGGGTTAAAAACCTGCTTGAAATCCAACAAGGTGCCGGTAACTCTTTAGATTTCTTAGAGAATGTTAAAATTGATCTTTTCCCAAATGTGATTTACGTCTTCACTCCGAAGGGAGATATCATTACCTTACCCGCAGGCGCGACGGCGGTTGACTTTGCTTATGCGGTGCACACTAATGTCGGTCACGGAACGGTTGGTTGTCGGGTCGATAAAAAACTCATTCCTCTTCGAACACATCTGGAAAGCGGGCAAACGGTTGAAATCATTCGCAGTAAAGAATTACAGCCCAACCCTTCCTGGCTACAATTTGTTACCACGGCCAAAGCCCGCTCACAAATTCGAGCATTTTTAAAAAATCAGCAATCTGAATCTGCTCAAGCACTTGGAAAACGATTACTTGAAAAAGGCTTGCGTAACTTCAACATGTCTTACACCGGTCTAACAGATGTCATTCGAGAAGGCATCGTGGTCGAGTTCAAATTGGAAAGCTGGGTTCATCTACTAGAAGAGATTGGGTTAGGTAAACGTCTGGCAAATTTGGTCGCTAAGCAAATCCATGACGTTGTTTTAGGGTCGGATGACTCTATCCTTAGACCTCATAGTGCAGAGGAGTCGGCTCAGCCGTTGGTTATCTCGGGAACAGAAGGAATGGCCGTTAATTATGCAGGGTGTTGCCACCCTATTCCAGGGGATGAAATTATCGGTTTCATCAGTGCAGAAAAAGGCTTAGTGATTCACCGACAAGAATGTAAAAATGTTAAGCAATTCAAAAACCACCCTGAAAAATGGTTGGACGTTAACTGGGAAGAAAACATCACCCAAACGTTCGATGTTGAACTACAACTAGAAATCTTGAATCGACGCGGTGCTTTAGCAACTGTTGCCAGTAACATTGCAGAAATGAAAACCGATATTGATCGAGTACGCTCAGAAGATAAAGACGAAACTTATAGCTTAATGCACATTGTGGTTCGTGTTCATACCCGTAAACATTTAGCAGATGTAATGCGTAAATTAAAACGCCTTCCTATTGTTGAAAAAATCCAACGATTGTAATTCTTTCCCTGATAAGAGCCGCACCAAAACCCATCATTCCACCCGTATATTGATTAAACATGCATTAAAATGAATCACTTTTGGTGTAGCTAAAAAAGCTGTTTTTGCCCCTATAACCCTGATTTCTTTTAAAAACCTAACCATGGCATCCAAAATGCTTAAGTATCTTCTAATATGACTTAACCCTTAAAAAAAGGGGCGGCAATTTCCCCGAGACTTGAATATACATAGCGAAGATAAAATGGAATTAAATGCTTCACAAAACCTAAAACAATATACGCATTACTTACCGCAAGTGAAGCGCTACTTGGGAGAACTGGAACATCAAGACCTTTGGTGGACAACGGTTGCGATGGTTGGCAAGATTAATAATGAAAATATTGATCCTCAGCTGTTGGAATCGATTGTCGATACCCAAAAAGAATTTCAAAGTCTTCGTAACTTAATGATTGATGAACTTGTCAGTCGTTATCTCAACCGAGCGAACAGTGAAATCATTCTCAAGTCACAAGCCACCATCGATATTTTAATTCGTAATTTATTTGAGAGAACCGCCGACGTTGGTTTTCTCGCCACTGATGACGACTTGATTGACTATCTATCTCAAGCTGAAACCACAGAAGAAGATCAAGAATTTATTCATAGACGCATTGAAGAGTATGTCGCTAAGTACAGTGTTTATGATGACATTCTACTCCTTACCCCATCAGGGGATGTGAAAGCCAAGCTCAACCCAAATAACCCGGTGACCCGTAGCAACGACCCCATCATTAAAGAAGCCTTAATAACTAATGAGCCTTATTTGGAGGTCTATAGACCATCGGATTTATTTCCAAATAAACCCAATAGCTTGATTTATGCAAAACGCATTGAAGCGACTCAAAATGGAGAATCTAAGGTCGTGGGAGTGCTTTGTTTAAGCTTTGAGTTCGATGAAGAGATGGCGTCCATCTTTCCAAAGCTAAGCAGTGCTGAGGAAGGCTATGAAATTATGCTACAGGATGAGAAAGGGACTGTAATTGCCAGCAATACCCCTTCTCAACACCCACTAGGAAAAAAATTTCCGCCACCGAGCCAAATGCACACACCTCAAGGCAGCGATAAAGGATTAAATTACACCACACAAACCCATGGTTACCAAGGATTCAAAGGCCTCCCCTGGTTTTGTCATACCCATGCTTCTCACAATGTGGCTTTTTCTGGAAGCGAGTCCAGCGATGACTTAGGTGTGGTGATTGAAGAAGATTCCCCCATTTACCTTAAAGACTTAGATGAAACCAACTTAAAAGTGAGTACCTTGCTGCTCATTGTTATTCTAAACGGCAAAATCACCTCTTTAAAAAAGGATGTAAAATCTTTTTTACCGGTTTTAGACAGCTTTCAAGACATCAGTAAGGATATCCAAACCATTTTCAGTGATTTTATTCACCATATTCATACGGTCTTGGTCGAAACCATTCAAAATAAAGTCAGCTTCAGCGCGACTTTAGCGATTGAAATCATGGATCGAAATCTTTATGAACGTGCCAATGATAGTCGCTGGTGGGCACTCAACAGTACTTTTAGAAAAATTCTCAGCGATCATCAAGACAAAGCGCCCGTAGGGGAAGAAGAAACTGAAACCCTGACGGATATTCTGCAATATATCAATCAACTCTATACCGTCTACACTAATATCATGCTGTATGACCGCAAAGGAAAAATCATTGCGGTTTCCAATCCTGCAGAAGGTCACTTAGTCGATACGATTTTGCCTCAACCGCAAGACACCTCTTCTTGCTTATCCATACAAGACACACAAGACTATGTGGTGTCGAATTTCCATAAAACCGACCTGTATGATGGACGATACACCTATATTTACCACGCCGCTGTAAAACACTGGCACAGTGAACATAAAAATGTAGGTGGCATTGCGCTGGTGTTTGACAGCGAACCTGAATTTAAAGCTATGTTAGAGGACACCAAGCCGACTTATGTCAACAAAGAAGTAGATGAATCGACGTTCAACCTCTTCACGACAGCAGAAGGCGAAATTATTGCGACCACCTCAGAGCATTACCAAATTGGGGACATGATTGATCTACCAGATAAAGTCAAACACTGCCAGAATGGAGAGTCTGGTTCTACCAATTGGCATATTGGCGATCAACGCTTTATCTTGGGCTACAAAATGAGTGGTGGCTATCGTGAATATAAAAACGGCGATGGGTATGAAAACAATGTCCTATCCCTAGTCTTTACCGGTTTCTAGACACATACTCAGCATCCCTAAAAACGCCCAGGTCTGGACGTTTTAGTGAAAAGTGTCATCCAACACTGTCGCTTTAACTTTAATGCCGTGGCGTTGCTTTTGCCATTGCAACACCAATACCGTCACAATCAATAGCACGCCAGCCATCACAGCAATTGAAGCAGCAATAGAACTATCGAGCCATACCGCGAGTGCATACCCTAACAAAACAGCAGCTTGAGCATAACCCGCAGCAAACCATAACATTGACCTTAAGGAGCTCGCTAATAAATAAGCACTACTGGCTGGAATAACCAATAATGCGACAACTAAAATCGCCCCTACGGCATCAAATGAAGCAACCGTAGTTAAAGACACCATCGTCATTAATAGATAATGCCAAAAAGAGACACTCACGCCTAAAGAAAGGGCCAAAGCAGGGTGAAACGCTACCAACTTAAATCGTTCAAAAGCCAATAAAATTAAAATCAAATTCACTATAAAGACACCACCGATAATCCATAAGGCGCGAGGACCGAGGTCTTGCTCTCCCCAGATAATGGTATCAAACGGAACAAATGCGATTTCGCCATACAAAACGCACTCCTGATCTAAATCGACCTGCCCTGCGTAAATGGAAATTAAAATCACCCCCAGTGCAAAAAACCAAGTAAAAACAATACCGATACTGGCATCCGTTTGTAACTTACTGACACGATGTAGAGCATTGGAAAGCCATGCAGTCAGCAACCCTATCAAAGTCGCTCCAATCATCATTGCCACTACAGAGCGACTGCCAGCAATCAAATACGCCAACACAATCCCCAATAAAACCGAGTGACTAATCGCATCTCCCAGCAAACTCATACGACGCAACACCAAAAATACGCCAACCATAGAGCAACTAATTGCCACGAGACTGGCAGTTGCAAGAATCCATAAATCACTGATCATTTTGCCACCTCATCCTGAATAGGGTGATTACGGCTATCCGGAATTTTCCGGCCATGCGGATCTCGCAACGCTCCTTGCTGTGCTAAAGCTTGCTCTATTTGCAGCGTCTCTTCGTCGGTGAGCAAATGTTCAATCTGCTCTGCATAATGGTGCACCTTATTGACATCCATATCGAGTTGTTCGGTTAAATAACTCTCCCACAAACGATGTCGACGCGTTAAAGTCATCGCAGCAAACATTCCCATTTCAGTTAAACGCCAACCATCCGTGTCATGCGTTCGACTCAGTAAACCCTTTTGCTCTAAACGTTGTAATGTTTGTTTGAGTTTTCCGATCGCTATACCCCGCACAGCTAAGATAGCTTCCTCACCAAAAGCCAACCCTAAATCAATTGCAGAGTGTTCTTTCTTATCATTAACGGGATGACGTTCATTCAAAATATAAAAGGTTCTAAGTACATTTTCGTCACACACGTGACGTCGCAGCTGCCTTTGTTGAGCAAGGTTTGACAATAACCCTTTTCGGGGTGCAAATAAGAAAGAGATTACAAACAAAATAAACAACATTACTACCATCCAAGGCCCCGTTGGCATGGCAGGGGCCATGTAAGAAACATTGGCACTCAGCACCCCGCTGATTGCACCAATCCCCCCTGCCGTCATCAACATACCCGGTAAATTCTGATTCCAAAACCTAGCGGCCGCCACAGGTGTTAACAAGACTGCAGCCATCAATACCACCCCGACAATCTGCAACCCAATGACCACAGACATCACAATCAAAAGTGCCAACAAAACCTCATAAAAAGGAATATTGAGCCCAATTGATTTCGCATAGGAGCGGTTAAAAGCAATCAAACGAAATTTTTGAAAAAATAACGCGACCATAATCAAAACGATGATGGCGACAATAGACAATAAATAAATGTCGTGCGGCAACATTGCAGCGGCTTGGCCGAATAGAATTTTATCCAGGCCTGACTTTCCCGCTACTTCTAACCCTTGAATGTAAGACAACTCCATTAAGCCGAGTGCGAAGAAAAAAGATAAGGTAATCGCCATTGCCGCATCGGGCTTTATTTTGGTGTTCTTAGGTAACCAGTCCATCAAAAACAACCCAAGAAAACTACTCGATACCGCCCCTAAAAACATCAATATGGGGGTATTAGCATGAAATAAGATAAACGCGGTCATAACCCCCGGGAGTGCAGCATGAGCTAATGCATCGCCCATCAGAGAACGCTTTCTTAAAAAAGCGAACCCTCCAATAACCGAAGCACTGAGCCCTAACAATGCCGACCCAATGAGCACCCAAACAGCATTGGGATCATTCAACTGCCAAAACTCAACAAACAATGCCCAATAGGAAGGATTATAGGCTACAAAATCACCCATTATCATGCACCCGATCAATATTAGAGCGATAAAGCTTTTCGGTCATTTCATTCAATAAAGATAAACGTCCGCCATAGGTTTTATTCAAATTCTCAGGCGTCAATACTTCGTTGACAGGGCCTGCGGCAATCAAACGCGCATTGATCAATAACACCCAATCAAAATATTCACTCACTGTATTCAAGTCATGATGGACACATACAATGGTTTTGTTTTGAGTTTTTAACGTTTCAAACAATTCAACAATTGCCTTTTCAGTGGTGACATCAACGCCGGCAAAAGGCTCATCCATTAAGTAAAGGCTGGCTTTTTGCGCTAAAGCTCTCGCCAAAAATACACGCTGTTGTTGACCGCCAGAAAGCTGGTTGATTTGACGGCTTTTGAAATCCAACATACTCACCTGCTCTAAAGCCTGCTCTGCAATCAAAATATCTTGAGCAGAAGGCCGCTGCCAAAATTTGAGCTGCCCATGTCGTCCCATCAAAACGACATCCATCACATTGATTGGGAAATCCCAGTCAGATTCTTCTCTTTGAGGCACATAAGCAACGGCCAAACGTTTCTGATCAAGGGGCTGCCCAAAAAACTTTATGCTCCCACTCATCGTAGGTTCAAGCCCCATAATGCCTTTTAATAAAGTGGATTTTCCGGCCCCATTGGGGCCTACCACCGCTATAGTCTTTCCCTCTGGAATCTGAAAACTAACATCGGTCAGCACAGGCTTATACTGGTATCGCATGCTCAGTTGATCCACAATCAGTGGAGAGTTTTGAATCGCTTTCATCTAATATCCTTATCTCAATGCCCGAACAATGACATTCACATTATGTTTAACCATGCCAATATAGGTTCCTTCTGGCGTTCCAGACAAGCCCATCGCATCGGAGTATAACTCCCCACCAATCTTAAGTGGCCGTCCAACTTCATTCACGCCAGCAACTAAAGCCCCCAAAAACCGTTTGGGAACGCTGGACTCAACAAAAACGGCTTTTATTTTTCTCGCTAAAATAAGTTCTTTTAATGCTTTGATATCATGCAATCCGAATTCAGTCGCCGTACTGATGCCTTGTAATCCTCTCACTTCCATATCATAAGCCGTTCCAAAATAGCCAAAAGCATCATGCGCTGTAATCAACACTCGCTGCTGTTTCGGAATTTGGCTGACTTGTTGCTCCACCCAATCATCGAGTTTCGATAATTGTTTTAAATACTGTGCCGCATTGTGTCGGTAGATCGTTTCATTCTGAGGGTCGTGCTGAATCAATTTTTCCAACACAAGTTGACCTGCTGCATACCATAAGGCGACATCAAACCAGACATGCGGATCATGCGCTTTTCCGTAACGATGCAATTGCTGTTCATCAATATCCTGAGTCACGGCATAAACGGGTTTTCTGCGTGATAACTTTTCGAAAACATCCTGCATTTTGCCTTCTAAGTGTAATCCATTATAAAAAATAACATCTGCTTTCTGTAATCGCCTGAGATCGCCGTGTGTCGCCTTATATAAATGGGGATCAACACCAACTCCCATCAAGGCCGTCATCTCGACATTTTTTTGACCAATATTCAAGACCAAATCTCCGATCATACCAGTTGTCACCACCACATTTACGGGTTTGGCCACGACTGAAGATTGCCAACCGACTAAACACAACAACCCGATTAACGAACTTTTTTTCAAAAATGTAGACATAAAGACCATAATATTCCTAAAAAATAAACAACCCTAAGTAAAAAGTTAGCCAAGACTAATAATAAAAATTCTATCACAGTTAATTATTTGAAAACAGCGTACAAAACAACTAAATAATGAACAACATCCTTAAAAAGGATCCCGATTACAAAAAAGCCTTTTACTTTATTTATGATAAAATTCATGCCGAAAACGATTTAATGAAAAGGAAATTTCTCATGCGCGAAATCATTTCAACCGACAAAGCACCTGAGGCCATTGGCCCCTATTCTCAAGCAGTTAAAGTAGGCAGTACGGTTTATCTATCCGGACAAATTGCTCTTATTCCTGAAACAATGGAAGTGAAGGAAGGCGATATCTCAGAGCGAATTCACCAAGTATTCCACAATTTAACCGCTGTTTGCGAAGCAGCAGGCGGCTCTTTGCAAGATATTGTAAAGCTCAATATCTTCTTAACCGACTTAAGCCACTTCGCGACAGTGAATGACATTATGACGCAATATTTTCAGCAACCTTACCCTGCACGCGCGGCCGTAGGGGTCAAAGAACTACCCAAAGGGACTGATGTTGAAATGGATGGGATTTTAGAACTGTCTTCTTACTAACCCTCTTTATACTTCGCCTTAATCTATAAGGCGAAGTAACATTCTCCAATTGCACCCATACCATACAAAAAAGAATCACAATAGCGCAAAACTCATCTAATAAATCATATTATAGCTACTTAAAATTTCTTATCTCCAAGCTATATAAGCTTTTATTAATTTAGGCTCTTTTCTTGCTTATTAACTAAAAACATCGTAAAGAGAGCATCCGGCGATGAGCGATCAGTTAATTGATATTCTATGGGTTTTAATCAGTGCGGTTTTGGTAGCGCTTATGCAACCAGGGTTCACTGCGCTTGAAGCAGGCGCAACTCGAACCAAAAATTCCATCTCAACCGCCATCAAAAATGTCAGTGACTTTTTAATCGCTTTTATGATTTTTGTTGTCTTGGGGGCTAGCATCATGCTTGGCACCAGTCATCACGGGGTATTTGGCTGGAGTCCTGTTTTCTTTTATGAAAACTCTCTTTCGGAGCTGGTCCTCACCTTATTCCACGCTATGTTTGTCTCCACTGCTGTCACTATTATTTCAGGCTCAATCGCTGAAAGAACAAAATACACGTCTTATTTAATTATTGCAGTGATTGTCTCCTTGTTTATTTACCCTGTGCAGGCACATTGGATCTGGAATGCTGACGGCTGGCTGGCTCAACTCGGGTTTATAGATTTTGCCGGTTCAACGGTTGTGCACTCTGTCGGCGGCTGGGCAGCGCTGGCAGCCATATTAATCATTGGACCGCGTTTGGGCCGATTTGAAACCCAGAAAAACCCTTTTGAGCAGTCCAATTTAGCTTATAGCGCATTAGGCGTCTTTCTTATCTGGCTTGGCTGGATAGGATTTAACGGAGGAAGTGTTCTGGCGCTTAACTATGAGACAGGAAAAGTCATTCTGAACACCCTCATTGCAGGTGCGATTGGCGGTATAACCGGATTGATTGTCAGCCGTCTTTATACAGGCTACTATCAAGTTATTGACATCATCAATGGCATTTTAGCTGGCTTGGTCGCCATTACCGCTTCTGCCCATCTTGCCTCTCCTGGAGCAGCGATTTTGATAGGCATACTGGGCTATCTTGCCTATTTGGGCGGGAAAATATTATTGGTTAAATGGAAAATTGATGATGCGCTTGAAGCTGTACCTGTCCACCTTTTTGCTGGAGTTGCCGGTACACTGATGGTTTCTTTCTTGGTCGCAGAGGCTAATTTTTGGCAACAACTTAAAATTCAACTCCTCGGAATTATCGTCGTTGGACTACTCACCTTCTTGGTAACTTACAGTTTATTAAGTATTATTAATCGCCTTTACCCTTTGAGAGTCAGCGAATCAAAAGAGATACTGGGACTTAATATCAGTGAGCACCAAGCTTCAACCTCCATGTTTGATCTAGCACAAGCCATGAACAATCAAGCTCAAGAACAGGATTTTTCAAAAAAAATCATGGTGGAGCCCTATTCTGATGCCTCTTTAATCGCAACCTATTACAACCACGTCACCCAAGCATTTAATCAACTCAACGACGAAAAAGAAGCCTTAATTGAAGAAAGCTATCAAATGGCAAACTATGACCAGCTAACCGGGTTGGCAAAAAGGCGGTTACTGGTGAATGAATTGGGGCGTTCCATTTCTCGGCTTGAGAGGCACTCACAATCTAACGCGATTTTGTTTATTGATTTAGATGGCTTTAAGTCAATCAACGACCAATATGGGCATAATGCAGGTGATGCTGTACTAAAAGAAGCGGCCAACCGCATTCAAAAAATCATTCGAAAAACCGACCTAGCAGCCCGATTTGGCGGAGATGAATTTGTGGTCCTCTTGGAAAATATTCAAAATGAAAGCTTTGCCGCTCAGGTTGCCGACAAAATCATTAGCGCGATCCGACACCCCATCACGCTCACCGACCAATCAGAAGGGCAAGTGAGCGCTTCCATTGGCCTTAAAATATTTGACCAATCCAGCAGAAAACATCATGCTGATGACATTCTTAACCAGGCCGACAAAGCGATGTACGAAGCCAAACGACGCGGCAAAGGCCAATGGGTACTAGCCTAAAACCTTAGCAAGTAAGCTTTATACCCGATTCCTTTTTAAATTCCTCCAACCGCCTGAATGAATTTCGCTAAAATAAAGCCACCCCTTTATATCAAAGAGAAATTCATGTCTAAAAAAGTATACTGCCTCGCACAATTTCAACCTAAACCAGGTAAAGAGGCTGAATTATTTCAAATCTTGCAAAGCTTAGAACCCAACACCTTAAGGGAGGATGGGTGCTTACAGTATCGCGTGACTCGCCAAGTGCCAACCCCTTATGCAGATGGCAAAAGCTTTCCAATTGTCTTTAATGAAATCTGGTCAGATATCAACGCGTTTGAAGCTCACTGTCAGCGAGATGAAATCGTTAATTTCTTCAACACCTATTGCTTAGCAGAAACCGGGTTGGCGCAAGACTGGAATGTCTGCATTTACACGGATGAACCCCAAGGTTATGATGCGCCTAACGTATTAAAGTAACATCATACCTTCTTCCAAAAACAGCCAGGCCTGGCCATTTTTGGGCGGTTTACGAAACTTAACCCCATGACCAAGTCGGATCAAACGTTATGCTCGCACAACTCAAACTGACCACACTAAAAGGGGTTGGTGACAAACAGGTAGAAAAACTGAATCGCCTAGGGCTTTTTCACGTTCAAGATTTACTGTTTCACTTACCCTTGCGCTATCAAGACAAGACCAAACTGACTCCTATTAGTCAATTATTCATTGGTCAGGAAGCGCTGATTGAAGGGGAAATCATCGGCCAGCACATGACCCAAAGCCGTAACAGCAGTCTTATCGTGAAACTGGTTGATGGTTCAAACCGCCCTATTAGTTGCCGTTTTTTTCACTTTCATTACCGACAAGCACAACAGTTCAAACGCGGCCTTAAATTACGGGCTTATGGTGAAGTGCGCTCAGGGCCAAACGGATTGGAAATTGTGCATCCGACCTATCAATTGTTCAGCCCAGAAAATCCACCCCCTCTTGAAAACACCCTTACACCAATTTATCCCATTACAGAAGGATTGGGGCAGACGACTTTGCTCAAACTGATGCAACAAACGTTACTCCTGTTGAAACAATATCCGCTGGAAGAAGCTTTACCCCAAACGCTATTAGAAGAAATGAATATCCCACCGATCAATCAATCCTTGCGAACTTTGCATGAACCCCAGCCGGAAGACGACTTGTCACAGATTCAGCGATTTGAACACCCGGCACAGCGACGATTGATTTTTGAAGAATTGATAACTCATCAATTGAGTTTACAGCTTTTACGTCAACACGATAAACAGCGAATGGCGCCCAAAGTTCCTATTAGTGAGACTGTTTCGCATTTATTAAAAAGCCTTCCTTTTAAACTCACTGGCGCACAGAATCGTGTCTTAAATGAAATCCAGCAGGATTTTAGCCAACCTCACCCCATGCAACGCTTAGTGCAAGGGGATGTCGGATCCGGTAAAACCATTATCGCTGCTTTAGCTGCCTTGCAAGTAGCAGATGCCGGTTATCAAGTTGCTATTATGGCACCGACTGAGATTTTGGCGGAACAACATAAAAACCATTTTCTTGAATGGCTGGAACCTCTTAATATATCCGTTGCTTGGCTAAATGGTCAAATGAAGGCTGCCGAAAAACGGGATATGCTCCAAAAAACAGCATCTGGCAAAGCAAAAGTCATTATTGGTACCCATGCGCTTTTTCAAGACAGTGTTACCTTGCATCATTTAGGTCTTGTGATTATTGATGAGCAACATCGATTTGGCGTACACCAGCGACTGGCTCTACATGACAAAGGAATGCAAAATGAAAGCCATCCTCACCAGCTCATTATGACAGCGACCCCCATTCCCAGAACCTTGGCAATGACCGCTTATGGCGATTTAGATCTATCCATTATTGATGAACTTCCACCGGGCAGACAACCGATTGAAACCGCTGTTTTAAACAACAGCAAACGCTTTGATGTCATGACGCACTTATATGCACAATGCAAACAAGGCGTGCAAGCTTACTGGGTTTGTCCTTTAATCGAGGAATCAGAGCTACTTCATGCACAAGCCGCTGAAGTGACCGCACAGCAGTTCATGGATCATTGGCCGGATTTACGCGTTGGATTGATTCATGGTCGTCTCAAAGCGGATGAAAAAACAGAACGCATGCGAGCCTTTAAAAACCATGATCTGGATCTATTGGTGGCAACCACAGTGATCGAAGTGGGTGTTAATGTCCCAAATGCAAGCTTGATGATTATCGAAAATGCCGAGCGCCTTGGGCTAGCTCAATTGCATCAATTACGTGGACGCGTTGGTCGAGGCAGCAAAAAAAGTCATTGCGTCTTACTTTACCAAGCCCCCTTGGGCGAAACCAGTAAAGCACGCCTTAACATCATGCGAGAATCTAATGACGGTTTTAAAATTGCGGAAGAAGATTTAAAAATTCGCGGCCCAGGTGAAATATTGGGCACTCGACAAACAGGCGGATTACATTTTAGAATTGCAGATCTGAAACGCGATCAAGAAATGATTCCAGTGATTAAACACTGTGCCGAAACCTTAGCCAAAGAGCACCCAGAAGTGGCAGATGCCTTAAATGAACGTTGGGTTGGAGAAAAAATGGATTATAAGCATGCCTAAACACGCCATTACACGCGTTACGCTCAGACAAGAACCTCACTGGTATCCCACCGGATTGATTGACCGCTTAAAGGGCCCGAAACAATTGCATAACTGGTTATTGGACACGGGTTCTTTGACAGCAAAAATTCGATTAGGCTGCCCAGATATGGAAGTGAATATTCTGTCAGAAACCTATGAAAAACCTCTGGTGTCAGAGGCGCAGCAACTCAACATCCCACTGTCACAAAAAGCATGGATTCGATGCGTCTTCTTAACTTGCGATGGGCAACCGATCGTCTATGCCAGAACCGTGATACCTTATTGGCAAACAGGCAACCCATGGTATGCACTTAAACATTTGGGGAACCGTCCTCTCGGCGAGATCTTATTCCAACTCCCCGGTTTAAAACGTACCCCTTTTCAGGTAACCCAAACTCACGCAACCAACTGGCCACATATCGACTTACCATCTTCAGAACAAATTAAAACTTTTGCCAGAAAATCGGTCTTCATTCAAAACAAATATCCACTTTTATTGACAGAAGCTTTCATAGATAGCGCCTCTTAAAATTTATAGTAACCCCACCCTTTTTGCATTTTATTCACAATTTCATCAAGCGCAGCTCTATCGGTTTCAACCCCTTTAATCATAGTTAAAGGCTTGCCTTCATCTGCACGGCGTTTCAAGGCTCTTTGACAGGCAATCAACTTCAAATTATCGTACTGGGCTAATAAATTCACAATGGCTTCACGACTTGGATTTCCCTCTTCGAAAAGCTCGATACCATGATCGTTAGCAACTATCTCAATTTGCATTTTAGGCGCCCCGACCTGTTTTGACTGGACACTTAACAAGGCACTGGCCTTCTGCAATACCGCCTGAGTTTTTGCTGGCTGATTAGAGTCGATATGCAACAACAGCTTCTGGGGGCTATTTGCAGCAATGAGCATGGAACTTGATGAAGATTGTGGCGATATCACGCCTTCAGAAGAAGCTAGAAATCCTAACCCAAACGCAGCCACAAATGACGCAGCAACCGCCCATCGTGCACTGAATGATTTAGATTCGAGCGGCTTTCTTTTCGGAATCGGAACTCTTTGGTAATGTTCTAGCATTTGCTGCTTAATTTTTCTCAACTCACATACTTCATCCTGCAACACTTTATCTTGTTGCAAAATCTGCTCAAAAGCTACGCGCTCGTCTCCAGTCAATTCACCATCAATATAGGCATGAATATCTGGATGAGCCGCTCTTTGGTCTTGATTCATTTTGAATTACTCTTTTTCAAATCCACAACATTATTGGCATAATGGGGAATAAATTTCTCACTCGTTATGAGCTTTTTCAACTTAGCACGACCTCGCGACAATCGACTCATAACCGTTCCTACTGGAACTTCTGATATTTCAGCAACTTCTTGGTAAGAGTACCCCTGCAAATCAACTAATACCATTACTTCTCGTTGATCAATTGGCAGACTACCGATGGCTGCATGGATGTTACGAACGTCCTGCTTTTGAATATAAAGCGTTTCGATTGATTCGGTTCGCAACTGCTCCTCATATTCATCCACATTCACCTGTTGCCAACGCGCACTTTTCCGACAATTATCATAAAACATGTTATGCATAATCTTACAAAGCCATCGATCGATATTTTCAAAACTTTCAACCTGATCCGCTTTTTGCAGCGATTTTAACATTGTATCCTGCACTAAATCTTGCGCAAGGGATTCATCCTGACTCCATGCATAAGCAATGCGATATAAGTTTGCATAATTCGATTCTAAAACCGCATTCAACTTGACTTGATTTGTTTTTAATTTAACCCAGCTACCAATCATAAAAAAATTCCTTTTTTTCATCATAGGCAAAAACATATTTAAAGACAACTCTATTTTCACTCATAAGAATATAACCATTTCATTAAATAAGATTCCGTTATTTGCCCATAGAAACAACCATCTCAAGAAGTTGGAATAAAGTTGGAATGTTTTACGTTATTAGGATGAGTACTTATTTAAATACTCACGAAATCGGAGGAATAAAATCGTGATGAATAAAAAAATACCCTTACTAATTTTAACCTGGATGATGTCGATGCTCGTTTCCTTGAACGTGCTTTCTGCTCAAGAACCAACATTACCGGACACTTTTGCGACACATAAAGTTGTATTACAAATCAGTGATCCGAACCCATTCAAGCAAACATTAGTTCTGAATGTGGCCAATAACCTGATGAAGCACTATGACGCTGGCGACTTAGATTTAGAAATCGTCGCATTTGGCCCTGGCTTAAGACTCATGCTTGAAGGAAACGTGAATACACCGCGCATCAAATCTTTGATGAACGCAGGGGTTCGATTCAGTGGATGCGCCAATACTCTGAATCATTATTCAAAAATATTAGGCAGCAAGCCAGCATTAGTAGAGGGTGTAAATGTCGTACCAGCCGGCGCAGCACGTATCTTACAGCTCAACGCTGCAGGCTACCAAATCTTAAAACCTTAATTGGTACCGTCTTAGGAGAAACATCATGAGCATTCAAAAATTACTTTCTACAGTTTTGGCAAGTGCAGTTTTGCTATTGGGTTTGACACAGGTTAGCCAAGCGGCAAATGACTATGGCCAACAAAAGGTGGTTTATCACATCAATTATGATGATGCTAAAAAGCAGTCAAGCACCTTACGAAACATTCAAAACCATATCAATGCGGTTGGCTCTAAAAATTTAGATATCCGTGTCGTCATGCATGGTAATGGACTGTCTTTGGTTTTAAATGAAGATGCGTTGACAAACGTCCCTAAGTTTAAAGCGGCTAATGCCTCAGTCACAATGCAGCAAAAAATCGACAACCTGAAAATGCAAGGCGTGATGTTCAATGTTTGTGCAAATACCGTTAAGGGCCGTAAAGTGAATATCAATCGAGATTTATATGATGTCGATCAAAAAGATATCGTCGCCAGCGGCGTCGCAGAACTGGCTCATTTACAGCAACAAGGATTCGTTTACCTAAGACCGTAATCTTAAGTTCCGGACTAACACGAAACTCATTAAAAATATAAGAGACGTTATTTATGAAAAAACAATTTTTAATCAAATTACTTCCCGCTGCAATCATTGCAGCAAGCATGGCAACGCCTGCACAAGCCGCCAACTGGTTAATGCTACAAGGAACTGAAGCAGACCACCAAGCGCCTAGAGCGAAAGTGTGGGGCTTCATACAAGCCGAATATCAACAAACGGACGACACCAAACTGACTGCAGGGCCTGCCAGTGGGCAAAGTGCGGCCTTTAACTTGGTTAAACCTCAGAATACTTCTGCCAACAGCTTTAACATTCGCCGAGCAAGAATTGGGGTTCGTGGTGCCAACTTACCACTCGACAATAAGGTGAATTATTTCTTACTGGCTGAGTTCGGGAACAATGGTATTACCACAGGGCAAAACGCTTCGAAGGGTCAATTAACCGATGCCAGTATTACCTTAAATCATATCCCTGGCGCTCGTATTCGTGTAGGTCAGTTTAAAACACCCGGTTCTGAAGAAGGGTTTCAGGGCATCGCGGTCTTTAACTACATTAACTTTACCAATATGACTGACCGGTTATTATTGGAGCGCCATTTCGACACATCAACCTCCTCTACAGGGCGTAATGGACCTGTTGGCGCGTTTCGTGACCAAGGGATCGAAGTGTTTGATTCGTTCAAACACAACGGCTGGGATACCAGTTATGCTGTCATGATCGGGAATGGTAATGGACTGGGGCGCATTGATAATAATGATGCCAAAGATACTTATCTTTATTTATCAACAGAAATGGATATCGCCGGTGGTAAAAAAGGTCGTAAAAACGGACTGAAATTCTATGTCTGGAATCAAGATGGTAAGCGTACCATTGATGGCGTTGAGAAAAACCGCACGCGTTCAGGATTAGGGACGACCTTCTTAAACAGTAAATACCGTTTCGCCGCAGAATATGTGCAAGCTGACGGCATGATTTTTGGTGGAACCAAAGGCGCTGGTGCACCAGGCGGTGAATATAATAACGGGAACCCTGTGACCTTTAACGTCTTTACAGACCAGAAAGCGAATGGTTACTACCTAGACTTTGGGTATCGCATCATTCCTCAATTGGAACTTAACGTACGTTATGATGCTTTAGACAGCGCGACTGAAAACGATGCTGCTAGTGGAACTGGAGCAGATAAGTATCGTGAATTCAGAACCACAACGCTGGGTGCTCAATATTTCGTCAATAAAAAGACCGTGCTGAGAGCGAACTATGAAATTCGCGATATCAAAGCACCAAAAGCAGCGGCAGGTGCTCCGGTACATGATATTTTAAAAAGTGTCGACAACCGCATCGCACTGCAACTGTCTATTCTTTACTAACAATATAACCTCTTGATTCAAGCTCTTACTCTAAAAGTTATTGAGTAGAGCTTGATCTCTCTGAATACTTTTTTCGTTGCTTTTCTAAAGTGAATTACCTGCTATAAATTTTTTATAGCAGGGTTTTTTTACCTCACCTGCTTACTGTCGTCGTAAAATTGCGCTTCCAACATAAATAAAATGCTCGGATCAGCTGTCTGAAAATTCGCATCTTCTCTAAAATCGACTCTAGGTTCGATTTCAAAATATAACCATTTTTTATAAATTCGTTCTCGCCAGTTAACCCCTGTATGATAAGCGGTTAGATGAAACCCCGGCGATCGCGTATTCCAATTCCAGTTCCACCCCAAATGATAAGCTACCCCTCGATGCACATTAACACGATCAAAGAAAATAAAGTTGTGTGATAAATCATAATATTGCTCTTTATCCCACCAAGTGCCATTGGTTTCAGAGCGTAACAAATAACGGTTATTAACTTGGTAATCGAATGTTTGTCTTGAGTGCAATCCCACTCCATCATAATTCTCCCAAAACAAGTCCTGATACATTCGACTATACCACTTCTTACTTAACTTCCATTTGTATGTTCCTTTAACTCTGACATAAGGGTCTGGCTCAATAATATTGCGAAAATTCAGACCAAAATCAAAATAAGATTCTGTAAAGTCTTTTGCGTCTAATAGAAAACGAAACCCTACCGCGGTTGACCCATCTTGATTGGTTGAGGTTGCAGACGTGTTATTATTTATCGCACTGGATGAGGCTCCTTGATCTTCGTTGGCGAGTTCTTGTAGCGTGTCTTCGGCAGAAGAAACCATTAAATGCCAGCGTTTATTGGTCCGCGGTAAAGCGATTTTCGCCCTAAATTTCACTTGAGTATCAATGCCGCCATCGGCATGAAATCGAATGGGCGTCATAATATCAAGCCGGCTGCCCCGAGTTCGGTCGAAAGATTCTTCTGTTCCAAAGAAATCATCGGCATTTTCACCGAAATCATCCACATAAGTCCCTAACCAATCATGCATGGTATCAAGATAATTTAAAGTCGAATTAATGAGAGGACTTTTGCTTCCTTCTAGAAAATAATCCTTTTCATCCCCTGCTGCGTTCACAGAATCAGAAGCTTTTTCTTTAGAGCTGGTCGTGGATTTGGAGGGTGTCTCAGGTTGTGCCGCGTTGGTTGGAGTCGTCTCAGAAAATGACGAAGAGGAATATAATAAGGCGGCCATTATCCATGAAAATGTCTTTAAAGTCGTTTGCAAAAGATTGCCTCTGCTATCTCATCAAACCTTACTTAAGTAGCTCTTTTTAATACTGAACTCTACTTATTTGGTAAGGGCCTTTGTTATATTAAGTGATTCAATATCACTCTACAAGCAGAACTGAATTAAGCGCATTATTATCGTGTTTGTTTTAAACACTTTTACATAAATCTTTACAGTGTATCAAGCATGATCCCAACCAGAATCACCAACCCAACCCAATGATTATTCAAAAAAGCTTTAAACGCTTTTTGCGTCTGATTAAAGCTTAGCAAGTATTGATGATACAGGAATAGCATCGCTGCAATTAAAACTGATCCATAATACAGCCATGATAAATCAAACAAATTTCCAATCCAGATAAAACCTAGCAACATCAAGAACTGAAATAGGCCAATGATTGCCCTAACATGCTGACCGAATAAAATCGCTGTCGATTTAATGCCCAGTTTTAAGTCATCTTCTTTATCAGCAATCGCATAGGCAGTATCATACACAAGCGCCCAAATTAAAGTCACCGCAAAAACCACCCAGGCCTGCCATGGCACGTCATTTTGAATCGCGGCAAAAGCCATCGGAATTGCCCAGGCAAAAGCCGCACCTAAAAAAGCTTGTGGCCAAAACGTATGACGCTTCATAAAAGGATAGAGCACAGCCAGCAGCACCGCGCCGAAAGATAAGAAAATCGTAAAAGGATTGAGAAACAAAACCAGTCCAAAGGCCAGCAAACACAGTAACAAAAAGAATTTTAATGCTTGGCGTTCGGTCAGTAGGCCGGTTGCTAAAGGGCGAGTACAAGTTCTAGAAACATAGCCATCAAAATGACGATCCGCATAATCGTTAATGACACAGCCTGCTGAGCGCATAATAACAGCCCCCAGCACAAAGATAATCAAAATAGAAATAGGCGGCATACCATCCGCTGCCAACCATAATGCCCATAACGCAGGCCATAAAACTAAATAAATCCCAATCGGTCGATCAAGACGAGTAAGCTGAAGATAAGCTTTGAACTGCGCTTTGTGAATCATTCTTCAGAAATCTCAGCGACAATCTGATCAATAAGAGGTTTTGCGGCTGGATTCATCTCAAGATAAGCTTCCAACTGGCCTTGGTTATCGGAATAATGAAGCCAGACCTTGGCCATCTTGTCATCAATCTCTTTTTGCCAATGCATAACATAAGCCCATCCAATAAACTGACTTTGCCCGCCTTCTTGGGAAACCATTTCCCATTCATGACGCTGCATTTGTTTTTGAAATGGTTCAGCTTGTGAGGGTGTAATCGTCAGATAAATCATACTGACCTCGTTTAACTATTATTTATATGCTAAAAAGTAACCAGGCCTGGCTGTTTTACTTTTTGGTTGGTTTTTGCCAGCCTTTAACGGTTAACTGCTTACTGCGTGATAAGGTCAAGGTGCCTGCCGGTGCATTTTTAGTAATGGTCGACCCTGCCCCGATGGTTGCGCCCGCTTCGATGGCAACAGGGGCAACTAACTGCGAATCCGACCCAACAAAAACATTATCACCAATCACTGTCTGGTATTTATTGACCCCATCATAATTACACGTAATCGTCCCCGCGCCAATATTAACACCGGCACCCATTTGAGTATCGCCAATATAGGAGAGGTGATTGACCTTTGAACCTAGCCCAATTTGGGATTTTTTGGTTTCTACAAAATTCCCAATCTTAACGTCATTGCTCAAATCTGTCCCTGGACGAAGTCTTGCATAAGGGCCAATTTCGCAGTTATGACCAATTTTAGCGTCTTCAATATGCGAAAAAGGTTTTATGTCAGAGCCAGACTTGATAACAGCATTTTTAATTACGCAATTTGCACCAATAGAAACATGATCATCCAGTACGACAGTCCCTTCAAATATAACATTGGCATCAATAGTCACATCTTGCCCAACGGTTAAATCACCTCGAATATCAAGACGAGAAGCATCCAATAACGTTACGCCTTGCTCCATTAACTCTTCCGCTAATTGTGCTTGATACTGTCTTTCCAAAGACTGGAGCTGAGATTTATTATTGACCCCAAGTACTTCAATTTCTAAAGCCGGCTGAGTCGTATGGACTTCAAAACCTTCTTCTACACACATCGCGATAATATCGGTTAAATAATATTCGCCTTGTGCATTACTGTTTGATAACTGACTTAACCACTTTTGTAAATAATGACCTTTAACCGCCATCATCCCAGTATTAACTTCCTGAATAGCTTTTTGTTCATAAGAGGCATCTTTTTCTTCTACGATCGACTGTACAAGATGATGCTGATTACGAACAATACGACCATAACCGCTTGGATTTTCTAAATTAATCGTGAGCAACGCCAAAGGATGAACCTCATCCACTAAATTCAGTAAATCCGTTAGAGTGTTTTGCCGAGTTAAAGGAACATCCCCATAAAGAATTAAAACGGTATCGTCATCATCGTAATGCGGGTTTCCTTGAACCACTGCATGCCCGGTACCTAACTGTTCAAGTTGCTCAACATACTGAATACCTTCACTACCGATTACATCAACAACTTGCTCAGCACCATGTCCAATCACCGTGATAATCGCTTCATCGGTTAAATGCTGCGCTGTCGAGATCACGTGAGACAATAAAGGCTTCTGTGCTAAGGGTTGTAAAACTTTAGGCAGATTAGAACGCATACGCGTGCCTTTTCCTGCAGCTAAAATGATGACTTTTAAAGACATGTAGGGCTCCTAGAAAACCTTTAAAACAGCAAACAAATTTATCTTATTGTATAAAATAATTTTGGTAGCGGTTCTAAAAAAAAAGCACCCGAAGGTGCTTTTCTTTAATAGAAAAAATTGATTTAAGACAATCCTGTCTTGTGTAAACGATCACGTAGCTTCGTAATCGTCTGAATTTGCGCAACGGCTTCTGCTAATTCGATTTGAGCACGCGCAATATCTGTATCAGATTTTGCTTGCGCCATCGCCTCTTCAGCTTGACGTTTTGCTTCTTCAGCCGCAGCTTGATCCAGATCTTCTGCACGAATTGCCGTGTCCGCCAGAATCGTTACAACACTTGGTTGAACTTCTAGGACACCACTGTTGATAAAGAAACTATCTTCTTCATCACCACTGACAACGCGAACTTGACCAGGCTTTAACTGCGTTAACAACTGGGTATGTTTTGGCAGGATGCCGACTTCACCATCGGCAGCCTGTGCAAAGACCATATCCGCTTTACCAGAGAACAAAGATCCTTCAGCACTTACAATATCGACTTGCATTGAGACTGCCATAATCAATTAATCCTTATATTTCTTAGCTTTTTCAAGCACTTCATCGATATCACCGGCATACATAAATGCTTGCTCTGGGATATCATCAAGTTCACCTGAAATAATCATTTTGAAACCACGAAGAGTTTCTTTCAATGGGACATAACGTCCGTCTTCACCTGTGAAAACTTTTGCTACGAAATATGGTTGAGAGAAGAAACGCTGCATTTTACGTGCGCGAGCAACTAATGAACGGTCTTCTTCAGATAGCTCGTCCATCCCAAGGATAGCGATAATATCTTTCAACTCTTTATAACGCTGTAACGTTTCTTGAACACCACGAGCTGTGTCATAGTGCTCAGCACCAACGACCAATGGATCTAATTGACGAGAAGTTGAATCCAAAGGATCGATGGCAGGATAAATACCTGTTTCAGCGATCGAGCGGTTCAATACAACTGTCGCATCCAAGTGAGCAAATGTTGTTGCTGGTGCCGGATCCGTTAAGTCATCCGCTGGAACGTATACGGCCTGAATCGACGTAATCGAACCAGTTTTAGTTGACGTGATACGCTCTTGGATTTGACCCATTTCTTGAGACAAAGTTGGCTGATAACCTACTGCAGATGGCATACGACCTAACAATGCTGATACTTCTGTACCCGCAAGAGTATAACGGTAGATGTTATCTACGAAGAATAGGATATCACGACCTTCGTCACGGAAGTACTCAGCCATTGTAAGACCCGTCAAAGCAACACGTAAACGGTTACCTGGTGGCTCATTCATCTGACCATAAACAAGAGCAACTTTATCAAGTACTCCTGATTCTTCCATTTCATAATAGAAATCGTTCCCTTCACGAGTACGCTCACCTACACCAGCAAATACTGAGTAACCTGAGTGTTCAATCGCGATGTTACGGATCAACTCCATCATGTTTACGGTTTTACCAACACCGGCACCACCAAATAGACCAACTTTACCACCCTTAGCAAATGGGCAGATCAAATCGATAACTTTAACGCCTGTTTCCAATAATTCTTGAGAAGCTGCTAGCTCGTCAAATGCTGGAGCAGGGCGGTGAATTGTCATTTTTTCTTCTGATTCAACAGGACCCGCATTATCAATCGGATTCCCTAGAACATCAAAGATACGACCTAGTGTTGGTTTACCAACCGGAACTGAAATCGCTTCGCCCGTGTTAGAAACAGCCATGCCACGCTTTAAACCGTCAGATGATCCCATTGCGATTGCACGTACAACGTTATCACCAACTTGTTGTTGAACTTCTAAAGTAAGACCCAGTTCATCAACTTTTAACGCGTCATAGATTTTTGGTAAATCAGCACCTTTAAACTCGACGTCGATTACCGGGCCGATGATTTGTACTATTTTTCCGTTCATAATCTTTAACCTTTTATTGAAATACTTCAAACTTAAACAGCTGATGAACCAGCCACAATTTCAGAAAGTTCGGCTGTGATTGCAGCTTGTCGTGCCTTGTTATAAGACAGTTTGAGCTCATTAATCATCTCACCCGCATTATCAGTCGCATTCTTCATTGCAATCATTCGAGCACCTTGCTCACAGGCTGCGTTTTCTACAACAGCACCGTAAACAGTACTTTCAACATAGCGACGCATTAAAAGGTCTAATGCTGTTTTAGCATCAGGTTCATATAAATAATCCCAATGCGTTTCGCTTGCTTTTTCATCAGATTGCAAAGGAACAAGCTGCTTAATTGTCGGATCTTGTGTCATCGTGTTAACGAATTCATTTGAAGCAAGATGAACTTCATCTACTTCGCCTGCATCAAAACGATCTAGAACCACTTTGATGGTTCCCACTAAATCTTCAATATGAGGTGTATCACCCAGATCAGTTACTGTCGCAACAACATTCCCGCCGTAGCTTTTGAAAAATGTTTGTGCTTTGCTACCAACCAGTGCAAGTTCAACTTGTACACCTTGTTCCCGCCATCTTTTAAATAATGGCAATGCTTTGCGGAATAAGTTTGAATTTAAACCACCACATAAGCCTCGATCAGAAGAAACCATAATCAATGCAACACGTTTCACCGACTCTCTTACCTGAGTATAAGGATGCTTATATTCAGGGTGAGCACTTGAAACATGGTCAATTACTCTCTTCACTTTTTCGACATATGGGCGGGTAGCTTCCATGCGCGCTTGCGCTTTACGCATTTTGGAAGCCGCCACCATTTCCATGGCTTTGGTGATTTTCTTCGTATTTGTTACGGAGCTAATCTTAGCTTTAATCTCTTTACTACCGCCTGCCATGGCCTACCCCTTCTTAATAAACGCCGTTTGCTTTAAAAGCATCGATCATTGCTTTAACTTCTGAAATGATTTCATCATTCCAGTCACCTTTAGCATTAATCTTCGCCGCTAAATCAGCATTGTTAGAACCTAGATAGGCATGTAAAGCTGCTTCGAAATCTAGTACTTTTTCGACTTCAATGTCATCCAAGTAACCTTCGTTTGCAGCATATAAAGATACAGCCATCTCAGCGATAGTTAATGGCGTATACTGCTTCTGCTTCATTAGCTCAGTTACACGCTTACCACGCTCTAGCTGTGCTTTTGTTGCAGGATCAAGATCAGAAGCGAACTGAGCGAATGCCGCTAATTCACGATACTGAGCCAAATCTAGACGGATACCACCACCCAATTTCTTGATTGCTTTAGTCTGTGCAGAACCACCAACACGTGATACTGATAGACCCGCATTCACAGCAGGACGGATACCTTGAGAGAACAAACCTGTTTCAAGGAAGATCTGACCATCTGTAATCGAAATTACGTTAGTTGGTACGAATGCAGATACGTCACCCGCTTGTGTTTCAATAATTGGTAACGCAGTCAAAGAACCAGTTTTACCTTTTACTTCACCGTTAGTAAACTTCTCAACATAATCAGCGTTTACACGAGCAGCACGCTCAAGTAGACGTGAATGTAGATAGAATACATCACCAGGGAAAGCTTCACGTCCTGGTGGACGACGAAGTAGCAATGAAATTTGACGATACGCTTGAGCTTGTTTTGTTAAGTCATCATAGATGATCAACGCATCTTCACCACGGTCACGATAGTATTCACCCATCGCACAACCCGCATAGGCTGCCAAATATTGCAATGCAGCTGGATCTGAAGCATTTGCCGCAACGATAACTGTGTTATCCATCGCACCATATTCTTCAAGCTTACGAGCAACATTATTAACCGTAGAAGCTTTTTGACCCATTGCAACGTAAACACATTTCACACCAGTATTCTTTTGCGAAATAATTGCATCGATAGCAATAGCTGTTTTACCTGTCTGACGGTCACCGATGATCAACTCACGTTGTCCACGACCCACAGGAATCATTGAGTCAATTGACTTAATACCTGTCATCATTGGCTCATCTACTGATTGACGCTCGATTACACCCGGCGCGATACGCTCGATTGGTGAAGTGACCTTCGCGTCAATTGAACCTTTACCATCGATTGGACGACCTAAACCGTCAACAACACGACCATTCAGTTCAGGACCTACTGGTACTTCTAAAATACGACCGGTGCAAGTTACCTTGTCACCTTCAGAGATGTGCTCATATTCGCCAAGTACAACAACACCTACAGAATCACGCTCAAGGTTAAGCGCCATACCGAAAGTGGCTTCGTCGAATTGAACCATCTCACCATACATTACATCTGACACGCCATGAATAAGAGCGATACCGTCAGCGATACTGACAACCGTTCCTTCACTGCCAGACTCTGCAGCACCGTCAAACCCTTTAATACGGTCTTTAATTAGGTTGCTGATTTCAGAGGCATTCAATTGCATGTGTGTTCCTCTCCATTATTGGGCGATTGCTGCGCCAAGTTTGTTAAGTTGTGAAAGTGCTGAACCATCAATAGCCCAGTCACCTACTTTAATCTTAATGCCTGAGATCAAGCTTGGATCTTCTTCATAAGTGATCTCAACTTCAGCGTCAAACTTAGCATTTAAAGCAGCACTTAATTTCTTCTTCTGCTCAACTGTCGCTTTTCTAGCTGAAATAACAGTCGCTCTTACGCGCTTATCTTCTGTTGCTTTCAATTCTTCAAAAACTTCAGCAACTTCTGATAATGCATCCAAACGCTTGTTTTCCGCCATTACAGTCAGAAGGTTTTTAACTTCAGAATTCAGATTAGAATCCATAACATCCACAAGAAGCTTTAATACATCTTCAGGCGTTACAGAAGTGCTAGCCATATAGGCAACCATTGCTTCATCTGAAACAATAGTCGATAAATTGGCTAACTGCTCTGACCATTCTACAAGTTTACCTTCATCCTTAGCTACTTCAAAAGCAGCTTCAGCGTACGGTCTTGCAATTGTTATTAATTCTGCCATAGAGTTATCCTTAGATTGATTTTACTAAGGTTTCAAGCATGTCGTTATGTGCTGCTGCATCAACTTCTTTGTTAAGAATTTTTTCTGCACCAGAAACAACTAGAGTTGAAACTTCTTTACGAAGATCTTCTCTTGCACGACTCACTTCTTGCTCTAATTCTGCTTGGGCGGCAGCTTTAATGCGGTCAGCTTCTTCAGTGGCTTTGATTTTCGCATCTTCTACGATTTCAGAACCTCTTTTTTCTGCTTGACTCAACACATTTTGAGCTTGAGCTTTAGCTTCTTTCAGTACTTCTTTAGCACGTTGTTCAGCTAATTCAAGTTCATGCTTACCTTTCTCAGCAGCAGAAAGTCCGTCAGCGATTTTCTTTTGACGGTCTTCCATTAACTTTGAAAGCGGCCCCCACAGCACTTTATTCACAAACCAAATCAACAGCACAAAAGCAATGATCTGGATGAGAAGCGTTGCGTTAATACTCACAGTGGTTACCTCGCCATTCGTTTATTAAAAATAATTCTTGGGTTATGAAAACCGCTTAGATTAAGCACCTAAAGCAGCTTGCATAGCTCCAACGAATGGGTTAGCAAATAGGAACCACATAGCAAATGCCAAGATAATGAATGGGAAAGATTCCATTAGACCCGCGAAAATGAACATGTTAGTCATTAATGCAGGACGCATTTCTGGTTGACGTGCAATACCTTCTAGAGTCTTAGAACAAATCAGACCCCAACCGATAGCTGAACCAAGACCGGCAGCAGCCAAGATCACACCAACACCAATTGCTGTAGCAGCGTAAATGTCCGCAATAAATTGAGCTTCCATTTAGATTACTCCTTAAAGTTTAAAGTTAAAGTTAAAAAAGCTTTTTACCTAATATCGTTTCGACTAATGAAACTAAGTAGGTAGGTGCGCTTAAACCTTTTGAAAGGGTCGATAAGACCCTCCCTATTCCTTTTATTATTTATCCTGAGGATCAATGACCCATTTCAGCATCATCTTCGTGAGCCATTCCAAGATAAACAATCGTTAGCACCATAAAGATAAAGGCTTGAAGCGTGATTACCAACAAGTGGAAAATCAACCATCCAAAATCCAATATGGCTTGTAGTGGCGCCCAGAATAAGGCAGCGGCACCCACTGCCAAAGTTCCACCAATCAAAGCGATTAGTAGGAATACCAACTCACCTGCGAACATGTTACCGAACAAACGCAGAGCAAGTGAAAGCGGTTTTGACACCTCTTCGATAAGCGTCATCACTACGTTCACCGGAACGAAGAACTTACCGAAAGGGTGGAATAAAAACATTTTAATGAAACCAACAACACCTTTTATTTTAATGTTGTAGTACAAAATCAATGCAAATACAGTGAAGGCCATCGCCAAAGTTGTGTTTAAGTCCGTAGTCGGTACAACTTTCAAGTGCGCATGTGGATCACCTGTTATTAATTGATATAAGTAAGGCAATAAATCAACCGGAATTAAATCCATGAAGTTCATCAACCATACCCATAGAAAAATCGTTAATGCAAGTGGGGCAATAATTGGATTGTGTCCAGGAAAAGCATCTCTTACATTCGTTGCAACGAAATCTAAAATACTTTCAACAAAATTTTGAAATCCGCCAGGCTTTCCAGACTCTAATTGTCTTCCTAAACGCGCAGCAACAAAAACGATTAATGCACCTAATAAAAAACTCACCACGATAGTATCGAGGTTAAATGTCCAAAAACCTTCGCCAATGTGGTTGTTTGTCAAGTGATGTTGAATATACTCGACAGTTCCCATTTTTTCAGCACTCAAGGGTCTTCTCCTTAGTCAGTCAAACGCTGTTTCCCCTTCAAATTAAAAACCTGTCCAATTTGCATCGCCACAAAGGTGAGTACAACTGGCATCGGCTCTAATCCAAAAGCTTGCAGCCCCAAAACAAATAACACAGCTAACAGAACGAACCTGATAACTGCACTCAAATATAAAACCTGTATTCCTCTTTTAGGATCATCTTTGGCTTTTAGGTTCGCTTTATTAAAAGCGCTTCCAAGCATGACAACATTCACAATACCGATCATAATTCCGTATACCGCTGCCAACAATGATCCTTGAATAGCAAACAACACGATGGCAATCAAACCAATAGCACCTTGTATTTTCAGTGCTTGAGACATGTTATTCACTTGCATTTTTTTCGTTACTCTTCTCTTGGGTATCTTGTGTTTTTGATGGCGTATCCAGTAAATCCATCTTCCCCAACAGTTTATGGACTTTCATCATGCCACCGATAAAGCCAAGGACACCAAAGCTCAATAAAAATAACGGCATGGTGTCGAACAATAGATCAAAAACATAGCCTACCATGAAACCGGCGACGATCATGCTAGTAAACATAGAGCCTGCGCTTAAAAGCAAAAAATTCAGCGCGGGCTTGTTCTGGCGTGATGATTTTTTAACCGGTTTCTGTTCAGTACTCATCACGCTGATCTATTGCTCCAAAAATCTTATTTTGAACACTTTACTGGTTCAAGTTAAACGGTCAGGAATAATAGCGGTTTCTCGTCTTAAAATCTAGTGATAATCGAATTAATTTTTTTAACCACAACATATAGAATAAGCTCAAAACCCAACTACTATATATGCACCGAGTCTCATTTAATTTTTTTAAGTCAACTTTCAGCTCAAAGCATATAGAATTCGAGGTGTTCGCCTATTTACTTAGCTCTGCTAAAATTCGGTTTAATTCCTCTTCAGAACCATAAGCGATCTCGATTTTTCCTCGCCCTTTTGAGCCCTGCGAAATTTTAACATTTGCCGCCACTTTGTCAGCTAAAAATTGCTGATGTTTTTGCAACTGAGCTGGAAGCTCTTGACGTTTATTTGTCTTCTTTTGCGCGGAAGGCACTAATACCTTTTGAACCGCTTCTTCAATTTCTCTGACTGTCCAATTCTTTTGAATTGCTTGCTTAGCCATTTCAAGCTGAATCGTTTCTGGTAGCGTAATAATGGCACGTGCATGTCCCATTGAAAGCTTGCCTTCGTGCAACCAATCTTGAATAGCATCTGGCAATTTCAATAAACGCAGTAGGTTTGTCACCGCTGCACGAGAACGCCCGACCGCATCAGCAACAGCCTGTTGAGTTAAATCAAACTCTTGCATCAATCGCTTTAAGCCCACTGCCGTTTCAATCGGGTTTAAATCTTCGCGTTGAATGTTTTCGATCAACGCCATCGCCAGAGTCGTTTGGTTATCTGCTTTACGAATCACCACTGGAACCAATTCCAAGCCAGCTTTTTGAGCCGCTCGCCAACGACGCTCACCCGCGATAATTTCAAATTGCTCATTACCAATGGATTTGACGACAATCGGTTGAACAATACCTTGAATGCGAATGGAATCCGCTAGCTCTTGTAAGGCCTCTTCACCAAACTGCTGACGCGGCTGGTATTCGCCTGGCACCAAACGACTGACCGAAACTTTATCGACCCGTAAGTCTGCAATACTACTGTCTGCCTTCTGCTTCCCGCCAATTAGGGCATTCACCCCTCTTTTTCCCATGCCAGATCGTTTTTTTGCCATTTTAATTCCAATTACATTTTTGTTTTTCTGATTAATTCATTTGCCAAAGCCAGATACGCGACCGCACCATTTGAACCAAGATCATAATCCAAGATCGACTCACCATAACTCGGGGCTTCGGCCAACCGGACGTTTCTAGGCACAATGGTTTGCAAGACTTTCATCCCAAAATGAGCGACCAACTCACTTGAAACATCATTCGCCAAGTTGTTACGTCGGTCATACATCGTTCGTAACAATCCATCAATACTCAAATCAGGGTTCAACTCAGACTGCACAGCTTCGATCGTATCCATCAAAGCTGACAAGCCTTCTAATGCAAAATATTCACACTGAACCGGTACCAAAATACCATCTGCCGCCGTCAAGGCATTCAAAGTCAACATATTCAAAGTAGGTGGGCAATCAATCAACACCACATCATAACTATCACGCAATTTCTTTAACGCTTTGCGTAGCTTTTTAGGCCCTTTGGATTCCTCAATCAACTCGACTTCTGCGGCCGTCAAATCACCATTGGCTGCAATCAAATCAAGATTTTCAACCGCTGTTCCCAATACCGCTTCGCGAGCTTTAGTATCACCCACCAGCACATCATATGCGGACACATCCAAGTCGTCTTTCTCGACCCCGATGGCAACCGTGGCGTTGCCTTGTGGATCCAAATCAATCATCAGGACTTTTTTATTCATACGTGCGAAAGCGGCAGACAAATTAACGGTGGACGTGGTTTTGCCTACACCGCCTTTTTGATTCGCAACTGCAATGATTCTACCCATTTATGTTTCCTGGCATTTTTCGATTTTAATCAATGTTCTTTCTGCATCTAAGCTGGGAACGTGTAATTCAAAAACTTGCGACATTTTAGCAAAATTAGGTAATTGTGCGACTTCATCTTGTGTTTTTTGTGCTTTCATTGCCCACCAATATCCTTGCGGCTTTAAAAGATGGTGTGTCCAGCCCAACATATCGTCCAACGAAGCAAAGGCTCTCGAAACCACACCATCATACAAAGTCTCTGGGTGATAAGCCTCCACCCGATGATGAATCACTTCCACATTCTGCAATCCTAGCTCTGCTTTTGCCTGCACTAAGAAACGGGTCTTTTTACTGTTACTGTCTAATAAATCTATTTGACGCTCAGGGAACAAAATAGCCAACGGAATACCAGGCAATCCGCCCCCTGTACCGACATCAATCAAACGCTCGCTGTCAATGTGCAGCGCCACACTCAGACTATCTAGAATATGTTTGATAAACATTTCATCCACATCACGGATAGCCGTTAAATTATAGGTTTTATTCCACTTTTGCAATAAGGCCAAATAATCGAGCAATTTTGCCCAGGCCTGGTCATTTTTCGGCAACCCAAAGCTCTCGGCTGCCTTATCCAATCGAGCCAAATAAAGAAGTTTTTCGTTCTCTGTCACAGCGCTTCCTAACCAACGGATTGCGACGTTTTGCGCAATTTTTTAATGTAAATTAATAACAAGGAAACAGCGGCTGGCGTAACGCCGGAAATACGCGAAGCCATCCCCAATGTAGCCG
Organism: Hydrogenovibrio sp. 3SP14C1; assembly: GCF_029625905.1. Lineage (GTDB taxonomy): Bacteria > Pseudomonadota > Gammaproteobacteria > Thiomicrospirales > Thiomicrospiraceae > Hydrogenovibrio. The sequence continues at coordinate 209,011 of NZ_JARTLM010000001.1, forward strand.
GTTTATGGTCACGTAATTTTTGTTTCACTTCATTGGACAATCCCGAAATTTTATCCAAATCCAATGCTTCAGGAATCTCCACATTTTCTGCGCGACGCAATTTATCGATGTCTTCTTGTTGACGCGCAATATACCCAGCGTACTTGGCTTCAATTTCAATCTGCTCAACCACCGTCGGCTCTGTCACCGCATGACCAAACATCTCCATCGTGGCTAATGCATCATAACTGACATTAGGGCGCTTTAATAAATCAAATAAGGTTTGTTCTTTGCTCAACGGCAAATTCATTAACGCCTCGGCTTTTTTCGCTTCTGCATGTTTTGGGTGAATCCATGTCTGCTTAAGGCGTGACAACTCAGTTTCCATAGTTTCCATCTTGCTTTCAAAAGCCAACCATCTGCCATCATCCACCAAGCCAAATTCACGACCAATCGCCGTTAAACGTTGGTCGGCATTGTCTTCACGTAGCATCAAACGATATTCGGCACGAGAGGTAAACATACGATAAGGCTCACTGGTTCCCAACGTAATCAAATCATCAACCAATACACCGATATAAGCTTCATCCCGACGCGGATACCATTGCTCTTTCATCTGAGCACGGCGCGCGGCATTCATTCCCGCCAACAACCCTTGTGCAGCGGCTTCTTCATACCCGGTTGTGCCATTAATCTGACCGGCAAAAAACAGCCCGTGAATCGCTTGGGTTTCCAACGTTGGTCTCAACCCTCTCGGGTCAAAATAATCATACTCAATCGCATACCCTGGACGCATGATACGGGCATTCTCCAACCCCTTCATGGATTGAACAATTTGAATTTGTGTTTCAAAAGGGAGGCTGGTTGAAATCCCATTCGGATAAAGCTCGTTCGACGTTAAGCCTTCCGGCTCGATAAAGACCTGATGCTGATTTCTTTCTGAAAAACGCATCACTTTATCTTCAATCGACGGGCAATAGCGAGGCCCAACACTATCAATCTCCCCTGCATCAGAATACATTGGCGACTGATCTAACGAATCACGAATAAAATCGTGCGTTTGTTCGTTGGTGTAAGTGATATAACACGGCATTTGCTCGGGGTGCATCGACACTTTGCCCATATAAGAAAACACCGGCATCGGGTCATCTCCCGGCTGAATTTGCATCGCTTCAAAATCAACCGTGCGTGCATCGATACGCGGTGGTGTACCTGTTTTTAAACGCCCCACGGGCAATGCTAATTCTCTTAATTTGGCGGCGAGTCGATTTGAGGGTGCATCACCAGCTCGTCCGCCTTCATAGTTCTGTAAACCTATATGAATGCGGCCTGCTAAAAAAGTACCTGCGGTAAGCACCACTTGATGCGCGTAAAACTTCAGCCCCATTCTAGTTTCGGCGCCCACCACTTTATCGCCTTCCAAAATCAAGTCTTCAACCGACTGCTGGAAAATCGTCAAATTCACTTGGTTTTCCAAGCGCATACGAATCGCCTGGCGATACAACACTCGGTCAGCTTGAGCACGGGTCGCGCGGACAGCAGGTCCTTTTGAAGCGTTCAGCGTTCGAAATTGGATACCGGCCTCATCAATCGCCATCGCCATCGCACCGCCAAGAGCATCAATCTCTTTCACCAGATGCCCTTTACCAATTCCGCCAATAGCCGGATTACAAGACATCTGCCCCAGCGTATCAATGTTATCAGTCAACAACAGCGTCTTCACACCCATCCGGGCAGCCGCCAGCGCCGCCTCGGTGCCTGCATGTCCGCCACCAACAACAATCACATCAAAATTGGTAATCTTGCTATCCATTCGCTATCCCGATATTCAATCCGTCCAAGCGCTAACTACTTGAACTTCTTAAAAATTTTATTCATTTTAAAAAGCCAAGCATTATAGCATAGTTAACCCGTATTATATTTCACATTTCAACTTTGCATTTCTTCTATAATGTTGAAAAGACACATAAAAGGAGGAATCTCATGCGAAAAAGAATCTCAGCACTTTCTACGGCAACCTTATCAATCCTGTTCGTAACGGCTTGCTCCGCAATTCCTTCAGGAAACAGAATGGATATCAAAGCGGGAGACACCTTTATATTGAACAAGCCCGTAACCTTTGCACCTGACCATGCACGGGTTTTTATCCAGTATGGCAAACAAACGCGCCAATCCACTTATGAAAAGTATGATCAACACTGTCGCTTAGAAATCAAAACCCTTAAAAGCGACCCTCAGACCCTACAGCCGGACACGTTTAAAATCACACAAGTGCGAATTGACGTGGAAGAGATCGCCTCTCAAACACCGTCACCAAACGATACGATTCATTATGCGATGAATGATACTGATTATTTCCCAAAATCTAAATTTGTGCAAACCGAATCAAGCTGGGTAAGACTCTCTTTAGGCGGGGATAGCGAACCCCCTGAAACGATGGATATTGTTCATTTATATCTCTCTTCCAAAACTCAACCCGATATTCTAAGACTCACTTGTGCAGGGGCACTCAGTACGGGAGACCCTTTAGATGCCCCAAGAAGCTATCGCCCGCAACAAAAACAAATTAACACGATTTTAGGGGCTTACGGCAAGATCACGACATCTCCATAGCGCTGAGAGTTTTACAAATTAGAAAACAACGTAGATTGGATTTAACTTGAAATGCAGTGAGATGCAAAGCCAAAGAGAGTGTCGCGAGATTAATAAAAAACCGTGTAACCCGCACTTGAATATAGGAAGCTCAACTAGACAAGTTTAACCAATTTAAGAGCTTCCAAAAACAGCCAGGCCTGGCTGTTTTACAATCGAATTCCAGTGTCTTTTTCTGGGCTTGGACGGGCAAGAATCGGCACATATAAAAGCGTCAACAACCCAAAAGCAAACACCCAACCCAACTGACTGAGATGCATCCATAAAACATAATGGCTGTCATCTACCATCGGGAAAATGACTCGCACGATGGCGGCCAAGGCTAAAACACCAAAGACCCAAACCACCGCTTTCGGCGGTTCAAATACATTTCGATTCGTATGTCCTAACGAAATACGCGCCGTCATCGAAGAACACAGCAAGCCAATACCCCCTGCCGCCAAAGCATGCAAAGCCAAAGACGGTGCCACCCAGTTCAACCCTGAAAACCCGTAAAGCAGCATGCCAAGAATCATAAACCCATACGAAAAATGTAACGGCCACAGCAATAAAACCGACCAGACTTTACGGTGATACCAAGTCTTAAAGCGAAGTGCATGCACCCAAACCAAAGGAAACGCAATCACACTGGTTAGCCAGTGTGTCGGGAAAAAGGTCGCGGCGACCATCAAGGCCAAAAACCCAATCAACGCCAATTGATCCAATAAGTTACTGTTAGGGCGTTCTGCCAAACCTAAAGCCTTTTCGGTAAAAAAAGGAATCAGTCGGCGCATCATGGTTAAATTAATCGCCAGCACCAAAAATAACCCCAGTATCACCCCCCACAAAAGACCGCCTTCAATCCAGCCCAGTGCGCCAGCATAAAACAACATATTGACGAAAATCAACAATCCAAACTTTGCTACCAACCCTGATTGCGCCCACAATCTGCGATGATAAACTGGTACCGCAAAGTGTAAGAACAACCCCACATTAAACAGAATATCCAATATCATCAAAGCTTCCAGCGGCGCGCCAAAAAGAAACCCAATGCGCGCACTCACCCAAAGCAAGAACAGCAACATCAATGAACCGCCTGATGCCGAATCAGACCGTGTCCAATTCATCACCGCCGTCAATAAAAACCCTGTCACCGTCGCTAAGGCATATCCAAACACCATCTCATGTGCATGCCACATCATCGGCGACACGCCCGAAAAAGTATAAGAAGACACCGGATAATTCAGCCACCAAACCGACATCGCAACCACCGCAAAAAAGCTTCCGCCGAGAAAAAAGGAGCGAAAAGCGCGATCAAAAAAGAACATCCCAGACCTCCTTGCCTGAATAACAATTAAAGATTCTTTTTAAATGAATGTTTAATTCTACTCTAAAAATAGCCAGGCCTGGTGATTTTTTATTAGGTGTGTTAAAAAACTATTAAAGCCATCACGCTCGTTTAATTTGTTTTTCAAATTGCTTTCTGAGCACCTTAGCGGCGTCCACCATATGGCTTAGCGCCGGTTCGGTTTCGGGCCAGCTCCGGGTTTTCAAGCCACAATCCGGGTTCACCCACAAACGCTCCACCGAAATGTTTTCAGCTGCTTTTTGAATCAAGTCCACCATCTGTTCCACGCTCGGAATATTCGGTGAGTGAATGTCATACACGCCCGGCCCGATTTCGTTCGGATAATCGAAATCCACAAACGCATCCAACAATTTCATCTGCGACTTAGAGGTTTCAATGGTAATGACATCGGCATCCATCTTCGCTACAGCATCGATAATGTCATTAAACTCGGAATAACACATGTGGGTGTGAATTTGGGTGGTGTCTTTCACGCCTGACGTGGTGAGCCTAAAACTGTTCACCGCCCAACGCAGATAATCTGCCCAATCGGATTGTTTTAATGGCAAGCCTTCTCGCAAAGCGGCTTCATCAATTTGAATCATCTCAATGCCAGCGGCTTCCAAGTCTTGCACTTCGTCTCGCAGCGCCAAGGCGATTTGGTTGCAGGTGGTTTCACGTGGTTGGTCATTGCGCACAAACGACCATTGCAACATGGTCACCGCACCGGTCAACATCCCTTTCATGATTTTATCGGTTTGGCTTTGTGCGTATTGCGACCAACTCACGGTCATGGCTTTCGGGCGAGAAACATCGCCGAAAATAATCGGCGGTTTCACGCAACGTGACCCATAAGACTGCACCCAGCCGAACTGAGTGAAGGCATAGCCATCCAACTGCTCTCCGAAATATTCGACCATGTCATTACGCTCCGGCTCGCCGTGCACAAACACATCCAGCCCGATCCGTTCCTGTCGTTCAATCACCCCATGAATTTCGGCTTGCATCGCGACAATATAACGCGTTTCAGACAGATCGCCACTTTTATATTGACGTCTTGCCTGACGAATGGCTTGGGTTTGCGGGAAAGAGCCGATGGTAGTGGTTGGAAAAAGCGGTAACTGAAATTTGGCTTTTTGTCCCTTCGTACGTTCGGAATAAGCCGTCGCTCGATCCAACGCGATGCTGTCCAATGTTGCGATTCGCGCTTGTACCTTAGCATCATGAATTAACGTGGAGGCCGCTTTTTCTTCAATCGCTTGGCGATTGATCTGTAATGCCTCTTCATTGGTTTTCCCTTCCACCGCATCGGCTAGCAATTTGATTTCCGCCAATTTTTGCTTGGCAAATGCCAAATAGTTCTTCAACTCAGGATTGAGATTGACCTCCACTTCCAGATTGACCGGCACATGCAGTAACGAACAACTGGGTGCCAGCCACAAACGATCTCCGAATTTGGTTTTGGCGGGTTCTAATTGTCGGGCGGCATCGGTTAAATCGGTTTTCCATATATTACGGCCATCCACCAACCCAAGCGACAGAACCTTTTCTGCAGGGTAATTTGCAATCACATCGTTTAATTGATGAGCGCCTCGTAGCCCATCGTAATGCAACCCAGCCACCGGAAGATGACAGGTCAAATTAAGATTGTTGCCTAAGGTTTCAAAATAGGTGGCCAGCAAAATGTTCACAGGTGTTTGTGCCAATCTTTCATAGGCATCTTTAAAGGCTGTTTGCCAGTCATTGCTCAGATCCAACACCAAAATCGGTTCGTCGATTTGAACCCATTCAATGCCTTGCTCCACCAGTCTTTGCAAAATTCGAGTATAGACATCCAGCAGCGCTGGCAAGCGGCTTAATTTAGGAATTGCGGTGCCTTTGTTTTCGGCCAGATACAAATACGTTACCGGACCGACTAAAACCGGTTTGACGTTTTTTGCTTTGCCTGTAAGCTGAATGGCTTCAGCCACTTCTTCAAACAATCGTGTGTCAGTCATCACAAATTCGGTGTCGTCTTCCAGCTCCGGCACGATGTAATGGTAATTGGTGTCGAACCATTTTTTCATCGCCCCAGCGTAATCCGCTTTCGATGCTTGTTCGCCCGAAGGGTCGGCATGCCCTGCGCAGCAATGAACAACATCGTCCGAAGATGCACGGCCACGCGCCATTCGAAATGCGACGTCTAACGTATATGGCGTTTGACGAAACCGTTTTGGAATGACCCCTAACAGCGTACTCATATTCAGCACCTGATCGTAATAGGCAAAGTCATTGACGGGTAATAAGTCCATTCCTGCGTCTAACTGAGTTTGCCAATGCGTTTGGCGAAGGTTTTGGGCGACCTCAAATAAACTTTTTTCGTTAGACTCACCTTTCCAGTAAGCTTCCAGAGCAAACTTGAGTTCTCGCTTTGCGCCAATGCGGGGGTAACCTAAGAGGTGGGTTGTCATATTATGTCCTTTTCGTTTATCAAATGCTTTGAGTTGAAAAGATGATAGAATGATGGCAACATGAAAACAAACGAATAATATTCAACCTAACATGAGAATATTTCATAATGATAGAGCTTAAGCATTTAAAAACCTTACAGGCCTTGCAACAAGAAGGCAGTGTCAATAAAGCAGCTGACGCCCTTTTCGTCACTCAATCAGCGTTATCACATCAAATCAAACAACTGGAACAATCTTTAAACCTAAAACTGTTTGAACGAAAAAGCTCGCCATTAATATGGACATCTGCCGGCAAAATCTTATTAAAAACCGCACAAGATATTTTGCCTAAATTGGATCAAGCTGAAGTCACGTTAAAGAGTTTAGAAAAAGGCGAGCAAGGTCGGTTGTTTATCGGGGTGGAATGTCATACCTGTTTTGAATGGCTTTTACCCGTGATGCGCGCTTATCAACAAGAGTGGCAAGGCGTGGATTTAGACATTATTAACAGTCTGGCGAATTCAACCAATACCTCTGCTTTACAGAACCTTAAAAATCAAAAATTGGATTTGGTGGTGACATCTGATCCTATGTCGATGCCTGAGTTGGTTTTTAAGGACTTATTCAGTTTTGAGCTGGTGTTGGTGGTCCCTGTTGGCCACCCCTTGTCTGATTTATCTTGGGTGAGCCCGGAAGATTTTCGCCAAGAGACGTTAATTCATTATCCGGTACCGAGAGAAAAATTGGATATTTTTAAACGCTTTCTTAGCCCCGCTGGCATTGAACCCATTGCTGAACGGCATTCAGAAATGACGTTGATGATGTTACAACTGGTTGAAGGCAATAAAGGCATTTGCGTGTTACCGAAATGGTTATTGGAAACCCTTTCTGACTTTCAACACTTGCCGAGAGTACGAATCGGTTCGCAAGGACTTTGGGCAAACTTATATGCTGCCATTCACCGCGAGTCAGAGAACAAAGCATATTTGAATAGCTTTATTGAAAGAGTGAAACAAAAGATGACTTAAATTTGACCAGGCCTGGTCATTTTTTAATTAAGAAAGAGAAGAAGACGGATATAAAAAGGGGAGCCACTTGGCTCCCAACCCTGAGGAACTAACTAAGGAAACTTAGTAATAAAACTTCTTAATACAACTTGGAGAGATAAAAATATAAAACGAAAATCTTAACTAACCTGTAATCACTTCGTTAAATCAATTAAAGCGAATTCTTTATAACTTAAAACCCCATCTTGATTGATATCCAACAAACTCCACTGTTCTTGAACTTTGAGGGAATGAATCGCTTCGGTCGCACTGATAACATCATCTTTATTCTCATTTAATGTTTTCCAGAGCATATCAAGAGAGGATTCTCCCATCGCTGCTCCAGCAGCACCTAATGAAATAATAAACATTGAAATTAAACGAACTTTCTTCATCTTTTTTTCCTGTTAATGATTGATGTTATGGTTAATTTTTAGCCTGACTAAACAACAGTGCAGACCGATAAAACAAGTGGATTATTCACTTTACCCTGCTCTTAGAGCAACGGCAGTGCCAACTTTATATAACACCAATAACCTGTTGTTTATAAACTAGATTATTTTATTTTTTAGATCTAAAAGACGATTTTTTGCTGGATTGAGTTCAAAAGCTCCGAAAAGCGACTTTTTGTGTTTCCAAATCACGACACTTTTATAAAAGAAATGTGCTGTCAGCGGATTAACAGCATTTTAAATCGACATACATACCAGATAATATTTAAATAGGCTTAAAACGATTGATTTTTAAGGTAAAAATAAATCGTTTTTGTTTGCAGGAATAAAAAAGAAATAATAAAGAATTGTCGCTATATCACGACACCCATATTCTTAAAAAAGAAAAGATTGCGGAAAACTAGCGCTAAGACGGCGATAGAGGCACAAATTAATCTGTCGCCTAATAACGACAGAAGGATCTTATTCTGAGTATTGCTTAAACTCGGCAGGTTTCAGCTGGTGACGATCCAGCAAACGATAAAATTCCGTCCGATTGCGTTGAGCGATTCTGGCGGCATGCGATACATTCCCGCCGACCAGTTTCAGCACTCGAATGAGATAGTCTCGTTCAAAATTCAACTTGGCTTCTTGTAGCGAAACCATGGTCAAATTTTCTTGCTGCAAGGCTTTCTCAATCAAGCTGGCAGGAATCAAAGGTGCGGTTGCAAAGGTACAGACCTGTTCAATCACATTTTTTAACTCACGGATATTCCCGGGCCAGTCATACCCGAGTAACAGTTCCATTGCATCGTTCGACAGCTTCTTCGCTTTACTGCTTTGTTGTGAAATGAAATAGTTTGCTAGCAGTGGGATATCTTCCGGGCGTTGTTTCAAACTCGGCAGTCGCAAGGTGACAATGTTCAATCGATAATATAAATCCAGCCGGAATGCTTTTTCTTCCACCAGTTGCTTAAGGTCTTTATGACTGGCTGACACCACTCTCACATCAATTGAAACAGTTTTATCCGCGCCGACCGGGCGAATTTCGCCTTCTTGCAAAGCGCGGAGCAACTTTACCTGAAAGGCGGGCGACATATCCCCGATTTCATCCAAAAATAAAACACCCCCATCAGCCAGTTCAAACAAGCCTTTACGGTTTTCAATTGCGCCCGAAAAAGCTCCACGCTTGTGGCCGAATAACTCAGACTCTAATAAGTCCTCAGGAATCGCACTACAGTTAACGGCGATAAATGGTTTTTTATGACGTGGACTAGCGGCATGAATCGCTTGGGCAATGAGCTCTTTCCCCGTTCCACTTTCACCTTGAACATAAACACTGATGTCGCTTTGAGCAACGTGATACAGATCTTGCAACAAGGCTTCCACAACCTGACTCTGGCCAATGATGTTATGACGCCATTTGGCCTGTTTTTCCGTTGCCACGAGCGGATTATGAACCGTAAGAGCCTGCTGAATTTTCTGATTGAGTTCGGTATGGTTAATTGGCTTGGTTAGAAACCCAAAAACCCCTAAACTGGTGGCCTCGACCGCTTCTTTAATAGTGCCGTGTGCGGTCATGATAATGACGGGTAAGGTTGGCGATTGCTGATGAATTTGTTCGTACAAAGCCAAGCCATCCATTTCCGACATCCGCAAATCCGTCAAAACCAGGTGGGGTTTAAATGTCGGTAATTTCGCAAGGGCTTCAGCAGCACTTTCCACTGCCTCGACCACCAGCCCCAATGAACGCAGTCGAATTGAGAGCAGTTTTAACAAGCTGGCATCATCATCAACCAACAGAATTTTTTGCCCATCGAAAGTCGGTGCATTTTTATCTGGGCTGAGCGTCATCACCAATCCTTTTATTAAGGTTTTTTTCAATGGCTTTCAAAGCCTGGATTTGTGATTTTAACAGCGCATTTTCTTGCTGCAACTGCTGATGCAGAGTATCTTTTTCCGTAAGTTTGTCAGATAAGGCGCCATTGCGTGCCTTCAATGTATCAATCGTGTCCAACGTTTGAATATAGGAAACATTCAACCAGCTCAACTGATGATTAAGCACGGACTGGTCTTGTAAAGACTGCACAATCGAACGACGCTGTTCGTGGGTAATACAACTTTTTTCGCCCGAAAAACTATACGCCAACAACCAACCTGCTTGCCACGGCCCTTTGTCTTGTTGGTACAGTTTGTGTAATTTATGGCACACGATTTGGCGATGCTCTCCAGTCAAGCCGGCATAATAGTTCCCTTGTGTCAGCAAGTGAGCCGTCGCTCGGTCTTGCACACCACAAAACAAAGGCTGTGTTAGTTTTTTCGCATCTTCAGGTGTCGCCAACGGAAATGAAGTCACTGACTTCTCTTGATTCGTTTGACTGTTTAAACTTGCACAGCCTGACAAAAAAAACGCGATTCCCAACCCCCAAAACCATTTCATTCTTTTTGCTCCAAAGGTATAACCAATACAAAACGTGCGCCGGAAAAAGCCTCATTCGGCGGCAACAATAAAACTTCTCCACCATGCTGATCAACATAATATCCGACAATAGCTAAGCCGAGTCCGGTGCCCTTCATCGTCGAAGCTGGTTGCAGCTGGCCTTGAAAAAAATCTTCAAAAATCAGTTTATGGATTTCATCAGAAATGCCAGGCCCTTGATCTTCTATCAAAAGTTGTAGAGTATTATCGCTGACTTCAGCAGAAATAGAAATACAATCGCCAGATTGAGAAAATTTAATGGCATTCGAGATGAAGTTACTTAGCACCACCTTTAGCTTTTCATAATCGGCGTAAAGTGTTGTTTCTGGTAATACGACCTTCAGATCCAACTGCTTGCTTTGTAAAAGAAGTTGGTACTCCTGTCGCAAAGAATTAACCAGGTCTGGGAGGGCAAAAAAGCGGTTATCCAAAGTAGATTGAATAGAAACCGCTTTTTGATATTCCAATAAATTGGCGACCAGATTCATGATATTAAAATTTCCGACTTGCATCAATTGAACGATTTCTTTTTGCTCGACATTCAAAGAACCGATTAATTCTTCTGATAAAAGGTCGGTTCCTTCTTTCAAGGTTGCCAGCGGTGTTTTAAGCTCATGAGAAATGTTACGAATAAACTGCTGTTTCTCCGTTTCAAGGTGGCGAAGCTCTTGTCTAAGACCTTCCAAATTTTCACCCAACTCTTGCAAATCTTTAGGGCCATTAATGGCAATAGGGGTTTCGAAATCCTCTTTGACGAGTCGTTGAATCTGCAAACGCGTTTTTTTAATAGGGCGTGTAATGTAATGAACAAAGAAGATACTGAGCGCTAACGCGAGTAATGCGCTGGCTAAGACGATAAAAACCAATCGTTGTCGCACTTGGCTTTCATACTCTGATAAAGCGATCACTTCTAACGATTGTTGTTTTGTGCCGAATTCGATAATCTGCCGAGCTTGTTGCGCCAGCCCTGCAAACTGCCCTAACACGTCTTCCGAAAGCGGTTTGTAAGCTTCTTTTTGCATTGGAATGGATTGAAACAGCTTAAGCTCGTCTTGTTTTAACTGTTGTAACCGTTCATCCAGCTTAGCGGGTAAATGTTCAGATTGTGAGTCTTTGATCAAGTCCACTAACTGTTGATGATGGGTGACAAAAACCTCTAAGAGAGATGCTTCTTTAAGTACCTGATATTGACGGATGCTTCGCTCCATCGAAACCAGTCTTTCTAAAACCAACCGACTGTTTTCAGTGACCACAATAGTCTGAAAGACACTTTTGTGCGCTTGCTTTGAGTAATTATCCATTGCCATCAGCGCATAGACAATGGCAAAAATCAGGGGCACACTGACGAGCATAAAACTGGCCAACATCCACTGATAAAGTGTGCCTTTCCATGGCAGCGAAAACTGGCGCTTGAATGTTTTTAAACGAGACAAAAGCACTGACATGGAAGACCTTTAAATAGACTGTTTAAGCCTTTCTTTATGACTGGAAGGTTTGGCACCATTGTAAAAAGTCTTCCTGTTTGATTGGCGGACTAAAACCATAGCCTTGCCCTAGCTGACAGCCTTTATTGTGAAGATATTTCATTTGTGCTTCGGTTTCGACCCCTTCTGCGATAACTTCAACGTTTACGGCCAAACCAACCGCAATGATCGCATCGACAATCGCTAAATCTTCTTTATCATGTGGTAAAGAACGGATAAAAGATTGGTCTATCTTAAGCTGATCTAAAGGCAGTTTCTTTAAATAAGACAAGGAAGAGAAGCCGGTTCCAAAATCATCCATTGATAAGGAAATGCCTAATGCCTTTAAAGCGTGTAAAACTGCAATCCCTTCTTGCTCATTTTGCAATAAAAAGCTCTCCGTTACCTCCAATTCAAGATATTTCGGATCCAGCCCTGTTTCTTCCAACACTTGGGCAACGCTTTGCACAAATCCTTGATGCATTAATTGCACCGTGGAGACATTCACCGAAATACGCTCTAGACTCAAGCCTTGTTTCTGCCACGCTAGCCATTGTTGACAAGCCTGAAATAAAATTTCTCGTCCCAATGGAATAATCAGCCCGGTCGATTCGGCAATACCAATAAACTTAACCGGAGAAATTATTCCCATTTCCGGGTGAATCCAACGCACTAAAGCTTCTGCACCAATCACTTGATTGGTCTCAAAAACAATTTGTGGTTGGTAATAAGCAATCAGCTCATTATTATCAATTGCCTGGCGTAAGGCTTTTTCATAAAAGAAATATTCTGACGTAGTGGTGGCGAGTTCGGAGGAATGATAGACATATCCATTATGAGGTAATTTTTTCGCTTCAAAAAGTGCCTCATCCGCTGATTTCATTAAGTCTAACGCCGAATCACCATCTTCAGCCGAAAGCGCGATACCAATCTTAATATCCAGCACATGTTCATGCCCTTCAACTTCGAAAGGATTTAAAAAAGTATTGATAATTTCTTCAGCAAAATTAGATACATCCTGCTTATGGTGAAATGATTCCATCAAAATTAGGAAATTATCCGCGCCTAATCGAGCGACAGAATCTTCTGCATCCAGCAACTGGTTTAAACGCTGAGCAACGCCCTTTAACAACTGGTCACCATGTTCATAACCAATGGCATCGTTAATCATTTTAAAACGTGCAATGTCGACAATCAGCAATGCCACCTGATTGGACTCATGAACGGACATTTGAATCGATTGCTGCAAACGATTCTTAAACAAAGAAACATTAGGAAGTCCGGTCAGAATGTCATAAAAAGAGAGGCGATTAATTTCTTGCTCCGTCGCTTTTTGCTGACTTAAGTCATTCATTAATCCGACATAATGTAATAATCGACCTTCTTTGTCTTTCACGGCATTAATGGTGAGCCACTCAGGATAAATCGTGCCATCTTTTTTCCGATTTAAGACTTCGCCTTGCCAAGTATCTTTGTCATTTAACTCCTGCCACATCGCTTGATAAAACAGAATCGATTGCTGGCCCGAACTTAAGATCGAAGGGTTTTTACCGATCACTTCTTCCTGACGGTAACCGGTGATTTCTTCGAATTTTTTATTTACCACCACAAAACGATTGTGAATATCCGTGACCAAAATCCCTTCGCCAGCGTTATCAAACACGGAGCGTGTCAGCATTTGAAACCGTTCGCTTTCTTTGCGGAAGCTCAAGTCATTTACCACGATCAAATGCGCGGGTTCTGCATGATACGTAATCGGTTTATGTGTCATCTCAACACGAACTTCAGAACCGTTTTGACTTAAGATCGTCTGTTCAATGAAATCTGGATGATGCTGATCAATCTCTTGTAAGCGTTGCATGAATAACGTTTGATGAGCCGGCGGAATCAGATTCAAAAGACAACTTTCCAACAATGCATTGTCTTCATATCCCAGTAATTGATGAATAGCATGATTTGCGAAGGCAATCTTATCATCTTGATAGATAATAATTCCGTTCAAGGACATGCTCAATAAATCACGGTAAAGTGTCTCGGCTTCCAGTATACGTTGTTCTTTTTCCTTGATACTAAGGCTAGCTTGGAAGTAAAAGTTTTCTTCAATACGATGCAATAATTCAGAAAAACTGATTAAATCCAGGAGCTTACCCTTTTCATCTTCCACGCCAATATGATGAAAATTATGCTGAATCATAAATTGTCGCACAGAAGATAAGCTTTGAGAGTGTGAAACCGAGATCAACGGCCAAGAAGCAATGTCTTTGACTTTAAGGGTCTGATAGTCTGTTTGTTGTGCAAAACATTTTAGTAAATCGCGCATCGAGACAATACCAAGCTGATCAACATCTTTGACCACCAATGCATCTACGTTGTGTTCCGACATCATTGACAGTACTTGATCTAAACCACTGTCTGCTTGAATATAAAATAAATGGCCAGCCAATAATTCTTGGATGGTAATCCCATCTAAAAAGGCGTCACAGCTTTGCGCTTGAACCAAATCCGATTCCGCAAGAACCCCAATCGGGGTTTCATCACAGTCAACGACCAATAAGTGATGAAACTGTTTTTTATGGAATAGATATGTCGCGGAAGAAATAAGTTCGTCTTTATGGATTCGACAAACCGGTGAATTCATGACCGATGAGATGGGGTTTTCTAAAATATCAGCAGAGAATAAATCGAGCTTTAACAAATCTGATCGAGTCCAAATTCCGACAATTTCGCCCGCATCTTCGATTAAAATTGAGCCAATTTTTTTTTCGTTTAAATAGCTAATAACCGTTTTAATACACGTGTCTGGCGCACAAGTTTCCAACCCCATATGCATGAACTGTGACACCACAAGAGGCTGTTGTCCTAGAGTCGTTTTAATTTCGGGGTCGGGGTGATCAGTCATATGCGCCATTCTACACTAAGTTTTTTACCGCCACTAGACACAATCCTGCGCAAGTAGACAAAAATAATATCAATAATTATTCTCATCCGCGATAAGAGTTACGATTGTGTATCATTCAATCATTGCCGTACTAATCTTGCACGATCAAATGTCACTTCAAAATTTGAACGGTAAGGGTTGATGTCCAATCCACCTCGTCGCAGATATCGTGCATATACAGTCAATTTTTTGGGTTGGCAAAAACGCATAATATCTGTAAAGACACGCTCTACACATTGTTCATGAAATTCATTATGTTCGCGGAACGAAATCAGGTATTTCAATAAGGCTTCGTGATTAATATGCGCGCCCTCATAACGTACAACAATCGACCCCCAATCTGGCTGCCCCGTCACCAAGCAATTTGATTTCAATAAATGACTGTTCAAAGTTTCAGAAACGGCTTGATCGGATTCAGTCTGCAATAAATCTGGATTTACTTGGTAATCATCAACCTCGATATCCAATGAATCCAGACACTTTCCTGGCAGATCACCTTGCAATACAACCGATTCATTTAAACGATAAAATAGGGCAGTCACGGGTTTCCCACACGCTTGTGACAAATCTTTCTGCCAACACTTAATGACTGCTTCTTCAGACTCAAATCGAGTGCCATTAAAGGAATTCAGATATAGTTTGAAAGATTTGGACTCAATCAAATAAGGGGAATCGGCTGGAAACACAAACTCTGCCCATCCGACCTGTGGTTTACCTTTGAGGTTGAGCCACGAAATTTCATATCCCGTCCAGACATCCTCCCCAGAAAAAGGCAACGTCTTTAAATCAAATCCCAGTTCATCTCGCTTTTCCTGCCGAGGAATCGGAAATAAAATAGCCGGATCATACGCCTGACAATAAGGAGTTGTTTGCCCTAAAAGGCTTTTATTCGCTGTTGAAGTAGGTTTTGTCATAAATCTCTCTACACAAATCTGGGGGACTTTGGGTATTATACGTTGAACTGTCTATCGAATTGAATGGAGCTTGAATGTTAATTACCCTGATTACCGGCATGCTGCTAACCGCTTTGGCTTTGGGCGCCTTATGGGGTGGCTTTATCTTGTTACGACAATCGCCGCGCTTTGAACACTTCAACAGTCGACATGCCAATAAACGTATGTTGCAACTGTCACTATTGCTTTATTTTATTGGAATCGCATTAACAATTTTCTGGATGGCTTAGTGAGCGCTAATCACCTCAAAGACATTTGAATGGGCAGCCAATGGCATTCAGCGAGTCTGTGAACGAATCAATATGAACCGCGGGCAGACGCGCTTCGATGGTTACCTGATGACGATAGTCAATCGACTCGACCTGACCGTCAAGCGTGGACAACAAATGGCGGATTGGTTGCTCTTGTGAAAAATCACAATCAATCATTACCGACGTGAACGGGATTTGTTGATGCGTCGGCAAAGCTTCCATCACCGCTTGAGCAGATTGACTATAGGCGCGCGTTAATCCTCCTGCACCTAACTTAATGCCCCCAAAATAGCGCACCACAATCACCATAAGATCGCCCACATCTTTGTGTTGAAGAACATTTAAAATCGGCTTCCCAGCCGTTCCGGACGGTTCGCCGTCATCGCCCATGCCCGCATTTGTCGCACAGGCAGGATCTCCCAAAATATAGGCCCAACAATGGTGACGGGCATCTGGATAGGCGCTTTTCATTTCGGCTAACCAAGTCATTCCTTCCGCCCGGCTTTGAATGCCTTTGGCAAACGCAATAAAGCGACTTTTTTTGATTTCTATTTCAGCTTGCGCTAATTCAGTTGGCGTAAAGTACGACATAATCCTTTTATCAATTTCATATAGGCAAGTAGGTAATTCATGCAAAAACGACCAGGCCTGGTCGTTTTTAACGATATGGCAAAGACTAAGGAGAGGCCGTTTCTACCGTGTCTTCGCCCACGCTACGAGCTACCCAAATCGGTTGTGCGGTATAAATGACATCCAAAGACAAATAATCATAAGTCAGCTTCAAATGCTGGAACAATCGATCCCGCAAGGCATCTTGCTGATTTAAGTCAAACGGAATATCGGACTCCATCTGAATATACACTTGCACGTAAATCATTCGACCGGCTTGCAAATAGCGAATCTTCATATCCAGATACGGCACGGCCGCAAAAATGGTTTCCACTTCTTTTTGCAATAAAGACATATGACCACTGTTATCGGTGCGGCCAATAATTTGAAGCCCGTTGTCTTTCAAAATTTTCAGCGGCATCGGCAACATCATCATAATCAATACCAGAATGACGACTGGATCGGTGTAAGGCACCCATTCACTTTGACCGATCGACTCCATCCAGATTGCGACCGCAAAAGACAACCCGACCGCGATACTGAGAATGCCCCCGACCAGCCAACCTTGTAAATCGACATCGATCAAAGAAGATTCTGCAGTCTTATTCATCCGATATAAGATTGCCGCCAACCCAAATCCGAGAACGGAGGAAATAATGGAATAAAAAACCGCAATATTGGCATCAATGTGACGGCCGCCATGCAAAATAGCCCCCACCGAAGCGTAAAAGGCCACCAGAATGACCAACAGAATTAAAATGCCTTTGATAAAGTTCAAAACGGGTTCAAAGATAGCATATCCAAACGGTTGAGACTGACTGGCCTGCTTGGCCATCAACCCAACCACACGCAACGTCAACAACCCAGCCACCAAATCAATAAAAGGGTAAACCCCGTCCATCAAGATCGCTTGAGAATTGGTCAAATAAAAGAATACTAAACCCAGTACGGCCATAATCACGTCACCAAACATAACCAGTTTGATGGCTCGCTTTTCCGTCGCAATTTTTTGTTCTAAAGGTACTCTAACCGCTGTCATTTTTTTAGCTCTTTTAAAGATTAACATTATGAATAACAGGTAACTCCTGCCGACCCTTATAATTTAAAGATACCCGGGCCTCGTTTTTTCGGTTTCTTACCGGTTTTGATTAATTGAACCATCACTTCGGTATGCGAAGTATGTGGAAACATATCCACCATAATCGCTTTTTTCAGTTGATAACCTTGTTTTTCGAGTTCTTTAACATCCCGAATCAAGGTGGAAGCGTTGCATGAAACATAAACGATTTTATCGGCTTTTAATTGTCCCAGCACTTTACAAAGTTGAAAAGCCCCTTGACGTCCTGGGTCAAGCAGAACCCGATCATATTTTTGTTTTCTAAACCAGTTTTGCGGTGTCACATCTTTAAACAAATCCGCTTGATAAAAATGGGCGTGCTCACAAAGATTGTCGGCAGCGTTTTGCTGTGCCATCTGAACTAGGTCTGTTTCGCCTTCAATACCCACCACTTCTTTAACGGCTTGCGCAATGGGCAAGGTAAAGTTCCCTACGCCGCAAAACAAGTCTAATACGCGTTGTTCTTTGTTTAAATCCAACCAATCCATCGCCTGTTGAACCATCTGCTGATTCAATTCGGCATTCACCTGCACAAACCCTTGTGCTGGGAAGTGTAAATTCAGGGTATTCAAATGATAAAAAGGCAAAATTTTATCGTCGCTGATTTCATCAGACCAAAAAATACCATTATCCGCTTCCACCACACTGACTTCTTTAAATGCTCGACTTGCTTCAGGCAAGACGGCAAGACGTTTCTCGCTTAGCGCTTCATTTAAAGCGGGGGTCAATAATGGACATTGTTCAATATCGACAATGTCATTCGATCCTTGTGCTCGAAACCCAAAGCGAGCTTCTTTATCGGTTTTATTTTTACCCAATACCAATCTTGCCCGTCGACGATAAGCTTGATCTTCCCCTGTCAAAGGAGCTTCGATTTGACACGTTTTCATATTTAACGCTTTCGACAAGGCCGTATAAAAATGGGAGGCTTTCCATTTTCGTTGCGCCTCAATCGACAGATGCTGCAATTGGCAGCCACCACAGACCTCATAATGCGGGCAAAAAGCTTCAACTCGATCATCAGAGGCATGTACTATGCGCACTATTTCGGCTTCATCATAGCTTGGCTGGCGGTTTGTAATACGAATTTCTGCCATATCGCCTGGCACGGCTTCTTTCACAAAAATAGCTTTACCGTCCAAACGACCGATGCCACGGCCGTCATGAGATAATGTTTCGATTTTAACGATGACTGTACTCATTTATTTTTTCTTTTGTTGTTTTACAGGGTTAAAAACGTGTCGGCAAGATCATTATTTACCGATACAGAAAGAGGTAAAAATTCGACCTAACAAATCATCAGAAGTAAATTGTCCGGTAATTTCAGACAGCGCTTGCTGTGCTTGACGTAAGTCTTCTGCCAACAGCTCACCTGCCGCATAATGTTCCAACTGCTGTTGACCTGTTTCAACAAAGTGCAACGCCGTTTCCAAAGCTTCTAGATGACGTTTTCGAGCCATAAAGACACCTTCTTCCGTTTGGGCATAGCCCATTTCGGCTTTAAGGTGTTTTTTAAGCAAGTCCAACCCTAATTGGTGTTTAGCCGACAACCAGATTTCCGTTTCCCCATCCTTTTCTGCCAGGCCTGGTGATTTTGCCATCAAGTCAATTTTATTATGAATCAAGGTCACCGGAATATGTGATGGCATTTTATCGATAATCGCCTGGTCTTCTGGGTGAATGGACTCATTGGCTTGAACCATCACCAAAATGCGATCAGCCTCTTCAATGGCTGCCCAGGCGCGTTGGATACCGATTTGTTCAACCGCATCAGTTGCTTCACGCAGTCCGGCGGTATCGAGTACATGCAATGGCATGCCATCAATCTGAATTTCTTCTTTAACAATATCCCGTGTGGTGCCGGCAATGTCCGTTACGATGGCGGATTCACGCCCAGACAAGGCATTGAGTAAACTCGATTTACCGGCATTCGGGCGTCCTAAGATAACGACAGACATGCCTTCGCGTAGCAGAACACCTTGCTGTGCCGCAGCAAGAACACGATGTAGTTGTTCTAAAATATGTTGTAGCTGCCCAGCGACCTTACCATCTGATAAAAAATCGATTTCTTCTTCTGGAAAATCAATTGCGGCTTCCACAAAAATTCGTAACTGAATCAGTTGCTCAACCAATTCATTGACTTGGTTCGAGAAGTCACCTTGTAATGATCTTAGCGCTGATTTGGCCGCTTGCTGAGAACTGGCATCAATTAAATCGGCGATGGCTTCCGCTTGTGCCAAATCAAGCTTATCATTCAAAAAGGCTTGCTTGGAAAACTCACCTGGCTCTGCTAAACGTGCACCCAACTGAACAACACGCTCCAACAGCCATTGCAAAATAACCGGCCCACCATGCCCCTGTAATTCCAGAACATCTTCCCCGGTAAAGGAGTGGGGATTCGGGAAATACAGCGCGATACCTTGATCTAATACTTGACCGTCTGCTCCGAGAAATGGACCGTAATGGGCATAACGCGGCTTAGGCTGTTTTCCCAATACTTGCTCCGCAATCTCAGCCGTCTTTGCACCTGAAACACGGACGATACCAACCCCACCCCGACCGGGTGCGGTTGTTATCGCTGCGATGGTTTCGGTTGTTGAGAAGTCCAATTTAGATTCCTTTCCGTCAATTTAATGCCTGTTTAAAAACGCAAAACGCCCTTTTCAGGGCGTTTTGTGATGTTACAACCCTATTTAGTTCAATTAAGAAACCACATTATAAGTCGTCGTTTTCAAGTCTGTGACAAAGTCTTTTTGACGCAACTTTTCAATCGTTTTATCCAGCTTCTTTTTTGATTTAAACGTCATTTCTTCTGCTTCATCATTCACATTGAATGACAAGACATAAAGCGGTTGCGTCTCAATCGACTCTGCTGCAGAAGCAGCGGTGGTCGGTGAAGCAGCTCCTTCTTCTAACGGAATATAACCGTTGTCAGTTTTATAACAAATCGGGGTCGTACCGTCTGCAACTAAGAACGAGACCTTACCGAACATTGGATGATCCTTACCCAGTTTTTGATAAGTTAATTGCATGTATTTTCCTTTGCTTTCAATTATTTCTCTTCACCGGCTTCAATTTTGCGGGTGATATACCATTGCTGTGCAACCGATAGAATGTTGTTGACGACCCAGTAAAGCACTAAACCGGCCGGGAAGAACATGAAGAAAATCGTGAAAATAAAAGGCAGCGCCTTCATCACTTTTTGCTGCATCTCATCCATCATCGCAGAAGGGTTCAACTTTTGTTGTACCCACATTGAAATCCCCATCAAAATCGGCAAGATGAAATATGGATCTTTAACCGACAAGTCATTAATCCATAGAATCCAAGGCGCCTGACGCATTTCTGCAGAATAAAGTAGTACCCAATAAAGTGCGATGAAAACCGGCATTTGAACCAAAATCGGCAAACACCCACCCAATGGATTAATTTTCTCTTCTTTATACAGCTTCATCATTTTTTGCTGGAAGATGGCTTTGTCATCACCATAGTTTTCTTTCAGCTGCTTCAGCTTAGGCTGAAACTTCTTCAGACGTGCCATTGAGCGATAAGAGGTTTCAGACAGCTTGTAGAACAACAATTTGATCAACACCGTTAATAAAATGATGGACCAACCCCAGTTGCCTACCAAGGCATGGATTTTTTCCAATACCCAGAAGATAGGTTCGGCAATAATCGTTAATACACCATAATCAACGGTCAGCTCTAAGCCCGGTGCGATTTTTTCTAAATTATCCTGAATAATCGGCCCAATATATAATTCTGAAGACAATGTCTGCGACTGACCTGCTGCAACCGTTTCCATCGGTTCAACCACACCGGCAACGTATTCACCGTCTTTAAGCGGCTTCGCATAGTAGCGGTTCTGACTTTCTTGTTCGGGAATCACAGCAGACATAAAGTAATGCTGAATCATCGCAGCCCACCCACCCGTAGTTTGAATGCCTTGTATCGGTTGTTTGCTCAAGTCATCAAAAGAGTGCTTGTTGTATTTACTTTCAGCATGACCGTCGTATAACACGGGTCCAGTATAGGTATACATCATTGCATTATGATCCGGATCATAGGTGTTACGCACTAACTGAGAATAAAGCCCACCTGCCCATTCTTTTTGGGTGGTGTTTTCAATTTGGTAGTTTAGCCCAATCACATACTTGCCTTTAGTGAAGACATACGTTTTCGTCACTTTGACACCATCTTGTTCCCACGTCAGTGGAACAGTCAGCGTATCACCCGTCATTTCATAATGTGTTTGAGAAGCTTGATACAATGATTTATGCGTTGGCGCCGGCAAAACCGCTTTGGATTGCAGGGCAATCCCGTTTTGCGCAACATACATCATCTGTCCGGTGTCACCCATTAAATGAAACGGTTGAGAGCGATCATTGGTTGCGGCATATTTCAGTAACTTCACATCACGTATATCACCGCCTTGTGTATCAATGACGATATCTAACACATCGGTTTTCACCGAAATACGTTGTGCTTGTTTAATTTGTTCCTTAGCCGCCGGAACATCTTCCATTGTTTGGTGCGCAGTTGGAACATCTTGATTAATGTCAGACGCTTCTACACCCTTTTCTGTTTGTTCTGCCGTAGCTTGTATCTGAGGGGGCAACGACTCTTTATGCTGAAACTGTGTCCATTGCATCCAAATCCAGAGTAATGTAAATGCCAGTGCTAACCACCAGAAAGATCTCATATTCATCAGTACTGTTCCTAACTTCTCAATAGTCCGGTTTGTCTAAAAACCGAAGATAAATTTTGTGTTCCAAATCTCAAATACTTTCGACTTAAAAATTAAGTCAAAGCGTCTCTATTAAACCTTATTTTGACCGTTGAGTCGGTGACTTTTTTGTCTTTGTCATCGGTTTACCGTCTTTTAATCCGCTTTTTTGTATTTTTCGGATTAAATGTTCAAAACTTTTAATCAAGGTCTCATTGTCAACGTCTTGCATGCCTCGTCGCCCCAAAACGACAATATCATACCCGCTTAATGCTTGTTTATGTTGACGAAATGTTTCTCTTGCCAATCTTTTTACTCGATTTCGCCAAACAGATTTGGCCAATTGTTTCTTAGCAATGGCAAGACCTAACCTGGGATATCGCTTGTCATTTGGACGGACAATAAAGGTCCAATGCCGATTAGAAAACTTTTCAGCTTGCGCAAATACAAATTGGAAATCTTGTGGAGAGAGAAGGCGTAGAGATTTAGAGAAATGATTTCGGGAGAAATCTTGATGGGGTAACTCAAGCTCGTCTAGACTCAAGCTCGATAACTCCCCATCAGAATTTTGGTGCGTGTTGTTAATCATTCAAAATGATTACACTGCCAAACGCTTACGTCCTTTTGCACGACGAGCCGCTAATACTTTGCGACCATTTTTAGTTGCCATGCGAGCACGGAAACCATGGGTACGAGCGCGCTTGATAACACTTGGTTGAAATGTACGTTTCATGATATCAATCCTATTAGAAATTACTTCTTTCGAAAGAATCGCGCATTGTAATAGAAACTTCTTTAAATAACAATACTATAATTAAATTTTTTACCAGGCCTGGCGATTCTTTAATGGGTAAAAGCTGGTAACGGCCGAAGTTTAACGGTTTTGTTTTTAAACTCAACCACTTTATTATCTTCGATTTCGATTCCTTCCTGCTTGAGCAATTCAATTTTGCGCTGAATGCCAAACGCATACCCACCTAAATCACCATTTTGATTCACTACACGGTGACACGGCACCACGACAGGGTTAGGGTTTTGATTCATGGCACGTCCTACAGCTTGATAAGCACGTGTTCCCAAAGCCTCAGCTAAAGCCTTGTAAGTTGTCACTCTACCAGCGGGCACTTGCTCTAATAAAGCATAACATTGCTCATTGAACGATAACGCTTTCATCTCATGCATGACTTAACCTCAGCGCTTAAAGCAGTCTTTTGTCACAGTTTATCCATGCTTTAATCATACCTTTTTGGCGGTGGTTTTTCTATAACTATGCTATAGTTCCGCCATGTTTATCGAATTCAGCATTTATATCTTAACCGGCATCATAGCAGGCTTCTTTGCCGGACTACTCGGCATTGGTGGCGGGCTGATCATTGTGCCCGTACTGACCAGTGTGTTTCTATACTTTATAGAAGGGCCACACTTGGTTCATCTGGCGATCGGAACCTCTATGGCAACCATTTTGATTACCTCATTAGCATCCGTTAAGGCTCACCACAGACATGATGCCGTTCGCTGGGATATTGTCAAAACCCTGACCCCAGGCATTTTTATCGGGGGAATTTTGGGCGGATGGATTTCGCAATATATCAGTGCGCCGATGCTGGCAAAAATCTTCGCGGTGATTGAACTCGGCATCGCCATCAAAATGCTATTGGATTTACAGCCAAATCCACATCGAGAAATGCCTGGATTGGCAGGACGTTCCGCAGCAGGAACCTTAATTGGCGGCATCTCAGCATTGGTCGGGATTGGTGGCGGGGCACTCAATACACCTTATATGGTTTGGCATAATGTCTCCATGCGACAGGCAATCGCTACCTCGGCAGCCTGTAGCTTGCCCATTGCTGTGGCAGGTACGATTGGATTTTTAATTGGGGGTTGGAATATTCCCGATTTACCGGATCATGCCATTGGTTACATTTACTGGCCAGCTTTTCTAGGCATTGTCATCGCCAGCTTTTTTACCGCTCCGATAGGGGCTGCCATGACCCATAAACTGCCGGTAAAAACCCTAAAAAGAATCTTTGCCATTCTATTAATTATCTTAGCTATAAAAATGTTTTGGTTTTAAAAAAACAATTAATTTTTAAAACCAGAGAATTAATTTTAAATTCAAAAAGTTAACCGCCTGATTACCAAGCTTATCCACACCCTTTTTCAACAACTTATCCACAGGTTGCATCTATTTTTTAAAGTTATTCACAGGTATAATCATTTCATTCGATTTTTAGGGCAGACAACCCCTTTTAAAAAAGGTGATTCAACGCCGAACATCGACGATAGACAACACCAATTTGTCGGCCGCTCACCTAAGAAAGCGCCACAACAAAAACTTGTAATAATTAATTCAATTAAATAATCGACGCGCCACCCCATAATCAAAACAATATCGGCGCAACGACTGGGTACTCATTTTGACAACAACGCTTTGGCCACACGTCTTAAAACAATTAGAAGCTGTTTTGAACGACCAGCAATTTTTAACCTGGATCCGTCCTTTAGAGGCCGTAGAAGAAGATAACACCTTACGTCTTATCGCGCCTTCCGGATTTATTTTGGACTGGGTAAACAAAAAACTGCTCTCTCAAATCAAGCAAGCGGTTTATTTAGTCGCTCCGGTAAATACGCCCGAAGTCACGCTAGAAGTGGGTGAATACGCTATTGAAAGCTTTAATGAACCTGAAAACACTTCGGTGCCTCAGCCATTAAGAGAAACCAAGGCCGAAAGAGAGGCTGCAGAAAAAGCTGAAGCCATCTCTTCAGGTCATAAAACAGACAGTAAGCCTGCCAAAAAAACCATTAAACATAACCTGAACACCAACTTTACCTTTGATACCTTTGTCGAAGGTAAAGCTAACCAGCTTGCAGCAGCAGCGGCACGCCAGGTAGCTGACAATCCTGGAGGAAGTTATAACCCTTTCTTCATTTATGGTGGGGTCGGACTAGGTAAAACGCATTTAATGCACGCCATCGGGAATGAGTTGATGCGTAAGGATCCGAATGCTCGCGTGGTTTATCTTCACTCAGAACGATTTGTGGCCGATATGGTCAACGCGTTACGACATAACAAAATCGACGAGTTCAAACGCTTCTATCGTTCTTTAGATGCGCTGTTAATCGATGATATCCAGTTCTTCGCTAAAAAAGAACAGTCTCAAGAAGAGTTCTTTCATACCTTCAACACGTTATTAGAAGGCAATAAACAGGTCATTTTAACCAGTGATCGTTTTCCTAAAGAAGTAGATGGATTGGAAGACCGATTAAAATCACGTTTCGGCTGGGGATTAACCATTGCCGTTGAACCGCCTGAATTTGAAATGCGCGTCGCCATCTTAATGAAAAAAGCCGCTGAATTCGGTTTCTTACTACCAGATGAAGTCGCCTTTTTTATCGCCAAACGTTTACGCGGCAATGTCCGTGATCTAGAAGGCGCTTTAAAACGTGTCGGTGCATTTGCTCAATTTACCCAACAACTGGTCACGGTAGACTTAGCCAAGGATGCTTTGAAAGATTTACTGGCTTTACAACAAAAAATGGTCACGTTGGAAAACATCCAAAAAACCGTTGCTGACTATTACAAAATACGGGTAGCGGACCTACTTTCCAAAAGAAGAACGCGAAATATTGCTCGCCCAAGACAAATGTCGATGGCGATTTCAAAAGAACTGACTAGCCATAGTTTGCCGGAAATTGGAGATGCATTTGGTGGTCGAGATCACACCACGGTTCTTCACGCAGTACGTAAAATCAAAGAGCTCAAAGAAACCGATCATCGTATTGAAGACGACTTCAACAGCTTAATTCGAATTATTACGAATTAATTCTGGGAAGGGTATTCACCCTGTCCAATAAAAGTTTTCATGTAAATGTCATGCATACAAACCGAATTTATTTTAAATTTTTCAAAGGTTTCTATACATAATTGTCGGAAATGTTGGCATAATAAATTCAACGTAAAATTTCATAGCAAAAAAGAATATTTAAAGGTATTGAGATGAAAATCAGTCTTTCTCGTGAGAATCTGCTAAAAGTACTACAAACCGTCGGTGGAGTGGTTGAAAAACGCCAAACCATGCCAATTTTGGCCAACATACTTTTCCACGTAAGCCAAAACACTTTGACGGTCACCGCGTCCGACTTAGAAATTGAAACACGAGCGTCGACTGAGGTGGAAAGTAGCGATGGAGACTTCAGCGTGACTTTGCCCGCCGTTAAGCTGATCAGCATTGTCCGCTCTTTACCGGATGGACTCACCATCTTATTGGAATTTGATGAAATGCGTTGCCAGCTGTCAGCGGGTCGTTCGCGCTTTAAACTCTCGACATTGCCGGCTGATGATTTCCCAACCATTGATTTGACGCAAACCGAATTATCTTTTTCAATGGCGCAAAATCAGCTTAAACAAATCATCCACAATACCGCCTTCGCAATGGCCAGCCAAGATGTACGTTTTTATTTAAACGGGATGTTGTTTGATATCAGTAACCAGACCTTACGCGTCGTTGCAACTGATGGACATCGTCTGTCAACTTGCTCAACGTTATTGGAAACGGAAGGCTTAACCGCGACTCAAGCGATTTTGCCTCGTAAAGGGGTTTTGGAACTTCAAAAACTGATTGGCGATGATGACAGCTTAATTGCTTTCTCACTTGCTAAAAACTATCTCACCGTGCAATTTGAAGAAACCGTCTTCACTTGTAAATTAGTGGATGGACGCTTCCCAGATTTCAACCGAGTTTTGCCGCAGCATAATGATCAGCTGGTTCAAACAGATCGAGAGTTACTCCGTAGCTTATTGCAACGTGCCGCAATTCTATCGAATGATAAGTTCAAAGGTATTCGTTTAGCCTTAAGTCAAAATTTGTTGGCTGTTCATGCGCAAAACTCTGATCAAGATGAGTCACATGAAGACATGGCAATTGATTATAACGGCACCGAAATGGAGATCGGCTTTAACGTTAACTACCTAGTCGATGTTTTAAACTCTATGCATGAAGAAGCTGTCACCCTCTATATGAAAGATGCCAACAGCAGCTGTATGATCGATACTCAGAATGAAACGTGTCATTGTCAGCATGTCATCATGCCGATGCGCCTGTAAAAACTTACTCAATACCCACTTCCATGTTTTCATGCATGGAAGTGGTGTGCTTCAAAATCACTGCCTTTTTAATTTAGTTCGCACTTCGAGCCTCCGACTTGTCTAAACTCCTTCAACTTCAACTGCAACACTTTCGCAATATTGACCACGCGTCCCTAACACTGGGCGAAGGGTTAAATTTAATTGTCGGTGACAATGCCGCTGGAAAAACCGCTTTAATTGAAGCCATTTGGACTTTAGCTTCCGGTCGCTCTTTTCGAACGGCAAAACCCCAGCAATTGATTCAGCAAAACCAATCCGAACTGGTGCTGTTCTGTACGCTGGCCGAAGCGGAGCAAACACATAAGATTGGGCTGGCTAGAACCGCCGATAAGGTGACTTTAAAAATTGATGGTGAATTGGCGAAAACTCAGGCTGAAATGTCGGCTAAACTGCCGGTTCAGCTGCTCACCCCCGAAAGCCACCGTTTACTGGAAGAAGGACCCAAAGCACGACGTCAGTTCATGGACTGGGGCTGCTTTCACCATAATGCCGACTTCATTCATTTATGGCGCCATTATCAAAGAGCTCTCAAACAACGTAACCATGCGTTGAAAAAAAGATTGCCGGCATCGCAAATTCAGTTATGGGATAAACAATTGGTCGATTCTGCCGAAAAGATTAACGTCATTCGCGCAGACTATATCAAGCAGCTCACCCCTTATCTCGTCGAGTTTTGTCTGGCGTTAATGCCTGAAATCTCTGTGAGCCCAGAATGCCATTACCGACCTGGTTGGCCGAAAACGGCAGAAAGCTACCGTCAACTTCTGGCAGACAATTTTGCTAAGGACAGCTTACAAGGGCACACCCAATACGGCAGTCATCGGGCAGATATCAAGTTTCGTTTCGACGGCCAGGAGGCATTAATGACGTTATCGCGTGGCCAGCAAAAATTGTTTGTCTGTGCTTTGTTATTGGCTCAAGCAACCTTATATCAACAATACAGTCATCAACCTGTGATTATGTTGATTGATGATTTGCCGGCTGAGTTGGATGCAAAACATCGAGAGACTTTATTGAAGTTACTCAATTTACTTAATATCCAACATATTCTGACCAGTACCGCGCAAGATTTAATTCCGGTTCTGAACCCCGAGAATGCCAAAATCTGGCACATTCAACACGGCAATCTCACTGAACAGCACTGAGCCAGGCCTGGCGATTTTTGAACACTGCCTCTTAAGAAAGATTGACGTCATCGCTGATTTAAAATACGCTTAACCTTTCTATTTGCCAGCCAAAACTGTTATGACCAAGATATTACTCGTTGAAGATGAAGCCTTACTGGTCGAAAATCTTAAAAAAAATTTAAGCCAACAAGAGTATATTGTCGACAGTGCTCAAGATGGCGAAGAAGCGCTATACCTGCTTCACGAGTTTGAATATGATTTGATTATTTTAGATTTAGGGCTTCCTAAAAAACCCGGTCTTGAGGTCCTGGAGCAGATTCGAACCGAACAAAACCCAACCCCTGTATTAATTTTAACAGCACGTAATTCTTGGCAAGAACGCGTAGAAGGATTAAAAAAAGGTGCGGATGATTATCTTGGCAAGCCGTTCCATTTTGAAGAATTAACCGCTCGCATAGAAGTGCTCTTAAAACGCCCCGTCCAACCTCAAACCCAATGCTTACGGTTTCAAGACTATGCATTGGACTTGGACTGTAGAGAGCTCAAAGTCAAAGAACACCGTTTTGCGTTAACCAAAACCGAATTCACCTTAGTCAAACTGTTTTTATCACACCCCAACCGAGTTTTCTCTAAAGAGACCTTAATGCAGCGATTAGGCGATCAACATCACGAAAGAGACGGCAATTTGATTGAAGTCTATATTCGAAAGTTACGTCAGTATATGGGAAAACCCGCCATTGAAACCTTACGCGGTCAAGGGTATCGCTTTGTTGGAGAGGCCGATTTATGAAGTCCATCGAAAAACAGCTCAATTGGTCACTTTCCATCAGTGTTTTGCTGGTCTTTTTTGTGTTTTGGTGGATCTCCGTCTTTACCATTCACCACCTTACGGAAGATTACATTTTGACTCGCCTGCAACATGATACGGTCTCCATTGAAAAACACCTCAACCGGGCATCAACCGGGCAAAACTTACCCAGCATTGATTATGATGCCATCAACCCTATTTACGCCCAGCCGCTTTCCGGGCATTATTTCGTCATTCAATTAGGGCATCGCACGTTAAAATCGCAATCACTGCAGGATTACCCCTTATTTTTAAAAAACAGCCCAGATAAAATCAGCCATTATGAAACCAAAGGCCCGGTTGAAGGAACGATTCTCGTCCGCCGTTTTCATACCTTTTATCAGCAACAACCTATGACTTTGTTCGTGGCAGAAGACCACAGCCCGATCCAACGAACCCTGCAAATCTTCGATACTCTAATTGGTATATTCGCACTTCTGACCTTATTACTGCTTTATTGGGGACAAAAGACATTACTGAGAAAAGGGTTTAAACAACTCGACCCCATTCATGAGGCGTTAAAAAACTTACACAAAGGCGAAGTCTCGCAATTGAAGACTGAAGATTATCCCGCTGAAGTCAGTGAACTGATTGAAAACCTAAATCAAGCAATGCTCAGCGCCAGCCATCAACTTCAAAAATCTCGCCAATCGAATGCAAACTTAGCACACAGTCTGAAAACGCCGCTGAATATGATTTACCAGTTGCTGAATGATGTTGCGATGAAAGACCACCCTGAGCTACAAAAAACGTTACAAGAACAAGCTAAAAAAATTCACAACCGGATTGAAAGTGAGCTCAAAAAAGCACGATTGGCTTCTAGTAATATGTCAGTACAGCCTTTTTCTACCCTGCAAGACTTGACGGATTTGACACAATCCATCCAGCAGTTATACCCTGATAAACAGCTTCACCTGCAAAAAATGCCCGACACGCCGGAAACCCTGCCAATTGAAAAAGAAGATGGCTATGAATTATTGGGCAATTTACTGGATAATGCGGCCAAGTTTGGACAACACAATCTATACATTACTTTCCGCCCCCATTTGGATGAAAGCACCGGACAAACACAAACTCGCATTACAATTGAAGATGATGGCGCTGGCGTACCCATTGAAAAGATGACCGAGATTCAAACACGAGGACATCGACTGGATGAATCCATTGCCGGACACGGTATCGGGCTTTCAATCGTGCAACAAACCGTGGAAGCCTATGCCATTGATTTACAATTTGGATCTTCTGACAAAGGCGGTTTAAAGGTCACATTAACCTTATAACAGCCTTCTTTATCAAAAATAGCCAGGCCTGGTCATTTTTTAGTGAATTTTCAGGTTCAATTCAGTTTCATCATTTAAGATAATGTTATTCAATCAATCATAGGGTCTTCCAATGAAAACAACACTGGTCTTTTTAAGTGCATTGACTTTAAGTGCCAATGTTTGGGCGGTGACCTACAGTGACTTACTCCCAAATGTCATTAACCAATTACCGCAAAAACAAGAGCTGGTCGATTTTCAAACGTTGTCAAATGCCAACCAAACGGCTGCAGATAGCTGGATTGCTGGCGATGTCGCACTGAACTTAAAACATGAAAACGATTCCTTAACCGGAAACCAAGGGTTTGAATCCTGGGAAGGTGGCGCGCGTTTTCCGGTTTGGCTGCCTGGCCAATCCGGTAGCCGCCAACAAATCGGTGATGCGTATCAATCGTTAGGCCAATTCGGACAGCAACACATTCAGCTCATGGCTTCTAAACAACTTCGACAATTAGTCTGGCAAACCAAAAAAGCTGAAGTTCGTCTTAAATTTGCCCATAAAGATTTAAAACAAACCCAAATATTGGTAGAACTTGTTTCACAAAAAGTCGATGCAGGAGAAAGCCCAAAATTCGATTTACTCCTAGCACAGAAATCGCTACTTAAGGCTCAGAAAAACGTCGCTCAAAAAGAAGCGGCTTATCAAGTGGCGCAACAAAACTATGCACAATGGACTCAGCAAACGGATTTACCGTCTCCTTTAGCAGAAACACTTGCCTCGCAAACCCTCTCGCTGGAACAACACCCAAATTATCAGATGATGCAAGCTCAAGTCAAAGCAGAACAAGCCAAGCTTGAACTTGCCAAAGCTAGCCAGCGTGGGAATCCTACAGTGTATGTCGGTGCTAAAAATGAACGGGATAACCAGACCGCTGACAACAGTATCTTAATTGCTGAAGTCAGTTTTCCCATTGGTGTCGACCCGACAGCGCCATCACGGATTGCGGAACAGCGCCAAGCCGTCTCACAACGCCAAATTGCGCAAAATCAGGCTAAGCAGCAACTACAACTGAATTTGCTTCAAGCCAAAGAAGCTTGGATTGCTGCCCAGAAAACAGCACGATTGTCAGAGCAACAAAACACCTTGTCAACAGAGGCCATGAAACTGTCCGAAATGGCCTATCGCCAAGGTGAAACCTCCATCCAAAACTTACTGTTGATGAAACAACAATATTTTGAAGATAAATTAAATTTTAAATTAGCCAAGGTAACTCGCCTAGAAACGATTGCCAATCTGAATCAAGCCTTAGGAGTGAGCCTAAAATGAAGTTTTTCAACCCACCCTCAACCTTTTTCCTCCACACCCTATTATGGGTGACTGGCTTGATGATGCCTTGGCAAAGCCAGGCAGCCAACACTTTGACTTTGGCACCTGAAAAACAAGCTTTTTTGGGTATTCAAACAGCTTCGGTGAAATCTCTGACTTCTTTTCCAGGAAAGACCTATCCTGGAGAAACCATTCTGCCACCAAATCAGACCTTTCTAGTGACCTCGCCTTTATCGGGTATGGTGACGAAAGTGATTCATATTCACGGACCCGTTAAAAAAGGTGAAGTCATCGCAGAGGTGCAAAGTCCTGAATTACTTAAGGCACAAAAGAATTTTTTAAACACCATATCGGATTTAAAGGCGGCACAAGCCGATTTGAACCGAGCTAAAAAGCTATCTCAATCAGGCGTGGTCTCTACCAAAAAATACCAGCAAGCCGAAGCCAACCTGAAAAAAAATCGTCAGATCAAATACCAGCAAAAGCAAGATCTCGCTTTACTCGGCATGGCTGACTCAGCGATTAGACAACTGGAGAAAACACACCGTCTGCAACCTGCGATCATTCAAATCACAGCACCAGAAGCAGGGGAGCTTTACGATTTAAAAATTCGTAGCGGGCAACGCCTGAGCACCAATCAAGCTATTATTTCAGTGGCACAAATCACGCCGATAGTGGTGGAAGCCAAAATTCCTTTAAAAGAAGCGCAACAACTGAGCATGGAACAAACCGCACAATTGGTGGAACCTGCAGTCAACGGAAAAATCGAATATATTCCGAACTTTACCGATCCTATGACCCAAACGGTCAATGTTCATATCGAGTTCGATAACCAAGAGCAAAGCCTACGTCCCGGTCAAATGGTTCAACTGCAGTTTATTTTCGAACAACAAGATGGCAGCTTTCTTTATCAGGTAAACCGAGATGCGATCAGTCAATATAACAACCAAGACGTGGTTTATCTTCAGCAAGCGGAACACATTCAAGTCATTCCGGTTGAGGTGCTGAACTTCTCCCAAACACAGATGTTCTTCAAAACGACTCAACCGTTGCCACAAAATGCTCAAATCATTATCAGCAGTACGTCTGCCGTCAAAGGCCTGTTAGATGTTTCCTCGGAAGGGGGCAAATAGTATGAGTCGATTGATTCAGTTTTTCTTAACCCAGCGAATGCTGGTGGTCTTGTTGATTTTTGGGATTGTCTCTGGTGGCTGGATGGCGTTTCAGAAAACGCCGATTGATGCCTTTCCGGATGTGTCGCCCGTGCAAGTCAAAGTCATCTTTAAAGCACCCGGCATGACCCCCAGTGAAGTTGAGCAGCGTGTCATCAGCCCATTAGAGATGGAGTTACTCGGCATTCCTAACCAGGTCAGTCTGCGTTCTTTGGGGAAATATGCCATTGCCGTCCTGACCCTTGATTTCAAAGAAGGCACTGACATTTACTGGGCTCGTCAGCAAGTCTCGGAACGATTGGCCAATGTGGACTTACCTTCTGGCGTGACAGGAGGTATCGCCCCTCTATCAACGCCTTTAAGTGATATTTTTATGTTCACCATTGAAGGGGATACCTTAAACAACCAAGAAAAGCGGGGATTGCTGGACTGGGTGATTCGTCCAGCGTTACGCTCGGTTCCCGGCGTCGCCGATGTCAATGCATTGGGTGGACTGGTGAAAGTATTCAGTATTCAACCAGATTTTAACAAGTTACAAAGCTACCAGATTTCTCTAAACACCCTTGCGGACGCCATTCGCCACAACAATCAAAATGATGGTGCCGGTCGTCTGAACCAAGGGGAAGAAGTGTTGCTGGTGCGAACGGAAGGCAACCTCACCTCCATCGAAGATATCGAACAAACGGTTGTGAGTTATCAAAATGAGGTACCCGTGACGGTTAAGGATCTCGCCACCGTTAAAATTGATTCTTTATACCGTAATGGCGCCGTCACTCAAAATGGGGAAGCCGAAGCGGTGCAAGGTTTAGTCATCGGGCTAAGAGGCGCCAATGCGAAGGAAGTCGTGGAAGACGTTCAACAACGGCTGGATGGACTTCAATCTGCGCTGCCAGAAGGGATTTCCCTCAGCGTCTTCTATAACCGCAGTGAGTTAGTGAATAAAGCCATTTATACCGTTTCCAAAGCACTGATCGAAGCGGTGGTGTTGGTCATTCTGGTCTTACTGGTCTTTTTGGGCAATATTCGTGCGGCTGTCACGGTTGCTTTGATTTTACCTTTAGCGGCGTTAATGACCTTTATTCTTATGAACCTTTATGGGCTTTCCGCTAACTTGATGTCACTTGGCGGCTTGGCCATTGCTGTCGGGATGCTGGTGGATGCCGCAGTCGTGGTGGTGGAAAATATTGTCACCACGCAAGAACGCGATAAAGCCGGCTTACCAAAACTCCATTTGATTTATCGTGCTTTGCAAGAAGTAACAGTTCCCGTGGTATCAGGTATTCTCATTATCATGACGGTCTTCTTGCCCCTACTGACATTGGAAGGACTCGAAGGAAAACTGTTTGTTCCAGTGGCTTTAACGATTATTTTCGCTTTGGGCAGTTCATTGATTTTATCTTTAACAGTCATTCCAACCTTGTCGTCCTTTATCTTAGGCAAGCCCTCACATCAAGAGCCTTGGCTGGTTAGAAAACTCTCCAGCGCTTATCGCCCTGCTTTAAACTGGGGTTTGGCAAACGACAAGATTGTGATTGGTGGTGCCGTCATCGCTCTGACTTTTGCTGCCTTTGTCTACACTCAGGTCGGGAAAACCTTTATGCCACAAATGGATGAAGGGAATATCATCTTGCAGGTTGAAAAAATCCCATCCATCGGTTTGAAAGAAACGGTCCGGATGGACATGCGTATTCAAAAACGCTTGTTAAAAGAAGTGCCGGAAATTACCCGAATCGTTGCACGAGTCGGCTCGGATGAGCTCGGGCTAGACCCGATGAGCTTGAATGATACTGATACGTTCATGGTTCTGAAGCCGAAATCGGAATGGCGCATGGAAAGCAAAGAAGAACTTATTGCCGAAATTCGCCGTGTGATTGAGCAATTTTTTCCGGGGATCAATTACGCCTTCACCCAGCCAATTCAAATGCGTGTTGATGAAATGCTGACCGGTTCACGAGGCGACATTGCCATCAAAATTTTTGGCGAATCTCAAGAAGAGTTAACGGCTTTGGCAGAAAACTTAGTGAAGCGTGTCGAAAAACTTCCAGGTGCTGTTGATGTCTATACGCCGAAAAATGATGGGTTGCGTTATTTAAAACTGAAAGTAAACCGTTTGATGGCAGGACGTTTAGGCCTGTCGGTTTCAGAAGTGGAAAACATTCTTCGTACGCAAATTAATGGCTTAAACATCGGCACCATTTATGAAGGCATTCGTCAAACGCCGTTAATTATCCGCGGCCCGGAAACAACGAAAACCTCCAAACTGGAAATGCTGCAACAACCCGTGAGTTTGAAAGATGGTCGCAGTGTGTTATTAAGCCAGCTGGTGGAGGCTGAAGAAGTCTCCGGACCGGTTTCCATCAGTCGTGAACAAGGCAAACGCTACTCCACCGTGATTGCAAATGTCACTGGACGCGACTTGGTAAGCTTCGTTGAAGATGCCAAAAAACAAGCCGCTGAAATGAAGACCCCTGCCGGTTATTATTTTGAGTGGGGCGGCCAATTCGAAAACCAGCAAAGAGCGGCTGCTAAACTGGCCGTGGTGGTACCGATTGCGCTGATCTTGATCTTCATTATCTTGTTTAGCACCTTCCAGTCCATCGCTCAAGCGTTAATGGTATTGGTGAATATTCCATTTGCATTGATTGGAGGCATTATGGCGCTTTGGCTTACTGGTGAATATTTGTCGGTTCCCGCATCGGTCGGTTTTATCGCTCTACTGGGGATTGCGGTCTTGAATGGGGTGGTGATGATCAGCTACTTTAACCAACTGGTTGCAAACGGGTTAACGGTTGCGGAAGCGGTTGTGGAAGGTGCCTTAAGACGACTCCGCCCCGTGTTAATGACGGCTTCGATTGCCGCACTCGGGTTGCTTCCTTTAGTGTTTGCAACAGGCGCCGGTTCTGAAATCCAACGCCCATTAGCCATCGTGGTCATTGGCGGATTGATTACCTCAACCTTGCTAACGCTGATGATTTTACCGATTATTTACCGACGCTTTGGGTTGAAATCTTTAGGACTGCCCGCTGAATCACAGGAGTCAAATACATGAGTGCTACGACCGAATCTTCTGCTTCAGTCACCTTACAACTGTTGATTGATTGCAAGCAGCAACATGACCTGACGGATCAACTGCTGGTGCTAAACCCAGCGGTGTCTTTCCAGCTTTATGAGGTCAAGTCTTATCATCAGCAACAGTCTTTGGAAACCACCTCAGAAAAGGTCTCAGGTTATCAGCCAAAGATCATACTGAATATTCAAACGACAGAAACCTTTTACCCGGAAATACTGGCTCACCTCAAAAAGGCCGTGCCCCATACCCGATTATACTACCAAGTGTTTCCATGCCTAGCGCATGGCATTTATTAATTTTCTGTTTAAAATAGCCAGGCCTGGCTATTTTTAAGGCAGAATACGCCTTTTGCAAACAGACTTTTGATTCCGTGAAAAATCCATGTCTTTAATCAACTTATTTCGACTCCTCTTGCTCTCTGTTCTTTGGAGCGTTTCCTTTTTATTTTTAAAACTGGGCGCTTCAGTCTTTGGTGCGGGCATCTTAATTGAAATTCGAGTTTTTTCGGCCGCCTTGTTGTTAACACTGATTGCTTGGTGGATGAAACGCAAACTGAACTTTGCAGAACATAAAGCGCACTATTTCATTATCGGGTTTTTCAATTTAGCATTGCCCTTTACATTATTCGCTTATGCTGCCCAGTCTTTAGATGTGTCCTTGATGGCGGTTTTAAACTCTTCCGCCCCAATATTGGGCGCTTTATTCAGTTTAATTTGGCTGAAAACCAAACTCACGCCAAGTATTTTTCTGGGGCTTTTATTAGGTGTCGCCGGGGTGGTCATACTGTCTTGGGACGGCTTGATGGTTCAGAATGAAATTGATTGGCTCCCGTTATTGGCTAGCCTCGCTGGTGCCGCTTGTTATGCGATTGCCAGCGTTTATACCAAAAAAACCAGTAAAACCATCTCGCCCTTTGACAATGCACTTGGCACGCTTTGGGCCGCCAGTTTACTGATGTTACCTATTGCCTTGCTGATTCCCATTCAACATTCCCCTGTTGCGATGGACTGGGTTTGGGCGCTTGCTTTAGGCCTGTTATCCACTGGCTTGGCGTTTATGATTTATTTCAAAATCATAGAAGAGGAAGGGCCGATCAAAGCGTTGTCGGTTACCTTTATTATTCCGGTTTTTGGTGTACTTTGGGGCTACGGCTTTTTGGATGAAACCATTGGCTGGAATTTGTTGATCGGTGGCGGATTAATATTGCTGGCTGTCGCACTTACGAATGAATTGATTCGCTTTCGTTTTTTTAAAAAAAGTGCGCTCAACAAGCCTCTCGACTTGTAACTCTATCGGGTTTTGTCATACTAATGTTTAACAAGATAAGAAACGTAAAGTTAACATGCCTCTCAAGAAGAGGCTTATAATAATTTTTTAAGTTAATTCGTTTATTGGAGTTTTCATGCATCGTCTACTATTGCCATTGTTTTTAACACTGTCGTTCTTTTCGTCAACGATCTTGGCGGATGATTATCAGGACACCGTCAAAATGTTTCAGGCATCAGACGCCCCTAGCCCGTTTTTTAAATCTGCTTATGGGTATGCTGTGTTTCCAACCATCGGAAAAGCTGGGTTTGTCATTGGCGGTGCCTATGGTGAAGGGCGCGTTTACAAGCACAATAAATATTCCGGAACAACAACCATGACACAAGCTTCCATTGGGTTTCAGCTTGGCGGTCAGGCATATAGCCAAGTCATCTTCTTTGAAGATGCGCGCGCATATAATGAATTTACCAGTGGCAATTTTGAATTCAGCGCTCAAGCCAGCGCAATCGCAATTACGGCTGGCGCGTCTGCAGAGGCAGGAACTAAAGGTACCGGTGCTTCAGCCAGTGGTGGACAAAATAACGCAGCCACTTCTGCTCATTACTACCGTGGCATGGCTACCTTCGTCATCGCCAAAGGTGGATTAATGTATGAAGCCACTATCGCAGGTCAAAAATTCAGTTTCACCCCTAAATAAGGTGAATTAAGTGCGTGTCCCTGGTTATCTGGCTCTTTTCTGCATAGGCTTACTCCTTACTGCCTGTGCCAGTTCTGTCACGCACCTTAATAACCCCAACGACCCGTCCTCAGGTTCGTCTCTGTCTGCTTTTAAAACGCTTTATGACTATCATTTAATTGAAACCGAGACCAATCAACCGATTACGCTCAGTCAACTGATTGAGCAACTCAAACAAAAAGATGTCATCTTTATTGGTGAGTTTCATGGTAATCACGCATCTCATCTATTGGAAGCCCAATTACAAGCCGCACTTTATCAAAAGCATCCCAATCAAATTCTTTCTTTAGAGCAGTTCAATCGTGATCAACAGCCGATTCTAAACCGTTATTTAGACAGTACCATTGGTGAAAAAACGTTAATTAAAGAGGCTCCTGCTTGGCCAAATTATGCTGGCAGCTACCGACCCTTGATTGAATTTGCCAAACAACACTTTTTACCGGTGATTGCAGCGAATGCACCTGCTCAGACAGTACGTTGTGTGGGGCGACAAGGTAAAGATTATCTTGACAAGCTGCCCCCAAATGAACGCACGTTGACTGCCAAAAATCCTTTTCTGACGACCCCTGCCTATACCGAAAAATTTGAACAGTTTTTAGCTGAACAAATGGGAACCGCGATGCCTGATACGCACTCAAATGCCCATCAAGATAATCGTTTGTTAGCGCAACTGTTGAGAGATAACACAATGGCGGAAACCATTAATCAGGCTTTAAAGCAATCGCCAGAAGCACAAGTACTTCATATAAATGGCGCATTCCACAGCAATGAATACTTAGGCACTGTCGCCGCCTTAAAACGGCTCAATCCAACGCTTAACATAGCCGTGATTAGCCCGGTTCGTGTGATGGATCCACAAGCGCCGGCCTATCAAGCATCTGATTTAGCATTGGGGGATTTTATATACCTTCTCCAGCCTCAACCGGAAGCCTATGTTCAGGCTTCTAAACGTCAAAAGGCTTTTAAAGCCATGTTTAAAAAGGCCGCACAAAAACCTTGCCTTTAGTAGAGCGATTCTGTTAGTTTCATGTGAAACACTCAAGACAATGATCTTTTCTTTCAATAGCAGGACTGGCTAAATTTTAGGCAAATATACGAGGGTTTGCAAAAACAGATTTTGCTTTTCCCACCCTGGTCCACGTCTCCAACAATACATTTGCTTTCTACTTTAAATTCAACAAGTTAAAACTCTAATTCTGATCGCATTTTAACTACTACAAAAAAAGACAAATTATGGTAAAATTGTCTGGCTAATTTTGCACGTTAACCCCCTAAAAAATAATACATTGAAGATACTCATTTATGACTCAAGAAGCTGAAAATCCGATCCAACCAGAATACGATTCTTCCTCGATTAAGGTTCTTAAAGGACTAGACGCCGTTCGTAAACGCCCTGGAATGTATATTGGTGACACCGATGACGGTACAGGCCTGCATCATATGGTTTTCGAGGTGGTCGATAACGGGATCGATGAAGCCCTCGCTGGACACTGTGATAAAGTTGTCGTGACCATTCATACCGACGGTTCTGTCTCTGTCTCAGATAACGGTCGAGGAATCCCGGTTGGCCTTCATGAAGAAGAAGGCGTTTCAGCTGCAGAAGTCATCATGACCGTTCTTCATGCTGGTGGGAAATTCGATGATAATTCCTATAAGGTTTCCGGTGGGTTACACGGGGTTGGGGTCTCAGTTGTTAACGCCTTATCAGAAGAGCTTCACCTGACAATTAAACGTGAAGGTCAAGTTTGGAAACAAACATACCGTCATGGAGTGCCGGACGAGCCTCTAAAACCAGTTTCTGAGACAGATGAAACAGGGACAGAAATTCGCTTTCTGCCAAGTAAAGAAACTTTCACACAAACAGAATTCAGTTTTGACTATTTGTTAAAGCGCCTTCGTGAATTATCTTTCCTGAACTCAGGCGTGCACATTGAATTGTTGGACAAACGCGACGATCGTCATGAAGTTTTTGAGTTTGAAGGTGGCATTCGAGCATTCGTTGACTACATCAATGTCAATAAAACCCCTATTAACCAAGAAGCATTTTATTTTTCAACCATTAAAGACGATATTACGGTTGAAGTGGCTATGCAATGGTCTGAAGCGTATCAAGAATCAATCTTCTGTTTCACCAATAACATCCCTCAAAGAGATGGGGGCGCGCATTTATCTGGTTTCCGTGCGGCGTTGACACGTACTCTGAACCAGTACGCTGAAAAAGAAGGCCTGACTAAAAAATACAAAATGAGTGTATCGGGTGATGATGCACGTGAGGGGCTCGCAGCAGTCATCTCGGTTAAAGTACCTGATCCAAAGTTCTCATCACAAACCAAAGACAAATTGGTGTCTTCTGAAGTGAAGACCGCTGTCGAAACGGCTATGAATGAAAAACTGGCCGAATATCTGATGGAAAACCCAAAAGATGCTCAGTCAGTGTTCGCTAAAATTGTTGATGCCGCTCGCGCTCGTGAAGCCGCTCGTAAAGCCCGTGAAATGACACGCCGCAAAGGTGCGCTTGATATTGCAGGACTGCCTGGCAAACTGGCCGATTGCCAAGAAAAAGACCCGGCATTGTCTGAATTGTATCTGGTGGAGGGTGACTCAGCCGGTGGTTCTGCCAAACAAGGGCGTGACCGTCGTACTCAAGCCATCCTACCGTTAAAAGGGAAAATCCTGAACGTTGAAAAAGCACGTTTTGATAAAATGTTGGCTTCCGTAGAAGTAGGCACCTTGATCACGGCTTTGGGCTGTGGGATCGGGCATGAAGAATATAATCCAGACAAACTCCGTTATCACCGCATCATCATCATGACGGATGCCGATGTTGATGGATCTCACATCCGAACACTTCTGTTAACTTTCTTCTACCGCCAAATGCCGGAATTGATTGAGCGTGGTTACATCTATATCGCTCAACCACCTCTTTATAAAGTGAAGAAAGGAAAACAGGAAGCTTACTTAAAAGATGACGCTGAACTAGAGAACTATTTACTTCAGTCTGCGCTAGACCAAGCAGCCTTGTGGACCTCTAAGGAGACTCCTGCGATTAAAGAGGTGGCATTGGAAACTTTGGCAAAAAGCTTCTTGCAAACCAACCGCATCATTGATCGTCTAGCGCGCCGTTTCAGCAAAACGTTCTTAGAACTCATGCTGGATTTAAGCCCTATTCATGTTGAAACATTAAACGATTATGATGCCTGTGAAAAATGGATTGCTGAAGCGTTACCGCGTTTGAGAGCACTGGGTGAAATTCAAAAAGTAGAATACCAACTGCAAGTTGAACCGGCACTACAAGGCGAAACGCAATTCCAAATTCGTTTACAGCAACGCGAACACGGTACATTAACATCGCAAGTGTATGACGAAGATTTCTTCGCTGCAGCAGAATATGACCACATTGCCAAAGTGGCAAAACAACTGAAAGGCTTGCTGTCGGAAACCGCCTATATTCAACGTGGTGAAAAGCAGGAAGATGTTGCAAGCTTTAAAGAGGCAATGGATTGGTTGTTAAGCGAAGCGAAACGCGGTCAAAGTATCCAACGTTATAAAGGTCTAGGGGAAATGAACCCTGAACAACTATGGGAAACCACCATGAACGCTGAAGCCAGACGTTTATTACAGGTCACGATTTCGGACGCGGTTCAAGCCGACCAAGTATTTACAACGCTGATGGGAGATGAAGTTGAACCTAGACGTAATTTCATTGAATCTAATGCGTTAAAAGCTGAAAACATTGATGTGTAAAACCACATCATTTGCTGAAAAGTAATAAAAAGAATCGAAAATTACTTTAAGAATTACGTTAAATCGATTCTAATACCCAAAATTTATTTTTAAACTTTAAAACTTGGCGCTCTTTAAGACGCTAAGTTTATAGCTGAACCTGTTGGAAAAGCTATAAAAACGATAGGAGACGGATATGTCAGTAGAACATCCAATTGTCACAGTAACAGGCTCTTCAGGAGCTGGAACGTCATTTGTTAAGCGTGCGGTAGAGAAAATTTTCGATCGCGAAAGCTTAAATGTTGCGATTGTTGAAGGGGATAGTTACCACAAATACAACCGTGCAGAAATGAAAGAAAAAGTTGCTGCATCAAAAGAAAGCGGTGGTCCAGTATTAACGCACTTTTCTGAAAATGCGAATGAGTTTGGTGA
This sequence comes from Hydrogenovibrio sp. 3SP14C1, assembly GCF_029625905.1. GTDB lineage: Bacteria > Pseudomonadota > Gammaproteobacteria > Thiomicrospirales > Thiomicrospiraceae > Hydrogenovibrio. Next base: position 251,516 of record NZ_JARTLM010000001.1, read on the forward strand.
ACTGGAAGCGCTTTTTAAAGAATATAAAGAAAACGGAACGGGTAAGCAACGTTACTATATTCACAGTGATGAGGAAGCAGATGAACATAACGCTCGTCTAGGCACAAACTTCTCTTCAGGTGAATTCACGCCTTGGGAACCAATTCCAGAAGGGACAGATGTACTGTTCTACGAAGGTCTTCACGGTATGGTGAAACGTATGGATCACGGACCTAAAGAAGGCATGCATAACGTAGCACAATACGTCGATTTAGGGATTGGGGTTGCGCCGTCCATCAACATCGAGTGGATGCAAAAGATCTATCGTGATACGTCTGAACGTCCTTATTCAGTTGAACAGGTACGTGATGTTATCCTTGAGCGTATGCCGGACTATATTGAAACCATCGTCCCTCAGTTCCACCGTACACATATCAACTTCCACCGTGTACCGTTAATTGATACGTCTGATCCATTTTCAACTATGTCTCCAGATGCACCGATGGGACCTGCTCCAGAAGATTCCTTAATCATCTGTCACGTCCGTCACCAAGATATTGATTTGGAAGCGGTTAAAGCCAAAATCCCAGGAGCTTTCCTTCAAAACGAAGAAACTCTAGTATGTGGTGGTGAGCACATGGTTGAAGCAATGGATTTAATGATGACACCTATCATTCAAAACCTCATTGCAAAAAAACGTGATGCCATGGCTAAATTGAACGGTTAATTTTTTAACTGGCAATCATAAAAAAACCCGCTTAAAGCGGGTTTTTTTATGAGCTTCCAAAAGGCACAAACTACTTCTTAAGAACCGCCGTTGTCGCTTCTAGCTGAATCGACTCCCCTAACCGAGTTTCTATCTGACGTTTCACTGCATTAATTTGTTCGCTTTTCAATCCATGCTCCGATAGCAACTTAACCGACACATAAATCGGATCGTCATTTCGGATACTGACATCTTTCAGCATAACACCTTCAATGGTCAGATCTTTTAACGCCATCGCCGCACGTTGCTCCGTCACCAAACTCTTAAAAGCAAACCCTAAGGGAATACTGATGATCATCACAAAAGTTAGAGATAAAACCAACCCTTTCTTGGCCAAGTGAAATGGGCTGAATCCCATCACCAAAAAAGTGGCAGCCGCAGCCAACACGATTCCGACCAAGTTGGTCATAAACAGCAAGAAAGCGCCTGAAAACACATTCCAGTCCCACCAGCCAATCCCAATAGCCGACACCCCTAAAGGAGGGACCAAGGCTACTGCAATGGCAACCCCTGCCAAACTCTTTGCAACTTCTGACCGTGCGCTGGCATAGGCCGCAGCGATACCTGAAATAATAGCGACGCCCAAATCCAAGATGGTCGGACTTAATCGAGCACTGATTTCAGAATTTACGGTATATAACGGGGTTAATAAAGTGAGTAACGTACCAAAAAATAATGACAAGACAATACCGATGAAAAGGGTTTTCGCACTGGTGGTGACCAGGTCCCCATTTTGTCTTAACACCCCCATTGAAAGCGACACAATGGGTGACATTAAAGGCGCTAAAATCATCGCCCCGATGATCACTGGAGAAGAGTTGGCAAACAGTCCAACGGTTGCCAACAAAATCGCCAGTACCATCAAAACCAAATAGGCTTCCGATGCTTGAGCGTTTTCTTTCAAGGTCATGAAGACTTCTTTGACTTCTTCCTGGTCAGCATGGTGAATCAAAGGTAAATGTTGAGTAATCAACTCCTTTACCACTTGCCCCTTTGGAAGCCGGTCAACTCGGACTGATTCTTTCTGATCCTGGCTTTTGACTTTTTCAGGCATGGTTCCACTGAGCACTTGTAATGCATCACTTTCTACCGCCACATTAACCGTTTCTGCATTATGTGGCACACCGTCAATGCTAAAGTCCACCACGTCATTCCCGCTCACCTTCACACTTTCTGTTTTGATGTGCCCTAAATAATTTGGCAAAGAGCCTTTTGCGTATACTTTTTTTGGTAACACACGCGTTAATATAAAGTGTAGTACTTCAGAGATGCTTCGAGGCGCCAAAATCACCGCATTCAAGGTCGCTTCATCTTTTTCCGTTTCCCCAACCACCCTTTTTGTAAATTCACTGTTGCCAGGACGGTACACAATCGTGATGCCTAAAGCCGCCGTATTGACCTGGTTTTCTTTATTGGTCAAAAATTGATAAGGGAGTAAGCAGGTTTTCTTTAAATTAAACGTCAATAACGCTAAATTTTTAAACTTACACCAGAGACTTTCATCAACCAAAGCAGCAGGTTTCATGATGTCAGGATTCCCAATCATGACCGTGCCGAGAACCACTTCATGATTGCATAACATTAAATCGGCTGACGTAGCGTCCGTTACCGCCAAAATATCGTTTATCGCTTCAGATGGCTTTTGTGGAATAAAGAATGCGCGGTAAGCTCGAACCATTTCAGGGTGTGGAATAAACCCAATTTGCCATTTTTTAGCTGATGCAATGGGTAATATTTGACATAAATCTTCATCCCCCAACCAGGTTAGCACAGGGACTGAAGGAGACAAACCGTCTAAAGATTGACCATGATAAGCGACCCACTCACAAGAGTCCGGCAATAAGGGTTTAATCTCTTGTTCAAAAGCATTTGAATCGATTTTAGCGTCATATAAAACCAGGTATTTTTTGGTCACCTTTTACTCCTAGACAGTTCGCCTCTATGACTCGATTAGAGTCACTTTCTTATGCGTAAGACTTTAGCATAACTTACTTCTTTTGGTTAAACGATAAAGCCTCAGAAGCCCGTGAAAAGATTCTTTACTTTTTTATTGAATCCTTTCAAGGCATAATTAAACACATGATGATTAAATTGAGTTTTTTTGTTTTCTATGGGCGTTTCTTAGCACTTTAGCAATGGCTAAAGAAGAACAAACCTTGCCTAAATGGGAATTCGGTCTGGGTCCTTCTTTGTTATCTTACCCGGATTACCCTGGCTCAAAAGAACAAAATAATTTAATTCTTCCCTTCCCTTACATCATTTATCGCAGCCCTGACTTTACAATTAACCAACGGGAAATTAAAAAACCACTCTATGAATATCAAAATATTGAATTAGATTTAAGCCTTTCTGGAACCATTCCCGTTTCAAGCAAGGATAATGCTGCACGAGAAGGCATGGAAGATTTAGATGGCTCGGCGGGAATTGGACCCGTCATTAAATTAGCGCTATATCAAAACCAATTAAACCAAGTAAAATTTGTATGGCCTGTCCGATGGGTTCTGGCAACGGATTTTCGCTCCATCCATGAAGAAGGCTTTGTCACCTCTCCAGGGCTTTATTATTATTATCGTCAAAGCTTTGCTCATAAAAAACGGCTCAAAATCACTTTGCAAATGAATGCCAACTTCGCCACCGCCAAAAACAATAATTATTTTTATGGTGTGAAACCTAGTGAAGCCACAGCTACTCGACCTGCTTATCGTCCAACGGGAGGTTTTTCAGGGATGCTTTACGGTATGAGTTTGAACTGGCATATGGGAGACTACTGGATGGGCGCATTTTATCGATTACGCGACTTAAAAAACACCGTTTTCGAAAACAGCCCTTTAATCGAAACGACTCGATCAGAAACATTTGGCATCACCATAACCTGGAATTTTTATACCTCTGATGAAACAGTTCAAGGATTGGAATAACGTGAAAAGAACGCTTTGGTCAGCCACAGTTTTAATGACTATTTTAGCCTTACTGATTTTCTCAACTGGCTGGTTACAGGATCTTGTGCAAATCGCCTCTTTGGTCGTAATGCTGTCGGTCTACAGCTTATTTATAAGTAGCTTGTGGCCTAATAAAACGCCTTTAATCAGTCGTTATGCCATTCTGATGGAACCTGAAATCAGCGAGCAAGAACTGCGCTATACTCGAAAAGTAACCTGGGCATGGGTCCTATTATTGAGCATGCTCTTTATTGAAAAAACGGGGATTGTTTTATTCAACACTGAATGGTGGTTCTTGGGATATTATCTGAATAACTATCTGGAAGTAATATTTATGTTAGGCTCAGCTTTCCTATTTATCGGTGAACTCTACTTAAGGCGTTGGATTTTTCCAGAAAAGACACATGATTCATTAAAACAATTTTTTCAGAAAATCACTCATATTTCATTACAGGATATTTGGAAATTTAAGCGTTCAGAATTCAAATGAACTCACCACAAAACCGACCATATACTTTATAATTAGGTCATTATTTTATGAACAAATACTTATGCGCTTTCCAATCCAAATCACCGCTTCAACATTAATCTCTTCAATGGGATCTGGTATTCAAGCGCACGCGGATGCATTAAAAGCAAAACAAACTGGCTTGAAAAAAAGTGCCTCTTCGTTACCAACCAAACTGGATGTTTTTTATGGCGAAGTACAAGGCCTACCAGACATTACGCTTCCTGCGAAATTAGCACCTTATCTCTGTAGAAATCATCAGTTAGCCTGGCAAGCATTACAGACAGATGGGTTTTCTGAACAAGTACACCGCTTGTCCAAACATTACGGGGCACACCGAATTGGTATTGCACTGGGAACCAGTACATCGGGCATTCTTGAAACCGAAAAAGTGCTCGCTGAAAAAGAAAACAGCGGTATTTTTTCTAACAGCTACCATTACGAAACCACCCACCGAATGAATGCATTAGCCGATTTTTGCGCCGAAGCGCTCAATGTAACAGGTCCAAGAATGATTATTTCTACTGCCTGTTCATCCAGTGCTAAGGTGTTTGCATCTGCTTCTCGCTGGATTGATCATGGGCTGGTTGATGCGGTGATTGTGGGTGGCGTAGATACATTATGCCTAACCACAATTCATGGATTTAATGCACTCGGACTAATCAGTCAAGAGATTGTAAAACCGCTTGATCAAGCCCGAGATGGCATCAATATTGGAGAAGCGGGTGGTTTTATGTTGCTGGAAAGAGCACGTCCTCACCAGAACAACATTCAGCTGACTGGCTTCGGTGAAACCAGCGATGCCTACCACATATCAACCCCACACCCTACAGGTGAAGGGGCGCAAAAAGCCATGCAACAAGCTTTAACAATGGCCGGTTTGACGGCTGATGACATTGATTATTTAAACCTTCACGGAACAGGTACTCCGAGTAATGACTTAGCGGAATCCCAAGCTGTAGGAACGGTCTTTGCCAATCAAATGCCGCTGTTAAGCTCTACCAAAGGCTTCACAGGTCATACGCTTGGTGCCGCCGGTATTACCGAAGCCGTTTTCTGCCAAATCGCCTTACAAGAACAAATGGCATTACCAAATTTAAATCTGAAGACGCTTGACGAAAATCTGTCTTTGCACCCTGTGCAAGAACCGCAGCCTGCCAACATCCAACATTGCATGAGTAACTCCTTCGGCTTTGGTGGTAACAATGCCTCGCTTGTATTCAGCATAGGAAACCTTTCATGATTGCCTATATTGAAAGTATCGGGCTGCAAGCCCCCGGACTGGAAGGTTGGCAAAATTCTCTGCCAATTCTGCAAGGCCAAACGCCTTACGAAAGCCTACCGCTTTCAAAATATAGCCCCCAGTTTCTGCCTGCTAATGAACGCCGTAGAACCACCCCAACCATTAAGTTAGCACTCCGAACGGCTCAAGAAACGGTCCAAAACTACTCTACGGAGGATATCGCAAGCATGCCGACTTTATTTTGTTGTGTTGATGGCGATACAGAAGTTTCCGCTAAGATGACCCATGCGACTTTACAGGATGACCCGATGATCTCTCCGATTCATTTCCATAATTCCGTGCATAATGCACCGGCTGGGTATTGGATGATTGGTCAAGGCAATCAACAAGCTGCTTCTGCCATTTCGGCCGGTCAATATCAAATAGGGAACAGCCTGGTTGAAGCAATGACCCAACTCGATGAAACTCATTCAAAAGTTCTTTTGGTGGTGTATGACCTGCCCATTGACCCAATCATTGAGAGCTTCCAGCCTGATATACAGTCTTTCGGGTTTGGGTTAATCCTTACTGTCCAAAAAACGGAAAAATCGATTGCCCAGCTTAATTTAAGCTTGAACCCTGGTCGCGCTTCTTCCCCCCAAAATAATTGGTGCGGGGACAACATCGCGGCACAATTTTTACCCGCATTGAAAACCATAGCTCGGCAACAAAACGATACATTTGAATACCCTATCTCCGAAGCGCTTTATGCCACGCTTTCCATATCCACTTTGTAATGCTTATGACTGAGCCACTCTACACATTTGACGACATAAACCGATTGATTCCCCATGATGGCGATATGTGTTTATGGGACAGTGTTATCGCATTTGACGAAAGTACTATTCAGTGCAGAACCCAACGTCATTTATCGCAAACCCACCCTCTTAAGACAAAGGGGCGTTTGTCCAAACTCCATTTAATTGAATTTGGTGCGCAATCCATTGCTATTCATGGTGGTTTGTTACATCAACAAACATTAAAAATACCCAGGCCTGGCTATTTAGCCAGCCTAAAAAATATTAATTTTGGAACATTTAATGACCAAACGCTCTATATACACTGTTTTTCAAATCAAATAATGGCAGATGATCAATCTAAACTGTATCAGTTTGAGCTGACCGATTACGAACATCAACTCATTTGTTCAGGCCGTGCTTTGGTCGTTCATCCAGACACTCAAGAGGATTAAGTTATGGTCTCCCAAAAACGTGCTCTAATTACAGGTGGAAGTGGCGACATTGGTTCCGCCATTGCCAAACAACTGGCACAAGATGGCTTTGAAGTGATTATCCATGCCAATCACAATTTGTCTAAAGCCGAACAGATTGCCAATGAACTCAATGCGAATGGTGCCAAAGCTTCTGCGATTCAATTTGATGTCACCGACCCTAAACAAGTGACTCCCGTGTTAGAAAAGCTATTAGAAGAAGGCGCCATTAATGTGATTGTTAATAATGCAGGCATACACGACGATGCCGTCATGGCCGGTATGTCATCACAACAATGGCAAAAAGTCATTGATGTATCCTTAAATGGTTTTTTTCATGTCACGCAACCGTTGCTGATGCCTATGATTCGACAACGCTGGGGACGTATTATCAATATTGCGTCCATTGCCGGCGTCACGGGTAATCGTGGTCAGACAAACTATGCAGCCGCAAAAGCCGGTCTCATTGGCGCCAGTAAATCACTGGCATTAGAATTGGCTTCCCGCAAAATCACCGTCAACGTCATCGCCCCCGGCATTATTGAAAGTGAAATGACTCAAGATATTTTCCCTGAAGAAGTCATTAAGAAAACCGTTCCCATGCAACACGCCGGTCAACCTGAAGACATTGCTTATGCGGTTAGTTACTTAGCTTCTGATAAAGCCAAATACATCACCAACCAAGTTTTGAATATCAACGGTGGCATGATTTAAAAACTTAGTTATAGTACGCAAATTATTTTATAATTAGATATGCGTATTATTTAACTCTAAAAGGAACACTATGACTAAGCTAAAAATCAGTTTTATGATGATCATTCTGTCAGCCTTGGCAGCTTGTGGTGGCACAAATACAGTTCAACCTTCTTCAACTGCAAAGTTGCCTATTGATTCAAAAATTCAAAACATGTCTATCAGCAAAATAATCAAAGTCAAACAAGGTCCTATGGTCAGTCAATCAGCCCTTGTAGAATGCCAATTGCCTTCCCAGTTTCCACAATTACTTAAACAAAAAGCGGCTGATGATAACATCAACGTCACGCTTGTTGATCAACTTAATAAAGATGCAAAAGGCTATCAACTGGCAGCCGAATTTACACAAATCATGAGTGCGGGCAATGCCTTTATTGGTCATCGTAAATACTCTCAAATTCATTTAACATTGTATAAAGATGGTAAAAAATTGTCGGAATCAGATTTAGGCAGATACTCAGGCGGAGGTATGTTTGCCGGATTCAAAGGTTCATGCTCTGTTTTGAGACGAACGGTTGAAGCCAATGCTCAAGATGCTGTGGTTTGGTTAAATTCTCCAGTTGATGGCGCTAAAATGGGTGACATGAATTAATTATCTACTCTAAGAAAGGAGCAAAAATGTTAACGCTTATCTCTAAAAAGAGCCTCTTGGCGGCTATTGTCATGTTCAGTATCGTCTTATCTGCATGCGGACGTACAGCACCTGTTAAAGACCTCGAATCTCAACCTGTACCAACGAACATTACGTCGGCCGATAAAGTCAAAAAAGCGATTAAACTTGCTGGCGTAAGCTTAGGTTGGATTATCACAGAAAATGGCTCCAATAAATTAAGAGGGGTTTTGAATCTTCGTTCGCACCAAGCGGTCATTTCAATTCCTTATTCAACGAAAGAATACAGTTTAATTTATCAATCTAGTGTCAACTTAGACTATGATGCTACTGAAAAGACCATTCACAACAACTATAACGGCTGGATTCAAAACCTGAACAATAACATCCAAGTCCAATTAAGCGGAATGTAAAGATACAGTATGCGCTTAACTTCCAGCGCAGCGCAGCAAAAGATCGATAAAGATGGTTTATTAACACTGTCCTTGTCGATCTTTTTTATTGGGATCAGCCTAGGGCTTTCATGGCTTTATGTAACAAGGCAGACTTACTTAACGGCTAAAAAAGCCTCGTCAATAAGCGCTTCTAAGAGTCCTCTTATTGTTTTTGGAAAACAATTAACCGAAAACCAAATCGACACGGATTACCAGCTCAGGCTAGACCGAACTTTGGTCTTAATCGAACAGGTCCCTACAGATTCAATTATCTTGTTAGGCGGTATTACCCATGACAATCAAATTTCTGAATCTGAGGCCGGTCAAAGCTATCTTTTACGACAACACCCAGACCTGTCAAACCGGATTATTATAGAAAAGGCATCCCAGAATACGTTAGAAAATCTTCGACATGCGAAACAATATTTACTCGCTCGACAGCAGACTTTAGATGTCCGATTGGTTTCTAACCGTTATCATCTTCACCGATGCAAACGCATAGCGACAGAAATGGGGTTTAACACTGAGATCATAGCGGCTGAAACCAACTTCGTTTTCTCTTGGCAGAATGGTTACAAAATCGTTATAGAAGGATTTTTTTATCACTGGTATCATACAGGCGCTTTCATCAGCCGCCTTTTTAACAACCAAAGAATGCTTTCAAAGATAAAATAATTATATGATGCCCACTCAATTCGCCATTCTCATTCCTGCTTATAATGAAGCCACCACCATATCGGGTGTTATTGAAGCATCTTTACAATTTACCCCTCATGTTATTGTGGTCAATGATGCATCACAAGATGACACCTCCAGCGTTGTTAAGCAGACCCCCGCACTCTTGCTGGAACATTCGGTTAACAAAGGAAAGGCGAGCGCACTATTAACTGGGTTTCAAAAAGCCATTGAACTTGATGTGGACTATGTCATCACCTTGGACGGGGATGGTCAGCATAACCCAAAAAACATTCCTTTATTGATGAATGCTTTTGACAAGAACCCTGGTCAGCTCATTATCGCCGCCCGATTAAAAAACCGTGATAATGCGCCGAAAGCAAGACTCTTGGCCAACAAAATTGCAGATTTTTGGGTCGGCTGGGCTGCATCTTGCCCTATCTCAGACAGTCAATCAGGCTTTCGTCTTTATCCAACCGGCTTATTAAAAAAGCTCAAACCCCACTCAACCAATCCTTCTGGCTTTGTTTTTGAAAGCGAAGTTTTGATTGATGCAGCTGCAAATGGATATCAATTTATTTTTGTACCGATTGCTTCTTGCTATCCAGACATACGACGCGCCAGTCATTTCCGACCTGGGTTCGATATTTCTCAAATCACCATTATGGTTGCTAAAAAACTGCTAAAAAAAGGGTTGAATCTACCAGGCCTAGTGAAATCTCTTATCCAGAAACCCATTATTTTTAAAGAAGCTAAATGACATGAAACAAAACTGGCACCCACTAGATTTAATAAACTTATCATTTTCGCTTCATTCAAAAGGAAAATTGCTTGAAATTTTGTGATGTCTTTATCATTGGTGGCGGGCCGGCCGGTTCTATTGCTGCTGCAAAGCTCGTTCAATCGGGCCTTACGGTAAAGCTGGTAGAGCGCCAAGTTTTTCCTCGTTTCGTTATAGGTGAATCTTTACTGCCCCGTTGCAATCAGTTATTGGCCGAAGCCAATTTACTCGATGCAATACAACAAGCCAATTTTCAGGTCAAAGGCGGGGTCGCGTTTGAGACCAAACAGAATTTTGAAATTTTTCATTTTGAAAATAACCTAGGAGAGCCTTTCAACAGTTCTTTCCAGGTCAAAAGGGAAACTTTTGATCATGAATTATTGAAAGAAGCCGAACGTATGGGGACGGATGTTGAATTTGAATCCGAAGTCATTGCTTATGATGCTGAAAAGAATATCGTCACTGTTAAGACAAAAACAGGGGATATCAAAACCTATCAAGCCAAAAAAGTCATCGATGCGTCCGGCTACGGGCGCGTTTTACCCCGACTGCTTAACCTTGAAGCCAAACCAAAGCTGGCGCTAAGACGAGCCACCTTTTGCCGTGTCAAACACGATATCCGCCCTACCGATGGCACAGAAGGTTATATTTACGTCGATATTCATGGTAACAATGATGCCTGGATCTGGAACATTCCTTTTAACGATGGCATCACCTCGGTCGGCATTGTCTGTACCGAGGAATATTTTCAATCGTTCAACATGACGGATACTGAATTCTGGGATTATATTATTGCAACCAATTCCTCTGCCCAAAAACGGTATGTGAACGCTACGAAAGTCAACGAGGTCGGTTCACTCAGTGGATATTCTGCAGCCGTTAAAAAACTGTCTGGTAATCACTTCGTTTTGGTTGGTAACGCCTCTGAATTTCTTGATCCTGTGTTTAGCTCTGGTGTCACTTTGGCGCTTGAATCCGGTGCCTTAGCGGCGGACTTAACGTTAAAAGAGCTACAAGGTAACAAGGTGGACTGGCAAACAGAGTATGAAGATTACATGATGCGCGGCATTAATGTATTCCGAGAGTTTGTAGAGTCTTGGTATGATGGGCGTTTACAAACCATTTTCTTTACCGAAGAAAAAGACGAAAAAATTAAGCAAGCCATCACATCGGTACTCAGCGGTTATGTTTGGAATGAAAAGAACTTTTTTGTTAAAAACCCTGCTCAAGCGGTCAGTACATTGGTTGCAATGATAGAAGCGCGTTAACGGGTATTACAACGAATTCGTTCATACACGATTTTGCAACCGCGTTAAACCATAGATCCACAAGACGCCAATGACTAACGTTTGCCCAATCGCTATGAGAATAGGGATTTCGGTGAGCAATAAAAACCCAAATGATAAAACTGTCGTCAATAACGCAATATTAACTGAATGCAAACTGTTATTGAGATCACGAGCGCGATGGCCAAACAGGCTATAATCGAGGCCAATGGCGATGACTAACAGGCTCGCCAGTAAATGAAAAATCGTCACTTGTTGACCCAGCACGATCAGCGTGACCAGCGTCAAAGAAACCCCCGTGACAACCGGCATTAAAATCTGCCAGGCCTGGCTAATATTGCGCCTTTGAACACTTAAAAACACCCAAAAGACCAATAATAAAACTGCAATCACCCACAACAATTGGTGCCTAAGTTCACTGACCAAGTCCGCCACTAAGTGGCGTTGGTTGAAATACAATAATGAATGGGGTTGAGCCCACTGCGCTATCGCAGCGGTATCCGTTACACCTTGTAATAGAATTTTACCCGTCACTCCTTTTTCACTTTCTGAAACCAGTAATGGCAATAAAGCTTGTTGCCAATCCAAAGCTAAAGGCTTGAAGGTATCTAACGTCAACGGCTCTAAGGATTGACTACGGCTAATTTCTTCTAAGAATCCACCAAAATACTTCAACTTCAATGGAGTATCAGTTTGTTGCAACACATTGATGACTGCCTGTTTCTCCGGTAGCGCTTGTTGGCGCTTTTTTTGCAAAGCTTGGCTCGGTAACCAGTTTGCTAATGTCAAAGTTCCCGAGACCATTCCCTGTTTTCGTAATTCAGCCAAAGATAGCTGCAAGGCCTCTTGTTGCTGTAATAAAGCTTCTATCGAGCCAGCCTGTATCACTAAAAATTGTGACGCTTCCGTTTGCTGAAACTGTTGTCTCAAGGCACCATCTTGCTGTAATAACTTAGGAGGAACGGGGCTTAGATTGGCAAGATCATCCTGCCAAGCAATTGGTTTCATCCATAACACCCAGCCGATTAAAAACATCAAAGGCAACCAAAGCTTCCATTCAAACTTCGCTGTAGATTCGATTGCTTTTGTTGAATTCGGTGTAATATCGACCAAAGCCACGCTCGGTTCTCTCTGGTGTAATTGCCATAAAATCAACCGGGTCATTAACAACGCAATCAAAATCCCCATACTGGCAAACACGCCCATCTGTTGAATCCCTTTTATGTCCAAAAACAATAAACATAAAAAACCAACCAGACTGGTGATGCCTCCCAAACGGATAATAGGCCAGGCATCCATCCCGAATAAACGATTTTTACGGTAAGCCGCAAAAGCATGAATCGGATAATCCACTGTAACACCGATTAACACGACACCCAATGCGAGCGTTAACGCCTCGACCGAACCAAAAATAACATTGACAGTTACGGTTGAAATCAAGGTTGCTGCCACTAACGGTATAAAACTTAATAACACCCAATAAACGTTACGAAATGCCCAGAGCAAGAAGCCCAATATAAACAATGTAGCCAATACCGACAGCCATTTTATCTCCTGCTGTATCTCTTTTTTGGCCTGCTGTCCAATCCAGGCGGCATTAGACAGTTTTAGCACCACCTGCTGAGCTTGGTCATTCCCTAGCAAGTCGCTGATCTTTTCAGACAGAACTGTTTTTATCGTTTCCAGTCCTTGCATTTGATGCCCAGGTTTAAACGTCATCAGCATTAAAAGGCTGTGCGTTTTATCTGAAGAGTTTGTAGACACCCAAATACCATTATGAGAAGAAGGTGATCCTTGAATGTGTGATTGACCGAGATAACCTCCCCATTGTTGAGAAGGGTCAGATAAGGCAGCAGATTTATCCAGCACCACACCTAATTGCCAAGCCTGCCATAACGTTTCAATGTTTTCCGGCAAGGCTTCAAGCTCAAAGTCCGACAATAAATAACGATACCCTCTTAGCGGAGCTTTGTTCCATTTAGCCAAAGAAGGAGACTGATTTTGGACAGATTCAATGGCTGTTTCTGTGAGTAAGGATGCGCGTAAATCTTCACTAAAACGCGTCATCTTAGAAATTTCCATTTGTTTTGGTAACCGAATGGAAACCATTAAGGGCGAGGTGCGCGCTTGATCCGATAATGAGTTTTTGAGTGTCTGCAATAACACAGCTTGGTCTGAAGTAGTTGCAGAAGGAAAGAAAGCCGTTAGTTGGTTTTGTATTGTCAGCTTGGGCAGTCCAAACAGCGCAACCCCTGCCAAAATTAAAAGCATCCAAACGGATCGCCATGCTAAAAATCGTTTAATCATCATATATCAATTCAAATTCGCGCCAATCACCACTCGCAAATTCCAGTCGAATAGTGTCCACTTGATTTCGTTGTGCAGCCCAACGACCTGTAACCACTAAATGATTTGCCACCCATGGCATGGCTTTTTTAGGCAAATAACTTAGCTGCCAAGCATGCTCAGATAAAGCGCTAAAAGAAACATTATACTGAGACTCAACAGTTTTAGGGTCACCATAAAGTAATGCCTTTATCGGTCGTAAAAACTGGGACAACTCTGGCAGTTGGTTCAACGAAATTTGCATATTTCGGCTTGGAAAATTGATGGTTACTATCTGGTTATTTAACGACAAGCTTCCTTGAATCGGTCGCAGGTATTGAAGGGTAAACCCTTGAGATTGAGCAGCTTTAAACTCGCCTTCATAATGAGATTTGATCTCAAGCAACGCATCATAACGAACTTCTTTAAAAGCTTGATGTGGCAAAGGTTTTGGCCAGGCCTGGTAGATTTTTTCTTTTGACATGCCCAGTTGGGCATTGGCTGTCGTTTGCCAAATGACCCAACTGAATATCACAAAAGAGATAAACCATTTACCGTTGATAAACCGTTTCATTTTGAGATCACTTGTGTTCATCGGAATCGGGTTTATCAACCCAGTAATGATAAAAATTAAACCAATTGTAAGGCGATAAACGACACTGTTCCGCTACTTTATCCATATAGCACTGGGCCATTTCTTGCAAAGAGGCTGTTTCATCAAATTGAAGCTGTTCGCCAACAACATAATAATGGTTTCCCCCTTCAAACCGACTGAAAAAAACCATCACTGGAATTTTAAACCGCTTAGCGAGCTTAAACCCGGAAATAGGAATTCTCATTTCATCATCAAAAAATCGAACCGATACGGTTGCTTCTTGCCCAACAGGGCGATCTTTTAAGATCGCAACCGATTGACCAGATTCAATCGTCTCATGAATATCAAAAATAGTTTGCATGCCATTATAAGGAATGACGGCTGTTTTAAAGTTCGGGTTGAGCTCATTCAAAAGCTTAACTAATGCTTCATTCTGATCCACCTTTAAAACGACCTTGATTTGAATATTATGCACGTCGGAAGACAAGGCGCGAATGGCATCCAAACTCCCAAAATGCGCACCAAAGTATAATTGGGCAGGATTTTCCCGCATTGAAGCATACCACTCTTCCAGGTTGTTATAACGCACCTTAAAAGCGCTTGTTCTTCCGGTCAGAAAATACACCCGATCCAAAATCGTGATCGCGAACCATAAAAAATGGCGGTAGACATCAACAAACCTCGCAGGACGTCCAAGCGCCTGATTCAAGTAATGACGGGACGCCATTTTTTGTTGGCGTGAAATCAATAAATAAAACAATACAATCGGATGCAACAAAGGCTTAATTAACCAGCGTGGGAACATTAAAGCCAGCCCACGCATCAGTTTTAACCAAAAACTTGAGGTGCGCTCTTTTTGAGCCGTCCATTCCAATTGGGGATTGGAAGACATTACAGGCTACCTTCTTCATTTTTTCTTGCCAGCACAAACTGACCCGTTGCACACACAATATCCTGCTCCAAAGTTACTCTCCATTTTGCTTTTATCGTTATATTATCCGCTCCAGGAAGAATCTCTATCACCAAAGCAATACGTTGCTCTGGTAACACCAAGTGAGTGAATTTTGCTTGAGTAAGTTTAATGATTTCATAAGCCTGGAAAGCTTCTTGTAGCTGTTGCTCAACCTGTTCTAATAAAACAACGCCAGGCACCACTGGATGCCCAGGAAAGTGCCCCGGTAATGCGGGATGCTCCTTTGAGATCATAAACGTGCTGGATAATACGCTCTTTTCCACTTAAGACCCTTTGCTCATCAGTTTTTTTACTGCCTGATACTGTACCTTTCCTAAAGCATTGCGAGGAATTTTTGTAACAAACCGAATCGGCCTTGGTAAAAAAACCGGGTCTAATGATTTTGAAAGCGCCTGTTTGATTTGCTGAGTGGTTAAGTCTGACACCACCAATGCTTGTAAACGCTCACCATCATCATCCACCCAAAAAACACCATCTTTCACGCCATCAACCCCCAAAAGATGATGGTTCAAGTTCATTAAAGAGCTTCTTTTTCCAGCCACTTTTATTAAGTCCGACCGACGCCCTAGCAACTTGAAAGAGCTCTTATCCGACAATGACTCTACTTCGTCCTGTAAAGGATAGCTTTTTGACAAAGACGGAAGATGCACTTCGCAGAAGTGTGACTCTTCTTCAATCAACAACTGATTTCCATCATACAAAGACCAATCATCAGATTGCAATGTTTCACGTGAAGCAATTGAAGCTGTTTCAGTACAGCCGTACACCTCAAATATCTTTGCCTGCATCTGTGATTGAATTGTTTCCGCCAGCTCATGATTTAAAGGTGCCGTGGCAGAAATAACCATCAAATCAGAAACTTTCCAATCCAGCTCAAACTGCGTTAACTTTTTTAGGTGTAACGGCGTCGAGATCAAGACAGGACAATGAATTGACTGTGCCAACACCGATTTAATATCTTCTGCAAAAATCGGGCGGCCAGCCCAAATAGACGCTTTTGAGAACAACGGCCAGAAAATCGTGGTTTCCAATCCAAACATATGTTGACTTGGTACCGTTGCCACAAAACATTTTGGCTGCATCAGTTCAAATCGTTTAATCGCTTGTAAAGCTAACAACATCATTTCTTGCCAGGTTTTAACAACCCGCTTGGGCTTTCCCGTTGAGCCTGAAGTAAATAACCAGATCGGCGCTACTAACGCCTTTTCAAACGCTGAACACAGAAGGGCCTCTTCCACTAAAGGCTTGGCATACAAAGGCGTGAAATCAATAGATTTAAAACGCAATGCCTCATGTCCTTCCAAAGAGGCATATTGCCCCTGCTCCACTGCTAAAAACACCGATCCCGCTGTTTCAGAAACTGCGCTATGAAACAATTGTGTTAGCGTATTTTCTGCTGTATCGGGTGGCAAGATACTCACGCCATCTTTCATAGCGACAGCAAGCAACATCACTAAAAAAGAATCTCTTTGTGTATAAAGATTAAAAACGATTGGTTTTGAAGGAAGGGCAAGGCTTAAATAATATGCTGCCGACAAGATTTGTGGCCGTGTCAAAGTATGATGCTCTAAAACCATAAAAGGGTCGCTTGATAGCAACCCTTTTATCGTCGAATCAATCGATTGTGCCGAGCTGGACACCTTTCTCAGGCCTGTTTATTGGTTTGTACGAAGTCAGATAATGACGCAACGGAAGCAAAGATATTCCCAATATTTTGATCACCAGATTTTATTTTAATACCATAACGCTTATTCAATTCTAAAGAAATTTCTAATGCATCAATCGAATCTAACCCGAGACCATCATTAAAAATCGGTTCATTCACATCGATTTCATCAACTGAAATATCTTCAAGATTGACAGCTTCAATAATCATCTCCGCAATTTCTTTTTGTTCAGGTGTCATTGTTAATTCCTAATTGTATCGTCTTATTATTTGTAATAATTGCGCAGATTATATCAGCCATAAAAAATCTATGGTTAAAAAAGACGCTTACTCCTCTCCAAAAGACAACTGTTCAATCTTTCGACGATCTCGCTTGGTTGGACGACCCGCTCCCTTTTCACGATAACCTGCTAAAGCTAATAACGGGGAGGGCACTTTTTGATTTAAAAGCTCAACATCCAATCGATAAAGCATTTCAGCCGCTTCCGCAGAACCGCGCTTGTCAGAAACACCAATCACTGTCACTTCGACTTTTCGGTGTGGTTGGGTAATTTTCAGCTTATCCCCTTCACAGACTTGCTTGCTCGGCTTTGGTTTAGACCCATTCAGGTCAACCTTTCCGCCTTTCACAGCCTCTAATGCCACGCCGCGTGTTTTAAAAAAACGTGCGGCCCACAACCATTTATCAATACGGACTTTATCCATTCAAACTTTCCTATTTAAAGCCTATTAAAGTCCTCTAACCAATCCCTTGGAGAAAGATAGTCATACAGCTTTGCCTCTTCAGTGCCCGGCTCTGGATGATAATCATATTTCCAAGTTGCTAATGGTGGCATCGACATTAAGATGGATTCTGTTCGCCCGCCTGTTTGTAACCCAAATATCGTGCCACGGTCAAAAGCCAAATTAAATTCAGCATAGCGCCCTCGACGATATAACTGAAAGTCTCTTTGGCGCTCTCCATAATCTATATTTTTACGGCGCGCAACGATAGGTCGATACGCTTTAATAAAGTGGTCTCCAACCGATTGCATAAAAGCAAAACATTTGTCAAAGTCCCAACCAAACGTGCTGTCATTCAAATCATCATAGAATAATCCGCCTACACCGCGAGTTTCATTGCGATGCTTTAAGAAGAAATATTCGTCACACCACTTTTTATATTTTTCATACACCTCTTCACCAAAAGGGTCACAAGCCTCTTTGGATGTCAGATGCCAATGAAGAATATCCTGATCAAAAGGATAATAAGGCGTTAAATCAAACCCGCCCCCAAACCACCAGACGGGTTCTTCACCTTCTTTTTCTGCAATAAATAAACGCACATTGGCATGCGATGTCGGCACATAAGGGTTATGAGGATGAATCACCAAAGAAACTCCGAGCGCTTGAAAAGAACGACCCGCTAACTCAGGACGGTGCGCAGTGGCAGAAGCAGGTAAGGTTTTACCTCGAACATGCGAAAAGTTCACACCCCCTTTTTCAATGATGTCGCCGCCTTCCAACACTCGACTTCGGCCACCCCCTGTTAACCCCATCACGCCTTCATCTGGTTCTCTGTCCCATGCATCCACGATAAACTCTTTTGAACCATCTTCTTCGGCAAGTTGCTGACAGATATCATCCTGTAACCCGAGTAAATAATTTTTTACCTTTTCGACATTAACGGTATCTTGAGTATGATCAGACATAGAATTTCCTTCGTTTATTTAACTTGTATTTTATAGAAAAACCTTTATAACTTCTTTAAAATATTCTTATCATATCTGAGAGAAATGCCATGCAATTCAAATCCTTTTTACTCCCCGCTGTAGTCTGTATCAGTGCCCTTGGTCTATTAAGTTGTAGTGGCGTAACAACCAAAAAAGGAACGGTCGGTGTCGAACGCCAGCAGATGCTCTTAGTTTCCGAAGCTGAAATGCAGCAAGGGGCTAAAGAAGCTTATGGTCAGATTTTGGCGGAAGCGAAAAAGAACAAAACGCTCAACACCGATCCTGTGATGGTAAAGCGCATCAGAACGGTCGCTGATCAGCTCATTCCCCAGACCAAAATTTTTCGAGAGGATGCGCCTAATTGGAATTGGGAAGTGAACTTATTAAAATCTGAACAGCTTAACGCCTGGTGTATGCCTGGGGGTAAAATTGCGTTTTATACCGGCATTATTGTTGAACTCAAACTGACCGATGCAGAAATTGCTGCCATTATGGGGCACGAAATTTCTCATGCTCTAAGAGAGCATGGTCGTGAGCGTGCCTCTCAAGCCTTAGTCAGCCAAGTAGGCTTAACGGCTTTGAGTATCATCACCGGAATGGAAGGCGCGGCAATGGATGCCAGCAGCATGGTGGTGCAAACCACGTTTTTACTGCCAAACAGTCGAACGCATGAAACCGAAGCTGACCGAATGGGTGTTGAGCTTGCCGCTAGAGCAGGTTATGACCCTTATGCCGCCGTCAGTGTCTGGAAAAAAATGGCCAAGATCTCAAAAGATGCGCCACCTGAATTCTTAAGCACTCACCCTTCTAACGAGACGCGAATTGAAGACTTGAAACGATACGCCAAAAAAGTAGAACCCTTATATCAAAAAGCAAAGAAACCTTAACGAAGGCGGGTTTGCGTTTGTGCATCCCAAATTTGAGAGGGCGAAGAAATGCCCATCAGGTTTCCTTGCATAATAGACAGCTCTGGAAAAGCATGACAGCAGTCTGCGATGGTTGTGATCGGGTCTTTTCCACTCAGATTAGCACTGGTTGAAACAATCGGAAACCCCAATTGGTCACATAAAGCGATCACATCAGGGTGTTGGGTGATACGTACCGCGACGGTTTTTCTGCCACCGGTAATCCAATCCGGTACTTTTTCTGTCGCCGGCAAGACCCAGCTCACTGGCTGATTCAGCACCTGCCAACTGGCTAATACTCTTTCTGTCCAAGGCTGATCATGCAGTGCCACAAAAGGTTCAATTTGTGCGATGCTCGAGGCAATTAAAATCACCCCTTTTTCTAAAGGGCGCTGTTTTACCAAAAGCAATTGCTGAAAAGCTGCCTCATTGAATGGGTCACACCCCAACCCATACACTGCTTCAGTCGGATACGCTAACACCCCACCTTCAGCAATCAAATTGGCAGCCGCTTTACTGTCTAAAATGGGACAATTCACACAATCAATCCTTAAAAAAATGAAATGACATTTTAGCAAAATTGAATCTATCACACCCAAAAATGACCAGACCTGGCTATTTTTAGGTGGGGGATGGGTTTTCACTTAAAATCTTGTACAATCTATCTCATAATCAGATAATTATTACTGGATGAACACAATGCCAATGACACAAAAATTAAGCTCATTTATAAAGGTCAAAACCATTTTATTTTTGAGCGGTATCGTCATAATCGCTTTCATATTGTCGTTTTTCTTTTTCTGGCCTTCCAGCGCGACGTCTTTTTCTTCAAAACAGCCTGATACAACGCAAGCACCAACTGAATTTTCAAACAGTGCGGTCATTTTAATTTACCACCACTTCGGGAAAGATGAACTTCCAAGTACCAATATACGTTTAGCGCAATTTGATGCTCAGCTTGACTATTTGGAGCAAAACCACTTTAACGTCTGGTCTTTGTCTCAGTTGGTGACAGCATTGAAAAATCAGTCACCTATTCCCAATAAAACCGTGGTTTTTACCATTGATGATGCTTGGAAAAGTGTGTACACCGAAGCTTTTCCACGGTTTAAAAAACGAGGGTGGCCCATGACCGTTTTTGTGAATAGCGATGCGATCGATAAGGGCTACCAATCCAATATGACCTGGGATCAAATGCAAGAAATGCAACAATATGGCGCAGAGTTCGCCAACCATGCCAAAACCCATAATAAACTGGTTCAAAAGCCGAACGAATCGGATGATGCCTGGCAAAAACGGGTCTCTCAAGAAATTAAGATCGCGCAACAACGGCTTCAAGCTGAACTTGGTGAATCAACCAACCAAGCCAAACTCCTTTCTTATCCTTACGGGGAATATTCTGAATCCTTGGCAAACCTTATTCGCCAAATGGGGTATGTCGGGATTGCACAAAATTCAGGTGCGGTGGGGCACCAATCAGACTTAAGAGCACTCATGCGTTTTCCAATGAGTGAAGCTTATGCAGATATGGAATCCTTTAAATTAAAAGTCAACACTCAAGTTTTTCCGGTCAAAAAAATCACACCTTTTGACCCAATCGTGACTGAAAACCCGCCCAAACTGGTATTAGAATTTGATACGCCGCCTCAAAACAAAATCCAATGTTTTAACCAACATGGTGACCCCTTATTGCTTAATTGGATTACTGAAACCAAATTAGAAGTTATCAGTGATGAAGCTTTAGAACCGCCTCGCAGTCGCTATGCCTGTACCCAAATAATGTCCAACGACAAGTGGCAATGGATGAGTCACAGTTGGGTCATTCCTGCTTCAAGCACGGTTGATTAATCCAATACGCCGCTGTTAGAAACCCCTGGGAACTGACTGCAACGAACCGCATTACTCAGTCCATATCTGGCCATCGTTTTGACTTGCCCATTGGTTTTATAACTATTGAATCCGCCGAAAAAATGATTGTTAAGCTTAGAAAATATCAGCGCTTTTGTATCAAAAAATAAGTTTAAAAAATAAAGGGTCTGAATCCTTTTACAGTAAAGGCTTTGCCTATTTTTTCAAAAACTTAAGTTCAAAAATCATAAAATATTTTACTAAGCTAAGCATATTTATGTACAATTAATGTTTATTAATGACTCTAATTTTTTCTGTAAAATTAACCACATACTGGCTAAGTACTGACAAAATGAATTTTTAAACGATGATTAAATCAACCTTTCTCAACACTAATAACCTAATGGTGATCACCGGCTTTATATTAGTGCTGTTTTTGATTTCAATTCTTGTTTTCAGTGCCAAACAATTGACCAACAACACTCTTGAAAATACTTCGCAAATCATCATCACTCAATACCAGAAACTCCATAGTCTGCTTAACTTACATATTCATGGTCAAAAACGGACCATTCAATTAGAGCGTATTTACCTGCAAGAAGACCCTTTCGAAAAAGATGCGGCTTTAATGGATTTTTACCGCGATGGTGGAAACTATATGAAGTACCGTGACCAGTTAGCGGTCTTAGTCAGTGACAACCCTGCTGAAAAAGAATGGTTAAAAGAAATGAATACGATGGCAAAGACAGCTTCTCCCATACAGGAAATCATCGCACGGCTTGGCATGGATGGAGATAGCGCTAAAGGAAGAGAGATGCTCATGAATCAGACGATTCCGCGTCTCGAACAGTTTAGTCAAAAGGTCAATGACTTTTCTTTATATCAAGCTCGGAAAATGAAAAATCTTATCGCAGACTCTAAAACCCGAGTCGATCAGTTAATGCACAATATTGCCACAGTCGCGGGGTTACTCATTTTAGTGAGTTTGGCCTTTGCCATGATGGTCACCCGTAAATTTAATCACATCAATTACCAGCTAAAAACCAGTAATGAAACCCTCGAAAAAGAAGTGCGCTCTCGGACAAAAAAACTCAGCCAAGCCAGAGAAGATCTTCTGCAAAAAAACAAAATACTGGAAGAACTCTCTACCACTGACCCTTTAACACAACTATGCAATCGTTTAAAAATCGAGCGCGTTTTAGAGTACTTACATCAAAAATACGAAGATCATCAAAAAATCTACAGTGTGATGTTGATAGATATCGATTGCTTTAAAAAAATCAATGACACTTATGGGCATACCATTGGTGATGACGTCTTAAAACAACTCTCAGATAAACTCAAACAGTCTTTTACCCAACATGGCCATATTGGACGATGGGGGGGAGAAGAATTCATCGTCATCTTAGAAAATGATTTCTTAGAACAAGCGGTAGCTGCTGCTGAAAAATTACGCCAAGAAATTGCGGAGATGCCCTTTACGCAAGTGGATAAGATTACAGTCAGTATCGGCGTCTCAACCGTTGAAACCAACCAAACCATTTCCGAACTCATTCATATGGCTGATTTAGGACTGTATGAATCCAAACATGCTGGTCGTAATCGTGTCACCGTTTATTCAAGCTGATTGTTCTTCCTGTTCAGCTCTTTTCAAAAATCAGCCAGGCCTGGCAAAATAGGCATTATCTTATAAAAAGGCAACGTATGAAAATCGTGATAAAAGCGTCGACAATATGGTGTTTAATTGTCTTAGTCGCCATTTTAAACGGCGGCATCAGAGAGTCTATACTAAATCCGATGCTTGGGAACAAATTAGCCTTACCAATCAGCGGGGTAACCTTATCGGCAATGATTTTGGCAGTCACTTATCTTTTTATTAATTGGTTTAAAGCGACAGACCCGAACACTTTTATCAAAATCGGTCTTTTTTGGGGAGTTTTAACCATCGGCTTTGAATATGGATTTGGCTATTTTGTATTACATCATTCTCTTGAAGAGATTCATCAAGTCTTCAATTTTGAACAAGGCAACTTATTCGTATTAGCCTTACTGACTTCGATCTTTTCTCCTTGGCTGGTCGCTAAAATTAAGCACTTGATTTAACATCACAATGCCTCTTGATACGCTCTTTTCTTTCATTCTAATCATGTTCTTACTGGCGCTTTCCCCCGGCCCAGATAATCTTTATGTGTTAATGCAATCCGCGCTTTATCAACCCATGTCCGGAGTTTGGGTCACGCTGGGACTCTGTACCGGCCTGCTCATTCACACAATGGCAGCCATCTTTGGGGTCACCGTTATCTTCCAAACCTCTGAAATGGCTTTCACTTTGTTAAAACTAATGGGCGCCGGGTATCTGCTGTATTTGTCTTGGAAAACCTATCAATCGAGCGCGATACACTTAAGAAAAAAGTCTGTGGCGTCTCTATCTGCGGGAAACCTATATCAACGCGGCATTTGGATGAACTTGACCAACCCCAAAGTATCGATTTTCTTTCTCGCATTGTTGCCACAGTTTATTGAAACAGGCGCCTTTTCTATCGCTCAACAAATGGCGCTGTTAGGCGGCATTGCCATTGTGGTTACACTGGTGGTCTTCAGCAGCATTGCTATTTTGGCGGGATATACCAAATACTGGCTTCAATCGGAAACGATGCAACGAAGATTACATCAAGTTGCCGCATTAATCTTTGTCCTCATTGCTCTCAAACTCATCATTAGCCTGCTAAGTGACATTTAAAAAAAGAGTTGTTTCCGCCTAATCTGCGTCATTTTATGTACAATTATTAAAACCCCGGCTTAACGATAAACCAATGGGAGATACCACTATGACACCGATTCAATCCTTTGGGGCGGCTGAAACCGTTACCGGTTCTTGTCACTTTCTACAACTCAAACAGGGGCCTCAAATTCTTGTCGACTGTGGAATGTTTCAAGGCTATGCTGAAAAACGTGCTTATGAAGACTTTGGATTTGATCCTAAAAAAGTCGATGTTTTACTGATAACCCATGCCCATTTGGACCATGTCGGGCGCATTCCAAAACTGGTCAAAGAAGGATTTAAAGGCCGTATTATAAGCCTAAGAGCGACCATTGATATCATGGAAGTGATTCTGCTAGACAGTGCTAAAATCATGCGTGAAGACTATGCCACCACCTTAAAAAAGGCGCAACGTCGCGGCGAAGAAGACAAAGTGAAGCCACCGCTATACACACTGGAAGACGTTCAATCCGTTTTTGACCTAGACATCCAATATGCCGACTATGACGAACCGGTTTCCATTGCAAAAGACGTACACGCGACTTTCCGTAATGCAGGACATATTTTAGGGTCTGCAACCATCCAGATTGATTTTAAAGAAGAAGAGCAAAGCAAAACCGTGGTCTTCTCAGGGGACTTAGGGAATGATGAAGATGTGATCATGCCACCACCCGAAGCAGTTCATCAAGCAGATGCGCTCTATATCGAATCTACCTATGGCGATCGAAATCACCGTGCATTAGAAGGCAGTATCCAAGAGTTTAAAGAGGCTGTTATTAACACCTTAATGAATCAGGGAAATGTTCTGATTCCTTCCTTCGCAGTAGAACGTTCACAAGAGATTTTGCTGTTACTTAAGCAAATGTACTATGACGATGAACTCCCGCCCTGCAAAATCTTTTTAGACTCCCCAATGGCCATCCGGGCCACGGATATTTACAATCAATATCATGACGATCTAAATGAAACCGCCAATGAGTTCATTAAAAAAGATGGTTCAGTGTTCGATTTCCCACCTTTGGAATATACTTTAAAAGGGTCAGATTCGATAAAGATTAATGATGAAGAAAGTGGCTGTATCATTATTGCGGGTAGCGGGATGTGCAATGGAGGGCGAATCCTGCATCACTTTAAGCACCGTTTGTGGAATGCTCGCAACAGTGTGATTTTTGTCGGTTACCAAGCACAAGGAACGCTGGGTCGTTTAATGGTGGATGGGGCTGAAGAAATTCGTATTTACCGAGAAAAGATCAAAGTTCGCGCTAACATGTATATGATTAATGGCTTTTCTGCCCATGCCGATCAATCTGAATTATTGAATTGGATTGGAAACTTTAACAAACTCGACAAAGTTTTCTTGATACACGGTGAAAGAGACAAACAGGAAATATTTAAAACAGCAATTGAAGAACGGTTCCATAAAACCGTTCACATTGTAGAATATGCTGAAGAAGTCTGGATTTAAACCCTGCTCAATTTAGGAGTTCATATGAAAAATGCAAAATCGATTCTATCCATCATCTTGATTACTTTGTCAGTGATTTTTTTGCTGCAGAATATGGTTACCGTCAGAATTGAGTTTCTTATCTGGAGTTTAGCGGTTCCTAGAGCATTAATGGTCGTTATTCTCATTGGTATTGGCTTTATTATTGGCTTACTGGTTTCCAATTTTTCTAACCACAGTAAACTTCCAAATCCACCCACAGACAACCCATAAAAACACTTCAAGGAAAAAACCATGGCGCACTTTACTGAAGAAATGCTGGATACCCATTTAACCGAAGAGCATTTCTCTCACCGAATGGGGTGGTTAAGAGCCGCCGTATTAGGGGCTAATGATGGCATTATTTCCGTCGTCAGTTTATTGGTGGGGGTCATTGCTTCAGGCGCTGAAAAAGAGGCCATTTTACTGGTAGCCGTGGCAGCACTTGTTGCAGGGGCGCTTTCAATGGCCGCTGGCGAATATGTATCTGTCAGTTCACAATCCGATACAGAAAAAGCCGATCTTGAAAAAGAAAAAAAGGCCTTGGAAGACGATTGGGAAACCGAACATGCCGAATTGGCTTTAATTTATCGACAACGCGGTGTCAGCGAAACGACTGCAAACCAAGTCGCAACAGAGCTCATGGAACATGATGCACTCGGTGCTCATGCCAGAGATGAACTTGGGCTGTCAGAAATTCATACCGCACGCCCTCTTCAAGCTGCCTTTGCCTCAGCTGCTTCCTTTATTTCGGGGGCTGCTGTGCCCGTTATTCTGGTTGCAATGTTGCCAATGGAAAATTTAGGGATCATTATTGCCTC
The DNA here is from genome assembly GCF_029625905.1 of Hydrogenovibrio sp. 3SP14C1. GTDB lineage: Bacteria > Pseudomonadota > Gammaproteobacteria > Thiomicrospirales > Thiomicrospiraceae > Hydrogenovibrio. The sequence continues at coordinate 277,828 of NZ_JARTLM010000001.1, forward strand.
CAGCTCTTTAATGCTACTCGCTGTTTTAGGGGCTATTGCGGCCAAAACCGGCGGTGCTGATATGTTGAAAGGGGCTTTAAGAATGTCAATATGGGGGTTTTTAGCGATGGCATTAACCACTTATGTCGGTCTTGTGTTTGGCGCGATGGGCTAAGTCAAAAGCCTTTCTAGACAGACTTACCGACTGAAAATTAACTGGCTTGTTGAACCTGTTTCTTTAGTTGTTTAGCGGCCATCGCATAACCGCCTTCTGCGCTGTCCACAAAATGAATGTGCTCAATACCGGTTTTGGCAACCAGACAGGTCACAACCGCTGAATGGGTTTGATGATAGCCATAGAATAAATGACCTTTTTGGTACTCTGATTCTAACCAAGATAACAACTCAGAAACCGTTTTATAAGTACCGCTCATCACGGTACGATAGGTATCATCTAATTTTAAATAGTCTGAATTCATCACTAAATCGGACTTATAGCGTCCCCAGTCAGCGCCTATCTCATGTTTGTTAAAACGCATCCAATATCGTCCCACGACATTCTGAAACAACAGTTTTACAGTCATTATCCAACGAGTTACCCAAGAAATGCCTTTGGCATTCTGAAAACTCTTTATGACTGATTCTCCTTTAAGCTTGCTGGGCTTAAACGATAAAGACAACCCTTGCTCACTTAGAGGATGATGACTCAAGACCTCACCCAATAAGTCAATCAAATGTTGATGTAGGGCTTGATATAAAACAAGGGCATCTTGTTGATTTTCAGTTCGCGCTTTCACCAACAAACTGAAGGTGACTTCCTGGGCACTTGGCACTTCATTCCAACGACACTCAAAGCCGCTAAAGTCAGCATCGGGTTCAATGGTTTTTGATAAATGATAAACCGTTTGTTGTTTTACCTTATCGTCAGCTTCCTCCATGCCTCCGCCCATGAAGAAGTACTGTGTCAAACTGGGTGTGCTTTGATAACGGCACAGAAGAATCGAGCGTGTTAAATCAGAATAAGGCACAATGCCGACACGTAAATCAAGATTCAGCCCTTTCGAGGCCATTTCTTGACACCCTTTCAACGCTTTTTCTACGGCTTCAATAAATTCGGGCGGTACACAAAAAGAGGCACCATCACCACCAAACACATAAGGAATTTTGAAGGGCTTAACTGCATTAAGCACCGCGGAAATCGTACTGCCACCGACGGTATTAATATCACGATACCGACCTTGTTGAATGGCTTGAGTGGAATTTTGCACATCAGCAATCACAACCAACCAATCTGGAAGAAGTTCGAGATAAGCATCCGGCTGAAGCGTGTCATTTAAATAGTGAACAACCGGAATCTGTTCATGAAAACTCAGTGTTATTTCCTTTTAAACATTGATTCATTAGCAAACTCCCTTCCAGGCCTGGCGATAATTAATTACTTTATTTTAAAAGCATTTACTGCCTCTGTCAGTTCTTCAGCGGAACGACTCATTGATTCAGTTGTTGCGGTGGTTTCTTCAACTAAAGCGGCATTTTGCTGTGTCACCCCATCTATGGTTGTAATCGCTTTATTGATCTCATCAATACCATGCGACTGTTCTGTAGAAGCGCGGGTCACATTTTCTACCAGCTCTCTTACTTTAAGCGTCTCGCTGGTAATATTATTAAGTGATTGTGCCACTTCCTCTACTTGGTTGGCACCAATTGCAATTGCTTCAGAAGTGTTCTCCACCAGTTTACCAATTTGTTTAGCTGCATCAGCAGACTTTCCGGCTAAATTTCTAACTTCTCCCGCGACTACAGCAAATCCACGACCATGATCTCCTGCTCGTGCCGCTTCTACAGCAGCATTTAAGGCCAATAAATTGGTTTGGAAAGCAATAGAATCAATCATGGTGGTAATTTCTTTGATCTGGTTAGAAGCCTGTTCAATGCTTTCCATTGAAGTTTGGGTGTCTACCATCACTTTATTCGCATCCGTTAACAGCCCACTTTGATTTTCCGTAATTCGATTCACTTCCTGTGTGTGATCCAAGTTACCACGCGTCTGAGCGGCTGTCTGCTCCATTGCTGACGATGTTTCTTCTAAAGAAGCTGCCTGTTCTTGAGTTCGGCTATTCAAACTTTGTGTGCCTTCACTCACTGTACTCACATCCAAAGACAACTGATTGGTGATTTCTAAAATTCTAGATAATGCGACATTCAGTCCAGACATCGATTCGTTAATGGCTTGCTTTGCTTCTCCAATTTTATATTCATAAGCTGTTTCAATCGGCTGAGTTAAATCGCCTTTTGCCAAACGCTGTGCGGCGCTGATTACATCACTGAAACCAGTATCCAGTTGTTTTAAGGTTGTGTTTAATGTTTCTATTAAACGTTTAACATCACCCTCTGCAGCAACATCAACTAACTCATCAAATTTTCCTTTCGCAGCCAATTCCATCACTCGAGAAATGTCCGAAAAAATCACATTCAAATCATGCATGGCACTGAGACAGTCCTCTACCACTGCTGCGTAAGCGCCTTGTAGACACGCATCAGACTGAGCATCAAAATGACCCGTTTTCAAATCATTCATCACATCCGCAATGGCAGCAAAAGTATCTTTCAAACTCTGTGACGTTTCATTCATACGATCTTTTAATAACCCGTAATCTGATTCAAACGGGAATGTCACCTGATGATCTAAACGACCAGCCACAATTTCTTCCATGGCGGTATTGATTTCCGAAATGGCTATCTGAGATAACATGGCCTGTTGGTTATAGGCATAACCCAGTTTTGCAATTTCATCTTCTCCATAACTGGACAAGCGCGCGAACAAGTCAGAATTTTTAACAGCTGTCTGCATCGTTTTTTCGGCTTTCCGTAATGGGCGAATAACAACATACTGCAGAATAATCATTAATAGGATGGTGACGATAATGAAAGTAATTAAAATAGCCGTGGTTGTATCTTCTGCTGCTTTGTAACGATTGTTTAATGTGTTAATGAACTTATTGATTGTTTGAGACGCAATGATATATCCCATGACCTTTTGTTGTTCATCTTGCAACGGCAACGCAATATGCAAATACTTATCGTCCAGAATATGACCCTTATTCAATAAAGTTTGGCTGGACATGTTTTGTAAATCTTTGATCAGCTGACGCCCTCTTTCCGTTTCATAATGCTTTTTAGACGATAAAACTAACTTATCATCATTAAATACAGCTGGAAACTTAGCCACTTCTTGGTTTCTTTTCGTTAAATACGATTTTTTAACGGCCGTGATAAATACGATATTTTTGGATAGTAGAGCTTTATGAATAGAACCTAACCCTTGTATTAAGATAGCAGAGCCTAAATATTGGTTATTCGCGTCATAAATTGGAATATGGTTTTTAAGTGTTAAAGCCATTTTTCCAATGGAATAAGTTCTTTGCAATCCTGGTGACTTGTTCTGATGAGCAACATCTATCCGCCAAGAAACATCAAACTGTTTATGCTTTTTTACCCAGCTTCGATAAAAAGACATGCCATCTTTATCCACTAACTGCAGCTTTACACCTTTATTGTTACTGTTCTTGGCAAAATAAGCGTCTAAGCCCCCTAGCATAGCATCCAGCCTTGACATATCTTTTTGCGCAAAAGCATCAGCAAAACCTGGCATTTTTGCAATACCGGCTAAAGCTGCCTCACCAATATCCAACTTATTATTAAAATAAGTATCAACCATATCTTGCACATTACCAGACTGGTCACTGATTACTTCATTAAAGATAAAGTCTTTCTGTTGATTTTCATAGATATAAGCCAATGACAACAAAACGATTGCCGTCAAGGTAACGGCTGCTAATACTTTTTGAACAATATTTAACTTATCTAAACGAAACCATTTACTGAAACGATGACTACTACAATTAACAACTTCACCTTTAATAAGCGTTTTTTTACCTTTCCCAATCTCTTGATAGGTTTTTTCGAGTTCTGCAATACGATCCTCTTGCAGAACTAATCGCTTAATTGATGTATAGCCTTGATATTGTCCAGCCTTCATAATGGGCTGAATTCGGATATCTACCCAGAAAGTTTCACCGTTTTTCTTCTTTTCTTTAATTGCTAAACTAACAGCCCTTCCGTGAGAAACATCTACATCAATACTCTTTTGGACGATTTCCGGTGTTTCATCGACATGTAATACGCTGGTAGATTTTCCCAATAATTCTTCTGACTGATAGCCCAACCAGTCTGAATATTCATTATTGATAAAATTAATTCGATTCTGCTTATCGACTTTGACAATGAATCTTAGGTTGATTTTATTACCTACCATCTAACTTGTTCCTTAAATTTTCTTCGTTGAAGTTTAATGAAACGGCATATTATTGATTAACAACACAAGCCAAATTTGCTCTAAGCCTTATTTACAGGCCATTTAGGAAGGGCACTATAATGCGGTAAATTACTAAAAGCAATCACTTTAAAAATTACTACTATGCTAATAAGTTATCTAAGCACCTGACAAAATAGATATGCGTAAATACTAAGGATATTAATAGTTAGAAAATAAGAAAGGTTACTTATGTTATTAAGCAATTGCTTTTTAACGATTTTTAGAAAACATCAGTCTAACGATGAAAAATCGACTTCTGGTAACGACTCAAACCCCGGTTTGGCAAAGAAAAAACCTTGCATTAATGGCACGCCAAGATCTTTAAAATAGTTTACCTCTTCAATCCGCTCTATTCCTTCCGCCAATACCGTGACATTGAGATCATTGCACATCTGAATTAAATTTTTTGTAATGGCTTGCTTAACCGGACTTTGATCAACATTTTGAACCAATTCCATGTCGATTTTTAAAATATTCGGTACAAAGCTGGCCAACATGTTCAGGCCGGCGTGGCCCGCTCCAAAATCGTCTAAAGCCGTGGTAAAACCTTGGGATTGATAATATTCAAAAATATTCGTTAAATGGGCTCGGTCAACCACCTGCTCTGATTCAGTGATTTCAAACATGATCTTCTCTAAAGGAAAATGATGCTCTTTAGCCGCCTTTAACGTACTTTGAATACAATGTTTCGGCTCATAAACCGCATTCGGTAAAAAATTAATACTCAACATTTTGTCCAGCTTCAATCGACTGGCGAGCGCAATGGCCGTCGTTCGACATGCCTGATCAAAAGCATAACGATTATCATCGTTTACTCTCTTTAAAACACTCCATGCCGTCTTCTCTTCAATGCCGCGAACCAAGGCTTCATACCCCCATATTTCCTGATCAAAAATATGAATAATCGGCTGAAATGCGAAGGTAAACTCAAACCCTAATGGGGCATGGCACTGAAAACACCCAGACTGGGATTTTTCTACTGGAAAATGGGTCGTCATAAAAATAAGCTCTATTGATGGTTAAAATCATTATAGAGAAAGATTACAGCCATTGCACTGATGCTAAATTTCACTTCATTTTGCTCTCTCTCTAGGAAAAGACATTAAACCATGAATAAAATGCTTTTAATTTGATTAGAATCTTACCAAGAAGAGGCCTAAAAGGAATGAGCATGACGAATACAAAACAAACAACCACTGGGTTATTCATTGCCATCTTGGCGGGGGTCATTGTATGGGGCCTTTTGAGTGCTTTATTGCCTTTTCAGCAAGCCGCTCTGCTTGGGCTAGTGACATTTATGGTGATTTTATGGAGTAATGAAACGCTGCCTTTAGGCTGGGTCGCCTTGTTTCCGATTGTCGCCTTTCCCATGTTCGGCATTGCAGACACCAATACTGTAGCGCCCAATTATGCCAAGTCGATCATCTTCTTGTTTTTAGGCGGTTTCATGCTGGCGATTGCGGTTGAAAAAACGGGCCTGCATAAAGTCATTTCCAATAAAATGCTGGCGATTTTTCCCAACACGGCACGCGGCATGATTTTCGCCTTAGCCATCACATCGGGTACCTTAAGCGCTTTTTTATCCAACACCACCACCACTTTATTACTCATTCCGCTGGCAATTTTCTTATCGGAAGATATGAAGCTCAAAGTCCGGTTTGCTTTAGCCATTGCTTACGGGGCCAGTATCGGCGGCATTATCACACCCATCGGTACTCCCCCGAATCTCATTTTATTTGGTATCTTTGAAGAACACCAGATCGCCAGTATTCCATTTGTGCAATGGATTACGTTAGTTCTGCCATTGGCACTGATGATGTTTTGTGTGGTGGGTTGGGTGCTCTCACTGGGAACCGATAATCAACCCATTCCAACGAAAGAAGACAGCAAAAGTTTGTCTTCCAACCAGAAAAAGGTCAGTTTTGCTCTCATGACTTTAGTCGGACTACTGCTCATTAACTCTCCAATTGAACCTTATTACAGTGGATTAGGGTTAAGCGAAAAGGGGATCTTATTGGGATTCGGGTTGATGATGTTTTTGCCCCCTTTCAATATCTTAAACTGGGATGACTCTCATAAAATTCCTTATGAAATCATTTTCTTATTCGGCGCCGGATTCGCCATCGCCAATGCCTTTACCGATACCGGGTTAGCGGATCAATTAGCAGCTTGGTTACAGACCGCAACGAGCTTGCCTCCGCTACTACTATTAGTCTTGATTGCGGCCACTGTTACCTTTTCAACCGAAATCACCAGCAACACCGCCCTAATTTCCATGGTGCTTCCGGTGATTTATGCCGTTACCGAACAAAATGGACTGGATAGCCGGCTTTTCATGATGGTGGCCACCATCTGCGCGAGTTATGCCTTTATGTTGCCTATTGCCACACCGCCTAACGCTATCGCCATGAGTAGTGGTGCCGTCACCGTTAAAATCATGGCGCGCTATGGCATTATCTTTAACTTTTTAGGCATTCTGCTGGTGACCTTAACCGCGACAGTCTATTGGCAGGCTTTCTTATAACATTTAAGATTTGGAATCGAAGTCCAATTCAGTTTGTCTGGCCGATTCACCCGACTTGATTAACAGCCAGCGCGTCGCGATTGGACCTGCCAGCTCAAAGACAATCGTAGCACTTAAAATAACGGCCAAAATGGATCCCTTTAAATGTGGAAATTGTTGAATGGCTAATAGCGCCATCCCGATCGGCACCCCGGCATGGGGCAACATAGCGAATCCCATCCAAGCATATTGTTTTTGATCACATCTCGCCCATTTGGCGCCGATGTAGGATCCAAAAATCCGTCCTAAAATTCGAAAAGCAACATACCCGACGCCCATATAGCCAATCGTATACAAGGCTGATAAATCCAATGAAGCCCCCGCCAGCAGGAAAAATAAAATTAATAACGGCCACTCAAACATTTCCAGTTCATCAAAGGGGCGATGGCGATGACGGGTTGAGAAATTTGCCACCACGGTGCCCATCATCATCGCGGATAAAATATAAGACACCCCGATCATTTCAGCCAGGCCTGCACACAATAACACCAACCCCAACACCTCTGCTTGGGATGACTTTCCAGGATAGAGATGACTATTTAAGAAGGCCATCGGAAAGCCTAAAATACCTCCTAACAACAAAGCACCAAACACTTCCCAAAGGCCGTTATTCATCGCATCTAGACTATGGCCGTTCCCGCCCACAATCGTCGCCATTACCAACAAGAAGCTGAACAGCAACATGCCCCAGGCATCGTCAATCGCCACCACCCCCAGTAGCGTATCGGTAAAGGGTCCTTTTGCATCAATTTCACGCGTCACATCAATCACCGGTGCAGGGGCTGTCGCAGGGGCAATTCCCGCCAAGATTAATGCCATCTCAATCGGCACACCCAGCAACCATAAGCCGAAAAACATCAATGTCGCTGTCATCAACATCACACTGATGGAAATTCCGATAATCGGCCGCCCCATGGTGGTTAGCTTTTCACGCGTTAAATTCTGCCCAAGTAAAAACCCAATCATCGCTAAAGCGATGTCCGTCAGAAGCGGAAACCAATCATAGGCAAATGTAGGTAACCAATCCAAAGTACCGGGACCAATCAAAAACCCGGTAAAAATTAATAGAGTCACTCGTGGTAAAGGCGTATGCCGTCCTAATAGGTCAGCGGTCAACCCAATCAGGAATAGACCACCAAAAGTGAGTAAGATGCTGGGAATAAGGTCGGGATGTGTCATAGATTTTATTTTATCGCCTTATGAGCAGAAAGCGAATTTATCTAAGGCGTTATTTCTTGCTTATGATTAATTATGTATTTTTGAATGACGCACCAAAAAACAACAAAATGTTGCACCTTTTTAATAAAACAAAAACAAAAATAACAATATTAGTAATAAAATCAATAATATAAAAAATGGCACACGCTTTGCAATACCCTCAATGATTTTCATTAACCTCGTTGGAGATAAAGACTATGATGTCAAAAGTAGAAATGACGGAAGCGATTATTTTGGCAAAGGCCGAAAAGTCTGTTGGATGGTGTGATATCGCCGCAGCTGCGGGATTAAGTGAAGTCTATACCACCTCTGCCTGCATGGGAATGAACCACTTGAAAGCCGAACCCGCAGCAAAAGTATGTGCTTTATTAGGGTTAGGCAGTGAAGTGGAAACGGCTTTACAAGACTTCCCGCATAAATCATGGGACAAATTGGTGCCAACCGATCCTTTGATTTATCGTTTGTACGAAATTGTCGGTGTGTATGGTCCGACCATGAAAGAATTGATTCACGAAAAATTCGGAGATGGCATCATGAGTGCCATTGATTTTTCTATGGACATCGATAAAGAAGAAAACCCAGCGGGTGATCGCGTCGTGGTCACGATGAATGGAAAATTCTTACCTTACAAGGCTTGGTAACCTTTAGATAACCGTTGCTGGGCAACTACACATTCAACGCCCAGCATCTTTGCCAGACCTATAATCTACTTCCCTCCCACATCCATAATTTTAATTGCTAAAAGAATCACTTAAGCGCATAATTCGCTTCTTTATATGAGGTGTAATAATGGCACTTAAATTAACCGATTCAATCATGGATCAGCTATTAGATGCATTGGTTGAAAAAGGCTGGTTTGAATGGCCGCATGCCGTGACGGATGAACTTTGTCAACAATTGTTGACTGAAGCTGAACATCATGACGACCAAGGCAATCTGCAACGTGCGGGTATCGGTCGCGGAGATGTGCATCAACTCAATACCGACATCCGTCGCGATCAAATCAAATGGTTAGACGGCGCTTCGGCCTCGCAGCAAACTTATTTCAAACAAATGGCTGAGCTGCAGTACCAGCTGAACAGAGCCTTGTTTCTTGGGTTGTTTGAATATGAAAGCCACTTTGCGGTCTATAAAGCCGGCGCTTTCTATAAAAAACACCTAGATAGCTTTCGTGGGCGCGCCAACCGAATGGTTACCACGGTGCTTTATCTAAATCCGGGCTGGCAGACGGGTTGGGGGGGTGAGTTGGTTATTTATAATGAAGACTCTTCTGAAAAACTGGCCACCGTGACACCGGAGCTAGGCAAACTGGTGGTATTTATGAGCGAACAGATTCCACATGAAGTGCTTCCAACCCTGCAAGCCCGTATCAGTATTGCTGGCTGGTTCCACTGTAATAACAGCATCGCCGGACAGATTGATCCAGCGAAATAGCTATATTTTTAAAATGATAAGATTCAAATAAAAAAACCGCCAGGCCTGGCGGTTTTTAACGAGAGCAAAAGTTTTTTAAGACTACTTTACTTTTCAGCGTCTTCTTTGGCTTTACGTTCTTCATTACGGTGGGCAATTTCATCCCAATCGATATTGTTACATTCCAAACATTCTTCTTTGAAAATGCCTAACTTCACCATCAATGCATGGACTTGGCAACCGACACAAAAACCTAAAATCGCTTCCAACCACATAAAGCCCAAACAAATCCATACCAACACTAACGGAATCCAGTCCGGCATATAATTTTCAGTTGTCGGAAGTAATTTACTGCCAAATAAGGTGTTGACCCAGTTCGCAAACACATCTGGATTAAAGAAAATCAAACACACCGTAATAAAGGTGGCACCAATGGTCCAGGCAAACCGTTTAGGAACCAAGGGCTTCCAGTTTGGCTTATCTTTTTTAGCGAGCAAGGTGGCGATATAAATGGTCGGCGATAGACGAGAAGTCGTCACAAACATACCGGCAATCATTTCAAACAGCCCGTAAAACAATACCCAGGTCTGGATAGTATAATCATATGCTCGTTGGGTGGCTTGTACTTGGTAAATGGTGTGCCAATTCCAATCGGTTTCCATCGTATCGATCATGGTCGTGTTTTGTAGCACATTCCAGGTTGGTCCAAACACCACGTCAATTAAGGTAAACGTCATATAAATCGGAATAATCAATAACATGCCGGCACGGATTTTCACGGCATTATCATTGATAAAAGTTGTTTCTTCTTTGGGATCACGAAACCAAAGATTCCTCAGTAAGTTCTGCATAGAACCCCCTTTTTTTCTTATCGTCATTGGGAAGTTAAGAATAAGATATTATTAAGTGCTTATATTTTTGTTACATCAATATAACAATACAGACCGAGAAATGTTTAAAAAGTTGCTGTTTTTTCTATAGAAATTTTTAATTAAGAGATTAGTTTTGTCTTAATGACGATGAGAAATTAATAGGTTTTTGAACACATTTGGATCTTTGATTTGTGTCATTTCACCTTCTCTAGGCATGTGCTTGTCTTTCAAACGAGAGAGGAAAAAACGTAGGGCTCCCATTCTCAGGGCAGCTTGCCAAGCGTGATGCTCTTGCTCTGTTAAAGAACGAACTGATTCATAGGCCTTTAATACTGCATGAACTTTTTCTTCACTGAGGCTTAAATCCGGTAAACGGCACCAATCATTCACCATTACCGCCAAGTCGTACAGCATGGTTGAGTTACAGGCATAATAAAGGTCAATAATGCCAGACAATTCATTCCCATTAAATAAGGCGTTATCACAGAATAAATCGGCATGGATGACACTGCTCGGAAGGTGCGACCAATCAATGTTGTTTTGATATTTGATTTCGGATTCGATTAACGCGGTTTCATCTTCAGGTAAAAAGTTTTTAATTTCTTGAAAGGTATTTTTCATCCAATGTAAGTCGCGATCATTGGCACGAAACTGGTCATAGTCTTGGCCTGCCAAATGAAATTTAGCCAGATTTTCGGCCATGACTTCACACTGCGTTTGCGTCGGGTGATCGACGCCAGAACCGGTTAAACGCTCGACCAATGCGGCAGGTTTCCCTTTAAGTTCTTTCAAATAAGAACCGTTTAAGGTCGGTTTCGGGTGAGCGGTCGGGATTTGATGTTCGGCCATAAAAGCCATGATATCGAGAAAATACGGTAACTCATCAAAATCATGATGTTCAAAAATCGTCAGAACAAATCGACCAACTGTCGTATCGACAAAATAATTAGTATTTTCAATGCCTGCGCTAATGCCTTCAAATGCGACCAGTGAGCCTTGATCGAAATCCGCTAAAAAGGCTTCTAACTCCGCTTGATTCACAACAGTATAAACAGACATCCCAAACCGTCCTAAGAAAAGGTTAAAATTACGACTTAATAAACGGCGATATTTTAGCATAATCCTTTAGAGGCAAAGCATTCAATGACTCAAATCCTTCCTGAATTCAATCCAGACAGTCCTTTTATCTTAGTTGACGGTTCGTCTTATCTGTTCCGGGCGTTCCATGCCATGCCGCCCCTCACCAACTCGAAAGGACATGCCACTGGGGCAATTTTCGGTGTCATCAATATGATTGGAAAGTTGTTGGAACAATATCAGCCTGAACGCATTGCCGTAGTATTCGATGCCAAAGGGAAGAATTTTCGTCATGAAATGTATGAAGATTACAAGGCACATCGCCCGCCAATGCCGGACGAGCTCCGCATTCAAATTGAGCCGATACATGAAATCATCAAAGCCTTAGGCATTCCTTTGTTGGTGATTGATGGCGTGGAAGCAGATGACGTCATGGGAACGCTGGCAAATCAGGCAACTCAAGCGAAAATGGATGCATTACTGTCAACCGGTGATAAGGATATGGCCCAATTGGTAAATGAACACATCACTCTTGTTAACACCATGAATGATACGTTGATGACGCCCGACAGTGTGTTTGAAAAGTTCCACGTGAAACCGGAACAGATTATTGATTATCTCGCTTTGATGGGCGATAGCAGTGATAACATTCCCGGCATTCCCAAGTGTGGGCCTAAAACGGCGGCAAAATGGATTGCAGAATATGGCTCCATTGAGAATTTGATGAACCATGCGGATGAGATTAAAGGCAAAATTGGTGAAAACCTACGTGCCAATTTAGAGCAACTCAAACTGTCTCAGCAGCTAACCACCATCCGCTTGGATTGTGATTTACCGATTGCTTTAAATGATATCAAACGTCATGAAGCAGATATGAATGCACTCGAAGCGCTGTTTTCTGAATATGACTTACGCAACTGGTTGACCCGCGTCTTAAAAGGCGATTTACCTTTCAGTAAAAGCAGTGGTCGCAAAGCACATTCCGAAACCGTGACCAATGGTCAATCCAAAAAAGCACCCAACCCAGCTTCAACCACTGACACGCCTGAAATCACATCCGAGCCTTATGAAACCATTCTCGACTGGACGACTTTCGATGCGTGGCTCAAAAAACTTGAAGCAGCAAACGTTTTTGCCATTGATACCGAAACCACCTCTTTAAGCACGATGGAAGCAAAAATTGTTGGTGTCAGCTTTGCCTATGCTGAAAAAAATGACCAGGCCTGGCAGAATTTTGCAGCTTATGTGCCTCTGACTCACGACTATGAGGGTGCGCCTGAACAACTCCCAATTGACGATGTACTCGCAAAGTTGAAACCACTTCTGGAAGATCCGACCATCAAGAAAATCGGCCAAAACTTTAAATATGATTGGCATATCTTTAAAAACGCCGACATTGAAGTGCAAGGCATCACCTATGACACTATGTTGGAATCTTACTGTTTCAACAGTGTCGCAACCCGTCACAATATGGATGACTTAGCGTTGACGTATCTCAACCACAGCACCATTCACTTTAAAGACATTGCTGGCACAGGCAAAAAACAAAAAACCTTTAATCAGATTGAACTGGAAACCGCCTCGCCTTATGCCTCAGAGGATGCGGATATTACATTACAATTGCATCAAACACTGCTGCCGAAATTGCAAGCTGAACCAACTTTAAATAAGGTCTTTGAAGAAATTGAAATGCCTTTATTGCCTGTGTTAGCAAAAATGGAACGCAATGGCGTTTTGATTGATCGTCAAATGCTGGCAGACCAGTCTTATGAACTGGGACAAAAACTCACTGATTTGGAGCAAAAAGCGCATTTAATCGCCGGCACGCCATTTAATTTAAATTCTTCCAAACAACTACAAGAAGTGCTGTTTGAACGTTTAGAACTTCCCATTGTGAAAAAGACCCCTAAAGGTCAACCTTCAACGGCAGAACCGGTGTTGGTGCAATTGGCTGAAGACGGTCATGAAATGCCAAACTTGATTCTGGAATATCGCAGTTTGGCAAAACTGAAGTCCACTTATACCGACTCTTTACCGAAACAAATCAATGAGCACACAGGGCGTGTGCATACCTCTTACCAACAGGCGATAGCCTCAACCGGGCGTCTATCTTCAACAGAACCCAATCTACAAAATATTCCAATTCGAAGCGCCGAGGGTCGACGTATCCGCCAAGCGTTTATCGCTCAACCCGGTTATCGTTTGATGGCGGCCGATTACTCGCAAATTGAATTGCGTATCATGGCACATCTATCGGGCGATGCCAGCTTATTAAAAGCCTTTTCCGAAGGCAAAGACATCCACCAGGCGACAGCGGCCGAAATTTTTAATATGCCGCTAGAAGAGGTTACCTCCGAACAACGCCGCAGTGCTAAAGCCGTCAATTTCGGATTGATTTATGGCATGTCAGCCTTTGGGTTGGCAAAACAACTTAATATCAGCCGAGGGTTAGCCCAAGAATATATCAACTTGTATTTTGCTCGTTATCCGGGGGTGGCGGAGTATATGGAATCCACCAAAGAAAACGCCAAGCAAACCGGCTATGTTGAAACGTTAATGGGGCGTCGACTCTATTTACCCGATATTAATGCCAAAAATGGTCAATTAAGACAATATGCAGAAAGAACCGCCATTAATGCGCCAATGCAAGGCACCGCAGCAGACATCATCAAAACGGCCATGGTAAAAATGCAACAATGGCTTGATCAAACCTCATGTGATATTAAAATGTTAATGCAAGTGCACGATGAATTGGTTTTTGAAGTGGCTGAAGCCGATATGGATCAGGCTAGAAAAGAAATCAAATCCATTATGGAAGCGGCTTTAAAGCTAGATGTGCCCTTAATTGTTGAAATTGGTGATGGCCTAAATTGGGATGAAGCCCATTAATAAATTTCATGTGTTTAATTGCGTATTTTGCTAAACTTTAACTAACAAAACTTTAAAACCACGATCAATGGAGTTCCTTATGAAAAAAAAACAACTTGTCAGTGCAATTATTGCTCTTAGTGTTTCAGGTTTAACCTATGCCGCACCAAGCTCTTACTCTCCGATTGGAACCAATATCGGCTACGGTGACAGTTCTAACCCAAATTCTTTATATAATTCTCTTGCAAATCCAGCCAACAATGCTATGAATGCTGCAGACACCGAAGGATATCGTGTCGGATTAGGGGCAACCCTTCAAACACAGCTCAAAATCGAAGGCCTTGAAGGATCTAAAGACTTTTTGGACAATCGCATCAAACCTATTTTAGATAAAAGAACTTACACTCTAACTAATGCCACCAACCTTCAAAATGAAACCAATAGCTTTTTAACAACCTACAACCAAGGTAGCTTCAGTACAATTTCTGGCGTAACCATCCCATTGATTATCAAACACGAAGCGATGGGAGGGGGTATTTCTTTTGACTATACCCAACAGGTTGCAGGGAAAGGAAGATTGATCAAAAAAAACAATGTAACCGCCTATAACAATGGTGGTAATCTTGCAATTAATAGTGGTGATGCCGCATTTGGTGTTGACTATAAACAACTGAACGAATTCGCATTAGGTTATGGTTTTGATATCACAAAATCCGATGCCGGGGCTTTGTCTTTAGGAATCACCGCTCGCTATTTAAACCTACTGTCTAATACCAAAATTGTCGATTTTAGCCAAATAGCAAATGACAACTTAGGCAACAACACAAAAGATACCACCAGCTACATCAATGACATTGATTCAGGAAAATCTGACAGTAACTACACGGCAGATATCGGTATTAACTGGACAAGTAAAACTTTCATGGTTGGCCTGACAGGTATGAACTTAACCTCTCCAAAGTTTGATGTTAACAATAAATCCAATGCTACTGCGACAACTGACTTCGCAAATCAAATTAATTCTAAATTTGAATTAAAATCTCAATATCGCGTTATGGCACAATGGTTTACACTTGACCGAAACTGGACGTTGGCAGGATCTTATGACTTAAATAAAGCAAACGATCTAAACAATGAAGATGTTCAATGGTGGACAGTAGGCGCAAGCTATGCAACCAACTCTGCTTGGTATATTCCAGATGTCCGCTTCGGTTTAAGAGGAAATTTAGTCGGTTCTAAATACACCTATGCTAATGCCGGATTGACTTTAGGGTTCTTAACATTGGATGTATCTACAACTACTTTGGACTTCAAAGGCGTGTCTGACAAACAAAAAAATGCAGGTGTAATGGCTGCTGCAGGTGTCGAGTTTGATTTTTAATCAACCCTGACAAATATACTTTAAAACAAACGACCCCCTTTTCATCATGATTAGGGGGTTTTTGTCTCTCAATAAACAAAGGAAAAGATCATGCTAAAAAAACTCTGTTTTATTGGATTTATTTTTCCTGCGCTAACTTTTGCAGGGACAAATAACATTGATTATTTACACTTTGAAAGTCAATCTCAATTTAAAGAATTTGCCAAAGACCTTACCGGTGCGTTATCGGTAAAAACTTTGGAGCCAGCTGAACCGTTAGGACTTGCAGGGTTCGATATCGGGCTTTCTTATAATTTATCTCAATTAAAATATAATCATATGGATCGTGTTTCAGATAATGGTAAATCCTCTTTAGACACTTTTACCATTCATGCGGTTAAAGGGTTACCTTTTGGGGTCGATTTTGGGATCAATTACAGCAAATCGCCTGGTAGCAATATAGAAACTTGGGGTGGAAAGGTCAGCTATGCCTTAATTGAAGGCGGCGCGATGTACCCAGCGATTGGGATCAGTGGTAATTACGCTCAAACCAGCGGCATCGATGCTTTAAAGTTTAATAGTTATGGGGCAGAAGTTGGTATTTCAAAAGGGTTTGCAAACTTTACGCCTTATGCCGCTGTAGGCATGGTCAATGGTGAAACCAAACCGGAAGAAATCAACATCGGTTTAGCTGGTCCGAATCTAAAAAATGAATCGGTTTCCATGGCGAAGTTTGCCGTTGGGGTGAACATTAATTTACTGTTAATGGATGTTCTCGTAGGTTATAACCAAATTGGGGAAGTGGGTACTTATTCCTTAAAAGCCGGTTACCGTTTTTAGTCTAACTCATTAATCTTTAACCTCATAGATTCAACAAGCAAGTGCAACACCTAGGAATAGAAAAAGGTTAGCTAATGAGCTACCTTTTCAGTTCCCCAACCTAAAG
>NZ_JARTLM010000193.1 GCF_029625905.1 Hydrogenovibrio sp. 3SP14C1
TGCTACCCTTTTCCCTGCTGGCACTGGCAACCACGCGCCTGGAAGCAGGATTCACCTCGCTGCTCAACGCCACCACGCCTATTTTTACCGCGCTGATGGGGGCGGCTTTTTTTGCCACGCACGTGAAGCGCCAGCAATACCTGGGGCTGACGTTGTCACTGGTGGGAGTTTATGTGCTGTCGGCACATCGTCTGGACTTCAGTTTGGGGGGGAGATGGCTGGTTCATCGTGGCCGTGCTGGGTGCCACCTTCTGCTATG
>NZ_JARTLM010000194.1 GCF_029625905.1 Hydrogenovibrio sp. 3SP14C1
TGCTCCACTACTTTGGCGATTCGTTAGACGAACCCTGCGGCAACTGCGATAACTGCCTCACCCCACCTGACACCTGGGAGGCTACCGTGGCCGCGCAGAAGGCACTGTCGTGTGTCTACCGCACCGAACAGCGCTTTGGCGTCACTTATCTGGTGGATGTGCTGCTCGGCAAGCGCAACGAGCGTATCAGCCGCTTTGGCCACGACAGCCTGAGCACCTTCGGCATCGGCCAGGAGCTCACCGCCAGCGAGTGGAAAG
>NZ_JARTLM010000195.1 GCF_029625905.1 Hydrogenovibrio sp. 3SP14C1
ATTCGTATGACCTCTTTTGGCAAACGCGTGATGTGGAACTGGAAGTGGAACAGCGAAAACTACCCGCAACTGGATTCACGCATTAAGCAGTGGAATCAGGAGGGCGTGCAGTTCCTGGCCTATATCAACCCGTATGTTGCCAGCGATAAAGATCTCTGCGAAGAAGCGGCACAACACGGCTATCTGGCAAAAGATGCCTCTGGCGGTGACTATCTGGTGGAGTTTGGCGAGTTTTACGGCGGCGTTGTCGATCTCACT
>NZ_JARTLM010000196.1 GCF_029625905.1 Hydrogenovibrio sp. 3SP14C1
GGTTTGGTGAAATAAATGAGTACGTTACTGATCGCCATTCTTGCGCTGGCGGCACTGGCTGCCGTGTTTGGGGCTATTTTGGGGTTTGCTTCTGTTCGCTTCAAAGTCGAAGGCGATCCGATTGTTGATCAAATCGATGCGATTTTACCGCAAACGCAATGTGGTCAGTGTGGCTATCCGGGCTGTCGACCTTATGCTGAAGCGATCGCCAATGGTGATACGATTAATAAATGCCCACCGGGTGGCCAAGCGACGATT
>NZ_JARTLM010000197.1 GCF_029625905.1 Hydrogenovibrio sp. 3SP14C1
TGAGCACCACATAACTGGAGGCCCGCTGGGCCAGCCGGAAGGTCGTCTTGCTGCCAATCACTTCGTACTGATCGGCCTCCGGGCCGGTCAGCTCTGGCGGCAGGTGCTCAACCACTTCTACCGGCACATCGGCAGTAAAGCGCAGGCCGGTGTCGTTCAGGCAGTCGTCGTCCCGCTGTTTCTTGGCGGTGCCGCGCTGATAGGCTTTAACCGTGCGCTTCTCATTTTTCGGCGGCTGCGCCGGAACCGGGGCGTCAT
>NZ_JARTLM010000198.1 GCF_029625905.1 Hydrogenovibrio sp. 3SP14C1
AGATCAAACTGGTGACAATGAACGGTATCAAAGGTAAAGATGACTGTGTGGATACTATTTCGCAGCTTGCTTATCTCACGCCTTGGAAACCAACAGATGATAGTGGCATTCTTAAAACGCACAGCACATCAGATGTTGACCCATGGGAAGAACGTGCAGAAGAAGAAGTCTATGCGATTAGTTCGTATATAGTCTAACTAATTAGGGAAGTAATATGCGCCTCTCTGAATTGTTCGAGGAGCTTTCTGTAGGTGAACT
>NZ_JARTLM010000199.1 GCF_029625905.1 Hydrogenovibrio sp. 3SP14C1
TTACTTTTTAGCTATTGTGATGTTATTACTTATGAGTTGTGTATTTTGGGCAAAAGAACCTGAATCTAACCGCGAAGTTGTTCATGCTGAACTAGAACGTATTTATCGGCAAAAGCTGGCGCTAGGTAAGCAAACACAATTAACTAAAGTTGCAGCATGGTTGGCTGTTACTGTACTTGATCCTTTTAAAACATTCTTCGCGCGTAATGGCGTAAAGACTGCACTTGCGCTGCTCGCTTTTATCTTTTTATTTAAAAT
>NZ_JARTLM010000200.1 GCF_029625905.1 Hydrogenovibrio sp. 3SP14C1
CTGGTTTGAATCCGACAAGAAAGGGCTGCCGGGCAACCGGTCGTTCTACAGCGATCCGCAGGTGGATGCCCTGTTGAAGAAAGCGGTATCGGTGTCCGATCAGCAGGTTCGCACCGCAGATTATCAGGCGGCGCAGAAAATCGTCATCGACCAGGCGGCCTACGTCTATCTGTTCCAGAAAAACTATCAGGTGGCGATGAACAAAGAGGTGAAGGGCTTTGTGTATAACCCGATGCTGGAGCAGGTGTTCAACGTTG
>NZ_JARTLM010000201.1 GCF_029625905.1 Hydrogenovibrio sp. 3SP14C1
GGATTATAAAATATATCTCCACATTCTACACACTCTCTTGTTAATAAAGCAATTCTATTTTGTTCCTCGATTTCTTTTTCTTTAATATTAATTTCTTTTTTTAAGTAATTGATATATTTTTTTAATCAATCGCTGTCTTTCTTTTCTTTCTGCAGTGTCTTGTTTTTGCTTCTCTAAAATAATTTTATATTTTTCTAATGGCATATGACCCTTTGACCTGCTTTTGCATTCTTCACTACAGAATCTTGCTATGTGTG
>NZ_JARTLM010000202.1 GCF_029625905.1 Hydrogenovibrio sp. 3SP14C1
GTCAGCGTGATGACCTTGTCGTCGCTGAACACCTCGCCCGACTGTTCGTAATAGGCCAGCGTGCGATCGTAATCGCCCGCCTCCAGGTAGATCATCCCGATGTCCTGGAGCGCCATCGCGCGGCTGCGATTCTCGCCCGCCGCCTGGAACACGTCATGCGCGCGCTGATAGTCGCGCAGCGCGCCGGTGACCTTGCCCGTCATGGCCTCGATCGCGCCGTGCGCGCGCAGCAGGTCGCCGTGGAGCTTGGTATTGGG
>NZ_JARTLM010000203.1 GCF_029625905.1 Hydrogenovibrio sp. 3SP14C1
TACGTTTATTTCAAACCTTCATGCTTTGGTAACTCGTATCATCTCTTCCACGAACGAACTTGCTTTATGTGCTGAAAAAATCCGTGCTAACAGTGAACAAAATAGCCATGAGACTCAGCAACAATTAAGAGAGATCGAACAAGTTGCCACGGCGCTGAATGAAATGGCTTCAGCCTCACACGAAGTTTCCCATAATGCGAATAATACAGCGGATAAAACAAGAAGTTGTAATGTTCTTGCTGAGCAAGGAAATGAG
>NZ_JARTLM010000204.1 GCF_029625905.1 Hydrogenovibrio sp. 3SP14C1
CTCACCATCATCGCCATATTGATGACGAGTGCTATTGTCTAAAGTGCTCGCGCCATACATCACCTGAGTTTGTATTGGTGATGTCCAGTCATCTGAGTGCGAGTATTGGTCAGCAACAACCGGTACTGCTATCTCAGCATCGTCATGCTTAGCGGAGAGACTATGAGGCAAAGGCTTGCCGTTATGCCCAGTGAGCACCTGATTAGCCTGCTGTAAACGTACCAGCAAGTCATCGCCTTCATTCATCACTTGCGTG
>NZ_JARTLM010000205.1 GCF_029625905.1 Hydrogenovibrio sp. 3SP14C1
CTGGAAACTATCGAAGGTAGCCAGGAGAAGGCGAAAGCCTCTTTGGACTGGATTGCCGGTTTTGCTAAAAAGACGCCTTATGACCTCGCTCAGGTAACTGAGTCATTTGTGAAGTTGAAGGCTTACGGCATTGACCCTATCGCTGATGATGCGTTGCGCATTCTCGGTGATACCGGATCGGCTATGGGTAAGAGCCTGGATCAGGCGGTTGAAGCTTTCGCGGACGCGGCAACTGGTGAGTTTGAACGTTTGAAGG
>NZ_JARTLM010000206.1 GCF_029625905.1 Hydrogenovibrio sp. 3SP14C1
TACAAAATGGCTGACGACGAACTGCTGATGATTGGTCAAGCAATGTTAGCTCAAGATGACAGCGAGATCCGTGGTCAGCAAATTCGCTATCAGATCTCCTCACAAAAACTGATTGCTGATGGACAGGGATCGGAACGCGTCTCTACCATTCTTCAACCTCAAGCCGTGCAGCAAGATTAATTATGTCGATACTCAAAGCAGAACATTTAGCTAAAAGCTATAAAAAACGTAAAGTTGTCTCCGATGTGAGCCTAC
>NZ_JARTLM010000207.1 GCF_029625905.1 Hydrogenovibrio sp. 3SP14C1
GCAGCAGACGCTTGGTATGTGGTCGGCCATGACCAGCGAGGCAGCATGGGCCACACCCTTGCGCCGTTCTCCAGCCATGAGCGTGCGAGCAGTTCGCAGAAGTTCATGGTGGCGAGATAATCGCCTATGACGATATCGACCTGGAATTACTCGCCCAGCTCGGGCGCCACGACGGGAGCGGCCATGCCGCCCACTCAATGGCGCAATAACAGTGAGGAGTGAGGAGTGAGGAGTGAGGAGTGAGGCAGAAAATAG
>NZ_JARTLM010000208.1 GCF_029625905.1 Hydrogenovibrio sp. 3SP14C1
CCGACAT
The DNA here is from genome assembly GCF_029625905.1 of Hydrogenovibrio sp. 3SP14C1. Lineage (GTDB taxonomy): Bacteria > Pseudomonadota > Gammaproteobacteria > Thiomicrospirales > Thiomicrospiraceae > Hydrogenovibrio. Next base: position 8 of record NZ_JARTLM010000208.1, read on the forward strand.
GCAGGGCGGGCAGGTCGCCGTCGCTTTCGAATCGGGCTTGGGCAAACCTGGGCCGTGACGCGGTCACGGGGCGCGAGACATGGCCGCGCAGACGCACTTCTTCCAGCAGATGAGGCGGTAGCTCACGAAGAAACCGGGACGGGCGTGGGAACACCTCTTTGCCGTGCAGTCGGCGAGTCTCGGCGTGGGTCAGGTAGAGCTTCTGCATGGCGCGCGTCACGCCCACGTAGCACAGGCGGCGCTCCTCC
>NZ_JARTLM010000209.1 GCF_029625905.1 Hydrogenovibrio sp. 3SP14C1
CACCTTGGTCACCAATGGGCAAGTGGCATCGAACAACATGGTCAGATCGCGCGCCTTGGCTTCGGCGCGTACCGCCTGAGACACGCCGTGCGCCGAGAAGATCAGGATAGAACCGTCCGGCACTTCGGCGATCTCTTCGATAAACACGGCGCCCCGCTCACGCAGGCTGTCAACCACGTAGCGGTTGTGCACCACTTCATGCCGTACGTAGATCGGCGCGCCATACAGCTCCAGCGCACGTTCCACGATGCTGAT
>NZ_JARTLM010000210.1 GCF_029625905.1 Hydrogenovibrio sp. 3SP14C1
TGTTAAAGAGATAGGTGGCTACGGCATCCGCGACCGAGACCGCCTTTGTGGGCACCTCCAGCGGGGTAAAGCCCGGCACGCGGCTGCGAAGGATCCCGAACAGTGCCTGCTGGTCCACAAACGCCTGCTCGTGGCAAAACAGTACCTGACGGTTGGAGACGGCAATCACGTCGTTATGGAATACGCCATGGTCAATCACCTCCGGGTTTTGCTGGGCGAAAATCAGCTGACCCGGATTGACCTGATTCAGCCGGG
>NZ_JARTLM010000021.1 GCF_029625905.1 Hydrogenovibrio sp. 3SP14C1
CAGAAAGTGTTTAGGATACAAAACACCAAATGAGGTGTTTTGGAATAAGAACGTTGCACTTACGAGTTGAATGTATGCATAAAAAAACCCGGGCTAAGCCGGGTTTTTTGAATACTGGCGGTGAAGGAGGGATTCGAACCCTCGATAGGGGATAAACCCTATACTCCCTTAGCAGGGGAGCGCCTTCAGCCTCTCGGCCACTTCACCGTATAGGAATCAAAGCAGAGTGCTTTAATGTGCTAATGTGGCGCGTATGATACCTTGATTTAGCAAGGTTGTAAACATCGAAAACCCATTGATTTCGTTTTTTTAATCAAGAAATTAATTAGCACTAATCATTCTCAATATCTAAGGACTCAGCCGTTACATTTTCAGCTTGGTTGTTTTTCAAAAGTAACTCTTCTCGCTGGATCTGAACTTCTTTTGGTGCTTCAATGCCGAGTCGCACCTGACCACTTTTAATTCCGACAACCGTCACTTTAATATTATCACCAATCATCAACGTCTCTCCTGCTCGACGTGTTAATACCAACATGTTGAATCCTTTTTTAATCCGTCATATAAATACAATAGCTTAATTTTATCATAGCCCAAGTTTAATTAATCTCAATAAATTCAACAAAACAGAATAAGACATACTTTTTTAAAAATTTAGACACATAGATTCAACAAGCAAGTGCAACACCTAGGAATAGAAAAAGGTTAGCTAATGAGCTACCTTTTCAGTTCCCCAA
>NZ_JARTLM010000211.1 GCF_029625905.1 Hydrogenovibrio sp. 3SP14C1
CCGATAACGCATGGATGGAGGCTGTTATACCCTATTCATACGGCTTTTGTCAGCGTATCGACCCCACAATAAACGCCCAAAATACCCGCCATCTCAACCGCCCACTGTGCTTCAACGTAGCTTTGCAGACCTGGCGCTAGACGCCCTCCAGCTCTTGCAGGCTAGCCACCAGCTTGCGCGCTTCGGCGGCATGCCCTTGGGCCAAGGTCGTAAAGAACGTTTCCTCAGGGGCCACTCTGGCCCGCGAGGCGCGAT
>NZ_JARTLM010000212.1 GCF_029625905.1 Hydrogenovibrio sp. 3SP14C1
TCGGCTCAGGGGACTGGCCCGCTGGCGAACATCTCAGAGAAATTTTGTACTCGTTGCTGAAACTTTGATTTCAACAACTTAAGTTATTCGAATTGTGCATCCTGACGTTCAGAGATGCGACCTTGCTCAAGCAGCGCTTGTTCAATGGTCTGCTGCAGCATCCGTATGCGTTGTTCCATATTGGACGCATAGTCACGGGTTTTCAACCGTTCTTGAGCAAGTTCGTGACAGACGTTCAATGCCGCGATGAAAACC
>NZ_JARTLM010000213.1 GCF_029625905.1 Hydrogenovibrio sp. 3SP14C1
TGTTAATGACGAACCTGTCTGCAAGTGAAGACAATCAACTGCCGGAAAAACGTATTAATATGGGTATTAAATGCAATTCCGAACGACTTGTTGCGTATACCCTTCATGATGAACGTAGAGATTCTCTTTATAATGGTGTGATTAAAAATGCCACCGTTGATGGCAGCGATATACCCGCAAGCAGCAATCAATTTGGTCTGGGGCTTACGAACGACGGTGAAGCAAGACTGGGGGCATATACTGTTATTAACTGG
>NZ_JARTLM010000214.1 GCF_029625905.1 Hydrogenovibrio sp. 3SP14C1
TGGAAGCGGCGCTCGCCGGGCTGGAGGAGGGCCTGGAATTGCACGTCCCGACAGCGTAGATCCATCCGATGCAGCCCTCCCTCCGCCTCCTTCGCCAGGACCGCGCCCTGACCGCGGTGTCCGTGCTTCTCGACGTCGCCTTCCACGCGGGCCGCGGGGCGAATGGGGCGGTGGCCGGGGGCGCAGAGGTGGCGGACCGGCTTGGCGCCGCGCGGCGGGGGATCGAGCCCGTCTTCCAGGCCCTCTCGCGCGCC
>NZ_JARTLM010000215.1 GCF_029625905.1 Hydrogenovibrio sp. 3SP14C1
CATCCAACACATTGATTAAAGATACCTGAATGAGCACTTCCGATAGCCGTAACCGTTCTTCATCCCCTCGTTATTCTCTGCCCGATCGCGCGGGCGATCTGCGCCAACTGGGGCAACTGACCGGCGCGGCCTGTGCCGTGGAATGCGCCGAGATCGTCGAACGCCACCCTGGCCCGGTGATGCTGATCGCGCCGGATATGCAAAACGCCCTGCGGCTGCGCGACGAGATCCAGCAGTTCACTGACCAGATGGTG
>NZ_JARTLM010000216.1 GCF_029625905.1 Hydrogenovibrio sp. 3SP14C1
GAAACAACTGCTCGACTTTATTCCGCTGATTATTTTCTTCGTACTATTTAAGCTTTACGATATCTATATTGCCACTGGCGCGCTGATCGCCGCAACCGCACTGCAAGTGGTGATCACTTACTTTTTAGTCAAAAAAGTCGAAAAGATTCAGCTGATCACTTTTGCTCTTGTGGCTATTTTTGGCGGCATGACCATCTTCTTACATAATGATAACTTTATAAAATGGAAGGTGACCATTGTCTATCTGGTGTTTG
>NZ_JARTLM010000217.1 GCF_029625905.1 Hydrogenovibrio sp. 3SP14C1
GAGCGTTTGTCGATGCCCAGTACGCCATTTTTCCGCATTGGGCGTGACGGCAAGGTGAGTGGTTCGGATGGCTGCAACCAGTTTACCGGTACGGTCAGTCTGGGCGAAAGCCAGCGCATTGAGTTCAGCGAACTGGCCTCCACCCGAATGGCCTGCCCCAATATGGAAGACGCCAAGCGGGTCACCGATATGCTGGATACCGCGTATCGTTACTTGATCGACCACGACCGCTTGGTGTTCTTCGGGCCGGATAG
>NZ_JARTLM010000218.1 GCF_029625905.1 Hydrogenovibrio sp. 3SP14C1
GGCGTATCGACTGCCGCCGTAGCTCGTGACACGGTGCAGATTGCCGGTTCTTCCACTGTACTTCCGTTTGCCAGTATCGTTGCCGAGGAGTTTGGTAACACCTATCCCCAGTTCAATACGCCGGTCGTCGGTTCTGGCGGCTCCGGTGGCGGTTTGCGTCAGTTCTGCCAGGGCGTTGGCGAAAACACCATCGATATCGCCAATTCTTCTCGCGCCATTCGCAGCGGCGAAGTGGCCAGCTGTAACGAAAATG
>NZ_JARTLM010000219.1 GCF_029625905.1 Hydrogenovibrio sp. 3SP14C1
TCTTCGTCTTCACGCCCCTGCGCCGGTTTGCGGAACGCCGCGGCATTCCCGATGCCGCGACGGCGGCGGGGATCACTCTGTCGATCCTGCTGGCCGTGGGCGTCATCGCCTATGCCGCCAGCGGGCCGCTCAGCCGGGCGATGACCAACATGCCGATCATCAGCGCGCAGCTGGAACAGAAATTCGACAGCGTCCGCGACAGCCTGGCCGACCTGCGCGATGCCGCGCAACGCATCGACGACGCGCAAAGCGC
>NZ_JARTLM010000220.1 GCF_029625905.1 Hydrogenovibrio sp. 3SP14C1
GCGGTTAGTTCGGTGGTTACGCCGCTGGATTGTTTGAGCCAGGACAGACCGCCGTTAGCGGTGGTCTCCACGGAGCCTTGCGGGCCGAGGCGCCAGCCGATCTGGTCACCAGGCGCTGCGATGTAGTGCGCATCAGAATTGGCGAGTGAGCGCAGAAGGCTGACGCCGCCGGGTTGCGCGTTGGTGTAAGCGAGGGATTCGGCGCGCTTCGATTTGTCTTTTGCAGCGCGCGCGGGTTTCGTTTCTTCGAGTG
>NZ_JARTLM010000022.1 GCF_029625905.1 Hydrogenovibrio sp. 3SP14C1
CGGCACCAATGATTGCTGAAAGTAGGCAAGTTTATCATTTTGAGTTAAAGTGGGCGCAAGTAATAAATATTGTAAAAGTTTAATGTAATCAATAAGTAATAAAACATAACAAACGCTTCAAGAGGGACAGCCAACGCGTGGCATTTTTACTATGCGTTGGTTTTTATAGTTACAGTGTTATGCGGAAAGTTAGTAGTAGCGTTGGCTGCCCCTTAAGCGGGCGTTATGCTTTATTGAGCCTCAGCAAAATCAATATATAAATTTTAATGGGAAAACTCAGTCTGATTTAGAAGTTTTCCTATTCTAATTTATTGATATTATGAATTTATTGTTCTTTTTGGTGGCGATTGAAAGTTGAACGATACTTGTGCTTTTTCGGCAACTCTGCCCTGATAAATTGCGTACGCAAAAGATTCAACTGTTGCTGAAAGGTCTCTTTCTTTGTTGTTGCTTGTTCATTGATTCCACTGGCTATTTCGCTTCAACTTGTTTGGGATCTCATTGGCATCTAGTTTGTTGACAGTGTTTGGTTAGCGCAAGTTTATCGGCGAATGTGCGTTTTTGTCCGGCT
>NZ_JARTLM010000221.1 GCF_029625905.1 Hydrogenovibrio sp. 3SP14C1
TCCTAACCGCCGCTAACAATAGTGGCAAAGCAGCGATTAATAAGATAAGAGATTGAAAAATCTTAATACCGCTAGTTTCTGTTAGGATGGTTTATAATGTGATCTTCCCAATCAATAACATCGATTTCATAAACAACCTGATTACGGACACTTTGCCCTGCCGCATGCATCGCTGCTTTCGACCCCGTGATCAAAGGATGCCATTCAGGTAACGGCTGCTGATCCGCGAGTAACCGATAAGCACAGGTATCAG
>NZ_JARTLM010000222.1 GCF_029625905.1 Hydrogenovibrio sp. 3SP14C1
TAACGCTTGGTTAGGCCACCCTATTTACCGTCCGTTTGATGATTCAACCATCGGTTTTTGTCATGAAGGTCCGCACGATTTAGTCGATGCACGCATGTGGCTAGTCAACGAAGATGGTCGTCATGTACGTAAAATTAAAGCACAAGATCCGGGAGAGTCATGTACACATGAGTTTTGGATCCCGGATGGTAGCGCAATGGCTTATGTCTCTTATTTTAAAGGTCAAACTGAGCGCGTTATCTATAAAGCAAAT
>NZ_JARTLM010000223.1 GCF_029625905.1 Hydrogenovibrio sp. 3SP14C1
GTCAAGCTAACAAAATTTTCTTCTTTAGGATTGAACTCTTTTAAGCCTAAGACTAGACCATAAACGGCATTTTTGTTGGCAATTTTATTCTCAACATAACCTGAATACTCTCGCAGACCATTGTTCAGGTGATGATAAATTTTATTTTCTATGATAATGGCTGAATCGCTACTGAGTAATAAAATATCTATCCTGCCTTCTTTTGTTGAGTATTCTGTATGAATTTCGAAATCTGTAAAGTCTTCAATCCAGT
>NZ_JARTLM010000224.1 GCF_029625905.1 Hydrogenovibrio sp. 3SP14C1
TTTTTTCGTACACCCAGGCGAAGCCTCGCATGGCGATCTTGGTATGATAGAACGCGGTGATATTGTGCTTGCCATTTCTAACTCTGGTGAATCTTCTGAGATTCTAGCGCTATTTCCGGTATTAAAACGGCTCAATAATCGCATCATCAGTATGACTGGTAACCCCCGTTCAACCATGGCGAACTTGGCCGATATCCATTTACAAATCACCGTTCCTGAAGAAGCCTGTCCGCTAGGTTTAGCGCCGACATCA
>NZ_JARTLM010000225.1 GCF_029625905.1 Hydrogenovibrio sp. 3SP14C1
GTCAGCAAACCGATCGGTAAATCCGCCGACAATATGTACAGCTATCTGGCGCTGGTACAGGATGATCCGACCGTACAGGTGGTGAACAACGCGCAGAAAGCCTATGTGGAACACTTTATTCAGGGCGATCCGGATCTGGCAAAACTACCGGTACTTTCCGCCGCCGCGCCGTTTAAGGTCGGTGGGCGTAAGAACGATCCGGCCAGCTTTGTAGAAGTCGAAAAAGGCCAGTTAACCTTCCGTAACGCCGCTG
>NZ_JARTLM010000226.1 GCF_029625905.1 Hydrogenovibrio sp. 3SP14C1
TGCAGTGATAAGTACACAGTTAGCATTCGCAATGTTTGCTTTTTTGATCGTGTCGTCTTCGGTAGCGTCACCTTGGATAAAGTGTACTGGATATTCTTTATACGTTAATTTGTTTACGGTTTTATCTATTACGACGATTCTTCTGCCTGGATAATACTCTAAGACGAGTTTCATAAGTTGTCTCGTGCGTTCATTCCAACCAACAAATATGAAGTGATCATGTCCATTAAATGCTAAGCGACCATTCTCTAGA
>NZ_JARTLM010000227.1 GCF_029625905.1 Hydrogenovibrio sp. 3SP14C1
GCCGCCGCGCAGTCGCAGCTGACCGCGCTGCAGTGGGCGATCCCCGCCCTCACCGGTGCGCTCGTGGTCATCAGTGCCATCGCCGGCGAGCAGCAGCGCTCCACCGCCGTGCTGTCCGGGCTGGTCAAGCGCGTCACCGGCTGACCGCGGGCGCCGGTCCGCGCATCGGTAGCCTTCGGCGCGTAGACGACGCGGAAGAGGTGCCATGAGCGGACCGGTGACCCTGGGAGTGATCGGCGCGGGCTGGCGGGC
>NZ_JARTLM010000228.1 GCF_029625905.1 Hydrogenovibrio sp. 3SP14C1
TGCGCAGCTCATGGCTCATCGAAGAGAGGAAGTCGCTCTTGGCTCGGTTGGCTTTTTCAGCCTGGTCACGGGCCGTGGCCAGGTCCAGGGCGACCTGTTCGCGTTCGGCCATTTGCCGATAAAGATTGATCAGCAGGGCACAGGTATCCGTGAAGGGCTGCAGCCAGTTGAGTAGCGACTGGTCCAGCGGTTGTCTGCTGTTGGCGATGGCGAACATGCCAATCAACTGGTCGCCACTGAAAATGGGCGCAC
>NZ_JARTLM010000023.1 GCF_029625905.1 Hydrogenovibrio sp. 3SP14C1
GGACGGTTGTTGAGTTGTTCAACAACCGTATCTATTTCCAACTGAGAGACCTTATCAAAACTGGTTCGTTTCGGAAAGAATCTTCTTATTAATCCGTTTGTATTTTCATTTGTTCCTCGCTCCCATGAAGAGTACGGGTGGGCAAAATAAAAAGCGGTATTCAGTTTTTCTGACATCAACTCAAATGCTGAAAACTCTTTGCCATTATCTGCCGTAATACTATGAACCGGTTTACCTAGAGATTTCAGCTGTTCAATAATGACTGATGCCACCACATTTGATTTACGTGTTTCCACCTTTATAAACTGTGAAAGTCGAGAAGCCCTATCGACCAGTGAAACAAGACTTGATCCTGTTTTAATCCCAATGACGGTATCAACTTCCCAATCTCCAATACGCTCTCTGTTATCAATAACTTTTGGACGCTCATCTATACTTAGGCCTTTATTTAACTTGCCACGCGTCTCATAAACTCCACTACGTTTTTGATACCGTTTTTTACGACATAGGTAGCGGTATAAGTTGCCGCCACTGGCTTTGTCTTGATAGATAAATTGATAAATCCATTC
>NZ_JARTLM010000229.1 GCF_029625905.1 Hydrogenovibrio sp. 3SP14C1
TCCTTAACCTGAGAGGCGCTGATAGCTGCCATGAGATTTCACCTCGGAAATGGTTCTAACTGAGAGTTAAACGCGCTACAGAGTATACGCACGATAGATGACCGTTGCGTATCACGGTGCAGAGCGCTTGCCGGCACCTGGTGCTCGGCGTGATCGGCCCGCCTGGGCGTGCCCAAAGCGGGAAAAAGGGGGCATAAGGCCCCCTCTTGACGATGCGGCTCAACTGCCCGCCGCACCCACTGCCAGCGTTAC
>NZ_JARTLM010000230.1 GCF_029625905.1 Hydrogenovibrio sp. 3SP14C1
GCAAATCCTTGCACCCCGGTTCGATTCCGGGTGAGGCCTCCAACCTTTTCTCACTTTCATTATAAGCAATTGAAATCACTTTGATATTTTTCAAGGTGTGGCAATCGGTTCTTAAGGTGTTCCACCACACCTAAGTCGGGTGTGGCAAGATGTTCACCTTGCACCCCTCAATGCCTCTGCTTCCATTTTCCCTATTTCTTATCCTGCGCCGACACAGCAAGAACCTGATCAAGACGTGTGTTTGTTCCGCGT
>NZ_JARTLM010000231.1 GCF_029625905.1 Hydrogenovibrio sp. 3SP14C1
GCGCTGGCTTCCATCGGCCAGCAGATGAGCGGTTTGTGGTCTCAGCAGCGTCAACTGCTGGGATTCATCGGTCTGGTACTGGTGGCCTTCGCCCCGCTCGTGTTACGGCCCAGCCGCTGGCGCATCACCGCTACGGTGGCCCATGTGCAGCAAAGTGGCCTGAATGCCGTGCCCATCGTGGCCCTATTGACCTTCATGGTGGGGGCCGTGGTGGCCTTTCTCGGGGCCACGGTGCTGGAAGACTTTGGGGC
>NZ_JARTLM010000232.1 GCF_029625905.1 Hydrogenovibrio sp. 3SP14C1
GAAGGCGTAACGATTAGTGCTAGTAAGGCTTATCTTTGAGAGGGATAAGCCTTTTTACTCACCATTGAATCACCATAAAAAAAAGCCCAGTCAATGACTGGGCTTTAAAATTTGGCTCCTCCTGCTGGGCTCGAACCAGCGACCTGCGGATTAACAGTCCGTCGCTCTACCAACTGAGCTAAGGAGGAACAGATTTTTTAATAATGGTGCCGACTACCGGAATCGAACTGGTGACCTACTGATACAAGTCA
>NZ_JARTLM010000233.1 GCF_029625905.1 Hydrogenovibrio sp. 3SP14C1
TTTCTTAAAAAATGCAGATGTTGAAAAAGTCGTAGTAGATGGAGCAAACGGTCAACGTATTCTTGAAGCTGAGATGAAAGAGTTTAGGCTTAAAGCGCCAATTCTCCCAACAGTTGCAGAGGTCATAACAGCCAATGCAATGTGGGAGCAAGCTATCGCTCAAGGAACATTAAGTCATAATAATCAACCATCACTAACCGCTGTAACAACAAACTGTGCAAAACGCAATATCGGTTCAAACGGTGGTTTTG
>NZ_JARTLM010000234.1 GCF_029625905.1 Hydrogenovibrio sp. 3SP14C1
CGCTCTGCTGAAGCCCGGGTCAACGGTCTTGAGAACCCTCAGCCAGTTATCGCGCCCAATAGGTTCGGGGACGCGGCCCCGCGCACCCTTTACCTGCGACGCGATGTTGAGAACGCCTCTGATATCATCAAGTGGTACAAGGATCAGGGCGTGCCGGAGGTCTATGCGCCGGAAGCGCTGCACGTCACTATCCCCTATACCAAGACGCCGATTGACTGGACGAAGATGGGGCAGGCCTGGGAAGCGTCCCT
>NZ_JARTLM010000235.1 GCF_029625905.1 Hydrogenovibrio sp. 3SP14C1
GGCCGCTCCGGGGCCTCCCACGCCGGGTCGCCGGTGATGCGCCGGATGGCGGCCTGCACGCACCGCTCGGCGACGGCGGCGATGGTCAGCGACGGGTTGCCACCCGTCGCCCCGGGCAGCACAGCACCGTCCACGACGTGCAGGCCGGGGTGGCCGAAGACCTGCCCGTCGACGTCGACCACACCCTCGTCCGGGCCGGCGCCCATCCGGCACCCGCCGATGTTGTGCACGGTGACCGGCTGGCGGAACAG
>NZ_JARTLM010000236.1 GCF_029625905.1 Hydrogenovibrio sp. 3SP14C1
GGAAGAAGTCGCGCCGTTGCACCCGGAACGCGACCTCGTCGCGCGCCGCGCGCACCGCGGCCCGGGCTTGCGCCACGAGCTCGGGCGTCCTGCGCTCGTCGGCGTCGATGTAGAACACCCAGGGATGGCGGAAGCGGATGTGCTGCAGGCCCCAGTTCTGGTGGCTCGCCCAGTTATCGAAGACGCGCTGCGTGACATGCGCGCCAAAGCGCTGCGCGATTGCCACCGTGGCGTCGGTGCTCATCGAGTCG
>NZ_JARTLM010000237.1 GCF_029625905.1 Hydrogenovibrio sp. 3SP14C1
GTTACTGATCTCGCTATCCGTGACAGCGTCTGAAAAAGAATTGGATATATTTAGCCAAAGCAATAGCGATAAAGCGGCACAGACCTTAGACCTTGATGCGCCAGCAAAAGACAGTTTCATTTTCAAATTGCCACCCACTCATAATCCTTATCTTGATTATCAAGAAAGCTACGATTATCTGGCCTCTGATGCTCGACCGAGCGTTAACTCACCACTCACGCTAGACGCACGAGATCCTCATTCTTTTAGTG
>NZ_JARTLM010000024.1 GCF_029625905.1 Hydrogenovibrio sp. 3SP14C1
CAAGCCTGTTAAAGCTTACTTTGCGCAAAAACCTCCTATTAATATTACGCCTTAATAAAAGGTGAGCATGTTGTATACCCGCGTTATTAACCCGGCAATAAAATAGCTATGATGCGGCGTATCGAATTGACGGGGCTTTGAAGTATTTCGCGACTCGCCTCGGGAGCTTCTGAAGCTTCCGAAGGTGAGACATCGCCTTCCTCTTCAGCTGGTCTCTGCTGCGCGCCGGAGTACCGCTATGCACGCCGGCTTTGAGGTCGCAGTTCAGATACTCATCGGGGTTCAATTCCGGCGAGTAGGGTGGAAGGTAGAACACTTCAATCTCATCCCGATGCTCCGCCAGCCAGGCCTTGACGATCTTGGCGTGATGGACCTTGAGGTTGTCCAGGATCAGGAAGACCTTCCGCTTGGCTTCACGAATCAAGCGCTTCATGAAGTCGATCAGAATTTGCGCATTCATGGTGCCGTCGAAAAACCGGAACCGTACCTTGCCCTGGTTAGTGACGGCGGAAATGAGATTGATCGCCGCTC
>NZ_JARTLM010000238.1 GCF_029625905.1 Hydrogenovibrio sp. 3SP14C1
GAATGGCAAGCCTTCCGCAACAACCGCAATAACGAGGCGTTCCTCGACCGTGTGTACATCGTCAAGGTGCCTTACTGCCTGCGCGTCTCCGAAGAGATCAAGATCTACCAGAAACTGCTCGAAGACTCGTCCCTGAGCGCCGCGCCTTGCGCCCCGGATACGCTGCGCATGCTGGCGCAGTTCTCCGTGCTGTCGCGGCTCAAGGTGCCGGAGAACTCCAGTATCTACTCCAAAATGCGGGTGTATGACG
>NZ_JARTLM010000239.1 GCF_029625905.1 Hydrogenovibrio sp. 3SP14C1
GCGACTTCAATACCGCCAGACTGGCATTCACAGGCTCCGCTTTATGTAAGTGAGCGACTTTGCCTAGCTCTTGTAAAAGATTGGTCGCCACTTTATGGCCTTCTTTTTGCGAATGGCTAAACTGTAAATCTAATAATGTTTGACTGACATTACGGTCGTTATTCGTCCGCGCCAAAACTTCACCGGCCCCTCCGAGTAACTCCGATTGCTGCTCATGATTTTCAACCCAACGCGCAATTTCAGTGTTGGC
>NZ_JARTLM010000240.1 GCF_029625905.1 Hydrogenovibrio sp. 3SP14C1
CAACCAACTCTGTTTCTGCAACCGATACGCGTAGGCGAGTAATACAAGCATCTAAGTTAGTAATATTTTCTTTACCACCAAATGCCGCTACTAATTCACCGGCTAACTCTGATCCTGTTGAAGTATTCGCATCAACGGATTCATCTTCACGACCCGTTGTTTTCAGATTCAAGGTACGAATAACAAACGTAAACACCACATAGTAAAGCACAGCGTAAGCAATACCTAGACCTACCAGTAGCAACATGTT
>NZ_JARTLM010000241.1 GCF_029625905.1 Hydrogenovibrio sp. 3SP14C1
GTTTTACCAATGCCGTTGGGGCCGATAATGGCAATCCGCTCGCCCGCTTCCACGGTCATGGAAAAACGCTTGAACAGCGGTTCGCCGTCGTAGCCTTTGGTAATGGCATCGACGTTTACCGCGTTGCGGTGGATCTTCTTGTTCTGATCGAAGCGGATGAACGGGCTGACGCGACTGGAGGGTTTGATGTCTTCTAGCTTGATCTTGTCGATCTGCCGCGCCCGGGAGGTGGCCTGCTTGGCCTTGGAGG
>NZ_JARTLM010000242.1 GCF_029625905.1 Hydrogenovibrio sp. 3SP14C1
CTCGGCGAGGTGGGTCTGCAGCCATAGGGTAGAGTCATTGCGCAGCAGGGCACCTGCCGCGTCCATTTGTGCTCTGGTCGAGGTGGGCGCAAAACGCGGGGTAACGCTGTAACCGAGGCGCTGCTTCCCGTGCCAGTCCTCGATGAGCCGCTCTGTGTCAGAGATACCCGAGACGCCATCCATCAAGGCATCGGGGGCATTGCGATCCATCAGTACCTTGCCTACCAGCATGCGCAGCTGCCGCTTTTGG
>NZ_JARTLM010000243.1 GCF_029625905.1 Hydrogenovibrio sp. 3SP14C1
TTTTTTGCAGGACGCACTTTGTCGATGAGGAATTCGGTCGCTTCCATGTCGTCCATCGGGTAGAGCAATTTACGCAGCACCCACACCTTTTGCAGGATGTCGTGCAAAAAACAACGCCGAATTCTTCGACTCGATGCGCCGAGGTTGATTGGTCGGAGAGAAGTGGCTATACTCTCGCGTTCTCTGAATTCAATCCTAAGGAAGTGCCATGAAAGCCGGCATTCATCCGAACTACAAAGACGTCGCTGT
>NZ_JARTLM010000244.1 GCF_029625905.1 Hydrogenovibrio sp. 3SP14C1
GTATTTTGCGCCGCTATTTTCTTCATTTTTATATTTGTGAAATATGAACTGCGAAGCGTGCGAAACATACAGAAGGCGAACATTTCCATTGTAACATATAACGAAATGCTCGTCTTTATAACATACACCTTCCATGCGGTCATATTCCGGCAACCAACCTTTCGGTAGTGCATTCATTTTCGCCAATCGTTCGCCGAAATGGTCAGCATGTGCCGCAATGGCAAATATTTTAACTTCTTTTACCATTTC
>NZ_JARTLM010000245.1 GCF_029625905.1 Hydrogenovibrio sp. 3SP14C1
GCGTCGACAAGGAAATCCTCACCTTCCGCGGCCCGGCCAAAGTGTATGAAAGCCAGGACGACGCGGTAGAAGCGATCCTCGGCGGTAAAGTCGTGGCGGGCGACGTAGTGGTGATTCGCTACGAAGGGCCGAAAGGCGGGCCGGGCATGCAGGAAATGCTTTACCCAACCACCTACCTGAAATCGATGGGGCTGGGCAAGGCGTGTGCGCTGATCACCGACGGGCGTTTCTCCGGCGGCACCTCCGGGT
>NZ_JARTLM010000246.1 GCF_029625905.1 Hydrogenovibrio sp. 3SP14C1
TCTTCATGAGCCAAAATACTCTGAACCTGGGAACAAGGTTGTTCTGACGCTTGAAAATAATATTGTCAGTCGACACCTACGAACTCGAGATAGTTTAGAGAAACAGTTTACTGATTTTGGCGACCTCAATGCCGATGAGCAATTGTTGATCCATTACATGTACAATTCAGGAGAGAAGATGACAACTGCAAAAGCCATTGAACTGACAGGAAGAAGTCGTAAGTTTATTGTAAAAACGATGAAAAAATT
>NZ_JARTLM010000247.1 GCF_029625905.1 Hydrogenovibrio sp. 3SP14C1
GCCAACCAACACCAACGCAGACGGGATTCATCATTTCTCAGATGAGAGGTTTCATCAATATGAACCATGGGGGCTTTTTGGATGCCAGCCCGAATAGCCTGATGTAGCGGCGTCAGCATTGAAGCCACTTTGGTTTGTGCCTCACTGATGGCTCCGATGGAGAATGTAGTGCCTAACTGTTCTTTGAGCAGAGACTGTATTTTACGGACACTCAGGTGATATTGCCCAGCTAGGACCGCAGTATAGCTG
>NZ_JARTLM010000025.1 GCF_029625905.1 Hydrogenovibrio sp. 3SP14C1
TTCAACAAGCAAGTGCAACACCTAGGAATAGAAAAAGGTTAGCTAATGAGCTACCTTTTCAGTTCCCCAACCTAAAGGTGTTGTTATATGAACAAATATCATCAGCTAACCGAGACTGAAAGATATCATATTTACGGTCTCAGGCGAGCAGGTTTGTCAATTAGTGATATTGCCAAAGAAGTTAACCGTCATAAATCGACCATTAGCCGAGAGTTTAAACGTAATGTTAACAAACGTGGCTGGCGGCCAATGCTCGCTCACCAATTAGCGTGTGCTAGAAAATCCAATAAAGCGTGTAAACGCATTTCTCAGTCCGTCTGGCACACAGTATCTAAGAACCTTAAAAACAACTGGAGCCCTGAGCAGATAAGTGGCCGCCTAAAAATAGAATCAAGCATTTCAATTAGCCATGAATGGATTTATCAATTTATCTATCAAGACAAAGCCAGTGGCGGCAACTTATACCGCTACCTATGTCGTAAAAAACG
>NZ_JARTLM010000248.1 GCF_029625905.1 Hydrogenovibrio sp. 3SP14C1
TCGTCACCACCGTCGTCACCTCGGGCAGCTTCGTCGTCTACGGCGAGTTCATCACCGACCCGGTCGAGGTCGTCGCCCGGATGGACAGCGTCGTCGTCCTCGTCATCGGCGCGGTCACGTTCGCCATCGCGACCCTGGGGATCAACGTCGTCGCGAACTTCGTCTCCGCCGCCTACGACCTGTCGAACCTCGCGCCGAAGAAGATGGACTTCCGCAGGGCGGGCCTCGTCGCCGCGGTCGTGTCCCTGC
>NZ_JARTLM010000249.1 GCF_029625905.1 Hydrogenovibrio sp. 3SP14C1
GTCATGTTCTTCGATTAGCGCAAGAGTCTTGGCTGACATAGTGTCCTCCGGTATGAGCGTGGCTTAGAGCTTGAAACAATAAGCTATCGATAAAAGTGTTATTCAACAAATCGTCTACATGCCTTGGCACGTGGCACGTTTGTCTTTTTTGTTCGCTTTACGTTTGCTTGACCATGGATAACAAATCGCCCAGCGATCATTTCAGACCGGCTATCGTTGTAGCACGCCAAGCGGCTTCTGCCTATGACC
>NZ_JARTLM010000250.1 GCF_029625905.1 Hydrogenovibrio sp. 3SP14C1
CATCTGGCTGCCCGAGTTCGGCTGAACGTTGGCAAATTCGCAGCCAAAGAGCTTCTTGGCGCGTTCAATGGCCAGTTCTTCCACGACGTCGACATACTGGCAGCCGCCATAATAGCGCTTGCCCGGATAGCCTTCGGCATATTTGTTGGTGAGGATGGAACCCTGCGCTTCGAGAACAGCGCGCGAAACGATGTTTTCCGAGGCAATCAGCTCGATTTCATGGCGCTGACGACCGAGTTCGTTGCGGA
>NZ_JARTLM010000251.1 GCF_029625905.1 Hydrogenovibrio sp. 3SP14C1
GCGATATCCGCAGCCAGGCAGATGGACGGGCCGCGACAGCCCGATGCCGCGATAATCATAGGTCAGCACGTCGAATCCGTGCTCCACGAGGAAACGGGCATAGCGATGGTAATAGCGCGCGAGCACCCCGGTTGCAGGATTGATAATGACGGTCCCCATAGGGTCCGCTTGCCGGCCCCGCCAGAGATGGCCGGCAAGCAGAACACCGTCCGGTGAGGAAAGCTCGACCGGCTGTCCTTCGATAAGGG
>NZ_JARTLM010000252.1 GCF_029625905.1 Hydrogenovibrio sp. 3SP14C1
GCGCGCGATAGCCGCTCACCTTTTCCAGCGCGGCATCCAGTAACCCCATACACTTTTTGGCCCCCGCCTCGGTGATCATATCAGTGCTTTCCAGTTGCAGCGTCTTCAGATCCGTTGGCGTCGGCTCAATGGTGGTGGACTGCATGGCTTCACCGAAATTGGCGCTGGTCGCCACTTCTATAGGGCGGCTCTGTTTTGGCGGCACGGTAGGCGTAATCGACGGTGTCGGCAAATTTCCCCAGGTGATG
>NZ_JARTLM010000253.1 GCF_029625905.1 Hydrogenovibrio sp. 3SP14C1
TTTGTTGGATAGCGTCTTGGCTAGCTTGTAATTGAACGAGCTGATTGTGCATTTCTTGCAAGGTTTGTTCAGCAAGTAAAGTGTCTTGCTGATTCTTCTTAACTTCAGACCAAGCTGTTTGGTAAGCGTTTTGTGAACCGCTAATGTCTAATTGCGGTTCATCAATCATTTTCAAATAATCACGTTCAAGGGCTGTTTTCGCTGAATTAAACGCGGTATTGAGTTGTTTCGCTAAGGCAGTTAAACGA
>NZ_JARTLM010000254.1 GCF_029625905.1 Hydrogenovibrio sp. 3SP14C1
GGCATGGCGACTTGCAGCAGTACGAATACCGCTGTCAGTAGAGTTGATGGTCACGACGCCATTTCTCCAGCGCTGCATTAGTACGACCTGCGCAGTGGCGTACGCTGCTGAATGCACGCATCAGTTGCTCACCTTCGGGCGCAGGCATATCGGCCATCAGCTCCAGGCGCTTGGCCTCGGCAGCCAACCGCTCGGCTCCGATGCTCAACGACTCGCCGCGCAGCTGGTGCGCTAGCCGCTTCACTTGC
>NZ_JARTLM010000255.1 GCF_029625905.1 Hydrogenovibrio sp. 3SP14C1
TTTTAGCCGTGGTTACTTGTGCGTCGATCCTAGAAGCGGCGGGTGGCTTAAAATACATGCTACAAGTTGCTGAGAAATTGTTACGCCGTAACCCAAAGCAAGTCACCATGATTGCTCCCTTAGTCACCTACACTATGACTTTTCTGCTTGGAACGGGTCATGCGGTTTACTCGATTATGCCGATCATTGGCGATGTCGCATTAAAAAATGGTATTCGTCCCGAACGTCCGATGGCCGCCGCTTCCGTT
>NZ_JARTLM010000256.1 GCF_029625905.1 Hydrogenovibrio sp. 3SP14C1
GCTCTCGCTGTTTTAATTAGCAGGTTAACCCTTGGGTGGATTGACGGGTACTCGGGCTCGCGTTAAAACAGTCGTATGATAGAGTTTATGTGATACTCCTTACGTGATAGCCCCCGAACCGCCAGATGACCCACGAGCCCGCCATGCCTGCCGATGCCACCCAGCGCCCCCGTTTAGTGTTTGCCCATGCCAACGGCTTTCCCGGCTTGAGTTACCGCAGCCTGTTAGACCCGCTGGCGGAATCGTTC
>NZ_JARTLM010000257.1 GCF_029625905.1 Hydrogenovibrio sp. 3SP14C1
CCGAATGCCAGCCGTCTGGAAGGGCTTTGCCCGTCGGTTCAGGCGGCGGACGGCGAGCTGAATGGTGAAGCGGTGCGCTTTGTCGCCGTAGTACCTGATGCGAACAACCACTATCCGCGTGCGGCACGAGGCGAAGTCGGTCTGCTGGAAGGCTGGACGCTGGCATTCGGGGCAAGGGTTTCCAGCCACAGCGCACCACGGCTAATTGAAGTACTCATCATTTCACCTCCCGGGCAAAGAGCGCGTG
>NZ_JARTLM010000026.1 GCF_029625905.1 Hydrogenovibrio sp. 3SP14C1
TGCTGGCATGGTGCAGGAACACGATAGAGCACCCGGTATCGGCGGCGATGGCCTCCATGCGGCCAATCACCTGCGCCATGGGGCCACTGGCGTTCTCCTCCTCGATGTGGAACCGGCGCAGCGTGTCCAGCACCATCAGGCGGCGACCCTCGGCGGCGCGCTTGAGGCCGTCGAACCACTCCGGGGCCATGATGTTGGGCAGGTTGCCGATCAGCGGCTGGATCAGCAGGCCGTCAGCCACGGCTTGCCGTTCCTCGGCGCTGAGGTGCGCCCCCAGGGCGTGCAGGCGGTGATGTATGGCGGTGGGCGGGTCTTCGGCGGGCAAGTAGATCACCGGCCCGGTGGGCAGCTCGCCCACGTCCAGCAGGTCGGGGCCGCCTGCGATCTGTGCGGCCAGTTGCAGGGCCAGCATGGACTTGCCGGCCCCACTGGGGGACACCAGCGCCCCCACGGTGCCG
>NZ_JARTLM010000258.1 GCF_029625905.1 Hydrogenovibrio sp. 3SP14C1
GGGTACAGGTGTCTCTGCACTGAGAGTAATGGCTTTTTTATCCATCATATCTTGAACGATAATTGCGTTTTTCATGGTAGTTTCCTTAACCGACTGAAGAGGGGTAGTTTTTGTTATTGTGCTCACATGAGCGGCTTTTAAATGTGGACGACGATAAATTGACCAATTTGCTAAACCAACCAGAACGGCACCGCCGACAATATTTCCTAAAGTGACAGGGATAAGATTGGCCGTAATAAAAGCAGAG
>NZ_JARTLM010000259.1 GCF_029625905.1 Hydrogenovibrio sp. 3SP14C1
GCAGTTTCAAGATAGTGTAAGCGCCGCCCGCCATGGCAACGCTGGCAATCAACAGCAGCAGATAGTGGCTATCGACCCCTGCCAGAGCGAACAGCGCGGTGAGCGCCAGAAAGCCCAACATGGCCAGGTTCTGGATCCAGTTATTGGCGGCCATCACGGTGCCCAACTGGTGGTCGGCCGCATGGAACTGCCGCAGAGCCTGGTGCGCTTCGTATTGGGATTTCTGCTCACCCGCCGCTATCGGGTT
>NZ_JARTLM010000260.1 GCF_029625905.1 Hydrogenovibrio sp. 3SP14C1
GGCCCAGCGAGACCAGCTGGTTGATAGGCACGGTGTGGAAGCGCTGCAAGGCGTTGAGCTAACGTGTACTAATGGCCCGTGAGGCTTGACCCTATAACACCCAAGGGGTCTGGTCGTGATGATAACGAAGAGTGTGACCGCACTCGCAACACCGGATACGCCGCAGTGAGCCAGAGCGCTTGCTGACAAGAGACGCACACAATACACGTCAACGAACACCTCAGCATGATATGCATTACCTGTTACG
>NZ_JARTLM010000261.1 GCF_029625905.1 Hydrogenovibrio sp. 3SP14C1
TGCTGCCCGGGGCCCTGCTGCTCTGGCTGTTGGGGCAGCTGCCGGCGGTGGTGGCCGGCGAGACCCTGGTCTTCGAGCAGGCCTGGGTGCCTGGCCTGGAGATCACCCTGACCTTCCTGCTCGATGGGCTGTCGCTGCTCTTCGCGCTGCTGATCAGCGGCATCGGCGTGCTGGTACTGATCTATGCCAGCGGCTACCTCAAGGGGCACCCCGACCTGGTGCGCTTCCACGTGGTGATCCTGGCCTT
>NZ_JARTLM010000262.1 GCF_029625905.1 Hydrogenovibrio sp. 3SP14C1
GGTTGCAACGCTCGTTCCGGTTAAGGTTCTAGCCTATGAAAAGGAACGGGTGATTGTTGCGTCTGGTTTGAATGTTGGCGAGCTGATCGTGACCAAAGGCGCGCAGATGCTGCGATCCGGTGCTCAAACCGAGATTATAAAGGGTCTCGAAAAGGCGGACGCACAATGAAATCGACGATGAAGTTTTTAAGCTGCGTTGCCATTGTTGGTTCGCTTGTAACGCTTGCGGCCTGTGGCAAAGATGACG
>NZ_JARTLM010000263.1 GCF_029625905.1 Hydrogenovibrio sp. 3SP14C1
GAACAATGCCGCGCAGTATATATGCCCAGGCCTTCGCACGGGGCGCGGCCTGCCGTCGATCAGCGGAACTGTGTAATCTGTGCCGCGCACCACCTCCGACACGGAAGAACAACAATGCTGAAGAAACTGCTTGCCCTGCTCGTCATGCTGCTGGCCGCAGCGGCTGGTTACCTGGCCCTCACGCCAGACATCGCCGGGGCCGGCGCCGCGTCCCAGGGCAGCGGATCGATCGGGCTGGGCGTGAGG
>NZ_JARTLM010000264.1 GCF_029625905.1 Hydrogenovibrio sp. 3SP14C1
TTTTATTTGTCTGCACGAATGAATCACAATCATTCTTATTCCTATTCTGATATTCCATTATCAATCAATCCAATAACGATAATGATTTATATTCCTATTCAATAACCTCTATCATTTATCCTTTGATTATCATTAATGATTGATAATGATTCTTAAATGATAGCTAGCATATTATCAGGGGAATGTCTAATGGGATATATTTATTGGATTGATAGCAATAGGCTATATTATGGATCATAGATTAGG
>NZ_JARTLM010000265.1 GCF_029625905.1 Hydrogenovibrio sp. 3SP14C1
GCTCTGCCAGGGCACGCCGCCCCAGTGGTGCGCGGTACGCATCACCATCACGGTAAGCAGGGCGAACAGCGACAGCCCCGCCACGCCCTGCACCACCTGCAGCGCTCGCGCAGGCTCCAGGCCGAGACGCGGCAGGGCGAAGCGGCCCCAGGCCAGCAGCGCGCCCAGGCACAGCAGCAGCCCCAGCTCCAGCGGGTTGAACAGCGGCAGGTAAGGCAGCGGATCGCTGTCGCCGGCACTGTTGGC
>NZ_JARTLM010000266.1 GCF_029625905.1 Hydrogenovibrio sp. 3SP14C1
GCGATCGATCAGATCCCCCAGGAAGATCACCTTGCGGCGCGGGTGGCGATACACGCCCTTGCGCTGATGGTAGCCAAGCTTCTCCAGCAGCGAGGCCAGGGTGGCACCGCAGCCGTGGACATCACCAATGAGATCGTACCCCTCCATGTCAATCTCCTAGCCGATGGCTCCAACCGAGTTTGCTGCGCAGCACTTCATAGAAGTTATGCCCCAAGGGGTGTACCAGTTGAACGCGCTCCGGTTTGC
>NZ_JARTLM010000267.1 GCF_029625905.1 Hydrogenovibrio sp. 3SP14C1
GTCCCTGAAAGCCCGTTGCGGGAAGAGCAAATTGTGGTGTACCAAGTTCCTCGACCTGACCCTCTACGTGGATTTATTAATGATGCGGCCGAAGCACTGACACGGCACGCACATCATGATTACGGTGTCGTGTTAAGCGCTCTATTTGAAACATGGTTGCAACAAGATGAGGCGTGCTTAGGATACGACCACCCTGTGATTGTTAATGATGGGGTCTTAATGTCACCGTCGCCTATTCCTGCTAT
>NZ_JARTLM010000268.1 GCF_029625905.1 Hydrogenovibrio sp. 3SP14C1
GTAGGTGTCGATGCCTTCCGTCACGGCTTGCGTTGCCTTGGTCAGTTCCGTCAGAATCCAGCGATTGACGGCAAGCTTGGCGTTTTCCGGCTTGAAACCGGCATCAAGCTTCACGCCATTCATCTGGGCAAAGCGCGTTGCGTTCCAGAGCTTGGTGCCGAAATTGCGATAGCCGGCAATACGCGCCGGGTCGAGCTTAACGTCACGGCCCTGAGCGGCCATGATGGCAAGAGTGAACCGCAGCG
>NZ_JARTLM010000269.1 GCF_029625905.1 Hydrogenovibrio sp. 3SP14C1
TAAGACAATCTGGCTTGTTAGTAACTGGCTATTCGTCGTTAGCTCATCTTGATATACTCTAGTATTATCTGCGATTTCGCTGCCTCGACTAGCAAGCTACTACCAGCGCCATCTCCAATCCCTGGAGGTGTGGATTGGTACTTTGTAACTCACTAGAAATGTCTGCTACTGAAAGCAGCTAGTAACTCTCTTACCGAAAGGCTAGTTTCTATCTGTAGAGATATTTCATGGAATTCTATTCCATG
>NZ_JARTLM010000270.1 GCF_029625905.1 Hydrogenovibrio sp. 3SP14C1
GCCATAAACTCGTCAAAGACACTGTCTTTAACCATAATACTTTCATGCTCCTCAATAACATGAGACGCATCTTCGTCCATAAGTCTCACTACATATTCAGTGAGACTTTTTAAACCAAGTAAAGCCGATGCTTTTTCGGCCTTTGCCTTGATCTCTTCATCAAGGCGGATATCTAAACGTGCCGTAGCCATAACCCCTCCTACGTACGGATACATTCCGTAACCTGAAAGATTATAGTGCAAATT
>NZ_JARTLM010000271.1 GCF_029625905.1 Hydrogenovibrio sp. 3SP14C1
CAAAGCAACGCCGCCAGCCAAACCTAAAGTCACTATTGCACCACCAACCGAACAGCAATTAGCAATGACTCCACGTTATGGCTTCACCATTCAAGTTGTTGCCGTTGGGGCGCAAACTAAGGTTGATCAATTTGCGAATCAGTTACCTAAAGATGAACAACCGATCTGGGAAAACTATAAAGTCGTTAATGGCACGAAATGGTACACGGTCTTGTATGGTGATTATGCCACTCGTCAGGAAGCGT
>NZ_JARTLM010000272.1 GCF_029625905.1 Hydrogenovibrio sp. 3SP14C1
GGCGGCTGCCGACGGGTGCACGGTGCCCGCTGGCCATCGAAGCACGGCCTGCCGTTCGAGTGGACCGGATCCGTTCCTTTCACGCCAACTCGCGCTCGTGTGTGCTCGTTTGCTGACGCGTTTCGTGCAAGACTGCCTGACTAGCCCAACGGTGCACACGCACCGTGACACCGAGTCCCGGAGTGCGACATGTCCCCACGATTCCTGCCCCTGACCGACGTCGCCGAGATCCTCAACGTGTCGTC
>NZ_JARTLM010000273.1 GCF_029625905.1 Hydrogenovibrio sp. 3SP14C1
GGACGAACCTGATCAAGGAGCGCTACATTCGCATTAATGTCTCTTTTCTTATCACTGATGATCGATTGCACCATGGGTAAGGTTTTTTGCTGGATTTGATCAATACTGCGTAAGATAGCCTGCTCTTTCGGCGTAAATATCACGCCACTGGCGATCATTTTTTGCATGTTATTTTCAGAGTCTTGATAAAAACGCGCTAAGTTTTTTATTTCATTTTCTAGGGCGTTGAGTTCCGCATTATTTCG
>NZ_JARTLM010000274.1 GCF_029625905.1 Hydrogenovibrio sp. 3SP14C1
GCACCCTACAAGGTCATCAAGTCCAGTAGCGACCTGATAGATCTGGATTCGTCAAAAAAATACGTCCTCAAAACCGCAACAGGGGGCTATGATGGTCATGGACAAGTGGTCATCGCATCAGAAAAAGATTTACCTGCCGCAGCTGATTTAGCGGATTCAGCGGATTGCGTCTTGGAAGAATTTGTCCGCTTTGACTTGGAAATCTCTGTCATCGTGTCAGGAAATGGCAAGGATGTGACTGTCTT
>NZ_JARTLM010000275.1 GCF_029625905.1 Hydrogenovibrio sp. 3SP14C1
CAGGCCGGAGTCGATCTCGTCGAGCATGGCGAGCTTGGGCTCGAGCAGCAGCATCTGGAGGATCTCGTTGCGCTTCTTCTCGCCACCGGAGAAACCTTCATTGACGGCGCGCTGCAGGAAGCTCGAGTCCATCTTCATGAACTTGATCTTTTCCCGCACCAGCTTCATGAACTCCGGTGCCGGCATCTCGTCTTCGCCGCGGGCTGCGCGCTGAGCATTCAGCGCCGCCTTGAGCAGGTAGATGT
>NZ_JARTLM010000027.1 GCF_029625905.1 Hydrogenovibrio sp. 3SP14C1
TTACGCTCAGTGCGCCGCAAAAAACGCGGGTTGGGGATTTTGTCGCCGTCACTGGTGATGACGCGGTGCGTCAGCCCCAGATCGATGCCGACCATTTTGGGGGTGACCGGCAGTGGTGTGGCCACTTCCTCCACCAAAAAACTGACATGATAACGGCCTGCGGTGTCACAGCTCACCGTGATACTGCTTGGCGTGCCGGAAAAAGACCGGCTCCAGCGGATAGCCAGCGGGTCTTTTTGCTTGGCCAGCCACAGTTTGCCGTCGCGCCAGCGAAAGCCGTTGGCCATGTAAGTGGCCGATTGCTTGCGCTGCTTCTTCTTGAAGGTGGGATACCGCGCCTGGTTTTTGAAGAAGTTGCTGAAGGCCCGATCCAGATGCCGGAGCGACTGTTGCAAGCAGACGTTGGACA
>NZ_JARTLM010000276.1 GCF_029625905.1 Hydrogenovibrio sp. 3SP14C1
TCCGCCGGCCTTCAACTGACCCGATAGATGCGGTGCACTTGTCGCTTACGTTGAACGGGGCGATGAGTGGATTGGATAGTGAGTTGATCGGAAAGTGAGCTGATAGGACAGTGAGTTGATCGCATAGAAAGGCGGCCCGCCCCAGCATGGGGCGGGCCGCTTTTTTGTGTTGGTAAGGAACGAGACGTCACGTTAATAGCGAGGCGTCGTCGGCTACTGAAAGTCCTTGAGGTCCTCGCGGTAG
>NZ_JARTLM010000277.1 GCF_029625905.1 Hydrogenovibrio sp. 3SP14C1
TTCCGATCTTGTTGCAGTGGCATGAGAAAACCACTTCCCGGATTGAGCCATAAAGTAGTATTTTAGAAACTGCTCCGTGACGATTGGAAAGTCGCCTTGCCAGTTGGCGATATCCCCAATCAAAGCGTGAGCCACCTTATTTTGTTTTGGTGATATTCTCCGGTTATCAAGCAGCTCAAGAGCCACATAGTTTTTTTGTCCATGAGCAAGTAGCTCAAGGTATTCTGGATTAATATCAGCATCG
>NZ_JARTLM010000278.1 GCF_029625905.1 Hydrogenovibrio sp. 3SP14C1
GGTTCGAGTTCACGGGCGCGCTGCTCGGCCAGTTCGCGGGCGTCCTCAGCCTCCACGACCATCAGCGCCAGTTCGCGCTTGGTGATCGACTCGACCCGGTAGCCGCCCGTCTTGCGGATGGAGGGCAGGACTTCGTGGGTCACCCAGCGCTGGAACCGCTGCACGGTGGCTTTGGCGTCGGCGTCAATCATGCGGGCCGCCGACCGGTTCATCACGGCCCGGTAGAAACCCGCCTCGTTGATGG
>NZ_JARTLM010000279.1 GCF_029625905.1 Hydrogenovibrio sp. 3SP14C1
GACGATTTCTGAAGGTGGCTACATTACTGGTTCAAGTAACAATTTAGATTTGGACTGGGTACAGCTTATTTTAAGTCCGTATTCTTGGGCAGTAGTATTTTTATCAGTTGTGTCAGTGCTTTTTACACTTCATGCAAAAATTACTAAACAAGATAAAAAAATTAATCACCTTGTCGCACGTTATCTCAATCCTGTTTGGGAAGTTACTAATGTATTTTTTGTATTCTTTTTCGTAGGAATGGTG
>NZ_JARTLM010000280.1 GCF_029625905.1 Hydrogenovibrio sp. 3SP14C1
GTCAGGGGTGGGCAGCGATGATCCAGCATTACTTTGCTAGCGCATGGATTCCTCGCAATGAACCTGGTACAAATCTGTATTCTCGTGTGATTGGTAACGTTGGTGATATTGGTGTGCGCATGCCAAACAAAACTATTGCTGATGGTGATGCGACTCAGTTTACGGCGACCTTATGGGTTGGCCCTAAATTGCAAAATGACATGGCCGCTATCGCTCCTAATCTAGACTTGGTGGTCGACTACGG
>NZ_JARTLM010000281.1 GCF_029625905.1 Hydrogenovibrio sp. 3SP14C1
AGCCAGGGCTGGCGGATACCTTGATGAATCAAGCGCAGCAAGCGCTAGAGAAACATGAAGGCAGTGGTGAAGCGCCTGTGCTGGTGGTTCAGCACTCGCTACGGGCCGTGTTGTCGCGCTTCCTGCGCCGCCGCATGCGCCACTTAGTGGTGATGTCTCAAGCGGAAATTCCCGACGACCGCACGCTGCGTGTGACCACGCTGGTGGGTGGTCGCTGATGCCGCTCCTGATGGTTAGCCGTCTT
>NZ_JARTLM010000282.1 GCF_029625905.1 Hydrogenovibrio sp. 3SP14C1
GCCCCAGGGCGCGCCAGGCGGGCCATCGCGGCAAACAGCTGCGGACTCCACATATCCGGGTTTTTGGACGGCGCAAACCCGTCGAGGAACCAGGCATCAACCTGCTGGTTGAGAGAATCATCGAGCTTGTCAGTCAGTTCGTTGATATCACCGAGCCAGATATCGAGGGTCACTCGCCCGCCGTCCAGCAGAAGACGATGGCAGCCCGCGATAGGCAGTGGCCACTGGGCCTGAAGCTGCTCTG
>NZ_JARTLM010000283.1 GCF_029625905.1 Hydrogenovibrio sp. 3SP14C1
CTTATGGTAAAGAATATTTAAATCTTGAATTTATAATGGTTGTAAAGTGTTGACCACGTGAGTCGACCAAGATTTTTCGTTGTGGTCCCATATGTCTGTTAGTCTCGTCTGTTTGGTCCCATATGTCTGTTAGTGTCGTCTGTTATTGTCCCTTTTTGTCTGGGTTAGGAATATTAAGTAGGATTAAATATTTCTTGTTGTATTCAGATTTGTTCCTTTTTATTTAATTTTTTCTGTTTTAAT
>NZ_JARTLM010000284.1 GCF_029625905.1 Hydrogenovibrio sp. 3SP14C1
GTCCTCGGCAGTGGGTTCAGTGCGTTGGAGTGCCGTACTAGCTGGTCGTTCTGCGATCGTCGACAGTGGGCCCGGCCTGCTGTACCGCTGCCGAAAGCGCTTCGATGATGCGGCAGTCTTTCACCGACGACTGATTGCAACCGGCCAGGCGCTGCAACTCCGCCTCGAGCCGCTGCAGGTCGGCGATGCGCTGGCGCACCTCGACCAGGTGGGTCTGAACCAGGCGATCGACATCGCTACAGG
>NZ_JARTLM010000285.1 GCF_029625905.1 Hydrogenovibrio sp. 3SP14C1
GTCTCGTCATCTGTCAGCGCTTGTTCATCAAACCACGCTTTGGCGGTCGCAATGGCCTGATGACAAGACAGTCTTGGAGACGCAGCAAGCCGAGTGGCAACACGCGCAAGAGCAGGCTGAGCAGCGTGTGTTCGATATTCGTCATCGGCTGACGCAAGCCGAGCAGGCACGTCAGCAAGCGGGGAGTTTAACGGACAAAATTGATACCCAGCGCAGCAAAACGGAACAATGGCTAAAACTGGC
>NZ_JARTLM010000028.1 GCF_029625905.1 Hydrogenovibrio sp. 3SP14C1
AAATGAAATTGCCTCACCAAAGTTAGGCGCAATGATAAAACCTTCAATGTACAACACAAAAATAATGCTCAAAAATAGAGCCAGTTTTTTCACTAGTGTTGCCCGCATATGCTCAGATGATCGCGCCGAGAGATTAAAGGCCGCTAACGCTAAATAGACTTGACTCACCCAAGGAATCAACCATTCTGAGACTTGTCCGGTAAAACTGTCCATCGGGACAAGTTGCCCCAACATTGGTAAGTGTGAACGATATAATGTCTCATAAAAATCGCTCTCTTTAGGGAAAAAATCCACATACCAATAGTTTAAATACCCCGTATAATGTTCAAAGATGGCCATAAAAATAACCAAGCCGCGTAAAAAGTCGAGGCCAACTAAACGCGTACGGTTTTCATAGGGT
>NZ_JARTLM010000002.1 GCF_029625905.1 Hydrogenovibrio sp. 3SP14C1
AGCAATCTTTAACGCACCAAGGACGGTTTCTGTGGCCTGCTTTAACCAAGCTTTCAATTTTTTAGGCGTGACAATTCTCGTGTCGTCTGTACCAGCATCTGTTTCTGATTGGGTTGCAACTTCTGCAATACCAGCAGTAGTTTCAGTTGCCTGACCTGTCTTTGCTTCAAGCTGTCCTTTTAAAAATGCTGTGCGGTTTGCAAGCTGCTTGGCTTGTTCGTTGTCGATGCCGTTTGGTCCACCTTCGACTGGATCAGTGGTTTCCAACTGGTATACACCGGCTTCCCATTGGGCTGTTTCTGGTAGGTTTGCCATTAAAAGACTCCTCTTGTGTAAGTTCCATCACGATAGATCACGCCATTGTGCAATGGGCGTGCTGCGGTAAAATCCAAGCCCCATAAATGGCAACGTTCTGGTGCTGCTGCATTTAAAAGGCGTTTTGCTAAGTTCGCTTGAGTGATGCTCAATAAAAGATTGGTCACAACTTTATAGACAGCCCACTCGCTGTCATCACCATGAAGCACAAAGCCATCACGGATCATGCTTCCATCACGTGTATAGCCAGAGCGGCCTTCATAAATAGTCGCGCCGCCCATGCCGGACTTTTCCAACGCCAGCTTCACGGCATAAACACTGCCTTTGTGACGATGAATTTCAATGGCTGTACGAATGACCTCTCGCTTAATGTCTTCAGGCCAAGATTCATCCCATTCATCAACCGACAATGACCAGGCTAAATAACCGAGTAAATATTCCGGGCAATCCTTTGCACTCCACAATGTTGAGATAAATACAGGTAAAGAGGTGGTGCGTTGAATGGTTGCGTCGACGTCACGCTCAAACTGAGTGGTATTGAGTGGCAACAAATCAGACATCAGTGCCACCGATCGTCAAATTGATACCTGTGCAATAAGCCGCTTGATAATCTGCGACTGCTATATCCACCCATCCGCTTAATTCAACGCGCTGCACACCCGCGACTTTTAATGCTGATGTAATGGCTGTGTTATGCACGTCATAACCAATCCGGTGCAGCTCATCAACCAATGCCACAACACGCTCCAAAGCAGTCTGCTCAATAATATTGCTCACCTGTCTAGGGTATAAATAAAGCGTGGCATCGATTGTATATTCCAACACTTCAGCAGCTTGGACATTCACTGTGTCCGTTAATGGACGAACAAAATCAGCACTGAGTGCATCATTTACGGCCGAAAGCAAAGTGGCATCTGGCACACCGTTTCCGGCTGTGCTTAGTACGGTGACTTGGATATTGCCTGGCGTCGGAGACTTTATACCCACGTTTTTAACGCTTGCACTGGAAGTCATCGCGTGGTATCTGTAAGCGGATTCTGCGCCAGCGGTCGAGAACTGACCAGGTGAAAGCAATACACGTTCAAGCAGGCGCGCATCGTCTTCATAGGTCGGGTCGATGGGGGGAGTGGCATTCTGATCACCTGGATCAACGATCAGGCGTTCCACAAAATAAAACGCGGCTAGGTTGTCCAGGTCGGTTCCGGTGGCATAAGGCAACATCACCGCCTTGGCAGCGTTATTAATGCGCTGCCGCAAAAGCATTTCTCGATAAGCGGCCACTTCCAGCTCTTTATAAACAGGGTCGGATTCAACTAATGCCGTGTAACCCTCACTACGAGCAATAAAATCATCGATCAGTTCCCCAAGAATGGCTTCATAATCGATTTCTTCAATCACCTTAGGAGCTGGAAGGTTTTGTAAATTAACGCCGTCAGCCATCAGTAAACTCCAATCTGTTCAAGCTTAATGATTTCCCCAGTCGGCGCGTATTTTCCGACGATATCAACCGCCGCATGCGCCTCTTCTTCTGAAGACAAGGTCACCGATTGCAATACAAAATCGAACAGGCCATTGATAGGATTCAGCCAGGCCTGATAAACAGCCATCGTCATTTTCAGCTTAAAAACGTCGTTAATCGGCGCATCCTGTAGCTCGAAAATACTCGAACCATATTCACGACGCATCACTCGTGACCCGACTGGCGTCGTCAACACATCACCGATTCTTTGGCGTAAATGCTCAATGCCCGCCAGCGGTTTTCCTGTTTGACGATTCATACCGTTCATTTCTTATAGCCATCCCATTGTTTGCTGAATTCAACTTTAATTTTGTAGCCTGTTTTGGGTCGGTATATATGCTCCACTCTGCGAATGTGATACACCCAATCTACGTTAGACCTAAATGTATCAAGCTGAACCAACCCTTCGGATATTAAGCCTTTGATAACATCTGGGTTGGCAGCCATATCAATCGATCCAGTCGTGGCAGCCATTAATCTGTCCTGCAATCTTGTCATGGCATGTGTCTTGGCTTCGTATTCACTTTTATAAGTGGTTTTCAGCTCTTCAGTCACTTTGCCATCGCCCACTGTTACATACTTCACCAAAGCCGCATCATAGTCGTAATAACTGGCACGCACGGCACCGTATTGTGGTCGACCACGTTCAGTCAGCTCCCATCGAGTAACATCTTCTAAATTGACCGTAACAGGTGTCAGTTGCGCGCCTGTCACGCTCAAACCGTCTGCTTTTGGCTTGAATATCACATACCCATTGACCACTTTGAACACAGCCGCATAAGTCGATGCCAAGCGAATCAAAAACGCAAAGTCCGACTCGGCCGTCTGATTAATATTGCTGATCTGAATGCTTTGATACGCCTCTGAAACACTTGGCTTATAACCGTATCGCTTCGCAAGCGTGGTGACGATATCGCCTAGCGTGGTGTCTTCCCAGGTAAACGATTTGGCCGCCTTCATTTCGCCCAAGAAATCAACCGACGAGGCCAGTAAACGGATCTGGTTTGGAAACCCTTCAAAGGTCAATTCATCGAAAACATACTGGCCGACCTTATGTAGTTTTTCCCCAGCAAAGCCAAGAAACAGGTCAAACCTTACGCCGAAATCATGGCGCTTCACTTTGCCGTCCGGATCATTTAAAACAATCTCCATAAAATCCGACGTCGAGCCCGGCAAATCAATGGCGCGAATCGATGCCAGACGTTCGGCAATCTTATCGGTTATGTCCTGAACAACATCACCCTCTTGGTTTTTGACTTCTAATTTGAATATCGGTGTCATTGCTTTCCCCTAAGGGTTAGTGATAAAGTTAAATCTGTTTTTAAAAGGGGATGGATATGAAAAGACTTTTAATACTGGTTGGGGTGGCGTTATTGGCTTCCGGTTGTAACCTCGTCAAACCTAAAACCGATTGGCATATTCAGGAATTAAGAGATACCGAAAAAGATACTGGCGGCATGGGACTAACACTATCTTCTCGAGAGCTGCCAATTTCTCAGATGGCTCTTAATTGTTACCCATCTCCCGTTCTTCCTTATGGCCAAAAGGTCGTCAACACCCGCACCGGTGATGAATATTATTTCCGCTGTGCCGATATCTATCCGAACAATGGCATGCAAGCCATCCCTGAAGAGCAAATCAAACCTTACAAAGTCGTCAAAGGGTCAGGCTCTGGTTCAAACTCTAAAGACTAATCCCACAAACTGGATTCATCTTCCGAAGCATCCGGAGCATTCAGCTCCGGCAGCAACACCAACACACCCGCTTCAAACACCGCCGTATTTTCAAGCCCCGGGTTCGCCTCGAGCACTTGCTCCACATACCCACTGGTACCGCCATAATAGTGATGGCAAATCAAATCCAACGTATCACCATCACTGGTTCTGTACTTAACCGCACTCATAGCACACCTTTAATCAAATCCGCCACCTGGGAAGATTGCTGGCGGCTGTAATATTCAAGGCTCAGATTAAACTCAATCTTCATCGGCGCACCGCCCTTGGTTAAAACCTTCAGCGTTTCTTCCACGCGTTTAATAGTGAATTCGCCCCAAATTTTGCCGCGGCCATCCACCATCGGCAGTGGCTTTCCAAGCGAGGCTAATTCACGCACGGCCTGCATCTGATACAACCCACCCGCATAGTGCGGATAAATAACACCAGGCATCTTGATGGTGTCACTGGCAATGCCGCCAAATTGCGAAGCCTTGCGACCTCCAATACGCTGAATCCCAGCCCACATATAGTCCACCGTATGCGTCAGGCTGTTATAAGCCGCCGTATCGATCGAAAAAATAAAAGGGCCCAGCATCATCATTACCGACCCGGAATTGGATAGCTGCCCACCCACCGCATCAGCTGTTTCCCGCAGACGACTCAGGTCTTTTAAGTTAGTGATCACATCGTCATAAATATCAGCCATCTCGGTTCCTCATACTTTGCTGTATCGCTCTTTGTACTGCGGCTTGAATATGCTGCTCAATCTGCTCGCCCAAATCGGCAACATTATCGGCCTGACCATTGATGGTGATCGGGGCATTTACCTCAACACTGATTGGTGCGACACCTTGATTGTTGATTGCTGCCATTGCGGGCGTAGTTGCCACCATACTGGTTAATGCTGTGGCTTGCACCATCTTGGAGGCAGGTGCCATCGCACCGGTTTTGGTGTCGTCTCCAAACATCCAACCCTTTAACTTTGAACCGTACTCGAGCAACGTATCAAGCGGATGAATCAGCTTGTCAATCAAGCCGGACACCCATTCATAAATGCCGCTCCAGCTGGATTTGATGCTATCCCAAAAACCGCTTAACACACCCTTGAAGGCCTGCCACTTCTGCATGGCTTTGTCTGCTAATACCCCTAACCATCCATCAACCCAGTCTGAAAAGACTTGCCAGTCGGCCTCGATATTGCTCCAAAAATCACCGAAGTAGGCTTTTACCTTATCCCAGTTCGCAATCAGGTAATAAGCCGCTGCGGCAATACCGGCAATGACTAAAATAATCGGGTTCGCCAGCATGACGGCCGTTAAAGATGTGAAGGCCGTTGCAAAGGCTAAAATAGCAGGCACCAAGGGCAAAGCGATAATCGCCATAATGGTGTTTTCCCAACCACCCAGCATTTGCGCCACCTCGTCGGCACGGCTGGCCACGGAACCAAAGCTGTCATAAATCTTGCTACCCCAGTTCCACAAGGTTTCAAATGCTTTGATTAATCCGCCTGAAATCTTCTCGGCCATCGCCTGAAGTTTGCCGTTGGCTTCCATCTCGGTAACGGTCTCTAAAATGCCTTTGAGCTTGCCTTTCATCCAGTCGAACGCGCCGG
This sequence comes from Hydrogenovibrio sp. 3SP14C1, assembly GCF_029625905.1. Lineage (GTDB taxonomy): Bacteria > Pseudomonadota > Gammaproteobacteria > Thiomicrospirales > Thiomicrospiraceae > Hydrogenovibrio. Next base: position 5,162 of record NZ_JARTLM010000002.1, read on the forward strand.
ATGACATCACCATCTTTTCAAACTTGGCAATCAAGTCCATGCCGTTTGACCACATGCCTGCCCATGTTTTAGAGAGCTTTTCCATACCACCTGCATACTTTTCATTAAAGATATCCGACAGCACCTTTTGAATCTGCTCCCGGTCGCCTTTTAAAACCTGAGCAATCTTAGTGGAGCCATCCTTGGCGGTGTATTCATAAGAGATGATATTGCCCGTCGTCGCGGCTTTAATACCGAATTCCTTCAGGCGTTCATTTTCGCCTGTAACGGCATCGGCAATAGCTTCAACAGCCTGCATTAATGGTTTTCCCATCGAACTGGATGTATCACCCAATGTCTTCAATAGGCCATTGGTTGGCTCCAGTCCGTAGCTGCGTAGGCGAACATAAGCGTCCGTTACCTCATTAAGTTCATAAGGTGTTTTCACCGCAAAGTTTTCAACCCATTTCATCGAGGCCTTAGCTTTTGAACTAGAGCCTTCGACCGTTTGCAAAATAGTTTCAAACTTCTCAAACTGAGAAGCGGTATTTAAAAAGGTATGATTGAATAAGGCGGCACCACCCACGGTAACAGCGGTTCCCAATGCAAAAGCGCGACCAAATCGCCCGGCAACCTTTCCACTGGAGTCAGACATCCGCTTAAGATGCCCTGGTATGGATTTAGTACGCCGCAGAAATCGACTGCCCATGCGCGTAGCGGCATCGAAGCCGTCGCGTAAACGCATTTGTGAGCGCGCAGCAAAACTGGTTACACTTGAAAGCTTCTTATAAAAACGATCCAACCCCGTTTTAATGGCCGCCTTACCCAAGTGGTTGGACTGCTGCATGATCTTGTTAAGTTTGACAGTTGAACCCTGCATACGCTTTAAAGGCTTTGACACCTTTTCAGCCAGCTCAATCACCATTTTCAGTTTCAAGTCATTCATTATTCCGTGCCTGATCTTAATTTAAGAAGGTGTTGCGCCCGATCAAACCATTCCATCAGCTCTTCGAGCGGCATTTCATCAAAATCTCTGGGAGAAAAGTGCAAGACGCTGGCCACAACGGCCATTGCATCCATCAAGTTTTCCGGGACTTTTCCCCCGTAAAAAAACCGGCAATCTCCATCGACAGCTCTGCCAGATTTTCCGGCTCAAGCGTGGCGAATTCTTCCGGTGTGATAGACGGCGTGGTGATGCGAGGCATCAACGTTGCCAAAGTATCCACTTGCATCTTAACCACATCCAGCACCGACAACCCACGCAGTTCACCGGAGAAAGGTTTTCTTAAGGTAATGCTTTCAACCTTTTCACCACCAATTTTCTGCGGTGTCGGTAACACCACATTTTTCATACGTTCATCTGCTTTTGCCATGTTCATTCCTTTTTAATGTTTATTAAATGCCCAGTGCGGCGCGCATTTGCTCTAGCTGATCAACACCACCGATCTTGCGGACCATGTTCGGTACATCGATCTCGATGGTTTCTTCACCGCCAATGGTCATCTTGTAGTAGCTGACCTTGCACTTCATTTTCTTCGGTGCCTTGTCACCTGGCTTCCAGGTACCCAAATCCAAATCAAAGAATTGGGCTTGCATATTGATAACAGCAGCTGTAACAGTGCCGTCTTCAGACTGCAAGGCTCCGCGTGCCGTCAATGGCACCGCAGCACTGGTCACACCCCAAAGCTTCAGCAAGGCCGGGTCATAACCGGATAAAGTAATGGTCGCTTCCATTTCCTCCATCCCCATATCGATTGACTTACTCGCATCCATGCCACCGGCACGGAACGATTCCATAATCAGCACCAGCTTTGGAAGCTCAATCTCTTCCGCTTCTCCGGCATAGCCTTTACCATCGACTTGCAGGTTAAAGTTCTTCAGTACGTTATCCATTATTTAAATACCTCCTCAATATAATCCCCCACAAGATGTGAGCGGAAAGTGATGTGCTCAGCTGGATAAGGCGGCGTGAAGTCAAAATCGAAATACGCTTTACCTTGCTGAATTTGGTCGATTGAGTTCAACTCAGGATCAGCCCAGCATTCGCCACCCAAAATCGCACCGATTTTTTTCAAGTGACGGAGGTAGTTGTTCACACCTTCGGTCACATCTTCAATGTAGGTTTTAGTGATGTTGCGATCGACCGCCCACATATGTGCTCTGAGCAAACTGTCATTAATCATGTCGTTGGTGCGAACCACGGACAAGAAAGCCCACTTCGGATCAGACGAGCAAGTGCGGTTACCCCACAAGCGGAAGCCGTTTTCTTGAATGATCGTGGCGACATCGTTTTCATTGAGGTAGTTGGCGCGGCTGTTCACATCACCCAATGTAAAATCAATCGGTCTGACTGTGCCGGTAATACCAAGGATTTCACGATTAGAGGGTGACCACCAGAATCCGCGCTCGTTATCGGATTTAGCGATAATGCCAGCCACGCGTGCCGAGACTGGTTGAATGACTTCGGCATTGAGCACCGTATCCCACACCTTAACCCCTGGATCAACGATATAAACACGACGTGATCCAAACAGCTCACGATAAGTGATGGCATCCGCATCATTGGTATTCGGACCATCTGCGATAATTACTGCACGTAATCGCCCAGCTACCGAATCCAATTCCGTGGTAACGGCTTGTTCATGCGAGAAGCCTGGTGCGATTAAAATACGAGGCGTCACTTTAACGGCACCTTGCGCCGCTAAAAATGCCTTGATACCTGTATAAGTACCTGTTGTTACATCAACCCCGCCAATCACATTCGATTGCGTAGCGGCCGGATCGATCCCTTCGTCGACACGAATAACAACCACCATCGCTCCGGCTTGATCAAAAATGGCATCCATTGCACTCGGCAGAGTTCCTGAGCCAGTCCCAACAGTATCTAGTTTTGCAGCTTCTAGAATCGAACCTGTAACCAACACAGGCGTATTTAATGGAAAGGCTACCGGGTCAGCATCTGGCGCGGTACCCACAACTCCGATAACGGATGACTTAACGGTACGAATCGGTCTGGCACCCCCATCAATCTCGATCACCTCGGTGCCATGTAAAAATTGTTCTGGCATCACTTACCCCTTTGACTTAGTCGTTGTTTTGTTTAGTTGCAGAAACCCACTCTGCACAAGATATACCGCTTGCTTCGGGTAGAGTTGTAACGTCTCGCCACTTTTGCGCGTCTGATTTTCAATAGATATATCCTTCAGCACTTTGTAGCTTTGTTTCTTTGCTTGCTCTTTTTGGGTCGCCATGATTCCTCCTTTAGTGACCATTTATGCTTTTGCGGGGCTGGTTGGAGCACCGAGTGAGTCGTCGTGATGATGTCCTTTAACGGTGACACCATCCGCATCGATATCGCCGTTTTGAACTTTGACATCGCCGTCGATAGTGGCACCAGCTCCACCATAAGCGCCTGCCGATGCCAGACCGCCAACCGTTGCCATCTTGGCCACCGTCAGGTTTTCTGAAACCACCAGGTTGCCGTTTAACACCATATTCCCGTTATGGGTTTGTTCGGTGTTGATGATCGTGGTCGGTGCGTTGACTTCAACCTGCCCATCAAAATTCACGTCCAGATTCTGTGCGCCATTTACCTCAACCGAACCGACACAATCGACTTTCAGTTTGTGTGTTTTGCGGTTGTATTCGACCACCGTGCCGTCCTGGTAATCCTTGCGATGGATGTCCGGCGAATTTGAGTTTGCCGCAAAGGCCTCTTGAAATATCGCTGGTAACACAGCTCCGGTATTCAGCTCTCCATTAGGAGACAACACCATGACTTGCTCACCGACTTCAGGTGGGTGCCACTCACGATCATTTCCAGCTCGGTTGCTAAAAAACGGAAGCCAATCGGTTAGCAGTGGTTGCCCACTTTCCGACTCACCGATTTTCACTTTCACTCTGGGTTTGTCATAATCTGCCTGGTGAATAACCCCCATACGAAGGATATTCATCAATCGTGTCGCTAGATCAAGCAAACCTTCAAAGCTTCTCGTAGGTTCCATCATTTGGCCCCGCATAAATTTCGGTTGGTATGGTTCCGTCTTCGATAAACTGGTCATCTCCAAGCGTAATGGTCTGACGCCAACTGACTGCCCACAACATCACACCTTGTCGATCTATCTCTGATGAATATAAGTTATCGTCTTTAACATTCGATGGTGCGCCCGTACCGGGTAACCAACGTGTCATATCCGAATCCAGCAACAACGTCATGTCATCAACCAGGTTGCGAATGGCATCATCTTTCGACAGCCCGCTTTTGTCCTTAGTCACAAAGTAGACGACAAACTGTTTTTCCGACTTGACCTGACCATTAGCCATATTGATGTTCTTAGCTGTCCCAAGGCATGACACTCTAGCCGCTGGAGACTTTGCGCTGGTACTCTTCAGCTCTTTTAGAGTGAATCGCCCAGGATGCACTTCGCAAGATCTCAAATCCGTAAAGACATCTTTAAGTTTTTCGCGTATGGCATTTAAAATATCGTTTGTCATCATTCACTCATTAGGCCTGTCGCCCAGTCATTTATAACGTCGATTAACTCGTCGTGGTCTGCATCACTTATACCAAGATATTCACGAGCAGGATCATTTGGCCGTCCCACTTCTGCACCACCGAATTGTCGAATGGCGGCATAGTCCAAATTGGAACCTATTGCCACTTCACCACCACTCACTTGATACTGAATGCTATCGAGCAAGTCGCCTTCGTTCTCCAGAAGACTGTGACCGCTGTGCCTAGTTTTGGCATAGTCTTTAGACCAATCCGCCCAAGGCTCACCGTCCGGGCTTGTTTTGTCTTCACTGATCCGTCGTCTTGTCTGACTCTCGGATGTGGCTCCAACGATTTCAAGCAGCTGTTTTTGTGCGTCATTTTCGATCAGGCGGTTCAAGCGATCGTTTACTCTCGCCAGACCTTGTATTTCAATATGAAACCCAACGCCAGCCATCTTGAATCACCGTCTAAAACGACGAGGCTGCGAAATCAAACGCGCCTGGCCGTTAGTTGTTTTGGGTGGTGAAGACAGCCCGAGGGTGACTTCACCTTTACTGAAGCGTCGCAGCAGATTGACTGTGTCTTCATAACGCAGTCGACGTTCATCTGTTGATGCATCCGCATCGACACTTAATTTATAAAGTGCAATATCAATACACAGGTCTGTTACAACCTTTGGCACCGTGGCAACCGGCAAGCTGAAGCGTGACCCGATGTAGGCATCAATTTCAGCTTGAGCCGCCTCAAGTGCTGCGGTGACAACCTCGGCATCCACGACACCGTCATCATCACGATCGGCGACCACAAGCAAAGGCTCAACACCAATGCGTAGTTCCATATCCGCTTGAGTTGCATAGACCTGTGACATGATTATTCGCCTTTACCTTTTGCCTGGTATTGTTCAAACGCCTTGTCACGCTCGGCCGCAGAAACTGACTCACCTAACAAACCTTCAAGAGCAGATGTCTGTGGTTTATTGGATGATGTCCAAAGCGTTTGGTCGTCCAGATCAAGTTCGTCGATCAACGTGACCAGCTTCTCAATCTTGTCGCCATCACCTGAAGCACCTTTTGATTCATCAGGCACTTCAACCAGGTGAGACACCAGATTCTTTTCCGCCTGAATCGCCTTAAGCTGATCTGCTGTAATTTCATCAACTTTCAAGCGTGTTTCTTGTTGCGTAAAACGAAGACCAGCGCGACGAAAGCTGTGCGGTACTGATTTGACAATTAATACTTTCATGATTTTCCTCCAGCGCTGACCGAGATCAGCGCGAAATTAAGTTAAGATAAATTAGCCTTGGCCAGTTGAACCGTAAGCCAATTGCCAGAACGCATAACCAACTGCCATACGCGCTTCGGCACCGAACCGGAACTTTTTCAGGCTGTACACCAAATCGCTATTCATATCTGTCATCGATACAAATACTGGCTCTTTACGCACCTGAAGAATGAATGGCTTCACTGGTTTTGTGGTATCAATTAAGTGCCATTCGGTATCGGTTTTTAGCCCTGGCATAACAACCACCTTCGCCGTTCCCTTATAGATATTGGCTTTACCATCTTCCAGACGATCTGCCGTCATTAAGGTGTTAGCAACATCTTCCAGAGCAGGAGGTACCGCTAGAATGTTAGGCGTAACATTTAACGAATCGCCTTCTTCATCTTTCATGCTTCGAAGAGCCGTTCGCGCTGCACCATAGGAAGCCTGTGCAGCTGCCAGGGTAGCAATAGACAATACCGCCGTGCCTTTGTTGCTCACACTGTTACCAGCCACTTCATGATCCGTATCATAGAAGTATTGAGTGTCATAACATGGGGTTGTAAACCCATTACTCATTAAGGTGGCAACCAGTTGATCTGGCAGTCGTTTTGCAGAATCTGCCGCCATTTCGGCTTGAGGACCATAGATACCTAATTGATCGTCTTCGATATCATTGCGATCAACCTCGACGTCGACCTCAAAATCATCATTTACAATCGAGTATTTATGCGCTTCCAATTGCTTTGTATGCTTTTGGCCGATCCATTTGCGCATTGCCGGAAAACGTCCAAACCATACATAGGATGTTTCCGATGTGGTTGAAACCACTTTCATGGCCACTTCCTGCCACACAGATGGTGCTGCGGCAAAAGCCTTGTTGAACGTCGCTTTCAGATTGACAAAGACGGCGCTAATTGAGTTTTTATTGACTAGCATTTTGCTCTCCTTATTTACTTATTTATTCGACCCAGACGCCGTCTGAATCCACTGCGACAACCGTTCCTGCTACTGACCGCGTTCCGGTGCCATCTGTTTTGGCCACGGTTTCATCGTCTACGATGTAACACTGGTTGAACAGATCCGCTTCGGTGATAGGGTCACCCGATAGGTTCTCCCATTTGAACGCCTGGTTACGACGAACCGTGACAGACTGATCTCCATCTGCGCCCGCACTGTTATCGACCATTTCATCGGCACGCCCGATGTAAGTCAGCCCGGTTGCGGTTTCGCCAGGCTTCGCATAGCCTCCAGCAACCACAACCAATGATCCAGCGTAAATGACTGTGCTGGCCGCTACGCCAACCACCACTAAATCACGTCCTTTCATGTGAGTATTTCTGTCTTGTGTTAATGGCATGTCGGTCTCCTTTAGTTACCGTATTTTTCAAGGTCTTCTGGTGAATTACCAAACATCTCAGCTATTGCTTTCTGCTCAGAGTTCATAGCCTTGTTTTCACCAGTAGGTGGTTCTTTGCCATCCAAATTACTATCACTGGCAATCACTGGAGATTGCTCAACAAACTCCTTGAAGCGTTTCAGACCACCTTCCTGACGACAGGCGGCCACGTGATAGTCTTTGGTCGATGGAGCAATCTTTCCATCGGTAATGGCCTTGGCAACGGCTGAATCAATCTCTTCATTCAGAGACTTGACCTTAATGTCTTCCAATGCTTTCTCAGCATTCGTTGCACGCTCTGTCATTGCTTGGAAGTCGGCACGCGGCACGAACTTATCAAGCGATGGGTTTTCAGCGCGATTCATTGCAGTTTGATGTTCCGTCTGCATGGTGTTGATGGCTTTAGTAATTTGCTCTTGAGTTGCGTCTTCTGGCAAACCGAGCAGTTTTGCAATCCATTTCATAGAAGTTTCCTCCGGTTGATGTTGAGAGTGGTTAAGAGATTTCAAAAACAGGTTATGGTTGTTCGTTAACCCGACACTGGTAATGCGAACGATTTCAAACTCATCCTTAGTGAATAAAAAGACAGGGGATAAATAACGGTACTGTTTGGATGCGACAATTAAGCGCCCGCTTTCAGTCCATTCAACACGACCAAAAACCGCACCGTCTCGAATTTCAAGCGCCTTGATCCATCCAATGGCAGGAGCTGGATCACCTTGTGGTGCTTTGAGTTCGGTAGCGTGTTCGATATCAACCGGAATGTCCGCTTGATTGTCGACAAATGACTGAATGATTTTTTGTGGGTTAGTGTTTTTCCAGGAACGGCCATCACGACCAGTGACTAGGTCACCAGCAGGAATGAGTTCAATCCAATCGGGTACGACGGATTGAACCTCCTGAGAGATTTCAAAGTTAAGTGCAGCTCTGAGATCAGTAGATTGATCAGAGCAAAGCGCTTTGATGGTTTGGGATAAGTGTGTGTTTTTCGTTTCCATGCCCCCAGTTTATGGGGCAGGAAAAAAGAGTGGATATTAAGTATTTGATAACGTTTTTTGAATACGTCTAGTCGCTGGACTGAAGCTTCTCTAGAAGATTTTTTCTTTTTTCTTGATCTTCTAATCGATTTTTAATTTGTGCTTTAAAGCTATCGATTTGATCTCCTAAAAACCAGTACATTCTTAAAAGTAAGACAATAGAGAAGAAGGTTACAGAAAAAAAGCTTGCTAACGACAGATCAAGTGACGCGCTTATTTTAAAGCTTGAAAATGCTGTTAAAACTACAAAGAGATTACCAACAATAACAACAATCAACCCAAATAAAGTCTCACTCTTTAAAAGATCAACAATTCCTTTTACACGTGAGCGCTCGGTTACTGTTAAACCTTCAATAGCTTTAACATCACCTAGGCGATGCTTTATTGTTATTGCTTGCTGAACAGCCAATGACCCTACCCCTAGTGAGATAACAGCTCTAAGCCAGCCCAAGTCATTTAATCCAGACAGATATTGACTTACATCCTGTCCAAAGACCCAGCCTATAATGCTAACAATGATATAAAGTAGGTAAATTTTAAACATTTTTATTCAATTTTTGCTTCGCTAATAAGATGAGAAAGCCAGTCGTGCATCGCATGATACAGTTCATTTTCATCAATTGCACCATTATTAAATTGTACATTGATATTAGTAGATAATTTTAGGTCTTTGCCTTTTAATTGGGCACCATTTGAAAGATCAACAACCACATCATCTTCATGTGCGTGTCTCATTGAGGTGGAAAGCTCATCTAAGAACTGTTGCCCAGATTTTGTTGTTTGTCTTAGATAAGTCACTTCAAGTTTTAATTTTAAGTTTGCTTCATCAAGTGCGTCATCTAATTTTGGAACCGGCGCGCCTAAATTTTTAAAAACAGCTGAGATCAATTCACCTGTTATTCCTGCAGGAACAAACTGTATTGATTTAACACTATTTGATGTAGTGCCTTCATTTTCTTCTTTCGGTTGAGCTGTTATTGGAGCACCAAGAATTACTTTTTTAGCTGGTGATTTTTCAAGTTTTTTTATTGCTTCTACAGTTGGCTTATCGCTTAATGAGAAAATTCCGTCATCTGGCAAGTGTTTCGACTGAGTTCCTAATAACCATGTTAAGTGAGTTTCAAGCTGTCTAGCCGTAAGTGAGGCACTAGACATTATGACCATATGATTACCTAGTACTCCAAAATGTAATATTGATTCTAAAAATTCTTCTTTTTGTGCTTGAGCAATACTTTGTTTTTGTAGATCACTTGGCTGAATTGTTCTAACAGAATATGACGTGGCTGATTTGTCAATTGTAATTGCGGAATGACTTTGGTTTTTCTCCCATAACATCAATTTGGCACAAAACATTCCTCTATGCTTAACTGGATCGTTTAACAACCTAAATGAATCATCAGAGCTTGAAATAGACTCTTCACGGTCAGAAGCCTTTTTTAAACTTCCATTATTTAAAACGACTGTCTCAAGCATTTCTTGTAATGTATTTTTAGCTTTTGGCATAACTGCCAACTTGTAATGCAATGTACGGCGCTTAGTTTCATTTCTCATAAATAATACCCTCATCTAAAATTATCTGTGTTTGCCATATTAGATGATTAATTAATTTAAAACAATTCAACTACAATTAATAACCCGTTCAAATTAAACTTAAACCCGTTCAAAAACGTTCAAATTAAATTAAACAACTCTTTCCTCATCTTTTTTAAAAACGTCGCTCAAATCGGCTTATTTTTGATTAGCCGTTATCCGATGATAACCGGGTTTGATTTTTTGCCAGAGGGGAGTATCATTTAATTACGACAAGTGGTGGAGTGGTTCGCAATAAGCGTGTCCTGTTTTACCAGGTCTTATCCGGTTCGATTCCGGCGCCACTTGTTTATTCCATTTCGATATAAGCGCCTTCCTTAATCAAGCTTTCCACATCTTTCGGATCAACCTTATAAGCTGTTGCAATCTTACCGTCCCGCTTCACTGCCACCTTGAGTAAGCCAGTTTTGGTTTTGATCAAGTACAACACCGTCTTATTATTTTTATCCCAAAGAATACGATCAGGCTCTTCGAGAAAGAACGGAAGATCATTCCACTGGGTATAATCAAGCGAGTTGCCTTGCTCATCATGGCGGTATGATTTTTTGCCAACAATTAAACGGTCTTCTAAGCGAACTAATCCGCTTTGAGATTCTTGTGTTTGTTTTGCGACAAACCCTAACACTGAAGTTTGCATTGCAATCACGCTGATCTCTCGTCCTTTGGTCAGGTCATCATCATGCACCTTTTCAAGCCAGCTTTGATAATGGGTGCGACGAATATTAGATTTCAACACTTGATCAGCCAGGCCTGGCGATTTTCGGTATAGATGCTCGTCCAGTGACTTCAATCGAGCGATACCCGGATTATAGTCCCAACCAGGGTCAATGCCTTGCGGTACCTTTAACACCTCGCCTGTGCGCTCGTTTACCCAATCACGATATTGAATATGCGGATCTTCGGTAACACCACCAAGACGTTTGGCTTCCGCTGCGCTGATCTGACGAACACGACACTTGCATCCCCATCCATTAGGCGGGTAGTGCGTTTGCCAGAACGGGTGGTCGATCGGCAATATAATACGACTCCAATTGACATGTTCTTCACGGTGGTTTTCAGAAGGACCTAGTTCATATATCAAATAAGGCAAAGCTTGCTTGGTGCGCTGAGCGCGTTCGAACTGTCCGGCAGCACGGGCGGTGCGCATATTTGTGCGGTAGATTTTACGTAATCGCCGTGGCGAACCTAGCTGAACATCTCGCAACTCTCCAGTCAAAGGGTCGGTTTTATCTTGCCGTCCCCACCAACCAAGATTTATTAATGTCGGTTTGATATTGCGTTGAAATTCTGTAAACGTCTGTCCTTGAGCAATCGCTTTTTGTGTAGCTAATTTAATCGCCTCGAGCACATCAAATTCCATCGCCTTGGCAACAGTGAAAGCGATGGCATGCTCTTCCTGCCATACGTCTTTCCAATCAAACGAGGGCTGGATGCCTTTCGCCTTAAACCACCTTAATGCTTCTGCTGGCTTTGGCGGCTGATTGTACTTAACCGACATCGCCAACACCTCGAGCTTTGAATAGCTGCTCGGCCAGTGTCAAAATCAACTTGTTACCATCTACCTGATCGGCCATGCCTGGTAACTGTCTTAAAAAATCGTCATAATCTTTTGACTCAGACAAGAGTTTTACAATCGGATCAACCACTGGATCAATCTGTGGTTGCCATTCCTGCATGGCTTCCTGTTCCAATTCGTCCAGATCATCGTCTACTGTCACAACTCCTTGTTCCGCATTGATGGCTTTTGTCTGGCAAGTAGAACAACCACACGGCTTCTGATGGTTCATGGCAGGGTCTGGTACTGGTGCTTCAGACTGGCGGTCGATCGCAACAAATAAATCCTCACCTTCTTTTGGCTCAGGAATGCCAAGCTTTGTTCTTACGGCTGATTGTCCTACTCTGAACCCATGCGGTAATAGCACTTCCAATGCTTTGATTAAAGTGTCTCTATCTTCAGCTTCAGGGAGTTCAAACTTCACTATCGGGTAAAACTCCTGGACACCGAAGTTCAAGTCGATGAACGGTTTAATCACATCACGATTAACCGTGCTTCCAAGTTGCTTTAAATCTGACTCAAGAATGTCTAATCGCACATCATTGTGTACATTTGCCTGTGCCTGGCTGCTACCGTCATCGGTTGTCATTGTTTGACCGATGACCGCTTTTGAAATTTGCTTATCAAGATATTTTGCCAGGCGTTCAAACGTATCGTTTGAACCGGATTTACGGCCGTCTTCAAACTCTATTTTCATTGAGTCTGGGATAACGGCCGCTGCATCGGTTCCAATATTGGCCACCGCGTTGATCAAGGTAGCGATGTCACTCTCTGTGGCATTGGCACCATGCTTGCCAATACGAATCGGCATTCCGAATACTTCTGCAAACGCCATCCAATCCGTGATAGTGAATTGTTTACACATATACGTAATGGCGGCCAACCTAGCCAGACCACCACGGATTGGGATGCCTGATTTCAAACGGGGGATATGCACGACAAATTTATAAGGTTCAAGCGATAGGCCGTTTACCATGTCTTTTTCATCGCGTAATCGCAATTCAAAAGCATTGTCCTGGGGAAATTGAAAAAAGCGAGGATCTCGCCATTTGTATTGATTTGGCCACCACATTTGGCCACGACGCCAAATAATCTCTGAAACGGCATACCCTTTACCTAAACCATCAACACAGTTCTGAACTAACTCGCTAAATGATTCATGCTTGACCAGTTTGCTTACAGTCTCAGCCATTTCGATATCGACCTTGTCTTCACTAGCGGCTTCAACCGATGGAGCAATCCCTTCAATTGCACGCTTACGTGTTCCTAAAACAGAGCCATAATGCGGCTCTGCTTCTTCCATTTCTTCAGCAAGGGTTAGGAAATCATAAGCATCGCCTTGATTTGCGTTATGCAGAATCTGAGCGAGTCGCTGCGGTGTTAAACCGGACGCAATAGTATCGGTATTCCAAACCTGACGAATGCCCGTCATGGAGGCCGTGGCAATTTCTTTCGATAGCTCTTTTAAGCGGATAGGGTCTCCGTTCTGGTCCACAATGTTAGATACTTTTTCCATGCCTAATCCTCTAAATCATTCCACGCCTGAAACCGGCGGTGGTTCTTATTGTTCTAGTAAGCCTGTCTGAATCTTCCTGATATCCTTTAGGAACTGCGTGATAACCGTATTCGACAACATCTTCCAAACTTGCTGCATACGCCATCGCAATAGCAATAGCGGCATCTCCATGACGGTCTTTGTTCTGACCAGTTTTGACATCGGGGATTTTTGGCACACCCTTGACCAGCTGGATCGCACGCAAATCGTTCAGCACATCAGCATCTTTTGGTAAGCGAATGCCGTCATCTTCAAATGCGGCTTTAAGCTTTGGCATATTATCTAAATACCAGGCCTGGCTAAGCATAACCTGTTCAACGCGCTGACCGTACTTGTAAGCCGCTTGCTCAGCTAAATATTGGCCGTTACCGCGTGCATCGAATTTCAGTGCCATCAAACGCGGTAAACGGTCATTGATGTAATAAACAATTTGTTCTTGGTTCTTAAATGGCAGGTTTTTCAGCTCCACTAAAAACGGGATGGAACGCATGAGCTGCTGATTCAGAGCCATGGGAGCCAGTACGGTTAAATCACCGGTGCGCGCAAAGTCTTCCCCGAAGGCGTGCTGCTCTTTTGGATTAAGTTTTTCCAGTTCTGGGAGAAGATTTTCTTTACACCAATCGTTTATTTCAGCTTCACGTAAATGCTCTGGCCAGGTGTTGAATTCTGGTGAACCTGTAAACCGAATCACGGGTGCTGGTTGCATTCTGGATTCAATCAACATTCGATTGAGATAAGCGCCACCACCTTGCTTTGGTTCACAATAGTATTCTTCTAAAGCATCCTCACGAGTCGCGGTATCTTTGAGCAAACCTTCTTTCCAGACAATCTCTGACTGTTTAGACCACTCCCAACCTTTAATTTGGCAAATGCGTTTATAAAGACCATGATCACAAGCATCGTCTAATGTAATCCGGTGAACGGAAAAGCGTTTTTTTCCAGCACGACTGTCTTGAATGATTTCATTAAACAGATTGCCCCAACCGTTATGTGTTGAGATTAGGCGAACTTTAGCCCCCCACATTGTCAATGCCAGGGCAGCTTTAAGCACTTCAGCCAATCGATCATGGAATGCTGCCTCATCGATGGTGACATTCCCCTGACGACCACGCATATTTGATGGATTGGAACTTAACGCCTGAACCTTGAACCCACTTGCAAAGTTAATGGTGTAAGTCAGGATATCCTTATCTTCGTCTTCTAGGATTTCTTCTTGAATGCTACTGGCTGCTTCATTAAATGCTTCTGCCCACATTGCAGCAGCCGCGATAAACTCTTGCGCCATTTCTTTGTTAGAACCAACATAAAAATGATTCGTCCCACCCGCACTTCTTCTTTTAGAAGCCGTTAAAACGGCATCGGATGCTTCCGCCCAGGTCAACCCTGTACGTCTTGATTTTTCCGCAATTTTGAGAGGGGACTCATCTGCAACCCAATCTTTCTGATATTGCAGCAGCAGTTCATTTTCATTGAACTGATATTCATTAATATTATCGTATTGACTTAAATCCAATGTTGATTCTGGAATCATTACGGAATTCCTAAAATGCGATTTTTAATGGCTTTAGCACCTTCCTCTGTCAAGCCAAGTTCTTTCGCTGCCTGCCCAACTTGCTCAGCCGCTTCTTCATTTGCTTGTTTGCGAATTTCTTCGTCACGCTTTAAATTTACCGTGGCCGATGCTTCAAGGCGTTGGACAGCCAGTGATAACTGTGCCAATACCTTTGGTGAGACCGGCTCTTCTTCGTCTTCAGCCATTTTCATAGTGGTTTCAAATGCCAGCGTGCGGATGGTTTCGTTTAATAGCTTTCCGACCTCGCCTTGTGGGGCAGAGCCGAGTTTACCGATCCACATCTGTGCCATATCGCGCGACTCTTGCAGGCGCTTACCCACTTGTGCCATCTTCTGTGCATAACGATTGACTGCGCTTTTCGAGACGGTTTCATGACCAAGTGATGCCAGCACATCATTAATCTTTGCAGTGGCTTCCAGCTGGTTGACTCGTGGGTCTCGCAGAAGGGTCTGAAGTTTCTCCAGAATCTCAGGTGGCATTTGTTCGACAGACGATGGGCGCGCCATGTTAAACACCCTTGCGTGCAATGCCGGGCATTTGCGACGCACCATTGGCGACATCTAGTCCGCGCTCAGTCAGTTTTGCGACGGTAAAGCCGCCAAACTTATCCAGCGCAACCAAGTCTTGTTCTTGCAACCATGCAAATTCGGCCAATACTTTATCTGTGGACAGGGTTTGCCCATAAGCTGCTAGGATTTGTTTCATAACGATTTGATTTTGAGCGTAGTCGTTTTCCTTCTCCAGTTGCTCTAGGATCAAGCGTCTCTGATGTTCGGTGTTGTACTGTTCGAAGCTCATTTCTTTCCCTCACTCAAAAGATATTGATGAATCAACTTTAATGTTTCATTTTGTGATCTTGATTCGCCAGCCAGTCTGTTTAGCTGATCTGATTGAACATTTATCTTGTCGTAAACACGCTTAAAATCTTCGTGTGTTGGCACATGCTTGTTGTGCTCTTCAATACGCTCAAATCGTTTGTCATGCTCAGACACTTGTTGACTAAAGTGTTGCTCCAATTTATCAATGCGTCCATCTGTATGCGTTTCCAGTTTGTCTATACGCCCGGTATTGACACGCGATCTGCTGGTCATAAAAAGATAAAGTGCCAACAAAATTGTGCCGATGAAATTAGCCACTGACATCCAAAACCTCCATGCCTCGTAGTTAATATCCATGCTTACCTCGTCTTTCCGATTTTGTTTGGCAGTCAACGCACCGCAGTGTTGTAGGGTTAAGTTGCAATCTTTGTTGTGGGATTGACTCACCGCAGTCTTCACATTCGCGATACTTTGGAACACTCATTAAGGTCTTTCCTTGACGTCGTGACTGAATCACTGCCAGTGATTGCTGGCGTTGCATTTCTTCAAGCTGCTGTGCGCGATCAATTTCGTCCATGCTTAACCCCGCTTGATCGGTCTTGAACCAAACCACCAGGTGACCGCCGTTGTCGCCAAGAAGATGCAAGCATTAACAACATCTCTAAGCATGGCTTGCGCTTCGCTGACATCAAGCCACTGACCGCTGTTCAGCTGCATTAATTGATACGCGATGATCGCCATCAGGATGGCAAAGTAAAGTGTGAGGGTAGGCCGCATCAATCCGCGTATTGCATCCACAAACCCACCGCCGTAAGTCGCTTTATCCATTGCGTAGCTGGATTGAACAAGTGCCATTTCGCCTTGCTCAACATCCGCTGCTGCTTGGGCTTCGGTTGCCATTCTGTTTTGGCTTGCAACAGCAATATCCCGCTTGGTTTCGGCTTCGACTTCTTTCATGCGCAAGCTATGCTCAAGCGTCATCTCTTCCTGGTCCAGCTCGCGCATCTGCAACTCAAATGCTTGCTTGGCTTGCTCGGCTTTGTGGTCTGCCCACATCTTTATTCCTGTCCCAAATAGGCCGAGTATGCCCCCTGATGCCGCTGATCCAATAGCGCCTAAAATTGTTGTAATGTCCATCAGTAAACCTCCAGATAAAAATCTTGTCTTTGAGTTGCGTTGTGTAATTTTCTGAGTGCAGCACGGCTGGCAAGGCCAGCGATTTGACCGCCAATCTTTCCGATACGAGAGCTTGGTAAAAAACAACCCCATGAATCTGTTCGGTAGTTAAGCTCACGATCACCCGCATAGTTGCCGCCGTGAATCAAGATTCCTGTGCGACCTTTAACGCCTGTAATGTGATAAACGTCGTGATATTTTCCAGAGCCAGAACGGGGCAGATATTTAACAAGGTAGCGTCCACGCGGTATGCGTGAAATATTAGGCTGGTTATCCCGTTCCGGGAGTTCCATCATGTAACAGACATGCTGCCCGTCACACACCAATGCACCGGGCGTGCCTTGATCGGTTGAACCTGCTCTGTAAAGTCTTAGTGTTTTCATGCTTCCAGTTTATTGACTGGCGTATAAGAGTGGATATTAAGCGTTTGATAAGATTTTGAAGGGATAGTTTACAACCATTACAACTTGTCAAATCCTTTGTTTATAAGGGTTTTGAAAGATAGTTGTAACAGTTGTAATAGTTGTAGACTTTTTTTCTACAACAATCGGTAGTGAATGGTTTTTCCTTGTTTTTCGCTCTGCCAGTAGATATCTTCAAACTGATCAAGGCGGTCACGTGCGCTCTTATCGTCTTTCTTATATCCACTGGCTTCAAGCAACTCGGTTTTATTAATGCCGGGCCGCAGAGCCAAAATGGTTTTTGTTTGGTTAATAAAGCTTTTGTCTTCGTTGCTTAAACGTGCGGTTTCAATATCGATTGGCATAATACTTAAATCATCTACCTTGATACTCAAAGCGGTATCAACTATCGCGGCACGCTCTTTTTTGACTGTTAAAATCCAGCGAATTTCACCTTCCGGCGATTCAATTTTTGTTAACTGATACATGTTGTCGATGGAGTTTCGAATATTATTCGACCCTTGATAGTTACTGCCGTTCTTGGTGGAGTGATGCAGCACAATAATGGTGGCTCCGGCTTCACGTAGGTTCTTGAGCTTTTCACCCAGCAGCATGGCTTTGGAGTCATTGTTCACGTCACTAAAATCACGCAAGCTGTCCAATACAATGAAAGTGTTTTTAAAGCGACCCGCGATGGCTTGCTCTTCCAGTGCCGTTAGCATTTCCAACGGTTGCATAGGAGTTTTTGAACGGTGGACATAACGCAGGTCTTGACAAGACAAGATTAATTTTTTCTCAACACCACGTTCTTTAAGCACACTCATAGGATTGTCGTAATCCAGATAAATTACATCCATACCAGATAGAGCCGCGAACTTTGCCAACCCCATTGCCGTAAATGTTTTTCCGTGGCCGCCGTCAGCATAGATCATGGTGATTAAATGCTTTGGCAAAAAACCATCAATTAAAAATTCAGTTTTCTGGTTAAAGTCTTCAGGGGTTAATGGGTTTAAAAAATCAAACATGGGTTATAGGTTCTCAAAATAATTTAGGTTGCACTTTGTCATGACGGATCTTTCGTTGTGTTGCCAAAACGTTATGAATACTGACTTCCGATAATTTGTATTTTTTAGACAGTTCCGGAATATTATTACCTGTGAAGTCTTTCCAAATCTGGATGTCACGAATGGCTCGCTCTAGCTTTTCATTTGACGGCAAATAAAAGTTTCTGCCACCAAAGTGAAAGGCAATTGCCGTGACGATAACGGAGGCTAATTCACTTTTATCTGAACCTTGAATGCACGCTTTACGATCAAGCGTCATGCTGATGACATCAAATATTTCGACCAACCGTGCTGGCCAGCGTTGCTTGATGTCTTCAATATCGAGATCATCCGAGTGCTTGAGTATTTCGTCGATGCTTGCGCTGATTTCATCGCCCAATAAATCCAACTGATTTTCAGACATGGTTTTGATCCTCTTTGTCACGTTTATCCAATTCGCGTTTTTGCCATCTTTTCAATGATTCAATAATCATGCTTGCCTCAGGTGCATCGCAAAATTGCGGGGCTTCGTACTGGCCTTTTGTCATGCGTTTGATGTAAGCGCGCAGGGCAACTTCTGAGCTATTCTTAACAATTTTTTGTTCAGCCATCTCAATCCAAAGTGCACGAATTTTGTCGCCTTGGCTTTTGCGGGATCTTTCCATTTCGATCTCGCTTCCTAAAAACGCCACATTATGTGTAGTTGGCTTTCTAGACTTCGGTCCATATTGCTTTTTTCGCTTAGGCTTCCAGCCGAGTTCTTTCATTCGATGAATCACAGCATGTCGGCCTTGAAAGTCGAGATTTGATGATGATTTAACTCCCGCTACATCCTTCAGCATGGCACGGTAAGCATCGTCTTCCATGCCTAGGTCTTTCTTTGCGATGTGAATTTGTGCGAGTTCGCTTTGTCTGCTCATGTCGTTGTCTCTGTTGTCATTTAAAAGAGCACCCTAGGCGGAAAGAATACTTGTGAAATAAAGCCTAAGGCACTCATTTAAATGGCCTGTTTCCAGGCCTGGTGATTATTCATCTCTAAAAACAAATTGATACCACTCAATTGTCTCTTGGTCGACTTCTGATCCGTCTTCAACGTGTTCTTCTAAAAACTCAATGCCACCAATCGCTTCAATAAGCTCTTCAGCAATACTCAAAGCTACATCGTCTCCGTTATAGGCATGCTCACGGATAATCTGAAGGGCGACAAAAACGCCGTTTGCAAAACTGGCTTGGTCGTCATTTTCTTTGTTTTCTGAACTCATACTGCCTCCTTTGTTACTTGGCCGTGTGCGATAAACTTGGCTCCGCACCTGCATTTTTTTCCACTACCAGAAAGTGACCAGTGGTAAGCCCAAACTTCGCTTTGGCAAAATGGGCAGCGTATCAGTGCTCGGCTTTGACCGCATGCTTCTGGGATCATCTTTAAAACGGTGTACTCTTTAGTGACGCTCATATCACACCTCACGGAACTCATAAATTGTGACCGGCACGCACTCCAGTAACGGCTTGCTGTAAATTTTATGGATGCCAACCGTTTCGTGCAGGTCGTTTGCGACACTTTCTGCAATATCTTTAGCTTCATCTATGTCATCAACAACACGTGCAATTTCCCCTGTGCTGCCGAAGTAAATAACAAAGCGGTCTTGGTATTCAGATAAGTCAAAGCCAACCATTTCCGGTGCTTTGTTTTCAGCTTCCCGAGGTGGTTGAGTTTGTTCCGTTTCAAGCTGTTTGACCTTTCTTTCCGGCGCAATCGCACTAGCTTGTTTGACGATCCAGTTTTCACCTTTATCGGTAACCTGGTAACGATATCGATTAAGCTTTTCTTCGTCCGGGACCTTTTCAAGATACTCACCAGTAACCAGAGTGGTTAAGCTATTGTTAAAGAGCTTGCGCTCAATTCCTTCGTGACCATCAATGGTCATTACTTCCCAAATTTCATTGGATGACATGGGAACCCCTTCAAACTTGATGATTCCCATGATTTCTTGTTTCAGCTGTTTTGCTTCCATGATGCTCTCCTAAACTGCTGCAATATCCAGCGGGATGGCTTTGTAGTTTTCACTTGCTCCGATTCGTTCGTAAATGCGGATGTAGCTTTTCGAACCGGCCACCTGAATACTGTCTTTAATAGCTTCCATTGCGTTTTGCCAGCCCGCGTCTTTAATTTCCAGCTTTAAAAGGCTAAAGATTCTCGCCGTGTTGATCTTGCCTTCTTTATCAGTTTGAAAAGCGTGCTCGACCAACGCACGGATGTTGTCATTCGTGCCTTGTGTCCATTTATGAATGCATTCGTCGATGAGTTCTTTGGCCACTTGTAAACGTTCGTCAAACACAAGGTTTTCGCTGATTGCACGTTGAACTTTGTAGCGGCCGTCGTAACTCATAAGGGTGACATTGCCTTTTTGTCCGCCCATTTTGACGTTGTATTTTTCGGCTGATAGATCAATAAATGCTTCGATATCGCCGAAGGTTTTGCTTTTAAAATTCCCGATCGCTTTATTCACTTCTTGCGCGTGACCAATGATCTCTTGAACGAGTTCGTCACGCTGCTTGTCGATGTCGCTGACTAAATTGGTTGGTACCAGCCTGCCAGAGGTGTCTTTCATATAGCCTTCTGGTATTGAGTTTTGCTGTGTCATTTAATAGTGCTCCTCTGAATTTTCGTTTGGGTTATAAGGCTTGTTGAGGTTAAATATTGCAATGGAAAGTACTCCAAATAGGCCGCCGACCATAAAGGCGGCTATTAGACTTAGGGCGTATGCAAGTGTCATAAGACGGCTCCTTCTTTTATGCGTTTAATGGTTTATAACCCAAATCAAGTCGGCAATCGGCTGACCTGCAAAGGTGATTTGCGTTGTCATCATGTTGCTGCCCGTCTGGGTCGCTTTTTCAACGATCTGATGACCAGCTTCCGGTGATTCGATAGTAATAATAGGAAGCTTTGTGCTTTTATCTATCGAAGCGGCTAGAGGGTTAAGCCCTTTTTCGTCACAGTAGGCGATCGCTCTTTGTACGTTGTAAGACTTTGTAATCAACCCGTAGACATTGCGTTTTTGAACCAGGTCTGTGATGTTGTGTTCTGTATTCATGTCGTTCTCCCGTTAATACTGGTATTAAATGCTTGTTTCGGTCAAATTTTGCCAGGCGGACTGAATGTGTCCGACTTCGACGGTTTGGTTTTTTGCGTAAATGGTGGCCATGCGCAGCACCTTTTTCATTTGGCGTAAAGCACCCGGTTGCTTGGCAATTTTGACCAGAAGTTCTTGCTCTGGTTCGCCAAGGTCATAACTTTGTAAAATGGCAAGCACATCCGCTTTTTTGGTTTTATTGAGCTTGACTTGCTTTCCAATACGACTGTATAGCTGAGCGAATTCTTGGGCGCGTCTGGTACCGATCATCTGGTTGCGTACTTTTTCGTTGCCAACTAGGGCGACACCGATATCGGTTTCATCGTGAATACGGCGCACCGTTTCAATGGCGCTCATGCTTAGAAACTGGGCTTCGTCTAAAACAATCAGGCTATCGGTGTTCTTCAGGCTTTTAACAATGTGGCTTTCGAGTAGGTCGACATTGCCGCGTGGGATGTGCATGCCCAGTTGCATGGTAATCGCGCGCAGCACACCACCTTTTGTGGTGTTGTTTGGTGTACATTCGACTAGGTGCACTGATCGGTTATGTTTTTGGTATTCACGGATAGTCGTGGTTTTACCGATGCCGGCACCACCGACGATTAAAGCGATATCTTTGAATTTATGGGCATAGGTCAAAGAGGCGTAAACAGTACTGGAGGTTTGGGTCTGGATAAACTGATCCTGAGTTTCTTCCTGTTTGGTTTGTTGTTTTTCCTGTGCGGCTTCCCAGTTTTTGTACCAGTTGAGCATGCTTTCAACCACACTGGCACGTTTGGGTTGGAAGCTGCCATTAATGAACTTGAACACGTTTGTGCGGCTGATGCCAAGCTGATGACCTAGTTCAGCAGCTGACAATCCTGCTCCTTCGTCATATTCGATTTTGACCGCCTTGCGTGTTTCGATTAATAACTCTTGTGTTTGGGCTTCAGTCATTGATATACTCCTTTTTGTAGAGTGCTAAGGTTCAAAGTTTGGTTGCGGTGAGCCTTAGCGGTTTACTTCATTGCTTCCATCATTTCGATAAAATTCTGTTCATGTTCATTCGGCTTTTCGTCGTCTTCGATATTCATATTTACGACTTTTAAATCACCAAAATGCGGTTTGACGATTTTTGGTTTAGGTGTTTCCGGCGGCTCAGGTGATTCCGGCATCAAGCGGCTGACTTCCATAATGTCCATACGCACTTCGTTTTCTGCGATCTGCTTAGTTGCCTTGATGTTAGAACGACGCAGTTTGTTGAACTCTCGACCCGCGTTTCGGTCTCCAAACCCGACGGCTTCCATACATTCGGCTTCGCACACCATTCGCCCGTCCAAAGTGTAGACATAAACAAGCCCATGCAAGTTGTCTGGGTCAAACCTAACCACAACTTTGTGACCGCGCATTTCCAGCAGTTCGTCTGCGGCGTAACGGTTTCGACCAAGGCCGACACCTGAGCCGACTTCCAGCGTAATCGTGCCGTTTTGCGAGACTTTGACGGCCTCGGCACTCATTAGGAATAAGCGGCGTTGCTCAGCAGTGATCATGCGTGGTTGTGAGTTCTGGAAGCTGTTTTCAAACACTTGGTCAAAGCTGTATTGGCCGCAAGCAATTTCAGTTTTGCGTCCGACCATTGCATTCCAGGCGTGTATTTCGGCTTCAAGTGTCTTGATGAACTTGTCGTATGGCACAGCGCTTGAGGCATAGTTTTCAGGCTTTGCATTCACGTTCGCACCAGTGTAGGCTCCAGAGAAGTCAGGGTGTTTATCGACATATTCACCGAGCCCGCCCACACCGAATGCACGTTCAATGGGTTTGGCCTGACCATGACCTTTGCCAGCGATCACTGTTGTCCAGTGCACTTGAACACCAAGCATGGGGAATAAGCCCATCGGGTCATCTTCTTTAACTTTAAAGCGGTAACGGTTTGGAACACCACCCGTCATCCATTTGTTGGCTGCGGCACGGGTGTTATCAATGGTGGCATGCTCTGGTATGCCGTACTTTTCAACCAAGTCACCAAACGATAGGCGAATAACATCTGTGTGCTCTGTTTCATCCGTGCGCCAGGCGAGGATTTTGCGGCTGTAAATGTCTTGCCAGAACCAAGTCTTGAGCCTGACAATCCGATCATCCGGTAAACGGACAAACACGTTATGCATATAGCCATCTCCGTTGATCCATTGATTAGCGCGTAAATCTCTTACAGTACGCTCAAGCGGTGGATATAAACGTACCAGTGCGCTTTCTCCTTCACGTTTTAAAACGCGAATGGTTGCAGGTATTTTGTTGATGCGACGGCGTACCACGTTATAGCTTGGAACCTTCCATCCGTGTTGTTCTGCGGCACGGGTTAAGCGGTTATAACAAGGCTTTAACATGGGCGCTTCCGGTCTTAAATAATCAGCTTTAATAAAGTCCCAAGCTTCGATTGATAGCTCTGAGCTTTCTCGTTTACCTGTATGACCTGGTACCAGTGCCGCAAGCCAGTCTTGACGCTTATAATTAACCAGGCCTGGCTTGCCCGGTTTGCCATAATAAATATCCCGCAAGGTGCTGAAAGACCATTGCACTTGTTCGGAAACAAGCTTGATGGCTTCACGAAGTGGGACTTCCATTTGATTATGTAGTTGTATAATTTTTATGAACGCGTCAAGCTTTGCTTGCGCGACTTGTTTTTGCTTATCCGGTTTCGATTCGAAGTAAGCCCACAGGCTGTTCGCGTCATAGGTAAAAGCCACCTCATCTTCAGCTCTGGAAGTCTGCTTACGGTTACTCTCTGGTTTAGCTTGTTTTTCCTCAGCCAAAATAAGAGCTGTCTGTGTTGAAACAGGAAGGGAGTTGATGTGATATTCTTTGCCACCGCCTTTTCCTTTTCTTTTTTGCCATTGCCAATTTTCTTTAGCGGCTTTGGCTTTCACGTTTTGTTGAGTGGCTGGCAACCCAGGTAACCCAGCCAATTCTTTTGCACTGAAATATTCTTTACTCATAGCGCATTAACCTTATGAATAGGGTGGAGACATTGACCTTTGTTAGAATAGAAATCGCCAAACAACCATCCAAAACCAAAGGAGCCTCCATAATGAAAAACGTTAATAATGAATTTGCATATCCAGCTATGTCTTTAAAAGACTTAAACTGTCTAACCCAAAACGCATCGCTATATGTATTTTCGCCCACACAAATTTTTGAAGAATTTATGGGGTTAATCGATAGCTGGGGGCTGCCTGATACAGGAATGATCTCAACTAATAGTGATAAGGAATGGGAAAAACTCATGATTAAGATTGTTCCGTTTTTGAGCCAGCAAAATGATAACGAGTGGGTTGACGATCTGTCGCTGAACGAGTTGAACATGTTGGCTTATCAGCACAATCGCGTCTTGGCAGGCCTAAAAAGGCTCGACGAATCCAACCCTGTAGATTCATCTCCCAGCGGCGTGCTTTTGCCACTTGAGAAAAATGCCAGAATTGAAATGTTGTTGGCCTCTGCCAGCATTCCCCTGGCTTGGGTAAAAGGCATTCACTTGTTTTAAAACGATAGCGTTTTATGCTTCCTGCTTGCATTGCTTTGTTTTTACAATCAGTAAGTGGGTTCATTCGCTTTCTCCAAAATCTAATTCAGGAATATTTACTTTCTGTACATTCTCACGGTGGTAGGCCAAATCACTCATTGAGCGTGTGAGTGCTGCCACCGTCTCTTGTGCTTCCGCCTCTCCGGCGGCAAACTTAATCAATAAACTCATTGCATTATTAAATGCGCCTTGCATCTCAATGACGCTGACGTCTTTCAGTGCTTTTCCAGTGGGGATATCAATCAGCAGCTTGTTGTCACTGCTGGCTAAATACACACTCACAAAATTCGCACCGCATACATATTCAAAGCTATGCAGCTTATGCACAGGCATGGAACCGTTCTTCATCCACTTATATAAAAGTGATTCATCGTCCAAGCCCATTAATTCCGCAATGCGTGCCACGCTTAAATTACGCTTGGCCTTGCCATGCTCTTTCACCAACCAGAAAGCTTCCTGCAAACTGGTGGCACATGCTTTTTTCCAATTGATATAGCTCACTGGAATTCCCTTAAAAACTTATTTCCAAACAAACTGCTGGCACAGCAGCATAAAAATTGAGATGCTGTAAAAAACACGGAGGATAAACCCATGATTTATGCAACTAAACCAGTGGCTTCAGCTTTCTGGCGCAATTCAGCTTCAGCCCGCGCTTTTCTTACCTGCTTAGGATCGTCGGCATATTCAGGTCGCTCAGGGAATACCTCTTCGACAGGTAGTCCCAAAGCGTCTGCAACGAATCTCGCAGTCACGCGACCAGACGCCTGTCGATGGCAAATTCGAGACACAGCTGTACCAGTTGAGTGTCCAAGGGCACGACCAATCGCTGCGAAACTCAGGTCTTTCTCCTTAAGAGATTTTCGGATTTCTTCCCCAGTCATGGTATGATTTCCTTTTTATTGCGTTTGTATATGTGTTTATGTATTTATTTGTGTTTATTATGAACTCGTTTAGGTGCAAATGCAAGCATTCAAGTTTAATTTTTTTCGTTTAATGAACTTATTCAAGTTAATTTATTTAAAATCAATAACTTATATTTAACTTGAACGTGTTCATTAAACTTGAATAAAGGCATTCAAGTATGAAGGGTGAACATGAACGTTTTTGTGACAGGCTAAAGCTCGCCATGGGAGAGCAAAGCGGGAGATCTCTGGCCTTAAAGTCAGATATGTCTCCTACTGTTGTGGCCAAATATATAAACGGGGAATCTACGCCGAATGTGGAGCGCTTGGTCGCACTGGCACGAGCGTTAAATGTATCAGTTGAATGGTTAGCGACAGGGGATGGTGATACAGCACCATCCGGTTGCTCGATAAACGAAGCGGCTGGTAATCTCGATACCGATGAGTTTGCGAAAGTTAATTTATACGATGCAGAAGTGTCTATGGGCTCTGGGTCTTGGAGTGAAGACGACAGGGTGATTCATCCGATCGCGTTTCGACGCGATTGGTTAAAGTCGCAAAGCCTTGATCCAAACAAGTGTGCAGCCATACTCGCTCGTGGCGACAGTATGGAACCAACAATTGTCGATGGTGCAACACTGTTGATTGATTTGGCGGATAACACGATTTCGAGAGATGGTGTTTATGTGATTAGGTTTGATGGCCACTTGCTTGCCAAGCGCTTACAACGAAGCTTTGATGGAAGTGTGTTTATTAAAAGCGACAACCCTGTCTATGAAAAAGTTCATGTTGCTTCAAGTCAGGTAAATGATATTAATATCGTAGGTCGTGTAGTTTGGTATGCATCCGTAATATAAGCGTTCAATTTGAACGCGCTTTTGTACGTGTCGCAAATCAAAAACAAAAAAGCACCGATATCATGCAATTTGCAAAAAATGTCGCAAACCTAAATTGTGATCGGTTTACTGCATGGTGTTGCTCTTAATCGTGCTGGTTAAATTCCCATTATTGAACAAGAACCTTCCCAGAAATAAGAGCAAGGATTTCCGCTTCTCGCTGTTTGAGTTCTTTTAACTCATCAAACAAAAGTTGTAATTCTGCATCACCGCCATTAGTTTGCATGCTTGCTCCGAAAATCTGGCTGCTGTCATCCTCTTGGAGTTTTTGCAAATAGCGGCCTACGGCTGACTTTGAGACGTTATAACCTTGTTTGTTTATCCAGCGAGTCAGCTCTAATATAGTGGATGCCCCCGTTTTCACCTTGGCTGAAATTTGGTGTTTAATTTCTGGTGGAAGTTTTTCAACAGTAGATTTTCTACCCATTTTATTAACCCGATATTTGTCTCGATATTTCCCATTATATTACGGCGATAGATTGAAAATCAAAATACCACCTAATACCGCCAAATACCAAAATATCCCGGAATTATTTCTAATGGTATAATGTCGCAAACCTAGTGATTACTTACAGCCGATGTAAATATAATTAAGCGCTGGGTTGTATGCAATCAAGTAAGGCGGTTTCAAAGCTTTCAAAGTCAAAGTTACTGTTCTGGTCTAAAAGAAGTTCCAGACGACTGTCTTTTCGGTAGGCAATGAGTTCTCGTGTGATGGTGTTGTGCACGAACTGAAAAAGCATTCTTGCCGTGGTGCCGACACGAAAAATCCCTTTAGCGCGTTTTATTATTGGGGGTGAAATTTGATTAGCAGTTTCCGTTGAATGAACAGTAAAAAGGCCTTCGGATAGGTCTTCAAACAGCTTTAAAAGTTTAGACCAGTTAAAACAAATGTCATCATTAAAAATCCAGCCAATCGCCTGAGTATTAAGCTGTGTCTGATAACTGCGTTCAAGCAGTCCAGGTAATTCGACAGGGGAGTAAGGCAACTCTGTTTTGGTTTTAGAAATGATTTGTTTGTGTTGGTGGCGTATCAATGTATAGGGTGACACCTTTTGCGCGACAGTATAGGCTGAGGAGTGAAAGTGTGGATGATATAAGTACTTTGAGGAAATATCTGCTTGCTCAGTCACAACAATCGCTTTTTTGGGTGGGTATAGATTCTCAACATAGCTTTTTAACTGGTCAGTTTGTTCAAGACTGGCCAAGTCTACCTTGTTTAGCACGATGATATCGGCCATGGTTAACATACTCTGCAAAATCGCTAAAGATTCTAGTTCTTCTATACGGGTGTGTGCGATATCAAATACAGAAAAAAGGCTGTGAACATCACAAATCGATTGAAGCTTGGCTTGTTTGAAGATATCGACCAAACTTTCAGGTTCGCCCAATCCGGTGGGTTCAATTAGAATCCGATCGGGTTGGTGTGTTTGGATAATCTCTAATATGGCTGCTTCAAGCTCCCCTTGAGCGGTACAACAAATGCAACCACCTGGTAGTTGTTTAACTAGAATATCGTCGTTTTGGCTACTTAAAATAGGCCCGTCAATACCAACAGCGCCAAACTCATTAACCAGTAATACCCAGGTTTCATTCGGCGGTTGCTGCTTGATTAGTTGTCGGAGCAAAGTGGTTTTACCGGCTCCGAGTTGACCAGAGATGATGTTAAGTGCGGTTTTTGACATTATGCAAAATACGGCAGTGAAGATTATAAGCTAGCTTCGCCATGTACCCGGTTGCGACCTTTTGATTTAGCCATATAAAGACATTTATCGGCGCGCGTAAAGAGTGAGTCTAATGTTTCATTAAGTTGGTACATAGCAACACCAATAGAAACAGTGAGGGTGATGGGGTTTGTATTATTTTTCACATGTAATGGACGCGCGGCGATTTTTTCACGAATGGTATTCGCCAGTTTTATCGCTGAGTCATAACTGGTGTTGGGCAGGATGGCAACAAACTCTTCGCCACCAATACGTGCAATCGAATCTTTCCCTTTGGTTTCATTATGCAGGCTTTTAGCGAGATATCTTAAGATGCTGTCACCGACTAAATGCCCATAGGTGTCATTGACCTTTTTAAAAAAGTCGATATCTAAAAGTAACAGTGCAAAACTACTTTGGTTTTTATTGGCTTCTGCCATCATGTTTTCAATGATTTCATGAAAGCCACGGCGATTAGGGATGTTTGTCAGCTCGTCTGTTTTGGCAATGGCAGTCGCTTTATCCAGTTCTTTTTTGAGCCGTATAATTTCAGTGCTGGATTCATGAATTTGTTCTTGCAGCGCATCCGTTTCAGATTGATAAGATTTTATCGCAGGCAATACATTTGATTTCAGTCGGTCCATCATCTCTTGTGCGGTGCTTAGCTGTGAAACCTGTTCTACTTCAGCGTTAATTTTATCTGACTTACTTTGCGCGGCTTTAATCCAGTTATCGACATAAAGAATTAAATTATTCACAATTTCTGAAAACTCTTCAGAATGTAAACTGTGGCTGATGATTTCACTCCAAAGAGCGTTAAACATCACGCGAGCAGAATCATCGTTATAGGTATTAAATTGCAGCGCGTGCTCAACCTGTTCTGCGATATTGGGGTTAATGGATGTTAAGAGTTCAAAGAAAAGTGTGAAGTGAATCGGGTTAGCACTAACATCATGATGTTTTAGTTTTTCTAACGTTTGTTCTGCTAATGCATGCGCTTCTTCTGTGGTGAAATTGTATCGACAAGCAGATTGAATTAATTTCGATGACTTCATGGATAACCTAAATTTTTTGTGGAGTGCTGTCTTCTATTTTTATATTTCTTAATATTATAGACTTATTTAAGGTCACCTCCCTAATCAAAACTGTTTTTTTTATAAGGCCATTTAGTTTTTTTGAATAAAATTACACCGGTTTCATTTTTTTGTCATTTTTCATTCACATGGCTGTTATGTGTGGCTTTTAGAATAACCGAGTAATTTTTTTAAACCTGAGAGAGTTAAATCATGAAGAAACTATTCGTTGTAATGATGGCGGTCGGTGTTTTATCGGCTTGTTCAATGATCCCTGAAAATAAATCTGACAGTAAATCAACACAAAGCGAAGCTACGCAAGCGGTTAATAATGACCTGTATATTGCTTTTTACGATGGCAGAATGAATATTTTTTACGATGGTGAACTATATAAAAAGTTTTTAGAACACGGTGAAACCGCTTATCGTCGTACGTTCATTGGAGCGGGCCCTAACGGTGAAACAGTTGTTTACGGTTTAACGAAAAAAGATAAAAAGAAAACAACTAATCCTGCTGAAGAAATGATGTCTGGAAAGTTAAAAGCGTCTGATGATTTTTACGGTGAAGTCTTTAAACAAGAAGAAAACCGTTTTTATGTATTCTCTGATTGGGAAGACTTTGATAAGTATGTCAAAACTGGAGCCGACAACTTACGATTCAGCGATATTGCATCTGGTCCTCACGGAGAAACCGTTATTTATGTTTTAAATGAAGAAAACAAGAAAAAACGACCTGTTAAAACAATGGCAAAATTTAAAGCATTTCATGGTTTAAAATAAGCCTTAAAGAATAAGCTGGAAACAAAAAAGCCAGACAATGTCTGGCTTTTTTATGTCTGAAAATTATTTTTTAACTTGTTCAGGGAGTGTGCAAGTTTGAATTCCCAGCAAGCTGTAAATAGGACACCATCTAATAAGTCCGGTTGCTAATGGGATAATCCCAATATAAGCCCAAACGCCCAAAATATTTGTCGCAGCTAAGACAATAAGTAATGCCCCTACGACGATTCTTAACCAGCGATCTACAGTTCCAACATTCATTTCATACCCCCTAAGGTTAGTTAGTTGATGATGTTAACGTTATAATAAGCGTAATTTAGTTTGATATTACAAAATCATTGTTATTCTAATTCATATAAAAATCAACTAAACATAGGTAATTTTCTTTATGTCTTCTTCTGAAAAGCTCACGCAACCGAAACTTCCTGGAGAAGGGTATGCGCAAAATATTCGCGCTCGTTTTTGGTTGACCGGAAAGTCGGGTGCTTACGCGGGCATCGGACGAATAACTTTACTGGAAAAGATTCATGAGCGAGGATCTATTAACCAGGCGGCGAAAGAGATGCAAATGTCTTATAAAAAAGCCTGGAAGTTGATTGATGAAATGAACCAGATGTTCGACGAGCCTTTGGTACTGAAAGAACATGGTGGTAAATCCGGCGGGGGAACTCAGCTCACTTCAAAAGGGCGATGGGTGGTTGCTGAGTTTCGACAGCTTGAAAAGAAACTGATTGCTTTTTTACAAAAAGAATCAGAAAAACTGGGGTTTTAAGAGATTAAACGAAGGTTATGAATGACTTAAGGTGCAATGTGATTTGATTAAAAAAATGCACTGATTGGATATTTTATCTTTTATCGTATTAATATTGGGTAAACGCTTGACTTTATAGAGAAAGTCTCTAAAATCCCATCCTTTAATCCTTACCCCTCCTTATTGCCCGTTAAACAGTAAGTTGATTATTTGATTTAATCAAATAGTTGTAATGGATTAGTTATTTATTTTTAGGACAAAGTTATGAAAACATTTGTTGCAAAACCAGCTGAAGTAAAACGTGACTGGTATATTGTTGACGCTGAAGGTAAAACTTTAGGTCGTATGGCTGCAGAAATTGCAGCACGTTTACGTGGTAAGCACAAGCCAGAATATACTCCGCATGTTGATTGTGGTGATTATATTGTGGTGATCAATGCTGAGAAAATTGCCTTAACAGGTAATAAGCGTAAAAACAAAATGTACCATCACGTAACAGGGTATGTTGGTAACTTAAAATCAACAAACTTTGAAACGCTTGTTGGTAGCAAGCCGACTCGTCCAGTTGAGTTTGCCATTAAGGGAATGTTGCCTCGTGGTCCTCTAGGCCGTGCAATGTTGAAAAAACTGAAAGTGTATGAAGGTGCTGAGCATCCTCATACTGCACAACAACCTAAAGAACTAGACTTGTAAGAGGGATTTGATAATGGCAACAGAACAATATTACGGAACAGGTCGTCGTAAAAACTCAGTAGCTCGCGTATTTTTACGTGCAGGTTCTGGGAAAATGACAGTAAATGGTCGAGACGTGACTGAGTACTTTGCTCGTGAAACAGACTTGATGGTGATTAATCAACCTTTAGAAGCGACAGAAAACGTTGAAAAGTTTGATGTAACAATCACTGTGACAGGTGGTGGGACTACTGGTCAAGCCGGTGCGGTTCGTCATGGTATTTCACGTGCATTAGTTGTATTCAATGAAGACAACCGTTCTACTTTACGTCAGCGTGGGTTATTGACTCGTGATGCACGTCAGGTTGAGCGTAAGAAAGTTGGTCTACGTAAAGCACGTCGTCGTCCACAGTTCTCAAAACGTTAAGATTTACTTCTCGTTTTCGAGTCCAAAAAAACCCGCTTTTGCGGGTTTTTTTATATCTGCTGAAAATATTACTGATCTGATAGGGTTACCAGACATAAAAAAAGCGCCATAGGCGCCTTTATTTTTTTAAATTATTGGAGCTAGTTAGGTCTAAAGCTTACAAGCACCCCCTGCACATCCATCATCTTCATGTGAATCATCCGCACCATCACGGGTGTTGTGATAATAAAGGGTTTTTAAACCTACTTTATACGCATAAAGTAAGTCTTGTAACACCAGTTTGATCGGAACACGTCCATCTTCAAATTTAACAGGATCGTAGTTCGTGTTGGCTGAGATTGCCTGATCCACAAACTTCTGCATGATACCGACAAGTTGTAGATACCCTTTGTTGTCAGGGATTTGCCACAGTAACTCATATTGGTCACGATATTCTTTAAAACCGGGTACAACTTGTTTCAAGATTCCGTCTTTAGATGCTTTAACAGAAACATAACCGCGCGGTGGTTCAATACCGTTGGTTGAGTTGGTGATTTGTGAAGAGGTTTCACAAGGCATTAAAGCGGTCATGGTAGAGTTTCTTAAACCATGTTGCTGTATTTCACTTCTAAGCGTTTCCCAGTCATAATGTAGCGGTTCACTACAAAATTCATCCAGTTCTTTCTTATAAGTGTCAATTGGTAGAATGCCTTGAGCATATTTAGTGTCGTCAAAGAAATCACACTTGCCATATTCTTTAGCCAGGTTTAAAGAAGCAGTTAATAAGTAATATTGAATTGCTTCAAATGCTTTGTGCACAATGCTGTTGGCTGAACCATCTGAGTATTTCACGTGATTTTTTGCTAAATAATAAGCTAAGTTAGTCACCCCAACCCCTAGAGTACGTCGTCCCATACTTGCTTTGCGTGCGGCTTCTACTGGGTAATCCTGATAGTCCAATAAACTATCTAAAGCGCGAACAATAAGGTCTGACAAATCTTCTAGCTCATCTAAGTTTTCGATTGCCCCTAAGTTGAATGCCGATAAGGTACACAAGGCAATTTCACCGTCTGGGTCGTCCGACGAGTTTAAAGGGTGAGTCGGAAGTGTGATTTCCAAGCATAGATTTGATTGGTGAATCGGCGCTTTTTTAGGATCAAAGGAACTGTGCGTATTGGAATGATCTACATTCTGAATATAAATTCGACCCGTTTGAGCACGTTCTTGAGCAACCTGAGTAAACAGGTCAACGGCTTTCATACTTTTTTTGCGAATCGTGTCATCGGCTTCATAGATTTTATAGAGACGTTCAAACTCTTCTTGATCTTCAAAGAAAGCATCATAGAGTCCCGGCACATCAGACGGGCTGAACAAAGTAATGTTACCGCCTTCAATCATACGCTGATACATCAATTTATTGACTTGTACCCCATAATCTAGATGGCGAGCTCGGTTTTCTTCTACGCCACGGTTGTTTTTGAGGACAATTAATGACTCGACTTCTAAATGCCAAATAGGATAGAACAGGGTTGCCGCACCCCCTCTGACACCGCCTTGAGAGCATGACTTAACTGCTGTTTGGAAGTGTTTTATAAATGGAATCATACCGGTGTGATAGGCTTCGCCACCTCGGATTTCACTACCAAGAGCTCGGATTTGTCCAACATTGACACCGATACCCGCTCTTTGCGAAACATACTTCACAATAGAGGAGGAGGTTGCGTTAATTGAATCTAAAGAGTCTCCGCATTCGATTAATACGCAGGAACTGAATTGGCGCGTTGGCGTACGCACGCCAGACATGATCGGTGTCGGTAATGATAATTTAAAGTTAGATGCGGCATCATAAAAGCGTTTTACGTAATCCAATCTGGTTTTGCCTGGCTCAGCCTCGTTTGGATAATGTGCAAATAAACTCATAGGGATCAGCATATAGATGAACTGCGGGCTTTCATAAATCTTTCCGGTAACGCGGTTTTGAACCAGGTATTTCCCTTCAAGCTGTTTGACAGCAGCATAGCTGAAATTCATGTCGCGGTCATGCTGGATGTAGCTGTCCAGTTCATCAAACTCTGCTTTGGTGTAGTCGTCCTGGATTTGAGCGTCATACAGGCGATTGCTTACCATTTTATTGACGTGTTCAAATAAGGTAGGAGGAGTAAAGCGGTCGAACGCTTTCTTGCGTAAGTGGAAAATAGCAAGCCGAGCAGCCAGATGTTGATAATCCGGTGCATTTTCTGAAATTAAGTCCGCTGCTGATTTAATGATGGTCTCATGGATATCCGATGTTTTCATGCCGTCGTAAAATTGGATGTGAGATCTCAGTTCAACTTCCGATACGGAAACATTTTCCAGGCCCTCTGCAGCCCAGGTAATGACGCGGTGAATTTTTTCTAAATCGAGCGGCTCTGTTTCGCCGTTGCGTTTGGCAACATTCATGGTTTCAGTAGACATAATTTGCAATCTTTATTTATTTCAGTTGTTTAAGTGAGTATCGTCTAGTAGGACTTCAATAAGTTCGATTAACATAGTGTGCTTGTTTTTGTGTTTATATACTATATGTAGTTAAGCAATCAAAATCCTTAACAAAATATAGTGCAAACAGCATTTTAAATCAAGCTTAAAAAAAGCCAATTTCATGAATTATTTTTAAGTATTCCATTCAAAAATTTGATAGTAGAGAAGAGGTGTTTGGCTGAAGCCACCTATAATTAAAGGTGAGGGTTTTTACTTAGGTGGTTTTGCGACTCTTTAATGAGTTGATTATTATGCTTGGGTATTAAAATGCTGCTGATTTTTTTATGAAAAAATGGAAAGTTTATAAGGCATAATTTTTGCCATGAAAAAATTGATGTAAATCAATTGTGATTAAGCTATTAATAAACTACTTTCCGGCCCCTTGTTCATGGGAAAAGGCAAGAAAATTCTAATAAGTAATCACTCTTATTGTGTGGTAAAAAAACAACACATGTAATTTTTGTTGTTTTTTTTTGAAAAAAGGTTGCACACCCTAGTAAAACTCAATATAGTTGCCAACAAGTTCACGTTATCAGTGAGCAAGTTTTTAAAACTAACTATTAATAGGGAACTATTACATGAAAAAGAATATTATCGCTCTAGCAGTTGCATCTGCTATCGCCGCGCCAGTAGCAATGGCTGACGCTCCTACTGTATATGGTAAACTTAACCAAGCATTAGAGTCTGTATCAGAAAATGGTATCCAGGTAAACTCTCGTGCTTCACGTTTAGGTGTTAAAGGGTCTTCTGATTTAGGGAACGGTCTAAAAGCAGTTTATAAAGTTGAATTCAGTGTTGGTATGGCTGATGGTTCTGCAATTGGTAACCGTAACCAGTACGCTGGTCTAGCGGGTGGTTTCGGGACAGTATTGATGGGTCGTCATGACACACCAATGAAAATGATCCAGTCAAAAGATCTATTTAACGATTCTCATTACGGTGATGACCGTCGTTTCAACGGTGGTATTGGTTATCTGAACCGCTCTGGTGAAGTACGTGCAAACAACGTATTAGCGTATGTTTCACCTTCTTTTGGTGGTGTTAAGCTGATTGCAGCAGGTGTAACTGAAGCTCAAGATAATGCTACTGCGGGAACTACAAACAAAGATAGTTCACTTACGAATGTTATGTCTTTTGCAGCGGCTTACGGTTCTAAGAAGAAAGGTCTTTATTTAGCAGCAGCTTATAATACTTTTGATAAGAAAACTGGTGTAGATGGTAGTGAAACACGTGTAACAGCACAGTATGTTGTTGCAGGTTTACTAGCAAACGTTTCTTATAACAATGCTGATCTTAAGAGAACTCCTGGTTCTTCAGTTGCTTTCACAAAAGCTTCTACTATTTCAGCAAATATTGGTTACAAAATGGGTAACCTAATGCCTAAAGTTAAGTTTGCAACCATTGATTATGATAAGACAGTACAGTCTAAAGACTCTACGTCAATGGCCGTTGGTGTTGATTACAAGCTTGGTAAGAAAACCACAACTTATGCTGAGTACTTAACAGTAGATAAGTATAACCGTCAAGGTGCTAACTTTAACTCTACTACTATTGCGAATGGTAAATCTACAGATGTTATCTCTGTTGGTTTAATCCACAAGTTCTAATTTAATTGCTTGCGTTAGCAAGTCATTAAGTTAAATTTGAAAGCCCTGCTTATGCGGGGCTTTTTTGTTCCTACTATCGATAAAAATGGATAAGATAGTCTTGTGTATTTTTATCAGTAGTCAGAAGTGTTAAGAAGGATGTAGTTCATGTCTAAAAGAAAGTGTCAGCCTTGTACTGCTTGTTGTGATGGTTGGGTGCAAATAACTGTTAAAGGCTGTGAAGCCTATCCTGGTCATCCTTGCCCGCATAGCACGGGAAAAGGGTGTGATGATTATGAAAATCGTCCGGTCAGCCCGTGTCGCGAATTTGAATGTGCCTGGGTCAGGCCTGGGAGTTTTTTGCCTGAAGATTTTCGACCTGATGAATGTGGTGCCTTAGTCATTGATCATATTTTGAAGTGGCAAGGATTGGTGGTGGACTTAGCGGTTCCAGTGGGGCGAGAAATTCCTGAAAAGACATTGCAATGGTTGATGCAGCATGCAGAACAAACCATGCGCCCTTTAATTTATCAAATGCAAGACCCTGATTCGACAGAGCTTGAAAAAAATCCATTAACCTTGGCTTACGGTCCACCGGCTTTTCAGGAGTGGGTGCTTGAGCAACAGGCTCAGGGAGTGAAGTTATGGTAATGCTTACGAAATGATTGAGATGGTGCAAAAATAATATTCTGGTGCAAAATATGACAGAAATATAAAGCAATATTGATCTAATGTTTGGTTTATTGATAGGTTTTTGAGTTAAGCTGTTGTTTTTAAAGTTTAATTCTTTTGTTGGTACGCTACTTTCTTTAAAGTAGTTGATTTTATTAAGTCATTATTCGTTAAACTTGGAGTATAAAAATGAAAAAAACATTTTCTGTTAAATCGTTATTAGTTTCTATGGCCATCGCTTCTTCTGCTGCTTTATCTGTTGCACCTGCAACTACGCAAGCGGGCGTGACTGGAAACATGGGCGCGGTCTCCACTTATGTGTTCCGTGGTGTGTATCAAACGGGTGCAGCAGGTCAAGGTGGGATTGATTATGAATCAGACTCTGGTGTTTATGTCGGGACTTGGTTATCTAACGTTGATACTGGTGGTGCTAAAAGTCAACACGGTTTAGAGTATGATCTTTATGGCGGTTGGGCAGGTACTGCTGGTGGTGTTGATTTAGGTGTTGGTTATGCAGGGTATTTTTATACAAACGGTTTTGACCAAATGTATAACGAGTTGAATCTGTCAGCTGGTTTTGGTGGTGTAACCATTGCCTTTAACCCAGGTGTTTATGATAAACCAGATGCAAAAGGGCATTCTACAACAAACTATTACAATGCTAATGTTAGTGGTGATATCGGTCCGATCTCTGCGACTTTAGGGTATAACGACTGGGATACATCAACCGGATCAACTAAAAGTGGTGCAGTAAACACTTATGTTGAATTGTCTTATTCAAAAGAATTGACTAAAGGACTTGATGGTTCTATCACGTATATGGGTAGCCAAGCTGAAGATGCAGCAGGTAAAAGTGACATTCAAAACTATTTAGTATTTGGTGTGACTTCAACATTCGATATTATGTAATTTATTTTCCTCCTTATAGTTAGTTAGATTTAGCGGGCATTTGCCCGCTTTTTTTGTTTATGTTCTTCTGCTTTTTGTTTTAAACTAATTAAAAAGAAATAAAAAGCTATGAATCTTATGCATTCTTGTCACAGTCAGCCACAATCAGGGTTTATTATGATGTTACTTGTCGTCGTTATGGCGGTTGGTGCAGCGGCTTTCTTTAGTCTTTATAGTGACAATGCTTCTCTACGACACCAATCCGATCATTATTTAACCCGCATGAGTCAGTTAAATGAAGTTAAGCAACAGCTACTGAAATATGCGGTTTTTCAACCAGAGCTGTATCAAAGTGATTTAATCTCCAATAGTCGAACTTATAAAGAAGCTAGTAAGATTCCTGGGCCTGGGTATCTACCCTGTCGGGATTTAGATGGTGATGGTTGGGTGTTAGGGGCAGAAACCAGTTGTGGAAATCCACGTGATCCTTCTGACGAAACCACGGGGTTTGTTTATGGTTTTTTACCCATTGGGTTTAAAACACGTAATTTCTTTTTCGGTGCACTTGAGCCCCAGCAGTTTTACTATGTGGTGGATGAACGGTTTGTGAATGGTAATAATTTATATAACAACGGTTCAACAGGGCGCTATGCACCGTTGAATACCGTGTTAGCGCCGTCTACTGCACCGGATGCACCCCCGCCTAATGCATTGCCAGCGGGTTCATTGCCTTGGCTGACCTTAAATGGTGTCGAAGGGTATGTTGCGCTGATTATTTTTCCTAATACGCCGCAAGTGTTCAGCGATGGGTTTGAACAAGATCGGTCTCAAGGTGGTTCAGCAGTTGATCGCATTGCAGATTATTTAGATAGGCGTTTTGATGATGAAGGGAATCGCCTTGATGGCAATGCGGATGGTAATCGGCATTTCTTTAGTCAAGGGCAGGCAAATATAGGTGTTAATGACTTAGTGGTTGGTATTACGTTTTCGGAATGGCGCGCGGTTGCCTTGAATCGGGTTTGCAGTCAGATTGGAGAGTTAAATCAAGTCGATGAGAATGCCGCTTACTGGTTTAATGACTATGATTCTATTCAGAATCCTTCTGGTGGTAACTGGCGTGGGTTAACAGGAGCATGTGAACAATGAATCGAACACTTGTTACTCATGGAGGGTTCACTTTAATAGAAATGGCGTTTGCCCTTTTGTTGATTGGTTTGATTCTAGGGAGTGGGCTGAGTTTTTTTGGTGTTTTTCATGAGGTGGAGAATAGCAAAGTCGCTGAGAGGCAGATGCTGGAAATTAAACAGGCGATGCTGACGTATTTAAAGGTGAATAAGCACCTCCCTTGTCCGGATACGGACCAAGATGGAAAGGAAAATAGAA
Organism: Hydrogenovibrio sp. 3SP14C1; assembly: GCF_029625905.1. Lineage (GTDB taxonomy): Bacteria > Pseudomonadota > Gammaproteobacteria > Thiomicrospirales > Thiomicrospiraceae > Hydrogenovibrio. The sequence continues at coordinate 43,959 of NZ_JARTLM010000002.1, forward strand.
AAGAATCAGGCGGTGTTCTGGTTTGTAGAGACCGAGAGGGGCAGTTACCTTCTAGAGATTTGGGTGTGCCAAGAGAGGATGTTTGGCATAACCCATTTTATTACCGTGTTAATGCACGCTCGGAGAATAAAAAATATATTAATGATCTCTGTCAGTCAGCGAGTGTTTTTGGGCAAGCTGGGGCACGAACGCTACCGAGCCAATCTGGTATTTGCGATACGAGTCATATTTTTTATTGTCATTGTTCTTCCGCAAAGACTGATGGTGCGTGTGTAGGGAATTGTCGTTTTTCGGAAGATCCCAGGCCTGGTGATTTTTCGCCATATTTTATAGTGGAGACGCCTCCAAACGGGGTGGATGAGGCTGATTCTTTAAAAAACATGAAAGTCATTGATGAAAAACAGGAAGAAATCGACAATGGAATTGTGGCCATGGTGGTATCGTTTGGTAAAAATGGGTTACAAACTTGGCAAAACTGTCAGTCAGCAACTGCTTCCGGTACGGAAGAGCGAGAAAACTGTGATGGCGATCAATCGGGTGTGTTTCAAATTAATCGATCGGATGTGATGGATGATTATTTAATCTGGCTAAATATGTATGATGCTAAACAAGCCTTGCTTGAAGTAAGAGGATTTACCAGTGATTAAAAAACAATATAAGCTAGGGTTTACACTCATTGAAATGGCTTTGGTGTTGGTGATTGTTTCGTTATTAATAATCGGTTCTATTGTGACATTAAAATCTCAAAATGAGCAGGTGAGATATGTTGATAGTCGTCAGTTTCTATCACAAATAAAGCTGGCTTTGTTGTCGTTTAATGGTGTTAACAGTTATTTGCCTTGTCCTGATATTGACAGGGATGGAGTAGAAGATCGCGCTGTTAATGGCGCCTGCACTGGAAAAGAAGGAACGGTTCCTTATCGGGATATTGGGTTGCGTCTAGCCGATGTTCGGGATGGTTTTTCGAATTTGGTGCGCTATGTTGTTAATGAAGAAGCGACTGTTATCGAAAGTATGCAGGATGCGGGGCATTCAGCTAGCTATTTTTGTAATGCGGTTTGCTCAGCGGGTTCTGCTTCAGCAGGCGTGCTGCCTGTTTTTCAATTAACCACGCCACCTGTTGCCGGGAATGCGGGGCTGGGTAACTACAATGTCTGTTCAGAGGAAGCTTCGCTTTGTAATAATAGCGCTCAAATGGCTTATGAAAGTCTTTCTGTCATATTGGTTGCCGCAAATAAACGAGGTGGAATCAATTGCAACGAACGCGGCAATCCTGAAGTTGAGAATTGTGATGGAGATGCTTTATTTTGGCAGGGAAGTTTTGCTGAAATGCCCGCGGTGAGTGGTTTTTTTGACGATGAAATTTCGGGATTGTCTGGTTATGAAATTAAATCGCACTTTTTGAAAACGCACCCGAATGCGTTGTTTGACTCTTCATTAGGTGGTGGAACACCACCTGGTTCAGGAGATGTTCCTGTGTTGCCCTCCGGAACTTTTGATACCACTATTTCTGGCAATTTTAATGATAGCGGTGACTTTTTAGCCACGAATGGTGATGATTCATTAGAAATTACAGGCGATTTGAATGCCAAGTTAAACCTTAAAAATGGGGATAATACATTGCAAATTGGAGGCAATCAAAACGACGCATTAGATACCGGGACGGGTAATGATATTGTGTGGATTTTGGGCAACGCACAAGGCGCTATTTCATTAGGGCAGGATGATGATAACTTGACTATTAATGGGGATTTGAATGGCTCTAAAACTTTAAAAGCAGAAGGTGGGGATGACTTTGTCTATATACAAGGAAATGTAAATAATTCTGTTGATATGGGACCGGGTAATGATTCTTTAAAAATAGATGGGATGATTAATGCCAACCTATATGGTGGTTCAGGTGATGATACGCTTTATGTCGATATGCTTGAGCAGGAGTGGCATGATAGTGGCTATGAAAGTCGTTTGAACAGTTTTGAAGTGGTTCAATTCAGTGACGGATCGTCATTGAATTTATAAGGAGGTTAGATGGCATCGGTATTATTGGTCGATGATGATCAAAGTTTGAGAGCGATGTTATCTTTTTCCCTCAAAGGATCTGGTTATACAGTCTATGAAGCCAATTCCACGGTTGATGCAATTGCTTTGTTAAAGGAACAAGTGGTTGATGTAATGATATTAGATATGGGGATGCCACCTAATGAGCATGCCGCGACAGAAGGATTAAGGTTGCTGGAATGGGTGTCTGATCAAATGTTGAATACTAAAATAATTGTGTTAACGGGGCAGTCTGCTGACGAAACCTCTTACTTATCTATTAAGTATGGCGCGTTTGATTTTTTGACCAAGCCTGTGGAATACGATGTCTTAAAACGGTCGATTGATCGTGCTTTGTTATTTTTAAAACAATCACAAAAACTAAAAGAGCAAGAAGGGGTTCAAAAGGTTGAACTGGATCTTGAGATGGGGAATGGAGTGAAAGCGGCTCGAAATGCGGCTGAATTGAAAATATTGAAGCAGGTGTTAAGCGATACAGAATTTAATATTCATGAAGTGGCACGCCGACTGGGATTGAAGCGTGAAAACGTGTATTACCTTATTAATAAATATGGCATTGAGCGCTCTTGATGATTTCTGAATGGGGAGAAGAGCTCGCTTCTGGTGCTCTGTTGGTTGGGGTTACTTTGATTCTAGTGGTCTTGTATCTACACACTCAAAGCCGACGTTTAAGAAAATTGATTCTGAAGTTATATGACGTGAATAAAGTCGTAAGGCAAGATGCCTTGGATTTTGTTGACCAGGCCTGGCCAATTTTAAACGCCGCTGGTTTTAGAGGAATGACAGGGCAAATCATCTGGTTTGGTGAAATAAAAACCATTGAAAAAGGCGCTGATGCCCAAGTGGCTTACCCTGTCAGTATTGCTGAAGGGGGGATGGATTTTCAGTTGTCTTTGTCGGCACCGCGCTTAAGAGGGGAAAAAAAGTTTTTCGCTCAGTTGATCTTTCAAACATTTAAATCCTTATTAGTGTTGGATGTCAGTAATAAAAATACCCAGTTTTTCTTGTCACAAAAGCGATTAGAAAAATATCAGCTATTGGTACAACACGATATCAAAAATCTAGCCCAGTTTATTCAATTGTTAGCGGACCAAGTGCGAGAGGCTAGCTCAGAAGACGAGAAAAATTCTTTGGTTAACCACCTCAAAAAAGTACTGCCTGTTGTGACAGAGCGTGCTGAAAAAACCATCAAACAGATGACGATTTCCAGCGGTTCTTTCCAAAGTGTTGAACCCATTGAGTTTGCCAGTGAAATTGCACGAATTGCACAAGGGATAGGGATTGAGTATCAGTTGAAAGGTCTGTTTAGTTGTTCCATGTCTTATGCCTTATTTGAACAGGTCATTAAAAATGTGCTGGAGAATTTTCAGAGCCATGGTGATGGAAGCCCTGTTTTGATTGAGGTTATGGGCGATGGACAAGTTGTGTTTTCGATGACGCATCAAAAGACACGTGAGGCTATTCAAAGTGAGCGGTTGTTTGAACCTTTTTGGTCTAGTTCTGAAGAGGGGATGGGATTAGGGTTGTTTATCGCACGAGAGTTGTTGTCCACGATGGGCGGCGCTATTTATTTTGAAGCGCTAGAAGGAAAAAATCGATTTGTTGTACAGTTCTGTTCCCATGTGGTTCTGGCATAACTTTAAGGGTAAGAAAAATTTACTCTGTGTTTCTTTGCAAATTGGCTTAAACTAAAGCTATAAATAATAAAATAGATAATTAATGGATGAGAGGAGATGAAAATGTCATTAGTTCGTCAAAAAGGGTTTACGTTGGTTGAAATGGCAATTGTCTTGGTGATTATCGGCCTTTTATTGGGCGGTGTGCTGAAAGGACAGGAATTGATCAATGGCGCTAAAATCAAAAATATTCACAATGACTCACAAAGTATTGTATCGGCAGTGCTGACGTATCAGCAGCGTTATAAAGCATTGCCGGGGGATGATAACGCGTCTGCCATTGCCCTCCTTTCAACAAATACAGGGAATGCAAATGGTGTAATAGAAGCCGATGAACAAACAGGCTTTTATGAAATGTTGCGTCGAGCAAACCTTTTGACGGGCGATCCAGCGGATACGACTGCCCCAGCGCATGCGTTTGGCGGGAATATTGTAGTGACGCCTGATGCCTATACTAATGCACAGGGTAACAATATTTGTTTTGCCAATATGCCGGGCGATGCCGCGAATATCATCGATAATCAATATGATGATGGCATTCCAAGTTCAGGAGCAATTCAAGGGCATGATAGTGAAACGTCCTATGCTATTGATGGTTCCACGACTTATGATTTGTGTTATCGACTTTAAGTTGATGGTGCTAGAGAGATAAGCCCCGATTAACGGGGCTTTTTTGTTTTTACTGTTTTTATCGGGCTTTGTGGTAGAATACGCGCCCTAAATTTGAATTTTATTAATTAGAATCAATAAGATAGCTTTATTAAAGTCGTACAAATATTAAGTCTTTATCTTTTAAGGTCGGGTTATGTCAGAATTACAGTCACGCACGTCTCCGTTTTCAGGCGGTTTATTCATCAAAACTTACGGGTGCCAGATGAATGAATACGATTCAGATCGTATGGCAAAGTTGTTAGAAAAAACCTATGGCTTGAGTCTGGTGGAAACACCTGAAGAAGCGGACATGCTGCTTTTGAACACCTGCTCTGTGCGAGAAAAAGCTCAAGAAAAAGTGTTTGATGAACTTGGTCGCTGGAAAAAGTGGAAAGCAGCCAAGCCGAATCGAGTGATTGGTGTGGGTGGCTGCGTGGCCTCTCAGGAAGGGGATGTGATTCGTAAGCGCGCGCCTTTAGTGGATGTGATCTTCGGGCCGCAGACCTTACATCGCTTACCGGCGATGATAGATGAAGCCTTGACCTTACGCGGAGCGACCGAGCAGGATAAGAAGCTGAAAAAACGGGCAATTATCGATATCTCATTTCCAGAGATTGAGAAGTTCGATAATTTGGCCGAGCCTGAGTCGAACGGTGTGTCTGCATTTGTTTCTGTGATGGAAGGCTGTTCAAAGTATTGTACTTTCTGCGTGGTGCCTTATACCCGTGGCGAAGAGTTTAGTCGACCGTTTTCGGATGTGATGGCTGAAATTGAATCGTTGGCTCAACAAGGGGTTCGAGAAGTTAATCTTTTGGGGCAGAATGTCAACGCGTATCGCGGTGAAATGCCGGATGGTGAAATGGCTGATTTGGCGGTTTTGATTCATGCGGTCAGAGCGGTTGAAGGCATTGATCGTATTCGTTTTACCACGTCGCATCCAAATGAAATGACGCAAAGTCTGATTGATTGCTATGCAGAAGTGCCGGAATTGGTTTCTCATTTACATTTACCGATTCAGTCCGGTTCTGATAGGGTGTTGGCGATGATGAAGCGTAATCATATGGCGATTGAATATAAGGCGACCATTCGTAAGATTAAGAAAATTCGTCCTGATTTAAGCCTGTCTGGTGACTTTATTATTGGTTTTCCAGGAGAGACGTGTGATGACTTTAAAGAGACGCTCGCTTTGGTAAAAGAAATGAATTACGACCGTTCTTTCAGTTTTATTTATAGTCCCCGCCCAGGGACCCCTGCCGCCAGTTTGCCGGATGATGTTGAATTGCATATGAAAAAGCGTCGACTGCAAGCGTTACAGGCAATGTTGAATGAACAAACCGCAGCGATCAGTGAAGGCATGGTCGGGACCACACAGCGTGTTTTAGTTGAAAGGTTGTCTCGTAATTCAACCAATGAAGTGTCGGGTCGTACGGAAAACAACCGAGTGGTGAACTTTGAAGGACAGCCGGAATTGATTGGTCAGTTTGTGGATGTATTCATTGAAGAAGCCTATACCAATTCTTTAAAAGGGAAGTTGGTTGCCACACCGGAAGCAGAGCAGTTTAACCAACGACAGTTTTATGCATTGTAATTCTAAATTTTTTTCATTATGATGGGCTTATTATAAAGCTCGTTTCTTATATGGTTATTGTTCATTGACAACGCTTCACACCATACAATTTCATTTAACTCCTGAAGATAATGATGCACTGGCCAACCTTTGCGGGTGGCACAGTGAGCATTTGTCGCAACTTGAATTGCGCTTAGGGGTTGAAATAAACCATTTAGGGTTTAAATTCAGTGTCACAGGGTTGGCAGAACGCTTGGTGCAAGCAGAACAGTTTATTCGTGACCTGTATCAGATGGCACAAAAAGAGCCACTGGATCCACCAAAAATTCATATTGCGTTGCAGTCGTTGGGATTTGATGAAGCAAAAGCAATGGATGAAGATCAGTTATTGATCAAGACGCGAAAGAAAACGATTAAAACGCGTAACGCCAATCAAGCCAATTACATTCAATCTGTAAAAGATTATGATGTCAGTTTTGGTATTGGGCCTGCCGGAACCGGTAAAACCTATTTAGCGGTTGCAACAGCGGTAGAGGCGTTGGAGTCAGAGCAAGTTCGCCGCATTATTTTGACCCGCCCAGCAGTAGAAGCCGGCGAAAAGCTCGGCTTTTTACCAGGAGACCTAAATCAAAAGGTAGATCCGTATTTGCGCCCTCTATTTGATGCGTTATTTGAAATGCTTGGTTTTGAAACAGTTGAAAAACTGATCGAAAAACATATTATTGAAATTGCGCCGCTTGCTTTTATGCGAGGTCGTACATTAAATGAATCCTTTATTATTTTAGATGAAGCGCAAAACACGACCACCGAACAGATGAAAATGTTTTTGACTCGAATCGGTTTTGGGTCAAAAGCAGTGGTGACGGGGGATATTACGCAATGTGATTTACCGAATCATCAGCGCTCAGGGTTAAGACATGTGATTGAAGTGTTGGAAGGTGTACCGGGAATAGGGTTTACCTTTTATCAGTCGCAAGATGTAGTTCGTCATAACCTGGTACAAAAGATTGTTCAAGCTTATGATCAATTTGATAGAAGGAGTGCGGCAAAATGATACACTTAGATTATCAAGTAGCAGTCGAAGAGATTGATGAAGCTGAACTACCAACTTATGAACAATGTTTAAAGTGGGTAGAAGCCGCCTTATTGGATGATCGCTTGGATGGTGAAACGGAGTTGACGGTTCGTATCGTTGATGAAGATGAAATCCAAACACTTAATCGGGATTATCGAGGAAAAGATAAGACGACGAACGTCTTGTCTTTTCCTTTTGAAAATCCACCGGTTTTAGTGGATTTAGGTGAAGAGTTGCCTTATATCGGTGACTTGGTGATTTGCGCCGCCGTGGTGTTGCAAGAAGCAAAAGCGCAACACAAACCACTTGAAGCTCATTGGGCTCATATGGTTGTTCATGGGTGTTTGCATCTGCAGGGGATGGATCATATGGAAGATGATGAGGCCATTGAAATGGAAGCGCTTGAGGCAGAGATTTTGGCTGATCTCGGCTATGACTCCCCTTACGAATCGAATTGATTTAAAGCACTGATTAGTGTGTTTCTTTTATACTCTCTCATTTCCAATGATTTTTTCTATTGAAATATTCGAAGTCATTCGCATATAACAACTAGAGAGTATAGGCTTAATTTAAGGCAGTAAACCGGAGTGAAAAAAATTCATGAGTGACAGTAGTAGCGGCTCTTCTTGGTTTGAAAAACTTTCTAAGTTGTTTTCAGATGAACCGGAGAGCCGGGCAGATTTAGATTCATTTTTGCAAGAAGCCCAAGCACAGGACTTGATTGATAAAGATGCACTGTTAATGATCCAAGGTGTTTTGGATGTGTCGGAAGCGCGTGTTCGAGATGTGATGATTCCAAAAGTGCAAATGTCTTGTGTGGATGAAGCAGATGAATTAGATGTCATTTTGGAGAATATGTTGGATGCGGCGCATTCACGTTATCCGGTGTTGTCGGCGGATACTGATGAAGTCATTGGGATTCTATTGGCCAAAGACGTCTTAAGAGCTGTTGTGAAGCATCAGCTAACCGATAAGTCTCAGCTTGAAGAACTTTATCGAACGCCCGTATTAGTGTCGGAGAGTAAACGTCTAAACGTATTGCTTCGAGAGTTTAAAAACAGTCGTAATCATATGGCCTTAGTGGTCGATGAATATGGTGAAGTTGCCGGGTTAGTCACTATCGAAGATGTTTTGGAACAAATTGTTGGTGACATTGAAGATGAACATGACGAAGATGATGATAATATTCAAAAGCATATTTCCGGTGCTTATGCTGTAAAGGCGATTACATCATTGGATGAATTCAATCAGTTCTTTAATACAACGTTTGAAGATGAATTGCTGGAAACAATTGGCGGGATTGTCGCCAAGCGACTAGGCAAAATTCCAGAAGAGGAAGAAGTCTTTGAAATTGAAGGATTAAGGCTCACCGTTTCAAAAGCTGATGAGCGTCGCGTGGAAAGCTTTTTGGTAGAAGAAAAATCGGTGTTTGACGAAGAAAAAGCGAACTCAGAAAATGAGGCGCAAGATTCAGAGGCTGTGGCCGATGAGACAGACCAACCAGCAGAAGCCGCCGAATCGGACGTTTCTCGCTAGCCATAATTGACCTTATGAAACGATTTTTTTCTTTTTTTAAACCCAGTAAACGCCTATTAAGTGCGTTTGGCTTGGGTGCGCTTATGGTGTTTGCTCATGCACCGGTGGGGATTCCCCCTCTAGCCGTGATTGCTTTGGCTGGCCTTTTCTGGCTTTGGTTTAAAGCGGAATCTAAAAAAGAAACCACTCAACTCGGGCTTTGGTTTGGGCTTGGTTTTTTTGGGGTGGGCGTCAGCTGGCTCATCTCGAGTATGTATATCTATGCGGACGTCAATTTAGGCCTCGCAATTCTAGCAACTTTCATTTTTATTTTATTCCTTTCTCTGTATTTCATGCTGGCCGGCTGGCTGGTCGGTTTATTGAAAAGTGCGGATAAGCCAGGCTTTAGCTGGTTATTGGTTATGCCGACCGTGTGGGTGTTTGCAGAATGGTTGAGGGCAAGTTTATTTGGCGGCTTTCCTTTTTTAATGACTGGGAACTCACATTTACTGACCTGGCTGGATGGATATGCGCTTGTTTTAGGCGTATTAGGCGTCAGTTGGGCAGTCGCAATGACGGCTGGGATTTTGTTGTGGTTATATGAAGTCAGAGCATGGATTGGAGCGAGCTTTATATTAGCCTCGCTTTGGTTGACAGGTGCCGCTTTAAAAAATGTGCAGTGGGTTGAACCGACAGGCAAGCCAGTGAAAGTGGCTTTGCTGCAGGGAAATGTTAAGCAAGACCAAAAATGGGATCGAGCGCAATTTATTCCTACACTGAAAACCTATGTTGGTTTGACAAAGCAAAATTTGGATGCGGATTTAATTGTTTGGCCGGAAACGGCTGTGCCAGCTTATTATGATACGGTTGAAAAAGGTGTATTGCGTTCTTTTATTAAAGACGCACAGTTATTAGAAACCGACGTCCTAATGGGGGTGATTACCCGAAACCGACAAACCGGTGAGTATTACAATGCTTTGGTCAATGCTCGAAATCCCGAACAGGTATACCATAAAAAACATTTGGTGCCATTCAGTGAATATTTTCCGTTTTCCAAAATTTTAAAAACCTTAAGCCTGATGTTTGATATTCCTTTTTCGGAATTTTCGCATGGCTCTTTGGATCAAAAGCCTTTGGCCTTAGGTGAACATTTAGTGGGTGTCTCGGTGTGTTATGAAATGGCATTTGGAGAAGAGTTGGCCGACTCTGCCAAGGCATCAAGTTACTTGGTGACAGTCAGTAATGATGCTTGGTTTGCGCACACCTTTGAACCCGCACAACAGGTTCAGGATGTGCAAATGCGAGCGATTGAATTGGGGCGGGAAATTGCACGAACGACTAATACGGGTTATACCGTGATTGTCGATACGCAAGGGCAAATCAAACAAAAGATTCCCCCGTATGAAACAGGGGTGTTGAGAGGAGAAGTTCAACCCTATTCGGGGACAACGCCTTATGCGGAATGGAAACAAATTCCGTTTTTATTGTTGTTGAGTGTGATCATGAGTTTTTTAGCAGCGCGTAAAATAATGTTGTTGCCTTTGGTGCAAGCTAAAAAAACGAAATCTTAAGCGGTTATCTAGACAGGGCAAAAACAGCCAGGCCTGGCTGTTTTTTAAAAAGAAATTAAATAGATTTTTCTGAATTCATCGCTGCAGTCAGTCGTAACTTGAGAATCATCAATTCAGTTGGATCCGACAGGCTGAGCGCTTTTTCTTCCAAATATTTTTCAACCACCGGTAAGTCCATTTCAATAAAAGATTCCACGCCTTCATTGAATTCTTCTAAGTACTCTGCCAGTTGAAAAATATCCGCTTTGACATCTTCTTGAACTTGAGCCACTTCTTCGCGACTCAATTCTTCCAGAACCGATTCCTTTTCTTCAACTTTGTGTACTGCTTTGCCGAGTAAATCCCAGCTTTTCATGTCTGCTTTAATGAGCGACTCTTTTGCTTTTTCCAGTATGTGACGGTAGGCAGCCAACATTTTATTTTCACTCATTTTTACATCCTCTAATTTGTTATAATCGTTTTCATTTAATTTATCTTTAATCATACCAAAAAGAAAGCGATACATGACAACAGAATCCATGCCTGAATCGACAACTGATTATCAACCACAATCCATTGAAGCGGCTATCCAACAAGTCTGGGATGAGCAGCAGGTCTTTGTAGCGAAAGAAGATGACTCAAAAGAGAAGTTTTACTGTCTTTCAATGTTCCCTTACCCAAGTGGCAAGCTGCATATGGGGCATGTGCGAAACTATACCATCGGGGATGTGGTGTCACGATTCCAGCGTATGCAGGGCAAAAATGTGTTGCAACCAATGGGATGGGATGCCTTCGGCTTACCGGCTGAAAATGCTGCGATGGACAACCAAGTCGCGCCGGCGAAGTGGACGTACCAAAATATCGACTATATGCGTAACCAGTTGAAAAGACTCGGTCTAGGGTATGACTGGACGAGAGAAGTGGCGACGTGTCACCCTGAGTATTATCGCTGGGAGCAGTGGTTGTTTACCCGCTTGATGGAGAAAGGGTTAGTATATCGGAAGTTGTCGGTGGTGAACTGGGATCCGGTTGATCAGACTGTGCTGGCGAATGAGCAAGTAATTGATGGCAAAGGCTGGCGTTCAGGTGTGCCGGTTGAACGTAAAGAAATCGCACAGTGGTTCTTGCGTATTACCGATTATGCTGAAGAGTTATTGAAAGATTTAGATCAGCTTCAGGGCTGGCCGGAACAAGTTAAAACCATGCAGAAAAACTGGATTGGTAAATCAACCGGTTTGGAAATTGAATTCCCAATCGCTTCAGGGTTGGACGAATCAAATGGCAATCTAAAAGTCTACACCACCCGTCCGGATACCTTGATGGGAGTGACTTATGTGGCAGTGGCGGCTGATCATCCTTGGGCGCGGAAAGCATCGCTCAATAATGAACCTTTGGAACGTTTCATTGAAGAGTGTTCTCATATTTCCACCGCTGAAGCGGATATGGAAACCATGGAGAAAAAAGGGGTCGATACCGGTATTCGAGTCAAACATCCCATTACCGGTGACGAAGTGCCAGTATGGGCGGCTAACTTTGTCTTGATGGGTTATGGAACCGGTGCGGTGATGTCAGTTCCCGCGCATGACCAGCGCGATTATGAGTTTGCCAAGGCGTATGATTTGCCGATTAAAGCAGTGATTGCACCGAAAGCAGATGAAGAAGCGGATATTTCCAAAGCAGCCTTTACTGAAAAAGGCGTGTTGGTCAACTCTGGACAATTCGATGGCCTGAAGTCAAAGCAAGCCTTGCATGAAATGGCCAAAGTTTTAGGGGAATTAGGCTTAGGAGAAAAGCAGACTAATTACAGATTGCGTGATTGGGGGATTTCTCGTCAGCGTTATTGGGGATGCCCAATTCCGGTGATTTATTGCCCAGCCTGTGGTGCGCTTCCGGTGCCGGAAAAAGATTTACCGGTGCGTTTGCCGGAAGATGTCGTGCCGGATGGGGCTGGTTCTCCTTTAGCGAAGCTGGACAGTTTCAAAAAATGTGAGTGTCCTCAATGTGGTGGTCCCGCTAACCGTGAAACGGATACGTTTGATACCTTCTTTGAATCGTCTTGGTACCATGCGCGTTATACCTCGCGCCATGAAAACAATGCGATGTTGGATAAGAAAGCGGCAGATCACTGGTTGCCAGTGGATCAATATATCGGCGGAATTGAGCACGCCATTCTTCATCTATTGTACGCACGTTTTTTCCATAAACTGATGCGTGATGAAGGGTTGGTATCCTCAGATGAACCGTTTAAAAACTTACTTACGCAAGGTATGGTGCTGGCAGGAAGCTGGTTTACACAAGATGAAAAAGGTAAGCAAACTTGGTACTCGCCTTTGGATGTGGAACCGATCACGGATGATAAAGGGACCATTGTTAAAGGTCAGCTGAAATCAGACGGCACGGAAGTACAGTATGGTGGCATTATTAAAATGTCTAAATCAAAAAATAACGGGATTGATCCGCAGACGTTGATTGACCAGTACGGCGCAGATACTCTGCGTTTGTATATTATGTTTGCCTCACCGCCGGAGCAAACCTTGGAATGGTCAGATTCGGCGGTAGAAGGGTCGCACCGCTTCTTAAACCGTGTTTGGCGCCAAGTGCAAGGACACGTCGCAGCTGGCGTAGTCTCAGCCTGTACGTCGAATGAGGGTTTGACCAAAGAACAAAAAGCACTTCGTTTGAAATTACACACCACGTTACAGAAAGTGACCGATGATATGGGACGTCGAATGCATTTCAATACTGCCATTGCGGCGACCATGGAATTGTTGAATGACATTTCGCGCTTTAAGGATGAGTCAGAGGCGGGTCGTGCGGTGATGCAGGAAGCATTGGAAATGCTGGTTTTGATGTTGTCACCCATGACTCCACATGCATCGCAGGCACTTTGGGAAGCGTTAGGAAACGATGGTTTGGTGTTGAATGTCGCTTGGCCGAAAGTGGACGAAGCTGCGCTTGTTAAAGATGAAATTGAAATCATGGTGCAGGTTAATGGTAAATTACGTGGCAAAATTGAAGTGGCGGCTGAAGCGGATAAAGAGACCATTTTAGCGGCGGCAAAAGCTAACGAGCAGGCCGCTAAGTTTATCGATGGTAAAGAAATTGTTAAAGAGATTGTGGTCCCTGGGCGTTTGGTTAATATCGTCGTGAAAGGGTAATCAATTCGGTTTAAGAGAGGAATAGGATGATTCAGCGTTTAATCATGACTCAATTTAGCCAGGCCTGGCTTGTCAGAATTCGGGTGTTTGCGATTTTGGGCTTGGTTTTAACGTTGACCGCATGTGGATTTCACTTAAAAGGGGTTGGTAAAAATGCTGTGGCCACATTTAAGTCGATTGAACTGGTCAATACCGATGGGGTTCGCGCGGATGTTTTACGTTCGTTAGAGCAACAGCTTAAAGCGTCTAATGTCAAAATTGTTAACAATATGGCGGAGGCGGAAATTGTGCTGTCATTTCAACCGACGGGGTATACCGTGTCTCGAACCAGTATCAGTGGCCAAGGGGATGCGTCATCTGAATTAATTAAAATGATGCAGCCGATTCGGGTTGAAGAAGTCGCCACAGAAAAAGAGCTCTTGAAAACGGTTGTACAAGTTTATCGAGATCGGCGTATTGATAATGCGGCGGCGTTAGCGTCTAACCGTGAACTGCGTTCAATTCAGCAACAAATGGCCAATGATATTGCCGTGCAAATTATTGACCGAATCAATCGTTCTCAACTTAATTAGGGTGGCTAGGTAACTTTTTATGATTATGGCGCCGGCTTTTTTAAAGCAGTTACAAAACCCTAATTTTGAAATTAAACCTATCACTTTGATTTATGGTGAAGAACCATTGTATGTGCGTCGTGCCTTAGATGGACTGCGTGAGTTGCTTAAGTCACAAGAGTATTTTCAGCGTGACCGGTATGAAGTGGATGCAAGCTTCAAGTGGGCTGACCTGAAAATGGAAACCCAGGCGGGGACCTTGTTTGCGGATCGTCGTATTATTGAATTGGATATGCCGAAAGGCACGCCGGGTAAGGAAGGAGGGGCCTTTATTCAAGAATGGGCCAATGCCCTGCATGATTTACCTCCTGAAATTTGCTTGGTGGTAACTTGTGAAAAGCTTGATGGACGACAACTGAAATCCAAATGGGTACAGGCGATTGAAGCGCACGGCTGGGTGGTACAATCCAAACCGATTGAAGGCGTTGGACTGCTTAAGTGGTGCCAGAACCGTGCACAAGAAGCCGGACTCAGCTTGGATGAAGAAGCAGCGGGTTTGTTATCTGAAAGGGTGGAAGGGAATTTATTGGCGGCGGACCAAGAAATGGAAAAGCTGGCGTTGCTTTTTCCAGCAGGCACGGCGTTAACCGCACAGAATATTATTGATAATGTCGCGGACCAAGCGCATTACCAGTTGTTTGCGTTAAGTACGGCGATGTTGTTGGGTCGAACGCAATATGCGTTACAGATTTTACACCGATTGCAACAGGAAGGACTTGAAGCGCCGATTGTGCTTTGGCTGCTTTCCAAAGAATTACGACAATTGATTTCAATCGCCCAAAAACAACAGACATTGTCTTTGCCCCAAGTTTATAAACAATTACGTATTTGGTCTTCCAAGCAAGGTGAGTTTAGCGCAGCTTTGCAACGTCATGACTTGGCTTATTGGCAAAGTTTATTGAATGTCGCGCTACAGGTTGATTTAACGATTAAAGGGCTTCGGAAAGGCGATGAATGGTTAAGTCTTTCAGAACTGGTTTTCAAAATTTCGCAATAATTTTTAAAGAACAAGCACCTTAATAAAGGTAAATGATAGAGAGTGGAGTGGATATGACGGAACAACAATTGGATGTTAAAGCCTATATGCAGAAACTGGGACAGCAAGCCAGAGAAGCTTCCCGTCAATTGATGGTGGCGACCACTCAGCAGAAGAATACCGCTTTGTTGAATATTGCAACCGCATTGGAAGATCAGTCTGAGATTTTAAAAGCTGAAAATGCTAAAGATTTAGAGCAAGGTAAAGCGAATGGATTGGATGCGGCGATGCTGGATCGTTTGGCCTTGACTGATAAAGTGATTCACGGAATGGCGACAGGGTTGCGACAAATTGCTGCTTTGAATGATCCTATTGGTGAAATTTCTGACATGAATTATCTGCCTTCTGGTATCCAAGTCGGCAAAATGCGTGTGCCTTTAGGGGTGGTAGGGATTATTTATGAATCACGCCCGAATGTGACGATTGATGCAGCGGCATTATGTTTGAAATCTGGAAATGCGGCCTTGTTGCGTGGTGGGTCTGAAGCGGCTTATTCAAATCGTGCCTTAGCCAAGTGTATCCAATCAGCTTTGAAAGAATCCGGGCTTTTGCCTACAGCGGTGCAAGTAGTGGAAACGACAGATAGAGCGGCAGTGGGTGAAATGATTGCCATGCCGAAATATGTCGATGTCATTATTCCTCGGGGGGGGAAAGGCCTGATCGAACGAATCAGTGAAGGCGCAAAGGTGCCGGTGATTAAACATTTGGACGGTATTTGTCATGTCTATATTGATGATGATGCCGATGCGGATAAAGCGACGCGCGTTGCCTTTAATGCCAAAACCCATCGCTATGGCGTGTGTAATGCGATGGAAACGTTGCTGATTGCAGATTCGCGTGCCTGTGAAATTCTACCAGGCCTGGTAGAAATGTATGAAGCCAAAGGGGTGGAGTTACGCGGCTGTGAACGAACACGCGCCATCAGTGATATGAAGTCGGCCACGGAAGAAGATTGGGCGACGGAATATTTAGCGCCGATTCTGTCCATCAAAGTAGTGGAGGATGTGGATGAAGCGATTGAGCATATTACACAGTATAGCTCAGGGCATACCGAATCGATTATTACTGAGAACTTAACAACTTCTCGTCAGTTTTTGGCTCGTGTAGACTCCAGTTCAGTGATGGTGAATGCTTCAACCCGTTTTGCTGATGGGTTTGAGTATGGTTTGGGCGCTGAAATTGGTATCAGTACGGATAAGTTTCACGCCAGAGGGCCAGTTGGTTTGGAAGGGCTGACGTCTCAAAAATATATTGTGCTCGGGGATGGCTCCATTAGAGAGTAACTCTGTTGGTGAGAAAGCTGATGTTAAGCTTTTACTGCCGTCAGTAACACTTCCTTTGCCTGGCAGATTGCGTGGAAAATTTCGGCTTTTCCACCCTTGTCTGGGTGATGAATTTGAGAGAGTTTTCGATATTGTGTCTGAACTTTTTTGGGGGTGATGTCGGCTTCAATCTCTAGTGTCTGCTTGGCCTTTTCAACCTCTTGTTCACTATAAAATAAAGTGTCTTTGTGACCAAGACTTTCCCAAAACCCATCAATTAAATCAATCACGTCTTGTTCTTGTGTGTGAATAAACGTTTCATAATCAAGGTAGTATGTTTTAACCCCGTCAATTTCAGATATTTTTTGCGCCGTGTCTTCTTTAAGAGTTGAGTCTAAATAGATATCCAGCGTATGAATGTTTAAGGCACCTTTCTTCTCTGTGTGCCATTTGTCTTGCAGTCGATATAGCAGGTGAAACAGTAAAAAGTGCGCCCGGAAAAGCTCTAAAGGTTCCAGAGACGGGGTGAATTGATCAAAGCCTAAGGAAACTAATCGTTTCATTAGATCATATTCTTTAATCGGTTCGCCGTTTGAAAGCAGCTGGTAAACAGCTTCTTCAAATAAGGGCGGGATTTGAGGAATTGTCATATGAATATTTGACATAGTTGCTATAATAACAAAAAAACCTAAAGAGAGTCTTTTTTGCAAATCAAACGTTTAATCGGCATCAATGGCGGTACTTTTGACCCCATTCATTTTGGGCACTTACGCCCTGCCTTGGAAGTGGTTCATGCGCTTCACTTGGATGAAATGCGTTTTATTCCAGCCTATCAACCGGTTCACCGAGCTTCTCCGACTGTTTCGGCACAGCAACGATGTGAAATGGTTCAATTGGCCATTCAAAATCAACCGCATTTTAAACTGGATACCATTGAATTGGATTTAGGGGGCGCGTCTTATACCGTCAATACCTTGGAAGCCCTTAAGCAATCTGAACCGGATGCAACCCTAGTGTTGATGATGGGAACAGATGCGTTTGCTAAATTTAACCAATGGCATGACTGGCAAGGTATTTTGAATCTTGCGAATATTGTGGTGATACATCGCCCGGGTGAGCCTGTTCCAAGAGAAGGTGAAGTCGGTAAAATTTTTGTGGATCACTGGGTGCCGACTTTAACGGAAGAGTTTGGTCAGATTGTCGATTTGCCAGTGACGCAATTAGATTTAAGTGCCACGGCGTTACGATCTTATTTAAAAAATGGCGATCCGGTTGATTATTTAATGCCGGAAAGTGTCGCCCGCTATATATATGAACATCAGCTTTACCAATAGAAGAGAGTGATTGAATACATGATGGATAATCAACAAGTAGAAGCGTTAATCGTCAGTACGTTAGAAGATAGTAAAGCACGAGATATTCAAGTTTTGGATGTATCAAAGCTGTCTTCTTTTACCGATAAGATGGTGGTTGCAACCGGTACCTCAACTACGCATGTGCGTTCTACCGGTAATGCGGTGGCGCAGGCGTTTAAAGAAGCAGGTGAACCGCCAATGGGAGTGGAAGCAGGGCCCGAACCTGACTGGGTTTTGGTTGATCTTGGAAATGCCATTGTTCATGTGATGACAGAGTCAGCTCGCGCGCACTATCAGCTGGAAAAATTATGGAACATTAAGCCAGGTGAAGGCGAGGATATCAGTTCAGCGAATGGCTGATATTCGCCGACATTTATTAGGCCTTTAAACTTGTGAATATACACTTTATTGTCGTTGGGCAAAAGATGCCTGTCTGGGTTCAAACGGGCTATGCCGAATATGTGAAACGCTTGCCCAAAGCGTGTACCTTAAAGCTGGTAGAGCTCCCTATGGCAACGCGGGGTAAGTCTGGATCCGTTGCACAATATAAAACAGAAGAAGCGAAACGTATCCTAGCTGCAGTGCCGAAAGGTGCCAAACTGATCGTATTAGATGAAAAAGGTCAGGAGCCGAGTACGGTTCAATTTTCTCAAAAACTGGATGACTGGTTGGCTTCCGGGCAGGATGTCGCGTTGGTAGTCGGTGGGCCAGACGGATTAGATGCCAGTTTGATTCAACAAGCAGAATGGAAATGGGGGCTTTCTAAACTTACCTTGCCTCATCCGTTGGTCAGGGTTCTAGTGGCTGAACAAATCTACCGCGCCTGGTCTGTATTGCAAAACCATCCTTATCATCGAGAATAAATCTACGATTCTTTTTTCGAATCTTTTTTCCTAAACTAGTTTTTTTACGTATTCATGGGTACAATGGATTTGCCTTTAAAGTCAAAGTGTTATCAAGATATGCTTTGATGGAAGCGCTTTTAAATCATGAAAAGAGGTGACTTATGGATTTAGCAGGTTTAATCACATTTTTAATTATTGGTGCTTTAGCCGGTTGGCTTGCAGGTTTATTAATGAAAGGCCGAGGATTTGGGTTACTCGGTAATATTGTCGTTGGGGTTGTTGGTGCATTTATCGGTGGGTTTGTGTTTGGGTTGATCGGTATTGTCACGACGAGTATTTTAGGTACGATTGTCAGTGCGACAGTCGGCGCAGCAATTCTCTTGTTCTTAGTCGGAGTGCTTAAAAGAGCTTAAAAAGTATGGATTGCATCTTTTAATACGCTTTAATGAAAAACCACTAGGCCTGGTGGTTTTTTTATGTTGATATTCGTGACCGGAGCCCATTTTTAGGATAGGATGATTTTGAAAATACTCCCGGTTAACAGGTGAATTAAATGGCAGAGTCAAAAGAAAATAAAAAAACGGTCTCTTTAGTGTTGGGCAGTGGTGGTGCAAGAGGCTGGGCTCATATAGGCGTGATTCGCTGGCTGGAAGAAAATAATTATGAGATTCGTTCCGTGACAGGATGCTCTATCGGTGCTTTGGTCGGTGGTGTTTATGCCGCTGGAAAATTAGATGAGTTTGAAGAGTGGGTCTGCTCTATCCGAAAGGTCGACATTGTGACCTTATTAGATTTATCCTGGGAGCGCAGTGGCCTTGTTAAAGGCGATAAGATTATAAAATCTCTAGTCGACTTGGTGGGCAACCAAATGATAGAAGATTTACCGATCACTTATACTGCCGTTGCTTCTGACATTGTGCGCCAACGAGAAATTTGGCTGCAGTCCGGTCGACTGTTTGATGCTATTCGAGCATCGATTTCATTGCCTTTGTTTTTTACGCCTTTTAATTATCATGGTGTTGATTTGATTGATGGTGGTGTTTTGAACCCTGTGCCGATTGCCCCCGCTTTTAGTGATAAAACCGATATGATTTTGGCGGTTAGTTTAAGTGGTGAGCCAGAAGGAATGAATAAAATCGAAAAAATCGAATCTCATTCAGATGATGAAAAACTAGAGGCAGAGTCTCAGAAAACATCAGAAGTTACGGAAGTTGCAACAACCTTTTATGAAAAACTGAGTGGCTTTTTCAGCAAGTTTCGGGAACATGGTGATTCAGAACCTGTTCGTCATTGGAGTGTTTATGAAATTGCAGACTTGGCATTTGATTCAATGCAAAGCACGATTGCACGCCAAAAATTGGCGGCTTACCCACCTGATAAAGTGATTGAAATTGCCAATGATGCTTGTGGTTCACTTGAGTTTGATCGGGCGACAGAAATGATTGAACTCGGTTATCAATTTGCGGAAAAAACAATGAAGAAGCAAGAGTCCTCTTGATTCTATCGAATGGTGGGTTTATATAAAAATGGAACAGCTGTGAATAATTTTGAACTGTATGTCAGACGTTTTTTAGGTGTCTTTTTGCTCTTTTTAGGCGTGATGATTTTTCCAAAGTTAGTTTTTTCCGCACAAAAATATGATTCGGACTGTGTTCAAAAAGCACTGGAAGTGCAGCCACCTGAAACAACATTGGAACAAATTAGAGAACAGTGTCTTGAATCTTCTGTTCAAGAAGACGATTCAGAAGGTGCAGAAGATAAAGCCGCTCTTTCTTCACGGCTTGAAGCTGAAAAGCGCAATAAGTATCGTCCGTTTTCCATTCAACCATACCGACCAAATTATGTTTTGTTTGGGTCTTATAACTTTTCTGAAACCAATGAGAAGCCTTTTAGAGGCGTCGGCTTAATAGGCGACGAATCTTTTGAACCTTATGAAGTGAAGTTTCAGATTAGCCTAAAAGTACCTATCGCCGACGAGTTGTTGGGATGGGGAGATCATTTGTTTGTTGGCTATACCAATCGTTCATTTTGGCAAGCTTATAATTCTAAAATTTCAAAGCCTTTTCGTGAAACCAACCATGAACCTGAAGTGTGGATGAGCTTTGACAACAAATGGACCATTGCAGGATGGCGTAACCGGCTGATTGATTTGGGGCTTGTACATCAATCGAATGGGCGTTCGGGAACCCTATCTCGCTCTTGGGATAGAGCTTATTTGCGGATGGTTTTTGAAAAAGAGAATTCGGCTATTATGATAAAGCCTTGGTGGCGTTTTCCTGAACCGTCAGGTCAAGATGATAACCCTCATATAACGCATTATATGGGGAATGCTGAGTTTCGCTTTGTTACTAAACAAAATCGGCATCAATTCAGTGTGATGGCGCGGAATAATTTTGATGAGAATGATAATAAGGGGGCTTTAGAATTAGGATATAGCTTCCCCATTCATCGTAACTTGAATGCCTATGTACAATGGTTTTATGGTTATGGTGAGAGTCTCATTGATTATGACTATAAAAATAATACGGTAAGTATCGGTGTCAAACTAGGTAATTGGTTGTAGAATAAAGTAAAAAAACAACATAATGGGTTTTGTCAGGCGATAAAAGCTTTGTCAAAGTTGCACTCTCTAGTTAATGTTTAAAAAGGAATTTGTGTGCCCTTTTGGTTTGAAAAACATGAAATGCGGCGTTTTCGACGCGTCGACATCCCTGTAAAAATTTATATTAAGCCTCATGAAGCGATTAAAGATCAGCAGATCTTTGCGTATGGGATTGATTATTTTCCGCCCACCAAAAGAAAAAAGATTAAAGAAGCCCAGCAAGAAATGCACCACTGGGTGGGCTTGATTCAGGAACAAAAAGACATTCTGCAGCCTTTTTTTGAAGAATTTGAAACCTACATAGAATTCTTTAAAGACTGGGTTCAAGCTCTTTCAGAAGGGCGCTCTCCCAGAGCCAGTAAGCAAGACTGGCTAACTTTTCATGCTTATGGAAAAGGGGTGCAAAAAATTCAGACATTAAAAGTTTCTGCACCCAAAACCTTTCAATATTTTGACCATTTAAATCAGAAGCTGATGGCGCATTTTCAACATGTGGCAAAGTGTGCCGAACAATCGTCACCCTCTCAATTTGTACAGCCTGAACCGGTTGCAAAACATTTTGCAGTTGATGATATGAAAAAACGTTTTGAATCTTCCACGGTTTCTAAAGCCCCATTAATTCAAGCGCTGTGTAGTCTCTATTTATATATGTCTTACACATTTGATGCCTATGAAGAATTGATAGAAGATTTATGTTTGGAGCATTCGTCCTCTTCTTTCAGGGAGGACGCCGAGGTGAATTTAAGCGCAGGTGGATTGTCTATAAAGTTAGATAAGCGCTATAAGCCCAATATGCGTTGCAATATAGGCCTTTATTTTGCAGGCAGTAAACGGCTGCTCAAATTTAGGTCTACTCTTGTCAGAGCCTTTTCGGTTCCTGAGTTTCAAGCGGAGTGTAATGCATTTAATTTTGATTTTCCTAACGGTCATGATCAGCACCTTATTCAAATGGAAATTGAGCGATATGAAATTGAAAGCAGTATGAAGGTTTCTTTGTGAAGTGGCGATGGAAGAAGGAAAATAAATGGTAGTTAATAGTGTAGAACCAACATTTATGAATAGCTTGCCTTTCTCCTTGAGGCCTGTAGCAATTGATCTTTATAATATGCATTTGCTAAGAGAGGTATTGGAGATTCGACAAGGGAAAGTGCCTTCAGTGTTGGCTCAAAAATACAATATGCATCATGAGCAATGGTTTGAAGTAAGCAATATCGTCGTATTGACCAAGTTGTCTCAATTTACGATTTCAAAAGAATTGAAGTTGGATTATATTGAGCATTTACAAGATGTCTTGCGTGCAGTGCTGGATATGAAGGGTGCTACATATAAAGAAGTTCACCAAGCGATTCAGTTTTATGAGGCCAGTGTCTTGGCTGATTGGTATGAAAGATTGCAAAAGCTTCATGAGCGTCAAGGGGCTTAAAAAGGGTTTTAGCTGTTGATAAAGGTTGATAAAAAACGATTTTTATCAACCTTATAAATAATTTGTTCGCTTATTAAGCATAAAGCAATATAAATGTTTGACAACGCGGTAGCTTTTGTAGATAATTCCGCAATCCTTTCAAACATTTAGATACTTTAGAAAGATTTAGCCCTTTCTTAATGAGTATCGATTGTCGATGCGTATCGATGTAAACGATTGAAAAAAATAAATTTTTTGGAGTTATAAAGAATGGCAAATTCAGTACAAGCAACGAAAAGAGCTCGTCAGGCCGAGAAGCATCGTCAACATAATGCAGGTATGCGCGCTGCAATGCGTACAACAGTTAAGAAAGTTCTTTCAGCTGTTGAAGCAGGTGATAAAGAAGCGGCAACAGCTGCATTTCGTGTTGCGCAATCAAGTTTAGACAATATGGCTCGTAAAGGTCTTATTGCTAAAAATAAAGCGGCTCGTAATAAAAGCCGTATAAACGCACGTATTAAAGCAATGGCTTAATACCAAGCGCTTATTATAAAAAAGCCGGGTTTATCCCGGTTTTTTTGTGTCTAAAAACAGGTGAAATACGATTGGCGAATTGAATATTAAAAAAATTCGAGTTGAGCCTGCTTCATCGTTACAATAGTGATACTTCATAACATTAAAGACTCTAACGTTGAAACGTATTATTAAAGCGACTGCCACGGTAGGTAGCATGACCATGATTTCAAGGCTACTTGGCTTTGTTCGAGATATGGTGATTGCACGCTATTTTGGTGCCTCTACCGGAGCAGATGCTTTTTTCGTCGCGTTTAAAATCCCCAATTTTTTCCGCCGACTCTTTGCAGAAGGCGCTTTTTCACAAGCCTTTGTTCCCGTTTTATCTGATGTTAAAGAGAAACGTGGGCAGGCTGCTGTTAAGCATTTAATCAATGCAATTTTGTTCCGATTGGGGGGTATTCTATTAGCCCTGACCGCTTTTGGTGTCTTTGGTTCCAGTCTTTGGATGCTGGTTTTTGCGCCCGGTTTTGTGGATGACCCAGAGAAGTTTCAATTGGCCTCTGATATGTTGTCCATTACCTTTCCCTATCTATTACTCATCTCTTTAGTTGCCTTTTCTTCGGCGATTATGAATACCTATAATCAATTTGCAGTGCCTGCATTTACGCCTGTATTTTTGAATCTGGTATTGATTACGTTTGCGATTTGGGTGTCACCTTTATTAGATGTTCCGGTTATGGCGCTGGCTTGGGGGGTTTTAGTGGCAGGGGTTGTTCAGCTCTTGTTTCATTTACCTTTTTTAAAGCGTCTTGGGCTGTTACCCGTACCTTCGCCAAAAACAGATGAAGGGGTCTCGGAAGTTAAACGTTTAATGTTACCCGCATTGTTTGGGGTGTCCGTGGCGCAAATCAATTTGTTGATTGATACGATTTTGGCGTCTTTTCTGATTACCGGGTCGGTATCTTGGTTATATTATTCAGACCGCTTAATGGAATTTCCATTGGGTGTCTTTGGCGTGGCGCTGGCAACCGTTGTTCTGCCTGGGCTTTCTAAAAAAGCAGCGACTGAAAACTGGGAAGGGTTCCGACAAGATATTGATACGGCATTGCGTTTGGTGTTGGTTATTGGTGTCCCCGCAACCATCGGTTTATTGTTGTTAGCCCAGCCGTTGATTATTACATTATTTCACTATGGTGCTTTTACCGAAAATGACGTGAAAATGTCTGGTATGAGTTTGATGGCCTATTCTTTTGGGTTGTTGGGCTTTATTCTGGTAAAAATTCTTGCCCCAGCATTTTACGCGCGTAAAAATATGAAAACCCCAGTTAAAATTGCGGTGGTTGCGCTGGTGACAAATACGGTTATGAATTTAGCCTTGATTGGGCCCTTTGCCCATGTTGGGCTTGCTGCAGCAACCAGTATTTCAGCGTTTGTGAATGCGGGCTTACTCTACTGGTTTTTAAGAAAACAGGGTGCCTTTATGCCTTTACCTGGGTGGGGAAAGCTTTGGGTGCAAGTATTGTTTGCCAATACCATATTGGTTGCTTTGATTTTAGCGATTTCCCCCGATGTATCTGATTGGCTGGCGTTTGATGCCAGACATCGTTTGGGGTGGTTGTTTGCAATTGTATTCGGTACTATCTTGGTTTATGGTTTTGTGTTGATCGCCACCGGATTACGACCTAAGCGTTTATTGAAAAAAGATATTTAAAAAATGGCCAGGCCTGGTCATTTTTTGTTTGATTTTTAGTCATTTGTTAAAGATTAACAAGGTCTTATCTGTCGCAATACGCTATAATTTAGGGCTTACTAAAAAAATAATTCTGAACTAATGCACTTAATTCGTGGCTTACAAAATCTGGACACTGTCAAGACAGAACTGCAAGCCGGTTGTGTGTTGACGATCGGTAATTTCGATGGGATTCATTTGGGGCACCGAGCCATTTTGGATCAAGTGACTGCTTTGGCAAAGGTGAAGAAGTTACCCTCTGTGGTGATGATTTTTGAACCCTTGCCGATTGAGTACTTTGCCCCGCATTCTGCGCCGGTGCGTTTGATGAATTTAAGAGAAAAGCTCAGTGCTTTTAAAGCGACGGATATTGATTATGTATTGGTCTGTCGTTTTAATGAAACATTTGCAAACCTCTCACCAGTACAATTTGTGGAGTCCATTCTAAAAGATGGTCTGAATGTGAAGCATTTGGTGGTGGGCGATGATTTTCGCTTTGGTAAACAACGTCAAGGCGATTTTGATTTTTTAGCTGAACAAGGTCGCTGTCAGGGGTTTGAAGTAACTGATGTTGCAACCTTCGAAGTGACCGAGGGGCGTGTCAGTAGTACGAGAGTCCGTCAAGCGTTATCCCGACATGATTTGGAGATGGCCGAGCAATTACTGGGTGAGCCTTTTCATTTTCATGGGCGCGTAATCCATGGTCAAAAGTTAGGGCGCAAGATTGGTTTTCGAACTTTGAATTTAAATCCCAAACGAATTCAAATGCCTTTGGAAGGTGTTTATGCTGTTAAGGTTTCTGGTTTGCATGAACAGGACTGGCCAGGTGTTGCCAATATTGGTGTTCGTCCCACCGTAGCGGGGACGCGCCCTTCTATCGAAGTGCATTTATTTGACTGGGATAAAGATGTTTATGGCGCTCATATTAGCGTTAGAATAGAGAACTATATTCGTGCCGAAAAGAAATTTGAAAATTTAGCGGCATTAACCGAACAAATTAAGCAAGATGTTAAACAAGCAAGACAGTTTCATGGACTGACTCAAGTCGAATCAGTTCGCAAAATTTAAAATCCCCTTAACCTTTTAAACGAAAAGTTATAGACATGACAAAAGATTATAAGCCGACATTAAACCTTCCTGAAACAGACTTTCCTATGAGAGGAAACTTGCCGAATCGTGAACCGAAACAGGTTCAAGATTGGACGAGCGCTTCTTTATATGAAGCGGTCAGAAATGCAAAGGCTGGACGTCCTAAATTTATTTTACATGACGGTCCTCCATATGCGAACGGTAATATTCATATCGGTCATGCGGTGAATAAAGTGTTGAAGGATATGATTGTCAAATCAAAAGGTCTGAATGGTTTTGATGCACCGTTTGTTCCTGGTTGGGATTGTCATGGATTACCCATTGAACTGAATGTTGAAAAGAAAAAAGGGAAAGTGGGACAAAAAATTGGTGCGACCGAATTCCGTCAAGCTTGCCGTGACTATGCACAAAAACAAGTGGATGGACAGATGGCTGACTTCCAACGCTTAGGGGTGATGGCGGATTGGGATAATCCTTATTTGACCAAAGACTTTAAATTTGAAGCGAATGAAATTCGTGCGCTGGCAAAAATTGTTGAAAACGGTCATTTAGTGAAAGGGACCAAGCCGGTTTACTGGAGTATCGGCGGGCATTCGGCGTTGGCGGAAGCAGAAGTGGAATATGAAGATAAGCGCTCTCACGCGATTGATGTGCGTTTTAACGTGTTGGATGAAGAAGCCTTTTTTAAGCGGTGCCATCATGTAGAAGACCACACCGGAGAGGGGCCTTTATCCGTTGTCATCTGGACGACAACGCCTTGGACGTTGCCGGCTAACCAAGCGGTATCGATTAACCCGGAACTGGAATATGCCGTGGTGCAGGTCACAGGTGAAAAGGGACCGGAACGTTTGTTTATTGCGGAAGCTTTACTCAAAGATGCAATGGACAAGTGGGGATTCGAGCAGTATCGCGTGATTGCTTATGGTCGTGGAGATCAGTTTGATCTGATTCGCTTGCAACATCCATTTTATGATCGAATTGTGCCATTGATTCTAGGCGATCATGTGACGACTGATGCCGGAACGGGGTGTGTTCATACCGCACCTGGCCACGGTCAAGAAGACTATGCAGTGGGTCTGAAATATGATTTAGAGGTGGATTGCCCTGTTGATGGTCGAGGCTATTATGTCGCCGGCACGCCATTGTTTGAAGGTGAAAACGTTCTGAAAGCGGATGACCATGTGATTGAAGTATTACAACAGCATAATGCTTTGGTGCATCATGAAGCGATTGTGCACAGCTATCCACATTGCTGGCGCACTAAAACGCCATTGATTTTTCGTGCCACGCCGCAATGGTTTATCAGTATGACAGAAGGTCACTTGCGTGACGATGCCTTAAAAGCCATTAAGAAAGTAGATTGGGTGCCAGAATGGGGGCAAGCTCGAATTGAAGGCATGGTTGATGGTCGTCCTGACTGGTGTATTTCTCGCCAACGTTTCTGGGGGGTGCCGATTCCAATCTTTGTGCACAAGGCGACTGGCACGATGCATCCGAATACCATCGAATTGATGGAAAAGGTGGCTCAATTGGTTGAAAAGCATTCCATTGATGCCTGGTATGATTTGGATCCGACAACCTTGTTGGGGAATGACGCTGACGATTATGAACAAGTTACCGATATCCTGGATGTTTGGTTTGATTCCGGGATTTCTCACTTTACCGTGTTGGATGAACGTGAAGAGCTCTCAACGCCAGCTGATTTATATTTAGAAGGGTCTGACCAGCACCGTGGTTGGTTCCAATCCTCTTTATTAACCGCTCTGGCAACCAATGGTGAAGCGCCTTATAAGCAGGTACTTACGCATGGCTTTACGGTCGATAAAGACGGCAAGAAGATGTCCAAATCCAAAGGAAATGTGGTTGCACCGCAAGATATCGCTAATAAGTATGGTGCAGACATTTTACGTTTGTGGATTGCGGCGGCGGATTATCGTTATGAAATGACGGTTTCGGATGAGATTATTAGTCGTACTGCAGATGCCTATCGTCGTATTCGAAACACGTCTCGTTTCTTATTGGCGAATATGAATGGCTTTGATCCGCTGAAAGACCAAGTACCGTATGACAAGATGCTGCCTTTAGATCAATGGGTGGTCGGGCAGGCCTCAAGCATTCAAAAAGAAATTATTGCAGCGTATGAAAGTTATAACTTCCATGCCATTTATCAAGCGGTCACCCATTTCTGTTCGATTGAGTTGGGATCTTTCTATCTAGATGTCATCAAAGATCGTCAATATACGGCAAAAGCGGATGGCTTGCCGCGTCGTTCAGCGCAAACGGCTCTGTATCATATTGCAGAAGCGTTGACACGTTGGATCGCGCCTATCTTAAGTTTTTCGGCGGAAGAACTGTGGAAAGCCTTGCCTGGTGAGCATTCTGCAACCGTGTTTACAGAAGAATGGTATCAAGGTTTAACAGAGCTGGATGAAACACAACCCATGAACTCGACCTATTGGGCGAGAATGATGGATGTGCGTTCTGCTGTAGCCAAGCAGCTTGAAAAACTACGAAACGAAGGGGCTGTTAAAGGGTCTTTAACAGCTAAAGTGTCACTGTATGCAGAGGAAGATTTGTACCAACAAATCGACTTGCTAGCAGACGAACTTCGTTTTGTGTTGATTACTTCTTATGCCACTGTGAAGCCGTTGTCTGAAAAATCAGAGACGGCAGTTGAGTCTGATGTGGAAGGTTTGTGGATTGATGCAGGAGCGGCAGATCAACCTAAGTGCGGTCGTTGTTGGCATCACCGTGAAGATGTTGGATCGCATTCGGAAGATGATGCGCTTTGTCAGCGTTGTATTGACAATATTTACGGTGAAGGGGAGTCGCGCCAGTTTGCATAAATAGCCAGGCCTGGCTATTTTTAAACAGGGTTTGATTATGAATAAGTTTTCTTCTTCCGCACTAGCAACCAGCTGGTTGGCGATGGTGCTCATTGTCTTGGACCAGTTAAGCAAGTATTGGGCGAATACTGCTCTTTCACTGGGAGAACCAGTCGCTATTTTGCCGCACTTGAATTTTACTTTGGTCTATAACTATGGCGCAGCTTTCAGCTTTTTGTCTGATGTTGGCGGGTGGCAACGCTGGTTTTTTACGGCGTTAGCACTGAGTGTGAGCGCCGCTCTGATCATTTGGTTGGCTAAGCTCCCTAAGCGCTGGACGTTGGAAGTCATCGCGATTAACTTGGTGTTGAGTGGCGCGATCGGTAATGTGATTGATCGTGTCATAGAAGGTAAAGTCACCGATTTTGTCGATTTTTATATTGGAAGCTGGCATTATGCCACTTTCAATGTGGCCGACATGGGGATCTCCGTTGGCGCTGTGTTGCTCATTATCTCAGAATTTTGGTTGAAGCCAAAACGTCAAAACAAGGCTGAAACAACCGAGGAATCGGTTTGAGTTCCATTGCTAAGTCGCAAGTTGTCATTGCTGAAGATTGGATAGGGCTTTTAACGGCTTATTGTTTAAACCAATCTGGACAGTCCTGTACCCTGTTTTGGGTTCCCAATCTTAAAAAAAGGCCTGAAACACTTTTGCTGGAAGGGCTGAAGCCTTGGCAAGACTTAGCCACACCAGAAGCGAAGCAGGTTCAGGGGCTTGAGTTTTTACTTTCACAATTGGATGTGGTCACTGAAAAAAAAGGGTTATTGAGTTTGGATATTGCCAGTGCTGCTGAATTGGAAGCAGCAGAGCAATGGGTACTGTCTGACAGAACGCAAGAATCTGACCTACAAGTCATGGATGAGAAAGTCTGGGTTAATATTGAGCCCCGTTTAATGTCCGGGGCAAAGTCAGCTATTTGGCGACCCGATGCCGCAGAAGTTTCATGCGAGGCTTTCGAGCAAAGTATGCTGGATTTGTTATCGCAGCAAGGCGTTGATATATGTCTTTTAGAAAATCCTCCAACAGCGATTCAAGAAAATCAGCGCATCAGTTTGTTAAGGTCTTCTTGCGGTAAAGAATGGCTTGTCGAATCAATGGTGTTAACTTCGGTTCAACTCGTTCAATGTGTACTGCCAGAATCCCACCCTATACAAACAACAGAAACTTTAGTGAGCTTTTTTAGAGTGCACCCTGGTTTTTTAAGACATCTTGTTCAGGTGAACGGACTTTTATTGATGCCTCAAAAAAATGGTTCTTTATCTGTCAGAAGAAAACAATCATCAGAATTAGAGGTTGAGGTGATAGAAGAAGAAAACCAGCTATGGGATGCTCTGCAAGATGTCTATCCAGAAATGGCGATGTTTGAACCATTAGAGAGTGTGCGTTTACCTGAAAACAATGTTATCGAACACTCCTCATTATTTAGCAATCTCTCATTTGTATCGGCAGGCTATGAGGTTGGGATGTTGCAAGCCTTTCATCAAATCATGCGGTTTGCGCAGCAATTCGAAAAGCAGGATTAATCTTTACAGGCGGCAACCTTCTCTGGCTCTGGTTTGAGAGGGAGAGCCAAGGTGGTTGGTTTATGAATTTTTTCTAAATGATTCGCAAGCTTCGTCAGCCGGCTTTGCAATTTCCAAAATAGATAAGCCGGGTATTCACAAACGTAATCTTTTGGTAACTTCATCATCTAACGTTCCTCTGGTAGAGGTAAAGTGAAACATTAATTCAATCATATCAACTATTTGATAGGATTGATCATACGCTGACGGTAGTCACTTGTAAAGCTTGTTTATGCGTTGTCACTTTTGATTCTGACGCAGAATTTTAAGCATTCTAAACGATGGGTAACCATCCGCTGGTAACCCTTTTTTTACTTGGTATTCTCGAATAGCGGCGCGCGTTTTATTGCCTGCAATTCCATCTAATTTTCCAACCTTGATACCGGCCATGGATAAACGCTCTTGCATTTCGATCATTTGTTGGCGGGTCAGGGATTTGTCATCGTTAGGGGCTTTTTTGCTCAAAGGTGCGCGTCCAATAATGCGGTCAGCTAAATGACCAACGGCAAGAGCGTAACTATCAGAACGATTCCATCGTTTAATGACTTCAAAGTTATGAAACACTAAAAATACCGGTCCTCGGTAGTCGTAAGGTAAGATCAGTTTGGCTTGCATATCTTCTACCGGCAGTTCACGTCCATCCGCCAATTGAAGTCCCATGTCTTTCCACTCTTGTAACGAGCGTTCAGTTTTTCCATCCGCCAAAGCTAAATCAAACCCTTTAGGTAAGGTGACTTCTCGTCCCCAATTTTCTTCTTTTTGCCATCCCAGCGTGTTTAAGAAATTACCCATGGAGTAAAAAACATCATCTAAGCTGTTCCATAAATCACGTTTGCCAGAATTATCGGCATCGACTGCATATTTGAGATAGTTGCTCGGCATAAATTGGCATTGTCCCATTGCACCCGCCCAGGATCCTTTCATTTGGTTAGGGTCGATATGTCCTTGTTGGATGATCTTTAAAGCTGCGATCAACTCATTTTGAAAAAAGTCAGAACGGCGCGGGTCATAGCTCAGAGTTGCCAAGGATTCAATAATAGGGGTGTTGCCTGTGTAGCCCCCAAAGTTGGTTTCCATTCCCCAGAACGCGATTAAAAACCGCCCTGGAACGCCGTATTTTTGGGTCACCTCTCTAAGTTGTGGCCGATATTTTTCATAAAGCTCTTGGCCAGTTTGGATTCGCCAGTCGGTCACGGCTCGATCGAAATACTGCCAAAAAGTTCGGGTAAACTCGGGTTGGCGACGGTCAAGCTCGAGAACACGTTGGTTTAAGTGAACATCTTTGAATGCTTTTTTTAGTGTGGTTTTTGAAATCCCTTTTTCGTGAGCCGTTTTTTTAAATTGTACAAGCCAGGCTTGAAAGTCTGCTTCTGATTGAGCTGGCGGCGTATAGGCATAAGCTTGTGGCCCCTGCAGTATGATAAAAACGGCCACAAAAAGGCTGTAAAAAAGTCGATAAAATTTTGGCGTCATAATAGTGATGTTCAAATGTGCTTATATTTATTTTTACTTAGGTCAATGCAGTCTGAGTTGTTTTACTTATAAGCGCAAGCTGAAACTTTGACTAAACCCTGACATTAAATCAAGCAATTACCTAAGCGTTTGATTTAGGTGAGCCATTTTACTAAAGTGTTGAGTCAGAATGCAGTAAAATAACGTTTTTAAAGATAGGTAATTTCAATGTGTCGTTTTTTTGCAACTGCGCCTAAAGGGTTAAATGAATTGCTTCGTGAGGAGCTCATGTCTTTTGGTGCTGAGAATATCAAAACCCAGCCGACAGGCGCCACTTTTGATGGTTCGTTAGAAGTCGGTTATCGCAGTTGCTTGTGGTCTCGATTGGCTAATCGGGTTTATTTGGTGGTACTGGAAACAGAACTCCCAAATCAAGAATCATTAAGTTCGGTTGTACAGTCGATAGATTGGTCCCAGCATTTGGATAAAGATGGAACGTTTGCGGTGTCTTTTTCGGGACAAGGGCTGGGCATTACGCACAGTCATTATGGTGCTTTGAAAATTAAAGATGGCATTGTAGATTATTATCGAGATCACTACCAAGTACGACCGTCTGTTGATACTGAGGTACCGGATATTCGAGTGCATGGCCATTTGAATCGTAATCAGTTGACGTTAAGTTTGGATTTGTCTGGTTATAGTTTGCATCAACGAGGGTATCGTGAAGGGATTCAGGTCGAAGCGCCGTTGAAAGAAAATGTCGCGGCAGCCATTCTGATGCGTGCTAACTGGCCAGAAATTGCCAAGCAAGGTGGGGCTTTTTATGACCCGATGTGTGGGTCGGGAACTTTTTTGGTGGAAGCGGCACTCATGGCATCGGATACGGCACCTGGGTTGGCAAAGTCCGGTGAAATGTTATTGAATTATTGGTTGGGTCACAATGATGCGTTGTGGCAAAAACTGGTTGAAGAAGCTGAACAACGAGAGCAAGCGGGTTTAAAAGACTTACCGAATATTTATGGGTCCGACATCTCTCATAAGTCATTGGATGTGGCGCGAAACAGTATCCAAGCGGCTGGTTATGATGATGTCATTGAAATCAAACAAATGGCGGTGGAGCAAGGTCGAAAATGGGGCGATTGGCAACCAGGCCTAATTGTTTGTAACCCACCTTATGGCGAACGTCTCGGTGAAGAAGAGACCGTTAAACAAATTTATTTAAAACTCGGTGAATATTTAAAAGCGGAGTTTGTTCACTGGAAAGCGGCTGTATTGACTTGTCATACCGAATTGGGCATGTTTTTAGGAATTAAAGCCAAACGTTCGCATGACTTTTTTAATGGCGCGATGTCATGTCGTTTGTTTCGCTTTGAGATTGAAGAAGAGTGGTTTAGACAGCCTGCTTTACAGCCGAAACAAGATTTAGCAGAACAAGTGTTGCAGCTGCAACCAGATTTGGCTGAAACCGATAATGCGAAGATGGTTTCAAATCGTATTCGAAAGAATATGAAAGGCTTGAAATCCTGGGTGAAGCAAAATGAGATTTCAGCTTATCGTGTCTATGATGCGGATATTCCGGAGTATGCTTTAGCCATTGATCTCTACGATACCTTGGAATCCGGGTTATGGGTCGTGGTGGCCGAATATGCACCGCCGAAAACAGTCAATCCAACCAAAGCCAAGCGCCGTTTGTATGAAGCCATGTCAGTGTTGCCTTCTGTGTTTAATGTCTCGCCTGAAAGAATCATCTTTAAAGTGCGCAGCCAGCAAAAAGGTCAGGATCAATACGAGCGTTTAGACGAGCAAAAAGCTTTCTTTACCATTG
Organism: Hydrogenovibrio sp. 3SP14C1; assembly: GCF_029625905.1. Classification (GTDB taxonomy): domain Bacteria; phylum Pseudomonadota; class Gammaproteobacteria; order Thiomicrospirales; family Thiomicrospiraceae; genus Hydrogenovibrio. The sequence goes on from NZ_JARTLM010000002.1 coordinate 77,381, forward strand.
TGGAAAATCAAACCCGTTTACGGGTGAACTTTACGGATTACTTGGATACCGGTATCTTTTTAGATCATCGCCAAGTGAGGCAAGAAGTGGCTAAATTAGCAGCTGGTAAACGACTGTTGAATTTGTTCTGTTATACCGCAACGGCCACGGCGGAAGCAGTGAAAGCCGGTTGTAAAAGCAGTTTAAGTCTGGATATGTCAAAAACCTATTTGTACTGGGCGAAACACAATTTTATGTGTAATGACATTAATGAAAAACAGCATGTTTTACAGCAAGAAAATGTCCTGGAGTGGTTAGAGACGGCTACCCAAAACCCGAAAGACTTGTTTGATGTGATTTTTCTGGACCCACCTTCCTTTTCGACATCAAAGCGAATGGATGGCACCTTAGATATCCAGCGTGATCATGTTGATTTAATTCAAAAAACAATGAAGCTTTTGTCAAAAAATGGCAAACTAATCTTCTCAACAAACTTAAGAAAATTTAAATTAGATACGGCAATCTTTGAATCAGAGTATCAAATAGAGAATATCACTCAAAGAACCATGCCAAAAGATTATGCTCGAAATATGAAAATTCACCAGGCCTGGCTGTTTTCTCGTCAGTAGCCATAAAAAGAATTGCCCCTCGGTTGCACTAGGGCTCTGAACAAAAATGATAGGCGGCGAAATATGATTCATATCAGTACGATAAAAGAAATGGTCAGAATCAGCCCTCTCGATAAGTTGGAGGTCGAGAAGCATTATTCTTACTTGTTGGAACAACAACCTCAGTTTGAAAAAAGTATCGCTCAATGGATTGAGGCGTATCAGCTGAAAACCTTGACACCAGAATTACTTTTGGCGAATGATTATTATCAAAGCCTGATCCACGGGGTTTACCAGAACAGTTTTTATAATATCCAATATCACCAAGCTTTGTTCTGGTTAAAGAGCGGACTGACACAAAATCAAATTCTCTTGTTGTTGGCGCATATGCGAATGCAGTTTATTGTCTATGCCGAAGGGCTGGAAAGTGATGCTTTGGCCAGCAGTCTGTGTCATGTTTTGGATGTCGGGCAATCCATTGTCGCGACCATTTTTGCCGTGGCTGAATCCATTGAGCGCATGAAAGCAAGATCCAGCCAGGAAATTCGACGACTCAAAAACTCTTATCGATTAGTAGCATTTGATTTACCGAAAGATGTCTTGCAAGCTTATATTGACCATCAAACCTGGAAGATCTCAGCGTTCGAACTTTCATTAGGGTATGAAACCAATGTTGAAGGGTTTGAAAAGAGCCACTTAAAGTGTTGTTTAGCCCAATGGTTGGACAAGGGTGGATTGGAACTGATTCCAAAATCAAAACATCGTAATTTTTTAAATGCCCATGAACAGGTTCATCGCTTAGGCACAATGGCCATTGAAGAATCTAAACATAACCGACCAGAAAATATTGTTGAGTTATTGTTTGAAATGGAAATGGCCTCTGAAGATGTGATGGAAGTGTTGCTTAACTTGATCGAACAAGAATTTGTCGCAGCCGCGAATGCCGATTCGCTCACCGGTTTCCCAAACCGCCGTGCGTTTGATCTGGAGTTTGATAAGGCTCTGGCATTTGCGAAGCGACATGATTTTTGGCTGGACTTGGTAATCGTTGATGTCGATTTTTTCAAGGCAGTTAATGATGAGCATGGCCATGTGGTTGGGGATGCGGTCTTAAAGCGAGTCGCCGAAATTTTAGATGATGTCGCACGAACTGAAGACATGCTTTTTCGCTGGGGCGGTGAAGAGTTCGTGATTATTACGCTGGATAAGGATTCTGAAGGTTCGGAGATGTTGGCGGAAAGAATTCGTAAAGCGGTTGAAGAGGAAAAGTTTTTTGCCGGAACCGATCAAGAAATGCGTTTGACGGTGAGTTGTGGAGCCTTGAGTTATTGGGCGGGCTTAAGCTTATCGGAAGAAGAGGTTTTTGAACTGGCGGATAAGCAACTGTATTCGGCGAAACAAAATGGTCGTAATCAAGTCTCTCACCAAGTTTATGACGTGGTTCCGATTCAACAAACCTAATTTAGACATTAAATGACTGTGAAAGATTGATTTATATTAAGTCTGCTTGCAGTCATTCTCTGGTTTCGTTTTTTTTTTGATAGAATTCTTTGGCTTTGAAAATGAAGGCAGGCTTTGTCATAAATGAAGGTGCCTGTCGATTAAATGATAAAAGAGATGCTCTATGGAACAATCTATTCGATTTGATGAAGACTTGATTAAACGCTATAACCAATCAGGCCCTAGATATACGTCTTATCCCACAGCAGTGCAGTTTGATGAAGCATTTGGACTGACAGCTTATCAAGCGGCTGCAGAGCGTAGTAATGCATCAGATCGAAATCTCTCGTTGTATTTCCACATTCCTTTTTGCGATACGGTGTGTTTTTTCTGTGCTTGTAACAAAGTATGGACGCGTGATCGAAGCAAAACCACGCCTTATTTAGCCCGTCTGTATCAAGAGATTGAAATGCAAGCTAAGCTGTTTGACCCGAGCCGGAAAGTGGATCAGTTGCATTGGGGAGGAGGTACACCGACATTTATCAATATGGATGAAATGCGCGAATTAATGGCTGTGACACGCAAGCACTTTAATTTACATGATGACGACTCGGGTGAATACTCAATTGAAATCGATCCACGAGAAGCGAACAAAGAGTCTGTTAAATTGCTGCGAGAACTTGGTTTTAATCGTATGAGCTTAGGGGTGCAAGATTTCGACCCTAAAGTACAAAAAGCCGTGAATCGAATTCAAACGGAAGCGCAAACGTTTGAAGTCTTGGAAGGGGCTCGTGAAGCTGGATTTATGTCTGTAAATGTCGACTTGATTTATGGGTTGCCGCATCAAACTGAATCAGGCTTTATGGCGACCTTGGACAAAGTGTTGGAAGTGGCGCCAGATCGTTTTTCGATCTTTAACTATGCACATATGCCGAGCATGTTTCCGACACAGAAGAAAATGAAAGAAGCGGATATGCCTTCACCAGACGAGAAACTGGCCATTTTGCATGCGACCACCAATCGATTGTTGGAAGCCGGCTATGTTTATATTGGCATGGATCATTTTGCCAAACCGGATGATGAGCTTGCCATTGCACAACGTAATGAAACGCTTTACCGTAACTTTCAAGGCTACTCGACTCACGCTGAATGTGACTTGATTGGCATGGGCGCAACATCCATTTCATTGATTAACAATACTTATGCGCAGAATTATAAGAGTTTGAATGACTATTATCAGGCGATTGATGCCGGACACTTAGCCGTGTTCAGAGGGGTAGAGTTGACTGAGGATGATGAGTTGCGTCGTGATGTCATTACCCGTTTAATCAGTCATTTTCATTTAAATTTTGCTAAGGTAGAAGCCCAATGGGGCATTGTGTTTAACGAATATTTTGAACAGGAAATGAAAAGTTTAACGCCGATGGTTGAAGACGGGTTGATTGAATTGTCTGATTCGGATTTATATGTCACGGCTGCAGGACGGTTACTGATTCGAAACATTTGTATGGCATTTGATGCCTACTTAAAGCAAGGCACGCAAAATCGCTTTTCAAAAGTGATTTAAGTCGACTGGTATTTTAAGGCAAGGATTAAAATTGGCCAGGCCTGGTCAATTCTAGACGTTACTCTGTCGGAGGCAGTAGCTGCCCAATTTCATGCATTAATTTAGGTAATGCACCTGCTTGTTTTTTAAAGCAAGCATAAGCGTCTTCTGCCTTTTGCATTCGCCACTCTGGCGACTCGGCGAGTTGAATAAGTTGTTGTGCCAGTTCGTTTTCATCTTTGGAAATTAAAATCGCATCATCCTGCTTGAATGAATCATATAAGGCTTGTAAGTTTTTATGATATTGCCCAGACAAGACAGGCTTTTTGAGTGCGGCGGGTTCTAAAATATTATGTCCGCCAAAAGGCACTAAACTTCCTCCGATAAAAGCCGCATCACTGGCAGCAAACCATTTCATCAGTTCCCCAATCGTGTCAGCCAAGTAGACTTGCGTGTCTGCTTGAATAAGGTCGTCCTTTGATCGGCTGACAAATGGAATGTTTTTTTCCGACAGCAATTGAGCGACTTCGATAAAACGATCAGTATGACGGGGGACGAGAATTAATAAAGCATTAGGTTGATGCTGCAGCAATTGTTGATGTGCTTGTAGCATTAGAGCTTCTTCTTTTTCATGCGTACTCGCCGCTACCCAGATGAATTTGTTTTCCAGCCCATATGTTTGACGCCATTGTTGCATTTCAGTCGTTAAGTTTGTCGGGACATCAATGTCGAACTTTAAGTTGCCAAGTTGTTTGACTCGAGCCGGGTGCGCGCCCAATGCCTGCATATGTTCAGTATCTAATGCAAACTGACTGGCAATTAAACGGGTTTGATTTAATGCATTGGCAATCAACTTTCCGCCCCATTTTTGGTAGGCGTAAAAGGATTTTTCTTTGATGCGAGCATTGGCGAGGATTAAAGGAATTTGTTGATCCCAGCAGGCCTGGTATAGATTTGGCCAGATTTCAGTTTCGACCATAATCACCAGGCGTGGTTGTAGTTTTTTCAAAAAACGTTGGACGGCGCTGGGGTAATCATAAGGAATCATCTGGTGTTGAATGGGAACGGGGGCAAATCGTAATGCTTGTTGAGCACCTTGTGTGGACCCATTGGTGACAGTGATGGGTAAATCGGGATACGCCTTTTTCAGTTCCGTTAGCAGAGGGAAGATAGAGCGTGTCTCCCCCACTGAAACCGCATGCACCCAAATCCCACCTTGTTGGAACGGTTGGCGGCTCCATCCGAATCGTGCTGCAAAACAATGTGGAATGGGAGCGTAATCGGAATCCTTTTTAGCTTGTTTTTTAGCTCGATGGCACCGCTTCCAGCCGGAATAGGCAATTGCTGGAAAGGCTAAGATAAGCAAGAAGCGGTAGAGCCACAAAGACATGAATACGCTCCAGGAGTGATTAACTGTTTAAGTCGTAAATTTGAATGACACCAACCACTTGGTTTTCATCGGATACCAGTAAAGAGGTAATTTTTTGCTGAGTCATCATCTCTTCTGCATCCGATAAGCGTGCTTCGGCATTAATCATTTTAGGATGGGTTCCCATAATGTCACCAGCCGTTTTTTGCATGAAGCTAGCGGGATCCTCTTCCATCTGGCGGCGCAGATCTCCATCGGTGATAATGCCTTCCCCCTGGTTGACAATGCAGAGTCCCAAACGACCATCCGTCATCGTGTGTATGACATCTTTCATGGACGCGGTTTTCTCTACGAAAGGCAGGCTTTCTGATTTCATTTCATGTTTAACGCGTGTCAAAAGCTTACGACCTAGGCTTCCGCCAGGATGGAATCGAGCAAAATCCTGTGGTTGAAAGTCGCGCTTTTCCATCAGAGCCACAGCCAGAGCATCGCCCATGACAAGTGTGGCGGTAGTAGAAGACGTCGGAGCCAGTTGATGTGGACAGGCTTCACGAGGGACAGCAATATTTAGGTGGAAGTCTGAGTTTTTAGCCAGGGTGGACTCAGTGCGTCCTGTCATAGAGATGATCGTATTGCCATTGTCTTTTAAAAAAGGAATCAGTTTAATGACTTCTTCCGTTTCGCCAGAGTTGGATAACGCAATAAAGACATCTTTTGGTGAGACCATGCCCAGATCCCCGTGGAACGCTTCACCAGGGTGCATAAAGAAACAAGGTGTGCCTGTGCTGGCGAGCGTAGCCATGATTTTTTTACCAATGAGTCCAGACTTACCCATGCCGCATATAACGACACGACCTTCAGTCGCTAAAATGGCATCAACACTTTGTGAAAAATTGTCATCAAGCAATGTTTTAAGGTGGTTAACGGCTTCTGCTTCAATGTCGAAAACGCGTTTGGCAATAGCTAAAGTATCCATAATATGTCTGTAAACTTCTCGTTGTTGTCAGTGGAATGAAAGCCTTTAAAATTTGAGGCCTAAATGTAAATTGTGGAAATCAGTACCCGGGTTCGGTAATTCAATATTGGCATTTGAAATATGCAGATAACGATAGCCGATTTCAAAACGGTCTGTCTGGATGCCAAGCCCTAGGATGCTCCCAAATTGAAATTGGGTTGATTTAAATTCATTTTCGATGGTTACATCGGATAAATATTGTGGGCCACCACCGAGTTCTAAAAAGGGTTTTATATGACCGGTTTTCCAAGTGTAATTGAATACGGGCGTCAGGCCAACTATGTAGCCATTTTTATTTTGAGGGTGATCTTTTGAAGAATACCACCGGTTAATGTTGACTTCCCAGCGTCCCGAAATTTTAAAACGATTATTTTCAAACAAAGCTTCATGCCAGTCAGCACCCAGTGCAATACGTTGATTGTGTGTGGTGTTATCCGCTCCAATATCAAGACTTAAGGTTAATCGCTCTGTATTCAAGGGGTCAAGTGAACAGGGACCTTTCCCTTCAATGCAGGCATACCCTAAAGAACCGATTGCACCCAAAATTGTTAGGTTCATCATCATGTCGTTTGAGGTGTCGGCTGCGCGCAGGTTTGAGGTCGATAAAACGAAGAGTGTAAAGATGAAAAGAAATGGCTGGTTGAGCCTTTTTAAAATGAACATTAAATGAGAATCCTGTTAGACTTATAACTTAGTTTTTATCATAATAAAATTTATCAATATTTTAATCTAATCAACCCATGAATATGCACGATTTTTCCAAAACCAAAATTTTAGTCGTCGGTGACGTCATGCTGGATCAGTATTGGTCCGGTCGAGCAGGACGGATTTCACCAGAGGCGCCAGTACCAGTTGTTAAAGTGGCAGATGAAAATGTCCGCGCAGGGGGCGCTGCCAACGTGGCGCTTAATATAGCCGATTTAGGGGCAGACGTGAGCTTGCTGGGCGTGATTGGTCAAGATAGTTTTGGTCAGCAGCTCAATCAAGTGCTGGAACAAGCCGGGGTTTCCTCTGACTGGGTTTATTCTGACTCAGGTACGATTTGTAAGTTACGAGTATTGAGTCATCACCAGCAACTCATTCGTATGGATTTTGAAAATGCCGTCCCTAAGCTTTCTGCGAAAAGTTTGGCGAAATTGGTTGCTGAAAAAGTAGCAGAATACGATGTGCTGGTTATTTCCGATTATGCCAAAGGCGCTCTACAGTATGTTGAGGAAATGATTAAAGCGGCGAAGTCACAAAATGTTCCCGTTTTAATCGACCCAAAAGGTAATGACTTTTCTCGTTATGCTGGGGCGACGCTGATTAAACCGAATCAAGGCGAGTTTGAACTGATTGTTGGGGCTTGCGAGGATCAAGATGATTTGATTGAGAAGGCAAAGCAATTAATTCAGGATATTGATATCGATGCGCTTTTGGTTACCCGAAGTGAGCATGGTATGGCATTGATCGAAAAAGATTCGGGGCCGACCATTTTAAAATCACGTGCGCAGGAAGTGTTTGATGTTACTGGTGCCGGTGATACAGTCATTGCTACGTTGGCGACAGCTTATGGTAGTGGATTGACTTTGCCTAAATCGGTTAAATTAGCGAATGAAGCTGCCAGTATCGTGGTGCGAAAAGTAGGCACTTCAACGGTTTCGAAAGTTGAATTGGAGGAGCAGGTCAATGCTTCTATGCGCCATCAAGGCTATGCCTCTATGAGCGAGGATGAAGTGCATTCTCTGATTCAAATTGCCCAGTCTAAAGGGGAGAAAGTGGTTTTCACCAACGGGTGTTTTGATTTGCTTCATAGCGGTCATGTTCGCTATTTGAATGAAGCCTCACGTCAGGGAGATCGTTTAGTCGTTGCCGTTAATTCGGATGAATCTGTTAAAGCTTTAAAAGGGGATAGTCGTCCGATTGTTGGATTAGAAGGGCGTATGGAATTATTGTCTGCTTTAAGTTGTGTTGATTGGGTTGTGCCGTTTAGTGAAGAGACTCCCGAGCGTTTGATTTGCCATTTAGAGCCAGATGTTTTGGTTAAAGGGGGCGATTATAAACCGGATGAAATTGCAGGCGCACAATGTGTCTGGGATAAAGGAGGAGAAGTTGCTGTGCTTTCTTTTTGGGAAGGTTACTCAACAACCCGTATGGTTGACAAGATTCAAGAAGCTGAGATGAGAGAGGGTGTGGTACAGTGAATTTAGACCATGCCTTACAAGAACATAATCGTGCAATTCAGTCTGTCATGGAATCTTCACAAAAGCTGTCAGAGCTCGTTGCTAGAATGGTTGAAAGTCTTAATGCCGGAGGAAAAGTTCTTTGGATGGGGAACGGCGGTAGTGCGGCAGATGCGCAACATATGGCCGCTGAGTTGATGGTACGTTATGTCAAGAATCGTAAGCCATTGGCGTCAATCGCTTTGACAACCGATAGCTCTATTCTAACTGCTCATAGTAATGACTATGAGTTTGAAACGGTTTTCGCTCGACAAGTAGAAGGGTTAGCTCAAACAGGCGATATTGTCATAGGTCTATCGACTTCCGGTTCAAGCGCTAATGTGATTAAAGCGATGAAGCAAGCTAATCAACAAGGTTGTATTACGGTGTCGATGACAGGAAAGTCCGATTCGATACTGTCAGAAATCAGTGATTTTTGTTTTCAAGTTGACTCGTTAGAGACCGCTCGGATTCAAGAAGCGCATAGTTTTATTAGTCATCTTCTCTGTGAAGGGTTAGACGACTTTTTTGGGTAGGAAGCTCTGATCGTGCAATAAAGAGTTTCCTTTAGTAAGCAATGCTTAAGGGTGCTCAATGTCATTTATCTTAGCTGGCGATGTCGGTGCTACCAAAGTACTTTTACAGGCCTTTCATCAAGGTGAATCCCGGCTGTTTGCAGAAAAACGTTATCTAAGTGCAGATTTTTTTTCACTGACGCTTCTTGTTCAACATTTTCAAAATGAATTTAACCTACCTTCTTTTGCCACCGCTTGTTTTGGTGTGCCTGGTCCAGTTGTTGGACGGCAAGTTCAATTAACTAATCTTCCCTGGATGATACGAGCCGATGAGTTGGAGCAAACATGCCAAATTGGGCGTGTTGAAATTATTAATGACTTTTATGCAGCAGCACTCGGCGTCGATGAACTGACAGACTCTGATTTAATTTGTTTACAAACCGGTGAGTATGACCACTCAGGAAACCGGCTTGTGGTGGGTGCGGGATCAGGGTTAGGCGTGGCGCCAGTCAAAAACTGTCAAAACGAGTTCATTCCACAACCTTCCGAAGGTGGGCATATGGATTTTGCTCCGTTGAATGAACATCAGGTCAAGATTTTATCGTGGCTACATCAGAAATGGTCGCATGTTTCTTACGAAAGACTTTTATCGGGGGAAGGCTTAGAAACACTGTATTTCTTCTATAACATTCAATCGCATGGACATGGTAAAAAAACGATTACTGCGGTACAAATTTATCAAGAGGCCATGAATGGTGAAAAAATCGCCTGTCAAACACTTGATACCTTTGTGCAGGTTTATGGTGCTTTTATCGGAAATGCCGCCCTTATCTGGGAAGCGAAAGCCGGTATTTTTATTGCTGGCGGCATTGCACCTAAAATAAAAGATTGGATATTAAAACCTTTGTTTATGGAGGCCTTTTTGAGTAAAGGACGCATGCGCAAAGTGGTTGAAAAGTTACCTATTTATTTAGTTATGAATGAACGCGTTGGGTTACTCGGCGCGATGCAGTACGCTCATAAGATCAAAGTGGATCAATAATCAATAAAGTCACATCGAAAATAAAGTGCGCTTAGGTGCCTGCTTGAATCTTTAAGTTACCCTTTTTAGGGTAGGGAGGATTGATGAAGTATTATTGCGAGACCAAGTCTGCGACAGACTTGACCCGAAAAACATTGGCATTAGTGTTAGCAGGGGGGGAGGGTAGCCGTCTAAAAGACTTAACCAAATGGCGTGCTAAACCGGCAGTTCCTTTTGGTGGGAAATATCGTATTATTGATTTTGTCCTGTCTAATTGTGTGAATTCTGGGATTCGAAAAATAGGTGTGTTGACGCAGTATAAGTCGCATTCTTTGATTCGTCATGTTCAGCGAGCTTGGTCTTTTATGCGTTACGAAGTTGGTGAGTTTGTTGAATTGCTCCCGGCGCAACAACGCGTCGATAAAGGGTGGTACAAAGGGACCGCTGATGCGCTTTATCAAAACCTTGACATCATGCGGCGCCATACCCCCGATTACGTTCTCGTTTTAGGCGGGGATCATATCTATTCGATGGATTACAGCAAAATGCTATACGAACATGCTGAGTCGGGTGCGGATGTCACCATTGGGTGTATTGAAGTGCCTCGGATGGAAGCCACTGGGTTTGGTGTCATGTCAGTAGATGAGTGTTTGAAAATAACTAAGTTCACTGAAAAACCTGCCAACCCTGATGCGATGCCCCTGAAGCCAGAAAAAGCACTCGCTTCCATGGGCATTTATGTTTTTTCAACAGAGTTTCTATTTCAAAAGCTAATTGAGGATGCCGATAATCCTGACTCCTCTCGTGATTTTGGCAAAGACATTATTCCTTCTATTATTGAAGATTGGCAAGTACGAGCTTTTCCTTTTGAAGATGAATCAGGCCTACCTGTTTATTGGCGTGATGTGGGGACGATTGAATCTTATTGGAAAGCCAGTTTAGATTTGTGTTCCATCACGCCGGATTTAAATTTGTATGATGAAGACTGGCCTATGTGGACTTATCAAGCGCAAATGCCGCCCGCCAAATTTATTTTTGATGATGAAGGCCGACGTGGAGAAGCGATTGATTCTTTAGTCGCAGGCGGCTGTATTATTTCTGGGGCTCGAATAAAGCGTTCAGTGATTTCCAGTGGCAGTCATGTCCATAGTTTTTGTTTGATTAAAGACTCTGTTCTCTTACCAAGAGTAAAGGTTGAACGCCACTGTCGAATTCAAAATGCGGTCATTGATAAAGGCTGCGTGATTCCTGAAGGAACGGTTATTGGGGAAGACTTAGAAACAGATAAGAAACGGTTTTATGTTGAAGAAGCTTCCGGTATCGTTTTAGTAACCCCTGATATGCTCGGTCAACGACTACATGTCACTCGCTAATTGGTTTTTAGAATGTAGTTTGTTTCACATTAAATGGTTAAAAGTGGTTTATGGAACAGAAAAAAATTAAATTAGTCTTATGCTGGCATATGCACCAGCCGCATTATCGTGATGGATTAAATGGCGAATATCGGCTGCCTTGGGTGTATTTACATGCGATTAAAGATTATACCGATATGGCAGCGCATCTAGAAAATCATCCTAGTGCGAAAGTTGTGGTTAACTTTGCGCCAATATTACTAGAACAGCTAGACGATTACGCTCGACAAATTCGGTCCTGGTTACAGTCGGGCACGCATATTCAAGATGCCTTGTTGAATTTATTATCGGGTGAAACACCTATTACGTCTGATTTGGAAGCACGCCTTGAAATTGTTCAAGCTTGTCAAAAGGCATTTGCTCCGACCATGATTGATACTTTGCCGCCGTTTAAAAAGTTGTTGAGTATGGCTCAATGTAACGAGTTGACAAAGTTAGAAGATGCGACTTGTTTAGCGTACTTTAATGAACAGTTTTTTATTGATCTATTGATGTGGTATCACCTCGCCTGGATGGGAGAGAGTCTGAGAAAGGAAGATGCCCGAGTTCGAAAATTATTGGAAGTGGGGTATCATTCAGGTCATTTTACCAAAGACAACCGTCAGTTGATGCTGGAGGTGATTGCCGATACGATTGAAAACACTATTCCGCGTTATCGACTCTTGATGGAAAAAGGGCAGATTGAAGTTTCTATGACGCCTTATGGTCATCCCATTGTGCCGTTACTGATAGATTTTAACAGTATGAAAGACGCACAGCCGCATTCTCCAATGCCAGCATCTGAGTGTTATCCTGAGGGCTATGAACGAGCAAAATGGCATATCGAGCATGGAATGGACGTTTTTGAAAGTTACTTTGGCACAAAGCCGAAAGGCATCTGGTTGTCTGAAGGCGCCATTAGCAGTGCCGCAATTGGTTTACTCGATCATTATGAGATTCAATGGACGGCTTCGGGAGAAGGCGTTTGGCGTCATTCATGTGAGGCATCTCAATTAGATCACCATGATATTGCGTCGAAACGAGCCTTATATCAACCCTTACAACATGCCTCTCAGGAGTGTGCGATATTTTTTAGAGATGATGGCTTGTCAGATTTAATTGGTTTTCAGTACAAAGATTGGAACCCTCAAGACGCGGCGAATAATTTTACGCATCATCTAGAAAATATTGCCAACTCTTTGGGAGATCAAGTTGAAGATTATGTGGTTTCAGTCATTTTGGACGGGGAGAATGCTTGGGAATATTATCCTGAGAATGGGTATGACTTTTTATCTGAGCTCTACCATACTTTGATTCAGCATCCACGAGTTGAAATGACTACTTTTTCTGAGACACTGGAGAATGGAATTAAACCTAGACACTTACCTGTCTTAAAAGCGGGAAGCTGGGTTTATGGGTCTTTTTCAACTTGGATAGGCGAGCCGGATAAAAATGCTGGGTGGGATTTATTGGTCGATGCCAAACTCACTTATGACAAAGTGATCGCGTCCGGTAAATTGTCTCAAGAGCAGGTGGTATTGGTGACCGAACAGCTTGCTATTTGTGAAGGGTCTGATTGGTTCTGGTGGTTTGGAGATTACAACCCCTCTGGCAGTGTAAAAGACTTTGATCATCTGTACCGACGACACCTTGAAAAGCTCTTTTTATTATTAGGTGAGAAACCACCTGAACAACTTTCTATCCCACTATCTTATGGTGGAGGAGAAATGGAAAATGCAGGCACAATGAGACGCAATTAAGTCAAAATTTTTAGTCAGAACGGCTTAAAAAGGAATGATTATGTCAGACAAAAAAGCGGGTGTTTTACTGCATCCTTCTTCATTGCCTTCGGGGAAGTTAGATGAGCAGGCCTGGCGGTTTTTGGATTGGATGGTACAAGCCAATTTATCCATTTGGCAGATGTTGCCTTTGACTCATCCTGTTCAAGGGCTATCGCCTTACCAAAGTGTTTCTGCGTTTGCTATGAACCCGGCTTTGTTGCCTGGCAATTGGTTAGAAATGATGAATGAAGCTGATTTTCATGCATTTGAACAGGACCCGCCACACTGGTTAAACGACTATGTTCTTTTTATGTCTTTGCGTCAGCACTTTAAGATGACCTCATGGGAAACTTGGCCAGAGGCATATCGTTACCGAGATTTTGACGCTTTGAGCGTATTTTCAGAAACCCATGCGGACGAAATTCAATTTTTAAAAAAACAACAGTTTGTACTCAATCAAATTTGGCAGTCTTTGAAAGATTCAGCACATGAAAAGGGCATTAGTCTGTTTGGAGATATGCCGATTTTTGTCGCTTATGACAGCGTTGATGTGTGGGCAAATCCGCATTTATTTAAACTCGATGAAAATTTAAACCCGACGGTTGTAACGGGGGTTCCTCCCGATTATTTCTCTGAAACGGGGCAACGATGGGGCAACCCACATTATGATTGGCAAGAAATGCAAAAAGATGGGTTTCAGTGGTGGCATCATCGAATTCAATCTGACTTATCGCTTTTTGATTTGATTAGAATTGACCATTTTAGAGGCTTGGAATCGAGCTGGGAAATAGCGGTAGAGGAGCCAACAGCTGTGAATGGCCAATGGGTTAAGGTGCCTGGAGAATTATTCCTAGATTCCTTGCAACAAGCCTTTCCGAAGCTTCCTTTAGTTGCTGAAGACTTAGGTATTATCACCCCTGAGGTGACGGCTTTAAAAGATCGTTACCATTTACCCGGGATGTCGGTGCTTCAATTTGGGTTTAATGGCTTGCCCGATAACCCACATGCTCTGTCGGAGCAAGTTGAAAACTCGGTGGTGTATACCGGAACGCATGACAACGATACTAGTTTGGGCTGGTGGGAGTCATTAGAAGATAATGAGTATAAAGATTGGGTTTTATCACAATTACCTCATCCTGAAGAGCCGATGCCATGGCCATTGATTGAAGCGGCTTTCCAGTCGGTCGCTAACTTGGCAATGGTGCCAATGCAAGATTTTTTGAGTTTAGGAAATCTCGATAGAATGAATACCCCCGGGACAGTTGAAAATAATTGGACCTGGCAGTTCAAGTGGGATCAGGTTACGCCGGAAATCACTGAAAAAATAGCAGGCCTGGTCAAAAATTCTGGGCGAGAGATTACGCAAGAGAGTGCCGTTTTATGACAAATCAGACCATGACAGATGAAGCCGTTCGAAGACTTGCAGAAGGAACCCATCACGATCCTTTTCAAATTTTAGGATGCCATGCCGTTGGAAAAAAATGGGAGATTCGTGTCTGGTTTCCGACTGCCGAATCAGTAACCGTCGAAGACTTATATTCATTGGAACGTGTAAAAAACACGGCTTTATTTATCGTTTGCCTGACTGAGAAGCAGAAAAAAGCACTTCCCTTGCATTATAAAGTGAACTGGGTTGAAGCAAATGGATCTGAACATACAGTGGTGTCACCTTATACCTTTTTGCCTCAACTAGGGGAGTTGGATTTACATCTTTACGCTGAAGGGCGGCATTGGCATCTCTATGATATTTTGGGTGCTAAAACAACAAAAATTGATAGCATTTCGGGGGTTCAGTTTTCGGTTTGGGCGCCGGCGGCCAGCCGAGTTTCCGTGGTGGGTGATTTTAACGGATGGAATGGTCTGCGCCATCCAATGCGAACCAATGGACAGTCCGGCGTTTGGGAACTTTTTATTCCAGGATTGATGGTGGGAGATATTTATAAGTTTGAAGTTCGGAATCACCAAACCGGTCACGTGTTCGTCAAAACCGATCCTTATGCAAAAGCAATGGAAGTCAGACCGCAAACAGGTTCGATTGTGTATGAATCGACGTTTAAGTGGCAAGATCGTGATTGGCTAACCTCTCTGGCACATTTTGACTGGCAGAAATCGCCAATTAATATTTACGAAGTCCATTTAGGATCTTGGCAACGAGATCATGAAGGTTCTTTTTTGAATTATAAAGAAATTGCTCATCGTCTTGTTGAGTATGTGAAGTGGATGGGATATACCCATATCGAGCTGCTGCCGATTTCAGAACATCCTTTAGATGAATCCTGGGGATATCAAACGACAGGGTACTTTGCCCCCACCAGTCGGTTTGGGTCCCCCGATGAGTTTCGATATTTTGTGAACTATTGTCATGAAAATGATATCGGTGTTTTCCTGGACTGGGTTCCTGCTCACTTTCCAAAAGATGAGTTTGCTTTGGCGCGGTTTGATGGTACGGCACTTTATGAGCATGAAGACCCTCGTAGAGGAGAGCATCAAGATTGGGGCACGTACATTTTTAATTATGGCCGCAATGAAGTGCGAAATTTTTTAATCGCCAATGCGTTATTTTGGTTAAAAGAATTCCATATTGATGGGCTTCGCGTGGATGCAGTGGCTTCAATGTTGTATCTTGATTATTCGCGTAAGAATGGTGATTGGCTGCCGAATCAATATGGCGGGCGAGAAAATCTTGAAGCGATTGAGTTTTTAAAAACTCTTAATGCCGAAGTGCATACACAATGTCCAGGCGTATTGATGATGGCTGAAGAGTCAACTTCTTGGCCCATGGTTTCTCAACCCACCTGGAAGGGGGGGTTAGGGTTTTCTATGAAATGGAATATGGGCTGGATGAATGACACGCTCGACTTTTTTCAGCAAGATCCCATTTATCGACCATACCATCATAATCAACTGACTTTTAGTCAAATGTACGCGTATTCAGAAAATTTTATTTTGCCTTTATCGCATGATGAAGTGGTGCACATGAAGCATGCATTGGTCAGTAAGATGCCTGGAGATACCTGGCAAAAAATGGCAAACATGCGTTTGTTGATAGGGTATCAAACCTTAAACCCCGGTAAGAAATTACTCTTTATGGGGGGCGAGTTTGCACAGTGGCAAGAGTGGAGTGATGGCCGAGGGTTGGACTGGTATCTTTGTGAGCAACCGGCTAATCGCGGGGTACAGATATTAGTGCGGGATCTGAATGTGCTATACCAAACCTCGCCCGCCTTATATGCCCATGATTTTGATGAAGAAGGGTTTGAATGGATTGACTGTCATGATTATGAGCAATCGGTGCTGAGTTTTATCAGAGTCTCAGAAAAAGAGTCTTTGATCTGCGTCTTTAACTTTACACCGGTACCTCGTTATGATTATCGAATAGGGTTGCCAGAAAAAGGGATTTATGAAGAAGTGATTAATTCAGATTCGGAGCTTTATGGTGGCAGTAACCTGGGAAATGCGGGGCAATTAATCACAGACGATCAGGCGTGGATGAATCGACCTTGCTCAACCAGGTTAGTTTTACCGCCGCTTGCCGTGGTTGTTTTAAGAAAAAAATCATAAGAATAGAGAGTCATAATGAAAATATTGTTTGCCACTTCTGAAGCACACCCTTTAATCAAAACCGGTGGTTTGGCGGATGTCTCTGGTAGCTTGCCTGATGCATATTATCATTTGAAACACAAGGTCAGAATGGTTTTGCCAGCTTATGGTGATGTATGGGAAAAAGTCTCTGATGTAAAGCAATTGTCTGAACTCAGTATTGGCGCTTGTGGAAGAAAGTTGCACGTCCGGATTCATGCCGCTTCGGCGGAAGGTATCGATATTCCTATTTGGCTTGTTGATATTCCAGAGCTTTTCCATCGTCCGGGCAATCCTTATTTGGCTTTAGATGGTAAGGACTGGTGGGATAATGGAGAACGTTTTGCTGTTTTTTCCAAAGTGGTGGCAGAAATAGCAATGAACCGAGCCGGTTTAAAATGGCAACCGGATTTGGTTCAATCGAATGACTGGCAAACCGGGCTGGTGCCTGCGTTGTTAACATTAGAGTCTGTTCGTCCAAAAACGGTTTTTACCATTCATAATATGGCTTATGCCGGGCTGTTTCCTAAATCGTTATTTGAAGGCCTAGAGCTTCCCTGGAAATGGTGGGAGCCGGATAGAGGTATTGAGTTTTATAACAATATGTCAATGTTAAAAGCCGGTATTCAAATGGCGGATCGAGTGACAACGGTCAGTCCATCTTATGCGAAAGAGATCACTTTTCCAGAATATGCATACGGTTTAGAAGGGGTATTAATTCGACGGTTAGATGAAGGGCATTTGATTGGTATCTTAAATGGCATTGATCAGGATCTTTGGAACCCGAAAACAGATCCGTTTATCGATCACCATTATTCTGCCGATAAAGGGCGTGTGGTGGCTAAAAAACGAAATAAAAAGGAAATGCTCGATTTTTGGGATTTACCTAAATCAGTTATTGATTCTGATGATCCTGTGGTAGGACTGGTCGGCCGTTTAGTACCGCAAAAAGGCATTGATTTGGTGTTGGACGTCCTGCCAGAGTTGATTGAGCAAACCAATGCCCGGTTTATTATGGTCGGAACGGGTGATAGTTTATTCGAGTACCATTTAACGGAATTAGCGCATCAGTATCCGCAAAGGGTAATGATTTATATCGGGTATTCTGAATCATTAGCCCATAAAGTCGAGGCAGGCGCAGATTTATTTTTGATGCCTTCCCGGTTTGAACCTTGCGGGTTGAATCAATTGTACAGCTTGGCTTATGGCACACCGCCCATTGTGCATTCCACTGGTGGGCTTTCGGATACAGTGGTGAACGCGACAAAAGAGAATTTGGTAGCAGGGAAAGCAACGGGCTTTGTGTTTTATGATCCGAGTCGACATGCTTTAAAGTCAACCATCTTGCATGCATTGCACCTTTTTAGTAAAAAAAGGACATGGCAGAAGTTACAAAAAAACGGAATGCAGCAGGATTTTAGTTGGACTCGAAGTGCAAAACAGTATTTGGCTTTATTTAAAGCCATCGTTTAAGTTAGAAGTAGGTTTTTATTTTGGCAATGACGCCTGAATCTTTTTATTCAAATATTTGAAGTGTGAGGTCATTATGGCGCAAAACGAACAGACTATATCAAATGCAGAACAAGAAAAACATATCGCTGAGTTGCTGAAAAAAATGGGTATGAATGCAGTCGATATCGAGCAGGATTTTGTGAACTATCTTTACAATATGCTCGGGCGGGATATGCAATCAGATGCTTATTACCAATTTAAAGCTATGTCTTACACCATTCGTGACCGACTGATGACGCATTGGAAGGAAACTTGGAATGCCTACAACGAAGATAAAACAAGAAAAGCCTATTATCTGTCGATGGAGTTCTTAATTGGACGTTCGTTATCGAATAATCTTCTCAATCTTGGTGTTGAAACAGAAACTGAAAAGGCGATGTATCGCCTCGGCGCTTCTTTGGAAGCCATTGAAGAGGCCGAGCATGATGCCGGGCTTGGTAATGGCGGGCTTGGACGTTTAGCCGCTTGCTTTATGGATTCTTGTGCCACTTTGCAGCTTCCCGTGATTGGGTATGGCTTGCGTTATGAATATGGCATGTTTAAGCAATTGATTCAGAATGGGTTCCAAATTGAAGAACCGGATCATTGGCTGGGATTTGGATATTATCCTTGGGAAATTCAGCGCTCGGAATATACGCGTACGGTTCGTTTCGGCGGCTATAGTCGTCATTATAAAGATCCGCATACGAAAGAATTAACCGTGTATTGGGAAGAGGCTGAGGAAGTACAGGCCGTCCCGTTTGATGTGCCGATTCCTGGCTTTGAGAATAAAACCGTGAATACTTTAAGACTGTGGTCTGCAGAGGCAACGGAAGGGTTTAATTTATCAGAGTTTAATCAAGGCTCTTACTTTGAAGCCGTGGCGAGTAAAAGTGAAGCCGAAAACATTACCATGGTTTTATACCCGAATGACAGCAGCGAAAACGGGAAAGAACTGAGGTTACGCCAACAATATTTTCTGGTTTCAGCTTCCTTGCAGGATGTGGTGATCCAATGGTCTGAAAAATATGGTAATGACTTTTCCAATTTTTCAGAATATAACGTGTTTCAATTAAATGACACCCACCCCAGTTTAGCCGTTGCCGAACTAATGCGAATCTTAATGGATGATAAAAAACTGTCCTGGGATGATGCTTGGACGATTGTCAGTCAATCCATGGCTTATACCAATCATACTTTATTGCCTGAAGCATTGGAGCGATGGCCAGTTTCGTTATTTAAAAAACTCTTACCACGGTTGTTGGACATTATTTATGAAATCAATGCGCGATTCCTAAAGACGGTTGCTATGAAGTGGCCAGGAGACCAGGCTAGACAAGCACGTATGTCAATTATTGACCCGGATGATAACGTTTGTATGGCATATCTAGCGATTGTAGGAAGTTTTTCAATCAACGGGGTTGCAGCTCTACATTCGCAACTTTTAAAAGAAGGGCTGTTTCATGATTTTTATGAACTTTGGCCGGAGCGCTTTAATAATAAAACTAACGGGGTAACACAGCGACGCTGGATGGCAAGCAGTAACCCAGGTTTGAAAGCTCTGCTAAATGATAAGATTGGGCGTGAATGGATTACCGATTTAAGTCAATTAAGCAAAATCGAATCTTTTGTGAATGACAAACCTTTCCGTCAAGAATGGATGCGGGTCAAACAAGAAAATAAACAACGTTTAGCGGATATGGTCGAAAAAGATACGGGGGTGAAATTCAATGTCACCTCTTTGTTTGATGTTCAGGTGAAACGTATCCATGAATATAAGCGGCAGCTATTGAATGTGCTGCATGTTATTCATTTGTATGCCCGAATAAAGCGAGGGGATACGGATAACTGGACCAATCGGTGTGTCATTATTGGTGGGAAAGCTGCGCCGGGTTATGTCATGGCAAAAAAAATCATTAAGTTGATTAATAATGTCGCCGACGTCATCAATTCCGATCCTGAAGTGGGGGATAAGCTTAAGTTGGCTTTTGTGCCGAATTATCGGGTATCAGCAATGGAAATCATTGCCCCAGGGGCGGATTTATCTGAACAGATTTCAACTGCCGGAAAAGAGGCGTCAGGTACCGGTAATATGAAGTTCATGATGAATGGCGCCATTACTATCGGAACCTTGGATGGCGCAAATGTGGAAATTTTAGAGGCCGTCGGAGAGGAAAACTTTTTCCTATTTGGGTTGAAGACTCCCGAAGTTGCTAATTTAAGAAATCATTATTATCCGCAAAACTATATTGATGAAGATGGCGATTTACAAGCAGTCTTCAGTTTGCTGGAGTCCGGACATTTCAATCAATTTGAACCGGGGTTGTTTGATGATATTATCAACTCCGTGAAAAGCCCTAAAGACCCTTGGATGACGCTGGCGGACTTTAGAAGTTTTGTGAACGCCCAGCATGAAGTGGCGCTGGCATTTCAAAACCATAGTCGCTGGAATACGATGAGTATTATTAACTCAGCACGAAGTGGTATTTTCTCGACAGACCGCACCATGCAAGAGTACAACGACGATATTTGGAAGCTGACTCCGATCACCAAATGAGCATACGCTTAAACGATAAAAACAGCCAGGCCTGGCTGTTTTTACGGGTTAATTTTATAAAAGCACTCGCAATGAGTGGTTTTATCGGTGGCCTTTTATTTAATTTACATTAAAATGTCTTAAAGATTTAGTCAGTAATCTTACGATTACTTTCGATAAGATAGAACATGAATTGTATGAAAGGGTGAAAGAATGGAGTATTTGATTGACGCGGTGTCGACAGTATCGGGTTGGATGAGACCTTACTTGTCTGAAATTGGATTATCGATGGCTGCAACGTTACTCGTTATTTTCGGAGAGGATATCGCCAATTTTCTTAAAAAGCAGATTGGAGCTCTAAAATTTTTCTTAAAGTTAACCTTGTTTGTTTTGTTCTGTGCGTTTGGTTTCGCCTTTTTAACGTCTTTTATAACCCCTTTGATTGTCCAGCAACTTGCCAAAGTACCTAACCTTTGGTTGGCTCCAATGGTTGTTTTAATTTTTTATGGCATCGGTTTTCTTGCACAAAAGAAGAAGATGTTATAACTAAAGAGTTTTGCATGAATTACATTACACAAGACGGGTTTTACCGCTTAACCGAAGAGTTGAGCTTTCTATGGAAAACCAAACGTCCTGAGATTGTTAGAGCGATTTCAACGGCTGCGGCAGAAGGGGATCGGTCTGAAAATGCTGAATATATCTACCGTAAAAAAGAGTTGCGTGAAACGGATCGAAAAATTCGTTACCTAGAACGACATATGAAAGACATAAACGTGGTGCGAGATAAACCACGTCAGCAGGATAAGGTGTTTTTTGGTGCTTATGTGTTGTTGGAAGATGAAGACGGTGAACAAAAGCAATATCGTATTGTCGGTGGTATTGAGGTTCGAGGGGAAGAAAATGAGATTTCTGTTAAATCCCCTGTCGCGCAAGCCCTCATCGGTAAGATGTTGGATGATGAAGTCGAAGTCATGCTTCCGGATGGGCGAAAAATAAGCTATACAATTTTAGGCATTAAATATTAAAATAAAAAACGCTCTAAGTTGAAAGAGCAATCGAATAATATAAAGGAATCTTATCTTATGAAGGCCCCTTCCCTCATCGCCTTGTTTGCCTTAGCCGGCGTTTTAAGCGCATGTAGCTCAACCGATGTTAAAGATAAAAAAACACCTAAGTACTCAGGGGTGGAATGTGTTTTTCCAAACTCAAAAGAGGCTGCGCCAAGCTGGGTGTGCGATGAACCGGTTCCTGGGTTGGTTATCAGTGCCGTCGGGATTGCTGAACCTTCTCGGGCGGGCATCAGTTATATGAAAGATATTGCCGCAGCAGATGGTCGAGGGCGTTTAGCAGAACAAATACAAGTGCAAGTCCAAAAAATGGTGAAGCAGTATCTCGGCACGACTGGAAAGGGCGATAAGGAAACGGTTGATGCTGCAGCGAGCACGACCCTTAAAACCGTGACGAATGAAAGTCTGGTCGGATCCAAAGTTCATGGTATGCGCTTTGGGCCAAACGGTAAGCTGTATGCTCTCGTTGGGATTGATGAAGCGGCGAAGAATAATATTGTTAAAACCGCGGTATCAACGTCAATGCGCAATAATGAAGCGCTATGGCAGCAGTTCAAGTCTAAACAGAGTTTTGATGAAATGTCAGAAGCCATTGCCAATCAATCTGTCCAGTAAGGTTAAAAGAGGACGGTTTGGCGAATAAATTGCTTTGAATGGCAACATCAATAAAACTGACTAAGGAGTAAGAAATGGGCTGGGTAATTAAAGATCATTATGAAGATGAGTACGATTTTGAAATGGATCGTATGAATTTAGAGTCGATGGATATTACCGCCTTTTCTTGCCCGAAATTACGAATTATCGAAGTTCCGGTGGATGAAAATGATTTAGAGAAGATGGAGCAGATTTACGAGCTTCTTTTTCCTGGGTTGTTTGAAGATGTGGAAGAAATGATGGCTTCAGAAGACAGCGATCCTTATAAAGTGCGTTATTATTATAAGATGCGTAAGTCAGATTCTGAGTCGTTGTAAAAATGCCTCTTTAAAAATTTATGTTTCAATTCAACAGGTTGTGTTGGTTTTGCGATGGGTTTTTCTAAGTAAAATTTGCCAACCTTATCGGGTTTTGTTACAATGATGTCAATTTCATAACCCGATAGGTTAAGTTATCTCTATTTCAGCTGTATTTAATACACTGTCATTTGCGTTTAGACGCTTTTCAAATTTAGACCCACTTGGGTCGAGTCTAATCCAAAGGATCAGTCCTGAGGAATCAATCGTCTGGCATTTTTTTGCGCTAGTATTACCCTTTCATGGGATTCGTGCATCCAAAAACGCTGCTAGCTGTTCTCCGGCTTCGGTGAGCAACCCCCCTACCTTTTTACGATTGGTTGAATTGTTAACATTTCAATACAATAAGAAAAAATCATGAAAACACAAAATGAACAAAATTTAACTTTCAGAAAACCCACGTTAGATGATGGGCATGCAATCTATCATTTGATTAAAAGTTCACCGCCATTAGACGTGAACTCAAGCTACCTTTATTTTTTACAGGCCTCCCATTTTGCTGATACCTGCATTGTGGTTGAGAGCGACGAAAAGATAGTTGGGTTTGTTTCAGCTTATTATCGCCCAGACCAGCCAGATTCTTTGTTTGTTTGGCAGGTTGCGGTCGCTGAGACGATGCGAGGGGTTGGGCTAGCGAAGAGAATGTTGCTGGCATTGGTTGAAAACCAAAAGGGTAACGCTGACTTAAAAGTGTTGTGTTGCACTATCAGCCCGTCTAATAAAGCTTCTCAAGGGTTGTTTAAATCCTTTGCGAAAAATTATGGTTTAACGTTAACGGTTGAGCCGTTTATTACGGAAGCGCACTTTGGTGATGAAGGGCATGAAGCAGAAGAGCTTTACGAACTAAAATCAGACAAACAAGAAAATTTAACTAATTTAATCTTTTAAGGAAATAAAAATGGCATTAGAAACATTTAATAAATATGAATCAGAAGTACGTGGTTATATTCGATCTTTCCCGGTAATTTTTGAAAAAGCTAAGATGGCTGAAGTCTGGGACGATACAGGTAAGCGTTACGTTGACTTTTTCGCAGGTGCCGGTGCATTGAATTATGGTCACAATAACCCAGACATTAATGCCGCATTGATTGATTATCTGCAACATGATGGAATCGGTCATGCCTTAGATATGGGGACGGTTGCGAAAAAAGACTTTATTGAAAGTTTTGTTCATAACATTCTTGAGCCAAGAGATCTGGAATACAAACTACAGTTTGTAGGGCCGACAGGAACCAACGCCATTGAAACTGCGTTGAAAATTGCGCGTAAGGTAAAAGGGCGTAAACAAGTAATGTCCTTTACCAATGGTTTCCATGGGATGTCAATGGGGTCTTTGAGTATCACAGGGAACAGTTATTATCATGATGAAAGTTATGGTGTTCCAGGGTATACCACTCAAGTGCCTTTCCATAAATATCTAGGGGATAAGGTTGATACCATCGCTTATCTTCGTAAGATTTTGGAAGATGCGTCAAGTGGTACAGAGCTACCAGCGGCAATCGTATTGGAAACAATTCAGGCTGAAGGTGGGATTAACGTATCCGGTGAGCAATGGTTGAGAGATCTTCGTCAAATCTGTGATGATTTTGATATCTTGATGGTCGCGGACGAAATTCAAGTCGGTAACGGGCGTTCTTCTGACTTCTTCAGTTTTGAAAGAGCAGGCATCCAGCCAGACATCGTCACCTTGTCAAAATCAATCGGTGCGGGACAACCAATGGCAATGGTTCTATTGAAACCTGAGTTAGATCAATGGAGCCCAGGTGAGCACTCAGGGACTTTCCGAGGGAATAGTTTAGCTTTTGTCTCTTCAAGTGTTGCGTTGAAAAAATATTGGTCAGATGACAGCTTCTCAAAAGAAGTGAAGAAAAAGTCTAAGCAGGTCCAAGACAGAATGGAGAAAATGGCGTTGCGCTTCCCTGAATATATTCGTGAAATTCGCGGTCACGGTATGATTTGGGGGGCGGAATTTAAAAACCCTGAAATGACTAACGACGTTTGTGCTCAAGCCTTTGAAGATGGTTTGATCATCGAAACAGCGGGTGCTGGCGACGAAGTCATTAAATTCTTAGGGCCATTAGTCATCACAGAAGAGCTGATTAATGAAGGGTTCGATATCCTGGAAGGCGCTATTGAAAAAGTCGGTAAAAAACAATAAAGATTAGGGGACGATAAATGATTGTTAAAAATTTATATGATGATGTCATTGGGACAGAAGCGGATGTCGATTCTAAGCAATGGACGAGTCGTCGTCTTCTATTAGCAAAAGACGGAATGGGCTTTTCTTTGCATGATACCTTGATTAAAGAAGGTGAAGAACTTCACCTTTGGTATAAAAACCATTTAGAAGCGGTTTATTGTATTGAAGGTGAAGGGGAAATCGAAGAAAAGAAAAATGGCAAAGTCCATGCTATCCGTGAAGGTACGGTTTATGCGTTGAACGAGCATGATCAGCATATCTTGAAAGCCAATAAAGGCTCTCAAATGCGTATGGTCTGTGTGTTTAACCCACCGGTTACCGGACGCGAAACACACGATAAAGACGGTTCATATGTGTTGGTAGAAGAATAAACCATATAGTTGTCTTTAAATGATGAAAAATGACCAGACCTGGTCATTTTTCGTCTCAATATCAATTAAAAAATGAGGGTGTTTTTTACAACAGAGTAACCATGTCAAATACTCAAAAAACAACATTAAGTGTCGAAAAAATCGGTGGCACTTCAATGAGTGATTACCAAGCCGTTCGGGATAACATTATTCTTTATCCTGAAAATTTCTATAACCGAATTTTTGTTGTCTCCGCTTATGGTGGGATTACGGATGACTTGTTGGAACACAAGAAAACGGACCAGCCAGGTGTGTATGGTTTGTTTGCGAATGACGATGTAGATGATGATTGGCGTATTGCGTTAGATCAGTTGAGTTTGAAGCTGAATAAGATTAATGCAAACTTATTCTCTGATGATGAATTACGTTTGAAAGCCAATGACTTCATTGATGAACGGATTGCCGAAACCAAGCAACTGTTAAATCATTTGCAGGACTTGTGTCGCCATGGTCATTTCTCTTTAGAAAGCCATTTATTAACGGTAAGAGAGTTACTGGCGAGTTTAGGGGAAGCGCACAGTGCGTGGAACTTAGCGCACCTGTTACAAACGGAAGGCGTCAACGCCCGTTTTGTGGACTTGACCGGTTGGCAGGCAGATGAAGCGTTGCCTTTGGATGCGATGATCGAAACGCATTTAGGGGAAATTGATTTTACGAAAGAGTTGCCGATTGTGACTGGGTATACGCATTGTCGTGAAAACCTAATGTATACGTTTGACCGTGGTTATAGTGAAATGACCTTCAGTCGTATCGCGGTACTCTGTCAAGCGACCGAAGCGGTGATTCATAAAGAATATCACTTAAGTAGTGCGGATCCTCGTTTGGTTGGGGAAGAGAATGTCGTGCCGATTGGGAAAACCAATTACGACATTGCCGACCAGTTAGCGAACTTAGGGATGGAAGCTGTCCACCCAAGAGCCGCGCAAGGGTTAAGACAAGCGCAAATTCCATTGAGAATTAAGAACACGTTTGATCCGGGGCATCACGGGACAATCTTTACAGAAGATTATGTCAGTGAATATCCTCAGGTTGAGATTATTGCCGGGATGCAACATTTGATTGCTTTGGAAGTGTTTGACCAAGAGATGATGGGGCAACAAGGTGTCTATGAGAAAGCAATCATTGATGCGACCAGCCGATTAAAATGTCAGGTGATTACCAAAGATTTCAATGCGAATACCATCACCATCTATTTGAAAGCTTCATTGAAAAAGGTGAAACGTTTGGCTGAGCAGCTTAAACAAGGCTTGCCTACCGCAACGATTAATACCAGTAAAGTGGCATTAGCCTCTGCGATGGGAAGTGATATGCGTATTAAAGGGTTATTGGCAAAAGCCGTTCAAACATTGTTTGATCAGGGCATCAATGTGGAAGCGATTCATCAGAATACGCGTCAGGTTGAAATGCAATTCTTTGTCAATGAAACAGACTACGAAAAAGCCGTTAAAGCGCTTCATACTAATTTGATTGAAGTTCATAACCATGGAAAAGCAATATGCGAACACTGATTGTTGTTGCCTTATTGAGTGTTTTTGTGGCACCCGTTTCGGCTGCTGAAAGACATTCAAAGGAAACACAGGATGTGAATCAGCTGAAAGAGCCGATGTACAATCCTTTTGTTGAGCGTTATGTCATGGATGAGTTAAGGCAGTTACGTGTCGATATGAATCATCTGGAAGTCACCTTGACGAAAGAAGTGGTTAACCGAGAATTGTCGGCGACTTCTCGAGCGGTAGGGTATGCCACTGATACTGTGACTTACTTCTTTTACTTAATCGCGGGGATTTCTTCTATTCTTTTATTGGTCGGGTGGAACTCCATTCGAGACATTCGAGACAAAGTACTGAATGTGGCCGATACCAAGGTTAGTAAAGTGATAAAAGAATACGAAGGTCGTCTTGAAAAGCTAGAAGATGAGTTAAATCGAAAATCACGTGGGATCACCAGTGCACAAAAACGTTTGTCGCAACATCAAGATATCCACAGCTTGTGGTTGAAAGCCGGCCAAGAGCAGATTCTGAGTAATCGCATGGCGATTTATGATCAGATTCTAGAGTTAGATCCTGATAATACGGAAGCAATGACCTATAAGGCCGATATTGCGCTCGAAATGGATGAACCTCAATGGGCGGTTAACTTGTGTAATCAAGCCTTGAGAATTGATTCTGAAAATAAACATGCCTTTTATCAGTTGGCTGGTGCTTATGCCATGATGGATAAGCATGCTGAAGCCATCGAATATTTACGCAAGGCACTAGAAGACTCAGAAGGCTATAAAGAACAAGTTCAAAATGATCCGGTCTTTAAAACGATGCAAGACGATCCAGTCTTTAAACAACTGATTGAAGAAGGGGATATGACCACTCCCTCAACTTAATCATCTTGCTTTTGAGTCATTCAATATATTGTAGGCAGCAGCGCTGCCGCAATACCCTCCTTTTATAAAATCTTTAAAATTTTCAAACTTCCATTTTTAATACACATTATTTCCTTTCTTTTCGTGTATAAATATTCGTTATTAGACAAGTTCAATTAAGCCATGCTATGCTTGCAAAAATTTTGTTCTAGGCACTCTTAAATAGTGGCTATGGCAGGCTTGATTTATTTAAAAACGAATAGAAAGATACTCTCTTATGAAAAAATGGGCACTGATTTTAGGGTTGTTGGGAACATTGTTTTTTAGTGTTAACGCAATAGCCGCAGATTTTTTTGACGAAACCTTTGGCAACCTTCAAGAAGAATTAGATACAGCGAAAGAAGAAGGCAAACAAGGTATTTTTATCTTCTTTCATATGGAAGAATGTCCTTTTTGTGATCGTATGAAGAAAACGATTTTGAATCAGCCAGAGGTCATCTCGTTTTACAAAAAACATTTTTTAACGTATCAAATCGATATTGAAGGGGCTAATCAAATGGTGGATTTTGATGGCACCGAAGCGACGGCTCAAACGCTTTCAGAAAAAAAATATCGGGTACGTGCTACCCCCGTAATGATGATTTTTGATTTAAACGGTAAGCCGATTGTCCGTTATACTGGCCCGACCCGTTCGCAAAAAGAATTTATGTTATTAGGGCAATTTGTGTTAGATGGTAGTTATAAAACCACCTCCTTTACGCGCTATAAAAGAGCTCATAAATAGGCCCCATTCATGTCGCAACCCTCTGTCTATAAAGTAAACTTGCTAAGTTTGGCGGTGATGGCCATTATTTCAACGAGTACTCTAGCCTCACAGCCAAATTCAACGGTTGAAAATAAACCACAGGTACAAGGTGCCAACTTGCCAGCGCCCTCCCTCGAAAAACCATCAGCTGCGTTTGATTTACCTGAACCGCTCACTTTAAAAAGTCTTTTAGCACTTCCAGAAACAGTCAGCCCCCAACTTATAGCATCACAATCGAGGCAGGCACAAGCACAAGCAAATTATGCGCTACAAGATTCAGCAGACGCGGTTGAGCTAAACGTATTGGGCCGGATTGGGTGGCGAGAATATGCCGATCACACCGAAGACAATCATTTACTGGCATTGCATGTTGGTAAGAAGTTATATGATTTTGGTCAAACTCAGGCCTTAATCGATGCACAAGAGAAAATATCAGAAGCGCAAACGCAACTTTATGAAGACCAAGTGATTCAATTTCAAATTCAATTGATGCAAACGTTTTTTAATGTGATTTTGGCAGATTTTCAATACCGTATTGAAAATGAATCCATGGCCGTTGCTTATGTTGCTTTAGATAAAGCCAAAGACCGTTATGAGCTTAATCGTATTTCAGATGTCGACTATCTTAAACTGCAAGCTGATTACCAAAAAATTCTGGTAAAGCGTTCTCGTGCAGAATATGAACAGCGTCGAACGCGTAATGCGTTAGCAAATTTGGTAGGGCAGCCGAGCCAGCTGCCCGATAAACTTATATTTCCGCGTTTGAAGTCTATTGAGTCGCGAGAGTTAAATGAACTTGAAAAGTATCAAGATCAAGCGCTTGCCAATAACTTACAGTTGAAAAGCATGCAATTGAAACTTCAGGCGGCACAGCATCGCTTAGAAGGTGAGTCTGCAACAGATAAGCCAACTTTCAGGGTAGATGCATGGGGTGGAAAGTTATCGACGTATGAGTACCAGAGAGAAGGGCGTTGGCGTTTTGATTTATCAATGGACTACCCTTTATATGATGGCGGCGCTCGATCTGCAAAAGTAAGCCTTGCCAGAGCTGATATTCAAGAGCTCGAAGCACAAGTTAATGCGTTAGAGCAGCATTTACGAGATCAAGTGGCGGATTTATATTTCAAACTCAAACTGTCTGATGCAGAAAAGAAACAAAATAAAGCCTTTGGTGATTACGCGGATTTATACTTGGATTACAGTCGTGCACTTTATGAAAATGAGTCAACGACCGATTTAGGCGATTCCATGGTGCGGTTATCAGAAGCCAATTTCCAAGTGATTTCACAACAATTTAAACAAGCGCTTTATTGGGCGCAACTTGATTATTTAACGGGAACCCCCGTTCAGCTATCAGCCACCCCTTAACGAGGTTGAAGGAGTAGAAAGAATGAAAAAAATAATATGGTCATTAGGTGGAGGCTTTGTTTTGATGGCGCTGATGGCACCTGTTTTTGCTAAAACCGTACAAATAGGCGCCTTAGTGGCTGGTCAGGTTGAAAATGTATATGTTAAAACCGGTCAGCAGGTCAAAGCGGGTCAGTTATTAATGAAAATTGACGATACCCGTTACCAAGCTAAGTTAAAAGCTTTGCAAGCTACGGTTGAAATGACACGTTTAAAAAAGGCAGATGCGAAGATTGAATTGGATCAAGCATTAGATTTATATGACAGAACGGTTTCCGCTAAACGGGAATTGGATGCGGCACAGTTGGCTTTCGATGTTGCGCACCAATCCTACTTAAAAGCACAGGCAGAACTGAAAATGAGCCAGGCCTGGTCAAAATATTATGTAATCAAAGCGCCTGTGGCAGGCAAGATCAAAGCGATTAATGCCCCAAAGGGAGCAACGGTTTACAAAGAAAATACGCCCATGATTCAGATTGAAGCCCCTTAGTTTTTGTATTTCTAGGGGCTATTTCTCAGGGGGTTCGTTTCCAAAACCAAAAAAAGATCCCACAATGGGTGTTTGTCTTTCTAAAGCGCTTAACCCTTTGATTGAGCGAACAATTAACCAAACAATCCACCATAAGATAATAAACCCGCCAATGAAAACAGGGGTCAGCAACAAGCCGACCACAAAGTAAATCAGTCCATACCAAAACGTTTGAATCTGAAATTGATAATGCGCTGTTAGCCAAGCAGGCGTATCTTTTTCGGATCGTTTGATATAAGCAATCACGACACCGACAATAGCCGTAACGCCAGCCAGTAAACTACATAAATAAAGTATGTAGGTTACCTTTGCCAATGTTGTGTCAGCAGTGGCTGGTTGTGACATGAATCAATCTCCTCTCAAACAACTCTTGATTCAAAGTCTTTACTTAGACTGAGATGACGTCATAAATGGATAGTCCGTATATCCTTCTGCACCACCACCATAAAAGGTGTCAGGATTAGGCGTGTTAAGCTCAGCCCCTTGTTCAAATCGTGCAGCCAAGTCTGGGTTGGCAATATATGACCGTCCAAAGGCAATGGCATCTGCAATCCCTTTAGCCACGGTCTGTTCCGCTTTTTCAGCATCATAGTTGCCGCAAAAGATAAGTGCGCCTTTAAACTGGTCACGTAAAGCCTTACGGAACTCATCCGTTAAAGGTGCACCTCCGGCCCAATCCGGTTCTGCAATATGCAGATAAGCAATACCGCGATCGGTAAACGCTTTTGCTAAATATAAAGTCATCTCCTCAGATGCTTCATCATTCATATCGTGTGCAACGAAATTAGGTGATAAACGAACCCCAACCTTTTCTTTGCCAACGGCCTCAATAACCGCATCCAATACTTCTAAAACTAATCGCGCTCGGTTTTGAATGCTGCCACCATATTCATCCGTTCGGTGATTGGTATTGGTGGCTAAAAACTCATGTAGCAAATACCCATTGGCCGAGTGTACCTCAAAGAAGTCAAATCCAGCGTTAAGACCACGAATGGCTGCCTTGCGGTATTGCTCAACAATGTCCGGCAATTCGTCGGTTTGCAAAGCTCTTGGCATCGCGCACGGCATCATTTTTAAAGAACCGCCTTCAACAGGTGCACTGCATTGACTATTTTCAGCCTGTATCGCGGAAGGGGCGACTGGCGCCGCGCCTTTTTCTTGAATTTCTGTATTTGAGATGCGTCCAACATGCCAAAGCTGTAACGACATATGACCGCCTTTAGCATGAACACTGTCCACGACTTTTTTCCAACCGGTTTCTTGAGCATCGGTGTAGATACCAGGGGTATAAGCATAGCCCTGTCCCTGTTGAGAAACAGGTGTCGCTTCGGTCACAATTAATCCAGCGGTAGCGCGTTGCGTATAATATTCCACGTTCAATTCACCCGGTACATTGCCGGGTTGCTGGGCGCGGCTTCTGGTTAAGGGTGCCATGAAAATGCGATTCGGTAAATCGGTGTTTCCAATCTTAAGAGGGGATAACAAATGTTTCATGGTGCACTCCTGGAGTTTGATAAATGATAATCCACATTATGGAGAACAACTTAACCTAATACAACCTAAACAAAATGAATGCATTATGAATTAACAATAAGCCAATATGTTAGCCAGCTTCTCACTATATTTTTGTTTTTTCTCAAAATATTATGAAGCCTTAGGGCGGGTGATAGAGTTATCTTGGAACCAAGAAGTCTTACCTTTTAAATAGAGCCGTCAATAAAGGGGATAAAGTTACAATTTTTTTGAAAAAAGGGTTGTCAGCGCGAAAAAATTCTCTATAATACGCCTCATCAAGTTAACGCTTGATCGACAATTCCCGATTAGTTCAGTTGGTAGAACACCGGACTGTTAATCCGTATGTCGCTGGTTCGAGTCCAGCATCGGGAGCCACATTATAAAGCCAGATATTTCAACCGCTTAGGTGCGTTTGAAGTCTGGCTTTTTTATTTTCTAACGTTGCGTAAAGTGTTTGTACTGTCGAATTTGTGATTGCCTCGTTGGGGACAGTCTACAGCGCAAATTGTAATTGAATGGTCAGTCTGTCGTCTTTGATTTGCCCGTCGGGGGCATGCGTATCCTGACTGTATTCCAGCATTCCTTTTGCGTTCGGCATCGGGTAATAACTCAACCCTGCAATAATTGTATCTGTATGGTCGTGTCCGTCATTTTGTTGTGATGATTGATAGCGCAGTAAAGGCACCCAGTGATGCGGCATAAACATGACTGCCTGAACATAACCATCAGCATTTTGCTCTTTTTTTGAACCGGTTGCATACTGATCATGTGCTTGCATATACACCGCGGTCAGTCGCATAGTGTTATGCATTAGATCCGCTTGGGTGTCAATGCCATAACGGTCGAAGTTTCTTGCCTGAGTAGTGCAATTGACAGAAGTTGACTTACATTCTCCTGAAACGCCGAAAGTTCCGACCATCCAGTCTTTATTGACCTCCCAGGCCAATCGGCCTAGATAGACGGTTGAATCTTCACCGACCATATCATCGGTTAAACCGCCGACACTGACATCGTAAAAAAGGCGGTCGGCGATATGCCCGAATAATGATACCTGTTGACGAGGGTGGCGTAATTGACCATCGACCCCGCTGAAACTGTCGTTGGTAATATTGTAGTGGCTCACTGTCATGCGACGCATGTCGGACAAAGTATCATAGGGGTCGGAAAAAAAACTTGGTGCATAAGATACTTGAAGGTGCAGGCCTGGTGAGAATCCATATCCCATCGCAGTCGTGCCATTGACCAAGCCGAACCCGTCTTCTCCTTCGGCTTCGATATCGACATAAGTTGCGATATTGCGGTAGTTGCCGCCGGCAATTAACTCAACTTCATGAATTGCGCGCATTTCTTTTTTACCAGATTTCTTTTTATCGTATGGGCGAGAGGTGATCACTGCGGCAATCGGGAACTGATTCATCATCTTTTTAAAGTTGTTTTTCGAGGCGAGATGGCGAGAAGTGTCGAAGGTATAACCGTTCATTTTGTACAAACGTCCGGTTGAATTTAAAGCCGGGTAAGCAGTGTGACACTCGATACATTTTTCTTGTTCCTGTCGGGCAAATGCGGGTGTTGCGTTTGCAGAAGTTGGCATTAACAATATCGTTAAGGTCGTCATTTCCAAAAGAATCCAATAGAGCGGGGTGCGTAGTCTAAACATCGTACTTCTCCTTGTTCTCAGTGCATTAAGTCATGACTGGTATTTTGGATATCCGTGACCGATGTGTTTAGCCAGCAAAAGAGAAAAGTCGGCGAGGACTTTTTCGATGGTTACAACTGAGTGCGGGTGAGAATAATTTTTCTATAACACGTCTCTATCAAACAGTCGCTCTTGGTCATTATTTCTGGTTGGTTCAGTTGGCTGAGCATCGGTAATCTAGTCTAAAACCAGGGCTTGCAATCAAGCGCCTGGCAAAGCTTAGGTGAAAATATATTGGATCAGTTGCCCATCATATTTTGACGGTATTCATGCATTTGTTCTTTTTGCTCTTTTGTGAGGACATTCTGCATTTTGTGTTGCATTTCGATACGTTCCATCAGAACTTTTTTACGAGCCTGAGACAGTTTGTCATAGGCGTTGCTGATGGCTTTCTTATCTGGGGTTTCGGCAGCGAGTAATTTGCCGAGTTCTTGTCGCTCTTTCCATATAGCACGCATATCGCGACTTTGGGTTTTCATGGCATTGGAACTGATTTTGTTAAATTGCTTTATTTGTGAGTCGCTGAAGCGCATGTTCATGTGATAACCCATACCTGAGCCAATACCGGGTCCCATGCCATAGCTTTGCATCATGCCGTAGCCCATACCATGTCCTTGAGACATAGCATTTGGGTTGTAGCTGTTCATCATGCCGGGTCCCATGCCATAGCCCATCATTCCTTGAGGGTAGGGCATGACATTGCCTGAAGTATCGTCAGCCATAACAGGTGAAAGTGTAGAAAATCCGATTATGGACGAGATAAAGAGTGCTTTAACTGAAGTGTTCATTTTGATCTCCTTCTTTTTATTTAAAAAAGATAATCTATCAAAATCGCAGGTTGAACCACATGTATGAATTCATTGATTCACCGAAGTAACGACATTTATAACAGTATGAGAGTATTACAAATTTAAACACTGAATCAAACTGTTACATCTATTGCGATTAATTTCAATTGTGCACCTTAAAATTCGAAGTGTCAAATATACGTATCACTTGTGGTTGTGTGGTATTTCAAGGAGTTAGGGCATAAAAAAACCTGCCGAAGCAGGTTAAAAAGGGAACTATCATTTGATTAGCACGCTTGTTGCATCAAGCGTGCTAACTTGGCTAGGTTAGTAGCCTAGGGTTTATTCCATTGGTGAATTCACGATTTCGTTGAATTCTTCTTCTGAAATATATTGTGGTTCATATTCCAATCCTGTTTCTTGGAATAGCTTCCAAAAAGAACGCAGGTGGTTTCTTGAACCTTTCATTAAGTTTTCATACACCTCGACGATGTCAGGATTATCTTCTACTTTGCTGATTTTTTCAGCAATGTCACGAATATCTAGTTCTTCAATTTGAATCCCAACGCGAAGCGCATCTTCATAGCTTGTTGATCCTGCTTCAGTCAAAGCAACATAAAGCTCAGTAAAGTGATAATCGGTAAAGATACCAACCGAATCGTCCAATACCGGGTCAGCTAGTGCATATGTTTCCAATAATGATTTAATGGTTTCTGTGTGCTTTGTTTCTGAGTCAGCAATGTTTTGGAAAATGTTTACTTCCCAACGTTCATAAAGGGTTAAATAAACATCACGAGCCAGTTTTTCTTCCTCTCTCATATAAAGTAAGCCACTTTCTTCATCAGCCGAAATTTGTCCAATGATTGATGTATCCGTAGCACTTGCTTGTGATGCAAAGGTTGTTAAAAAACCTGATAATAATAAAGTCAAAAGTACATTTTTCATAACTTGTTACCTCGTTTTTTTGAACTTTCGATTGTCATCATATCAATGTTTTTCAATAAATGTAAACTTTTTACATATTATTTTTCTATGATTAACAATAAGTTTTGTTTATAGGTAGATAAAATATTGAGATAACCGGGGTGTAAGAGGTAACTCGTTGTTATTAAAAGTAAGTCGAGGAGTGATTGGCATGGCGTGAGGTTCATAAGCTTTTTTTGTTTAAATTTTTTCCTTAGAATTGCTTTAAATTTTGATGAATTCGTGTATCATTCATCGCGGTAACTTGTTCGTCCCCTCGCGACGATAGGTTGGGAACTCCGCCAGGTCCGGAAGGAAGCAACGGTACCTTCTGATTCGTGCGCCGAGATAAGGCGGGCAGGTTGCCTCTATTTTCCTTTCTAGTTCTAATTTTTTCCTGAAATCTGAATTTTTTGACTGCGTTTTAAATGCGGTTATAGCCTGTTTCATTGTCTGGGTTTAATTTCTCATTATTTCGTGTATGATTTATATGGGTGGCTCTGTTCGTCCTCTCGCGACGATAGGTTGGGAACTCCGCCAGGTCCGGAAGGAAGCAACGGTACCTTCTGATTCGTGCGCCGAGATCAGGCGGGCAGGGTCGCCTCTTCTATTTACCCGTGCAAAACGGTTCAAAATTCTTTATCTAATTAAACTCGCATTCCTTGTATTTCACGTTAAAATAGTCTTATTTCAATTCTTAAGAATCTTAACTTGTGACTGATACTGTTTTAGCCCGTAAGTGGCGCCCGAAAAACTTCTCTGAATTAGTCGGACAAACCCATGTGATGCAAGCGCTTTCTAATGCGCTGGATCAACAGCGTTTGCATCATGCTTACCTGTTCACTGGAACACGTGGGGTTGGAAAAACCACCATTGCGCGTATTTTTTCTAAAGCCTTGAATTGTGAGCAGGGCATTACGTCTAAGCCTTGTGGTGTTTGTTCAACTTGTCGTTCCATTGATGAAGGACGGTTTGTTGATTTGATTGAGGTGGATGCGGCTTCTAAAACCAAGGTTGAAGATACGCGAGAGTTATTGGAAAACGTTCAATATGCACCGGTTCAAGGGCGTTACAAAGTTTATTTGATTGATGAAGTGCATATGCTGTCTAAAAGCAGTTTCAATGCCTTGTTGAAAACATTGGAAGAGCCGCCTGAGCATGTCAAGTTCCTATTGGCAACCACTGACCCACATAAATTACCGATTACAGTGTTATCGCGTTGTTTGCAGTTTAATTTAATGCGCTTGACGTTGCCGCAGATTCAGCAACACCTTGCTTATATCTTGCAGCAAGAGCAAGTGCCTTTTGAAGAAGCGGCATTGGCAATGATCGCAAAGAGTGCCGATGGTTCTGCTAGAGATTCTTTGAGTATTTTGGATCAAGCCATTGCCTACGGTGGCGGGCAAGTTCAGTATGATGCTGTTCAAGCCATGTTGGGATTGGTCGACCAGCAATTTACGTTGAACATTCTATCCGCACTGGCAAATGAATCGGCAGATGAATTAAAAGAAGTGATTCAGCAGCTGGCATTGATGGGGGTGGATTATACGGCCTTGAATGCTCAGTTGATTGAAGCCTTGCATCAGGTGAGTATGTTACAAGTGTTGGGGGGGCTAACAGAAAGCAGCCTAATTGAAGTTGATTTACTGCAGAATTTAAGCCAGCGATTATCTGCAGAACGAATTCAAGTGTTATATCAAATTGCATTACTGGCAAAACAAGATATGGCGCTGGCCCCTGATATTCGGATCGGTTTTGAAATGTCTCTTTTAAGAATGTTGGCTTTTCAGCCTGTTTTTTCCGAGGCGAGTGCGCCAACAGATAAAGCAAGTGTAGAGACGGGACTGAGTCGCTCGGAAAATGAAAAAATGGCCAGGCCTGGTCAGAATTCATCAGTGGCGGAGCCTGCGCAGCAAGTTGCTTCTGAAGAGGTTTCTGCTGCAAGTTTGGGTATGTCTGAGCCTTCACCGTCTATGGTCGCTCCAATGCAACAACAAGAAGCTGTGCCGCAACCACAAATGGCATCATCATCGGCCTCTCAGGTATCTGCGCAGCCCTCGGGTGACGTTGATCCTTTAGCAGATTTAAAGGCGAGGTTAGATTCGACGCTGGGAAAGTCTGAAGCACCGCTTGAGCATCGTGAAAGTCACGGTGCGGAGGTGCCTCAGTCTACTATGCCCGACAATCAACCACAGATTGAGCCAGCGCCTCCTGTAAGTGAAAGCTATCAGCAAAAAAGCCAGCCATCAGAACAGGCAGTGTCTGGTGATGTTTCTCAAGCGGCTGTGGCTGCTCCCGCGCAAATGACTGAAGTACCAAAAGCAGCAGCATCAGCCCCTGCTTTTGAAATGCCAGATGAGCCTTTACAGGCACTGAATGAATTTACGCCAAATCAAAATCCTGAGACAGTTATCTCAGAAAGTACTTCGGCAGCAAACGAGATGAATGTTGGTGATACTTCAGTCACTGCTTGGATAGAGTTGATGTCTCAATTGCAACTTGAGGGAATGGCTGCTGAGTTGGCAAGACAGTCTATTTTAGTTAAGCAGGATGCACAGAGTTTAACGTTAAGCGTTGATCCTGAACAAGCGCTTGCCAAAACGGAATTAGCCTTGCAGCGACTTGAAGAGCAAGTGAAAGCTCAATTGGGCAGCCGATTGATTTTCGTAGAGTTTCCTGAAGATCATTGGACGCCTGCGAAACATTTTGCAGCTGAAGCGCAAGCTAGACAGGGAAATGCGGCGGAAAGTATTCGCACTGACTCTGTCGTACAGAATTTAATGCAGACATTGAACTTGAAAATTATCGAATCTTCGATTCGACCTGTTAATAAATAAGAAAGGAGAAGCCATGTTTGGTGGAAAAGGTGGTTTGGGTAACTTGATGAAACAAGCCCAGGATATGCAAAAAAATATGCAAGCTGCGCAAGATGAAATTGCCAAAATGGAAATTGCTGGTGAAGCGGGCGGTGGCATGGTAAAAGTCGTTATGACTGGAAAGTATGAGCTGGTCAAAGTTGAAATTGATGACAGCTTGATGGACGACAAAGAAATGCTGGAAGATTTATTTGCAGCAGCAGTTAATAGCGCGTCACACCGTGTAGAAGAAACAAGGCAAGAAAAAATGGGCGGTTTAACAGGGGGAATGGATCTTCCTCCTGGAATGAAGATGCCGTTTTAACTCCGAATGGTAAGACTCTAGCATGCAAAGTCCTGTTATTAATGAATTGATAGATGCTTTTAAGCTATTGCCAACGGTTGGGCCGAAATCGGCGCAGCGATTGGCTTATTTTTTATTGCAAAATCATCAGCAGGAAGGGCATCGTCTTGCGACAGCAATTGAATCTGCGCTCGAGAAGGTGGGGTATTGCCAGCAATGCCGCAACTTGTCCGAAACCGAAATATGCGGAATTTGTGCATCAACGTCGAGACAAGCAGATCAATTGTGCATTGTTGAGACACCAACCGATGTGATTGTTATTGAACAATCGGGCATCTACAAAGGTCAGTATTTTGTTTTGATGGGGCATTTATCACCCATCGACGGTATTGGTCCAGATGAACTTGGGTTGCCTATCTTACGAGATCGATTGGCTCAGGGTGATATACAGGAGTTGATTTTAGCCACGAATCCTACGGTAGAGGGCGAGGCGACAGCGCATTATATCCAGCAAATGGCTGCCGAATTTAATGTATCAGTAACGCGATTGGCCCAAGGTATTCCGTTAGGTGGAGAGCTGGAATATATTGATAGCGGAACTTTAGGTCAGGCATTTGCGGGTCGAAAGTAGAAAGAAGGGGCTGTTTAAGCTTATGAGCTCGATTAAACCAACTCGAATGAGCGCATAAGATTAAACAATTAAACGTTTTTTAGAATTAAGCGTCTGCCATCAAATATTCAAGTAGTGCCTTTTGTGCGTGCAGTCGGTTTTCTGCCTCATCCCAAACCACACTGTCTTTTGCATCCATTACTTCAGCCGATACTTCCTCGCCTCGGTGCGCTGGTAAGCAGTGCATAAATAATGCATCGGGGTTTGCTTGCTGCATCAACGCCGTATTGACTTGATAGTCTTTGAATGCTCTTTCACGTTTTTTCTGCTCTTCTTCTTGTCCCATGCTCGCCCAAACATCCGTTACCACGAGATCAACGTTTTCTGCTGCATCCATTGGGTTGCGGATTATTTCTACGTGTTCCCGGTTTGCTTCTACCATTTTAGGGTTTGGATCATAGTCTTCCGGCGACGCAATGCGCAATTTAAAACCGTACTGCTTTGCAGCATTGATATAGGAGTGGCACATGTTGTTGCCGTCACCAACCCATAAAACGGTTTTGCCTTCAATTGAGCCGCGGTGTTCATGATACGTTTGCATGTCGGCCAGGAGTTGGCAAGGGTGGTAGTCATCCGTTAAGGCATTGATAACCGGAACTTGTGAATGCTCAGCCATTTTTTCGACAATGTCATGACCAAATGTACGGATCATAATGCCGTCCGCCATGCTGGAAATAACTTTTGCAGTGTCCTCAATGGGTTCGCCTCGTCCTAATTGCGTGTCGCGAGGCGATAAGAATAAAGCGTGTCCACCGAGTTGGCTCATCCCTATTTCAAACGAGATACGCGTACGCGTTGATGATTTTTCAAAAATCATCGCAAGCGTTTTATTTTTTAGGGGCTCAAAGATCTCGCCTGATTTCTGAACCTTTTTAAGTTCTGTAGCACGCAACATAAGCTGGTTTAGCTCTGCTGTTGAGAAGTCTTGTAAGGTTAAAAAGTGTTTAATGCTCATTGGCGTTCTTCTTTTTAGGTTAGTTAAACAAGTATTAACTTGTTTGAGTAAATTCTTCAATCAATTCCACAAGGGTGTTGACCAGTTGGTCAGTTTGATCATTTGACATGACAAATGTCGGTAATAATCGAACCGTGTTACCTTGTGTGACATTAATCAATAAATGTTTTTTTAAGGCCTTTTGAACCAATTCAGCACAAGGTCGATCGAGTTCAATGCCGATCATATAGCCTAAGCCTCGAACGGTGACAACGGCAGTATTTGTCTCTAACGCTTCTTGCAAACGAGCTGCGAGCAATGCCCCTTTGGCTTCCACATGTTCAATGAAATTGTGGATGGTAAGTGTCTTAATGACTGCAAGCCCAGTTGCGCAAGCAAGTGGGTTACCCCCAAATGTCGTGCCGTGGTTGCCTGGAACCAGTAGGTTGGCGGCTTTTTGTCCTGCTAAGCATGCCCCGATCGGGATGCCGTTACCTAAGGCTTTTGCCAGTGTCATGACATCCGGCAGAATATCTTCATGCTGGTGAGCAAACCATTTACCAGTTCGTCCAATGCCTGTCTGAATTTCATCAAGCATGAGCAACCAGTTGTTTTGATCGCAGAGTTCACGTAACTCTTTTAAATAGCCACGGTCGGGTATGTTGACACCGCCTTCCCCTTGAATCGGTTCAACGAGAATGGCGACGATATCCGTATCAGAAGACAGTTTTTTAACTGCTTCCACGTCATTATAAGGAACGCGAACGAACCCCTCGACAAGTGGCTCGAATCCTTCTTGAATTTTAGGGTTTCCGGTA
This sequence comes from Hydrogenovibrio sp. 3SP14C1, assembly GCF_029625905.1. Lineage (GTDB taxonomy): Bacteria > Pseudomonadota > Gammaproteobacteria > Thiomicrospirales > Thiomicrospiraceae > Hydrogenovibrio. The sequence goes on from NZ_JARTLM010000002.1 coordinate 118,180, forward strand.
GCAGAAAGCGTTGCTAAAGTTCGACCGTGGAAGCTGTTTTGCATCACGATGATTTTAGGGGTTTTAATTTGTTGCTGGTGGGCAAACTTTCTTGCCATTTTAATTGCGGTTTCATTGGCTTCAGCGCCAGAATTGCAGAAGAAAACTTTTTCAAGGTTTGAGATTTCAATCAATTCATCTGCTAGTTGTGTTTGTTTGTCAATCCCGTACAGATTGGAGGTATGAATAAGTTGTTGGCTTTGTTCACAAATGGTTCTGGAAATTTCAGGGTGCGCATGACCCAGGCTGCAAACAGCGATGCCGCTGATGGCATCCAGATAACCTTGTCCATCTGCATCGTATAACAAGGCGCCCTGACCGGATTCAAATGAGACCGGAAGTCTTGCGTAAGTGTTCATTAAATGATCTTGTGAGTTCATGCGATTTTTATTTACCGTTTATTAAAATAAAAAAGCAATCGCAAGACGAGCTTGGGATTGCTTTTTTGAATTGAATTAATTTATTTTGATATTCAAAAGAATGATTTTAATCATATGGTGGGTAATTTCAAGAAAAAGATAGCAGTATTGAATTAAACATTCTATTTTTGGGTGTTTAAATGTTGTGCCTAAGCAGCTGTTTTAGGATAAAATAACGCGATTAAACCCTGTGGAAATTTAAGAAGGACTTTTGCAATGCAAACAATGAGCGACCGTGACGGATTAATCTGGCTAGATGGAGAGATGGTTGACTGGCGTGATGCTAAAATTCACGTTTTAACCCATACCCTACATTATGGAATGGGGGTCTTTGAAGGTGTTAGAGCTTATGAAGCTAAGCAAGGGACGTCTATTTTCCGTTTAGAAGCCCATACGGATCGCTTGTTTAATTCGGCTAAGATTATGAATATGTCGATGCCGTTTTCAAAAGAACAGTTGAATGAAGCACAGCGTGCGGCGGTTCGAGATAATGATCTGAAATCTGCTTATATCCGCCCGATGGTTTTTTATGGCTCAGAAGGAATGGGGTTAAGAGCGGATAATCTTAAAACGCATGTTATGGTTGCTGCCTGGGAATGGGGCGCCTATATGGGTGAAGAGAATCTCCAGAAGGGGATTAAAATTGCAACCTCTTCTTTTACACGCCATCATGTTAACGTCACGATGACGAAAGCCAAATCGAATGGTGCTTATATGAACTCGATGCTGGCGTTGCAAGAAGCCGTCAGTCATGGGTGTGATGAAGCATTATTACTGGATACCGAAGGGTATGTGTCTGAAGGGTCGGGTGAGAACTTCTTTATGGTAAAAGATGGCATTATCTTTACGCCTGAATTAACCTCTGCTTTAGATGGTATTACGCGTAAAACCATTATGCAGTTGGCTAAAGAAGCTGGGTATGAAGTGCGTGAAAAACGCATTACGCGTGATGAAGTTTATATTGCAGACGAAGCTTTCTTTACAGGAACTGCTGCTGAGGTAACGCCTATTCGTGAATTGGATAATCGTCCGATTGGTGAAGGATCGCGCGGTCCGGTGACGGAGTTACTTCAAGCTAAATACTTTGATGTGGTGCATGGTCGTTCACCGCAACACCTGGATTGGTTAAACACTGTTGCTTAATCGGTTGATCAAAAATATTCTGAACTTGAAGGATAGAGCGAAATGAATAAACAAAAATTAATTGAAGTGACTTATGGGGATTTACCTTTGTCATGCCCAAGACCAGAAGACACGCAATGGAATTCACACCCAAAAGTGATGTTGCCAATTGAAGAGACAGGAGTGGCTAAGTGTCCATACTGTGGTACGGATTATGTTTTAAAAGACTGGGATCCAAGTCATAACAGCCATCATTAAGGCATTAAAAAACAGCCAGGCCTGGCTGTTTTGATATATCAAAAGCCTCTTGATTGAGGTTTTTTTGTGTCTATGAAAAATGGATGAAAAAATATGAGGCAATAAAAAACCCGCTCTAGGCGGGTTCTTTAATCTAACCTTCTTGCTAATATTAAGAAGAGTAGTACATATCAAATTCAATAGGATGGGTCGTTGCACGCATGCGAGTGACTTCTTCCATTTTAAGGTTGATGTATGAGTCAATCGATTCATCAGTGAATACACCACCCGCTTTCAAGAAGTCTCTATCATTGTCCAGTGCATCTAAAGCTTCTTCTAAAGAAGCACAAACAGTTTTGTATGTTGCTTCTTCTTCAGGAGGTAGGTCATATAAATCTTTTTCAGCTGGCTCACCTGGATCGATTTTGTTCATAATACCGTCAAGACCGGCCATTAATGAAGCAGAAAATGCCAAATATGGGTTTGCTGTTGGATCAGGGAAACGCAACTCTACACGACGTGCACGCTCTGAAGGTGCATAAGGAATACGAATCGATGCAGAGCGGTTTGAACCTGAATAAGCTAATAGGATAGGCGCTTCAAAACCTGGTACCAGACGCTTATAAGAGTTAGTTCCTGGGTTGGTGAAGGCGTTCAATGCACGTGCATGCTTCATTAGACCACCGATGTACCATAACGCTTCTTGAGAAAGGCCGGCATAGACATCACCCGCAAAAATGTTTTTACCATTTTTAGATAAAGATTGGTTGATGTGCATCCCTGAACCGTTATCACCCACGATTGGCTTAGGCATGAATGTCGCTGTTTTTCCTAACGCTTGGCAAGTGTTGTGCACGGCATACTTTAGAATTTGTACTTCATCTGCTTTAGCCGTTAAAGTGTTCCCTGCAACCGCAAGCTCACACTGTCCACCTGATGCAACTTCATGGTGATGCGCTTCAAGTTTTAAGCCCATTGCTTCAGCCATAGCGCAAATGTCTGCTCGCACTTCGTGTAACTGATCGACTGGTGGAACTGGGAAGTACCCACCTTTTACTTTAGGACGGTGCCCAATGTTTCCACCTTCAAATACTTTTTCAGAGTTCCATGCTGCTTCGTTACCATCTAGTTTCACAAAACAACCAGACATATCAGCGCCCCAACGAACATCATCAAAGATAAAGAATTCTGGTTCTGGACCGAAGAAAGCTGAATCAGCAATACCTGTTGACGCTAGGTAAGCTTCTGCATTTTTTGCGATGCCGCGAGGATCTTTTTCGTAAGCTTCCATAGTTGAAGGTTCAACAATCATGCAGCGAATGATCAATGTTGGATCATTGGTGAAAGGGTCTAGGTAGAAACCATCTGTTTGAGGCATTAATAACATATCTGAGTTATGAATCCCTTTCCAGCCCTGGATTGAAGAACCGTCAAAAGTTTCACCGTCAGCGAAGAAGTCTTCATCTACGCTGTCAGCAGGAATGGTCACATGTTGCTCTTTACCGTGAGTGTCAGTAAAGCGAAGATCTACCCATTTAACGTCATTGTCTTTGATTAAATCAAAAATTTCTTGCGACATAAGTGTGTCCTTTTCGATAGTTTACGAATTCTGTTGTTTGCATGGAACAAGTTGTTTAGTGTTGCGTAATACATTTGTAGCCAAAATAGGTTTGATGCGTTCATGTGCATAAAAATCACATTTTGACAGCATGTGTATTATTTTGAATTTTGTTGAGGCAACTTTTAAAAGCGAGGGGGTTATTCGGTTTATGAGTCGAATTTCCTTACTTTTTTATCCTGCTGATGATAGCTTGAACCGTGCCAAAATTCCAATTTTTTTTAAAACTATTTTAAGTTATTGATGTATCAATAAAAATGAGATTGTTGCTTATCTTTGTGCTGACGAGATACTTCGTTTGAAAGAAAGCTCATGGTGCATTTTTAAATTTTATGGTGCAAAACAAGTAAGGATAAATATAAAAGGGCGGGTACAATACATGTATTTTTATAGGGATAAAAAACAAGTTTTTTAATCAAATTTTAAGATTTAACTTGTTTGTCATATTTGACCTGTAATATCTTCTAACCTCTATTTGATTTGCTAGGAATGTCGATGAATCAGGAAGCGCAAGAAGCACTGGATAAAGCTCTGAAAGGGCCTAAGTTTGAAAAACGTATCAAGCGAAGAAACCTGGTTGATAAAGGGTGGGCATCGAGTATTTCGGTTGGTGGCGTGGGCGTCATCTTATCTGTTTTATTGATTATGGTTTTCTTGGTGTATGTGGTTGCGCCATTGTTTATGACGGCGACCGTTGATAAGCATTCTGAATATGATTTGCCCGGTGGTTCAGCAGAAAAAACGCTTTTCTATGGCATGGATGAATATAAAGAGACTGCTATGCGGATTACTCAATCGGGCAAGATGATTGGGTTTGATGCACGTGATGGACACATTCTAACGGAATCCGACTTGCCTTTGAGCGGTCAGCAAGTGACCAGTTTTACTACGGTCAACAATCCTAATAAAATTATTGCATTTGGTTTGTCTGATGGAACGGTGTTGTTTGCAAAATATGATTATAAAGTTTCTTATCCCAATAATGAGCGGACGATTACGCCTTCTTTAACTTTTCCTTATGGCGAAGATCCTATTGAATTAGGGGATGCTGCGATTAAAAAAGTCGCAGCCCGAGTCAATGACTCTCAACTGGTATTGGCGTATCAGGTCGAAGGGGATAACAGCATCCAATTGAAGCAGTTTGATAAGATTGAATCCATGCTGACGGAGGGGGTAACGCTTGAAGAATATGCTTCAGGAACTGTTTCTAATAATTTAAACACCGATTGGCTAATGCTGGGCGGTAATATGCGAAACCTTTATTTGGTGTCAGATAATGGTGCGGCACTCTATTTTAATATTGGGGATGTTTCAAACCCTGAGTTATTGCAAAAAGTAAATTTAGTGACTGGAGAGGAGATTATTTCCGCCCTACATTTTTTGTTGGGGGATTATTCTTTGATGGTCGGAACCAATAAAGGTCGTGTTTTACAATGGTTTCCCGTTCGGGATAAAAACAACAATTTTCAGTTAGAGTCGATTCGCAGTTTCGATGTTTCTAAAAAACCGGTTTCTTATATCGCCATAGAGCATAACCGGAAAGGGTTTGTTACCCTGGATCAGGCGAATCAAATTAACTTATATAATGCGACTTCAGAGCGTCACTTGGCTTCTGAGCAGTTAACCTCTGGCTTGAACTATCTCTTGATGGCTCAACGGGGCAATGGGGCTTTAGTTGAGACAGCAGATGGTAAAGTGATTACCTACGATATTAAAAATGAACATCCTGATGTTTCTTTTTCTAGCTTGTGGGGCAAGGTTTGGTATGAAGGGTATGAAGAGCCTTCTTATACTTGGCAATCCTCTTCGGCCAGTGCTGACTTTGAACCCAAGTTTTCAATGGTACCTTTAACCTTTGGTACGATTAAAGCAGCGCTCTATTCTATGCTATTTGCCGTGCCGCTTGCCGTTCTAGCAGCGATCTTTACCGCTTTCTTTATGGACAATAAAACCCGTCAAATCGTTAAGCCAGCGATTGAGTTGATTGAAGCGCTTCCAACGGTTATTTTAGGGTTTCTTGCCGGGCTTTGGTTAGCCCCTTATATGGAAGCGAATCTAGCAGGTTTCTTTGCCGTTATGATTGTTGTGCCATTGGGCGTGATGCTCTTTGGGTTCAGTTGGTCAAAACTGCCAGAACCGTTACGTTTATTGGTGCCGACAGGAAAACGTGCCATCTTAATGATCCCTGTCGTGATTTTCTTAGGTTGGTTTGCATTGTCTCTCAGCTCTCCAATTGAAAATGTCTTCTTTAATGGCGATATGCGGCACTGGTTAACCTACAGTGCAGGCATCGATTTTGACCAGCGAAATGCGCTGGTCATCGGGTTTGCCATGGGGTTTGCGTTGATTCCAACCATCTTCTCGGTGGCCGAAGATGCCATTTACAATGTACCGAGTTACTTGGTAAACGGGTCTTTAGCGTTAGGGGCAAGTGGTTGGCAAACGTTAGTCGGTGTGGTTTTGCCCACCGCGAGCCCAGGGATTTTCTCCGCGATTATGCTTGGGTTCGGACGAGGCATTGGTGAAACGATGATTGTGTTAATGGCTTCCGGTAACACACCATTAATGGATGTGAATATTTTCCAAGGAATGAGAACCCTGTCAGCCAACCTGGCGGTTGAAATGCCTGAAGCAGAAGTGTACAGCTCACATTATCGTGTGCTCTTCTTGTCGGGGCTGATTCTGTTTATCTTCACATTTGTCTTCAATACGCTGGCCGAAGTGGTGCGTGAGCGTATGCGTCGTAAGTATGGATCTTTATAAAGGATATTGACATGAAAGAGTGGTTCAAAAAAGGCGAGCATTGGGTTTGGTTTAGTGCCTCAACTGTCAGTATCAGTGTTGTATTGGTGATTGGGTTGTTGTTAATGATTTCATTTCGTGGCTTGGTGCATTTTTGGCCGCATGAGGTGTATGAATATGAAGTCAAAACAGACAATGGCAAAATTGAGCAGGTTGTCGGAGAGTTGCACGACACCAAGCTAAAAGAATTTCAAGATAAATCCTATAAGGATGGAATCAAAAAGATTCCTCAGTTTTTGATTAAGGTTGGAAATCGAGATGTCTATGGGATTGACTTCCGCTGGATCAATACGGCACAAATTGTCGGGCGTCAAGATGTCTTAGCCGATGATGTGACTGTTATTGAGCGATATGAATGGGGGAATGTGTATGGCTATCTAGCGTTGATCAAACAAGATGGTAAAACGCTTGCAACAGGTAAGGCTGTTCTTCCTAAGATGCAGAAGTTGGTGGATGAGGGACAAGCACTTAACGCTGAAATTAATCATATCGAAAAAGTGGTTTTAGGGGGCATTAATTATGACCTTGAGCAGTTGCGTTTAGAGCAAAAACGGTTAGAAGCGAAAGGCACTTATACAGCAGAAATTGCCCGCGAATTAGCAGAAAAGCGAAAAGCACTGAATGTGAAGTTTGAATCGCATCAAGACGCTCTAAAGAGTCTTTATAAAGAATCAAAAAGCTTAGGCGAAGTCACCCTCGATATCGCTGGTGGAAAAGTGATTCATGTACCGATTAAATCGATTGTACGTTTCTGGCAACCGAATAACATGGTTATGAGTGAGAAGGTCGGCTTTTTCTTTGATTCAATCGGTCACTTTTTGCTGGATGAACCACGAGAAGCAAACACGGAAGGTGGTGTTTTTCCAGCCATTGTCGGTACCATCACTATGGTGATTTTGATGGCAATCTTTGTTACCCCAATGGGTGTGATTGCCGCAATCTATATGAGTGAATATGCCAAAGATGGGTTGGTGTTAAGAATGGTTAGAATTTCCATTAATAACCTTGCTGGGGTTCCTTCAATCGTTTTCGGTATCTTTGGGCTAGGGTTTTTTGTTTACATTATAGGGGGGTCGATTGATGAACTCTTCTATAGTTATGCTTTGCCAAGTCCAACGTTTGGTACACCTGCATTATTATGGGCTTCTTTGACCATGGCATTATTAACGTTACCGGTTGTGATTGTTTCAACTCAAGAAGGTCTTTCTCGTATTCCAAGAGCATTGAGAGAAGGTGGCTTGGCGTTAGGAGCGACCAAGTCAGAGACCATTATGAAAATTGTGTTGCCAATGTCCATGCCTGCGATAATGACAGGGTTGATTCTAGCAGTCGCTCGTGCAGCAGGGGAAGTAGCGCCTTTGATGTTGGTCGGGGTGGTTAAATTAGCCCCTGAATTACCGATTGATCTAAATGCACCATTTGTCCACTTAGATAGAAAGTTTATGCACCTTGGTTTCCATATCTATGATGTCGGCTTTCAAAGCCCGAATGTAGAAGCATCACAACCATTGGTTTATGCGACGTCATTATTGTTGGTGTTAATCATTGTTGGCTTGAATTTAGGTGCGATTACGATCCGTAACAAGCTAAGAGAAAAATACAAAGCATTGGATAATTAAGCTTTGAGCCGTTAAAAATTTATTTGAAAATAGAATTTAAGAAATAGGAATTTTGTTATGAGCGAACAAAATATGAGTATTGCGATTGACCGTCACCACCGTGGGATGACCTTGGACACTGAAGAAACGGCTATCGTAGTAAAAAACTGGAATTTGTACTACGGGTCAAAGCAAGCTTTACAGAATATCACAATGAAGTTGCCACAGAACCGTGTCACCGCTTTTATCGGTCCGTCAGGGTGTGGTAAATCAACTTTATTACGTTGTTTTAACCGAATGAACGATCTGATTGATATTGTGAGTGTTGAAGGCGAAATGCTACTGCATGGTGAAGATATGTATGCCAAAGAAATGGATGTGGCGGCCTTAAGACGCCGTGTCGGTATGGTGTTTCAGAAGCCCAACCCTTTTCCTAAATCAATTTATGAAAATGTCAGTTACGGCTTACGCTTACAGGGCATTAATGATAAGAACGTTTTAGATGAAACCGTTGAATGGGCGTTGAAAGGCGCAGGCCTTTGGGAAGAAGTTAAAGATCGTTTAGATGAAAATGCATTAGGGCTTTCTGGTGGGCAACAGCAACGTCTATGTATTGCGCGTGCCATCGCCATTAAGCCTGAAGTATTATTGTTGGACGAGCCGACATCAGCGTTAGACCCGATTTCGACCTTAGCGATTGAAGAACTTATTTTTGAACTGAAGAAAGATTTTACAATCCTGATTGTTACGCATAATATGCAACAAGCGGCAAGGGTTTCGGATTATACGGCATTTATGTATATGGGAGACTTAATAGAGTATACCGACACGGATTCGCTCTTTACGAACCCTCAAGTTAAACGTACAGAAGATTATATTTCTGGCCGTTACGGCTAAGCCTTTCAGTGGGTTGAAAATAATAGAATAAGTAGGGAGTTTACGCATGGATAAGCAAGAATTTAGTACACATATTTCTGAAATGCTGAATCGAAATCTAGAAGATTTGTTTAATCATATTCTAGAAATGGGTGGAATGGTAGAGCGCCAACTTGAAAATGCACTGCAGGCATTGGGCAGCTCAGATGTCGACAAAGCGCAAGAAGTTATTTCTTTCGATAAAGCCATCAATCACGCTGAAATGGAAATTGATCGCTTGTGCGCTAAGGTTCTGGCACGCCAGCAGCCAACGGCATCTGACTTACGCTTGATTCTAGCAGCGATTCGTATTGCGATTGATTTAGAGCGAATGGGTGATGAAGTCGTGAAGCTTGCAAAAATGGTGATTATTTTTGGTAAGCATGACGGGTTGAAGTGTTCAGATATTCAAGGCTATGCAGAGTTAGTCGATATTTCAAATCGTTCAAGTGTGATGCTTAAAATGACACTAGATTCTTTTGCAAGAGTTTCAACCGATAGCGTTGGTAAGGTGATTCGAGAAGAAGAAGTAATTGATGATATCTTCAAAAAAATAGAAAAAGATCTTAAAGAGTCGTTGAAGACGTCTCCAGATCAGATTGAATGTTTAATGGAAATGATTATTGCATTGAGAGCCGCTGAGCGAGTTTCGGATCATGCAAGAAATATAGTTGAAAGCATCCTATATCTGGTTCAAGGAGATGATGTCAGAAACTTAGACGAAAGCCGGTTGAATGATTTATTAAACTCTCTAGAGTCATCTAAAGGATAAATGGGTATGGCTGAGCAATGCATTTTAGTCGTGGAAGATGAAGCCGCAATTCGCGATATGTTGAATTTTACGTTGACGGCTGTGAATTATAAAGTCATTGAAGCGCCAAATGCAGAGCAAGGTTGGAAGCTTGTGTTGGAGCATCAGCCTGATTGTGTTTTATTGGATTGGATGTTGCCAGGTGTTTCTGGCATCTCACTGGCACAGCGCATTCGTCAAAATGACCAAACAGCAGCCACCCCCATTATCATGCTAACAGCACGAGGTGAAGAAAATGACCAAGTACAGGGCTTTGAGTCTGGTGCGGATGATTATGTAGTCAAACCTTTTTCTCCTCGCGCTTTAGTGGCACGCGTTAAAGCTTTATTGAGACGACAGTCACCAGAAAAAAGTGCATTGGACCTGATTAAAATTGGTTCTCTTAAATTGGATCTATCCAGCTACCGTTTTACGGTTAACGATGAAGAAGTTAAGCTGGGGCCAACCGAATTTAAATTAATGCAGTTTTTTATGACGCATTCAAACCGTGTATATACCCGAGTCCAATTGCTTGATCAAGTCTGGGGAGAAAATGTGGTTGTTGAAGAAAGAACGGTTGATGTCCATATCCGTCGTTTGAGAAAACTGTTAGATCCAGTTGGGGCAGCTGATTATATTCAAACTGTCAGAGGCGCTGGCTACCGTTTCTCTGTCGATTAGGAAGATTATCGTTCGTGTCGAAAGGAATCTCTAGAGAGTTAACATGGATCGTTACCGGTCTTTGGATCGCACTTTTTTTCGGCTGGGCAACGGGTTTATGGACGATTACGTTGCTCGGCTACTTTCTTTTTTATATCGCACGCCAGCTCTACAGTATCAATCGTTTCGAGCAATGGATTAAAGGGTCGACTAACGTTCCTTATCCTCCCAGTTCTGGATTGTGGGCAGAGTTAAGTTACTTGGTCTCTCGTAAACAGCGTTCTTTAGAAAAACATGCTGCTCTTCAGTTCTATAAATCTGAACAATTCTTAGCAGCATCCATGACTATCCCAGATGCAATCATTTCTTTAAATGAATATAACCAAATCGAATGGTTTAATAAGTCTGCCAAAAAAATCTTCAAGCTTAAACACAGTGATACCGGACGAAAAATTGAAACTTTGTTTCGTCATCCGGATTTTATCCAGTATTTAAAGTCAAAACACTATGGTAAAGGGATGATTTTGCAATCTCTAAATGGGATGCCACGGGTGTTTAACCTTAAGTTGTTTCCGTATTTTAAAGAGCATAAGCTATTGATTGTGAAGGATATACATGAGTTGTATAACCTGGCACAGATTCGGCGCGATTTTGTGGCAAATGCATCGCATGAGTTGCGAACACCTCTCACTGTATTGAATGGTTATCTAGAAGTGATGATTGACAGTATAGAGCCTGAATCCACTTGGCAGAAGCCTTTGGAGCAGATGCATCAACAGTCCTATAGAATGCAATCAATTATTGATGACTTGTTAACGTTATCTTCTATGGAATCAGAAACGATTACCGGTCAACAAAAAGAAGTTAATGTGCCTTACATTTTACAAGAAATGCAGGTTGATGCGGAACAAATGAGCCATGGGAAGCATCTAATTGAGTTTGATGTAGATATTAATTTGGCTTTAAAGGGCTTCGAAGAACCTTTAAAAAGTGTTTTCATGAACTTAATTTCGAACGCCATACGTTACACACCGGAAAATCAATCTATTAAAGTTCGCTGGTTTCATGATAGAAAAGGGGCTCATTTCGAAGTAAAAGACAGCGGCATCGGGATTGCACAAGAACATTTGAGTCGATTAACCGAACGGTTTTATAGAGTCGATACTGCTAGATCAAGAGATACAGGTGGCACAGGGCTTGGTTTGGCGATTGTGAAGCATATCTTGGAAAGACATCAAGCTAAATTAGTCGTCACTAGCCAACTGGGAAAAGGGTCGGTCTTTCGATGCGACTTTCCAAATAAAGCAGTTGTTTTGCTTAAGAATATAGAAAACGATTAATGTATAAAAAAACACCTAGGCAACGCTAGGTGTTTGGATCGAATAAGGCACCATTCTGTACTATGGAAGCATCATTCCCCTGATGGTGAAGTAGATGATTGCTGCAAGCATAGCTGAAGCAGGAACTGTGATGATCCATGCGGCAACGATTTTTAGAAAGGCAGAACGTTTGACCAATTCCTTTTGGTAAACTTTATTCAGCGATTTACGTTCTTTTTTGCTCAGTTCAACTTCGGCCTTATGTTGTTTTAATTCAGCTAACATAACTTTCTTTTGTGGGATGCTGGCTTGGCTGAAGCGTTCAATATACTGTTCAATCTCATCCTGGTGTGCGCCTTCATGATGGTCTCGAATTTCTTGTAAGGTTTTTGCATAGTTACGTTTCAGGTACTCTCGTAGAAAACCAACCCCAAAAATCCCACCAACTGCAATATGCGTTGAACTGACTGGTAGCCCGAGTTGTGAAGCAATAATGACCGTAATCGCTGCTGCCATGGCAATTGAAAAGGCACGCATCTGATCTAGCTCGGTGATTTCAGACCCGACGGTTTTAATCAGTTTCGGGCCGAACAGTAATAACCCTAAACTGATACCAATGGCACCGATTAACATAACCCATAACGGAATTTCTGCCTTGGAAGAAACCCCGTGGCTGTGAATAGCATCGTTGATTGCCGCTAAGGGCCCAACCGCATTGGCGACATCGTTTGCACCGTGTGCAAAGCTTAATAATGCCGCGGCGAAGATTAGAGGGATCGTAAATAACGTATTGACCCCGGATTTATTGCTTTTTAAGCTTTCGGCTTGTCGAGCTATCATCGGTCGAACCGCTAAGTAAATAAAACTCGCAATCGCTAAACCAATGACGGTAGCGGTTAAAAAGTCTATTGTCCAGATTTTTTTAAGCCCTTTTAAAATCAAATAGGTTGAAAAGGCCCATGCCATTATGGCCACCAGTATGGGGACCATTTTTTTTGCAGCAGTCAGCATATCTTTTTGATAAGTAATGCTTCGCTTGATCCAGAATAAAAATAATGCCGCTATGAGACCACCTATCACTGGAGAGATGACCCAGCTGGCGGCAATGGCGCCCATTTTATCCCAGTTAGCAATGTCCCACCCGGCAGCCGCAATACCAGCACCTAAAACGCCACCGACAATAGAATGAGTGGTTGAGACTGGCGCTCCCATTGCCGTAGCAAGGTTTAACCACATAGCACCTGACAAAAGGGCGGCAATCATCAGCCAGATAAAAGTTTGGCTATCGGTGATGAGGGCTGGGTCGATAATGCCTTTCTTAATGGTACTGATGACTTCGCCACCGGCAATCAATGCACCGGAGGATTCAAAGATGGCGGCCAGGATAATCGCGCCTGTTAAGGTTAGGGCTTTAGAGCCAACTGCTGGACCGACGTTGTTGGCAACGTCGTTAGCACCGATATTCATCGCCATGTAACCGCCGATCATGGCTGCAATGACGAGTTCGACACTTACGGTGCCGCTGCCCATCTGTAGATTGGCGGAAAACAGCATGATTAATATAATAAAAAGGAGTGCCGAGCCAAAGCGAAACATTTCTTTTCGACTTTTGGAGGTTGCGTCTTCTATATCGTTGATATCACGGAATTCCATAAGTGTTTTCTCTTTTTATTTGAGCTTCAGGAAAGCGTGAATTGTATAAAAAAATATAATAAGATTGTGATTATGTGACGGTTTTATTTCAAAAAAAGCCACTTTCTTTTTTTAAATCAAAAAAATGCTTTGGGAAAGGGGTGTCATATAACTGTCATTTTTGTTTAATTTGGATGTTACGACCGTGCTTCATAATCCTCTCTGTCAACAAAAAATAACTTATTTCTAATTTTTAGGAGAACGAAGTAATGAAACGCAATCTTTTAATTGCAATGGGACTAGCAGCAGCTGTTGTCTCTAACCCTGTTTTTGCCGCTGGTGTTGATTCTGATATCCCTGATTACAAAAAAGTTTCAGGTGTTTCTGGAAACCTATCTTCAGTTGGTTCTGATACGTTAGCTAACTTGATGACACTTTGGGCTGAAGAGTTCAAGCGTACTTACCCTAACGTGAACATTCAAATTCAAGCAGCAGGTTCTTCTACTGCGCCTCCAGCATTAACTGAGTCTACTTCAAACATCGGACCAATGAGCCGTAAAATGAAGTCTAAAGAAACAGCAATGTTTGAGAAGAAGCATGGTTATAAGCCAACAGCAATCGGTGTTGCAATTGATGCGTTAGCAGTTTATGTCAACAAAGATAACCCAATTAAAGGATTGACGATTCCACAGGTTGATGCGATTTTCTCTTCAACGCGTAAGTGTGGTTCGAAAGAAACCATCACGACTTGGGGTCAAGCTGGTTTAACAGGTGATTGGAAAAACAAATCTGTTCAGCTTTATGGACGTAACTCCGTTTCTGGAACTTACGGTTACTTCAAGAAGAAAGCTCTTTGTAAAGGGGACTACAAGTCTTCTGTAAACGAGCAACCTGGTTCAGCGTCTGTTGTTCAATCTGTTTCTTCTTCTCTAAACGGAATTGGTTATTCTGGTATCGGTTATAAAACAGCCGGTGTTAAAGCAGTTCCTTTAACGAAGAAAGAAGGTAAGCCTTTTGTTGAAGCAACACCTAATAATGCTTTGAAAGGAACGTATCCTTTGGCACGTGTACTTTATGTGTATGTCAATAAAGCACCTAATAAGCCTTTAGAGCCAGTTGTTAAAGAATTCTTGAACTTGGTTCTTTCTCAAAAAGGTCAGCAAGACGTAGTGAAAGATGGTTATATTCCACTACCAGCTAAAATGGCTGCAAAATACCGTTCGATCGTGAATAAGTAATCTTTACTTATCATGATAGGAAAAAGCCCGCTTGATGCGGGCTTTTTTTATGGTCAAAAATACCCAGGCCTGGGCATTTTTAAGAAAGTGGGTTAAATCAATTCAATCTCAATATCAGTTAAGGGAATCACACTACACGTTAGAATATCATTTCCGTCTGTTTCATAAACGGTATCCTGGATGTGTTCAATATCTCCAGATAAAAGTCTGACTTCACAAGCCCCGCAATTACCTCCACGACAGCTATACGGCATATCAAAACCGGCTTCATCTAAAGCATCCAGCAATGAAAACTGACCGTCAAATTCACATTCTCCTTGTCCTAATACTGTAATTTTTGGCATCGTATAAACCCTTTTTCCTAGCAATAAAAAAACTTTATTTTAACAATTAAAAAAATTTTCTTTGAAGTAAAATACGACAAAATTTATGACGACGTATGTCATTATTTAATGGTTAACGATATTTTTTCAAAAGGGCATCAACATGACGTGGAGTGAATTCCAGTTCAAGTTCCAACATATCCGTGATAACAAGTTATTTGAATTGTTTGTCATCAGTGTCATTATCCTTTCTTCGTTGATGATCGGTCTTAAAACTTATGATTTGCCATCAGGTGTCATGACGTTTTTATGGGTGATGGACTATGCGGTTACTGTTTTCTTTTTAATTGAAATCATAATTAGGATGGCGGCTGAAGACCGACTGGTCGACTTTTTTAAAAAGGGTTGGAATGTTTTTGACTTTACCATCGTGGTGGTGAGTTTGGTTCCATTAAATGATTCGGAATATGCCCTGATTGCACGTATGTTGCGTTTATTCCGCGTGATGCGTCTGATTTCCTTTATTCCTGAGTTACGAGTACTGGTGAGTGCGTTGATAAGCGCTTTGCCTCGCATGGGCTATGTGGCTCTGTTAATGTTTATTATTTTCTATTTATATGCGGTTGTCGGGAATCTGTTGTTTTCTCAAATCAATCCGACACTGTGGGGCGATCTTGGCGTTTCCTTGCTGACACTGTTCCGAGTTTCCACCTTTGAAGACTGGACCGATGTGATGTATGAAACCATGACGGTCTATAGTCTAAGCTGGATTTATTATCTGACGTTTATTTTTTTCTCAGCATTTGTGTTCCTGAATATGATGATTGGGATTGTGGTTGAAGTGTTGGATGAAGAGCACAAGAAGATGGTTGCATTGGAAGAAGAGGTGGTTAGCAGCGAAGCGTTAGCACACCACGAAAAGCTGGAGCGTGAAGTGGCAGACTTGCACCGAAAAATAGATGTTTTGATTCAGCAATCGTCGACACGCTCTTAATCAAGTTTCAGACAAGAGGACAGTCAAAAACGGCCAGGCCTGGCCGTTTTAAACGATGTATTGGGCTAGATTACCAAACCAGTAGCTTGTAGCCATTTTCTTGTAGTGCCACCAATGCAGCGGCGCCCACTTCGGAATATTCGGCAAACTGACGCATGTCAGTGTCAGTCCAATTTAACGTTCTCATGGTGTTACCACAGGCAATCCAGCGCACGCCATAGTTTTTCGCAAAGCTGGCCACACGGTCATAAGTCAGTTTTTCAACTTTACGTTGTGGTTTTTTAGCCAATGCATGAATGCCCGGGCCGATTGCGACCACCGCAATTTCAACATTGCTGCCATACAATCGAATCATTGCCTGAATCGAATTTAAAATATGGTGCTGGTAGTCCGGATCCGATTTATTCCACATATATACGGCTTTATGTTCCGCCGGATCTCCCGGGAAATGATCAGAAGATATGTTTGCCAACTCCGGCATCGGTTTCAGTTGGTGTGCAGGCTGACCATCGGCACTCGCCTGAGCGTTGAATGCCAAAATACTTAACATTAAGATGGCAAAGGATTTGATAAAAGACATGACTTCTCTCCTAATTCAGTTTAGAAAGCGGTTTGAAAATATTATACTCTGCCTGAACGCTAATAGATTAAAGAGATTTTAATAAGGAATTATAAAGTGTCATTACAGCAACAAATCGAAAATAAAATCAGCAATGCATTTGATGTGACATTGATGCAAATGGAGAATGAAAGTCATATGCATTCTGGGCCGGCAGAAGAATCGCATTTTAAACTGACCTTGGTTTCCCCCGATTTTGACGGGGTAAATAAAGTGAAGCGACACCAAGCTGTTTACAAAGCACTGGCAGACGAAATGCCGTTATTTCATGCGTTGGCACTGCATACCTATTCTCCATCGGAATGGGAAGAGAATCCAACGGTGGCTGCTTCACCTCAATGCCAAGGTGGCAGCAAGGCCTAAGGTTGTATTATGCCGCTTGCTTTGCTGAAGAGGTGATGAGTTCCTGTATGAGCGGCCAAAGATGGTCTAATATTTTCGGTTGAGCGCTCGCATTGGGGTGCAACCCATCTTCTTGCATTAAATCAGGCTCTAATGCGACGGTTTCTAAAAAGAAAGGGGCGAATAAAAGCTGGTTTTTGCTGGCCACTCTCTTAAAGGTTTGTTGTAGCATTTGGTCGTAAGCAGGGCCATAATTGGTAGGGAGCCGAATGCCGAGTAATAAAGTTTTCGCGCCTGTCTCCTGACTCAAATCAATGATGGTTTGTAAATTACGTTGCGTGGTTTGAAGCGCTTGACCGCGTAGCGCATCGTTAGCGCCTAGCTCGACAATAATCCAATTTGGTTGATAATCTTTCAATAATTTTGGTAATCGGTTTTTTCCGCCAGAAGTGGTTTCCCCGCTGATACTGGCATTGACGACGTTGATGTTTTTTTTCTGGAGTTTGTTTGCCAGCAACGTTACCCAGCCTTGTTCTACACTCATTCCATAAGCGGCACTCAAACTGTCGCCCAGCACCAATAACGTTTGCGATGAATTGGTTGCAGCTATATTGGGTTTTTCAACTGCTTGCGTTACACTTGAGTAACCGAGTATTGCCAAGAACAGAATGAGTATGACTTGGTTAACCCCAACTTGAATTTTTAAGAGCACCTGACCATGACTGAATCGTTGCAAAAAAAATTTTCGAATAACGCTGTTGATCAACCGTTGGAAAATGAACCGGTATTGGCTTTGGAAAAGGTGCATTATCATGTCTCGTCTGATGAGGAAGTGTTGTCTATCATAAAGGGCTGCGATTTATCTGTCCAGCCAGGAGAGAAGCTTGCCATTGTCGGACGTTCTGGTTCGGGTAAATCAACCTTATTAGCGCTGATGGCGGGCTTAGAGTTACCCTCAGAAGGGGAAATTCGGTTACTTGGCCAAGCACTTAGTTCATTAAATGAAGACGAACGCGCTAAAATTCGAGCGATGGCCGTTGGTTTTGTGTTTCAAAACTTTCAATTGATGCCCAGTATGACGGCGTTAGAAAATGTCTTGATGCCATTGGAGCTTTTTCAAATGCCAAATGCCGAACAAGAGGCTAGAAGTGCGTTAGAGCGGGTTGGGTTGTCAAACCGTTTAACGCATCGTCCTTCAGAGTTGTCAGGTGGGGAGCAGCAACGTGTTGCGATTGCTCGAGCATTTGTGACGCGTCCCAAAATCTTGTTTGCCGATGAACCGACCGGAAACTTAGATGAAACCACTGCGACGCAAATACAGAATTTGTTGTTTCAACTCAACGATGAATTAAAAACCACCTTGGTTCTGGTGACGCATGATAATCGTTTAGCGCAGCAATGTGATCGTGCCTTATCCTTGCAAAATGGGCAATTACAGGCATGAAAAAAACGTATTTTCTTGAACTACTGACCGCGTCGAAGTGGTTTTTGCGTGGCATAAAACGGGGCGACTGGGTTTGGTTACTGTTGGCAGTGATGATTGCCAGTGCCACCGTCACCTTTGTTGAAAAACTGGGACAGACGGTTAAACAAAGTATGGTGCGTCAAGCAGCGAATAACCTCGGTGCAGATTATGTCATTCGCAGCTCACGCCCCATTGATGCCAAATGGCAGCAAAAAGCCCAGCAGCTTGGGTTGGAAACTGCTCAGGCACAAAGCTTGATCACCATGG
The DNA here is from genome assembly GCF_029625905.1 of Hydrogenovibrio sp. 3SP14C1. Taxonomy (GTDB): domain Bacteria; phylum Pseudomonadota; class Gammaproteobacteria; order Thiomicrospirales; family Thiomicrospiraceae; genus Hydrogenovibrio. The sequence continues at coordinate 136,579 of NZ_JARTLM010000002.1, forward strand.
CATTAAGTAATGATCAATTTCAATTGGTGCAGTTAAGAGCGGTTTCACCGAATACACCTTTACGGTCACAAACGCAAAACTACCCTAAAGTGTCCGGTGGCAAGCAAGTGTGGGCTGAACAGAATTTGGTTTCCATGATGGGGTTGTCAAAAGACAGTCAAATTACGTTAGGCAAGCAAACCTTTTCTTTGGCTGGCTCATTTCAACCAGTTAGCAGTGGCATTGGCATGGGTGCTTTTGCCTATCAAATGGTGATTCCGCTTTCGCAGTTAGAGACGACTGATTTGAAAGGGCCTGGGAGTCGTGTTGGGTATGAACTTTCGGTTGCCGGAAACCCTGCCGCCATTAAGAATTTTGCCCGACAAGTGGAACAGGCAGAGAATCCACATTTACAGACGCTTTCAGCACAAGCCCCTTCTCAGGACTTGGCGAAATCGCTTGATACCGCTTGGCTGTTTTTAGAATTAGCCGCATTATCTGCGGTGATGGTGGCCGGTTTATCCATCTTGATTGCCAGTCGATTTTATTTACAGCGCTGGCAAAGTTCCATTGCATTGATGCGGGCGTTTGGTGCGCAGCGGGCGCAGATGAGTCGTTTGTTTGCATTTCAGTTAAGCTGGTTAGCCGTTTTAGGCAGTGGCGTGGGAGTTTTACTCGGTGCCGGACTGTTTCAATTGGTCATTCCCGTGTTGCAAACTTATTTTCAATCGCTTGTGGTGGCCGATTCAGGGTGGATTTATCTGCATGGCTTTTTAATGGGCTTTTTGGTGTTATGGGGGTTTGCTTGGCAAGCGTTTCGAAGTGCAGTACAAACTTCGCCATTGCAGTTACTTAAATCGGTCGACTCGACGCCTAAAATGAAACAGTGGTTAATCAGCTTAGGCTTGGTGTTGATTGTGGTGATTTCGATGACCGGTTATGTTTTTTGGGTCTTACTTGGGTTGTTAATGACCGGAACGGTGCTTTATCTTGCCGCGATTGGGTTGCTGAAACTGGTGCAGGCTTTGCAAAGCCAAAGCAAAGGGTGGTTCAAGCTCTCGTTGGCCGCTTTATCAAAAGAGCCAGGCCTGGTTAAAATTCAGTTGGTCTCTATCGGGCTGGTGTTGTTTGTGTTGATGTTAATGACCTTTGTGCGTCAAGACTTGATGTATAACTGGCAAACCTCGCTACCAAAGAATACACCGGATACATTTTTAGTGAATGTGCAGCCGGATCAAAAACAAACAGTGATAGAATTGTTAAACAGTCATCAAATCAACGCGCCTTTAGTCCCTATGGCAAGAGGACGTTTAGTGGCTGTGAATGACACGCCAGTCAAGGCGAAGGATCAGACAAGTGATCGTGCTCGTCGATTACTTGAACGGGAATCCAATATTGCCGTGTTATCGACCTTACCTTCTTATAATGAGCTTGTGCAACAGAGTCAAGCAGAGTCGCTGACTTCCGAACAAAAAGCTCTGTTAACCGTTTCGGTGGAAGAGGGCATGGCCGAGTTGTTCGGAATACAGTTGAATGATGTATTGACCTTTAGTTTTACCGGGCAGGAAAAGCAGTATCGTGTCGATTCGATTCGTCGAGTGCAGTGGCAAAGTTTTCGTTTAAACTTCTTTTTTATTGTGCAGCCAGGCGAACAACCGTCATTACCGATCTCCTATATCAGCAACTTTACGTTAAGCAATAAAACGATTTCGGCAAGCCAGTTGACGCAACAGCTCGCGCAGCAGGCGCCGGGAGTGTTGTTGATTGATGCCAAACGTATTCTGTCCCAAGTGCAAACCATTATGTCGCAGGCCAGTTGGGCGGTAACGGCACTGTATGGCTTCACCTTGTTAGCAAGCTTGATTGTTTTGTTTACCGCTACGATGGCCAGTCAGCAAACACGAGTACAAAGTTGGTTGTTGTTACGAACCATTGGCGCAACCCAAAAAGAGATTATTAAAATTGGGTTAATGGAATTTGTATTATTGGGGGCATTGGCAGGATTGCTGGCGGCGATTTTTGCACAGCTGGCCAGTTGGGGAATTGGGTATTTTGTGTTGGAAATTCCTTTTTCTTTCAACCCGGTTTTATGGGTCACCAGTATGTTAACGGGAATCTTTATCTTATTAATGATAGGGTGGCTTACCCAGAAACGTTACCTTCGACAGTCTCCCCGACGGATGGCACAAAAATGGTCGTAGGGCGGCTTTATTGCTTGTGAAATGCTTGATTAAAATCCCAATCACTTTATAATGTGCGTTCTGGTTTCGGGGCATGGCTCAGCTTGGTAGAGCACCGTCATGGGGTGGCGGGGGTCGTAGGTTCAAATCCTACTGTCCCGACCAATTTATTTTTGATTTTATTTTGAAATCAATGTCTTATTTGTTTCTTCCTGTGTCTACACTTAGACGCTTCTTAATAATGTATTTTTTCTGATTCTATTAGCCCGTCACTAAGAACTGACCTTTAGTGAACTGTTTCGGTTGATTTGAATTTAGCGATCATTATTTATGAAGTCTCTTAATACTCTCCTGATTACTCTCTTACCTAGATATTTTCTGCCAGGCCTGGCTATTTTTTATCATAATTTTTGAAAGACCTTGTTTTAACCTCGTTTTCGTTCTTCGAACAGCTGGTGTCTGACTTAAAAGATTATTCACAGATTTTTATGGATATCTGTGGCAATAATTTTTTTATAATGGGATACGTTGGCTTTTGCGCAGAGTGCGGCTTAATTTTTAATGGATAAATTGATTGTAATATATGAAAGAATTGCCGATTCAGGCGCTGTTGCCGGAACTAAAACAAGATTTAAAATCGCATCATAATGTTATTTTACAAGCGGAACCTGGTGCCGGGAAATCAACCGCCGTGCCTTTGGCGCTGTTAGAGTCCGACTGGTTAGCGGGGCGTAAAATCATTATGCTGGAGCCACGTCGTTTGGCGGTTAAGTCAATCGCTTATTATCTAGCAAGTCAATTAGGCGAACAGGTCGGGCAGCGAATTGGCTATCAAATCCGTAATGATCGAAAAAGTTCATCAGAGACGGTTCTGGAAATCGTGACGGAAGGGATTTTGACTCGTCGGCTTCAGGCAGACCCTGAGTTGAGTGATGTTGGCTTAATTATTTTTGATGAGTTTCATGAACGCTCTATTCATGCTGATCTGTCGTTAGCGCTCTGCTTAGAAGTTCAATCTGCTTTAAGGGGTGATTTAAAACTGTTGATCATGTCAGCAACGATGAATTTAACACACCTACAGGCGTTATTTGAACAAGCTTCTAAATCGGTATCTTTATTGCAGTCGGCAGGGCGAACATTCCCTGTTTCTGTGTCGTATTTGACCTCGGCGTTAAAATCCTCTCATCCAGCTGATTGGATACCCGCATTACAAAGCCTGATTCGTAAAGCCATTGTGGAAACCGAGCAAGATATCCTAGTGTTTTTGTCAGGGCAAGGCGATATTCAAAGAGTACAACATCAACTGGAATCATCGTTACCTCAAGAGATAGTGGTACTTCCTTTGTATGGAGGGTTGAAGCAAGAGAACCAGGAGGTGGCATTGTTACCAGATGCAGAGGGACGTCGAAAAATCGTTCTGTCGACGAATTTGGCTGAAACCAGTTTGACGATAGAGGGGGTGGGTGCCGTAGTGGATTCTGGGTTTGCGCGCAAGGCGTTATATGATATTTCAAGTGGCATGACAACGCTGACGACGCAGCGAATTTCGCAAGCGTCTGCAGAGCAACGTAAAGGGCGCGCAGGGCGTTTGTTCTCCGGAAAATGTTATCGCTTATGGACAGAGTCACAGCAAGCACAGTTATTGCCTTTTGATGAGCCAGAAATCAAACAAAGTGATTTATCGGATTTGTGCTTGGAATTAGCACAATGGGGTGTGTTTGTACCTGATGAATTACAGTGGTTAACCGTTCCGCCTAAACCGCATTATGAAGCAGCAAAAACGCTATTGGTCTCTTTGGGGTTGTTATCAGAAACGGGAGCTTTGACTGATCTGGGGCAGAAAAGCATGGCCTTTGGCTTGCCCGCACGTTTAGCGAAAATGTTATTGGTTTCCGACCAGGTCACTCACTTGAATCAGGAGGCCGCACAAGTTTTGGCGTGTGATGTGGCAGCTATTTTAGCGGAAAGAGACGTTTTGTCTTTTTCAGAGGGCACGGATTTAGTGAAGCGTGTTTTAGCCTTGCAAGCTTACCGGTTGAACCGAAAGCAAGCTGAGCAACAGTATCATATCCAGCGTTCCGCAATGGAGCAAGCTGCCAGAAGTTCTAAAAACTGGCAACAAAAGATAGCAAGAAATGCCGACGTCTCTTCATTATCTTTGGCGGACTTACAACTTAATGTTGGGGTACTGGTTGCAATGGCTTATCCCGATCGTTTGGCTCAAAAACGAAGAGGCGGGGGAGCTCGTTATGTCATGCGAAATGGAAAAGGGGTCTGTTTGAGGGAAGAGGATTCTTTGCAGTCATCCCCTTGGTTGGCAGTGGCTGCTGTCGATGGCAAGCGTCAAGATGGACAGGTTTATTTAGCGGCTCCGGTTACGTTAGAGGATATCAAACGCCTATTTTTTGAACATATTAAGCATGAAAAGTATTATCGCTTTGACGAGGGGAAGAAAGAGATTACAGGATCGGAACAGGTACGATTAGGAAAACTGTTGTTGGAAGAAAAAACACTTTTAGCACCCAATGAAGATGCTATTCATAACTGTTTGTTGGCTGCAATCGAAAAAGATTTAAGTTTGTTGCCGTGGCATAAGAAGGTTCAGGCCTGGCTTAATCGTGTTCGTTGGCTTTCACAATATAATGACGACTTTCCTAATTTTAGCCAGGCCTGGCTAAAATCAAATCTAACAACTTGGCTACTGCCTTATTTGAATGGCATTACCAGTGTGAAAGCATTGCAAAACTTAGATTTGTTGATGTTGTTGCAGGCACAGCTTCCTTATGAATTACAACAAAGTTTAGAGCAACAGGCGCCACGAAATTATGAAACACCTTCACACAAAATGGTTCCGATTGAGTATGAAGGACACCCTAAAGTTTCGGTGGTTTTACAAGAAGTATTCGGTGAGTTGGATTCTCCTAAACTGGCCTGGGGAAAAGTACCGCTTATGTTTGAATTGTTATCGCCTGCGCGTAGACCCATTCAGGTGACGAGTGATTTAGCGAATTTTTGGCAAACCTCTTATTTTGAAGTGAAAAAAGAAATGAAAGGTCGTTACCCTAAACATCGTTGGCCAGATAAGCCGTTGGAAGAAAAGGCGGGTAGATCGATTAAAACTTGTTCATGAGTTAACGAAGGGTTAGCAATGAGTGAAGATTAAATTCGAGTAATTTTGGCCGCTTTATGCCCAGTGGTAATCACCATGGTATAAGCAGACTTGACATCAGCTTGATTGATGGTGAGGTGCGACAAAGCATAATCACGTGAACGTTTTAACTCATCACTGACGTAAGTTTGTCCCATTGCCGAGCATGCAACGAAATCACTTAGCATCATTAACAGCGCCATGTCACAGATTTTGCTATGCGTTTCTTTAATTTCCGGCGTGATGTGTCGAGAATGGTGTAATAAAATGCCTTTGTAGATTTCCGGGATCATCCCCCAGTTTTTGGCAATTACTACGCCGGCTTCACTGTGTGACGTGTCAAATAATTCGAGCTCTTGTTTACGCGCTGCGTAAGGCTTTGATAAAGCTCTTAAGAAGATAGGTTTGTAGCCGACCGGGTCGATTTTCGAGAGGAATACTGCCCCGATATTTTGTAGTAATCCGCCTAGATAAGCTTCCGAGCGGGAAATTCCTGCTACACTTTCTGATAATTCTGCGGCGGCTAAGGCGGCATTCATGCCATGCATCATAATGGCGTTTTCTAATGGACTGTTATTGTGCTGACGAACCAGAATCGCCGCACAAAATAAATCAAATACATTATCAAGACCAATCAAGTTCAGGATGGTCCGCACTTTCATTAACTGATCAATTGATTTTTTAGGATAAGCTTCTCGTGCAATTTTGATAAATTCTGCCAATGTTTCAGGGCTTTTTTTAATTAAATCTTCCACTTTGGATAAATTTGGATTAGCCGAATAAAGCTCTTCTTTAATCATTAACAGTTCTGGCGGGAGGTGGTAAACATAGACTTTTTTGAGTAGTTCAATTGCAGTGTTGATACGATTTTCAAGGTGCACGGAAATAGGGGCTTTTTCTGCACCACAGGTATCACTTAATAGGTTTTCAATGTCTTGTTTGCCTAAGGTTAAGTCTTCATGCATGGCGAGAGAATGCTCTGGCATATTGACAATGCGCGCGCCATAAAAATGATGACCGTTCTTTTTGCGGTAAGAACTGATGACAATCGCATCTATTTTATAGGGCTCTGCCTGGGGGCCGGAGATTTGTACATTTGAAAAGATCTTGCCACTACTGATGTTAGCGGTAGGCTCATCTGTGGTAAAGGAAATGCCTCCCAGAGAAATATCATAGCCGGTAAACGGCGTATTATTCAGAAGGACCTTAAAGTTACGCCGATAACGTGGGTGTTTACGTTTTTCTTCAGTTTCATCATCTAATGAACTGGGATTGCTTTTATTTATCGGAGCTGATGACATTTCAATAAGGTTTCTTTTTTATAGACACTTGGTATTTTAACGTTCAACTAGAAAAAACTGTGCCTATATTGTTGTTTTTTATACTAAAAAAATTAATTATTCAATTTGGAAAACTTATGTCTTTGGTTAACTGTTTGTTTTTAAAGAGAAATATGTTTTGTAACAATGCATGTTTTTTATTTTAATTTGAATGAGTTAATCGTTTTTGAAGGCATTTACCATTCATATTGATCGGCAATATAACCAAAAGCGGTCATAAATGCCGGTTCTTGAAACTTTTTAAGACCGGTTTCCGAAAAAGGAATAGGAAGAGGATATTTTTTTAAAGCGGCTTTTTGAGTTGTTGCATTTAGGAGTATTACATTCAGGTTTGGCATTAACTGTAATGCCGCTTCTAGTTTAAAGCCATTTGCTCCGCCAGCAAATTTGCCTTTTTTTTGTCGAGCTCGAATGACAATATGGTCAATTTGGTAATCTTCCACCAATTTTGAAAAAGTTTTTTGGAAATATTTCAAATCACTTGCGCTATCAGGGTTTGGACATTGAATTCGGCGTGCTCTACATTCAGGTAGATTAAAGATTTCTGATTCAAACTTAATTAAGCTGATAATCGCATCATTTCCACTTAGTTCTACTCCGCACACCATCATAATCAGCTCCTAATTAAATTTCATATTGTCGAGACCGAATTATCGCAGTTCATTAAGTGGTCGTGTGAATTGTTTTCAAATTTTCTTGTAGGTTTGGGTGGCTTCTGTAGAATAAAATTGGATTATATTTCATCTATTAAGGAGTAATGGCTATGTCTAAAAACTTATTAAGTGTGATTTTGATGGTCTTAGGTGTTGTGTTATTGATTTGGGGTATTCAAGCCTCGGATTCATTTAATTCACAGGTTTCTGAAATCTTTACGGGTACCAGTACTGATAGAGCGATGTCTTTAATGATTGCTGGGATTGTGAGTTTAGTCGTTGGCGCTTATTTGAAGTTTCGAGGCTAAGTTTTCAATTGATATTGGCTGGGGTTGGTACGAATTTTTATTAATCCGCAGAGTTAAACAAGTCTCTAAGAGAGCTAAGATGAAAATGTGCGATGACGACATAAAAAACACTGCCAATCATAAGGCCTAAAGTGATATTGCCTAAGAAAAAGGGTTGCCAGATGAGTGGAAAAACCTGATCAAACCAGTCTAGTGATGCAATAGGGATTTCAGTGTCTAAAGAGGTTAACTTTGGTGTGTTGAGTAACCAGGTTCCAAATTGATATCCGCCATACCAGATAAACCCCATGGTCAGAGGGTTGGTTATCCAAGCTAAAGCGGTAGCTAGAGGAATGTTTGCTCGAGCATAATATGCAAATATGGACCCTAGTACCATTTGGAAAGGAACAGGCAGCATCATACAAAAAGCACCGATAAATCCTGCTCTGGCAAATGATTTTCGGTCACCCATCCAATAAACTTTATCTTTAAATCTGGGAAAGTATTTATTTAAGAAGGGAGAGGTTTTTGTTTTGCGACCGATTTTATGTATTTGGAGTTTGGCATAACGCAACATGCTTTTATTTTATCAGGGTTGGATTATTTTTGGGTTAATAAAAATAATCACTCAAGCATGAAAGAAGAGGCTAAGTACTTACAGGTTAAATAAAATAAAAGTTGCCGTCAGCGTTAATGTAAACAGGAATACTGACGGTTTATAAGTGGACAATCTTGGCTTTTTACCTTCCTGGTGATTTTTAGTCATCAAGTCCATTGATTGAGTCGCTCTTTTTATTTTGAATGAGAAAGCATCCTATCAGAGAGCTTATTTGTTTAATAATTAGAGGTTTTTATGCCGCTATAGGTTCTTTGCTAAGCGGGTCATCAGCATGATCTTCTGGTTTGAAAGCAGTGGAGTGTTTTCAACTGTTTTAATAAGTGGACATTTTAACCACTCTAGAGTAAAGTTGCTTCCGCAAGAAGGTTGGACAATCGCGAGATTTTATCTCGAGGAAAGTCCGGGCACTATAGAGCAGAATGCCAGCTAACGGCTGGGCGGTGGAAGCCGACGGAAAGTGCAGCAGAGAGTAGACCGCCAATTTATTGGTAAGGGTGAAAGGGTGCGGTAAGAGCGCACCGCACAGCGGGTAACCGTTTGTGGCAAGGTAAACCCCATTCAGTGCAAGACCAAATAGGAAAACACGTTTGAGCTTAGCTTAAACAAGGTGCGGCTCGTACCTGGTTTTCGGGTAGGTTGCTTGAGGGAAGTAGTGATGCTTCTCCTAGATGAATGATTGTTACCAGCAATGGTACAGAACCCGGCTTATAGACCTTCTTGCTTTTTTATTCCTTTCTTTAAGATAAAACAGCCTTGTTTTTCATAAAAATTCGTATTTTTCCCACAAAAAACCACTTTTTTATTTTTTTTCAAAAAAATCCCCACTTTTCATCCCTTGAATGATTTTTATAGCTATAAGTAGCTTATTTAGTGTCTTAGTTGAAATTTACTATCTATATATTGGGTTTTTCCTGTCAGAAAGAAACCGCCTTTTTCTTATTACCTTTTTGGGTTATCTTATTTTTCATACTTAATTTTAATTATTATTTTTGCTTATAACTTATTGAAAAATAAAGCTTAAATAATGCCGATACTCGAAGGGCGTTAAAGCAGGTATGCTCGCTAAGTTGTTGGTCTGTAAAAAGAAATTCATAATTCAAACGATGAATACGCTTGACAGGGGTGTCAAAGTTCAATATAGTGGCGACAAGTGGTGCAAAGTGGCGAAAAGTGGAAAATAATGTTGTTCTTCCGTGGAATAAATTCAATCAATATGGACACAAAGGGGCGTTTGGCAATTCCTAAACGTTACCGTGAGTCTATTGCCGAAGCAAGTGAGAATCAGCTTGTCGCCACCATTGATTTGCACAGCCCTTGCCTATTGATTTACACCATGGATGAATGGGAAGTGATTGAGCGTAAGTTAATGTCGCTTCCTAATATGGATCCGCAAGCAAGACTTGTCCAAAGGTTGTTGTTAGGACATGCCTCTGAAATGGAAATGGATGGACAAGGTCGAGTTTTGCTCCCTAGTTTATTGCGAGAACATGCCAAGCTCGAAAAAGAAGCCATTTTATTAGGTCAAGGGAATAAGTTTGAACTTTGGTCTCAAGAAGCATGGGGTGAAAATCGCCCTGAAATGCTTGATTCAGCATCGGTTGGAGATGTTTCTGAATCTCTTGCGAGTCTGAGTTTGTAGTATGACTGAGATAACGCAAACAGGGCAGTCAAGTCATTACCCTGTGATGTTGTCTGAATCTGTTGCAGGGTTGGCAATCGATCCAGACGGTATTTATATCGATTGTACCTTTGGGCGCGGTGGACATAGCCAAGCCATTTTAAACCAACTGGGTGAGCAGGGACGTTTATTGGCAATTGATCAAGACCCAGAAGCTATTCGCTATGCAAAAGAGAGTTTTAACGATTCCAGGTTTGAGATTCAGCATGGGAGTTTTGAGGCATTAGAGCAGTACTGCGAAGCAAGAGGTTGGGTTGGCAAGGTTAACGGAATTTTGATTGATTTGGGGGTTTCATCCCCCCAGTTAGATGAAGCTGAGCGAGGGTTCAGTTTTATGCGTTCTGGTCCTTTGGATATGAGAATGAATCCTGAAACAGGTTTGAGCGCACAAGAGTGGTTGATGCAAGTGGACGAAAAAACGCTGGCACAAGTGCTCAGACAATATGGAGAAGAACGTTTTTCTGGACGTATTGCTAGGCATATAAAAGAAGCGGTACAAGAACAAAAATTACAAACCACGCTAGATTTGGCAAAAGTGGTGGCCAAAGCTTCGCCTAAGACAGAAAAACACAAGCATCCGGCAACACGCACTTTTCAAGCGATTCGAATTGCTGTTAATCGTGAGTTGGATGTGTTGAAAAGTGTTTTGGAAGCATCGGTTGCGGTACTGAAAAGCGGTGGCCGGCTATCGGTAATTAGTTTTCATTCTTTGGAAGATCGGATAGTGAAACAATTTATTCGCGATCAATCACGAATTAAAGATTTGTTTCCCGATTCACCTATTCAGCTTGAAGTGGTGGAACCGGTGATTAAAAAGGTGGGAAAGCCTATTTTTCCTTCCAAAGAGGAATGTGAAGAAAATCAGCGGTCTCGCAGTGCTGTACTGAGAATCGCAGAAAGAATTTAAGAAGAGTTGCTTTGAAGCAATATCTAAAAACAGAATTTGTTTGTTCGTAATCACGAATAGATGAATGTTGGGTAACATTGTGTTGATTAAGGGGAGTATCACATGAAGTTTAATTTACAAGAAACCATCTCTGCAGACGCGGGCATGCCAAAGATCAAGGTTATTGGTCTCGGTGGCGGCGGCGGAAATGCTGTTGATTACATGGTGCGCTCAGAAGTTGAAGGCGTTGATTTTATTTGTGCGAATACGGATGTACAAGCACTGAAAAATTCTACGGTTGAAACGTGTATTCAGTTGGGTGCAAACGGTTTAGGCGCAGGTGCTAATCCTGAAAAAGGAATGGAAGCGGCTAAAGAAAATATTGAGCAGGTTAAAGAAGCGTTGAAAGGCGCAGATATGGTCTTTATTACTGCTGGCATGGGTGGTGGAACCGGAACAGGTTCGGCCCCTGTCGTTGCACAAGCGGCACGTGAAATGGGGATTCTGACAGTTGGTGTTGTGAGTCGTCCTTTCGGCTTTGAACGTCGAGCGAAAATTGCAGATGCAGGTATTCAGCAATTGGCTGAAAGTGTTGATTCTTTAATCACTGTTCCCAACGATAAATTATTAAAAGTATTAGGACGTGATTTTGTTCTAGCAAAAGCCTTTGATTATGCCAATGAAGTACTTCACGGCGCAGTTCAAGGGATTTCTGAGTTGGTGACTCGACCAGGAATGATTAACGTCGACTTTGAAGATTTGCGTACTGTTATGTCTGAACGTGGTGTTGCCATGATGGGTGTAGGGCATGCAACGGGTGAAGATCGTGCGATTAAAGCAGCAGAAAAAGCAATTGCTAATCCATTATTGGAAGATATCTCTGTATCTGGTGCAAAAGGTCTATTGGTTAACATTACTTCAGGACTTGATTTTACGTTGGGTGAGTTCAATGAAGTTGGTGACGTCATTGATCAAGTTGCTTCAGAAGACGCTAAGGTCATTATCGGGACTTCTATTGATGAATCAATGACTGACGAAATTCGCGTAACAGTGGTGGCAACGGGTTTGTCGGAAATCGGTGATGCGAAACGTCCTGAAGTGGTTAAACCAAACTTGCAAGCGGTTGAAGCCAGTAAGGCAGATGAAAAAGTCGAAGCTGAGAAAGTGACGTCTAATTCAGAATCTGTAGCAGGAAAGCCAGCACCAGAAGTAGTTCGTCCAAAAATGGTCGTAAATGGTGGTGTCACTGGTAGTGTCGACTCTAGTTCTAACTATCTAGACATTCCCGCTTTCCTTCGTCGACAAGTCGATTGATTTTTTGACGGTACGGTGATGACTGAATTCTCTATTTGGTCATTCTGGACTAGCAGATGGTAGTGCAAAAACTCCCCAAACTTAGCCAGTTTAATCAGATTAACTGGCAAGGTTTCTTTGCACTCTTTTTGCTGGTCCTTGTCTTTATTTCTCTGATCTCAATTATTCAAATTCAACACCAGGTTCGTCATTTAGAGACGCAATATGCGAATGCATTGAAACAAGAAGTGCTTTTGAATGAAGAGCACGGTAAGTTAACGTTGGAAAAACATCACTTAACCGCTTTAGCCCGGGTAGAGCATATTGCTAGAACACAGTTAAATATGACATTAGATAAAACCCCCGAAAACTTGAATTCTCAAACTATTATTTTGGAAAAACTTAATGCATCCTCAGCAGAATCCGAAAATTAATAGAGATTCGTTGATTTTCACGTTGATCGTGATGCTATTCGTTGCCATTCTTTTTAAAGCATTTCACGTCCAAATCTTAGAGTCAGATTTTCTTCAAAATGAAGGTAATAAACGCCAAATAAGAAGTCTGGAAATTCCAGCACCACGTGGCGAAATTTTTGACCGTAATAATAATGTTCTGGCATTAAGCACGCCCATTGATTCTATTTGGGTTGATCCTAAGGTTTTATCTTTCTATTTAGACTCGCAACAACAAAATCTAAAAACAAATCTTGATAATCTTTCTGTTAAAGAATATGCAAAAAGACAGGCCTTTATTAAAGAAAAAAAGCAGGCCTATCGTGCGATGCTAGGGTTGCTTGGAGTTTCTTTTAGTAGCTTTACTCAAGAGGTTTTAGCGAAAAAAAGTCGTCGTTTTTTATATGTTAAACGTGGCGTTCTGCCAGAGTTGACCGCCAAGATTGAAGCTTTAGATGTTCCTGGACTTTACGTTCAAAACCAATATAAGCGTTATTATCCAGCAGGAGAAGTGGTTGGGCATTTAATCGGTTATACCAATATTGACGATGTCGGTATCGCGGGAATTGAAAAAACGTATGAAGACTGGTTATCTGGAGTCGATGGAAAAAAACAAGTTATTAAAGATCGTGCCGGTCGAGTGGTTGAGTTTGTTAAAGATATTCACCCTGCGGAGCCGGGTAAACCAATGGTACTGAGTATTGATAAAGATATGCAGTTTTTTCTTTATCACGCTTTGAAGAAAAGTTTTATTAAACACCAAGCCAGTTCGATTATGTCGGTGATTTTAGATGCCAAGACAGGTGAAGTATTGGCAATGGTCTCTTTACCTGCATTTAACCCGAATGATCGTAGTCAATTAACAGGCGCTCGGTTGCGCAACAGTGTCATTGCTGATCGGATTGAGCCCGGCTCAACGGTAAAACCTTTTATTATGGCCAAAGCGTTAGACTTAAAAGTGATTCATTTAACCGATGAAATTCAAACGTCACCTGGTTCGATTCGTATTCAAGGTCAGCGCATTACAGATACCCGAAACCACGGCACCATTACCCCGGCGGAAGTTATTAAGCTTTCAAGTAATGTTGGCGCTACCAAAATTGCTCTGAAGATGACACCGAATGATGAATGGCAAATGTACCATGATGTCGGGTTCGGACAAGATTTAGGGTTGTTTCTACCCGGCGAAACTTTAGGTTTTTTACGCCCTGCAAATGAATGGCAGAAGATTGATCAAGCATCGGCTTCCTTTGGATACGGCTTTAACATTAATTTAATGCAACTGGCACATGCATATATGATCTTTGCCAATCAAGGGCGTATCAAGCCTTTAAGTTTATTAAAGTTAAATGAGGTTCCTATAGGACATCAGGTCGTCTCAAAAGAATCGGCAGCAGCAGTATTGCAGATGATGGAGAACGTTGTTGGTCGTAATGGAACGGCGCCAGAAGCTAAGATTGAAGGGTATCGTATTGCAGGAAAAACAGGAACAGTACATCGAACTAAAATAGGCGGGTATGAAGAAAATAAATACATTTCCTTGTTTGCCGGCATTGTTCCAGTCTCGAATCCAAAATATATTATGGTGACGGCTGTCAATGAACCGAGTCGAGGCATTTATTACGGTGGAAAGGTCGCTGCCCCCATATTTAAAGAAGTTATGGAAGAGGTGCTTCGTTTAAAGAATGTCCCACCAGACGAAATTATTGAGGATGAGCAAAAATGAAGCGGCTTGCCGAGATTTTGACATTCTTTGAGTTACCTAACTCACCATCGATTAAAGGCATTGAAAAAGATATAGTCGCCTTAACGATTGATTCACGTCAGATTACAGAAGGGGCGGCATTTATCGCTTTATCAGGCGTTCAATCTCACGGAATCCTTTACGCTGAACAGGCCATTAAAAATGGTGCCCGCTGCATATTGACCGATACAGCAGGCCTGGCAGAATTTAATAAACAGAACGATGATCACAAAATGACGACCTGTCCTGTTATTGAGGTGCCATTACTGGATAAGCGGTTAGCCGATTTTGCGAAATGGTTTTATGATGCACCTAGCGAACGAGTCAAAGTGATTGGTGTGACGGGCACCAATGGGAAAACCTCCAGCAGTCATTATATGGCTCAAATGCTGAATGCTTTAAATTATAAAGTTGCATTGATGGGCACGCTTGGAAATGGTTGGTTTGGTGCCTTAAAAACCAGCCAAAACACCACCGTTGATGTGGTAACGCTAAATCATTTGTTAAATGATTTTGCTGCACAGCAAGCTGATTATGTTGTGATGGAAGTTTCTTCTCATGCGATTGAGCTAGGTCGGATTGCCGGGATTGGTTTTGAAGTTTTAGCCATGACACAGGTGACACGGGATCATTTAGATTTCCATCACACAGAAGCTGCATACCAAGCTGTTAAGAAAAAATTATTTTTAAATTACCCAAGCCAATATCAGGTTCTGAATGTCGATGACTTGGTTGGTCAAGCCTTACTGCGAGAGTTACCCACGATAGATAGGGTAATAAGTTATTCTCAAAAAGATGCTCAAGCAGACATCGTTTGTTTAGACAGTATATTGAATTTGACCGGCATGCAGGGCACCTTAATCGTTCAAGGCGTTTCCTTAGCATTTGAACTACCGTTAATGGGTCAGTTTAACTTAGAGAATGTGCTTTGTGCTGTTTCTGTACTGTCTGCTTGCGGTCTGGAAGCATCTAAAATACAAAAATCATTGGCATCGGTTAAAGCGGTTAGTGGTCGCATGGAGTTATTAATTCAGCCAAATCACCCCACGGTATTGGTTGATTATGCACATACCCCCGATGCCCTTGAAGCTGTTTTGAAAGCGACAACTCATCATGCATCAGCTAAGGAAACAAAATTATGGGTGGTGTTTGGCTGTGGTGGCGATCGAGACACTGGAAAGCGTCCATTAATGGGGAAAGTAGCAGAAACTTACGCTGATGAAGTGGTATTGACGGATGATAACCCTCGAGGTGAATTGCCTGAAGCGATTATTGCTGATATTAAAAAAGGCATGCATCGCCCAGCCAAAGTGATTCATGATCGCCCGGAAGCGATTGCTTATGCCGTTAAACAAGCATCAAGCTGTGATATGGTGGTGATTGCCGGCAAGGGGCATGAAGATTACCAAGAAATTAAAGGAAAACGCTGGCCAATGAGTGACCAGAAAATGGTTAAAGAATTGTTTAGTACCTCTGGTGCTGGTTCGGTTTGACAAGGAACTATATATGACATGGGATTTAACAGATTTGGTTGAAGCCGTAAATGGTGTGTTGGCTGGCGAATTATTGGGAGATGATCCCGTGATTTTTACGTCAGTCAGCACTGATACACGGACGTTGAAATCTGGTGCGCTTTATATTGCGATTAAAGGTGAAAACTTTGACGGCCATTCCTTTGTCGGCGATGCAGTTCGCCAGGGTGCTGTTGCGGTGTTGATCTCTGAACCGATGGAAACGGTTGTGCCAGCCGTTTTGGTAGATGACACGCGAATTGCTTTTGGGCAGTTCGCAGCTTGGCATAGACAACAAATGGGGTTGAAAGGTTTAATCGGGGTGACCGGCTCTAATGGTAAAACCACCACAAAAGCACTGCTAGCACATATCTTATCAAATCATGCCACGGTGCTGGCGACTCAAGGAAATTTAAACAATGATTTTGGACTGCCACGTACCTTATTAGAGCTTTCAGAATCAGATGATTATGCCGTGATTGAGATGGGTGCCAATCACCGAAAAGAGATTGCCTACCTGACTCAAATAGCCAAACCTGATGTTGCAGTCATTACGTTGGCGGCTGGCGCACACTTGGAAGGTTTTGGTTCTTTGCAAGGCGTGATTGAAACCAAGGGAGAGATTCTGGAAGGGGTTTGTGAAGGCGGCGTAGCGGTTTTAAATACCGATTCTCCGGGGTTTGAATATTGGGTGGAGAAAAGTCAGCGGTTACAAGTTTCGGTAATAACCTTTGGGCAGGCGCGTTTTGCCAATGTACAGGTCACTGACTTTAAACAGTCAGAGAACCAGATCGCCTTTACGCTGGATTTGAACTGGCATGAAATACGTCAATCAGAAGTTGTGACGATGCCGGTTCTTGGATTTCATAATGCCATGAATGCGGCGGCGGCAGTCGCTGCGTGTTTGGCCGCTGGGTTATCCTGGCCTGACATTCAGCCAGGCCTGGTTGATTTTGGTGGTGTCTCTGGACGACTACAACAATCATTATTACCCAAAGGGATTTTAGTTGATGACAGTTATAATGCGAACCCGTCGTCGGTTAAAGCCGCTATTGAAACCTTGATTCAGTTACCCGGTAAATCAGCTGTTTGTTTAGGAGGAATGGCAGAGCTTGGCGAAGACTCAGAAACCCTACATCAAGATGTTGCTGCGTTTGCCAAGGAAAAAGGCGTCAAAAGCTTATTGCTTTTTGGGGCAGCAACACAAAGTATGCAAACCGTTTTTGGAGAAGGTGCTCTGTGGTTTGAATCACAGGATGCTTTGGCGCAAGAAGCCGTACGTTTAATTCAACAAGATGAAATACAAAACCTACTGGTAAAAGGATCCCGTTCGGCCAAAATGGAACGGGTCAGTGAAACTGTTTTAGCCTCATTGGAAGCGTACCAATCTTCCATACACGATGAACACAACCAAGGATAAATAGCATGCTAATTTATTTAACAGACTATCTAACGCAATATATTTCTGGTTTTAGCGTCTTTAATTATATTACGATGCGAACCATTATGAGTGTGCTGACGGCATTGCTTATTTCCTTTATGATCGGCCCAAGAGTCATTCGTTGGCTTATCCGCTTAAAAGTCGGTCAAAGCGTTCGTTTGGATGGCCCTGAAACGCATTTGGTTAAAACCGGAACGCCGACGATGGGTGGCGTTATGATTCTGTTTTCAGTCTCCATCGCTGTTTTATTGTGGGGGAATTTGAGCAATCATTACTTGTTGATTGCCACGCTTACGATGTTAGGGTTTGGTGTCATCGGTTTTGTAGACGATTATAAAAAAGTTGTTTATAAAGATCCGAACGGTATGCGCTCTCGTACCAAGTTTTTCTGGCAATCGATTGTGGGGCTGGTGGCGGCTTTTGCTTTGTATTATTTAGCAAAAGTGCCAGCCGAAGCACAGTTGTTGATTCCTTATATGAAAGACACCTTTATCTATTTGGGGGCTTGGACAGTTGTGTTGGCTTACTTTGTTATTGTGGGGACGTCGAATGCCGTTAATTTAACCGATGGCTTGGATGGCCTGGCGATTATGCCAACAGTGATGGTCGCTGGTGCTTTAGGTGTGTTTGCTTATGTAACAGGGCATTTATATTTTTCAGATTACCTACAGATTCCTTATATTCCCGGTGTGGGAGAACTGGCCATTTTTTGTGCCGCGCTGGTGGGTGCTGGGTTAGGGTTTTTATGGTTTAACGCGCACCCTGCGCAAGTTTTTATGGGCGATGTTGGCTCTCTATCAATCGGGGCGGCATTAGGGATTGTTGCGGTTGCTGTGCGTCAAGAATTGGTTTTGTTTATTATGGGCGGAATTTTTGTCGCAGAAACGCTGTCGGTCATTTTACAGGTGGGCTCTTATAAATTACGAAATGGAAAGCGTATCTTTTTAATGGCACCATTGCACCATCATTTTGAACAAAAAGGGTGGCATGAGTCGCAAGTCATTGTTCGTTTTTGGATCATCACTATTTTATTGGTATTAATTGGGTTGGCCAGCTTAAAAATTCGATAATAACAACTGTATTAAACAGTGTCAGGAAGTTGCATAGAACGACGAAGTTCAATAAAGAAAAGGATAGGCTAAAGTGTATCTCGTAGCAGGATTAGGATTAACCGGTCAGAGTGTATTAAATTATTTTGCCAGCCAGGGCGAACCCTGCTTTGCTTTGGATACTCGTCCCGAGTTTGATACATCAGAATTGGAAAAGAGTTACCCGGATGTTGAGTTTGCGACGGGAACCTTGCCATCGCACTGGTGTGGAAAAATCACATCAATCGTACTCAGCCCCGGTATTGCTAAATCCGAGCCTTGGGTAAAATATTGCATTAATCAGGGGACAGAAGTGATTGGCGATATAGAGTTGTTTGCCAGAGCCGCCGGTCAACCGATTGTGGCAATAACAGGGTCAAACGGTAAAAGTACGGTTACGACGCTGGTCGCGGAAGCCTTAAAAGAAGCTGGTTATGTTGTCGGGGTGGGTGGGAATATCGGTTGTCCAGCACTGGACTTATTAACCCATGAAACAGACTTTAATGTTTACGTTCTGGAATTATCGAGTTTTCAATTAGAAACCACCTATTCTTTACAAGCGGTTGCTGCCACTGTTCTGAATATTTCAGAAGATCACATGGATCGTTACCTTGCTATTGAAGACTATATTCAAGCCAAAATGACCATTTTAAACAACACAGAACTGGCTGTCATTCCGTTAGATTTTGAACGGGTTGGCATCGCTCGACCAGGAGATGAAGTTCGATTTGGATTAAATTATGCTGAAACGTTACCGCCTAAGGAATATGGCATTGTGATGAAAAATGGCCAGGCCTGGCTAGGGTGGGAAGATCATGCATCCGTTCCAGTTTCATGCATGGCGCAGCAAGGCTTACATCATCAATTAAATGCCTTGGCAATGATGGCGCTTTGTCGACCGTTTGAGTTGTCAGACGCCGTGTTTGAAAAAGTGCTTAAAGCCTTTAAGGGCTTACCGCATCGAACGCAAGTTGTGCTTGAGCAAGACGGCGTTAGCTGGATTAACGATTCGAAAGGCACCAATGTGGGGGCAACGGTCACCGCGATTGAATCGATTCAAGAAACACTGGATGGTCAAGTGATTTTGATTGCGGGGGGTGTGGGCAAAGAAGCAGACTTTAAAGAGCTTGGCAAAGCAGTTGCTGAGTTCTGCGGACACGCTATTTTGTTTGGTCAAGATAAAGCCGTTATCGCTCAACAACTTCCTGCAGAAAAAGTACAATTGGTCGAGACCTTGTCAGAAGCCGTTTTATTGGCAAAACCACTGGCAAAATCAGGAGATGCAGTGTTATTTTCTCCCGCATGTGCAAGCTTTGATCAGTTTAAAAACTATATTGAAAGAGGGAATGCTTTTGAAGCTTTTGTACAGCAATACATTGCCAACGAAGTAGGGAGCGAAAGCTAATATGCCGATACGTGATTGGCGCCAACAAAGCCAAAGATGGCCAATAGATTTTTGGCTCATAGGCGCTCTGGCAGTTCTGGTTACCATTGGGCTTACCATGGTTGCTTCCAGTTCCATTGCTATCAGTGAAAAGCGTTTTGGTGATCCGACACATTATCTGTTGAGACAACTGTTTTCCATGGGGCTGGGCATTATAACCGCTTATATTGTGTTGAAAATTCCACTGTCCTTTTGGCGAAAATATCGCGGGCAACTGTTTATTGTTGGGCTGGTTTTATTGGTCTTAGTGTTAGTGTTCGGGCGTGAAATTAATGGGAGTAAGCGCTGGCTTCCGTTAATTGTGATGAACTTTCAAGTATCGGAATTTATGAAAATAGCCGTGGTTGTCTTTATGGCCGGGTATTTAGATCGCCACGCCACTGCGGTTAGAGAGAGTTTCGAGGCGGTTATTCGTCTCGCCTTACCTTTTGGGGTTATGGCGATATTACTTTTATTGGAGCCGGATTTCGGAAGCACGTTTGTGATTGCCGTGATTATTACCGGGATGCTGTTGATTGCCGGCGCGCCTTGGCGCTTTTTTGTCATGACCGTTTTGCCGATTGCTACCTTGTTGGTCATGATGGTCATTACCTCTCCTTACAGAATGGCGAGGGTGACGAACTTTTTGGATCCATGGTCGGATCCTTTTGGGCATGGCTATCAGTTGACACAGGCCTTGATTGCGTCCGGGCGTGGAGAGTGGTTTGGTGTCGGGGTTGGTGAAAGTGTACAAAAGCTGTTGTATTTGCCTGATGCGCATACCGACTTTTTGTTTTCCATCTTTGCAGAAGAGTATGGCTTGATTGGTGTTATTTGTTTGGCATTGTTATATGTAACCATTCTTTATCGCTGTTTTAGAATTGGGCGAAAAGCCTTTAATCAAACTGAGTATTTTGGTGGGTTGATTGCCTACGGTGTTGGGATTTGGATTGTATTACAAGCCATGATTAATATGGGGGTAAACCTTGGACTATTTCCGACGAAGGGATTGACCTTACCCCTTATGAGTTATGGGGGGTCAAGTGCCTTGATGTTGTTTATCGGGTTAGCGATTGTGTTAAGAGTCGACTTGGAAACACGACAAGCAGTTTTAGAACAAGGCTTGGGTGACAGTCAGCGTGGTGCACGATGAAAAAAATTCTAATTATGGCAGGTGGTACAGGGGGGCATGTTTTCCCTGGCTTGGTTTTGGCAGAAGCTTTAGCCGATAAACAAGTGAAAACGGTTTGGCTTGGGACGCGCAATGGCATGGAAAAACAATGGGTCGATGCTGCCAATATTCCTTTTTATACTATTTCAATTAAAGGCCTGCGTGGTAATGGTCTCTTAGGCTGGTTAAAGGCACCATTAAATGTGTTTAAAGCTTGGCGACAAGCTCGGCGCATTATTCGCCAAGAAGCACCTGATTTGGTGTTAGGGATGGGAGGCTTTGTTTGTGGACCTGGGGGTTTGGCAGCGTTATCCTTAAGAAAGCCACTGGTATTGCATGAACAAAACGCCATACCGGGATTAACCAATAAGTTGTTGGCTCCTTTTGCCAAAAAAGTGATTTGTGCTTTTCCTCAAACAAAAATAAAAGGCAAACAGGTGGAGGTGATTGGAAACCCTGTTAGAACAGGGTTAGAAAGCTTGCCTCTCGTACAAGCACATTCTCCTCGCCGTCTGTTAGTATTGGGCGGCAGCCGAGGTGCGTTGGCTTTAAATGAAATGGTGCCAAAAGCATTGGCGCTGCTGTCTGAATCCCAACGGCCTCAAGTAATCCATCAGACAGGGCAAAAAACATTAGACCAAGCGCAGTCCTTCTATCAGGCTGCAAATGTTGCCGCCGAAGTTGTGCCGTTTATTGATGATATGGTTTCCGCGTACCAGCAGGCAGATCTGGTTATCTGTCGCTCGGGTGCATTGACGGTTTCGGAATTAATGGCAGCCGCGCGTCCAGCGATATTAGTCCCGTTTCCTTTTGCAGTGGATGATCACCAGACCATGAATGCGCAAGCATTGGTTAACTTAAATGGCGGTGAAATTCTTCAGCAGGCAGATATGACGCCTGAGTTACTGGCAGCAAGAATCCAATTTTGGATGGCTGATGGTCACTGCGAAACCGCATCGCAATCCATCAAGGCTTCAGCTCAACAGTCGGCCAAAGAAAAAATTGTCGATGTACTGTTGAATCTGTCTAACTGATTCCCTTAAATCTTATAAAAAATTAATTCGTTAGAGGCGTTATGCAAAAGACACAAGCTCAATTTCCAGATTTGAAAGGAAAGCGTATTTTAATCACAGGCGCGTCCAGCGGAATTGGAGCGGGGATGGCATTGGCCTTAGCCCGAGCGGGTAGTCGACTGGTGTTGCATTACAATCGTAATGAAATAGGCATTGAAAAAACCTATCAAACAGTGACGGAATTGGGTGCGGAGGCTCAGTTGTTACAGTGTGATTTTAAAAACCTAACAACCATCCCAGCTTTTTTTGACCAGGCCTGGCAAGTTTTTGAGGGATTGGATGGGCTGGTTAATAATGCGGGTATTATCACTAAATCATTAAGTTTAAAAGATAAGACTGGACAGCAATTTAACAATACGATTGCAGTGAATCTACAAGCCCCGTATTTATTGAGTACACATTTTGCTGATGCGTGTAAAACCGCGCAACAGGAGGGTGTGATTGTGAATAATAGCAGTGTTCATGGGCAAGCGACTTGTGAGTGGTTTGCCGCTTATGCGGCATCCAAAGCAGGCTTGGATGCGATGATGAAAGTCCATGCGGTGGAATGGGGGCAATATGGCATTCGTGTCAATAGTTTGGCACCTGGTGTCGTGCCCGTCGAAAGAACGTTTGATGTGCTCTATGAACCGGCAATGGAGAAGAAATGGGTTGGTGCCATGCCAGCAGGTCGTTACGGTTCGGTCGAAGACATGGGCGCGACGACGGCGTTTTTATTGTCGGATGTCTCCGAATGGATGACTGGGTCTGTTCTAACGATGGACGGAGGATTGATTGCCCGAGGTCATTATCCTTATCGTGATTAAGCTGTGATTAAAAAAGTTAAAAAGCGGTATTTTTTACCGTTTTTTTGACAGGGGCAGAACGCTAAGTTTAATGTGTATCAAGTTGTCTCTTAAAAAAACCACTTTTAAGTGGTTTTTTTGTATCATCTAAAATCTCATTGTGGCAGGCCTGGTGGTTTTTTTAGTGTTACCCGGTTTGATTCGAAGTGGTAGGCAGAGTATTTATTTTTAATGAATTGTTGTTGATGGCATTGGGTTTGCTTGATGTTGCATAATCTAACTGTTTCAAAGATGGAATTTGCATGGAAAAGTTTCTACAAAAATTGACTATAAAACAAAAGATGCGTTTTGGTTTCGGCGTGATTTGGGTAGTGTTAGCGATCATTACCATACAGGCGGCAGTCAACCTGTTTATTGTGCGGGAAAATGTTAAGGAAGTGGTGGAAGTAAAACAACCCATCGCCTTGCAGGCCAATGAAATGACAAATGCCCTGGAAAAAAGTATGAATGCGTTAAGCATGTATATGCTGACCAATGATCCAGAAAACCTAAGATCTTATGCAAAAGGGATTGAGAACTCTGAAGAAATATTAGCTAAGCTCAATTCTAAAGTCAGTGCTAACCAATCAAAAGAAGATGAAGAAGTTTTAGATCGAATTCTGAATGATTTATCACAGTTACCCGCTTTTGTTGAACAGGTTCAGGAGTTGCAATCCGATCGAAATAAGAAGTTTCCAGCTTTTGCTTTTGTGAATCAAGAAATGATGCCGTCTGCTATTTTGATTCAACAGCAAATCGGTTTAATGATTGATTCAGAATTGGTGGATTTGAATTCAAATCGTAAACCGATTATTGATGCATTATTAAACCTGCAAAAAGATTGGTTAAATGTTTTGAGTGGTTTAAGAGGGTATGTGGCATTTCGAAATGAATCAATGGCTGCAGACACAGAAAATTATCTAAATTCCGTTGAAAAAGGATTGGAATATCTTGCAACACAATCTCGATTTGAATTGACTCTGGAAGAAGAGGATGGGATTGAAAGAACACGTGCAGAGTATGAAAAATATCGTGAAAACTTCATGACGCTTAAGCGTATTCACCAAGGACCTAAGTGGCGTATGGATACTTGGTTAATGGAAAATAAAATCAAGCCATTATTTAATTCTTTGGAAACTGATTTAGAGCATATTTCAGAAAGCTCAGTTACACAAATGCAAGATACCAGCCAGGAAGTGGTTGATAGTACCCTGCGTAATCTAATTTTATTGTTGAGTTTATCGGTATTTGGCCAGTTGATTGGGATGATTATCTCTCGTAAAGTGACTAACTCCGTCGTGAAACCCGTTATTCGTTCTGCAAATGCCATGAAAGACATTGCTTATGGAGAAGGGGATTTGACTCGTCGATTACATGCAGATGGTAAAGATGAGTTGGCGGATCTAGCTCGTTATTTTAATGAATTTATTAGTAAGATCCAGTCGACCCTGAAAGAGGTTACGGAAACAGTAAGCGAGCTAGAAGTGTCTTCAAGAGGCTTGTTGGAAGTGACGCATGAAACGAAAGAAGGTGTGGAGCAACAACTGGAAGCGTCACAGCGACTCAGTCGTTCCATGATTACCATGTCTGAAAAAGCGAAAAGCGTCGAAGATCATTCCCATAATACTTCTCGTGCAACCGATCAGGCTGCGGCGCGAGTTAAAGAAGGGGGTGAAGTTGTTCAAGGGGCTGCTCAGAATATTCGCAATATCTCAGAAGGGATGGAAAAAATCACGCAAGCGGTTATGCAATTGAATGATGATAGCCAAACCATCAGTACGGTGATTAATGTCATTCGTGAAATTGCCGAACAAACCAATTTGCTTGCGCTGAATGCTGCCATTGAGGCGGCGCGAGCGGGTGAACATGGACGAGGGTTTGCGGTGGTTGCTGATGAGGTTCGAGGATTGGCGCAGCGTACACAAGAATCCACGGTTCAGATTGAACGTGTTATCGAAAAAATTCGTAAGGCGACAAATGAAACCGTTAAAGTGGTTGAAGTAGGGCGTGATACCACGCAGGCAGGGTATGACTCAGTAATGAAGGTTGAGCGCGTATTGAGCCCAGTGGTGATCTTAATGGATGATATTAATAAGATGAGTTCAGAAATGCTGACATCCGCTCAATCTCAAACAGCGTTAGCGGGTGAAGTGAATGAACATATTAATCAAATTCATGGTGTTACTGAAAGAACGGTAGAAGGGGCTGCCAATACCGAATCTTCCAGTAACCGTTTACAGCAGTTGGCGGATAAACTGGATAGACTGGTTCACCAATTTAAGATTTAACCTCGATTTAAGGGCGCTTACTGAATAGCGTTTCAATAGAAAAAGGCTTAACCCAATCAAATTGATTGAAATGGGTTAGGCCTTTTTTGTTTTTAATATAAAGAAACTGATGAGTTTTTGTACGGATTATCAGGTTGCTAGCCTTTTCCCATAACAATCGGTATGATTGACCTCATTTTAAAAAGAGTTAATTTTTTATGTGGACCTATCCCGAAATTGATCCGGTTGCTTTAACACTTGGGCCTTTGCAAATTCATTGGTACGGCTTAATGTATTTGGCTGGCTTTGCATTTTTCTGGGGATATGGAAGCTATAAGGCAAAGTTCTCTGAACACTGGACAGCAGATCGTGTGGGAGATTTCCTGTTTTATGGCGCGTTGGGCGTGATTCTGGGTGGACGAATTGGTTATATTCTGTTTTATGACTTGGCTCATTACATTGACTATCCATTGGATGTTTTCCAGGTCTGGAAAGGAGGGATGTCTTTTCATGGTGGCTTGATTGGTGTCATGGCCGCGATGTGGTTGTTTGCTCGTAAGATGCAGGTCTCTCTTCTGGTCGTGGCTGATTTTGTCGCACCGATGGTGCCAGTTGGATTGTTTTTCGGCCGTATCGGCAATTTTATCAATGGAGAGTTATGGGGAAAGGTCACCGAATCTTCATTTGGAATGAAAGTGAATGATCCAACGTTGAATATGGTCGTGAGTAAATATCCTACACAGCTTTTAGAAGCATTTTTGGAAGGGCTTGTCTTATTTACGGTACTCATGCTTTATACAAAAACGCCACGCCCTTTGGGGGCTGTTTCAGGCTTGTTTATAGGTCTGTATGGTCTCTTCCGTTTCTTTGTTGAATTTTTTCGCCAGCCCGATCCTCAGCTTGGTTACTTATTTTGGGGATGGGTCACAATGGGACAACTCTTATCATTACCGATGATTTTAATTGGGATCGGCTTAGTGGTTTGGGCGTACCGCAAAAATCGAGTAATGAACCCTTAAACTTAAATGATTAACCGCTTGAATGACTTGAAGAATAATGAGGTCTGAATGAAACAATATCTTGAATTACTAAAACACATTACAGAAACAGGTGTCGCGAAAGGCGATCGAACTGGCACGGGAACACGTTCGGTTTTTGGGTATCAGATGCGTTTTAATTTAGAAGATGGCTTTCCTTTGGTAACGACTAAGAAGCTTCATCTAAAATCCATTGTGTATGAGTTGCTTTGGTTTTTGAAGGGGGACACCAATAATCAGTACTTAAAAGAACATGGCGTGCGCATCTGGGATGAGTGGGCGACTGAAACCGGTGATTTAGGGCCTATTTACGGTAAGCAATGGGTGGCCTGGGAAAAACCAAATGGCGAAACGATTAATCAGATTGAAGAAGTGATTCAGACTTTAAAAAATAACCCTAATAGTCGTCGCATGCTTGTTTCTGCTTGGAACCCTGCGGACTTACCCGATGAGTCGATGAGTCCACAAGAAAATGTTAAGCAAGGACGGATGGCGCTTGCAACGTGCCATGCCTTCTTCCAGTTTTATGTTGCCAATGGCAAATTATCTTGCCAGCTTTACCAGCGCAGTGCCGATACTTTCTTAGGCGTGCCATTCAATATTGCCAGTTATGCATTATTAACCCATATGGTTGCCCAACAGGCAGATTTAGAGGTTGGGGAGTTTGTCTGGACAGGCGGAGATGTTCATTTGTATAACAATACCTTAGAGCAAGCTGAGCTTCAGATGTCACGTGCGCCTTATGCACTACCACAGTTAAAAATTAAACGGAAACCATCCTCGATTTTTGAGTATGAGTTTGATGACTTTGAAATTGAAGGGTATGAATCTCATCCTCATATCAAAGCAGTGGTGTCGGTATGAGTATTGCTTTAAAAGAAATAACTAAAGACATGAATCTCTCGTTGATTGCAGCGATGGATAAAAACCGGGTTATTGGGGCAGATAATGACATGCCATGGCATTTGCCAGATGACTTGAAGTTTTTTAAAGCCAATACTTTAAATAAACCTGTCGTGATGGGGCGAAAAACATTTGAATCGATTGGCTCTCGACCCTTACCGAATAGACGTAATTTGGTTATTACGCGCAATGCCGACTATGAAGCGAAAGGAGTCGAGGTTTTTCATTCTGTTGAAGAGGCATTGAAAACATGTTCTTCAGACGAAGAAGTCATTATTATGGGGGGAGGGCAACTGTATGCGCAGATGATGCCTTTTGCCAATAAATTATATGTAACTTTAGTTGAGGCAGATGTGGAAGGAGATACGATTTTTCCGGAATGGTTAGCAGAAGAGTGGCAAGAAATTAGCAAAGAAAGGCATGACAAAGATGAACGCCATGCCTATGCATTTGAATTTATGACACTAATTCGAAAAACAGCTTAATTTTTCCAGTATAAGCAAATCGTTTTATAAACCACCCTCATTTTTATTATAAATATAATCAATCAAGTAAATGGCCGCTATTGAATAGAATGGGGCTAAGAAACCCCTGCCAGAGTGGGATATGTATTTTTTAGTATTATCGGATAAAGGTCAAAATGGGAATTAAAACTCGGATGTTCATTGGCATATTTGGTGCCATATTATTTTTGCTGGTATCCAATTTGGTCGCACAGTATATTTTTGGTCAGACTTCGAAAACGGTTAATGAAGTGGTGAATGAAAACCAAGTTAAAGTGACGCTGTTGAACGAGCTGAAAAATTTAACAGATGAACGTGCGATTCTGTCTAGAGATTTGGTTTTGACTGAGAAAGAAGACGTTATTAAGGCGACTAAAAAACGCCTTTCTGAAACGCGTAATGAGATTGGGGATGTTTTTTCGAGCTTAGAAAAGATGCATTTGGATGCGAAAGAACAAGCCTTTTTTGAAGCGATTCAGCAAAATGTAGTAGCGGCGAATGTTTCATTTGGTAGTTTCATGGTGATGGTCGATGAAGACTTCAAAATAGATGCGGCTGAGATTTTGATGGGCGAGTTTGGTGATAAATACCAAGCCTTTACCGATATTGTTGCCGATTTTAAGCAATATGAAGAGCAAAAGAACACGGTTGCCGTCCAAGAATTGGCTGAGCAAGAACACATAGGGGTGATTTCTTTATGGAGCGTGTTAGGTGTGAGTGTTCTCATTTTCTCAGTTGCAGGTTTTTTTGTAGCTCGAAGCTTCCTGAAGCCGATTATCGCTATGCGTGAAACCATGACCAGAATCACACAATCGGGTGAACTGAATCATCGCGTTGAGATCTTTTCGAAAGATGAACTGGGTGAAACCTCCGTTGCCATTAATAATTTATTAGAGACGATTCATGGCGCCATTAGTGACGTCAATGGTTTGATGGGAGAAGTCTCTCAAGGGATCTTTGAACGGACTATTGAGCATGAATATAAAGGCGATTTCTTAACGTTGAAGAATGGCGTTAACCAATCGGTGGTTCAAATTCATAATATGGTGTTAATGTTAAGAGATACTGCCAATAATCTTCGAAATGGCGTGCTTGAACCTGTTAAGTCTAATGATACCGTATTGAGTGGTGATTACGCTGATGTGATGAATGATATTGAAGTGTCTATGAATCGTATTGGTGAGACTGTTCAAGATATTTCAAGAACGTTAGAGTCTTTGTCTCGTGGTGATTTTTCTAAGCGCGTGACGGCTGAAGCCAGAGGCGAGTTTGTGACCTTGAAAGACGCCATTAATACCACTGTGGAAGGGCTAGAAGCCTTTGTGGAGGAAGTGGCATTGGTTCAAACGAGCATCAGTGAAGGGGATTTGACCAAGCTGGTGGCAGGAACTTACCACGGCAAGATGGCGGTTTTAAAGGACACGTTAAACAGTTCTACCCGAAATATTTCAGAAATGATTGGCAAGGTAGGATCTGTAACGCGTTTGGTAGCCGATGAGTCTAGAAGTATTGCTGATGGCAGTGAATCAATTTCGACCCGAATTCAACAACAAACGGTTTCATTGGAAAGAACCTCGACGCAAATGATGCAGATGACGAATACCGTTCGGAGTAATGCCGACAGTGCGAATAATGCCAATCATATGACGCAGGATGCTCAACAGAAGTTGACCGAAGGCGTTCAGATTATGCAAAAAGCGCTGGAATCAATGGATCAGATGAGTGAAGCCAGTCAAAAAATCAACGATATTATTACTTTGATTGACGGGATTGCCTTCCAGACCAACTTGCTGGCACTTAACGCGGCTGTGGAAGCAGCGAGAGCGGGGGATCATGGTCGAGGATTTGCTGTCGTGGCTGGTGAAGTACGAAACTTAGCTGGGAAGTCATCCGATGCCGCGTCAGAAATTAAGAAATTAATTGAAAATTCGGTCGCTATCAGCGACCAAAGTGGTCACTATGTTAAAGAAACCAGTGATGCTTTATCACAGTTGAACGCCTCAATGGGTGAGATATCAGCAATGATTTCTACCATTGCAAAAGCCAGTAATGAACAAGCAATTGGGATTGATGATGTCAGTCAGGCAATCAGTGAGATGGATTCTACAACGCAGCAAAATGCTGGCTTGGTTGAAGAAGCCGCAGCAGGCAGTCAGGACTTATTACAACAGTCGTCAGACTTGCTGAGTTTGGTTCGTGAATTTAAAGTGGATAACCAGCTGGTGCAACGCATTGAGCGTACCCAGCAATCTGAATCAGCCAAAGAACTTGAAAAAATGGTACAGGCGCATTTGGCATGGAAGTCTAAAATCAGAGCGTTTGTCGATGGAATGGATATCGGCGTGACTTATGAAACTGCAACGGATCCGACAGCCTGTGCCTTAGGTCAGTGGTACTATGGCGAAGGGCAGGTTTATGGTGACCTGCCGTTGATGCAAAAACTTGGCGAAGAACATAAAGAAATGCATCTCGGTATTAAGAAAGTGATGGATGCTAAAGAAATCGGTGATGAAGAGATGGTCGAAGCAGGGTTGGCTCAAGTCGACAAGCAATCTGAGGTGGTTGTTGATCTTCTGTCTCAGTTAATGGATGAAGTTGGTTAACCATTTTAATATTAATTCACCTTTGTTCTAAAGTTAAAAAGCCATTGAATCCTCAATGGCTTTTTTGTTTTTACGGTCTAAACATTTTCTTTTTTAAGTAAGCTGACGACGAAAATCAATGTCGCAACCGTGACAATGCTTGGACCGGTTGGTATGTCCCATAAAATGGATCCCAACAAGCCAAACAAAATGGAGAAAAGACCAAAAATGATACTGAATACCAACATCCGCTCAGGAGAACTGGCGAATTTTCTGGCGGCGGCTGCTGGAATAATTAATAAAGAGGTAATCAGTAAAACCCCCACAATCTTCATTGCCACTGCAATTAATAAAGCGAGTAACAGAACATAATAAAGCTGAACTTTCTGCGTCGGGACGCCTTCGATTTGCGCGAGCTCTGCATTCAGTGTGGCGTTCAGTAAATCATGCCAATGAAACCAGAAAAATAGACTGACCAGAGCGCCCAATAGCAGGATAAATATTAAATCGGTTGAATCTATACTTAGAATATCTCCGAATAAGTAAGAAAAGATATCTATTTGAACCTGAGACTGCAGGCTGAGCATGATTAACCCAATGGCCAGGGTGCTATGTGCCAAAATCCCTAGTAACGTATCCGATGAAAGCCGGGTTTTTTCTTTTAAAAAATGAATGCCAAGCGCGACAGCCAGTGAGATCAAAACTACTGCCACGGTAAGGTTGAGTTCAATAAACAACCCAAAGCTGACTCCGAGCAAGGCCGAATGTGCTAGCGCGGCGCCAAAGTAAGATTGTTTTTGCCAGACCATAAAAACGCCAAGTGGTGCAGCGATTAAAGCGATTAAAACACCCCCCAGTAGAGCAAGCAGTAAAAATAGAGGAGGGTTCAGTAGCCAATCTATCATGTGTCTGTGTGTCCGTGTGTATGCGAGCAAACGCGGTCATCATGATGGTGTTCATAAAGCGCGACTTCTTCAAAGCCCTGGCCAAATATTTCTTGAAAAGCGGGGTTTCCAGAGACGGCTTGTGGCAGGCCGGAGCAGCATACGTGTTGATTTAAGCACAAGACCTTATTCGTGCTTTTCATGACGATATGTAAATCGTGACTGACCATCAAGACGCCGCAGCCATATTTTTGACGAATCTCACTAATATAGTGATAAAGTTCGGTTTGTCCTTGTAAGTCAACCCCTTGAACCGGTTCATCTAAAATCAACAGTTCGGGTTGTCTGAGTAACGCTCTAGCGAGCAAAATGCGTTGCATTTCTCCACCGGAGACTTGTTGAATTGGATGGTTTAACAAATCGTTTAACTTCAGGTCATTAATGATTTCATAGAGCTCTGTGGTATCATTCGCTTTTTTGTTAAACAGGTTTTGTGAGCGGCGCGCTAACCCTAATTCTAAAAAACGTTGAACGCTTAAGGGCATTGATGCATCGACCTGTATTTTTTGGGGCATAAACCCAATACGCAATCCTGCTTTACGATGAACTTGCCCTGAAGAGGGTTGGATCAGGTTTAATAAAATTTTTAGCAGGGTCGATTTTCCTGCCCCATTGGGACCAATAAGAGTCACGATTTCATTAGGATGGAGTGTCAAAGAAATATCGTTGAGAACGGTTTTATCGCCGTAGGCATGGTTGATATTCTTTGCGGTAATTAAAGGTGTTGTTGTCATAGTCTTTATTCTAATGGATGGACAGAAAAATAGGAACTTCTACTCAATAATGTTTGGTATTACTTAGATTAAGTAAAGAGGTATTTGTGAAACACTTAGTTTTTCTGATGGGGTTGTTCATGAGTTTACAAGCTCAGGCAATACAAGTTACGGTAACGATTCCGCCTTTAGCCGCGTTAGTTCAGCCCTATCTCAGTAAAGGGGACCGATTAGTAGTGCTATTGCCCTATGGGTCGTCTCCGCACCATTTTCAGTTTCGTCCATCTCATCTCAAAGCGCTCTATGATGCCGATTTGATTTTGACCGTCGGTAACACGGTGGATCTTTGGGCGAAAAAACCGATTCAACAGGTTTTAAAACAAAATGTCCATACCCGTCATATCGCGATGCAAAAACAGCCAGGCCTGGCTGTTTTACCCAGCCGTGAACAGGTGCTTTTAGAAGAGCATTCTAAAGAGGCATTAACGCAACATCATCATGATCATATAGACCCTCATATCTGGTTGTCGATTAAAAATGCCACTTTGATGCTAAAAGCCATCGGGCAGGCCTGGCAAGATTTAAAGCCCTCTGAAGCGCAAGAAACAGCGGATAAAACAAAACAGATATTGTCAGAGCTGGACCAGCTAGACCACGAGATTAAAGGGTTATTGAAACCGGTCAAAAACGTGCCCTACCTAGTGTTGCATGATGCATTTTATTATTTTGAAAAGCCTTATGGGTTGAATAACCTAGGAACGATTCAGGTCTCTACAGAGGTCAAGCCAGGGATTAAGCGTGTTTTACAGTTAAGGCAACTGATTGAAAAAGCAAAAGTTCAATGCGTTTTTAAAGAGCCTCAGTTTTCCGACAATCAGTTGACTTATATTATCAGTGGATTGAACGTGAAAATTGGGTCGCTGGACCCGATGGGGCGATTCGAGTCGTCGAAAAATTATGTTGATTTTATGAAGGCTTTAGCCATGCAGTATGAGGAGTGTTTAGCACGATGACTCAAGCGATTTTATTGACAGGGTTACCGGGGGTAGGGAAGACTCGCTTTAAATTTGAATTTGAGAAGCAGTCATCATCAGTACCCGTTTTTGAATTGGATTTGACCAGCACGCTTTCGCCCGACTTAAGATCGTTTCAATCATGTAAAGTTTGGTGCTTGATTGATATCCGATCTAAGTTAGACAGTGCAGAGGCGGAGCAAGTTTTAAAGCAAATGCTGGTACAGAGTTCTGGTGTTATTTTAAGTTTTGTCGATCAGGCTGATCTGGTGACACAATCTTATTGGCAAAGCTGGTTAGCAAAGAATATTGGCGATCAAGAACTGCTTCCCCGTTTTCGTTGGTTTTCAACAGGGTTGCCTTCCGATTGGGATTGGCAGAATTTTGGAAGTGCTGTTTCAGTTGATGAAATATTTAAGTCACTGAAAACGCTCTCTCCTTTAGCGCATTATGAAAGCATGCACTTTGTTTATGATTATACGCAAGGTGCGCATTTAACCAATCTTGATCATCTGTTGTTAGGGTTGGATGCTTCAAAACAAAACCTGGGAATGAAGCTCTGGCGAGTGCAAGGCGTTGTAAAAACCACGGAATATGTTAATCCGGTGGCGCTTGAAGGAACGGTAAATCGCTGGGATACTTTTGCTGGTGAGCTTGAAAATGAATCGGGTTGGCTGAAAATCGAAGGATTGAATTTAGATAAGGAGTGGTTGCAACAAATTATGGATGCCAGTTTGTTGTGATGATGGTGTTTATTAAGCCAATTGAAATATTAAGGAAAAACCCGTATTTGCTTGGAAAACAAGGTGTTTCAACGTTTTCCTTTTGATAATAACAGTGGACAAAAAAGTAATTTCCGACTAGAATGGTCAGAAATTAAATTAGGTTAGTTGAAAACGAATATTAAGATGTCAGAAGCTACTCAATATC
This sequence comes from Hydrogenovibrio sp. 3SP14C1, assembly GCF_029625905.1. Classification (GTDB taxonomy): domain Bacteria; phylum Pseudomonadota; class Gammaproteobacteria; order Thiomicrospirales; family Thiomicrospiraceae; genus Hydrogenovibrio. The sequence goes on from NZ_JARTLM010000002.1 coordinate 170,261, forward strand.
AAGAAATAAATGATTTGCTCAGCAAGAATAAAGGCTATAAAGAAGGCTTTTATACGCAAACGACGGTTGAGACCTTTGAAAAAGGGCTCAATGAAACCGTTGTTCGTGCGATTTCGGCTAAAAAAAATGAACCACAATGGATGTTGGATTTTCGTTTAAAGGCCTTTGAACATTGGAAAACCATGAAAGAGCCGCACTGGGCGAAAGCTGAATACGAGCCTTTAGATTATCAGGACTACAGTTATTATTCTGCACCTGATTGTTCTGCTTGTGGTGATCATTGTCAAACGGATGGGGCAGATGCAGCAGAACCTGAAATGGACCCTGAAGTAGCAAAAGCGTTTGCTGCGCTAGGGGTGCCTGTTTATGGCGATGAGACGTCAGAAAAAACCAATATTGCGGTTGATGCGATTTTTGATTCGGTCTCAGTCTCGACAACCAAGCGAGAAGACCTTGCTAAACTAGGCATTATCTTTTGCTCGTTTTCAGAAGCGGTCCAAGATTATCCTGAATTGGTTCAAAAGTATTTAGGGTCGGTTGTTCCTTATCATGATAACTATTTTGCTGCCTTGAATTCCGCAGTCGCCTCCGATGGTACCTTTGTTTATATTCCAGAAGGGGTTCGGTCTCCAATCGATCTTTCAACTTATTTCCGTATCAATGAAGCCAAAACGGGACAGTTTGAAAGAACGATTCTGATTGCTGAAAAAGACAGTTATGTCAGTTATTTAGAAGGCTGTTCAGCGCCGGTTCGTGATACCTATCAATTACATGCTGCGGTGGTAGAGGTAATTGTGCATGAAAATGCAGAAGTGAAATACTCAACCGTTCAGAACTGGTATCCAGGGGATGAAGATTGTGAAGGGGGGATTTTGAATTTCGTGACCAAGCGAGGTGTTTGTGAAGGTGCAAATTCAAAACTATCCTGGACGCAAGCAGAAACAGGGTCAGCCATTACGTGGAAGTATCCAAGTTGTGTCTTAAAAGGCGATAACTCAATTGGCGAGTTTTATTCTGTGGCATTGACAAACCGACGTCAGCAAGCTGATACCGGAACAAAGATGATTCATATTGGTAAAAACACGCGTAGCACGATTATTTCAAAAGGCCTGTCTGCGGGTAAATCTGATAATACCTACCGTGGGTTGGTTAAAATCTTACCAACCGCGGAAGGGGCAAGAAATTTTACCCAGTGTGATTCCATGTTGATTGGTAATCAGTGTGGGGCGCATACCTTTCCGTATATCGAAGTTGAAAATCCAACTGCGAAGATGGAGCATGAGGCGACCACTTCTCGAATTGGTGAAGATCAGCTTTTTTATTGTCAGCAACGTGGTATCAGTGAGCAAGATGCGATTTCCATGATTGTAAACGGCTTCTGTAAAGAAGTCTTCAGTGAATTGCCATTGGAATTTGCGCAAGAAGCAGAAGAATTATTAGCCGTTAGTCTAGAAGGGTCAGTTGGATAAGACATTTATCCAAAAGGCCTATTTCCCCTTATTTTAGAAACGCAAACCTCTTAACGTTTAGAGAGAGAAAAAATGTTATTAAAAGTTGAAAATTTACACGCACAAGTTGCTGAAGATGAAAGTAAGCAGATTCTGAAAGGGCTAAATCTTGAAGTTAAGCCTGGTGAAGTGCATGCCATTATGGGACCCAATGGTGCGGGTAAAAGTACGTTATCCAGTGTTTTGGCAGGTCGAGAAGACTATGAAGTGACTGAAGGCCATGCAACTTTTGACGGTGAAGATTTGTTAGAGCTTGATCCGGAAGATCGTGCTCGTAAAGGGGTTTTCTTGGCGTTTCAGTATCCTGTTGAAATCCCGGGTGTAAGTAATAAATTATTTATGCAAACTGCAGTAAATGCGATTCGTGAAGAAAAAGGTCTGCCTGCACTTGATATGTTTGATTTTGATGAATATGCGCAATCAAAAATCGAGTTGCTGAACATGCGCAAAGATTTGTTGGACCGTTCTGTGAATGTTGGTTTTTCCGGTGGTGAAAAGAAGCGTAATGATATTTTTCAAATGGCATTATTAGAGCCGAAGTTATGTATTTTGGATGAAACTGACTCCGGGCTGGATATTGATGCTATGAAAGTTGTCGCCAATGGGGTGAACTCTCTGAGATCTGAGGATAGAAGCTTTATTGTAGTGACACATTACCAACGCCTTTTAAATTATATCAAGCCAGATCATGTCCATGTTTTATATGATGGAAAAATTATAAAGTCAGGCGGTTTTGAACTGGTTCATGAGCTTGAAGAGAAAGGATATGACGATATTATTCAAGCGCATAACGCAATCCAAACAAATTCTAAATAGGGTGGAACATGACTTTAGCTGCGACGCCTAAAATGAGCCCTGCGGCTCGCCAGTTGCTAGATCAGCTGGTAGCCGAATCTCAAAAGTTGAATGAACAAACCGAAGCGGAAGCGCTGATAGAGAAAAGACAAGCTGCTCAAGAAAAAATTTTGAGCCAAGGGTTGCCAACTCGAAAAGATGAAGATTGGCAGTACACTGCTTTAATGCCACTTTTTAAGCATACTTTTGAGGTTAAATCAGCCAAATCCGTTACGTTGACTGAAATTCAACCCTTTTTGCCAGAACTCGATGCGATTCGTTTGACGTTTATTGACGGTGTTTTTTCAGAAGAGCTTTCTGCTGGTTTTGATTTTATTCCGGAAGCATTGTCGATTGAAATGGCTGATGCCGATGCGATTCAATCCATTAACTTAGCAGAACAAGCAGATGCTTTTCAGTTAATGAATGAAATGCTGTTAGATCAGGGGTTGACGCTTTCTCTAGAAAAAGGACAAGCGTTACAAGTACCGCTCCATATCTTGCATGTGCAAACACAGTCAGAGCAATTGATTAATCTGCGAACACAGATTGATCTGGCGGAAAATTCTGAGATGATGTTGATTCAGCAGTTTGTTTCGTTAGACGATGGGCAAAGTGCTTTGGTTAATGATTTGGTAAAAGTAACCGTCGCAGACAATGCACGGTTTAAACAAATTGTGTTGCAAGATATGAACGCTGATAGTTTTTATTTTGCGAATCAGTTTTTTGAACAAGCCGCTTCTTCCGTGATTGAAACTAACTATGTCGGGTTAGGCTGTGAGATTTCGCGTCATCAAAACTACTTGATGATGTTAGGTGAACATGCTGAAAGTATGCAGAATTCGATTGGCTTAGGCACTGGAAAGCAGGTTATTGATTCTCGTACTTCAACAACGCATCAAGCAGCGCACTGTGACAGTCGTCAGTTGCATAAATTGGTTTTGGATGACCAGTCAAGAGGGGTGTTCAACGGCATGATTCATGTTGTGAAAGGGGCGCAGAAAACTGACGGTCAAATGGATAATAAAAACTTATTGTTATCAAAAACTGCAAAAGTCGACGCTAAGCCACAATTGGAAATTTATGCAGATGATGTGAAGTGTTCACATGGGTGTGCTTCAGGTCAGATTGATGAGCAGCAAGTATTTTATGCGCAAGCTCGAGGGATTCGTAAAGCGGATGCCTTGCAGTTGATTACGCGCGCGTTTTTGTTGGAACCGTTAGAAAGTGTTTCTAATTTAGCTTTACGTAATTGGTTAACAGAAATTATTAGTCGTAAATTGGCAAAGCAATAATACGATTATTTTATCCACCTACTTTAAGATATTAATACATGAAATTTTCTGATATTAGAGATGCTTTTCCCATTCTGAAATTACAGGAAAATGGCCAACCATTAGTCTATTTGGATAGCGGTGCGACCTCTCAGAAGCCTTTAAAAGTTATTGAAGCGCTTGATCATTATTACCGTGAAGAAAATGCCAATGTGCATCGCGGTGTCTATGGATTAAGTGAACGCGCCACAGAAGCTTATGAAGGCGCTCGTAAAAAAGTTCAGCACTTCTTAAATGCTCAGTCGACTAAAGAAATCGTCTTTGTTCGAGGCACGACAGAAGCGATTAACCTTGTGGCTCAGACTTGGGGGCGAGAAAATTTAGCTGCGGGTGATGAAGTTTTAATTACCGAAATGGAGCATCACTCCAATATTGTTCCGTGGCAGTTGTTAAGAGACCAAATTGGCATTAAGTTAGTGATCGTGCCAATCAATGACCAAGGGGAAATGAGTCTGACGGATTATAAAGCTTTGTTGTCAGAGAAGACAAAGCTGGTTTCTGTCGTTCATATGTCAAATGCGCTTGGTACGATTAACCCAGTTAAAGAAATGACAGCGCTAGCCCATGACGCTGGTGCTAAAGTGTTACTGGATGGTGCGCAAGCCGTTCCCCATATGGCAGTAGATGTTCAGTCGTTAGATTGTGATTTTTATGCCTTCTCCGCTCATAAAATGTATGGTCCGACCGGTATTGGTGTGCTCTATGGTAAAGAAGCGTTATTAGATGAAATGCCTCCTTATCAGGGAGGTGGCGACATGATTTACTCAGTGACCTTTGATAAAACTGAATACAATGAATTGCCATATAAATTCGAAGCCGGTACGCCTCATATTGCAGGTGGGATTGGTTTGGGTGCTGCTGTCGATTTTATGCTGGAGATCGGTTTGGAAAAAATTGCTGAGTATGAAAATCAGCTATTGATTGAAGCAACCGAAAAATTACAACAAATCGACGGCTTGAAAATTATTGGTCAGGCAGCCAACAAGGGAGGGGTTATCTCTTTTGTGATTGATGGGGTTCACCCACATGATATGGCGACGTTGATGGATCAGGATGGTATCGCTGTTCGAGCCAGTCACCATTGCGCCATGCCTGTTATGCAGCACTTTGACGTGCCGGCTACCATTCGAGCTTCTTTTGGTGTCTATAACAACTCTGAAGATATTGATCGTTTGATTGGCTCTATTAAAGAAGCGGTTGATATGCTAGTATAACTACGTAGTAAATGGCGGGAGTTGAGACGTGCAATCAGAACCCTATCACTGGATACGATTAGAACTTGTACCTCTACCAGGTTTGGACGATCAAACTATAAAAGTAGTCTACTGGAATCCGGATGCAGCTGAGCTGGTTGGTGAAGGTTCTGAAGAAGTTATTGGTATGGTGCAAGCTGCTCAAGAAACAGGGTTTGTTAATGGTTCATCTCTCTCTCACTTTGAAATTACCGCCCCTTTGAACAAGCCTTCTGAATTAGCTGCAATTTTAGCGCAATCTTATTGGGTTGTTCCTGAGCCTGTCATTGAACCTGTTGTTGAGTCTAATCTTCAACCAGGCCTGGCTAAAATATCCCTTCATTGATGCAAATTCATCCTATCTCTAGAAACTCAAAATAGTATTTTAACGGCTAGAAAATGAAACTAGATGAAGTTTGTTTTTATTTTGTCACACGCCTTGTTAAGTACAATAGGGGGTAAAAAATATACGTATTTTTTAACCTGAAATCTTATAAATCGGTATGATATGACTTATTAGAAAGGTGTCCTTTATAGAATGAAAGATCAAGTTAAACAAATTCATTTCGTCGGAATTGGTGGCGTGGGTATGGCAGGTATTGCTGAAGTCTGCCTGAGTTTAGGCTTTACTGTTTCCGGTTCTGATTTAAAAGAAAACCCGACCATTCGTCATTTAATCTCTTTAGGCGCGCTGATTCAGTTCAATCATGATGCTTTGCATGTCAAAAACAGCGATGTTGTTGTCGTTTCAACCGCGATAGCCAAAGATAACCCAGAGGTCTGTTTTGCCAAAGAAAGTCGAATCCCTGTTATTCCAAGAGCAGCGATGTTGGCTGAACTCATGCGGATGCGATTTGGAATAGCCATCGCTGGAACACATGGTAAAACCACCACGACGTCTTTGGCGTCCGCTATTTTGACAGAAGGAGGGTTAGATCCCACTTTTGTGATTGGTGGTAAGTTAAATCAATTTGATTCAAATGCACGCTTAGGCAGTAGTCAATACTTGGTTGCGGAAGCGGATGAATCTGATGCTTCTTTTTTACATTTATCTCCTATGATGTCCGTGATCACTAATATTGATGAAGATCACATGGAAACGTATCAGGGCGATTATCTTAATCTCGAACAAACGTTTATTGAATTTATTCATCGCCTCCCTTTTTATGGCGTTGCGATTGTCTGTATTGATGATCAAAATATTCAGAATATGTTGCCTAAATTGTCTCGTAAAATTCGAACTTATGGGTTTTCGGAGTCCGCAGATATTCAAGCGGTCGAGGTTACTCATCAGGGCCTCAGTATGCACTTCAAGGTTAAAGTTAAAGACCTTCCTGAGTTTGATGTGGTGTTGAACCAGCCTGGAAAACATAATGTTTTAAATGCTCTTGCCGCTATTACGGTAGCGTTGGAATTGGATGTTACTGTTGAGTCGATTCAAAAAGCCTTGGCTAGTTTCGGAGGTGTTGGGCGTCGCTTTGAAGTATATCCGAATCGTATTATAGGTCATAAAAATGTCACGTTGGTTGATGATTATGGTCATCATCCAACTGAGCTGGAAGCGACCTTGTCGACTGCTCGGATGGCTTTTCCCGAAAAAAGATTGGTGTTGGTTTTTCAACCACATCGTTATAGTCGCACGCGCGATTTATTTGATGAGTTTGTTCAAGCATTACAACATGCCGATTTATTAGTGTTGTTGGATGTTTACCCTGCTGGAGAAACGCCGATTGCAGCCTTTGACTCTAAAGCGTTGCTGCAGGCGATGCGTTTGCGTGGACATAAAGAAAACCTTCATGTAGAAGGGCAACAGCAATTGAATGAGTTAATGGAAACCCTCTTGTTAGAAGAGGATGTTGTTCTGGTCATGGGGGCCGGAGATGTTGGTCAGCTTGCACGTGATTGGAAGCAAGAAGCCCATTGATATAGTATTTTGGACGTTAAAGTGAATTTATGAAGCAATCAAGCGATCAAGAAAAAGATCTTATAAAGCGCCTAGGAAAAGTTGCGGTTTTAATGGGGGGCGTTGCCGCAGAAAGAGAGGTTTCTCTTCGAAGCGGGGCCGAGGTCGTCAGAGCATTGAAAGATGAAGGTGTGGACGCGACTGGCTGTGATGTGACCTCTGTGGCGCAGCTAATTGAGATTGCGCAACAATATGACCGAGCTTTTATCGCTTTGCACGGACGCTGGGGAGAAGATGGTGGCGTTCAAGCTGTGTTAGATGCATTGAAATTACCTTACACCGGAAGTGGTATGACAGCTTCTGCGCTTGCCATGGACAAACTTAGGACTAAGTGGCTGTGGAAAGGTGTTGGATTGCCTACGCCAGCCTTTAAGGTCGTCTCTCCCTCGCAGCCTTTGGAGATTGAAGGGTTTGATTTAACTTTTCCGGTCATTGTTAAACCAAGTCATGAGGGGTCAAGTATTGGAATGCGCAAGGTGGATACGCTTGATGCTTTACAAGAAGCGGTCGATTTTGCGCAGCAATATGATTCAGAAATTTTAATTGAGCAATGGGTTACTGGCAGAGAATTTACTTGTGCGGTGCTGGATGGGGAGGCTCTGCCGATGATCCAATTAAAAACCGACCATGATTTCTATGATTTTGATGCGAAATATCAATCGACCAGTACGGAATACTTATGTCCTTGTGGCCTTGATACTAACCAAGAAATAGCGATTCAAAAGCAAGTATTACAGGCCTTTGATGCGACTGGTGCGCGTCATTGGGGTCGAGTAGATTTAATGTTAGACAATCAAGATCAACCTTGGTTGATTGAAATTAATACTGTTCCTGGTATGACTGATCACAGTTTGGTGCCAATGGCGGCGAAGGCAGTTGATTTAAGTTTTTCAAAACTGGTGTTAAAGTTGATTTCGTTAACACTGCCTTAAACGAACGAGGCTTATTTTACGGTGAAAAAGAAAATATCTTTAGCGTTGATTTTAAGTTTATTTATCTTGGTTGCGGTTTGGATTTTCTTTTCACCTGCACGAGTGTTGACTGAAGCACAATTGAATGGTGAGTTAGAAAGAGTTTCCCCTGAAACCGTACAGGCGATTGTTCAGCCTTATATTGGAGAATCGTTTTGGCGTGTTGATTTAGAAAAGCTACATGCTGATTTACTACATTTAGAATGGGTTTATAAGGCGACAGTGAAACGACGCTGGCCGAATAAAGTTATTATTACGTTAGAAGAGCAAAAGCCCGTTGCCCGTTGGAGCGAGGATGGTTTATTAAACCAATCCGGTGACATCTTTTATCCGCATGACATTGCACCATTCAAGGATTGGGTTGCATTAGAGGGGAACCCTTTGCAATCTAGACAGATATTGCACGATTTGGTAACGTTTCAAGATGCGTTTAAACCGCTTGATTGGACGATTGATGCGTTAAAGCAACAACCTGATGGGAGTTGGAATATCCATTTTATATCAGGGGTAACGGTGTTGTTAGACAACGAAGATTGGCAAGCCAAGTTAAGTCGGTTTACGCGGGCACTTCCAAAGACCAAGCAAGCATTAAGAAAATTCGCACAAGTATTTGATTTACGATATAGTAATGGCTTTGTTATCAAGCAGAAAACAAGGCCAGAAGAGTAGACTAGAGGATACTCAGAAGTAAGAAAATGGTAAATCGCTTGTATTAGCATTATCCAATTTAAAGGTGAAAAACGAATGGCAAGAAAGCAACAAAACCCCAGCGCCAATGTTGTGATCGGTTTAGATATTGGTACTTCAAAAATTGCGGCAATCATCGGCAAAGTGAAAGAAGATGGTGGTATTGAAGTGGTTGGCATGGGAACTCATCCATCCAAAGGGTTAAAAAAGGGAGTTGTTGTTAATATTGACTCAACCGTCGAATCGATTCAGCGAGCGATCGATGAAGCGGAAAGAATGTCTGGCATAAAAGCAGAATCGGTTTCAGTCGGTATTGCGGGAAGTCATATCGGTAGTTTTAACTCAAACGGAATGGTTGCAATCAGTAATCAAGAAGTTCAAGAGGAAGATGTTCAACGAGTCATTGATGCGGCGCAAACCATTGCGATCCCAGGTGACCAAGAAGTTCTTCATATTCTGCCACAGGAGTTTATGATTGATAACCAAGGCGGCATTCGTGAACCTATTGGGATGTCTGGAGTTCGTCTAGAAGCAAAAGTCCATATGGTGACGGAGTCGGTGAGTGCTGCACAGAATATTACCAAATGTGTTGAGCGGTGTTCTCTGAAGGTAGATAACCTGATTTTAGAACAATTGGCTTCATCAGAAGCGGTGTTGTCTGAAGACGAAAAAGAATTGGGTGTTTGTCTTGTCGACATTGGCGGGGGAACCACGGATATCGCGATTTTTCAAAATGGTGCGATTCGACATTCAGCAGTTATTCCGGTTGCTGGAGACCAAGTCACGAATGATATCGCAATGGCGCTGAGAACCCCAAAGCAGGCTGCAGAAGACATCAAGAAAAAATATGCTTGTGCTTTACCGCAACTGATTTCCCAAGATGAAGAAATTGAAGTGCCTAGTGTAGGAGATCGTCCAGCGAGATGCTTGTCGCGCCACACCTTGGTGGAAGTGATAGAGCCGCGCTATGAAGAGCTTTTTCAGTTAATTCAAGCAGAACTGCGTCGTACAGACTTTGAAAATAAAATTGCTGCCGGTATCGTGTTGACAGGGGGGAGTTCTTTGGTGGAAGGTGCTGTAGAACTTGCTGAAGAGGTGTTTCATATGCCTGTTCGTTTGGGCATGCCTCATGATGTCTCAGGGCTTAAAGAAGAGGTGTGTAATCCTTCCTTTGCGACGACGGTCGGTTTGTTAATGTATGCAAAAGAACATCAGGGAACGCGTTTTTCCATAGAAAAATCAAGTGAATTATCCTTAGATAAAGAATCTATTCTTGAAAAAATGAAAAGCTGGTTTAGTAAGAATTTTTAGAATGAGCAGTTTGTTATCTGTGTTAAAATTCACCGATTATAGTTTGCTTAAATAAAGTAGAAGACAATCGCGTGAAACAAAGAACTCTTGCCAATCCGATCAAAGCTAAAGGTGTTGGGCTTCATACCGGTCATAAATCAATTATGACGTTGAGTCCAGCTCCGGTGAATACGGGAATCGTGTTCCGTCGAATTGATCATACCCCTATTATTGAATTTCCAGTCTCCCCTGAGTTGGTCAAAGAAACGACTCTTTGTACAACAATTGTGCAAATGCATGATGGGCAAAAAGTCAAAATCGCCACCATTGAGCATCTGATGTCAGCATTGGCTGGCGTCGGCATTGATAATTTGTATATTGATATTACGGCTGATGAAGTTCCGATTATGGATGGAAGTGCTTCGCATTTTATCTTTTTACTGCAATCGGCTGGTATTCAATTACAAGAAGCGCCGAAAAAATTTATACGCATCAAAAAACAAGTCAAGGTTCAGAACGATAAAGGTGGTGTGGCAGAGTTTAATCCCTATGAAGGCTTTCGGCTGAATTTTTCAATCGAGTTTGATCATCCTGCTTTTGATCAAACCGCTGAAAAAATGACGCTTAGCTTTTCTTCAACGTCTTACTTTAAGGAAGTGAGTCGTGCCCGAACGTTTGGTTTTATGAAAGACATGGAAAAGCTTAGAGCTCAAAACCTTGGTTTGGGGGCCGGATTACATAACGCGATTGGGTTGGATGAGAATGGGGTTGTGAATCAGGAAGGCCTGAGAGATAAAGATGAGTTTGTGCGTCATAAGATTCTGGATGCCGTAGGAGATTTATATATGGCGGGTCATCCTATTATCGGTGAATTCACAGCGCATAAGTCTGGTCATGCTTTAAATAACCAACTATTGAGAGCTTTAATTGCAGATCCAGCTGCGTATGAATTGGTTACTTATGATGATGAAGAGCCACCTGTTCAGTATGGAAGCAGTAAAATTCTTGTCTAACACGCACTTTAGAGGGTGCGTTTTATAAAGCCTAAAGAGTCATCATTCTTTTTTAAAGGAGTGATCCGTTCGTTGTCTATTTATTGAACCTTCTATATTACATCGCTGATTCAAATTCTCCGTGATTCTCCTTACTTTTTCATCCTCTTAAATGTGTTAGAATAATCAGCATTTACTAAAATAGCAGTAGTGCTTTACAAGTGATCGATAACTCGTAAAATGATGTTTTATTATATCGGTTCGGCATTGTTCAGCCTTTTCTATCAATCCCTGTGTAACCCTGTGAAATAAGGTTTATGCAACTAAACTCTTTATTGGATTCAAGCGCTAATGGCACTTAATATTTTCAAAAAATTATTTGGTAGTCGTAATGAACGACTGCTTAAACAATACCGCAAAAAAGTTCAACAGATTAATGATTTTGAAGAAGCTTTTTCTAAGCTCTCAGATGATGAACTTAAAGCGAAGACCGATTATTTTAAAAGCCAGCTTGCCGAAGGCATGTCGTTAGATCAGATTCTACCTGAAGCATTTGCCGTTGTGAGAGAGGCTGGTAAAAGAGTCATGGGAATGCGCCATTATGACACTCAGTTAATTGGGGGAATGGTTCTGCATGATGGTAATATTTCTGAAATGCGTACAGGGGAAGGGAAAACACTTGTTGCTACCCTTGCTGCTTATTTAAATGCTTTATCTGGTGACGGCGTTCACGTCATTACCGTTAATGATTATTTAGCCTCTCGTGATGCTGACTGGATGGGGCAAATATATGGTTTTCTTGGACTCACAACAGGGGTTGTTTTGTCAGGCCAAACCAGTGCAGAAAAGCAAGAAGCCTATAATGCAGATATTACCTACGGAACCAATAATGAATTTGGGTTTGACTACTTGCGTGACAACATGGCAATCTTCGCGGAAGAGCGTGTTATGCGTGGGCAAAACTTCGCAATTGTCGATGAAGTCGATTCCATTTTAATCGATGAGGCGAGAACACCTCTTATAATTTCTGGGCCAGCTGAAGATAAGTCGGATTTGTATCAAAAAATGAATCCTTTAGTCACTGGATTGGAAAGAGGGGAAGAAGACCTTGAAACTAAAACATCAAGCGGTGACTACACCATTGATGAAAAGTCGAAACAAATTCACTTAACCGATGAAGGTCACTCAAAAGTTGAAGCAATGTTGGTAGAAGTGGGGTTACTCGAGGAAGGTGATTCTCTCTATGATGCCGAGCATATCAGTTTAATGAAATATGTGAATGCCTCTTTAAGAGCGCATTTGCTGTTTGAAAAGAATACAGATTACATCGTTCAAGATAACGAAGTGGTTATCATCGATGAATTTACAGGGCGTAAAATGTCTGGCCGCCGTTGGGGCGATGGATTACATCAAGCGGTTGAAGCAAAAGAAGGTGTCCCAATTCAGGCTGAAAGCCAAACCTATGCTTCGATTACATTCCAGAATTACTTTAGACAATACGCTAAATTGTCAGGGATGACGGGGACTGCAGATACGGAAGCGGGTGAGTTCCTTTCAACCTATCAGTTGGAAGTCGTCGTGGTTCCGACTAATAAAGAGCCCCAGAGAAAAGACTTGCCAGACTTAGTGTTTTTAGATATCGAAGGCAAATTGGCAGCTATTGTTCGAGAAGTGAAAGAGGTGGTCAAGACAGGGCAGCCAATTCTAGTGGGGACGGCTTCCATTGAAATGTCTGAAGTATTGGCTTCTTTATTTGAAAAAGAAAAGATTCCGCATAGTGTCTTGAATGCGAAGCAACATGAAAAAGAAGCTACCATTATTGCACAAGCAGGTCGTCCAGGAGCGGTGACGATTGCAACGAACATGGCGGGGCGAGGAACCGATATCGTGTTAGGGGGTAACCTAGACATGGAAATCGAGTCTTTGGATAATCCAACGCAAGAGCAAATCGCAGAAGTTAAGGCGGCATGGCAAGTTAGACATGACGAAGTGCTGAAAAATGGTGGCTTGATGGTGATCGGTTCTGAAAGGCACGAATCACGTCGCATTGATAACCAATTACGTGGTCGTTCTGGGCGTCAAGGTGATCCAGGGGTAACGCGCTTTTATCTGTCTTTAGATGATGAATTGATGCGTCGATTCGCTTCTGAAAAAGTGAAGGGTATGATGCGTCGCCTAGGGATGAAATCAGACGAAGCCATTGAGCACAATATGGTAACGAAATCGATTGAGCGCGCACAGAAACAAGTCGAAAGAATGCATCAGGATGAGCGTGCTAACTTATTGAAATTTGACAATATTTCAAATGAACAGCGTAAGGTGGTTTATGCTCAACGTAATGAGCTGATGGAAGAAGAAAATGTGTCTGACATTATTGATTCTTTACGTGAAAACGTCATTGAAACGCTGATGGCAAGCTTTATTCAGCCAGGCAGTATTGAAGAACAATGGGATATCCCTGGACTGGAAAAACAACTGCAAGAAGACTTAGGGTTAACTTTTCCAATTTCTGATTGGTTGAAAGAAGATAAAGGATTATTCGAAGAAAAATTGCGTGAAAAAATCATTGCGGAAGCCAAAGCTCTTTACCAAAGTAAAATGGCCGTGATTGATGAAAAAACACGCCATCATTTTGAAAAAGAAGTCTTATTGAGAACGATAGATAAACAATGGCGTGAACATTTAAATGAAATGGATTATTTACGTCGCTGGATTCATTTGAAAGGCTTTGCCCAAAAAGATCCTTTCCAAGAATACCGTGCATCGTCAGCCGAAATGTTTGAAGCCTTTTTGGATGAGGTTATGTTTGAAACCGTTCAAACACTTTCAATGGTTCAAATTCAAGGCTCAGATGATGTAGATGCTTATGAACAACAGCAAATTGACGAGCGTCCTCAAGAGTTGGAAGCTAATCATCCTGAAGCACAAGGTATTGCAAGTACGATGACAGATGTTTCAGAAGAAGATCAGTCCGATTCAACTTATCGTCGTGAAGCACCGAAAGTAGGACGAAATGATCCTTGCCCTTGTGGTTCAGGTAAAAAATATAAACAATGTTGTGGTAAATTAAATTAAAATTTAAACAAGCGTTATCGAAGTCCACCCTGGTGCATATGAAGTGAATCATATGCAAATGAGTTTTTAATTCATGACCAGTGTGGACTTTTTTATTTTGGAGAATTGTATGGCGCAAGTATCGAGTATTCATCCTGTTTCTGGCGTTTATTTAGGAACGACACAAGCGAAAATCAAAAAATCAGGTCTGGAAGACTTCCTTGTTATGTCTTTTGTAGAAGGTAGTCGTACAGCTGCAACATTTACCACCAACGCATTTTGTGCCGCGCCGGTTACTTTGGCAAAACAGAATTTAAAAGCTATACCGACTCGTGCTTTGGTGATTAATAGTGGCAATGCCAATGCAGGAACTGGGCAACAAGGCATGTTGGATGCACAACAAACTTGTCGTTGGGTTGCACAAGAACTCGGTATTTCTGAGCAAGCTGTTTTACCGTTTTCCACTGGGGTGATTGGGCAGAACTTACCGATGCCAAAAATTGAATCCGCTGTGCCTGCAGCGATTGCAAATCAATCTATTGATGGCTGGGAAATGGCCGCCAAAAGTATTATGACGACGGACACACATGAAAAAATAGTCAGTCGTCAATTTGATATTGATGGACATACGATTACCTTGACGGGCTTTTCTAAAGGCTCCGGTATGATTCACCCAAATATGGCGACCATGCTTGGGTTTGCGGCAACAGATGCCAAAATCTCCCAGGCCTGCCTGGATAAAGCCTTGCGTGACTCGGTTTCAGTCTCTTTTAACCGCATCACGGTTGATGGCGATACCTCAACGAATGACGCTTGCACCTTGACGGCTACTCAGCAGGCTGATATGCCTGAAATCACGGAGCCTGATTCATCTACTTATAAGGCATTTGTAAGCGTTTTGAATGAAGTCATGACTGAGCTGGCTCAAATGATTATTAGAGATGGTGAGGGTGCCACCAAGTTTGTAACGGTTAAAGTGGAAGCGGGAAATTCTATTGAGGAGTGTTTGAAAGTTGCTCATGCCGTCGCACTCTCACCATTGGTTAAAACCGCTTTATTTGCATCTGATCCTAACTGGGGTAGAATTCTGGCCGCGGTCGGGCGCGCCGGCTTGGTAGATTTGGATATTAATGCGTTGCAGATTTATCTGGGCGATGTTTTGTTGGTAGAAAACGGCGGACGTGCAGATTCTTATACCGAAGAAGCGGGTCAAGCAGTTATGAACGAAACGGATATTGAAATTCGAATTATATTGAATCGTGGAAGCGTTTCAGAAACGGTCTGGACGACAGATTTTTCATACGATTATGTCAAAATCAATGCAGAATATCGCACTTAGTCGATAGCCTGTTCACAGGTTGATTTAGTCAGACATAAAAAACGCCACAGAGTTGGCGTTTTTTTATGGAATTTATTTATGAATGGTTGGTTTTCAGGATGTCCGACAACGCCTGGCAGAGTTGAGTATTTTCTGCCTCTGTGCCAATCGTAATGCGTAAAAATTGATCAATGCGAGGTTTGTTAAAATAGCGCACAATTATCGCCTGCTCTCTCAGTTGCTGAGCAATGTCTTCTGCATGCATTTGTGTATGCCGAGCAAACACGAAGTTTGCGGCTGAAGGAATGACTTCAAAGTTATTCTCTTTTAAAAACCGTGTCAGCTTATCTCGAGTTGACATGATCTTTTCACAACTCTGCTGAAAGTAAGCTTCATCCTCAATCGCTGCAATTGCACCAACGGTGGCCAAACGATCAAGAGGATAAGAGTTAAAACTATTTTTAACACGTTCCAACCCTTCAATAAGCGCCGGATTTCCCAAAGCAAACCCGACTCTTAACCCTGCCAAAGCGCGAGATTTTGAAAATGTTTGAACAACCAATAGGTTTGGATAGCGGTGAACCAGTTTAGCGGCCGATTCGCCACCAAAATCAATATAAGCTTCATCCACAACGACGACCGAAGTGGTGTTGTGCTGTAAGATTTGTTCTATGGCTTGAAGTGGCAACAATCTGCCTGTCGGGGCATTCGGATTGGGAAAAATGATACCACCATTTTCAACTTGATAATCTGACTGATCGATTTCGAAATCGTCCGTTAGGGGAATGGTTTGGTGTTCAATGTCGTATAAGCCACAATAAACAGGATAAAAACTGTAACTGATATCTGGAAACAGAATAGGTTTATCTTGTTTTAGCAGCGCCATAAAGGTATGGGCTAAAACTTCATCCGACCCATTTCCCACAAAAACTTGGTTAGTTTTCACGCCATAATAAGTCGCTAAGCTTTGTTTCAGCTCTTCAGAGCTTGGGTCTGGATAGAGTCTCAATTTATCATTTAACTGGGTTGATAACGCTTTTAATACCAATGGTGAAGGAGGGTAAGGGCTTTCATTGGTATTTAGTTTAATCAAGTTGTCGACTTTAGGTTGTTCACCCGGAACATAAGGGGTAAGGTTGTGAACAAGTTGACTCCAGAACTGACTCATAATTTTTTCCAAATTCGGTTTACAATGCGCTTATTTTAACGTTAAACGAAAAAAATTGGCTTAATTTAAACTGAAAAACTGCCAGGCCTGGTGATTTTTTTGACAAAATATCTTTAAGAAGGTTAAAAGAGAAATTAAATGAGTCAAAGAATTGATATTGCAGTCGGTGTTTTAAGACAAGGTGATCGTATTTTGCTGGCACAAAGACAGGCGAAACAGAGCCATGCACTCAAGTGGGAGTTCCCTGGTGGTAAAGTGGAAGCAGTAGAGTCTATTGAAGCGGCCTTGGTACGAGAGTTTCAAGAGGAGGTTGGTGTTGAAACATCCGATTGGAAACCCTTGATTCAAATCCCTTGGGATTACGATACGGTTTCGGTTCATTTGCATGTGTATGAATCGGACCAGTTTCAAGGAGCGCCTCATGGAAAAGAGGGCCAGCCTGTTCAATGGACAGTGATTTCCGAACTGCATAATTATGAGTTTCCAGAAGCCAATAGAGGCATTCTTAGCGCATTGAAGCTGCCTGATGTGTTTATGATATCAGGAAATTTTCATGATGAATATGATGCATTGGGTCGATTAGAAGCCGCTTTGGATGAAGGCGTTCGCTTGGTGCAGTTACGTGCCAAGCAAATGGAGGAAACCGACTTTATAGCCTTGGCTAAAAAAGCCATTGCGCTGACACATCGCTATAATGAGGCTAAGATTTTAATTAATGGCAAGCCTGATTGGTTGGATGTTTTGCCAGAAGCAGATGGTCTGCAGTTGGCGTCAACCGCAATTATGGACTTGACGGATAGACCTATTTCAAAAGATAAAATTTTAAGTATCTCGACGCATACTAAAACGGAAATTGCCAAAGCATTAGAGCTGAAGGCTGACCTGTTATTGTTATCGCCGGTGAAGAAAACCAGTTCTCACCCAGATATGGATGGAATGGGTTGGGAAACCTTTTCAGAGATGGTTGCTGATATTCCCATTCCGGTGTTTGCATTAGGTGGGATGAAGCAATCAGATGTCGAACAGGCTACAAGCCAGGGTGCTCAAGGAATTGCAGCGATTTCAGGGCTTTGGCCTGATCCTATTTAGTTTGCGCAGCCTTTTGTTGTGCTCGGATATAAGCCGGTAAATCTGGGGTCTTGAGTGTGGTGACTTCTAAATCGTACTTTTGCAGTTCTTGGTTTAAAAGCTGCCAGTTGGTATTGCCCACCGTCCAGTTAGTGTGAAAGTACATTCGTTGATTGTTTTTGAGCTGGATACCTTCATAGATTAAACTCATCTCAGGATGTTGGTCGGCTAACACTCTAAAATCTTCTTCACTCAAAATATGGGCTGAATTTAACCCACTGGTTTTTACCAATTCTTTGAAGCTATCTAAGGTCAGACCCAGCTTCACTAGGTATTTGATAATGGTATAAGCTAACTCTCCACGAGGCACTACCGAGGTATAAGTATAGTTGTTCTGAATAGACGTTACTTGGTAGGGCATTATGACACTCTCAGTAAAGGGTTATTGAGTAATTTTCATTATCAATGACAGCATAACATTTTTGATAAATAGATAAAATATTCCAGTTATGAGCTATTTTAGCTATTGATAAGAGAGTGTACCTTTTTACGTAACTCATCAAGTGGTTGTTCGGTGTTTAAAATAATGTCAGCAATGGCCAATCTCTCTGCTCTGGAAGCCTGTTGTTGAATGATTTTTTGGATATCTTTTTCTGGAAGTTGGTCTCTTATCATCGCTCTTTCAAGTTGGGTTTCAGGTGCAAGATCCAACACGATGACGTCATCAATATAGTCCGGTTTTCCTGTCTCGGTTAGCAGCGGAATCTCAATGACAATTGCTGGCGGGTGTTGCTTTTTCAGTTCCTGGATAAGTTCTGCAGTGCGTTGACGAATGAGTGGGTGAAGAATCGCTTCCAATCTTTGTTTTGATGAAGCATCATTGAAAATCAATTCACGTAATTTAGCGCGATTTAGTTCATCGTTTACTAAGTATTCGGAGCCAAATGCGCGTTCAATTTCAGCCAGGCCTGGCTGATTTTTGCCAACCACTTCCCGTGCAATTTTGTCGGCATCTAGTGTGGGCACGTCTTCTTCTTCGAATAGCTGGCGAACCGTTGTCTTGCCACTGCCTATCCCGCCTGTGAGTCCATAAACTTTCATGCCCGTCCCTTTTGATTGTTGAAACAGAGTTGTTGTGGGCTTTTGACTTTAATGACTCCCGTATAAAGAGTCAATAAATTTGCATAATATTCGTTAAAATAGGCGCTATTCATATAGCGACAGCTTGAACGAAAGGTATCAAACGATGTGTGGAATTTGCGGAGAAATTTATTGGGATGGTCAGATGGCCTCGGAAACCAAACTGGTTCCAATGTTGGCGGAACTGGAGAAAAGAGGTCCAGATGATGGTGGCACTTGGGTACAAAACCATGTGGGTTTAGGGCATCGTCGATTATCCATTATTGATTTATCTGAGGCGGGGCATCAGCCGATGTTGGATGATGAGATCAGCTTGGTGTTTAATGGGTGTATTTATAATTATGAAGCGCTCCGTGCCGAGTTAATTGAGTTGGGCCATGAATTTCGTTCGCACTCGGATACTGAGGTCATTATAAAAGCTTATCGCCAGTGGGGAATGGAGTGTGTCACTCGTTTCGAAGGGATGTTTGCTTTTGCTATCTGGGACGACCACCAGCATCAGTTGTTACTGGCGCGAGATCGTTTTGGGATTAAACCGCTTTATTATGCGCCAGTGGAAGGCGGAGTACGGTTTGCATCAAATACCCAAGCCTTATTGGCTTCGGGGGGCATTGATACCAATATTGATCCTGTTGGGTTGCATCACCAATTTACCTTACATGCCGTTGTCCCCGCGCCACATACGATTTTAAAAGGTATTCGCAAGCTAGAACCGGGGCACTGGATGATCGTGAATCCAGACGGACAAATGTATAAAAAAGCCTATTGGCATTTAGAGGCTAAGCGTCCGACGGCTGATGAGGCACCTCAGACAGAACAAGAATGGATTGATACGATTCACGAGTCTTTAAAACAATCTGTGCATAAGCGTTTGACGGCAGCAGATGTACCTGTTGGAGTGTTGTTGTCTGGCGGTTTAGATTCCAGTTTAATTGTTGCTTTATTGGCCGAAGCAGGTGTTAAGGATATTCGTACCTTTTCAATTGGCTTTGAAGATGTGCCGGAAGAAAAAGGCAGTGAATTTGAATATTCTGATTTAGTGGTTGAGCAATATCAGACAAACCATCAAAAGTATTTGATTCCCAATGAAACGGTCCTTCCACGATTAACCGAAGCGGTCGATGCGATGGCCGAACCGATGTTCGGGCAGGATGCGATTGCATTTTATTTGCTATCTGAAAAAGTGTCTGAAGACGTCAAGGTCGTGATGTCTGGGCAGGGAGCTGATGAAGTATTTGCAGGTTATTTCTGGTATCCAATGATGGCAAAAGCCGCGGCCTCTTTAAATGATACTTCTCGACCAGTGGACGCTTTTGCTCCCTATTACTTTGATCGTTCCCATGCGGAATGGTTGGAAATGATTGAGGACGATTATCATGTCTATGACGTGACCAGTGAGTTGATTAACGATCGTCTGTCGGACGAAGGCGCTGATAGTTACTTGGACCAGGTATTACGGCTAGATACAACCACATTGATTGTGGATGATCCGGTTAAGCGGGTTGATAACATGACCATGGCTTGGGGGCTGGAAGCCCGGGTACCGTTTTTAGATCATCATTTAGTGGAGCTGGCGATGTCAGCGCCAACCGATCTAAAATTGAAAGATTTTAAATATATTCTGAAAAAGATTGCCCGAGGTATTGTGCCGGATGAGGTGATTGATCGTCCTAAGGGGTATTTCCCTATGCCGGCCTTAAAGTATGTCCGAGGCCCTTTTTACGAAATGATGAAGTCGATTTTAACCAGTCCTCAAGCAAAAGCCAGAGGGCTTTTCAAGCCCGCGTATATTCAAAAGCTGTTAGATCACCCAGAAGCGGATGAAAGCTTTACCGCTATCAAAGGCAGTAAACTGTGGCATGCGGCGTTATTAGAGCTCTGGTTGCAGCGTCATGTTGATCCATATGTTCAATAATTAAAGATTATCTTGAGCGTTACGTAAAAGTTCACCTAGGATTTTTGTTATGATTTGGTACAATAACCTTGTTTACAACTCAGGTATTTGAAAAAATGTGCCTTTACCTGATCATAGGAGAATAAAATGGATAATCAAGAAAAAGAAACTTTAGACAGAATTCATGAGCAGGTAACTAACAACCCGGTCGTGATTTATATGAAAGGAACGCCGCAAATGCCTTCTTGTGGGTTTTCAAGCCGCACAGCACAAGCAATGGTTGAAACCACTGAAAAGTTTGCGTTTGTGAATGTCTTAGCCGATCCTTTGATTTTTGAATATTTACCGAAGTATCAAGACTGGCCTACTTTTCCACAGGTCTATATTGGTGGAGAGTTGCAAGGTGGTTGTGACATCACGTTGGAATTAGCCGAATCAGGTGAGCTGAAAACCTTGATGGCAAAAGCAAATGAAGCTGTTTCTGAAGATGCTTAAAATTGGTTAAAAACCACCAGGCCTGGTGGTTTTTAATTTTATTAAAGCATTGTTTGTGCTTTTTCGAGCGGCCATTGGTTGACGATTTTACAGAATAAATCTGCCGTTTTAATGGTGTCGTACTCAGCCGAGTGTGCTTTGCTATTGTCCCATTCAATTTCAGCTAATTGAACTGCTTTGGCTAAGACAGTTTGACCATAGGCCAAGCCAGCAAGAGAGACAGTATCAAACGTACTGAACTCATGAAAAGGCGATTTGACTTTACACCGGTCTGCAGCGGCTTTTACAAAGCTTAAATCAAAAAATGCATTATGACCGACTAGGATGGCTCGACTACAGTCAGTCTCCTTGAGAAGTTGTCTAATTGGTGTGAAGCATTTTTCTAATGCTTCTTTTTCAGAAACCGCCATTCTAAAAGGGTGAGTAGGATCTTCTACGCCAATAAATTTTAATGCGCTCTTATCCAGTTGTGAGCCTTTAAAAGGTAGGACGTTGGCTTGAACGGTTTGATCTCGTTCTACGCTACCGTCGGCATTCATTTTTAACGTTACGATGGCAATTTCGATTAATGCATTGGTTTGAGGGTCAAATCCTGCTGTCTCGACATCGACAACAACAGGTAGAAAACCGCGGAATCTTTCTTTGATATGGGTGATTTTATTCATTTATAGCTTTTTAAGTAACACTTTTGATTGTCTTTGATTGTTGTAGAATGATTGTCTGCTTTCAGGTAATTGAGTAGGAGATGATTCAATAAAACCATGCTCGATAAACCAGTGATGAGTGTGAGTCGTCAGTAAGTAGAGGGTCGAAATATTTTGGTTTTGTGCTTTTTTCTGGATTTCACAGAGCAACTCTTCACCCAATGCCTGTCCTTGATATGTTTTATCAACAGCAAGACAAGCCAATTCAGCATTTTTGTTGTCGATCGGGTAGAGCGCAGCACAACCAATGATTTTTTGATCAATTTCGATGACCAAGAAATTATGAACTTCCAGCTCTAGGGTTTCTCTGGAACGCTTGGTTAAAATACCTTCTTGTTCCAAAGGCGTAATGAGGTTAATAATGCCAGCGACATCATCGCTTTGTGCTGGTCGCAGTTCATGGTAACGGTCATTATAGATTAAGGTGCCATGGCCATCGCGACTGAAGAGCTCCAGCAACATAGCGCTCGGGTTTTCTTGCGGCATTAAGTGAATTCGACGAATATGCTCGTTTGCTTCGGTCGCCAGTTTGAGTAATCTTTTTTGGCTATCGTTTTGAGTGGACTCCAGATGATTTTTGACATCTTTACGAGACAAGGCTTGAGGCAGTTCTTTTAAGGTTGTTTGATCTGTAAAAACCAATAGCTTATCGGCATCCAGATTTGTTGCAATCGCAAAAGCCTGGTCTAGGGTGTTTAAGTTAAATACTTCACCCGTTAGAGAATAGGCTAATGGTGTTAATAAAGCGACTTGCCCGACGTTAAGGGTACTTTCAATTGCTTGGTTATTAATTTTTCTTAATACGCCAGTGTGTTGAAAATCGATACCGTTGATAATGCCTTTGGGTTGTGCGATGACCCAGTTACCTGACACAATGGTCAAGTGCACATTTTGTTCAGCGGATGCTTTACTAAAGGCCGCTTCAACTTGTGCTCGAACGATGCCGATGGTTTTTTGGAAAACTTCTAAATGCTCTAAGGTCGTAATACGAGTGTCATTTTGGGTTTGCCAGGTCATGCCTAAGGCATCAAAAGCTTGGTTTATTTGCAGGGATGCACCTAGTGTCAAAACGACTTTTAAACCAAGATTATTGAGTAAAACAATATCTTTTGCCAGTTGTTGCAGCGCATCTGAATTAAAAATAAGGTCACCCGGCAAGTAGATCACAATCGTTTTATTGCGATGTTTTGCGATGTAAGGAGACGCTTGCCTTAAGTTATTCGTAAAATCTAATTCAGATTGATGCATAGATATGAGAAAATGTTTATAAATATAATTATATAAGTATAACAGGCTAGCGACAAAAACAAAAAAAAGCGACATGCCAAGGCTGTTTAAGGAGAAAGAATATGCCAGATTATCGTTCAAAAACCAGTACCCATGGAAGAAATATGGCCGGTGCACGTGCTCTATGGCGTGCGACAGGCATGAAAACGGAAGACTTTGGTAAGCCGATTATTGCGGTGGCGAACTCTTTCACTCAGTTTGTGCCCGGTCATGTTCATTTGAAAGATATGGGGCAGCTTGTTGCAGGCGTGATTGAAGAGGCAGGTGGGATTGCCAAAGAATTTAACACCATTGCAGTTGATGATGGGATTGCAATGGGGCATGACGGAATGCTGTATTCTCTGCCTTCACGTGATTTGATTGCTGATTCAGTGGAGTATATGTGTAATGCTCATTGCGCGGATGCCTTAGTCTGTATCTCCAATTGTGACAAAATCACACCGGGTATGATGATGGCCGCAATGCGCCTGAATATCCCAACGATTTTTGTGACCGGCGGGCCAATGGAATCGGGTAAAACGGTTTTAGGCGGTATGGAAATCAAACTAGATTTGGTTGATGCCATGGTAAAGGCTGCAGATGACCATTGTTCAGATTCTGATGTTAATGATATTGAAGTCTCTGCTTGTCCGACATGCGGGTCATGCTCTGGTATGTTTACAGCGAACTCAATGAATTGCTTAGCAGAAGCATTAGGGATTGCTTTACCTGGAAATGGAACAACACTGGCAACTCATGCTGATAGAAAGCACCTGTTTGAAGAAGCGGGGCGTCGTATTGTTGAGCTGGCTAAGCTTTATTATGAAAAAGATGATGACAGCGTGCTGCCACGATCGATTGCGACGACTGAGGCATTTGAAAATGCGATGGTATTGGATGTTGCGATGGGAGGATCGACCAATACGGTTTTACATTTGTTGGCGATTGCACATGAAGCCAAAGTCAATTTCACGATGTCGGATATGGATCATATTTCACGAAAGGTTCCTTGTTTAGTCAAGGTTGCACCAAACTCAAAAGATTATTATATGGAAGATGTTCACCGCGCAGGGGGGATTATGAGAATCCTCGGTGAACTGGATCGAGGTGGTCTGATTAATAGAGATGTTAAGACGGTTCATGCTTCTACCATGGCAGCGGCCATTGATTTATGGGATATTTCACGCACTGATGATGAAGCGGTTAAAACGTTTTATAGAGCCGCGCCTGGAAATGTCAGAACGACAGAAGCATTTAGTCAGAACAAACGTTGGAAGACACTGGATGATGACGATGAAAATGGTTGTATTAGAAGTGTAGAGCACGCCTACACGAAAGAAGGTGGTCTTGCGGTCTTGTACGGTAATATCGCGCTGGATGGTTGTATCGTAAAGACAGCTGGTGTGGATGAAGAAATCTTTAAATTTTCAGGGCCTGCCAGAATTTACGAAAGCCAAGATGCAGCGGTTGCAGCAATTTTAGATGATGACGTAAAATCCGGTGATGTGGTTTTAATTCGTTACGAAGGTCCAAAAGGTGGTCCTGGAATGCAAGAGATGCTTTATCCAACGAGTTATCTTAAATCAAAAGGACTGGGGAAAGAATGTGCCTTGCTAACAGACGGACGTTTCTCTGGTGGGACATCAGGCCTTTCTATTGGCCATTGCTCGCCTGAAGCTGCTGAAGGCGGTAATATTGGATTGGTCGAAGAGGGGGATATTATTAATATTGATATTCCGAACAGAACTATCAGTGTTAGCTTAACAGATGAAGAACTAGCAGAAAGAAGACAGACGATGGTTGCTAAGGGCAAAGCTGCTTGGAAGCCTGTATCGCCTAGAAAAAGAAAAATTAGTGTTGCATTAAGAGCTTATGCGGCTATGACAACGAGTGCTGCATTTGGGGCTGTCCGAAATGTAGAACAGATTGAGCATTAAATAAAATATATGAAAGGATAAAACACATGTTTGCAGACCGATTAACTTCTGAACAGCGTCAAGCCGTATTTGATTTGGCTGTATTGTTAGCGCATGCTGACCATGATGTGTCTGAAGAAGAGCAGCAGTATTTGAAGAACTTTAGTGACGCATTTGGTATTGATTATGATTTGGATAAATCTGAAATTAATATTGATGATGCGTTGACAGTGTTTCGTTCGAAGCAATCAAAAATGATTCTGTTACAGGAGCTCGTTAAGTTGTCTTATAAAGATGGTCATTTTGGTCAGGAAGAGCAAGAAAATGTCTTTATGATTGCCCAGAAAGTTGGTTTAAATGATCCTGAATTATTAATTCGCGTTGAAAAATGGGTTCGTGAAGGTTTTAACTGGGTGTATGAAGGTGAGCAAATGCTTGAATTGTGAGATGTTTATCCGGTTTGAAGTCATAAAGTTTAATTAAAACCGCTGTAATTAGCGGTTTTTTTATGTCTGTAATTTAGTCGTGTTGATTGGGCAGTGTCTTTAGAAGAGATTTAATAAAGATATGTATGGGAGAATCAAAAAGGAAGGGTAGAAATATCTATCTTGATGTTATAAGTAGGTAATAAAAAACCCGCATAAAGCGGGTTTTTTAGGTCTTTAGAAAAGTTTTAAAAACTTACTCTCTATAACCAGGTCCATCAATTTCAATGCCATTTGACATATAAGCTTCGAAGAACTCTAGGTTACGATATTCTTCACTTTGAGCTTTAAATGGCTTAGCACGCATGTTTTTATTACAACCACCGAAACGACGGTGTAATGTACCTAGCTCTTGCCATTTAGCACGAAAAACCGGGAAGTGGCTTGTGTGCCCAAGGTTAGGAGATAATAAGTTTGCACGTGCTTTGCGACCATCGTTATATGTGTGGCATTTAGCACAAGATAGGTTTAATTGACCACGTGGTTTGATATAGAATTCTTGACCAGCAAAGAATGCTTTTTTAGCACCTTCAGATTCAATTTTCACATCGATTTTTTGTCCACGTGCATTGTAAGCAAAATATGCTGAAAGTTGAGCGATTGCGCCTTTCTTCCATTTAAATGTTTTTAAACCTGCATCTGTACGACATTTGTTGATTTGTTGTTCTAACGTTTCAACTTGTTGTGTATCTTCGTTAAAACGAGGATACATGACGCGTACTTTTGTGACATCTTTACCAAAGCATTTTTGATAGGTTGCTTTGTCTTTATTGTAAAGTGCTTCACCAGCATCGATTGCGTCTAAATATGGAGGAAATTCTTCAGCGGCTTCCCACTGAGCTTTTTTGTCCTCTGAGAAATTATAGGCACCGAGTCTATAATCTTCGAATTTGATATTTGGATGCTTAGCTTTAAAGTAGTCTACTAATTGTTGACGACTTTGTTCAGGATCCATATTCGCAGCCATTGTCATATTGGCCGTCGCTGTTGCACCTAATGTTAAGGCGACTAGCAGTGTTTTCTTCATCCTATTCCTCCGTCCGAGAACTCTTTATTTATAAAGTATTATTATATATAGAAAGGTTTGCTCTTCCCTTTATAAAAGGGAAGAGGCGAAGTCTGCAGCAATTAGCTTATCTTAGCTTAATTGTTTCAGTCCCTTTTTTACCAGTGTTATCAGCTAGAGA
The DNA here is from genome assembly GCF_029625905.1 of Hydrogenovibrio sp. 3SP14C1. Lineage (GTDB taxonomy): Bacteria > Pseudomonadota > Gammaproteobacteria > Thiomicrospirales > Thiomicrospiraceae > Hydrogenovibrio. The sequence continues at coordinate 196,767 of NZ_JARTLM010000002.1, forward strand.
AAGAGTAACTTCGTCACCTTTATTAGCTTTAACTTTAACACCCACGTAAGGGTTAGCAGAAACAGCACCAGACCATTGAGCATCAACTGCTTTAGTTCCGTTTACAGTAACTTCAACCATGTTGATGAACTCAGCAGGATATGGCTTGCCTGTTTTTTTGTTCATACGAGCACCAGATTCCATTTTGTGCTTGATTAGTGCTTTTACTTCAGCAACGCCGCCTTTAGATTTTCCACGCATTCTGATTTTAATTGACATGTTATTTCCTTTCAATTTCTTACAGTTATAAAATTAAGTATCATTCAATGAAATGATGGATTAACCACCACAACCACCGATTGTTACTTTAACTTCTTGTTCTGCTTTGTATAATTTACCACCAGCTTTAACAACTGCCATTACATTTTGTGTTTCACCCATTTTGATACGTGTAGAAACATAACCAATTGCTGGGCCAGAGAAGCTGTATTCACAAACTAAAGGCATAGGGTTTTTGCTAGCTAGGATTGCGATAGACTCAACACCAGACATTTTAGATGCATCAATCTTAATTGGGGTTACAGCACCATTTTCAGCGATAGCTGGAGCACTAAGTTCGATATCACCTGATTTAGCAGCTGAAGCAGTTCCAAAAGCTGCATTTAACGCATCATCAGTTGTTTTTGATTCAAATGCTTTTTTGTTCCAAGCTGCTAATACAGTTGAAGGTGTTAGAAGACCAGCGTTAACTGCAATAGCAGCTGCACCAGTTGCAAGGGTACCTTTAAGGAAAGATCTACGTTTCATAAGGTTTAAAACTCCCGGTTAAGGTTTAAATAAAAAAAACTAAATTTATAGCGTATAGATGAAATCAACAATTTTTTGAATTTCATCGTCTGATAAGATTCCGTTTTGTCCGAACGGAGGCATCATGCTGTTTGGAACTAGTGTGTCTGGTTTACCCCAAACCTTGTCATATAATTTCTGTTTATCAGGATAGCGTAATTTCATTGCAATTAACGCTGGCCCAATATTACCAGGTAGGTTTCCACCAGGAACCATGTGACAAGCAAGACAGTTTCCTTTTGAGCGACTGAAAGCTAATTTTTTACCTGCTTCAATGTTATTGGCACCTTTATCGGCTGCTTGAGTCGCTAAAGGCGCTGAAACCATTGCTGTTGAGATGGCCAGAGCAGTTAGTAATTGCTTCATTTTCGTTTTCAACATTATTATCCTCCTAAAAAAAGCCTAATCGCTTTTCTAATATATTCTTCCCTTTTAATTTAAGGGTAGTTATTTTTGAGCACTTTGAGCTCTTAGAAGCATAGGTTACTCATATAAATAATATTCGCAAGTATTTTGTTGTTATTCGTTTATAGTAATATTTAATACTGTTTAAATATTTTTTTATGACGGTTGATTACGTTGTTCTTTTTGTGAGTTTTTTTCCAATTCAATTTTCAACTGGTTTATTTTTTGATAAAGCTTTGAGTTTTTGTTTTTCGTAATTTTTTGTGCTTGGTTCACTAAAAAAGTGCTTTTTGGCAAGTTACCAATATTATAGTTTGCTAATGCATCATAGTAATAGCTGTAGTTCTTTTGATTTTTTTCAGCATAAAGTTTCGATAATGCAGAATAAAGTAAATATTGATAATGAAATGTAGGGGTACTTTTTGTGAGTAGTTCTATTGCTTCTTGTTTATGATTAAGTTTGATGAGGCTTTGTGCATATAAATAAACAATACTGAAGTCTGTTGGGTAGAAAGAAGTTAGATATTCATAGTCTTTTAGCGCTGATCGGTCACCAGTTTCGGTTTTAATTTGAGCTAAAAGTAGCTTATAGAGCCTTTCTTTTGGCATCTTTTTTGACGCAGCCTCTAGGCATTTCATATCATATTGTGGGGTGCTTGATCCTTGGTCATGTAGCTGTTTGAGGTTTTTCAAATAACAGGATTCATGGGTGTTAAGTTTTTTGGTGTTGTATGTTTGGGTTTGCGTCTTAGTCGTAAAGTTTAACCGGAGTTGAATTAACGTTAAGGTGTCGCTCTTATAGGAAGAAGGTTCTTCTGTTTTTAATTGAGCTGCCCGGTCATTAGCTTTTGCAAGACGGTTTTCTGTTACAGGATGCGTTAATAATATTTCTGGAGGAGTACCTTCATAGATTTGCATTTCCTTTGACAGTCTTCCAAAAAACTCGCCCATCGCATACGGGCTATAGCCTGCTTGGTTAAGGTATTTGATGCCAAAGTAGTCGGCTTCCCCTTCATAGATTCGAGAATTCTTTAGTTGCTGTTGAATGTTAAGCCCCATGCCTCCCATGTAAGTTGCTATACCCGCGCTAGGGTCTTGTGTTCCTATGAGGATGGCAGCAATCAATGAAGCGATACTGGCGGCATTGACATTATCTTGATATTCGAATGTGCGAGACAGGTGTCTTTGAGTGACGTGCGCAACTTCATGGGCAATAACAGATGCCAATTCATCTTCGGATTGAGCGGATGCGATTAAGCCTGTATGAATGCCGATAACACCATTGGGGCCTGCAAAAGCGTTAATCTCGGGATTATCAATAATAAAGAAACTGAAGTTTCTGTTTTTGCCAGTCTCACTGGTTATTTTGTCGCCTATTCTTCGAATATAGCTGAGCATGACAGGGTCGTAAACTAGGTCGTAATGGGTGTGAAGTGCCGTAGAGAATGCTTGGCCGAGTTGCGTCTCTGTATGGCTGTCATAGTCTTTTAAGTCAGGCGCCCCCAAGTCAGGTAGATTGTTGGAGGCAAACACTATTGGCAAGCAAAAAAAATTTAAAAGCAAAAACCTTAAAAGCATTTTAATAGGCAACTCTTTTTAATAATAATCAAGCTATTGTAAGATAACTCTGTAGGTATTGCATTGAAGGAATGTGAATCGTGAAAGAACCTTTTATTTTAGATGTTAAAAATCTGCCTTGTCCGCTTCCTTTAGTTAAGCTTAAAAAAGCATTGGCTGAAGTGGATATTAATCAACAAAGTATTCAGCTAACGGTGACTGATCAGTCGGCCCTGAAAGATATTCCAGCTTTTTGTATGAATAAAGGGTTAATTTCTTTTTTGTCAGAACAGCGTGATGAAGAAATTGTGTTTTTAATTTCAGCCAAAGGGTGAATTTATTCTTTTTTTGGGTATTATTGTGTATAAGAGTCATTTTGGGTAAAGTCAAAGGCGACTTTAGGTTAGATAGAGAGCCAAATTAAAAGTGTATTGAGGGGATTATGTCATATAAAAAATTAACTAAAGCCGTTATTCCAGTTGCAGGATTGGGGACGCGCTTTTTGCCAGCAACGAAGGCAATCCCAAAAGAAATGCTAACAGTCGTTGATAAGCCTTTGATTCAATATATCATTCATGAAGCTGCTGAAGCCGGAATTACTGATATTATTCTGGTGACCCATTCAAGCAAAGGTGCGATAGAAAATCATTTTGACAAACATTATGAATTGGAAGCTGAATTGGCGATTAGAGATAAAAAAGATCGTCTGGAATCCTTGAAAGATATTACACCGGCAGGTGTCCGAATCGTGAGTGTGCGTCAACCTGAGGCATTAGGGTTGGGACACGCTATATTATGCGCATCACCAATTATCGCGGACAATGAACCTTTTGCAGTATTGTTACCAGATGTATTGATGCATCATTCGGTTAAAGGGTGTTTGGCTCAAATGACAGAGCAATATCGAAAAATGCATACCAGCGTTGTGGCGTTAGAGGCTGTGCCGGAAGACCAGGTGGAAAAGTATGGTATCGCGGCAGTAAAGGGGCCAGATCTGAGAATTGTGGAGTTGGTAGAAAAGCCAAAGCCAGCGGACGCGCCTTCAAATCTTTCTGTTGTCGGACGTTATATTTTCACGCCTAGGTTGATGGAGATTTTAAAAACAACCAAGCCTGGTGCGGGTGGAGAGATTCAGCTTACCGATGCAATGGATGAATTGTTGAACGAAGAAGTCATGTTTGGCTTTGAGTTTAAAAACGGTCAAACATACGATTGTGGTGATAAGTTGGGTTATCTTCGAGCGAATGTTGAATACGCCTTAAGAGATAAAGCACTGGGTAAAGAGTTTAAGGCGTATTTAAAGACTTTAAAATTAAGTTGATTTAATTTTCTGTGAAAAAAGGTTGTTCTTCAATTATTAAATTAAGGGGATTCGATGGGCGTTGAGACATCATCCGCATGGCAAGCCTTGCAGCTTCATAGTGACTCAGGAATGGGATCCGTTCATTTATCGAAATTGTTTCAAGATGCGAGTCGGCAAGAAAATTATTCCTTAGAGCTATCAGATGTTTATGTTGATTTTTCTAAGAATCGTATTACGCAAGAAACATTGCAGTTATTAATTGACTTAGCGGAGCAGCAAAAGTTACCCAAAGAGATTCATCGTCTTATGACGGGGGAACACGTCAATGATACAGAAGACAGAGCTGCCTTACATACAGCATTGAGAGCTTTAGGGAAAGATGTTTCTGGCTATGCTGAAGTTGTTCAACCGGAAGTTGAGCAGGTCTTGCAAGAAATGGCGGTTTTGACAGAAAAAATTCGTTCAGGGCATTGGCGTGGCTACAGTGGTAAGCCGATTACTGATGTGGTTAATATCGGCGTGGGTGGGTCTGACTTGGGGCCACTTATGATTACGCATAGTTTGCAAACAATCAGTTCGCCAATCAATCTGCATTTTATTTCTTCCATTGATGGGACTCAAACATCCAACCTGCTTCGCGGTCTTAAACAAGAAACCACCTTGTTTATTTTGGCTTCTAAATCCTTTACGACAATTGATACGCTTTCGAATGCCGAAACCGCGATGGATTGGTTGAAGGAGTGCATCAAGGATGAGCATATTATGTTTTCTCAGCACTTTATCGGGGTTTCGACGAAACCGGATAAAATGACTGAGTGGGGAATTCCTCCAGATAACCAATTACTGTTTTGGGACTGGGTAGGGGGGCGTTATTCACTCTGGTCATCAATAGGGTTTCCAATTGCGCTGAAAATTGGAATGGATGGGTTTCGTGAATTATTGCAAGGTGCACATGAAATGGATCAGCACTTTGCGACAGCTGATTTGCAAAAAAATATTCCTGTCATTTTGGCTTTAATTGATATTTGGAATATTAACTTTTTAAATATTCATGATAAGGCTATTTTGCCTTATGATGCGCGTTTGCGCTATCTGCCAGCCTATCTTGAGCAGTTGGTCATGGAAAGTAATGGGAAGTCGGTCGCGCGTTCTGGTGAGGCCGTCCCTTATAAAACCTGTCCTGTATTATGGGGAGAGGTGGGGCCCAATGCGCAGCATGCTTTTTATCAGTTACTCCATCAGGGAACACAGGCAGTCATGTGTGATTTTATTGCCCCTGTAGAACGTGATGACTTTGATGCAGACTCTCATACAGAAAGAGATGAAAGCTTAAGGCATCAGCATGAACTGGCTTTGGCCAATTGTTTTGCTCAGTCTCGGGTGTTGATGCTGGGTGACGATGCTATTCCCCAAGCTTTGAAAGCCAGCTTTGATTCCCCATTTAAACACTATTCAGGCAATCAACCTTCTAATACGATTTTAATCAGAACGATCTCTGCTAAAACACTGGGAATGTTGATTGCGATGTATGAGCATAAAACCTTTGTAGAAAGTGTTGTTTGGGAGATAAACCCTTTTGATCAATGGGGTGTTGAGCTCGGAAAATTAATTGCAAAAGAAACCTACAGTGCTATAAAAGATAAACCGTTAGCAGACAGCTTTGATAGTTCAACTAAAGGTTTAATTGACAGGGTAGCAAAATGAGAATTACAGTTTTTGGATGTGAGTTAAGTGGCCTTGTCACAGCCGGTTCTTTGGCGCATACGGGGAATGAAGTTATCGCTATTCCAGTCGGAATGGCTAAAGCGGAAGACTTGAGGCAGGGCATTCTGCCGCGTGATGAACCTGGTTTAAACCAATTGATTATCAGTCAAGTGAAAGAAGGACGATTGACCTTCTCTCACGATTGGTCTGAAGGGATTCAGCATGGAGAGATTTATATTCTAAGTATGCCTTCCTGGCGAGCGGATAAAGCAGAGTTGGTGGTTGAGTCAATCGGGCAGTCGGCTTCAAGAGATGTTTTGATTGTGAATCAAAGTACCTTTCCTATTGGAACCGCTGATCGGTTTGAAGCGGCGGTTAAATTGGCGTTTTCTCAGCGAGGACTGGTAGCAAAAGTCGCCGTCGCATCTATGCCGGAGTTTATCAGTGAAGGGTCGGCAATCAGTGACTTTTCAAAGCCTTCACGGGTTGTTTTAGGGTGTGAAAGTGAAGAGGCGATTGCTATGATTAGAGATTTGATGCGGCCCTTTAATCATGTTACCGATCAAGTAAAAATTATGTCGACTCGGGCGGCGGAGTACACCAAGTATGCCGTGAATGCACTTCTAGCAACTCGGATCAGTCTCGTGAATGAATTGGCTAACAATGCCGAGCATTTCAATATTGATATTGAAGAGGTTCGCCAAGGCTTGGGGTCGGACTCAAGGATCGGGTTTAGTTACCTGTTTCCTGGGTGTGGGTTTGGTGGCCCGAGTTTTGCAGCAGATGTACAATCTTTAGTAGGGACTTTTCAATCAAAAGGCTATGATGCGGATCTGTTGAAAGCAGTCTTGCAAAACAACGAAACGCAAAAAGAAGTGATGTTTAGAAAGGCATGGCGATTCTTTAAAAATGATTTGAAGGGATTGAAGATTGCTATTTGGGGGTTATCTTTTAAACCTAATACCGCAACAGTTGATAATGCGCCCAGTGTCAAAACCATTGAAGCCCTTGTGGCACAAGGGGCTGAAGTGATTGCTTATGATCCAAAGGCAAATGATGCTTTTAAAGAGTATTGGGGGCATAAAGCGGGTGTCACTTTGGTTTCGGAAATGTATGAAGCATTGGAGCAGGCAGATGCTTTGATGATCTTAACCGAGTGGAGACGTTTTTGGAGCCCGGATTATGCTCGAATGTTTGAACTGATGAAGCGGCCAGTGATTTTCGACGGTAGAAATATTTATGAACATGACGTTTTAGTACATCATGGGTTCCGGCACTTTGGTGTAGGCCGAGGTGAAGTGGTTTAATTTCTCCAAAAGATCCTTCCATTAAAGCCCTGTTTGGGCTTTTTTGTTTTTAAAGTCTTTTAGCTATTGTTTGTCTGGCAGATTGTTTATAAAATGAATACCTACTTCTAATTAATAAAAACGAGTGATATGAAACCATTTGAAAAAGGCATTTACCTTCTCCCTAATTTAATGACAACGCTCGCTTTATTTGCAGGGTTTTACGCTGTAATAGCAGGAATGAATGGTCAGTTTGAATTAGGAGCCATTGCTATTTTTGTGGCGATGGTTTTTGATGGCTTGGATGGGCGCGTTGCTCGAATGACCAACTCTAGTAGTGCGTTTGGTGCAGAATACGATAGTTTAGCCGATATGGTTTCTTTCGGGCTGGCCCCAGCATTACTGGTTTATCAATGGGCATTGCAGGATTTTGGTAAGCTGGGTTGGTTGGTTGCGTTTATTTTTACTGTGGGGGCGGCATTACGTTTGGCTCGCTTTAATACCCAAGTTGGAATTGCTGATAAACGATACTTTCAAGGCCTTCCTAGTCCTGCGGCGGCAGCGTTATTGGCTGGATTTGTTTGGATGGTCGAAACCAATAATATTAATACCGGGCTAGAATCCTTAATGGTCTTGGTCTTAACGGTTATATCCGGTTTGATGATGGTGAGTAATATTCGATTCAGTTCTTTCAAGGAATTGAATTTGAAAGATAAGGTCCCCTTTGTCACGTTGTTCTTGGTGGTTTTAGTGTTTGTGGTGATTACCATCAAACCTGCCATGATTTTGTTCATCGTCTTTTTTGGGTATTTATTATCCGGGCCCGTTGTCACACTAAGAGTCATACAGCAAAAACGTGCCATGCGTCGTCAGGCTAAAAGAGAATCAAAAACAACTGATATAGCACCAGAGAAAGAGGCTGAATCCTCTAGTCATGAAGAAAATAAAGAGTAGAACTTATGAAAGATGAGCTGGTTATTTTTGATACGACGCTAAGGGACGGTGAACAAAGCCCTGGCGCTTCAATGACTAAGGAAGAAAAAGTCCGAATCGCTAAACAGCTGGAAAAACTGCGTGTCAACGTTATAGAAGCGGGTTTTCCTGCTGCCAGTCAAGGTGATTTTGAATCGGTTCAAGCCGTCGCATCTGCAGTTAAAGAGTCGACGGTTTGTGGGCTGGCGCGAGCAGTTGAAAATGATATTGTCAGAGCGGGTGAAGCGATTAAATTAGCTAACTCCGGTCGAATTCATACTTTCATCGCGACATCGCAAATTCACATGGAAAAGAAATTGAAGATGTCTCAGGATGAGGTAGTGGAACGTGCTGTTTGGGCGGTGAAGCGTGCACGCGATTTTACCGACAATGTTGAGTTTTCACCAGAAGATGCAGGACGTTCAGAATTAGATTTTCTATGCCGTGTGATTGAAGCAGTGATTGATGCCGGCGCGACCACTATTAATATTCCAGATACCGTTGGCTACAATATTCCTGAACAGTTTGGGGAGTTGTTTCATCAATTGTTGAACCGTATTCCAAATGCAGATAAAGCCATTTTTTCAGCGCACTGTCATAACGACTTAGGGTTGGCGGTTGCGAACTCATTAGCAGCGGTAAAATCCGGTGCCAGACAAGTAGAATGCACCATTAACGGCTTGGGTGAACGAGCAGGTAATACGGCATTAGAAGAAGTTGTTATGGCCATTAGAACTCGGCAGGATGTGTTTGATGTGGATACACGTATTCATACCCCTGAAATTTTAGCCGCATCCCGTTTAGTTGCCGGGATTACTGGGTTTGCAGTTCAACCGAATAAGGCCATTGTTGGAACCAATGCCTTCTCACATGAATCCGGCATTCACCAGGATGGTGTGTTAAAACATCGTGAAACTTATGAAATCATGCGTGCAGAAGATGTCGGCTGGAGCACCAATAAAATGGTGCTGGGCAAACATTCAGGTCGTAGCGCATTCCGTTCTCGGTTAAAAGAGCTTGGAATTGAGTTTGAGACGGAGCAAGAGTTAAGTGATGCGTTTATCAGCTTTAAAGAATTGGCTGATCGTAAACATGAAATTTATGATGAAGATATTCAAGCACTGGTCACGGATAATAATACCCGTCGAGTGGAAAATGAAACTTTCCGCCTAGTGGCGTTGAAAGTGGAAACGCAAACAGGTGATGCGCCAGCCGCCGAAATTACACTCTGGATCAATGGCGAAGAGAAAACCGCCTTTTCAGAAGGCGGTGGGGTTGTCGATGCAACCTTTAAAGCGATTGAAAAATTAGTGGATTCAGGCGCTTCTTTAGAATTGTATTCAGTGAGTAATGTTACAAACGGAACGGATTCGTTAGGGGAGACCACTGTTCGAATGGAAAAGGCGGGCCGAATCGTCAATGGTCAAGGTGCGGATACGGATATTGTGACCGCTTCCGCCAAGGCTTATATCAATGCATTGAATAAGCTGCTTGATGTTGATAGTAAAGAACACCCTCAGGCAGCGGTGTAGAATGTTGATTTCGTACGGTGTTAGGTTCTTGGTTGATGGATAGTCCTTTTATTTCTGCAAGCTTGTTGAATACCTTAGGGCTGCCGATATGGCAGAGCAGGCCTGGTCATTTTTTACAGTCTCAAACATCTCAAGAGTCGGTTACGCCAAGTTATGAAACTTCGAATGAAGGGGTAGGTGAAATCGTTCAAGTAGAGGAGGTTTCTAATCCTCTCGATTATGTCGCAGCGTCAGACTCAGAACATCAAAGAACTTTTGTGTTTTTAGGGGCAGGTTTGAATGCCGTTTGGCAAAATGAAGAGCGTTCAGAATGGCAATTGTTCTTAAATATTTTATCTGCGTTTAAATTATCAGAAGATCAAGTTCGTTTTTTTGATACGAGCCAACTCGTGACAGAAGAGACGATTTTTGCAACGTTGGATGAGATTATTGAACTTGGTGTTGAACAAGTGTTTGCCTATGACGAAGCAGGCCCTTTGTTACAGGAGTTGAACGAAGGTGCTCAAATTATTGTGATTCCCTCATTGGATGAAATGTTAAGCTCTGGGCGGGCAAAACGAGATTTTTATCATCTTATGATGGCTCAGCTCGCTTGAATTTTATCTAATTATGTTTAGTTATTTTCGCACCATGACTTCTGCTGATTTAAGTTGGGTGTTGAGTGTTGAGCAAAAAGCTTATGATTTTCCTTGGAGTGAGCAAGGGTTTGAAAAGGCGTTGGATGATGGGCTGGCTTATGTGTTTTGTGATGTTGATCATCGTCCATTAGGATATGCCTGTTTTTTAACCGTATTGGATGAAGCGCACTTGTTGAATTTCTGTATTGCCCCTAAGTATGCCCGTCAAGGCATTGGGTTTGCAGCGATGCAGGCTTTGATCGACTATTTTAAGCCGGCCGATTATGAAATTATGTTGCTGGAAGTTCGAGAGTCAAATTCAGCCGTCTATCTGTACCAGAAACTTGGGTTTATAGAAAATGGGATTCGTCCCAATTATTATAAAGCGATGGTGTTCGAGGATGGCGAGTTGAAGCAAGGTAAAGAAGATGCGATATTGATGTCTTTGGGGTTATCTTCCAAGGCATAAAAAAACCACCAGGCCTGGTGGTTTTTTCGTTTAGATCCGCTTTAAGGTTTTATCGACGGTATTCTTCAGGAATGGTCTGGCCAATAATTTTAGCCATTTCTTTTAGCATTTTGCCATTCGCAGCAATGATGTTGCCTGACTCAATAAAGTTATTTCCACCTTTAAAATCGGTGACCAATCCACCCGCTTCCATGACAATCAATGCGCCAGCAGCGATATCCCAAGGCTTTAGCTTAAGCTCCCAGTAACCATCGACACGACCACAGGCAACATAAGCTAAGTCTAAAGCGGCAGACCCTGCGCGACGGATGCCGGCGGTGTTTAACATAAACTGTTTTAAGCTTTCTAAATAAGCATCAACATAATCGAAGTCGTAATAAGGGATGCCCGTCGCCATTAATGCGTTTTGCAGGGTTTTTTGTTCGCTGACACGAATACGGTAATTGTTTAGACGAGCCCCTCCACCACGTGAGGCTGAAAAGAGTTCATCTTTGAGAGGATCGTAAACCACGCCATGCATTAAGCGACCTTTTTCGGTAACTGCGATGGAGACTGCAAATTGCGGAAATTGATGTAAAAAGTTAGTGGTTCCGTCTAACGGGTCAATAATCCATTCAAAATCAGAATCGGTTTTGTGGTGGCCACTTTCTTCAGCTTTTATGCTGTGTTCAGGGTAATATTTACGGATGGTATCAATAATGATTTGTTCAGCATGCTTGTCAACTTCACTTACATAGTCGTTGCGCCCTTTTTCTTCAATACTGATACGATCAATGTTACTAAGCTGGTTTGCAATGAATTCACCGGCTTCTTTAGCTGCGATGGTGGCAATATTTAAAATAGGATGCATAAGTTTAGTTCCAGTTGTTAGAATAATCGGTTATTCGAATATAGCGAATTATAGCGGAAAATAGATGATAGAAGATTACAGAACGCACTCAAATTTAGCAAAGATTAAAATTGTCATGGTAGAAACCTCTCATCCAGGCAATATTGGCGCAGTTGCGCGAGCAATGAAAAATATGGGATTAAGTCAATTAGTACTGGTCAATCCTAAAGAGTTTCCAAGTCAAGTTGCCTCCGCTCGTGCATCGGGTGCGGCTGATGTCTTAAATGATGCCACAGTCGTTGAGTCTATAGAACAAGCGGTTGCTGATTGTAAACTGGTTGTTGGTGCCAGTGCAAGATTAAGAAAAGTTTCCTGGCCACAATTGGATGTGCGTCAGACGGCGGAACTGGCAATGGAAACCGTTGGTCAGGATGAAGAAAACAACCATGTTGCTATCTTATTTGGTCGAGAAGACTCAGGGTTAAGCAATGCGGAGCTGGATAAATGTCATTACTTAGCGCATATTCCAACCAACCCAGCGTATAGTTCACTTAACATTGCGGCAGCGGTTCAGGTGTTTGTTTACGAATTATTGATGGCGACGGATATTAAAAGTGTTCATGAGGCAGAGGGATATCGTCATAAATTAGCCAGCTCCGATCAGTTGGAAGGCTTTTATGACCATTTATATCAAGCTTTGCAGGACATTGATTTTTTAGATCCAACAAAAAATGCCCGTTTTATGCGAAGAATGCGACGTTTGTTTAATCGAAGTCAGTTGGATGTGAAAGAGATTGATATTTTACGCGGTGTTTTGACGGCTGCGCAACGACAAACGAAACAGTTAGATACCTATAAGCAGCAAACGGCATTATCAAAAGAAGAGTCTTAATCAATGTTGGCTGATGAAGTGTTTTTTAAGGGGAAAGCATGTTTAAAAGAATAAAAGAAGATATTCATTCTGTCTTTGATCGTGATCCAGCTGCGAGAAACAGTTTTGATGTGTTGACGACCTATCCGGGGGTGCATGCCATATTGTGGTACCGGCTCACGCACTGGTTGTGGAATAAAGGACTCAAGTGGTTAGCCCGTTTTATTTCTGGATTGGCTCGTTGGTTTACAGGGATTGAAATTCATCCGGCAGCAAAAATCGGCCATCGCTTTTTTATTGACCATGGCATGGGGGTCGTGATTGGTGAAACGGCTGAAATAGGCGATGATTGTACGCTGTATCATGGTGTGACGCTTGGTGGAACAAGCTGGAATGAAGGCAAACGCCATCCTACCTTGGGGAATCGCGTTGTGGTTGGAGCGGGTGCAAAAGTATTAGGTCCGATTGACATTGGAGATGATGCCCGAATAGGCTCAAATGCTGTAGTAATTAAATCAGTGCCAAGCAATAGAACCGTGGTTGGGATTCCAGGAAGAGTTGTTGAAACTAATCTGACGCAACAAGAGAAAAGACGTCAAAAATTAGCTCAGAAAATTGGGTTTGATGCTTACGGTGTTGGACAAGATGTGGAAGATCCCGTTGAGAAAGCGATTTATAGTTTGCTAGATCATGTGCAAAGTCAGGACGAGCAGCTTGAGAAATTGAATGAACAAATTAAAAAGCTGGGTGGTGCAGATACGCATATGGATTTACCTAGCTTGGAAGATGCAGTTTTGGAACCAGATGACCCTGAACAAAGAGCGCACTATAAATCGGAATAAGTTTCTAAATCATTAAGATATCTTATTTTTGGTATAGAAAAAGTAGCGTCGGAAATTCTTGAGTTAATTGGTGGGTTATTGTAGAATTGAAACACTTATTTAATTAATAGATGATTTACCGTCGTGTAGTCAGATATTTTCGAAAAGGGTTTAATTTCTATGAAGCTCACCTCAAAAGGACGTTACGCTGTTACAGCGATGCTGGATATTGCTTTAAATCAGTCGAAAGGACCGATTACGCTAGCCATGATTTCGGAAAGACAGGATATTTCATTGTCTTATCTGGAACAAATTTTTGCTAAGTTGAAAAAGTCTGGGTTGGTTTTAAGCGCTCGTGGGCCAGGCGGTGGTTATCGTTTAAGTCGAGAAGCCAATGAGATTTCAGTCAGTGAAGTGATTGGGGCGGTGAATGAAGACTTAGAACCAAGAAAATGCCGTGGTAAATCTAATTGTCAAAATGGCGTGCAATGTTTGTCGCATGAGCTTTGGGCAGACTTGAGCGGTATGATTAATGAATTTTTGGATGGCGTTACGCTTCAGCAAATTATTGATAGACGTTCTTCCATCCAGTCTGTGCAATTTGCATAAATGAATTAAAGATAGAAACAGAAGGTTTGAAGTCAGAATGGCAGTAACACTAACACAAGCAGCAGCAGACAGAGTTAACAGCATGTTAGAGAAAAGAGGGCAAGGTATCGGTTTAAGAGTTGGTACTAAGGTGAGCGGTTGTGCCGGATTTTCCTATGTTGTCGATTATGCTGATGAAATTACTGATAACGACAAGGTGTTTGAAAGCTTCGGTGTTAAAGTCGTTGTGAGTCAAAAAAGTTTGGACCAAATTGATGGTATGGAGCTGGACTATGTTAAAGAAAGCCTTTTAAATGAAGGGTTTGAGTTTAATAATCCGCGTGTGAAAGACAGTTGTGGCTGTGGAGAATCATTTACGGTTTAAAGACATCAGTTGATTATCATGTAAAAAGCCCCAGTTAAAAAGCTGGGGCTTTTTTGTTTGAAGGAATTTTTAGTAACATAAAAAGCCTTTTTTCTGCAATGTTTTTATGAGATTGTTAAAATAGCTCTCTTATAAGAATATTAGGATAACGGAAATGCTGGAAAGAACGTTTTCAATTATTAAACCAGATGCAGTAAAGCGTAATCTGATTGGTCAGATCGTCTCAAAGTTAGAGCAGAATGGATTAAAAGTCATCGCATCTAAAATGGTTTTTTTGACGGTTCAAGAGGCAAAAGGATTCTATGCCGAGCACGACGGGAAGCCTTTTTTTGAAACCTTAATCAAAAATATGACAGCGGGTCCAATTGTGGTTCAAGTGCTAGAAGGGACTGATGCGATTGCCAAAAATCGTGAGATCATGGGGCCAACAGATCCTGAGCAAGCACCAGAAGGCTCTATTCGCAAAGAACATGCTATTTCAATGCAGCAGAATTCGGTTCATGGTTCAGATTCTCCTGAAAGTGCAAATAGAGAGATTGGTTACTTTTTTAGCGAGACTGAAATTTTTCCAGCGTCCTCAAATTAAAATATGCTCGACTAGTTAAGAGCAAGTAGGTATCAAGTGACGGATAAGATAGAAGAAAAAGTCGATTTACTCGGAATGGATCGCGCCGAATTAACGGAGTTTTTTGCCAGTATTGGTGAAAAACCGTTTCGTGCAGGTCAGGTAATGAAGTGGATTCACCAATTCGGCGTCAGTGACTTTGAAGAAATGACTAATCTCAGTAAAGCTTTGAGAGAGAAACTTTCGAAAACGGCGCTTATCCGCACGCCTAAAATTGTTTCAGAACAACGCTCAGAAGATGGAACGATTAAGTGGTTGTTAGAAGTAGATAACCACAATTGTATTGAGGCGGTCTTTATTCCTGAAAAGTCTCGAGGAACCTTGTGCATTTCTTCACAGGTTGGATGTGCGCTGGAATGTAGTTTTTGCTCGACAGGGCAGCAAGGCTTTAATCGTAATTTAGAAAATTGGGAGATCGTGGCTCAAATGTGGGTTGCGAACAAGGCCTTGGGCTGCAAACCGAAAGAAGAGCGTGTTATTTCCAATGTGGTCTTTATGGGAATGGGGGAGCCGTTGTTGAATGTGACGCACACTTTTCCAACAGCTCGTATCTTGATGGATGATAATGCTTATGGTTTGTCCAAGCGCCGTGTGACCATTAGTACAGCAGGGGTCGTCCCCGCGATTGATAAGATAAAAGAGTCACTGGATGTTAGTTTGGCAATTTCACTACATGCGCCCAATAATGCATTGCGCGATGAGCTGGTGCCTATTAATAAAAAATATCCGCTGGAAAAGTTGATGCCGTCATTGCATCGTTATGTAGAAGGTGGGCATAGCAAAAAACATGTGACGGTTGAGTATGTGATGTTAGATCATGTTAATGATCGACCAGAGCATGCTCAACAATTAATCGAACTGCTCGGGGATTTACCTTGTAAAGTGAATTTAATCCCCTTTAACCCTTTTCCAAATACGCACTATAAGCGCTCATCGAATAATGCCGTGCATCGTTTTCAGGATGCTCTGATGCAGGCGGGTGTGAATTGTACCGTTCGCCGTACACGAGGGGATGATATTGATGCCGCCTGTGGGCAGCTCGCAGGAAAAGTCAAAGACAGAACCAAACGAACTCTTCAAACTGTTAAATTGGATAAATTACATGGCTAATGAATCACTGCAGGAATCCACCATTGATGAAAAGCAAGCCTTTACCGGTTTGAGTCAATCATTGAGATCGGCCAGAGAGCAGAAAAGTATGTCTGTTGAAGATTTGGCCGAGCAATTGAAAATATCGGTATCTCATATTCAATACTTTGAAGGAAATCATTTGGATTTAACAGAACTAGATCCTTTTCAAAGAGGGTATCTTAGAAACTATGCAAAATTGTTGAATGTCGATATCACACCGTATAAATCCGACTTTCCCGAAGTGGTTGAAGTTGGTTCCAGTTTGCAGTCAGTTGATTTGGAAGAACATGCGACCAAACCGATTATCTCGATTGCCATGATGAGAATTCTCAGTACGCTAGCCGTGATTGGGATCATCATTTTGCTCATAGCCATTAACGTATAAACAATAAAAAATCGTAAAAGAGAAAAAACGCCCTATGTCGAAGCAAATCAATGCCATTCGCGGCATGAATGATTTATATGGTGATCAATCGCAGGCATTTGATTACCTTGTTCAAACATCTGAATCGGTATTAAAGCAATATGGCTTTCAATCTATTCGCCTACCTATCGTTGAAAAAACAGAATTGTTTGCTCGCTCTATTGGTGAAGTCACCGATATAGTTGAAAAAGAAATGTATACCTTTGAAGATCGTAACGGCGATAGTTTGACTTTGCGTCCTGAAGGCACGGCCGGATGCGTACGAGCGGTTATTCAAAACGGTCTGGCACATAACCAAATTCAGAAGCTGTATTATACAGGGCCGATGTTTCGCCATGAACGTCCTCAAAAAGGGCGTTATCGTCAGTTCAATCAATTTGGGGTTGAAGTATTTGGTATTGAAAGCGTCGATATTGACGCTGAATTGATTGCGTTGTCCGCTCGATTGTGGGAAAAGCTTGGTTTACAGAATTTAGAATTACAAATTAATTCTTTGGGAAGCCAAGCCGCGCGTCAATCTTATCGCGAAATATTGGTTGCCTACTTGGAAGACAATAAGTCTCAATTAGATGAAGACAGTCTTCGACGGTTAGAATCTAATCCGCTTCGTATTTTGGATACGAAAAACCCGGATATGAAAGCATTAGTGGAAGCAGCCCCCAAGTTGATCGACCATTTGGATGAGGAATCTAAACAGCATTATGAAGACCTAAAAGCGCACTTAGACGATTTAGGAGTGGCTTATGTTGAAAACCCGAACTTAGTACGTGGATTAGATTATTATAATCGCACTGTTTTTGAGTGGATTACCACCGAACTGGGAGCACAAGGAACGGTTTGCGCCGGTGGGCGTTATGACGGCTTGGTTGAGCAAATTGGTGGCAAATCAACGCCTGCCGTTGGGTTTGCAATGGGAATTGAACGTTTAATGGCCTTGTTGATGGATAATCAACTTATCCATGAAGATGGCGGGCCAGATGTTTATATGGTGTTGGCCGGCGACAGTACAAAACGCCCAGGCCTGATCATTTCTGAACAGATTCGAGAGAATTTACCTGACATCAATGTTCAAATGAACTGTGGAGGCGGTAGCTTTAAAAGTCAGTTTAAAAAAGCAGATAAGTCTGGTGCACGCATCGCTCTAGTATTAGGAGAGGATGAGGTAAGCCAGCAACAAATTGCGGTTAAATATTTAAGAGAAGATCGTGAGCAGGAAATGGTTTCCTGGGATCAGTTGTTTTCGCTTTTAAAAACGGTATTAACCCAATCAAAATAAATTTTTTATTTCTACATTTTAATAGGATAGTTACATGAGTCGTTACGAAACCGATGAAGATCAAGTTGAAGCCATTAAGAGTTGGTGGAAAAAAAATGGAACGCAATTACTATCGGGTATTTTAGTGATTGTTCTGGCCTGGACAGGCTGGACTTATTGGCAGAATTCTCAAATGACGAAAGCTTTGAATGCCTCCGCTGTTTTTGAAGTGATGCAAGTTAAGCAAAGTCAAAAGGCGCTTGGCGATGTGTTGAGAGATGGGTTAAAGTTAATGGAAGAACAACCTGAAAGCCCATATGCTTCAGGGGTAGCTTTAATGATTGCGAAACATTATTTTGAAGAAAATGCGTTTGATAAAGCCATTGAAAACTATCAGTGGGCTGTTGATCATGCGCCGGATCAATCGATTAAATTAATTGCCCAAATGAGACTTGTCACAGTCTATGTACAAGAAAAAATGTTTGAAAAGGCCAATCAAGTTTTGACAGCCATTGATCGCACCTCATTAAGTGCGGCTGAAAAAGGAAATTATGACTTTCAAGTGGCTGAATTGGCGTTAACGGAAGGGAAGGCTTCACAGGCAAAAGAGGCTTATAACCGTGTGGTTTCAAATGCAGAGGCACCTGAAAGTATTCAGAATTTAGCCAGACTGAAGTTAGCTGATTTGGCAGGGTAAGGGTTTATTTTGAACTATATAAACACATATCGTCTAAAAGGGGTTGGTGCGCTATTGATAATGGTGTTATTGGCTTCTTGTTCGTCGCCAAAAATTGTTAGAGAGCCAACGCCTCTTATTGAAATGTCTTCTCCTTATCAAGCGCAGAAAGATTGGCAAATTCAGCTGGATGCATTTAAGTATTCTGATGGTGAAGGATTGTACTTCGCTAGTGATGCTGATTTTGTTTATTTTGCAACGCCTGCTGGCGTCCTGACAAAAGCGATAAAAGCGACACAAGATCGTTGGACGGATCAAGTTGTTTGGCAGAAAAAGATTCACCAACCGATTGTGTCAGGTCCGACCTTATATCAGGATCATGTCATTATTGGTACCGCAAAAGCAACACTTCTCAGTTTAGCTCAAGAAGATGCTCGAATTGCTTGGCAGGCTGAATTATCCAGTGAGGTCTTGAGCCGCCCGGTGATCGCTAATGGACAAGTTTTCGTTCGTACGGTAGATGGTAAACTTTATTCCATTAATGCTGCTAGCGGGAAAGTAAACTGGACCATTGAACATCAGTTACCTAACCTCTCTTTACGTGGTGTTGCGCCAGTGACCTATGATGAAGGTGTGTTATATGTTGGCTGGGAAACGGGTCAAGTTGAAGCCTTAGATGCGGCAACCGGGACAAGAAAATGGCAGTCTCAAGTGATCATCCCGAAAGGTCGAACTGACTTGGAAAGAATGGTCGATATTCAAGCAGCACTTATTGTCAAAGCAGGGCGTCTGTTTGTACTGGGTTATCAAGGAAAATTAGCAGCCATCAACCCAGAAAACGGCAATCTTTATTGGTCAAAAGATGTTTCTGGTTTTAGAGACTTTTTAATCGACGATTCTGCTCTGTATGTGGTGGATGAAGATGGTATTTTGTACGCATTTGACTATGTCAATGGCACGCAATTATGGAAGCAAGATAACTTTAAATATCGTAAAGCAATTGATTTGGTTTTTTATCAGAATAATCAGATAGTATTAGCCGATGGGCAAGGATATATTCACTGGATTGATAAGCTGGATGGAACCCCTGTTGCCAGAATTAAACATGGTAGTCACTATGGTACCAGTGATGAAATCATCCGTGTTTGGGCGTCGGGTAATCGAATTTATGTAGAAGATACCGATGGATTTAATAATGCTTATACGATAAAACCATCAAACTGGTACCAATTTAATCATCCGGAAGATCCATTAGGGATTTTAAAGAAAAAGGATAGCGAGTGAGCAAAACTGTCATCGCGTTAGTCGGCCGACCCAATGTCGGAAAATCAACGCTTTTTAATCGATTAACCCGTTCAAGAGATGCGATTGTGGCGGATTACCCTGGACTGACACGGGATCGTCAATATGGTACTGGTCGTGTCGGGTCTTCACCGTATATTGTCGTGGATACGGGTGGGTTAAGCGGTGAGCAAGAAGGGGTTGATCCTTTAATGGCCGGACAAGTTCAGTCTGCCATTGGTGAGTCTGATGCGGTTCTGTTTCTAGTAGATGGTCGCGCGGGGTTGATCCCGGCTGATGAGAGCATTGCGGGTTATATCCGTCATTTCAATAAACCTGTTTATTTATTGGTCAACAAGGCAGAAGGTCATAAAAAAGATGTAATTGCCAACGAGTTTTATCAAATGGGATTGGGCAAGCCTTTTGTCATTTCTTCAGCGCATGGCGATAACGTTAATGAAATGATTGAAAGTGTCTTGTCTGATGTGGCGCACGATGTTGAAGATGAAGATGCGTTAGATTTGGATAAGCACCCAGGTATTCGTGTTGCGGTCATTGGGCGCCCAAATGTTGGGAAATCAACCTTGATTAACCGCATGATCGGAGAAGAGCGTGTTGTGGCATTTGATATGCCAGGGACCACGCGTGACAGTATTTATGTGCCGTTTGAGCGTGGTGGAGAGCTTTACACCTTAATTGATACCGCGGGCGTGCGTCGTCGCAAGAACATTAAAGAGAAAATTGAAAAATTCAGTATTGTCAAAGCCATTGAAGCGATGGAGTCTTCCAATGTGGTGGTGTTGGTGGTTGATGGATCAGAAGGGATTACGGATCAAGATCTTACCTTGTTGGGGCTGGCATTAGAGTCAGGACGTGGCTTGGTGATTGCCATTAATAAATGGGATAACTTAACCAAAGATCAGCGTGCAAAAATTAAACACGAGCTTGAGTATAAGCTGCATTTTGTCGATTATGCTAAGCGCCACTTGATTTCTGCTTTACATGGAACAGGCGTCGGCGATCTCTTCAAAACAATCAATGCCGTTTATCATGCTGCGATGAAACAGGTTTCCACTTCAGATTTAAATAGAGTTTTAGAGCAGGCGGTATTAGATCATCAGCCACCTTTGATTAGTGGACGTCGTGTAAAACTACGTTACGCGCATTTGGGTGGTTTGAATCCGCCTAGAGTGATTGTGCATGGCACACAGGTGGATAAATTACCGCAAGCGTACTCCAAGTATTTGATGAATGTATTTCGCAAGGCATTTAAATGGGTGGGGACGCCTGTCATGATTGAGTATAAAGTGACGTCGAATCCTTATGAAGGACGTAAGTCTAACTTTACGTATCGTAAAGGCAAGTCTGAATCTCAGGCAGAAAATGCCTATTTAAAACGTAAGAAGAAAAAGAAACCACAACAGAAACGCCGAAGCAGTTAAATGTGAGGTGCAAAAAAACGGCGTTAAAGCCGTTTTTTTATATTTGCAATAACGCTTATCGATTGCTTAGCGCCATAAAAAACAATTCAGCTGGGTGAAGCCCTTGTCTGTCGGCGAAATCTTCCAGCTGGTGACGACAGCTCGTTCCCGTGGCAATGACCAAGTCGTCTTGCTGTGCTTTTTCCAAGGTTGGTAATAAGGTTTGATTGGCAATCTTTAATGACACACCATAATTCTTATAACCAAATTCACCCGACATTCCACAACAGCCGGAATTAATGTACTGAAGATTTAGTTCTGGAATCAAATTCAACGCTTTAACCGACTCTTGCGCATGCGCTAAAGACTTTTGGTGACAGTGCACATGTAGCCAAGCATTTTTAGGTACCGCCCCTAAATCAAGTTTAGACTGGGTGTTGAGTTTTAACATTAGTTCTTCAAATAACAGCACCGACGTATACAGCCAGGCCTGGTTGTTTTTTGAAATTAAATCTTTTGCTTCGTCTCGCCAAACCAAAGTGTCAGAGGGCTCAATTCCTATAATGTGGTCATCTAAGGTTGCTTCACTTAGTTGTGACTGAATTTTTTCCAGTGCTTGTTTAGCCTCAGAAACCAATCCTTGGCTTAATAAGGCGCGAGGTGAGCTATCCAAGAAAATGGGTTTAACATTCATTCCAAGTAACTCTAATGATTGGATCGTTGCCTGTCCAATTTTGGGTTCCTGGTATTGAGCGTATAAATCAACCAGCACCCAAACGGTTGGCTTGTTTGCATCAAAAGCATTCTGTTTGGAGTGATTCTTCCACCAGGCTTTCAAGGATTGCTTGTCCAATTTGGGTAAAGTGCGACGCGTATCGACGCCCATGATCTTTTTAACCACAGACAGGTCTTGAACCCAGTTATAAACCCCAGGTATCAAAGCCCCTAACTTCATTAATTGTCCATAAAACTTAATCGACAACCGGCTGAGAGAAAAAGCATTGATTTGGTACAAGACTTCAGATTTTAGGCGTGCCATATCGACACTGGCCGGGCACTCTGATTTACAGGCCTTACATCCCAAGCATAAGGATAAAGCATCTTGAAGTTCCTCTTTTTTTAATGCGGCGAGCGGGTTGGGTTCAGTCAGCGCATGGCGCAATAAGTTACTTCGGCCACGGGTGGAATAGTTTTCTTCACGCGTGGCTTGATAGGATGGACACATGACCCCATTTCCCGCAGATTTACGGCAAGCACCAGCACCATTACATTTTTCAACAGCATCCATGAGAGACAAATCTCTTGCCCAGTCATAACCTGGGCTAAGAATTTGTTTGGGTTGGCGATCTGCGCGGAGATTTTCCGTAATCGAAGCATCCCCAATAATCACACCTGGGTTGAGCAGGTTTTCGGGGTCGAAAGTGTTTTTGAGTTGTACCAGGCATGCATATACATTGTCGCCCACTTGTTCTTTGATAAAGGGCGCACGAATTCGACCATCACCATGTTCACCCGAAATGGCGCCGCGATATTTTTTAACCAGTTTTGAACTACGTTCTGCCACGGTTTGGAAATACTGCTTGCCTTCGGGAGTAGCCAAATCCATTTCTGGGCGCACATGAATCAAACCGACTGAAGCATGTCCATAATAGACACAGCCGATACCGAGTTCAGTCATTAGGTCTTGTGTGTCCTGGTAAAAATCCGGTAAGGATTTCACAGGAACTGCGGCATCTTCAATAACCGCAACCGCTTTATGGCGCGTGGGTTTCCCCATTAGAAGGCCAAGTCCAGCTTTACGTAGATTCCAAACTTTTGCACTGTCTTGTGGTTCAATAATCGGGCAAGCATAAGCCCCTTGTTCCAGCATCCAGGCCTGGTCGTTTTTTAAACGGCGTTGTAGGCTTTCTGCATCTTCATCAAATAATTCAACCACCAATACCGCTTCAGGATCTTTTTTTACCCATAAGCGGTTTTGAGTTTGCTCACTATTGTTTTTAGTGCCATCTAAGGTCGCTTTATCAATCAGCTCAATCGCCGCAGGCTTAAAGGGTAAATAATTGGGGACGACTTGCATCGCGGTGTAAATGGAATCGAAATGGGCGCAAAAAAGCTGACGTTGCTTAGGCAAGTCGACTAAGTTCAAAGTTGCTTTGGTGATGATGCCGAGCGTCCCTTCACTGCCGCAAATCAACGGAGTGAGGTTGAAGGGTTTTCCTTCAGGGTTGAAGGGCTGATAGTTCGAGTAAAGTACATCTAACGCATAGCCCGTCGTACGTCGCACAATAGACGGGTCTGGGAAGTTATCTACGATTTCCTGACCGTGTTCTTCCAACATATTGATGACAGTACGGTAAATCTCACCTTCTAAGGTCTGTAGTGAGAGTTTCTCGTGCAATTGTTCTGGTGTTAAATCATGAAAACTGACCAAAGAACCATCAGCAAGGATGACTTCCAACGATTTAACGTGGTCGCGGGTCGTACCATAGTAAACCGAATAGGAGCCACAAGAGTTGTTTCCAATCATACCGCCAATCATGGCGCGGTTAGACGTTGACGTGTCGGGTGCGAACCGTAGATTATCGGCTTTGACAAAGTCATTCAAGTCGTCCTGGATGACACCGGGCTGAACATCGACTTCTTTTTGCTCAGGGCGGTAATCCAGAATTTGGGTTAAATGCTTGGAAATATCGATTAATATGCCTGACCCGATGGCTTGTCCACCTAATGAGGTTCCACCTGCGCGCATCGTAATGGCTTGTTTTTTCTCCAATGCCAACTGGATGCGTTGCTGTAGCGCGTCGATATCTTTAGGATAAAGAAACTCTTGTGGAAAAATTTCAAATACGGAAGCATCAGTTGAAATCATCAGGTAGCCTTAGAATAATTGGAAAATGATTGAAAGAACCGTATATTTTAATGGATTCTCTATGATATTGCAGGGGTTTTTGTGGGATGTCAGTGTTTATGGTTACGTGTAAGGTCGTGCAGGTGAGGTAACGAAAACTGCTTCTCTTTGGTTTAAAGAGAAGCAATGTCGTTTCGTTTAGTGCAGAACGCGTGTGCGAATCGTGCCTTCAATCGCTTTAAGTTCTTTCAAGCCCGCTTCGCGGTCTTCAGAATTAATGTCAATGACGACATAGCCGATTTCTGTATTGGTTTGCAGGTATTGTGCCGCGACATTAATACTTTTGTGAGCAAAGGCTTCGTTGATTTTTGTCATGATGCCTGGCTGGTTTTTGTGGATATGCAGTAAACGACTTCTGTCTTTATGTTCTGGTAGAGACACTTCTGGGAAGTTTTTAGCCGATAACGTGGTTCCGGTATCAGAATATCGCACCAGTTTGGTGGCAACCTCTAGTCCAATGTTTTCTTGTGCTTCTTCGGTGCTCCCACCAATATGAGGTGTCAGAATGACATTGTCTAATCCTCTAAGCGACGACATAAATTCTTCGTTATTAGATTTCGGTTCAACAGGGAATACGTCGACAGCCGCCCCTGAAAGATGACCTGATTTAATCGCATCGGCCAGTGCTTCAATGTCGACCACGGTACCGCGAGCTGCGTTAATAAAAATAGAGCCTTTTTTCATCAGGGCAAACTGTTCTGCGCCCATCATATTTTGTGTTTCTTCAGTTTCAGGCACATGCAACGAGACAATGTCAGAGATTTTTAATAACTCTTCCAGAGACTTTACCTGTGATGCATTGCTTAATGGAAGTTTGGTTTCAATGTCATGGAATTTGACTTTCATACCAATGTTTTCTGCCATGATGCTCAGCTGAATCCCGATATGGCCATACCCGACGATACCCAGTGTTTTGCCTCGTGCTTCAACTGAACCGACGGCCGATTTATCCCACTCGCCGCGATGTACTTTAGCATTTTTCGCAGGAATATCTCTAAGCAGCAGTAGGATTTCACCTAACACCAATTCAGCCACAGAACGCGTATTGGAAAACGGTGCATTAAAAACGGGGATACCACGTTTTTGAGCAGCTTTTAAATCCACTTGGTTCGTCCCGATACAAAAACAACCGACACCCACAAGTTTTTTCGCTGCTTTAAAAACGTCTTCCGTTAAGTTTGTGCGTGAACGAATGCCAACAAAATGCACATCGGCAATTTTTTCTTTTAAGTCCTTGTCTGAAAGAGAGCCTTTGACATATTCAATGTTGTTATAACCGTTCTCATTAAATACGTCGACGGCAGTTTGGTGCAGTCCTTCAAGGAGTAAGATTTTAATTTTATCTTTAGCAAGTGATTTGTCGCTCATGGGTGTCCAACGTCTTAAATTTTAAGAAGCCGTTATTATAAAGGATTCCTTCCCAATTTTTTGAATGAACTCAAAAAATTGGAATCGGATCCAGATATTTCTAACGATTGTTTTGCTTTAGGGAAAGTGTTTTTTTATTGAGCGCTGATATTCGCACCCAATAAAGAGGCTTTAGTTATTATTTTGCTTCTTGTGAAGCATAATACTCAGCCAGTTCTTTGATTTCTTTGTCCGTCAGGTTTTTCGCAAAGGTCTGCATCGTCGCATCTTTACGGAAACCATCACGAAAATCTTTCAGTGCTTTTTCTAGGTATTTAGCGTGTTGACCTGCCAGCTTAGGAAAATTGGGAACCATGCTATTTCCGTCTACACCATGACAACCGACACAGGTTTTTGCTTTTGCCGGCATATCTGCTGAAAGTGCAGGGTTGCTGAATAAAAAACTAACAGAAAAGGCCATTAGAAATAATTGTTTCATAGCATACATCTCATTTTGGTTGATTTTAGATGCAGTTATTAGAAACCATTCAGGAAAGAAGGTCAAGAAGCAGTCTTGACTGAAACATTAAAAGAAGATTATAAAAATAAAAAAAGCCGCATAAGAGCGGCTTTTCTTTTAATAACAAAAGTTATTAAAGTGTTGCAACGTAAGCTGCGATGTTTTCGATGTCAGCATCAGATAGGCCAGCAGCCATCGGAGCCATCATTGAAGTCATCGGACCAACTTGCTCACCAGCTTTATACTTGTGAAGCTTTGCTTTAATAGCTGAAGCATCTTGACCAGCTAGTTTTGGACCAACACCACCTTCACCTGCTGCACCGTGACAACCAACACAAGTTGAGTAAGCAGATTGTCCAGCTGTCGCGTCACCACCAGCGTTTGCAGCAGCACCGAAAGTGATTAAAGAAGTTGCAGATAATGCAAGTAATAATTTTTTCATTTTTGTACTCTCCTAAGCACTTTAAAAAAAGTCGGGTTTCACCCTAGGCGCAATTACAAACCAAATCAGCGTATTAGTCAAGCATGAAACCTTAAGGAAGATTTAATATTGTAGCTAGTGTGTTCACTTCGTGACTTTAATTTTATGAGTATGAAGAAAAGGTTAAGAAAGAATGTTGCAATGTTTGATGAAAAAGGTATTTTATGTGTCATTAAGGATAATATAAGCGTTTTAAAACAAATAGCAACCCGCTAAACTTTCTGACATAGATTGGCTTCGATTAGCCAATCTATTTTGTAGAAAGCGAGTTTGCGAGAAAGGAATAATGATGATTATTAAAGTTTGGCTTTTTATTATGATTCTGACAGTGTTGAGTTGGTTGGGGTTGAAAGCGGTCAGAAAGCCCATGCATATCGGTTGGGTGTTTTTATTTTGGGTGGTCACAATTCTTGGCGGGACAGCGTTTTTCTATATGATTTCAGTGTGGTTTGTCTCTAACCAATAATTTCCGGTGAATAATTGTTATGAGGTTAAAAAAATAGCCAGGCCTGGCCATTTTTTAATTTGTTGGATTTTCTTTGAACTCACTCAGAAGTCTTTGGAAACTTTGAAAACGTGTATAGTGAAGCTCTCCGTTTTCAACAGCGTGTTTAATGGCACAATGCGGCTCAATGGTATGAGTGCAGTTGCTGAATTTGCATTGACCTAAAAAAGGTGCAAAGTCAGGATAGGCTTGCTCAAGTTCGTGGAGTTCACAGGGGGCGGGGCTAAACTGACGAACGCCGGGAGAATCAATGATATTGCCTGTTTGTCCTTCAAATTCTGGTAAATGATAGAGAATGCTGTTGGTGGTGGTGTGTTTTCCAAGCCCTGTCGATTCGGATAATTGGTTGGTTTTAATCTCAATATCTGGAATTAAAGCTTTGATGAGTGATGATTTTCCAGCGCCAGATGGCCCTACGAAAACGCTGTTTTTATTCATCAAGACCTCTCTAAGTTCATCCATGCCTTCATTGGTTTCCGCAGAAACGGGTAAGATTTCAATCTCCATTTCATCGTAAGGAATAAGCAGTTCTGCAATGGCTTCCCATTGTTCATCGGATTCGATTAAATCAATTTTATTAATCAAAATCAAAATGGGTAAATCAAGTTGGTGAGCCGCGACCAAATAACGATCAATCATATCAGGATGGATGCCTGGTTCGACTGGTGCCACAATGCCAAGCCAGTCGATGTTGGCAGCTACCATTCGTTTTTGACCCCGGAAGCCCGGTCGACTTAGTTCTTGAGTACGAGGTTCAGCGGAAACGACTACGCCAGTATTAGGTTCGATATCTGTTTGCCAAGTGACTTGGTCACCGGCGACTAATTTACCCAGGTGCTGACGCACTGCACAGTTGTATATATCACCTTTGTTATCTTCAATTAAAAGGCGTTTACCGAAGTTGGTCATGACCAACCCAGGTTGTTTCTCGCCTAAATGTTCTGAAGAGGCCGATGCGTTGGAAGAAGCATCGGATTCAGCATGTTGCTTTTGCTGAACACGACGGCGTTGTTGGTTGCTGAGCTTGCGTTTAGCCACAAATGGTTACCTAGTAATGGACGAACCGTTAATCTAACAAAGCGTCAATTTTAGCGGCCATGATAAAGTCGTTTTGACTGAGGCCTTTAATGCTGTGTGTGCTAAGAATGACTTTACATTCATTGTACCCAAAACAGATTTCCGGGTGGTGATCTTCTTTATGAGCGACCCAGGTAATCGCATTGACGAAGGCGACGGTCTGGTGGTAGTTTTTGAATGGAAAGGTTTTGGTCAATGTCTGGTAATTTAGCGGAACATCCCAGCCGGGCATCTGTGAAAGATAGCTTTCAATGCGAGGGATAATCATCGCTTTCGAGCCTTTGTCGATGGTTTCACAAGACTGATCTTTTAATGCAATTTCTGTGGTCATGATAGGGGTCCTTTTGCCTTACTGTAATTGATATCGATTGAAATATACTTTTTAGAGTAAGGCCGATGTTTTATTTTTCAAGTGACTTTAGGTGGTCAATGCGGATTTTTGCCGGTGGATGACTGTCATGATAGCCCGAGTAAGTCGGGTCAGGCGTTAAGCTGCTGGCGTTATCGCGGTACATTTTCAGTAAAGCCGAAATGAGCGGGGTGGAACCAACCGATTCTGAGGCAAATGCATCCGCTTCAAATTCATGTTTTCGGCTTTTAAAAGCACTGATCGGGCCCAGGAAAAAGAACATTACCGGAATCGCGGTCATAAATAACAATAGCGCTGCCGCAGGTGTTTGAGTGGTCATACCCAAACCGGTATAAAACTCAGTTTGCTGAGCCAGCCAGCCAAGAAAAGCCAGGCCTGCTAAGCTCAATGCGAAGGATTCGACTAAACGTTTTTTGATGTGTCCGTGTTTGAAATGCCCCAGTTCATGAGCCAGTACGGCTTCTACTTCTTCTGGTGTTAATGTTTCCAATAATGTATCGAAAAAGACGATACGTTTGTTTTTACCAAATCCAGTGAAGTAAGCATTGCCGTGGCCCGAACGAGAAGAACCGTCCATCACAAAAATGCCGTTGGATTCAAACCCGGTTCTTTTCAATAAAGCTTCGATACGTTGCTTCATTTCCCCATCTTCTAACGGTGTGAATTTGTTGAAAATAGGGGCGATCCATTTCGGGTAAGCCCAGATCAAAACCAGGTTAAATGCCATCCAAACCATCCAAGTGTAAAACCACCAGGCCTGTTCAAAATAAGTGTCCATAATGCTTAAGATTGCCCAAATAAGCGGCACCCCAATAATCAATACTAAAGCCCATTGCTTAAGTAAGTCGGTGATGAATTTGACTGGGGTCATTTTGTTGAAGCCAAATGCCTCTTCAATCTTGAAGGTTGAAATAATTGAAAAGGGTAAATGCAATAATGATAAAAACCAAAAAGTAGACAGTAAAAAAGCCGTATCTCGCCAAATAGGGGCCAGGTCGGTGACAAGCCAGTAATTATAAATTTCCTGGAATCCGCCGCCTAATGTCATAAAAAGTAAAACGGCCACATCAAAAAAGAGGATGAAGCGAGAAAGTTGTAGCTTAGCGCGGCTGTAATCTGCCGCTTTTTGGTGTGCTTCTAAAGACACGACTTCACTGAAGTCACTAGGGACTTCGGCGCGGTGACGACTGATATGAAACTGGTTTTTGATGTTTAACCAAAGCTCAATCGCAAGGTTTAAGGCAACGGCTGTGACAAATAGGGTAGTGATCCAAATCATAATGTTTTCTTTTATTAAATTTTGGTGAGTTAGTTTGTTTTCAATAAAATTGAGTAAGGGTGTTTTATTGAAATTCAAGTGAGTATGCACTTTTAACGCCACTCACTATCCCATGTTACTGTCTGAATTTCAATAAAACCCTACGTTGTGGCTTGTGATAATAACGTTTAAGATAAGCGCTATTTTAAATTAAAAGGGTTGCTCGCTCATCATGAAATCAGAAAATAACCTGATCTGGATTGATTTGGAAATGACAGGACTGGATCATAAATCGGATCAAATTATTGAAATCGCAACAGTTGTAACAGATGCGGAATTGAATGTACTTGCAGAAGGCCCAGTGATGGCGATCCAGACGGCACAGCATTTTTTGGATGGGATGGATGCCTGGTGTACGACACATCATGGTAATTCAGGGCTTACCAAACGCGTTCAGGAAAGTACGATCACAATGGCCCAGGCGGAACAAGATACTATTGAGTTTTTAAAGCCCTATTTGTCAAAAGGGAAATCCCCTATGTGCGGTAACAGTATTTGTCAGGACCGTCGTTTTTTGATTGAACAGATGCCTGAACTGGAGCAGTTTTTTCACTATCGTAATTTAGATGTATCAAGCTTAAAGGAGTTGGCAAGACGTTGGGCGCCAACCGTGTATAGTGGTTACAAGAAAAAAGGCGCACATTTGGCGCTGGATGATATTTATGAATCGATTGATGAGCTGAAATATTATCGACAAAATTTATTTTTACCAGAGTTTCACTAAACACGTGGAACGATTTGAAAGATAAAGGCTTCTAAATGAGAATAAATCCTGCTTTATGCCTTTATAAAAGCATTTAACTTCGTTATAATTCCTTTCTTGCCCTGCTAAATTGCAGGGCTTTGTTTTTTAAGTTATTTTTTTTATCAGATTAAGCGCCGGAACCAGATAAAACTGACTCTGGTCTGGCGCTTTTTTTGACCCAAACGGAGGACCGTTGTTGTGGAATTAACTGGTGCCCAGATTCTTGTACATTATTTAGAAGATGAGGGCGTAGAGCATATTTGGGGGTATCCGGGTGGTGCAGCTTTGCCAATCTATGATGCCCTGGATACGGACGCAAAAAAATTAAAGCATGTGCTAGTCCGTCATGAACAGGCTGCCGTTCACGCAGCTGATGGGTTCGCACGCTCTACAGGTTTACCAGGAGTCGCGCTTGTAACTTCCGGTCCCGGTGCTACCAATACCGTAACAGGTATTGCGACAGCCTATATGGATTCGATTCCATTGATTGTTGTCACCGGACAGGTTGCCACGAATATGATTGGTTTGGATGCATTCCAAGAAATCGATACGGTGGGGATTACAAGACCGATTGTTAAACACAACTTCTTGGTCAAGGATGTAAATGATCTAGCGATGACGCTCAAAAAAGCGTTCTATATCGCAACAACTGGTAGACCCGGTCCAGTTGTGGTCGACATCCCGAAAGATGTACAAAATGCCAAAAGCTCTTATGAATATCCACAAGAAGTGAGTTTACGCTCCTATGTACCTGTAACAAAAGGCCATAGCGGACAGATTAAAAAAGCCATTGACATGATGTTGGCGGCGAAAAAGCCCATTATTTATACCGGTGGTGGTGTCGTGCTTGGGGGTGCTTCTGAAGCGCTAACAGACTTGGCGCGTAATTTGGGTTACCCAGTCACCAATACGTTGATGGGACTCGGCGCTTATCCTGCTGAAGACAAACAATTTGTCGGTATGTTGGGGATGCATGGTACTTATGAAGCGAATTTGACCATGCATAATTCGGATTTGATTATCGCGATTGGCGCTCGATTCGATGACCGAGTCACCGGGAACTTAGAGAAGTTCTGCCCGGATGCGAAAGTCATTCATATCGATATTGACCCAGCATCGATTTCAAAGAATGTTGTGGTTGATATTCCAATCGTTGGTCCGGTTAAGCAAGTGCTGACTGAAATGTTGTCTTTGTTGAATAAATCGAAGAAACGCCCTGATCAAGAAGCGTTGTCGAGCTGGTGGGAACAAATTGAAAGCTGGCGTTCAACAAACTGTTTACGCTATGAGCAATTGGGACACAAAATTAAGCCCCAGGCTGCCATGGAAACGGTATGGCAGGTGACCAATGGTGATGCTTATGTTACGTCAGATGTTGGGCAGCACCAAATGTTTGCTGCACAGTACTATAAGTTTAATAAGCCTCGCCGTTGGATTAACTCGGGCGGTTTAGGCACGATGGGCTTTGGTTTGCCTGCTGCGATGGGGGTGCAAGCGGCTTTCCCT
Source organism: Hydrogenovibrio sp. 3SP14C1 (assembly GCF_029625905.1). Taxonomy (GTDB): domain Bacteria; phylum Pseudomonadota; class Gammaproteobacteria; order Thiomicrospirales; family Thiomicrospiraceae; genus Hydrogenovibrio. The sequence goes on from NZ_JARTLM010000002.1 coordinate 228,521, forward strand.
GATGCAACAGTGGTGTGCGTCACAGGGGAAGGTTCTATTCAGATGAATATTCAAGAGCTTTCAACCTGTTTACAGTATGGTTTGCCTATTAAAGTGTTGTGTTTAAATAATGGCTTCTTGGGAATGGTTCGTCAATGGCAAGAGTTCTTTTATGATCGTCGATATTCCATGTCTTATATGGATTCTTTACCTGACTTTGTTAAGTTAGCTGAAGCCTATGGTCATGTTGGGATTCGTATTGATAACCCTGAAACCATGAAAGAACAGCTTGAAGAAGCGTTTTCCGATAAATACAAAGATCGTTTTGTTTTCATTGATGTCATTACGGATCAACAAGAAAACGTTTATCCGATGATTCCTGCTGGTGCAGGGCTTGATGAAATGATTCTGGTATAAGGGGAAGACGAATGAAACATATTATTTCAATGTTAATTGAAAATGAATCAGGCGCCTTATCTCGTGTATCCGGTTTATTTTCGGCTCGTGGCTATAATATCCACGCTTTAACCGTTGCTCCGACCGATGATGAAACCATTTCACGCTTAACATTAGTGACGAGCGGAACAGAGCAACAGGTTGAGCAAATTGTGAAGCATTTGAATCGTTTGATTGATGTTATCAAAGTGGTAGATATCACGGAAGGTAGCCATATTGAGCGTGAACTGATGCTGGTGAAGCTAAAAGCTTCTGGCGCAATGCGTGAAGAAATTAAACGCTTAAGCGATATTTTCCGCGGCACGATTGTCGATGTGAATGCGAATATTTATACGGTTCAATTGGTTGGCGAAAGCCAGAAACTTGATGCGTTCGTAGATGCCATCGACGAAGGTCTGATTGTCGAGGTCGTTCGCTCTGGCGCAGTTGGATTAATGCGTGGCGAGAAGTCACTCCATCTGTAATCTAGCAATTTATAAAATTACTTTTTAACTTACTTTTTAAGGAAAAAACAATGCAAGTTTATTACGATAAAGATTGTGATCTTTCTATCATTCAAGGCATGAAAGTTGCGATTATCGGTTTTGGTTCTCAAGGCCATGCCCACGCAGCAAACCTACAAGATTCTGGGGTTGATGTCACTGTTGGTTTACGTTCTGGTTCTTCTTCTATCAAGAAAGCAGAAGGGTACGGTCTAAAAACTGCAGATGTTGCAACTGCGGTTGCCGGTGCTGATGTGGTGATGATTCTGACGCCGGATGAATTCCAGTCGGTACTTTATAAAGAAGAGATTGAACCAAATATCAAGCAAGGTGCTGTATTAGCCTTTGCTCATGGGTTTGCCATTATTTATAACCAAATTGAACCACGTAAAGACTTGGACGTTATCATGATCGCGCCAAAAGCACCGGGTCATACCGTTCGTTCTGAATTTGTTCGTGGTGGCGGGATTCCTGATCTTATCGCTATTCAACAAGATGCCTCTGGTAAAGCAAAAGAAATTGCACTTTCTTATGCGTCAGGTGTTGGTGGTGGTCGTACAGGGATCATCGAAACGACTTTCCGTGATGAGTGTGAAACAGATTTATTTGGTGAGCAAGCCGTTCTTTGTGGCGGTGCTGTTGAATTGGTTAAAGCTGGTTTCGACACGTTGGTTGAAGCGGGTTATGAGCCTGAAATGGCCTACTTTGAATGTTTGCACGAACTTAAGTTGATTGTTGACCTAATGTTCGAAGGTGGGATTGCAGATATGAACTACTCAATCTCTAATAACGCCGAGTACGGTGAGTATGTAACGGGCCCTCGTGTTATCAATGACGAGTCTCGTGCTGCGATGCGTGAAGCGTTGAAAAACATTCAAACAGGTGAGTATGCTAAGCAGTTCATTCTTGAAGGGCAGTCAAACTATCCTTCAATGACGGCAGCACGCCGTTTGAATGAAGAACACGGTATTGAAGTCGTTGGTAGAAAACTACGTGCGATGATGCCTTGGATTGCGTCTAACAAGATTGTTGACCAAGAAAAGAACTAATGTCATTGAAGAGGAGCATCTCCTCAATATGACTTTTTAAAAAGCCCGCTTCAAGCGGGCTTTTTTTATGTCTGAACTAAATAAAAATTCTCCAGGCCTGGGCTAAATGACAAGGGTTTAATTAAAGTAGCTAATGTTCCTAGAAGCGCTATTTATCAGGGTGGGGTGATCTTGTTGATCTTTATCAATTTCATTTTAAAGTTAGGTTATTTTTAATTTAAGTTGTTATCATAGTGTTGAAATAGAATTGAAAAAACGTTCTTCTCATCATAGGTTATAGCCATGAGAAGCTTGTATATAAAAATAAGTGTGGTAACGGTTAATTTATGTATTGTTCTTTTTTTGGGTTACAAAAATTACCATTTAAAATTTCACCAGATTTAAGCTTTTTCTATAAACAAGCTTCTCGTGATGAAATTGTGCAAGCTTTGCGCTATTCCGTTGAAAGAGGAGATGGCATTATTAAAGTGGTAGGCGAAGTCGGTGTTGGAAAAACGACTTTGTTGCGCCTATTGGTTGAGCAGTTACCCAATCATTATCAAAAAGTTTACATTTCTTCCCCTAATCTTTCCGCACTGGATTTACTGAAGTTTATTTGTTCCGAGCTCAACTTGGAAGCGACTCATGCCAACACAAAACTGGATTTAATCAATCATTTAAATACCTTTTTGATTAAAGAATATAGCCAAGGACGGCGCGTGGTGATGTTAATAGATGAGTCTCAATCTATGACGCTCGATACCTTGGAAGAAATCCGTCTGTTAGGAAACCTTGAAACAGAAGAGGATAAGTTATTACAAATGGTACTCTTTGGTCAGCCTGAGCTTGATCTAACATTGGAAGATTCTCGGATTAAACCCTTAAAAGACCGAATTGCATGTAATGTCTCAATCCCTCCTTTGAATGCAGAAGAAGTGATGCGCTATCTTAATTATAGAATGCGTGTTGCAGGTTATATGGGGCAGGATTTGTTTAATTTGAAAATTGCCAAGCATATCCAAAAACTCACTCATGGGTTGCCTCGTTCTATCAATCTTCTGGCGGATAAATTATTAATGGTCGCTTATTCAAAAGGCGACCATAAGTTAAAGCTAAAACATTTTAAGAGTTTAGATTCTGAATCTCCTAGACGCTATTTTCAATGGGGACTGAGTTTTGGATTAATGATGATTGTTGTGGTATTAGGTTGGGGGGGTTATAGTGAGTGGTTTAATGGCCTTGCGAAAGACAGTTTGGCCGCACAGTCAATTACATCTGAACCCCCAAGCCAAACGGCTCTCAAAGAGCTTCAAAAACCGCTCTCATTTATGACACCCCTTCAACTTTCCGAGAAGCTGGGTGTGGGGTTTGATGAGTTATCTAAAATGGTTATGCTCAAACAAAAAACAGAGCGTTTTATTCAAGAAGTTGATGGCAATGAACCTGTTATCTTGATGTCGGCCATGCCGATCAAGAGTTTTGATAGCGTTTATTCGACGGTTTTAGCAGGGTTAAGTGTTCAAAATAGAAAGTATTTGTTCGCAATTTTTAAACTGAACTATGCGACAAATCATTTTGAATATCAGTTGTTGTACTATCCCCGAGCAACCCGTTTTGACGTTCTGCAGGAAAAACAGCAGGATTTAGCAGCGATGACTGATGAGAGTCGCTCCAGCGTGATTTCTGCCACAGCGGTTGACCAAATGATTCAACAACTTAACAATCAAGGGAAAACACTTTAAATGTTGAACTCTAAAAAACAATTCAAACTTTTTTGTTTACGCTCTACTATTTTGGTCCCTTTAGTTTTGTTGATAGGGTGTAGCGGTGGAGAGGAAACGGTTAAAAGAGAGCCACTGGCACCACCTGTTTCTGAAAAATTCAAAATCAATAGTCATTTGGAGCCTAAACCTGCGATAAAAGATGTTGTTGAAAGTCCTTCTGACATTCCTGATTTGGTGACTGTGGATGCAATTAATGTGAATCCTTCTAAGCAAACAGTCGAGAAGCTTTATAGCATTTCTGCCATTGAAGTCCCTGTCGCCGATTTACTATTTAATCTGGCAAAGGATGCTGGTAAACAACTAGATTTATCGGCGGATGTTCAAGGTTTGGTGACCATTAATGCGATTAACCAACCATTGGAAAGCATTATGGAGCGTGTGGTTGATCAAGTTGGCGGCACTTATGAGATTACTTACGGTACCATTCGTATTAAGTTGGATAAGCCATATTGGAAAAGTTACGAAATTGATTATGTTAATGTAATTAAAAACATTAAAGACCTGACGGTCATGAAAATGTCGGTTGGTAATGTATCAAGAAATAACAGAAACAACTCAAATAATACCAACCAAGCAAGTGAGTTCACTTTAGAATCTTCCGCGATTCATGATTTTTGGGATGCTTTGCAGACCAATATTGCATCTATGGCAAGACTTGATCCTCAAGCCGTTGATAAAGAAGCAAAACAAACGACTCCAGCGGTAACCAATGACGCACGTGCGCAATTGTCATCGGCATCTCAGGCACGAAAACAGTTTCAAAATGTTGTTGTGAATAGAGAAGCCGGTATGCTGAGTGTTTATACCACCGCTAAAAAGCATCAACAAGTTAAAAATTACTTAGATGCCAGTTTAAATCGAACCAATAAACAAGTTTTGATTGAAGCGACAGTTGTAGAAGTTGAGCTAAGTGATCAATATCAAGCAGGTGTTGATTGGAGTGCGATCACTTCAAACTCAGGGGGATCTTCAGATATCTCACAAAGCTTACTCGGTACTAACTTATCTAAGAATCCAAATTTTTCAATTAATCTTTCCAGTATTGGCACTTGGAACTTTAATTTGGGTATCAAGATGCTTCAACAGTTTGGTGATGCAAAAGTTCTTTCCAGTCCGAAAATTATGGCAATGAATAATCAAGCTGCGTTATTAAAAGTCGTTAATAACGAGGTCTATTTTACGGTTGAAGTAAATCGTGAATCAGCGACTGCTGCCAGTGCGGGGGTGACGACTTATGAAACTACCGTACATACCGTTCCAGTCGGATTTATGATGCATGTTACCCCCTTTATTAGCGAAGATGAAATCTCATTAAATATTCGCCCAACTTTGTCTCGAATTGTAGCGTATGTTAATGACCCGAACCCTGATTTGGCGCGTGAGAATATTGAAAGTAAGGTTCCAGTTATTCAAGAAAGAGAAATGGATTCAGTTTTACGATTAAGAAACCGCCAGACAGCCATTATTGGTGGTTTAATCCAGGATACGCATGATAACCAACGTCAAGGTGTGCCGGGGTTAAGTGACTTGCCTTGGATTGGGGATTTGTTTTCTTATCGAGACGATACGGTTAAAAAATCTGAACTCATTATTTTTATTCGCCCCGTTATCATCACCAATCCTGATGTAGATTATGGGGATCTTCAAGCGTTTAAACCTCTTATGAAAACAAAGACGAATTAAATGAGTGTATTGTTAGAAGCCTTAAAAAAAGCGGCTGAAGAGAAGCACAGAAAAGGGCTTGGTAATGAAGACTCATTACCTGAAGAATATCGAGTTGCACCAACTCGAAAAGAGGCAATAGAAACATCGCATGATTTTGAATTTAACCCCAGAATAAACAACGAAAAAGAGGCCGAAAAGCCATCGCTTAATATCGATGCAGAGAGTGCTCCCTCAAACACGCATCCTAAAAATAAACCTTTAGACTTGGAAACCGCACTTGCGCTTGAAGAAACACCTCAATCAGACGCTTCGGTTTTAGGCAGGCAATCAGAGCAAGAAGAATTTTTGACGTCTGATACGCCTTCACACATTGATCAGTCAGTAGATAATGAGTGGAGTCTTAATAAGATTCCAGGGTACCAAGACATCGAAAATGACTCACAAAAAGAACCAAAATCTGCTGAAAATTTCATGAAGACAATCCAGTTTAAACAAGAAGGTGGGCTTAACTACGCCAAGATTGTTTTATCGATGTTGATGTTAATAGTCTTGTTTTTAGGGTTCGGTTACTACGGGGTATCTTATTTTCAAGACCAGTCTCAAAAAATGGCACAAGAGCTGCAACAATACCAAAGAGTCAAAGAGCCTATAAGAAAGCAAGACTTTGATTCCGTGGTTGATAATAAGTCTATAGCGACTGATAAAAACTTGACAGCATCTAATAATAACGTTGCCGAATCAGATGAAGTCACGAATATCTCGACCCCAAAGAACACTTCGTCGACAGTTTCTTCGTTACCGTCCAAACAGGCTTTATCCAGAGAAAAAAACTTAGCTGCTGTTGAAAAACAAAAAAAAGTGGACTTACAGTCGCACTCTATGCCAAATAAACAGTTGAAAATAGTGAGTTCAACTAAGGTGTCTGATGAAATGTTAGGGTATGAAGCCTACCAAAAAAATGATTATCGACAAGCTAAAATCCACTATTTAGACGCTCTGCAAAAAAATCCTAAAAATCTCACCGCGCTGTTTGGGCTTGGAGCAACATCTGCTAAACAAGGTGAAGTTCATGCGGCATTGAATTTTTACCGTCAAGCATTGAATGTCTCACCTTATAACAAACAAGCAGAAACGGCGGTTGCTATTTTAGAGGCATCTTTGGCTCAACCAGGGCAGTCTGATAAGCGTTTAAGGTTTATGATTAATCAAACGCCCAGCAACGCGAAATTACAGGCAGCGCTAGGCCATCAATACGCGAAACGAAAGGATTGGGTCAAAGCGCAAAAGCAATACTTCAAAGCGTACCAGCTCAAGCCCGAAAATGCAGATTATGCACTTAATCTGGCGATCAGCTTAGATCAAATGGGACAATATTCATTGGCAAAAAAATATTATCAACAGGCGCTTGTTCATTTTCCAGAAACGGGCAATACGACAAGCATCAGCAAGATTAAAAAACGTTTATTAACTCTGCAACAATATTTAGAGCAGGGAGGTGATCAGTGAAGAGTGAAGATCGCTTAGGAGAACATCTCGTTCAAAAAGGATTAATTTCTCCAGATCAGCTTCGTATTGCGCTGACAGAACAAAAAATTACCGGTAAAAAACTTGGAGAGGTCTTAATTACGTTGGATTTTCTGACGGAAGAGATCTCGCGAAAAGTGGTTGGGAATGCCGTCGGGTATTCCTCTATGTCATTGAAAGGCGTTGTCCCTGATTCGAATGCACTTAGACTCATTTCAGAGTCTTTTGCCAGAGCCAATTTGGTTATGCCAATCAGCTTTAATGACGAGCTTTTAAAAGTTGGGATGGCTAGTCCCGATGATATTTTGTTGTTGGATAAAATAAAACGTCACATCAAGCAAGATGTTCGTCTTGAACCTGTGCTGGTGGTTGAAAATGAAATTCAATATTCAATTGACCATTTCTATGGCTATGAATTATCGATCGATGGCATTTTACGAGAGCTTGAAACTGGACAGTCGAATGATTATGTCTTAACTGGACAGCATGAGTACTCTCAACCAATGGTTCGTTTGGTCGACAATATTTTGACAGATGCGGTTAAAAAAGGCGCTTCTGATGTGCATTTTGAACCCGAAGAATACTATCTTCGAATTCGTTATCGTATTGATGGTGTGTTACAAACGGTTCGTTTATTGCATAAAACTTTTTGGTCCGGTCTTGTGGTTCGTCTAAAGGTTTTGTCAGATTTAGATTTGACCGACCAGAGGATGCCGCAAGATGGCCGAATGGAACTGATTGTGCATGGCCGCCAAATCGACTTTCGTGTCTCATCTTTCCCTAGTTCACATGGTGAAAACTTTGTGCTTCGTATTTTGGATCGAGAAAAGGGGATTGTCCCTCTTGATGAATTAGGGCTCGATCCAAAAAGTTATCGAGAGCTTAAACTCATGATGTCACGCCCGACAGGGGTTGTTCTGGTGACGGGGCCTACAGGGTCAGGGAAGACCACCACGCTCTATTCTTTATTAAATGAAATCAATCAAGAAGGGGTTAATATTATGACCCTTGAAGATCCTGTCGAATATCCCATGAAAATGATTCGTCAAACCGCCATTAATGAAGAAATAGGCATGACGTTCGCTGCCGGGATTCGTTCTTTAATGCGACAGGATCCAGATATTGTCTTGATTGGTGAAATCCGAGACGGTGAAACTGCGGAAATGGCGCTTAGAGCAGCAATGACGGGGCATCAAGTTTTTACGACATTGCATACTAATTCCGCCATTGGTGCCATTCCTCGGTTATTAGATATCGGTATTTCACGTTCGATTTTGGCAGGAAATGTGATTGGAATTCTGGCTCAACGTTTAGCAAGACGGTTATGTCCCCACTGTAAAGAACCTTATGAACCTGATGGCTTTGAAAAGAAAATTGTCGGTTTTTCAGAAGGTGAACCTGCCAGGCTTTATCGAGCAACTGGGTGTCCTGCCTGCAACGATATTGGATATAAAGGTCGTTTGGCGGTATTGGAAATTTTACGTTTTTCGAAGGAAATGGATTATTTGTTGTTAGAAGGGGCTTCGCAGCACGATATTTTAGAGAAAGCGGTTGAGCAAGGGTTTACGGATTTGTTGCAAAATGCCTTGAGCGGGGTTCGTTCAGGCGATACCACCTTAGATGAAATCAGTCGCATTGTTGACCTGACAGAGCTGGTCTAGAGTTAAGGTGAGAGGCATACGTGAATAACTATCGATATCGGGGCATTACCCAGTCGGGTAAAAGGGTTCAAGGAGAAATACAAGCTTCTAACGAGCAAGATCTTGAACAGCGTTTACGCTCTATCAATATTGATTTGTTGTCTTTTAAGATGAAATCCTCACAAGGGTTTGGAAGATTGAAGCGGAGCAAGGTTACACGAAGAGATATTATCGTGATTACTGGTCAGCTTCGCCAGCTTCTAAAAGCGGGGGTGCCATTGATGGATATTTTAGATGACTTGCGTCGGACTTATGAAAATGATGCTGTGTGTGAAATCTTGTCATCTATTTATAAGTTCATGGAAGGTGGTGAGAGCTTTTCTTTGGCTCTAAAAAATTACGAAGCCGTTTTTGGAAAAGTCTATATCTCGTTAGTGGCAGTGGGCGAAAAAACAGGTCAATTAGATCGGGTGTTGGAAAATTTGGAACAGACCATGAAATGGGAAGAGTCGTTAGCGTCCAAAGCGAAGAAAGTCATGATTTATCCTGCCATTGTCGCCAGTGTTGTGATGGCGGTGGTAGTGCTGTTAATGGTTTTTGTCGTCCCTGAGTTACTTTCGTTTATTAATGAAATGGATGGCACCTTAGGGTTTGCAACGGTTTCTTTGATCGCGACGTCACATTTTATTAGAGAGTATATCGTCGTGATGGGCATATTATTGTTGGCTTCTGTTTATCTTTTAAAGTGGTGGTTAAAAAAGTCGCATGCGTTCCGTGTGAAGTTTGATCATTTTATTTTCAAAATTTATGTGTTTGGCCCCATTTTATTGAAATTGAAGATCGCTCGTTTTGCCAGTACTTTGTCAATTATGTATGGCGCAGGGGTTAATTTTAATGACAGTTTAAAATTGGCTTCAATGGTAACGGGGAATGCTTATTTAGAAGAGCGGATTTCAGAAGCTCGACATTTGATTGAGGAAGGTGAAACAATTTATAAAGCGTTTGATTTGTCTGGTCTGTTACCTCCTTTGGCGGTCAGAATGGTCAAAGTTGGCGAACAAAGCGGAAATATGGATGAAGCACTTCACAACGTCAGTGAATATTACGATACGGAAGCTAAAGATTTGATTGAAAAAATTGAACCCGCTATCGAACCTATTTTAACGGTAGCAATGGCGTTAATGGTTGGCTGGGTCATGATGGCTGTGCTTGGACCTGTTTACGAAACGATTTCGCAGGTGTCTCAGTGAACTATATTTTGTATGTGAAAGAAAAAGAAATTACCGTAATTGAGCAACAGACGTTTTGTAAGCTTGATCACGAGGTGTTGACGCTTGACTGGTCTGATGACTCAGCGGAAAAGTTTTTAAAAAGTCTTTCTAAATACAGTACGGTCACCGTGGTGTTGGATTTTATTGATGAAAATCTGCATTACGAATGGGTGCCCAAATTACTGCCATGGGAAAAGCCAGTCATGGTCGACCGTTTAACGGCCAAAGCGAAATCAGAAGGCAGCTTATTCGTTCATGCTAAATGGTTGCCTGTTTTTCGCACCAACGCTTCAGGGCGGGAGGAACAACAACTTTTAATTGCCAGTGTGTTGCGTTCTCCGGAAGTTGAGCGTTTGTTTGGCTTGTTCGAAACATTGAATGTGACTTTAATTGGTGTCTATTCTTATGCCTTTTTGATGGGCGACTTTTTCTTTGCTAAGGTCGCTCCACGTCTTCACATCAGTCGAAAACAACTTGCTCACCCGTTCTTGCTGGTTATAAGAGAAAGTCACTGTCATTTTCGCCAGATCTTTTTCCATCATGGGGTGTTAAAAATCAGTCGTCACATTGATTTGGAAGACGTCTCAGATGATGAAGCATTAATTGCATCTGCTTTAATTCATGAAACTAAAATTACGGTTAAGTATTTATACAATCAAAAGATATTACCCATTAATGCGGAAGTCGGGTTTGTCTACTTAGCGGTTGAACGTGATAATGAAAACCGTGTTGTTGAGTTGTTCAAACAGACAATTCCCTTTTCTAACTGGCAAAGTGACAACTGGTTTGCTAAAGCGGGCAATTTGAATGAACTCCTACATTTACAAGAGCATTGTCGCAATCAGGGTGCGATGAATGTATTAATGACCTTTTTGTTTAAGGTCAGGCCTGGTAGTTTTTATCATGTCCCTTATGCTGTACGCATTAAACGGTTCTTGGTGCTTCGTAAAGGTATGTACGTTATATGGATAACAGTGGCTTTGTTGGGGAGTTATGGTTTTATACAGCAGGGCATAGATAATTATCTGCTATCTGAAAAAACACAATGGATTGAAACCCAAAGTCACCAGCTACAATTAGAAAAAAGTCAGTTACAGCGCTCGATTGATTTGAAATATAATGCTGAAGATATCAAAGCCATTGTGGAGTTTTCGGAGGCTTTGTTGCATAAGCCATCTGCGATGATTGTTGAAGCTGATTTGGAATTTCTAAGTCAAGTTCTGCAACAGCATTCTCATATTTTGATGACTGACTTGAAGTGGCGAGTTAATCAGCAGTTTGATAGTGATACGCTTTTAGTATCCTTGTCAGGACAAGTAATCCCATTTAATAAAACCTATGAACAACCCGTTAAATGGGTAGATGATTTTGTTTCGAGCTTAGCGAAGTCACCCAAAGTACAATTCATTGACTTGATTCAAGAGCCGTTGGATCGACGAACTCAGAAATCTTTGCAGGTTGATGGCAAGTCAAACAATGACGATCAGGCGCTCCCCTTTGCAATTCGGTTTAATATTCAAAATTCTAGAAAGAATCCAGCTTCCTTAAAGGGAGAACCATGATGAATTCCCGTATTTTTTTTGTGAAACGGTATCTTGTTGTCGCGTTAGTGGCTTTAGGTGTGACACTATTGGTTTTTCTGGGTGGTAATTATGGGCTTTTTTTGCATAAACAACAATTAAAAGCATCGATTGATACTCATAAACAACAGCTTGAATCGGTTACACGTCAAGTACAGTTTTTGAGAGATCAAGTACAGCTTTCACAGATTTATGGCAAGAAATATACTGCGTTGACAAGTTTTGGTGCCATTTACAATTATGGCCGTGTTCTCTGGACAGATGAATTACTTAAAATTCAAAAAAAGTTAGCGCTTAAACCTTTTGTTATTCAGTTCGAACCAAGGCAAACATTATTGCAAAAGCAATTGGATTCGGTTCCTGTAGGGAAAGATATCTTTTATTTTACGCGCTTAAATCTGACCATCGGCATGCATTCAGATTTAGATCTTCTCAGGATATTTGACGAAATTACGGAAAATATTACGCCATTATATTTTATTGAGGGCTGCCATTTAATTGCTCGTCCAAGCTATGTAAAGTCTCCAAAATTTCGAGAGGATACTGCCGGCATTCGGGCTCAGTGCTCGCTGATTTTACTGGAAGCTGAACCAAACGCGTTCAAAAAGGGCTTATAGATGAAAAGATTACAGTGTATTTTTTTTATCGTATTGTGGGGTTTGAGTTATGGGAGTTCTGCCGCAGAGTTGAATCGGTTGTTTTTAACACCAGAGCAGCGCCTCTCAGTTGATTCCGAAAGGCAGGATTTTTTAAAGAAAACAACGGGTTCTGTTTTAAAAACGGAACAAACCAGTGGTAATAAAGCAATTTCAGCACGCGTTAATAAGCCGAATTCACTGCAGAAGCCTTTAAGCGTCTCGGCTATTATTATAACGCCGGATGGAACGCAGTATATTCGGTTGAACAATGATTACCGTAAGCTTCAGTCCACCCAGAAGAACCTAAAAATAGAGCAACTTCCTTTTGAAACACAATTTAAGGTTGATGAGAGACAAATTGTGATTCCGGTTGGGAATACCTATTTGCCCGATTCTAAAAAAATTATTAAAAACTATCAGTATAATCTGCGCAATAAAGCGGGAGAAACTTCCCCAAAAACCGAAAAGTGATTTATTCATTGGCGTTTTTTAAAATGCAGGCATAACAGTTAAAGGCAAACAATTAATGGACTTCATTCAGTTACTTTCTTCTCCTACGACATGGCTAATAACAGCGTTGATCGCGGCTGGTGTGTGGATCATTCGCTTACAGCAAGCACTGAACTTGGCGAATGAAAAACTACCAGGCCTGGCAGCAGTCGAAGCGGATAATCTTTTTTTAAAAGAGGAGAACGAACGTTTGAAATCAGAGATTTCTGACTTTCAGGTCATGAAAGGGGAGTCTAATCAAAGGGCAGAACAGTTAGAGCAGTTGAGAGCATTACAAAAAGAACAACAGGCAACCCACCAAGCATTGCAAACGCGTTATTCTGAAACCCAAGCGGAATTGGCCAGCATGAAAAGCCGTTTGGAAACCGAACGAGAGAGTAACGCTGAAAAACTGGCTTTACTGGACTCTGCCAAGCAAACCTTGACGCAGGAGTTTAAGGTATTATCGAATGAGATTCTGGAACAGAAGCAAAAGCAGATGGGGCAGCAGAGTAAAGAAACCATCAGTGGATTGGTGCAACCGATTCAAACCTCTTTGGATCAATTCAAACAGCGCATTGAAGCGGTGCACAAAGAAGATCTAGAAGGGCGAGCTTCTTTGACGGAACAGCTTAAACATTTAAAAGAGCTGAATCAGACCATGAGTCTGGAGGCGCAGAACTTGACTAAGGCGTTAAAGGGGGACCAAAAAATTCAGGGGAATTGGGGGGAGTTTATTCTTCGTAAACTTCTTGAGTCAACCGGGTTACGCGAGGGCATTGAATTTGAAACTGAGAAAAGCTTTAACCAAGAAGACGGTAAGCGGCTACGCCCTGATGTTATCATTAACTTACCGGATAGTAAGCACGTCATTATCGATTCAAAAGTGTCATTGGTTAGTTATGAAGCGGCGTTAAATAGTGAAACTGAGAGTGAAAAAACACAGCACGTTAAAAGTCATATTCAAAGTATCAGTAAACATATTCAGGCGTTATCGGAAAAACGCTACGACCACCTTGAGTTATTAAATGCACCGGATTTTGTGTTGATGTTTATCCCGATTGAAGGGGCGTATTTGATGGCGATCGAGCAGAATCCGGCTATTTTTGAAAATGCCTTTGATAAAAAGGTCGCGGTGGTGACACCGACGACTTTATTTACAACGCTGAAGACCATCGAACAGCTTTGGCGATATGAGCGCCAATCAGAGCATACCGTTAAGCTCATTAAGCGAGCGGCAGAAGTACACGATAAGTTTGTCGGCTTTGTTGATACATTTGAAAAGATCGGTAAGCAGCTTGGTACAGCGCAAGGCTCTTATGAACAGGCACGTAGGCAGATGTTACAAGGGAATGGTAACCTGGTGCGTCAAGCTGAAATGCTGAAAGAGTTAGCCGGCAAAACCAAAAAAGAAATCCCTCAACATATTTTAGATGAAGCAGAAGGCGAAAGGCTTTTGCATAACGAATCAGATTCGTAACTTTTTTCTTTTAGAAAAGGCATTCTTTTCTAGCAAAGTTCAAGTGAACTAAATGTCTGAAAAGATTGATAACTTTTCTAAAGTTGTATATAATCCCGCCTTTCCAGTTTCTAGAATAGATTTTTAGAGTCAAAACAAGGTGTTTTCACCTTAGTAGAAGAATTTGTTAACGGGAATTCCCGTTATCGCCGATCAAGATAGGAGATTTAAAATGGTCGTTATTCGTTTAGCCCGTGGTGGCGCAAAAAAGAACCCTTATTACAGAGTAATGGTGGCAGATCAACGTAAAGGCACTAATGGGCGTTTTATCGAGCAAGTTGGTTTTTATAACCCGACTGCACGTGGCCAAGAAGAGCCTCTTCGTCTTGATATGGCGCTTATTGAACACTGGGTGGGCAAAGGCGCTCAATTAAGCCCTCGTGTTGCAAAACTTGTTAAAGACGCTTCTAAGTAATTGGGCGTTAGACTGAGTTTATGATGTCTTCAAAGCAAGACGAGAAAATCATCCTCGGTCAAATTAATGGTATTTATGGCGTTAACGGTTGGGTGAAAATTTTCTCTCATACTGACCCTCGTCAAAATATTTTGAGTTATTCTCCTTGGCTCGTTAAAGTCAAGAATGAATGGCGTACCTTTCAAGTAGAAGAAGGTCGTTCTCAGCAAGGTGGCAAAAGTGTTGTCGCCAAGCTGGAAGGGATTAATGATCGAGATGTTGCACGCGACTATATTGGGTGTGACATTGCGATTCTTCCGGAGCAGTTACCTGAGACGGAAGAAGGCTTTTACTGGATGCAATTGATTGGCTGTCATGTGACCAATTTAGAGGGTGAAGACCTGGGTCAAGTGACAGAAATCGTTGAAACGGGTGCGCATGATGTCCTTAGAGTAGAGAAACAATCTGATAGAGGATTGATTTCTACTTTGGTTCCTTTTGTGATGGATACTTTTATTTTAGAAGTGGATGTTGAGTCCAAACAAATAAAAGTTGACTGGCAATTGGAAGATGCAACGGAATCCTGAAGTTTTTACTGATGCGCTTTGATGTGATTACGCTGTTTCCCGAAATGTTTTCGGCTTTAATCGAGTCGGGCGTTTCACGGAGAGCTTTTCAAGACGCGCTTTATCAGTTTAAAGCCTGGAATCCAAGAGCTTATACGACGGATCGTCATAAGACGGTGGATGATCGACCTTATGGGGGCGGTCCGGGGATGCTGATGATGTACCCCCCGTTAAAGAAAACGGTTGATGCGATTACCGAGGAGGTGGGAGAAAAACCCTACGTGGTTTATCTTTCTCCTCAAGGACAGCCGTTGACTCAGCAGAAGTTATCAGAGTTGCAGTCTCATGCTAATTTAACCTTAGTGTGTGGTCGTTACGAAGGCATTGACGAACGTTTTATTGAAACGGTGGTTGATGAAGAAATCTGCGTTGGAGACTTTATTGTGAGTGGGGGAGAGTTACCCGCCATGATGTTAATGGACGGGGTGATTCGATTGATCCCAGGTGTATTAGGTCATAACCAGTCAGCGGAGCAAGATTCTTTTTCTGATGGCTTGTTGGATTGCCCTCACTATACTCGACCGGTTGAGGTTGATGGTATGGGGGTTCCAGATGTGTTGCAAGAAGGGCATCATGCCAAAATAGAACAATGGCGCCATGAACAAAAACTTCTCAGGACGAAGCAAAAGCGTCCTGATTTATATACCGCTTATCTGGCAACGCATACTGCGAAGCAGGATAAATAGGTTTACAATTCGGATTCAACCTCTGGCAGCCTGGTCTGTGAATTGTTGGATAAAATTCATTTCAGCAAATATAAGCTGATTTATTTTGGAGTGCTTAGAGATGAGCGATATCATCAAGCGTATTGAAGCAGAACAGATGACAAAAGAGTTACCTGAGTTTGGTCCAGGGGATACTGTTGTTGTTCAAGTAAAAGTAAAAGAAGGTACAAACGAGCGTTTACAGGCTTATGAAGGTGTTGTAATTGCTAAGAAGAACCGTGGCCTAAACTCTTCTTTTATTGTTCGTAAGATTTCTCATGGGGTAGGCGTTGAGCGTACTTTCCAAACTTACAGTCCACTTGTTGACTCTGTAGAAGTTAAACGTCGTGGTGACGTGCGTCGTGCGAAGTTGTACTATCTTCGTGACCTATCTGGTAAGGCAGCACGTATCAAAGAAAAAGTTAAATAAGTTTTATAACTTTTCTGGAAAGGCACTCAATCGAGTGCCTTTTTTGTTTCTGCCTCTCTAAAATCCTTTCCCGCCTTTTTCGTATTATGCTATCTTTATAGCATGCTAAACCAACTGACACCTGAGATTACCGATTTTATCCAATACTTAAGACTGAATGAGGGGTTGAGTGAGAATACCTTACAGGCTTATCAGCGAGATCTTAAAAAGGTTCAGCTTACGCTGGGCGAAACCGATTTAAGTCAAGCCTCTCGAGAACAGCTCGAAGATTATCTTTTTCAGTTACATGTCGATCAGGTGAATCCAAGTTCTATTGCTCGGTGTTTGTCTGCATTAAAACGTTTCTATTTGTTTTTGATTTTTCATAACCGAATTCAATTGGATCCTGCCGCACAAATTAAAGCGCCCCAACTGATTAAAAAAATACCCTCCGTTATTTCCGAATCCCAAGTGGAAGCTTTATTAAATGCCCCTGACTTAACCACGCCTTTAGGGATAAGAGATAAGGCGATTCTGGAGTTAATGTACGCATCCGGCCTCCGCGTGTCTGAACTTGTTAATTTGCCGTATGAGCAGCTCAATTTATCAGCTGGGTTGGTTCAGGTAACCGGAAAAGGCAATAAAGAACGTATTGTTCCTATTGGTCAAATGGCAATTGAAGCGATTGAAGCTTATTTAAAATCAGCTAGGCCTGCTTTGGTTGGAAAACAAAAATGGGTTCCGACGTTATTTGTTTCTAGAATAGGGCGAACGATGACACGACAAACGCTTTGGCATCGTATCAAAAACCTGGCGCTTATCGCGGATATTCGCAGTCAGTTATCTCCGCATGGATTACGACATGCATTTGCAACGCACTTAATCAATCATGGTGCTGATCTGAGAACCGTTCAATTATTATTAGGTCATTCAGATCTTTCCACAACACAAATTTATACTCATGTTGCCAAAGAGCGCTTGCAAAGTATTCACCATCAGCATCATCCACGCGGTTAAAGTCAATCTGTTGTCATGATCTTAATATTATTTTGGGTATAATCTTTGCCAGATACATTTTAATGGTAAGGAATGAACGATGAACCCGATTTCAATAGGTAAACAACTAAGCCTAAGCATGATAATTTTAGCCGCGTTCAGTCAGGTGAATGCAGATGAGGAAACGATTCAAAAAAAATTGAACCAATTAATCCCCAATGCGCTGGCGGCTAATATCAAAGAAAGTGTCATCCCTAATTTGTATGAAGTGTCATTGGGTGCCAAAATCATTTACATGAGTGGGGATGGGCAATACATTGTGAATGGCAATATTGTTAATCTCGATACACGAGAGAATCTGACTGAAAAAGCCTTAAGTAAAGTGCGTAAAACAGCATTGGACAAGCTGTCTGCCAACAGTATGATTGTGTATTCTGCTAAAGGGTCGAAAAAGCGCACCATTACCGTTTTTTCAGATATTGATTGTCCTTATTGTCGGAAGCTGCATAAAGAGATTCCTGCTTTGAATCAGGCGGGTATTGAGGTGCGTTATATGGCTTATCCTCGGGCGGGGGTTGGCTCGGATGCTTATAAAAAGGCTGTTTCTGTTTGGTGTGCTGAAGATTCTGCCAAGGCGATGGATGATGCCATGACAAAGGGGCAGGTGGTTTCAAAAACCTGTCAGAATCCTGTCCAGAAACATATGAAACAAGCTGAAATGTTTGGTGTAACAGGGACGCCGAACATTGTGTTCGATTCAGGCAAAATGATTCCAGGCTATGCGCCTGCTAAAGAACTGATTAAGTTATTGGTGCACTAGCCATCTTAGAAAATGATTTAAAAAATTAAAAACGGCGAAGCAATCGAATATGTTTGCTTCGCGTAGAGTTTACTCGTTGATTGTTTCAACCGGTGGTTCTTCAGAGCGGTAGCTATAAGGTTGCGGTCTTTTAGCTAATTCTTGAGTGACATTTTCAAGCCCTTGAACTTTTTTCTGAATATGGTCTTGCTGGGTTTTTAATTCACGAACTTGTGTACTTAAATGCTTTAAGCTCGCATCAATTTTGTTGAGCGCCTTAGGAGTCTTATCTGGCGCAGTAGCCTTAGCAGGTTTTTGAGCGCTCAATGTTTTTTGAATTTCTTTTAACAGTTTGCGCTGAGTGCTAACAGCCCAAGCGATTCCATTCAGTTTTTTTACTTGCTCATCGGTCAAACCTGAAGAGACAACCGTGGTTGTCGGCATGGCTTGTTTTTTGGAGGCTTGGTGTAAGGCGGTTGCCTGAATTTTTTCTTGGGCGTTAAGGATTTGATCCAACAACCCTTGAATGTGTTTCAGTTGTTTTTCACGCGAGCCTGAAAGTTGATGCATTTCGTTTTTTAACTCTGTAAAGTCTGGACGGATGGTTTTAGCGTCCATTGCCGAAGCTTGGTTTTCTTTTGAGTTGGCAGTCGGTTCAGCTGATTTTTCGGGCTGATTTTTCGGTTTAGCTTCTGGTTCAGGTAATGAAGGGCGTTTTTCTCCTCTCGCAGGCATTCTGTCTTGTGCAGGCGTTGAACGGCTTAATCTTTGAATATCTGCAGCAAGCGCTTCAATTAAAGACGATAATTGATCTATCTTGAGGTTTAAGTTTTTATTAAATAAAGTGTTTTCAGTATTGATGATATCGAAAACATCTCCTTTTAAAGTTTCATTTTTTTTATTCAAGCTATTTAATAGCCAACCCATGATTCCAACGGAAATGACACTAAAGACAATAGAGACAGTCATCATGGTGGTGACGGCATTTCTTGCCGATTTTAGATCATTCGATGCCGTCCGAAGCGATTGACGCCAAGCAATATTTGAATCCGATAACTCCATCACTTGAGCTTTCTGTTCGTGCGATAGTTTGATAGCGGCATCCGCAGCATTCTGACTTTGTTCCGCAGCAAGCTGTGCGGTTTTTGCCGCTTCTAATGAAAGTGCTGCGGAATCTAAACTGTCGGCATTCCCTGATTCTTCAAGCTTTTTATTATTATCAGATGCTGTTTTAACCTCTTTTTGCATATCTGCAGAAGCGTCCTCCAGTTGTGATAATTCATCTAATAAATCGTCAGCAGTGTCACTCATAGTGTTTCGCCTTTATTTCTTTGCCAGTGAGTCAATTCGACTTTTTAGGGTGTTGTTGATATCTCTTAATTCTTTATTTCGCTGACGAATATCGCTCAAAATTGAAATCAATTCATCATTGGAAATCGGCGTAGAGAGCTCGCCAAGTTCAATCTCATAGCCCGCTTGCTTCGCCGCTTCAAAAGCTCGTTCAGTGGCTGCAAAAGTCGCTTCTATTGCTTTCTGAGTTTTATCGGCCGAGGCTTGTGCTTTTTTAGTGACTTTTACCGCTAAGCGTGTCGCTTCTTGTGCTGTATTACTCACTTCAGAGCCGATTTGTTTGATTTCATCATCAATAGAAATCGCTTCTTCCATGTTTTCAATTGATTCAGCCGTTTGTTCAATTAATGGCGTTGCGTCAGTCGTCGCTTCACTCAGATCTTCTGTTGTCGTCTGAGGTTCAGCAGTCTCTTCAGGCGAAGCTGTCTCAAGCTCTTCTGGCATGTCGGTTTCGTCAGAAAGGTTGGTTGCTTCCATATCGTCTTCAGCACCATTCTCAGTCTCCATGTCGTTGAAGCCATTCATGCCTTCAGCGACCTGTTCAGAAATATCTTCTTCAGGCAATGCCAGTTCAGCTTCTTGTTCTAAAAGAGGCTCTTCTTCTATTTCAGCAGTATCTTCATCTTCAGGGGGTTCTGAAGAGGTAGCAGGTTCATCGTTAAAGTCAGTTTCCGAAGTATCCATGTCATCGGCTAAATCATCTGCATCCTCAACGGCTTGTTCGGTGTCAGATTGTTCTGAAGGAATGTTGTCGGTTTCTTCTAAATCAGTTCCGAGTGCTTCATCCAACTCAGTTTCAATCGTTCCGGAATCTTCAATTTCTGTAAGGTTGTCAGTCACGTTATCATTTTCTTCTATCGGCATCTCATTCGCCTCATCTGTCGTTTCTTCCTCAATCTGACTGCTTTCAGCTTGGTCTAGAGCATCCAAGAGATCATCCGCCTCATCTTTTGAAGCAGTGTCTTCTGAAACTGGATCAGGCTCGCTCATCATCTGTAGCATTTCCTGAGTTGCTAAATCATCTTTATCAGCGTCAATCGTCATGATTCAATCCCTTTGAATACTTAATTCAATGTTTATTAGCGCATAATGATTATGAGTGTAAGGTCGCACCAATCATTAGACTTTTATTGTACGTCCTTAAGCAGAAAATGTGCCAGATAAAAAATTATCGAGTGTAATGGGATGTTCAAAAAGCATTATCTTTTCAGTTGATGGATGGGTTATTTTCAAGCTGGCAGCATTGAGTAGTAACCGCTTGGAGGCAACATAGCTTTTCTTGTCTGCATAAAGGTTATCTCCTAAGATAGGGTGACCAAGCATCTTCATGTGTAGTCTTAACTGATGTGAGCGCCCAGTAATAGGAGTAAGGTTAACTTCAAAAGCATCACGATACTGTGCGATGACTTCCCAGAGTGTTGAGGCATACTTCCCTTGTTTAAAATCAATCATCTGTAATGGTCGGTTTTCCCAATCACAGCGCATGGGCAAGTTAAGGTGTCCTTTCAAACTAGAGGGCTTACCAAAACAGATAGCCTGATATGTTTTCTCGGTCAAACGATCTTGAAATTGAATGCTCAAATGCCGGTGGCTGGCTTTGTTTTTTGCCAAGATCATGATGCCGGAGGTGTCCATGTCTAATCGATGCACAATGAGAGCTGAAGGAGCATGCTTTTGGGCTTGAGCTAATAAGTTTATTTCCGGGTCAAGGTCTTTTCCTGGAACAGAAAGAAGTCCTGCCGGTTTGTTTACAACAAGGATGTCATTGTCTTCATAAAGTATCCAGTCAGCTTGAAAGGGCATGGCCTTTAATTTGGGTTTCGGTTTTAGCATAGAAGAATCGTTTTTGGTTCACTGGCGTGCATACGTTAAAATAAAGACTTATTGTAAAAGAGAAGTGAGTATGAGTCATAAAGTTTCAGTTATTTTTGTTTGTCTAGGCAATAAACACGTAATTACGCAACTTATTGATTTTAAATAAAAAATATTTCTTCCCCAAAACTTCCCCAATTCCTCCCCAAATCAGATTAGTGAATTTTGGTGATTCCCATCTCTACGGCTACCCATTCTGAGCCGCGTGCATCGGTATAAATTTCGGTGGATTTTGCTGACTTATGACCGAGCACTTTTTGTTCTGAGATATTACCTTGTGCTTTGTATAGTCTTGCAGAAAGTGAACGAAGTTCATGGAAGGTCGGCAAGTTTTGCCCATCGACTACTTCACGGACTAGCCAGGTGAATCGTTTACTAATAGTCTGTTCATGACAGCTTGTCCCTTTTTTGGCAAGACCTTCATTTTTGGTATGGTGGACAAGGTGTTTGCTGATGACATTATCACGGCATTTGTTGATGATGTCTCCAAGCGTCATATTTAAAGCATCAAGCTTGATGTCTTTGTGGTATTTGTATCGTTTTTCTGGCGCGCCTTGTCGGTTCTTTTTCTGGATGACATAAAGGTATTCGCCATCGAAGTCTTTGAATTGCATCTTGGCAATATCGCTTACACGTTGTCCTGTGATTAGTGCGATAAGAATTGCATTTTCAAGCCAAGTCTCTTTGTTTATTTCCAGCACTTTAAGCACTTGATTAAGGTTAAAGCGTTGGCGTTTTACCGGAACATTTGGTGCTCTGGTTTTTTCAGCCGGGTTATCTTCAACAATTCCTTGGTGAATTGCTTCTTTGAATGCATCTTTTAGCGTTGATCTGATGGCGCTGGCCGTTCTTCTTTTGTCTTGATCGATGTAGTGGTTAATGATATCAGCTACGTCTTTGACTCGAACTTCATTCAGTGGTGTGTTGCCAATGAATGAGTAGCAGGCCTCATATTGGCTTTTGCGTGTTTTGATGGTGTTTGGTTTTAGCTTTCTATCATTCATGGAGTCAAAATAGATTTGCCAGAAATCACGAAATAGAATGCATGCAGGTTTTTTCAGCTTTTCAATTCTGCTTTTTTGGATGGCATCGTAGATGTTGTGGTTAAGGGCCACAGCATCGTTTACCGCTTGGTTTTTGTCTGTACCAAAGCTGTAGAATTTGCCATCAAGAGGCGACTTGTATTGATAGTAGGTCTTTCCGTTACGCTTGTCTTTTTTAGCGTAGAGGTTTGGTGGTAGACCTAAGCTGATCTCTCTTGGTTTTGGTGACATTGTAAAACCCTTTTTGCTGCATCGGATAGTCCTGCAACTGATACCGATGGTTGAATGTATTCTGCTTCTGAGTCAACATACCATGTATTGCCGACTTTTATTGGCTCTGGATAAATTGATGAACTTTTAATCCAATTCCTAAGTATATGCTGTTTAGGTGGTGGGTCGAAGTTTTTTGATGCCCAGGCATTTAGTGTGATATTCACGTTTCACCTCCATTTGCTTGGTTGAAAAATTCTTCTGGTGACATTGGTTCGGTATCGTATGCACCTGGTGAGTATTTGTATGCTTCGTAATCTTTGACTGATTTTGCTTGTAGTTCAGCTAAAGCTTGTTGCGGGGTTTTCCCGCCTGTTTTATTGTAGGTTCTGACTGCCGATACTAAAAAATCAGAAATAATGCTACCTATAGGCAGCGCTCCAACAGCAAGAGAACAACTGCGCGATAAGTTTTCGCAGTTAACATACAACTCGTCACGATCTGAAATCAAGTCAAGAATGTTGAGAACTAACTGGTCTGGTTCAGATTGACTAATTGATTCTGAAGCTTTCTTTTCATCGAAAGTGAAATTGCTTACTTCCCTGATTCTTACGAGAAGTGATTCAAAAGAAAATACTTCTTCCTCTAGCTCAACAAAGCGCGATTGAACTTCTTTTATTAACAGGTCGGCTTCAATTTTGTTTGGACATAAGACTAAATTTTGAAGCAGTTCATGAAGTGGTTTTTGGTTCATAGTGCCTCCTTAAAAAGTGATTGTTGTCCTTGTTGTTCTGCAGTTTTTGGATTCATCCAAAGGCACTCGATACGAGTTTCTGTTCCTCTATTTGAAGAAATTCTTGATGATTTTTGTCTCTTTTTCCATCCATTATTAAGTAGCCGGTCGTAAATCTCATGGTCATAACCTGAGATAATTACAAATCCTTTCAACTGCAGGATAAGATCAATAAGCTGATCATGCTGATCATCGGTCATTTCTTCTCGATAATATCCATATGCTCTAGCCGTCCTTGTATCTAAAACATAAGGTGGATCTAGATAAAAAAGAGTTTGTTCTGTGTCATATTTCTCTATTAAATCCAGTGCATTTTTGTTTTCAACTTGAACGCTGGCCAGACGATTGGTGAACATATCAAGCTTGCCTGGTAGTTCAGTCCATAGATGAGTAGGATTTTTATAATTTCTAAAAATATCTGTTCTAAATCCACTTTTTCCTTTAGTAGCGCTTGCTGATCCAAATCCTGCATAGGCTCTAAATAAAGTTCTACGTGCTTTTTCAATAGGACAATCTGTTTTCTCGTATGCAAGCTCAAATTCATCTCTAGAGAATGGTGTTAGTTCACATAGGCGTATAAGCTCTTTTGTCTGCGATCGATCGCGCAGAACTTTAAATAGATTGAATATGTCTTGATCAAGGTCGTTATATACTTCTCCGTATGATCGTTCTTTTTGCATGAGAACGGCAGCGCTACCACCAAAAGCTTCAACGTAGTATTTATGCTTTGGGAAGAACTGAATTACCCATGGCGCTAAACGCCACTTAGCACCGTGGTAACGCATGATTGGTGATGTGACTTTACTCATGTCTTTTCCTTGTTAAATAGTCTTCTAATCGCATAGCTTCGCAAGTAGCTTGCAATGAAGAAAATACCAGTTGAAATAGTGGCAACTTGTTCTTGTGGCAAGAAGTCAAAGAGTGGAAACAGAAAGTACACAATGCACCATCCGATGATGATGCCTACAACCTGATTTGCCGAGACTTCAATATGGGTTTGTTTTTTTGTTTGGCTCATTGTGTATCTCCAACAAATTCCATAAAGGAAATGAGTTCACCAATATTTATGAAGTCCAAATATACTGGGTAGGATGCACCTTTATTAGCAATCAGATGAACTGGTCTTGTCATGCTTCCATCATCAGGTAGAGTATAAATTGATTCATCAACTACCATTTGATCAGCATAGGTTTCAATACCTGCTGAAAAAATCAGTTTGAACTTAGCAGGACTATTAACCTGCTCGATGACCATTCCGTTTTGTAGTGCTAGTATTTGGCTCATATCAAAACTTCTTTCCATGCGCTTTGGCACGGTTTTCTGGTTGGTGGTCTGGTCGAGTCTTGTTGAATTCAAGTTTCTCTATCATGGCACTTTCGATGTCGTAGCCTTGTTGGTCAGATACTTGTATAAGATTTTTAACCAACGATGAATACCACATTTCCTGCTCGCGCAAAGTGCTATCAGAAAACAAAATTAGCATGCGGTTTAGAAATAGGTGCTTGCGGCCTATCGTCCAGTCTTCACTTACTACAGACCACTTCGGATAAAAATCATATTTAAGCCCCAAATATCCTCCTAAATCTAAGGTACGAATCAGCGCATCTGCAAGCTCAACCTCACCCATCTTGCGATGTGGTAATTTGTCATCCATTAGGTCTTTACGCTCGCCCTTTGTTGCTTCTGCGATCTCGGTAGAGATAAGCTGCATTTTGGTGTAGATACATGGTTCACCTTCCCACCATCCAGCAGCAATATTATTGGCGTGAATTTCTTGCGCCCATTCGTTTAAATCTCTCATTGTGATTCCTTAAATAGTTGCCCAGTTTTGATTTTCAACGCTTGCTGAAACTACCAACGGCTGTACCCATATCGGCATTGCACTCAGCATGAATGTTTCGCCGGCTTCTGCGAGTAGGATTGTTTGCCCCATTACGGATGCAATGGCTGCTGCGGTTGGTGCCGGTACTGCATTGCCAATACGTTCACGCCATGCAGAGTCTGATCCGCCGAATAGGTGCAGAAATTCTTCCGGGTCAACCAGACCTTGAAGCGCAGCTAGTTCTAGCGTGGTAAATGGGCGGTGCCAAGTGTTATCTAGCGATTGGATAATGAATGCACCTTTATCTTTTTCGCTTGGTAGGTTGAAGTTTTCAGCATCTTGGATGCGTGGGTCGGCAACGGACCAAGGGCCGCGATCAAGTTTTGCTTTGCCAGGTACTGCATAGGAGTGTGAATCCCATGGTCGTACACCATAATGACCAGCGGTTTGGTAATGTTCACGATTTCCATCTTTTCCAAGTCCTGGTCGTGGATCTGCGACAGCAAATGCTCCTTGTCCGGTAGTGCTTCCAGAAATAACAGTTTTGGCATGCTTGTCAAAATCTGTTACTGAGTATTTGCCTCCAAACTTTCCACCTCTAGGGTCAGCAACAGACGTGGCAGTGCCGGCAACATGCTTGGCACCTGTTACGGTGTGAGCCTGTCCATTGAAGTCAACAACGCGATAGAATCCGTTGTGACGGTTTTTGTTGGTATCTGGCATTCTTGGGTCTGCAATCGTCAATCCGCCTGCAGTTGGTCCAGTACCGGATGTTACGGTCGGTGAATGTCCATCCATCTGCACAACTTTGAATACGTTTTTATGGCGTTCGCCATTAATGCGTGGATCTGCTATGGCATAGCGTCCACCGCCAACTGCAGATTGCCCGCTGACGGCACCGCTGGTTTCATCAAAGTTTCTGACGCCAAGCTGACCGTATTTATGGGTTCCGGTCCATCGTGGATCAGCAACTGAATAGGCGCCATTGCTTGGTGTTGAGCGCCCAGCAACTGTTCCTGTTGGTTCTTCCCACTTTTTAACGCCATATACGGAGTTGTGATATTGCTCGTTCGGCATGATGCCAAAGTCGGTTAAAAACCCATTCTGTACGTTTAGGTTTTGGAGTGAACGCCAATCCTTACCGGCTTCAACAAATGCAAGGCGCACCCATGTTTTCCATTGTAGGTTTGGAATGCGGTGCATAGGCCCGGCACTTTCATCTCCTGGCATTGGAAGGTTTTCAAGAATGTCACCGACTTTTTTGAGTGATTTGGTTTCCGGCTCATAAAGGAATGGCGGGATTTTTTCTTGATGACGTGCAACCAGAAGGAAGCGCTTGCGACTTTGAGCCAAGCCGCCAATTTCACCACAGTCATGCGTTGTTTCGGCAACGGCATATCCGTGTGATTCAAGAAGTTCAATAATTTCATCTATCAGGTAGCGGCCACGTGTTGCAATGCGTGGTACGTTTTCAAGGATGAAGAACTCAACCGGATCATCTTGCCATGCCTCAAGTGCAAGCTTGATTCCACGGGTGGTAAGTCGGTTTAATGCTTGGTACTTGTCTGTTCCACTCTTGGTTTGTGATAACAGACCAGAAAACCCTTTACATGGTGGGCTGGTGAATACGATATTTGGGCGTTCGTAGCCAGCAGCTCGGCGAATATCTTCCGGTGTTGCTTCTTTCCAATCTTCTGGTGGAAGGTGACCATGCCAATCAAGGTATTGGGGAGCATCGAATAAGTCCATGACAGTGCCTTTTGCACCGGCAAGCTGATTGAAGTCTTGTATTGCTGCAGCATCGGAGTCAATGCCACCAATACAGCGAAATTCTGCTTCAATCTGACCGACTTTTGCTTGGCCCATGTTGAAACCTTTTGCGCCACCACCCAATCCGCAAAATAAGTGAAAGTGATTTATTGTTCTTTTATACATTGGTTTTCCTTTCAAAATTTATGCATGCATCATCATTGGTTATTTGAAATGCTTTTGTTTCTCTGCCTGCAGCGACGAATGAAAGGCATGAGAGTGCGATAGTGGACGCATAGTGCTGCCTTTTTCTTTCAGATGGTAGGCTTAAGATTGATTTTTTAAGTACATTGGCCGTTTGTTTATATTCATCTTGGTCTAGCTCAATAAGTTCAATGAACTTGTCGATTGAGTGGTAAGTCATGCTTGCAAAGGCGGTGATGTAGAAAACATTCCAGAATAATCCTCTGTCATCAAATCCATAGATGATTGCGGCAAGCATTGCAAATAGACCTGATAGCCCGGTCATGACTCTGAATGTTTTATCTTCAAAATTCAGGGCAATAAATGGCACTATTAAGGCTGCGAATAAAAGTGGCCCTATTACTTCGATATGCTCTGTCACTGTGTTGCTCCTTTCATAAAATCAGTTATTGCGAATATGGCAATTAGCCAGGCGATAAACCAAATCATTGCTTCACCGTAAAGTTCATGCACTGCACGATTGATTCGTTGCCGCGTGTTTCGATGACTGGCATTTGCTCAAAGTCTAGGTGGTCACACTTTCTTTGAAAGTGAACGCAGCGCAGACAGTTTTCAGCTTTTGGCTGGTGTGTGCGATTGCGTTGCTGAAACAGGCGCCATTCTTCATCTTCAATGTTTGGGTAGTCGTTTACTGTTGTTGCTTCCATGGTATCTCTCCATTTTTTCCATTAAGAAACGCACTCGGAAGTGCGCTTGTTAATGGATGCCACTCTCGCGTGGCTTGCGGTACATCATCACTTCGATCTGGACACTATCAAGGAGCATGTGACTGTACTGCCGGTGTTACATCCCCACCGCCGGCTGGGGTATCTTTCCTCACGGACGCTTATTTCTTAGTTCCCATTTGCTGGCGCAGTCGCCGTCGCAAAATAGTTTTGGCTCGATGACATCATCGCCACAGTGATGACATGATCCGTCATGTTTGATTTTGGTGAATCCTTGCTGTTTGGCTGCTTGGATTGCTTGGTTTGTTTGCATAAGCTCTTGATTTTGAGCGCGGTCGATTTCATCCATTACTGTTTTTCCTGTTTTGGTCGTTTTTTGTTGGTTTGCTTCTTTAATTATTTGGTAGAGCCTGGCAAAGTGTTCACGCGGAGTCATTTCATCACAAAGCATTAGTTGGTCTGGATTACAAGGTTTGCATGTTGCCATTGCTGTTCTCCCCGCTCTTATGTCATTTGTCTACTTTGAGACCATGAATTCATGACGATTTGTTGGTTTTCGCCATGAGATATTTCTATTTCAAGGTTGAGTGCTTCGAGTGCTTTGGCGGCACTTTCTGATTCGTTTACGGTTTGTTTGAATTCTTCCCAGCGTTTTTGTGCTTCACCTAGGGTCCTGATTTCTTCAGCGTCATAAAAAAGATAGTCAACAAGCCCAAA
Organism: Hydrogenovibrio sp. 3SP14C1; assembly: GCF_029625905.1. GTDB lineage: Bacteria > Pseudomonadota > Gammaproteobacteria > Thiomicrospirales > Thiomicrospiraceae > Hydrogenovibrio. The sequence continues at coordinate 256,989 of NZ_JARTLM010000002.1, forward strand.
AATAAGTTGCATTTGGTTGACGAATTCGGTTGATCGCTCAAGCTCTGCATTGCGAAGCAGGGCGATGGTAATATCTTGTTGCTCAAGTTGTTTTTGAAGTTGTTTGACTTCTTTCTTGAGTGCCATGTTTGATTTGAGAGTTCTCATATCAATCTCATTAAAGGTGTTAGATCAGCACTGGATGCAACAAACAGCATCAGTATGATTAAGAATGTTGCTAGTTGCTTGATGTGAGAAAGTAGTGTCATTGAAATTTTCCTCTACAAATCTGTTGAATTTGGCAAATGACCAGTTAGCTATTTCTTGTTTGATTAGCTGGATGGCATCTTCTTTTTCCATGCCAAGGTAGTCATCGTTTTGTTCGTATTCGATTTCAATGGCTTCTTGGACGATGGCATGCCATGCTTGCTTGGTTGCTGAGTTGATTGGCTTGCTCATAATGCGCTACTCATTAGGTCCATAATTCTGTCGCCGTGGTCGAAGATGTCTGCCATCTCTGACTGGTTTGGCTTGGCAATAGTATCGATGCATGAGATGTGCTTGAAGACTCTTGCAAAACGCCAGAATGTCATTTGTTTTTCTAGTCCGGATTTGTGGTATTGCTCAAGAATCAGTTTGTTTAGATCGTTCATTTGTTGTCCTTATTTATTGCCAAAATCTGCCAGGCCTGGTTGTTGTTTATTTAAAGTTTATCTAAAAGATAAATATTATGTCAATAAAAATTTATAAAAAAGATAAACATTGTGAAAATTAAGTTTATTTATTTATGGTCGTTGGTATGATGTTTATTAATTTAGTAAAGAGATTTTTTGCAATGAATCTTGACGTGAACGGTCAGCCTGTAATGGCTTTTAACTTTCGTGAAAATGTAGATAAAGCTTTTGAAAACTTGATGGGGATTTTGTCGGGTATTCAAGCTGATGAAGCTATGACAAATGGTGAGGTTGTTTTTTTGCAAAACTGGCTGTCAGATCAGAAGTATTTGCATAATGATCCTGATGTTTTCGATTTGCTGGACTTGCTGAGCTCTATTTTGGAGGATGGTATTATCACCAGCGATGAAAAAGCTGATTTATCTCAGCTTGTTTCTGATGTATTGGAATATCGCGATGATTATGTCTATATGGATGATGTGGACAAAGATGCTTTTAGACGTGCCTTGGGTGTTTTTTCTGGAATAGCTGCTGATGATGAATTGACTGATGTGGAAGTGAGTTATTTGAATGAGTGGCTTGATTCACATGGTGAGCTGATATGTCACTGGCCGATCAGTGAAGTAAATAGGTTGGTGAAATCTGCTTTAGAAGATGGAGTTATCACAGGTGAAGAACGTGAAAGCATATTGTCAGTGTTGTATGAAGCGCTTGGCGGTGCATTTTCCGATGATGGTGCAGCATCAGGAAAGACAACAACATTGCCATTGGATGACATTGAATGCGTCGAGTTTGATGGCCGTGTATTTTGCATCACTGGAACCTTTGCCTATGGTACAAGAAAAGAATGCCAGGATTTGATCCTGAGATTTGGTGGAAAGGTATCAAAAGGAATTACAAAAAATTTGGATTATCTAGTAGTTGGTCCGGTAGCAAGTAGGGATTGGTTTAATACTTCTTATGGCAGAAAGATTGAAAAAGCCGTTGGTTACCGTGATGAAGGCTATGGATTGAAGATTATTTCTGAAGAAGTATGGCGAAAAAGCTTTTAAGCAGCAATCCAATTTCCTGCAGCATCAATTAGTGCATTAGTTTGAGTTTGAATTTCAACATCGACATTTTTCCTGACGAGTAGTTCTGCTTGCTGGTCGATAGCACTATCAATTTTCCGGATGGTTTTTTGTGATAGCCCTGATTCCTCATCTGGTCGAAGTATAAACAGGCCAAGTTTTTCATCATATAGGTAGTCTTTTGCTGTTCTAATATCAAGTACGGCTTCATATAGGCTTACTTTTACTTTTTCATCAGAAGAATACCATCCTGAAACTATTGTTCCTGCTCTGTTCTTGCTTTGATTTCTTAGGGGTAGATCCAACGAAACAGTAGCGGCTTCATTTGGGATATTTATTTTCCATTTGTTAGCATGGATATATTGCTTGCTAAGTTCTTCTCCAAGGTTCTTTTTTATGCCAGCGAAAACTTTTGCTCTTAGCTCTGATGTTCTGATTGTTTCGAATTTTTTCTTACGCTCTTTTTTTTGCGGGATTCCAACTGGAACCATTTGCTTAAAAAGTCTATCAAGAACTTCTTCGTATGAATTTCCTTTGGTTGGCTTCATATCTGAAAAACTGATGTTTTCAAACATGTTAAGTTCTTCAAGGATATCTACGCTTGCACCATCCATAAAGGTTTGAAATACAGAAATTTTGTTTTCGAATTCTGCGCTGTCAATGTCATCGTACAGGCAGTTTAAACGGTCTAAATTCTTGGCTACTCTGGCATGTACTATGCCGTTTTCATCAAGCATTGCAATGCCAATATTTATTTTTTCGCCAGTGATAATATTCGGGGTTAATTGGATTTGAGCCCATTTTCCCCTAATAAGTTTATTTCCACTGATATTTTGCTTGAATTTGTTCACTATATTAGCCTGTTGAATTTGCTTTTATACTCTAATTCATCTTTGCCTCTGATGCCCATGTATTCGTCAACTGATTGGAATATTTTGTTTGGGTTGATGGCATTAAAGTCGGCGAGGAATTCTAACACGTCTTTTGATGGTTTAGAGTGTATTAAACTGATTATTTCGTCATATTTCAAGCATGCTGAATCAATGACGTTTTTAGGTAAATTAAGCTTTAGGTTTGCTATGAGTTCTCGTATTTTGTGGTGGTGTTGCTTAGTGGCAATATTTTTTAGTGATGATGACCAGTTTTTCCCGCCAAATATTTGTCCGTGATCAATTGCTATGAGAACATCTCCAAATAGTATATTTCCAATATTTCTATCTACATTTGCAAAAAAATAGTCAAATGCACATATTGGCCCAAAGTGATCTTTTTTAAAGGATTCTTCCATCGCTGAAATGAGTTGTTTTTCTAATTTCTTTTGATAGAGAACTTTTGATTTTTCAGAGAGTTCTAAGTATTTATCTATGCTGAAATGTGCGAGAAGTGATGGTGCATTTTCCTTGCTTGTCCACCATCCAATAGCTTCTGATTGATTGGATATCCATTGGTTTTTTTTAGGTATGAACTTTGGTTCTAAATCTTTACCATCTCCAATTTCTATTTCAACAAGACCTGCTTGTGCCGGAACTGGTAGTTTTAGCTCTTTAGCAAAAAGATATCCTATAATTTCATTTACCATTGAGTCTTCGTTATCTGGATAAATTTTTACATAGCATTCTTTAATGCCTTTTTCTGTATTTAAGTTTGCTAGGTGGGTAAAGTCATTTCCTTGAGTAGATGGAACTAAAAGGAAATCTGTGTATTTATCATTGGCTAAATATTCCATTGATCAACTCTTTTTAAATCGTCCATCTTGTTTTTGTGGAGATATTGATTTTAGAAGTGCTCTAAACGCATCTGCCTGTTCGTCGGAGATTTCGTTGTTTTCTATGGCTTTTATAATTTCTTGAATGAGTGATTTTTTTGATTCACTGGTTAAGGCAAATAAAGGTGATGAATTAAGATATTCGCCAGGTTCTGATTGAACTGTTCCGCTGGATAAAAATGTTTTATTTTCAATTGTATGGTCTTTATCCATCCAGCCATCTGGTAATTTGAATTCTTTTTCAATTCTACGGGCGATATTTTTACCCATATTTTTTTCAGGATATTTTTCACTTCTAATTACGCTGATAACTGAAGCGTCTGAGCCAATCTTGTCAGCTATAAATGCAGCACTACCATGCTCTATTATCAAAGCTTCCAAGTTTTGTAGTCTTATTTGGCTGATATCCATCTAAATTCCCTTTTTGTATCATTATCCGTTTATTTATCTTTTTAATAAATGAGAAAAAATATAAACTTTTCTTGCCAAGTGTTTAGCTTTTAGATAAACTTCTTCGACATGAAAACATTAATTGATATCCCTACTTCAAAACTGGCTGGGTTTTTAGAGTCATCAGACCCTTATGCAAGCAATGTCAAAGCTGGCAGACAAAAAGTGTCATCTAAAGTTGCTCTGAAAATCCATAAATATTTCGGAATCCCTCTTTGGGAAATCAGACCAGATATTTATCCGCGTGAATTATTTGGGTCTGATTCCGAAGTAGATGGTTTAAGTTTAGATAAAAGCGAAATTTAGAAAAACGAGTAACTAACAGAGGTTTCACACTATGGACACATTACTGAACGCTATTCATAAGACTGTTCCTTATGGTCATGCTGCAAAGCTGGCTGACAAAATTGGCATGAGTCAGAAGATTTTGAGCAATAAGGTAAACCCTGATAACGAGCACCATCAATTAACGGTATTGGAACTTTGTCGACTCATGCCTGCCGCTGATGATTACCAGGTGCTGATTGTTATGGCTGATATGTTTGGATTTAAGATCGAGAAGAAGCAGCCAAGCACTGTGAAGAATATTATCTCGGCGTTACTTACTGTTGAGTCTGAGCATGGTGATGTTTCCCGAACTCTTGGAGAGGCACTGGAAGACGGTCGATTGACTCGTGATGAAAGAACTGCGATTTTGAGAGAGGTCAATGAGGCGATTGATTCGCTTCATGGATTGAAAGAAAGCGTCCATGGATCAAAGGTTTAATCCTTTGCGATTTTCTATTACTTATTTTTCCCCGGTCCCCTTGTTTGGTATGTTCGCGCGCGTTGCTGGTGTGCAACTAAATCGCGTTCGTTCATGTGCTTATAAGAAGCAACCAAGAGTATGGGACCCTGAGTGCAGTGAACCGTTTACGGGTGTAAAAGGTCGCAGTTTGTCTCTAGGCGATGGGTTTTTTTTTAAGGCAACTATAAGAAAGATGGCCTATGTTTGAAAATTACAATGATATTTTGAACCAGCTTAAAGGTGCTGGGCTAATAGTAGGTGACTTAAAAGTTGATACGGCAAAGCCGGTTCGGTGCGGAATAGACAATTCACAATGGGGGGTTGATGCTGCAAAGGCAAAATCAGCCGGGTGGTATCACCTGGCAAGTTACCTTATTGAAGGAAAGACATACATCATCGGTGCATTCGGTGTCTGGAAGGGTGCTGACAATAATCGAACCAAGCTTGAGCTTGACAAGAAATACAGCCTGACACTGGAACAAAAAAAAATACAGTCGGCGCGCATTCGTGAATTGAATAAGATTGCAGCCGAAGAACGCAAGCGAGAAATTGAGAAGGCAGCAAGTCGTGCTCAGTTCATTTGGAGTAAGTATCTTTCAACTGGATCTAGCGACTATCTTGAACGAAAAGGTGTTCAAGCACATGGAATTAGATTTGACCCTAAAGGATATGGAACAATTGCCATTCCGATGTCAGATGTAAAAGGCAAGATTTGGGGTCTGCAGTTGATTCGATCAGATGCGGCCATCAAGGGAACAAAGAAAATACAGAAGAAGTTTGAGCCAAAGGGATTGGGGATGCGCGGTCATTTTCACATGATCGGTTCACCGAGAGAAGTTCTTTTGATTGCCGAGGGGTATGCCACGGCTGCCACCATTCATGAGACAACCGGGCTGCCAGTTGCCGTCGCATTCAATGCAAACAATCTTGAGCCAACGGCGAAAGAGCTCAAAAAATATCATCCAAATACCAAGTTCGTTATCTGTGCAGATGATGACTACATTCAAAAATGCCAGCTATGCAAAAAGCCGACATTCGTTTCTGACCAACAATGCCAACATTGTGGCATGCCGCATAATCAAAAGAACCCCGGTATTCACTATGCTGAAATGACCGCAAATGCTGTCGGTGGAATGGTCGTTGTGCCAAATTTCATCATTGATGGTGTTGATATCAGAAATGGTAAAAAGCTGACAGACTTTAATGATTTGGCTATGCACCAGCAAGGCGGTCATCACTTGGTTCGTGCGCAAATAGAAGCCATCACAAAAGAAATTTCAGGTGGAAATTTACCGATTGCAACAGCTGCGGCTTCGCAATCTAAGGGGGAAGGGGAAAGGCGACCAACCGCACTTTCTATTATGCCGGTAAATGATCTTGTCAAACGTTTCATTTATGTCGACGATATTCATGGCGATAACTGTTTTGATACCTGGACCGGGGAAGTCGTCAAAGACAAAAAGGTTAAAAGCCTTCTTCCACAGTTTGTGCGCTGGGATGACGTCAAGTCACACCCTGAGTGGCAAGGCAAAGCTGTTTACAGAGACCAGATAGGGTTTGATCCAACAGAATCTGATTCAAATATTATTTGTAACCGATGGAATGGGTGGCCGACGAAGCCAAATGAAAACGTCACGGTTAATAAATCTGGCGTTCCGAAAGAATGTGAACATTTGATCTTATTACTTAGCTATCTATGTGATATTGAAAGAAATGGAGATGATGTTTTTAAATGGGTTCTATCTTGGCTTGCCTATCCAATACAGAATCCAGGTGCAAAACTTGATACGGCACTCATTTTTCATGGCCCACAGGGTACTGGTAAAAATTTGTTTTTCGAAGCTTATGGTGAGATTTTTGGCGAACATTTTTCCGTCATCACTCAGGATACCATGGAGGATCAGTTCAACTCAGACTGGGTTGATCGGAAATTGTTTGTGCTTGCCGATGAAATTGTCGCTGTTCAAGAAAGAACGCATGTCAAAAATAAACTCAAGACCATGATCACTGGAGACCGCATACGTATCAATCAAAAGATGATTGCTGCCTACCCGGAAAAGAATTTCTTCAATATGGTATTCCTTTCAAATGAAGCCAATCCCGTCGTGCTAGAGAAGCGAGATCGACGATATCTTGTCATCTGGACGCCAGAAGCGATGCCGGAAGGATTTTATAACCTTGTCAGGCAAGAAATAGACAAAGGCGCAAGCAAAGCACTTCACAATTATCTACTTAATTTCGACATTGGTGAATTTAAGCCCTGGTCAAAACCGCCTATGACCAGGGCAAAACAAGACCTGATTTTGCTCAATGCAGAAACACCATACGTTTTTTTGCATGAATGGATGATCGGAAATCTTGATATGCCATTCTGTCCAGCTCCTGCAGGGCTCGTTTATAAGGTGTATCACAAATGGTGCCAGGAAAATGGAGAGAAGTGGCCAAGGACAAGCCGTCAGTTTCTATCTAGCATCCGTTCAGAAGGCATTAGATCAGAAAAGGAAAACCACTTTTCTGACTATAAAAATAAACAAGACAACAAACGGACGCAGTTCTACATTCCAAGTGAAAAGCTGATGACGTATGCAAAAGAGCATGGGGAGCACGTCATTGAATGGGATCAATCCTCAAAAACAAAAAAAGACTTCTTTACTGAGTGCTTTATGGAGTTCGGCAATGCCTTCGATAAAAAGTATGCATAAACGCAAGATTTATACCCTAAGCATGGTCGGAATATACCCAGCTTATACCCTAACTTATACCCTAAGAAGCAGCGTATATACCCTTTATACCCTTATTTCACACATGCGCGCGCGCACATGTATTAAAAAGTTTTTCATTCAAAACATATCCTCTCGCGTGAGAGTGAATGCATATTTTTGGGTATATAGGGTATATGCGGGTGATTCAAGGGTATAAGTAAAGGTATAAGAGGGGTATACATAGGGTATACGTTAAAAAATAAATGAAAAGGTAAAAAAATGATTCAAGCAATGATTGACATAGAAGCTCTTGGTTTAAAGCACAAAAGCGTGATCGCTTCTATTGGCATCGTTATTTTTGATGCTGTTTCTATCAAAGGTATGTTTCACATCCGTCTGGATGTTGCAGAAAGTGCAAAGCTTTGTCTTGATATTTGCGACGACACAGTTGCCTGGTGGTCAGAGCAATCTGACGAAGCCCGTACTGAGTTGGATGGAACAACAGCGCCATTGGTTGCGGTCAAAGAGGCATTCGATTTCTTACTGCACTACAAACCAGAGCGCATCTATGCAAGATCACCACAGTTTGACTTGGAAATGCTTAAACATCATGCCGATGTGCTTGGTCTTGACGTTCCTTGGCACTTCCGCCAAGAAATGGACCACAGAACCTATCTCAAGGCATACGAAGAAACTCTCCAGCTAATGCCACACAAAGCAGATGAAAAAAAGCTGGTAAAGCACAACGCTGTTGATGATGCATTAATCCAAGCTTATGAAATCATGTCTGTTCAAAGTCAGGCAGCGGATGTGCAAAAAGTTCACTCAAGTTTTTTTTCATCATAGGTTGGAGAAAATATGTCAAACGTCGTTTCAAAAGCAGAGTTCGCAAGACAACAAGGTGTAAACAAGTCAACGGTCACTCGCTGGGATAAAGCCGGGCGATTGGTTCTGAATGAGCGTGGCAAGGTATTGGTTTCCGAGTCAATTAAGCTGCTTGCAGAAACAGACGGGCATAGAACAGATCTCAAAGAAAAACATGCTGATAGCAGAGGGAAAAATATCGGAAAGCCATCATCAGAGCAGACAGATCATGATTATTCTGATATGGAAGCCAAAGAGGAAGACATCGGCAAAGACAGAGCACATTGGAAAGCAATGACACTGGATAGTGAAAACCAGATGATGCTTCTCAATCAAGCCATTTCAGAGGGTGACCGAGTCAAGCTTGAGGATGTCATCGGAGATATCAGCGGCCTGGCTAAGTCAATTAAGCAGGGAATTCAAAATCTTGTCGACAACCTGACACCACAAATTGCAAACATTTCGGATGAAGCTGAAAAAAAACAGCGCATTGAGTCCGAAGTGCAAAAACTTATTCAACAACTGTCATAGGAGAAAAAATCATGGCAAATTTAGGCGGTACATTCGACCCACAACAACACCAACCAGTCAGCTTTGAACCATTGCAAGACGGTTACTATCAGGCACAAATCGTCGCGTCTTCAACGCACCAGACAAATAATCTTCAAGGTTACTACCTAAAGCTTGAGATGGAAGTTATCGAAGGTTCATTCAAAGGCCGTAAGGTTTGGGATCAACTCAACCTTTGGAACCCAAGCCAAAAGGCTGCGCAAATTGCGCAGGGTGTTTTATCCTCCATTGCCCGTGCATTGAACGTTGGCGCATTTGAAGACTCAAGCGTGCTGCACAATAAACCGCTGATGATTTATGTGCAGACCAAAAACGGCAATACTGAAATAAAAGCCTACAAGCCACTTGGTTCTGATCCATCACAGGCATCACCTGGCAGAGCATTTGCAGAGCAAAACCAACCTGAACAAACGCCATCACCACAAAATGCGCCAACAGCAAACCAAGCGCATCTGAATGAAGATGGTTCACCAAAATCCCCACAACAGATGATGCAAGGATAAAACCATGGCAACCCTGGCAAAAGCACAACTCGAAAGAGATAAGATTAAGGCAAAGCAAGCTCGCAAGTCTTATGAGTTGGCTTTGTCAGAATCCATGAAAACCGAGCAAGCGGAGACGGTTAAAGCCCTGATCCGAAAGGCGGTTACCAGTCAGTTAAAAAAACTGACCAAAGAATTCAGCCAAGTCGTCGATGGCCAGCAGGATGAAACGCAAATTCATTACTTGCTCAGTGACTACTCGCACGACTGGCTCAAGAGCCTTGGCCATCAGGTCAAAAAACAGCTTGATACCAAAGCACTTGGCAATACTTTCAAGCAATCTGTCACACCGCGCCAGCTGCTGTCGGTCAGTCAATGGGCTGAAAAAAATCGTTACATGAAAACAGGCACCAACTTACCTGGTCCATGGCGCAATGCCAATGCACCGCATGCCGTGGAAATCATGGACAGTTTGTCAGTTCATTCACCTGTACGCACGGTTACATTTATGAAGGCATCCGGTATCTCCGGCACCGAGATCGGTTTGAATTGGATCGGCTATGTTATCGACTATGCGCAAATGGACATGATTTTTGTCGTGCCGACGCTTGAGCTTCGAGACAGAACATTCAACCCAAAGCTTAAACGCTTATTGACTGAGACACCTTGCCTGAATGATTTGTCATCCAGTCTAAGTCGAGATGAATCCAATCGAAAAGACATGCTTGAATTGGGGCCAATGCGACTAATCAAATCTGGTGCAAACTCTGCAGAAAGCTTCCGTGCCGAGCACGTACCTTATGCCTATGGTGATGAAATCGATGCCTTTCCACTGGATGTCGGTGGAGAGGGTGATCCCGTCACCCTTATTGAAAACCGTCAAAAGACCTTTTCACGCGCCAAGTCGCTTTATACGTCGACACCAACCGAGAGAGATTTCTCATTGGTTGAAGACCTGTTTGAGTCAGGTGATCAGCGTTACCGTTACATTGCATGCCCTGAGTGCGGTCATCGCCACACACTTGCATTCAAAAACTTCAGATGGAAGCTAGATGACAAGGTACAACAGGAAGAATGCGGCAAGAAGATTGTATATCGCGCATACTTCGTTTGCCCATCTTGCGATGCTGAAATCCATGAACACCAAAAAAATAAGCTTCTTGATGAAGCGGTTTGGATTCCAAATAACCCAAGCGTTACGAAGCATCGAAGCTATCACCTGAATTCATTTTATATAAAGTTTGGCCTTGGTTTGACTTGGAAAGACATTGCGCAAAAGTGGTTGGATAGCCAAGGCGATACCAACAAACTTAAAGCATTTACCAACACTTATCTTGCCGAAACATGGCGAGAAGATGCTGAGCGTATGGATGCCATTTTATTGCTATCACGTATCGAGTCATTCCCGGAAGAATTGCCACGGCCAACCACGCGCATCGCGTTCACTGACGTGCAGAAAGACCGCCTTGAGCTTACTATCATCGATTTTGAAGACTCAGAAGAAGCATGGGATCAGCAACATATCATACTGCCTGGTGAAACGGCATTGCCAGATGTATGGGATTCACTTGATGAAGAACTCGCCAACCAAAACGTCGTGGTCGCTGGTATCGATGCCGGTTATAACACATCCATGGTCACAGACTTCTGCAAAGGCAAAAAATGGTGCATTCCAACCAAAGGGGTTGGCGGTGAGCATCGGCCACTGGTAGAAGACAAGGTAAAGCGTAACCAGCGCCTGCGCCGCCGCCGTAAAAAAGGCATGCCAATTGAACCAATCGGAACAGACCAAGGCAAGGCACTTTTATTCGCGCGCCTAAACTTAAAACCAAATACAGAGCGCGTTATCGATGAAGAAAGCGGCGAGATTATCGAAACGATCTATCACTCAACGCCTGGTTATATCCACTTTAACAACGACCCAAGTCTGGATGATGAATATTTCAACCAGCTAACTGCAGAAGAACTGCAAACCAAAAAGCGTGCCGGCCGTGAATATCGCCAATGGGTCAAGACTCGACCACGTAATGAAGCATTGGATTGCTTTATCGGCGCTTTAGCAATATTCCGCATGGCGAAAGAAATGCCAACCATACGCCGCAAAAAGTTTGTAGAACAAACATCTCAAGAAGAAGGCATCACAGAGCAACAACCACAACCAACCAAAAAACCAATCCGTCAAAGACGCAAGCTAAGAATATAGGAGAGCGCCATGTCAGAAACAGTCTATGTAGAAGATGACCTATCCGTTGTCGAAAGAGTCAATCAAGCCGTTGGTTTTAACGCTACAAATGAACTATGCGCCAGATTCGGGGGCCGAACTTTTTATGTGCCGGCCAACCCATCTGACAAGCACATCATCACCATTCTGCTTGGCAAGCAAAAAGCTATGCGGCTTGGTGAATTGATCGGTGGCCAGTCAATCGAGCTTCCGGCACTGCGTGAAGTGCGCAAGATAAAAGAAGAAGACAGAATTTGTAGACTTTATGCCGTCGGTGCGACCGATCGGGAGATATTCGACACCTTCGATATTTCAAAAAGCCAACTGGACCGACTGAAAAAACGCAATAAATCACTGATTGAAGCATACATCATAATCATTGATAAAAACTGCGGACTGTTTTCTTCTTTAAAGGGTGGAAAGTGATGTTTGAAAAAGCCAAAAAATATAATTGGATAGGTCAAAAGGAAAGACTTGTATATCTTGGAAAAGAAGGTGTATGGCATCAGTTTGCACTGGTTGAAGAGCCATGGAAAGTTTGGTGTGAAGTTTTAGAGCAAGATTTGAATATGCTGGAGAAGTCAGAATGATAACAGTTGAAAGTTGACATAATGTTAATGATATAGGCATGTAGCCATAGCTTATCAAAAAATCCAGGCCCGGCAGATTTTAAGCATAACCCTGTTAACGAGTAACTTTACAAATTTTCACAACTTCCCACAGGCGCATATTGCGCCTTTTTTTTATTCTAGCCTTAAATAATTGAGGTTAGTCATGAGTTTTGATCAATCATTCCCGAAAGTCATCAAGGTTGAAGGTGGTGACTCTGACAATAAAAACGATTCCGGTGGTAAGACAAGGTTTGGCATTACGCAGGCCGTTGCATCCGCACATGGAATTGATGACGTCAGCAAGATTACCATTCAGCAAGCTAAAGAAATCTACAAGTCTGACTACTGGGATATTCTTCACCTGGATAACATTGACCTTCTAAGTGATCAGGTCGCTTTCGAGTTATTTGATACGGGGGTCAATCAAGGTGTTGGCACAGCAGCCGTATATCTTCAGCGCAGCTTGAATGTGTTGAACGATCAGCAGAGATATTACCAAGACTTAAAAGTTGACGGTCACATCGGTGCAAAAACCATTTATGCCTTGACTGTCTATAAGGGTGTGCGTGGTCAAAAAGGCCTGAATGTATTACTGAGAATGCTGAATTGCCTGCAGGGTGCTTTCTATGTAGAGCTTTGTGAAAAGCGAGAGAAGGACGAAGACTTCATTTATGGCTGGTTTAGAAACCGGGTTTCCTTGGAGTCATAACGTGTCAAAGTTAAGAAAAGTTCATCATCAAGATGGGGCGTTAGCAGGGTATTCAATGTGGTGCCCAGGGTGTAAAGGAAAACATTTTATTCATACTTATGATCCTACTGGAGATTATGACACTTGGCATTTTAATGGTGATGTTAAAAACCCAACTTTCAGCCCATCTTTGCTTTGTCATCGTATTGAGCATTTGCCACGTTGCCATAGTTTTATAAAAAACGGTAAGTGGCAGTTTTTAAATGATTGTGACCACGAATTAAAAGGTCAGATAGTCGATATGGTTGAAATACCAGCAGGAGAATAGAGATGGATTTAGGAGACACATTTAAAAACATAGTGAGTGCTGTTGCCCCTGTTATCGGTACGGCGCTTGGCGGTCCACTTGGTGGTGCGGCTGCTTCTCAAATATCACAGGCATTGCTTGGAAAACCTGATGCGACAAAGCCTGAAATTGAAAAAGCTATTCAAGGTGCGACACCTGAGCAGCTTGCTTCGTTGAAGAAGATAGACAACGACTTTCAAATCAGGATGCAAGAAATGGGGCTTGATCTTGAAAAGATTAATCAGGCAAATACAGCCGATGCTCGTGCGCGTGAGATTGCTGTCAAAGACAAGATTCCAGCGGTTCTGGCAATACTGGTTACCGTTGGTTTTTTTGCCACACTTTATCTGGTTTATGCCGATTCAAATTCTCAAAGCGATGCATTGAAAATCATGCTTGGTTCTCTTGGCATGGCTTGGGCGTCAGTGATGAATTATTACTTTGGTTCGTCAAGCGGAAGCGCGAAAAAGAACGAACTTTTGGCCAGAGCACGGGGAAAGTGATAGATGGCTGAAAAGATTGAATGCTTTCTCAAAAGACATACATGGTTTTGCCATGTTTTAGGTTATGTCATTGGTTCTGTGCTGGGAAATTTAATCATTTATGCAGTTGCAAGTTAAGGATAGACGGTGAACGATCACATCAAAAAACTCATTTTTACAGTCGCATCTGCATTGATTATTTCCGTAATTGCAGGGGCATTTAATGTCTTTTCTGAAAGGAAAGCTGATGATGTTCGTCTGGATGGTATGGATTACCGCATCACAAACAATTCTGAAAGTATTAAACAAATCACGCGTGACTTATACAAGCCACGATTTTATGACGATAAAGTGGATATTAAATGGCAACACAAGCAGAAATAGAAGCAGCCACGACAAGACGTGACAACCTGCAGGCTGCATACGATGCTTTATTGATGGGGGATCGTGCAGTTGAGGTTAAGTTTGAAAATGAGTCTGTCACTTATCAGCAGGCCAGTGCAAAGCTTCTGAAAGATGAATTAGTGAAAGCAAAAAAACTGGTTAATCAGTTGACAGGTGTCCAACGTGGTCGCCCGACGCTTATCAAGCATAAAGCAGGGTATTGAGGTATTTCATGACGCAAAGGCTATTTGTAAAAGCAAAAACAGACGTGCAGACAAGCTATGTGTTTAAGGCTGATTCTCAGGCTTATCAGGCGTCCAGTACGGGTCGGCGCTTGTCGAATTACAGTGCACCTGATTTGGGGCCAAACTCGGCTAGCTTATCTGAGATTGATACCCTGAGAAACCGAAGCCGGTCGGCAGTAAGAAACAACCCTTGGATAAACAATGGCGTTCGTGCTGATGTTGCCAATGAAATCGGCACCGGAATCGTACCACGCCCAAAGTCGCCTGATAAGGATTTCAACAAGGCTATCCGAGAATTGTGGAATGATTGGCTTTATCAGGCAGATGCTGATGGTGTGGCAAACGTTTACGGCTTGCAGGAGCTTTCTGCACGTGCACGACGTGAGAGTGGTGAGGTATTTATTCGACAGCGTAAGCGCAAGCTAAAAGACGGTTTGATTGTGCCTTTGCAGTTTCAGCTTTTGGAGGCTGATTTTTGCCCATCACACTATAACGGGATTGCCAGCAACGGCAATGAAGTGATTGCCGGTATCGAGTTTGACAAGATCGGTAAGCGCGCAGCTTATTGGATGTATCGCCGGCACCCGGCAGATAGAATCACCAGTTTTGAGTTGAATAATCTGGTGCGCATTCCAGCTGATCAGATTCAGCACCATTTCATTCCAAGTCGTCCGGGTCAGATTCGTGGCGAACCGCAAACCATTCAAGGGTTGGTCAAGGCGTATCATTATGATCAGTACGAAGATGCTGAAATTGAGCGCAAGAAAACCCGAGCGAATTATACCGGGGTGATTGAAAAGAATTTCCCTGATGAAGATTCCGGGCAATGGAAGTATGACCCTATTACAGGTGATCCAGTCAGTGAAGATGAAGCGGGTCAAAGCTACATCGATGCAGAACCCGGAAGCTTCCCGTCTTTGTTGCCTGGTGAAAACATCAACCTATTTGATGGCGATGCCACGGGCAATGGTTATCAAGAATTTACGCGCCAACAATTACTCGGCATTTCTGCCGGTATTGGTGTGCCCTATGAGTTGGTATCCGGTGATTACAAAGATATCAATGACCGGATCTGGCGCGCGATCATGAATCAGTATCGACGAGTCATTCAGCAAGACCAGTCGCTCTGGACCATCAATCAAGTGTGCTTGGGAATGTGGCATGCATTTGTCGATATGGCGGTATTGAGTGGGAAGATTGCAGCGCCGGCAGACTTTGATGTGAATCGCCATCTTTATCTTCGCGTTGACTATATTCCCCAGGCCTGGGAATACATCAACCCATTACAGGATGTGAGTGCGTTGCTCAAGGCAAAAGATGGTGGGTTGGATAGTCGACAGCATCTAACTGCTTCTCGCGGTCGTGATGTTGAAGATGTTGATGAACAACGTGCAGAAGATAAGAGACGAGAAGAAAATCTCGGACTGGATAAATAAGGAGAATGAAATGCAAAAATCAAAAGTCATGACGGCTATTGCAAGAGTGTTTTCAAAATCTCAATCAACCCATAGTTTGGTTGGTGAGGTTTACAAGCACGCAATCGGCAAGCCTTTATTGGTTCATGCTGAGTTTGGGGCCAACAGCATTCGCGGTTATCTGGATGCACCGGTGGCGAATGATAATGGTGATGTGGAAGATGACGTTATCAAGCATGAAAATATCGGTGTCATCGATATTTCAGGCCCGATGGTAAACCGTCCGATTCGTGGGTTCTGTTCCAGTGGACCGGCGTCCTATCAGGATATTAAAGAAGACTTTGACGAGCTGATGGTCGACGACAATATCAAGACCATTGTCTTGCGCTGTGATTCTCCGGGTGGTTCAGCCTCTGGAGTGATGGACTTGTCAGATCATATCTTCCATTCACGTGGCCAGAAAAAAATTATCGCAATTGTTGATGATATGGCGTATTCGGCGATGTATGCCATTGCTTCTGCGTGTGATGAAATCTATGTCAGCCGTACCAGTGGTGTTGGCTCAATCGGTGTGGTGACTTATCACATTGATCAAAGCGAGTTTGATAAGAAGATTGGCGTCAAGGTTGAGTTTATCTATGCCGGTGACAAGAAAGTGGCCGGTAATCCGCATGAGCCATTATCTGATCAGGCGCGTACCGATATGCAAACCGAGATTGATCGTTTGTATGACATCTTTGTGTCTACCGTCGCCCGTAACCGAAATATGGATGAACAAAAAGTTCGGGAGACACAGGCTGGCTGTTTTTACGGAGATACTAGTATTTCAGTTGGACTTGCCGATAAGCTTGGAACTTTCAGCGAAGTGATCGGAAATCTGGTATCGGTTTCTGAAAATGTTGATGACAGTGCGGGTATGTCGTCGCAAGCATTAGATGACAGTGAAGGAATGAGTGCTATTCAGGACAACGCGCAGGTTGAAGGTGTTGGTGAATCAGAAGGAGAGTTAGAGGCTGGTTCTGGCGATGAAAGTGAAGAAGAAGTAGATATTGCCGCCACGGAAAACAATCTACCACAGGTAGACGCAAGTGTAGTTGGTAACAATACACTCAACGCAGAAAGCGAATCGACTCATGCTGAAAAAGCGGCACAAACTGAAAAAGTATCTAAAGACACTAAGGTGAAATCAGATGCTGAAATCAGAGCTATTTGTGCAGCGGCAGGTATTCCGGATGCTTCGGCTGAATACATTAAGGCCGGAACTTCAGTTGACCAAGTACGAAAAGACTTGTTTGAAGCAACAACCGCTGGCGAAACTGAAATTTTGACGGCCGCACCGGTGGCCTTGCACCCACAAGCATCGCAGCCGAAAACGCCAAATGCGAACAATATTTATGCTAAACGAAGAAAAGGGAGATAACCCATGTTAACTGAAAAGAATCATCCAGGTGAATTCATTCTAAGCGAGGGGAATGGTCATATCTCCCGCGAAATCATCACGATTGAAGCAGGTCAGGTCGATGTTCTTTACCCAGGGCAAGTGCTTGGGAAAGTAACGGCAACCGGTAAGTATTCTGTGTATGACGTGAATGCCACTGATGGCACCGAAACCGCTGCCGCTGTTCTGTATGACAAAGTCGATGCGACTGGTGCTGATATGGATGCGGTGGCAATCGTTCGTCTTGCGGAGCTAAAAGAGCTGGTTCTGACCGATACAACTCAGGCAGTGAAAGATGATTTCGCAAGCTTGAACTTATTTGTTCGCTAAACAAAATCTAATCTAAAGGGAGAGAGTTATGCCGACATTAGATGTTTTTAATAATGATGCGTTTTCGGTTACCAGCCTGACAGCATCAGTCAATGAAATGGATCAACTGCCAACAAAGCTTGGTGGTGAAGGTCTGTTCGAAGAAGATGGGGTCACCACCACAACCATTCAGGTTGAGAAGAAAGGTGATAGCTTGAAGCTTGTTTCCGCAAAAGAGCGCGGTCAGTCAGGTCAAACAGGTTCTAACAACAAGCGCAGTATGGTGCCATTCAACTTGGTTCATTTGCCGCAGGAAGATGCCATTCTTGCGGATTCCATTCAGAATATTCGTGCATTTGGTTCTGAAAGCGATGTTGAATCTGTTATGAGTGTAGTCAATAGCAAACTTGTTGAGTTGAAGCGTAATAATGACGCGACACTTGAATGGCAGCGTATGGGGGCCATTAAAGGTAAGATTTTGGATGCTGATGGCACTACAGTGCTTGAAGATATCTACTCTCGATTTGGAGTAAGTCAGCCAACAAAAACCATTGCAGTACAGACTGATGGTACAAAAATCCGTAAACTGGTCAATGAAGCCAAAACAGCAGCAAGCAAAAAGCTTGGTGGTGTTGTTGTTTCGCAATGGCGTGCCAAGTGTGCTCCTGATTTCTTTAACTCACTGATTGAAAATACAGAGGTCAAAGCGGCTTATGATCGATGGATGAATGGTGAAGGTCTTCGCTCTGATATGCAGGATGGATTCATGTATGCTGGTGTTTTTTGGGAACCTTATGATGCGATTGTTGATGGAAAGTCATTCATTGCATCTGGTGAAGCTTACCTTTACCCGGTGGGTGTTCCTGGTATGTTCATCACTCGATTTGGTCCGGCAGATTACATGGAAACCGTCAACACGAAAGGTCTTCCATATTACGCTAAGACAGAGCGCATGAAGTTCGATAAGGGAGTTGATATTGAAGTTCAATCCAATACCTTGTCTCTGTGTACGCGTCCAGCGGCCGTGACTAAAGTCAAAACAGTTTAATAGTTTATTTGAGTTGATTACAGAAGCCCATTCCATGAGTGGGCTTTTTTGATTTAACTTGATGGAAAAAAATCATGTTTGAAGTTGATAAAACAAAAGCCGCAAAAACTATTCTAGCCAAGGGTGGAGAGCTTATTCAATCTGGTGCTAACGAAGTCACTGCATTAGTGCGGCGTGAACGCTTAGACTCTGATCTTGGCGGAATCAAGACGGATTTTGTTCTGGAAGAAATTTTTATCTTGCCGTCGGATGTCAATTTGATAGGTGATATTGTTACCATCTCAGGCACTGACTATGAGGTGGTTCCGTTCACGTCAAAAGACCAGTATAACGGTTTGCATCGTATCAGACTCAAAGAGTTAAATGATGCAGATAAGATGCCGGCTGTTGGAGATACCTGGAAATGATTGATTTGAATCTTGATGCCACTAGTGGGGATATCGGAACTCATGTCAGTTTATTGCGTGATCTGTCAAATCATGGTCTGCAGAAAGCGATTAACCGAGCAAGTAAAAAAATGGCTCGATGGCTTCAAACGCATATTGCCAGACAAGCGGCAAGACTTATTGGCATGAAGATCAGCAGTTTCAAGAAGTATCGTATCAAGTTGAATATGCGTGATTCCAGCGGTATCAATAAGGTTTGGATTGGAACTAACCCGATAGCAGCGCATCATCTTCAAAACCCAAGATGGAAAAGACAATGGGCTGGTGCCAGAGCTGGTGGGCAAACATTTGATGGCGCATTTATCGCTGATTCTAAATCTGGCGGTAATAGAAACGGTATGAAGGTCTTTCGACGTTTGCCTGGTCAATATAGCAGTGCTGGGAAAGAGAAGTTAGAAAAGGTTAGTATCGCCATTAATGACGATGTAAAAGAGGCGATCTATCGTCTGCAGAACAGAGCCAATGCACGGTTTAAAGAGTTGTTACTGCAAGAGATTCGTTTTGAGTTGAGTAAGTTGAAAAGCTGACATCAGGCCTGGTCGATGCTCAGACTGAGATGGCAAGAACGGTCATCGAAAATGAAATGGCGAATAGTTTCCCTGCCGTTAATGGTTCTTTTCTTTTTTTAATCATCCCTCGATAATATGGCTTAATGACTTCCGGATTAATGATCAGCGCGGAAATAAAAATAATGGTTGCCCTGAACCAGTTATCTCCGGCAAGCATTACTAAGCCAATGAGTGCAATCATCAATGAGCAGATCCAGAAAAATATCATTCTGAATGTAGTTCCAAAATAAACCATATAGTCTGCAACTATTTCGCTTGAAGGCTTGTCATGCTCTGTCATGCCGATTCCTTTCATATCATCATTTAGACACTTTACCACAGGATAACGCTTTTTTGGTTGCATAAACTAGCCATATGAGCGACATCATCACTTACCACGACAATATAAAAGCCGTTATTGAGGCCACGTTTCCGAGTTTGAAAACGGTGGCGGCTTATCGCATTGGTGAAAAGCTAAATACCCCGGCTTTGCTTTATGAAGTAGAGCAAATGGATTTTGGCCAGCGCATCAGCAATGGCAAAACGCCTGTGAATTTGAACGTGGCTTTGCATTGTGTTTTGAGTGCAAAAACCACAAATGTTGGGCTACAGGTAAGAAGCTTTGCAACGATGGTGATTGATCTGCTCAAGGATGAATACTTCGAGCTGCCAGATGATTGTGAAGCGCCTTATAACATCCAAGCATTACCGGGTGAGTTCAAGCCGGGAAAAGATGGGTTTGAAAGTTTTGTGGTGACATTTAACCAGGTTCTTTATGTTGGCGATGCGGAATTTGATTTCAGCGGTGTTGCAGTGTCAGAAATCACTTTCACATCGGCTGATGGCGATACAACCACTTTGACGCCATAGGATTGATAATGATTGAGTATGGAAAGATTGAACAACAGGATTTTTCAGGAGATGTGCTGATGTATCGCGTGCGTATGAGTACCGGCGAGCTTTCTCCTTGGATGATTGCTACAACTCAATCTGCTGGAACTTCTCGTAAAAATGCACCGCTTTCAAAGGGAACACAGGTTGCAGTATTCATGCCATCTATTTATGAGGGCATTATCTTTGGTGCAATCAATTCAAAAGATGCTAAGGCCGTCTCGCAAAGCGACAAGATTGACCGAACAGAATATGACGATGGTGCGGTGATTGAATACGATCAGGAAACCCATTCACTAAAAGCGACTTTGCCTGCCGGCGGTAAAACACATTTAGATAGCAGTGGCGGCATTACATTTGATGGCGATATGACCCTGAATGGCAATATGGATATTCAAGGCGACCTATCCGTTTCAGGCGATACCAGTATTGGTGGCAAGATTGATGTTACAGGCAATGGTTCTATTGGCGGAAATCTTTCTGTTGCTGGTATTTGCGGTGTTGGAAGTTTGGCTGCAGCATCAGGAGGTGGTGCAGTGCCTTGTACTGGTGGTATGGATGTTACGGACGGTGACTTGGTGGCAAATGGTATTAGTCTGACAAATCACGCCCATATCGACTCGCAGGGCGGAACTACGAGCGTACCATCATGATTGGCATGGATAGAAATACCGGAAAGGTTATTTCCGATGAAGTTTATTTAAAAGACAGAATTCAAAGCTGTCTTTCCATGCGCTTGGGTACGCACCCGATGCGGAGAGAAAAGGGGTCGCGCATTCCGGATTTAATCGACGCCCCGACCAACAGTGCGAATTTGTTTGAAATGAAAGTGGCTGTTGTTGATGCGTTGAATAATAGCGCCAATGGGTTTTCTGATTTGAACGTGACAAAGATCATAATTAACCCTGTAACAAATCCTGGCACCGTGACGTTTGATATTGTTCACAAACAAAATGGCGTTGCTGAAACATTAAGTGGAATTGAGGTTTCTCGATGAATATAGACCTGAGCAAATTACCAGCGCCGGAAGTCATTAGTACGCTGGATTATGAAACGATTCTGGAAGAAATGAAGTCTGATGCCACAATTAGATTGGCCGCGATTGGCATCACCTATTCCGGTGAGCCTCATGATCCGATTACAAAAGAGCTTGAAACAGCTGCTTTGCGTGAATTGAAAATCAGGCAGGATCATAACGAAAAAGCCACACAAATCATGCTTGCCTATGCAAAAGGAACCAACCTAGATGCATTAGGAGCTTTGCCATTCATTGACACACCAAGACTGACCATAATGCCAGAAGACAAAACCACCACACCGCCAACGCCTGCAGTGAAAGAAGAAGATGAACCTTATAGAGACAGAATGCAGCTTTCATACAACAAGATGACAACTGCCGGTTCTGCTGGAAGCTATAGATATCATGCAAAAACGGCATCTGGTTCCGTGAAGGATGTGAGCGCTATTGCAGGCGGTTCCGGGGTTGTTTTAGTAACGATTTTGAGTAATGTCGGTGATGGTGCTGCTAATCAGGCGCTTATAGATCTGGTTCAGGCTTATCTTGACCCAGAAGATATTCGTCCTTTGTCGGACACGCCACAAGTACAATCTGCTGAGATTTTGACTTATACCATCAACGCCAGTCTGACGCTTTATCCTGGAACTGTAATCGATACAGTTTTAAGTGAAGTCAATGCGTCTATTGCCAAGTTTTGCAGTGATAAGCATAAACTCGGCTACGATATTACACTCTCAGCAGTACATGCAGCATTGAACCTATCTGGTGTTCAGAATGTCACACTAACAGAATTCAATGAGGTTTCGTGCAATGAACAGCAAGCCCCCTATTGTTCATCAGTAAATGTCACTGTCGGAGGTACAGGTGTCTGATATTGAGTCAATACTACCATCTAATAGTACGCCGCTCGAATTGGCACTTGAACAGGTAATAAACAGACCAATTCCAAACCTGATTGGCGATATGTGGAACCCAGACACTTGCCCGGCTGAATTGCTTGGTTATTTGGCATTCAGTCTGGCAGTTGAAGTTTGGGATGATGGCTGGACTGAGTCCATAAAACGACAAGTCATCAAATCATCGATTCCTGAATATGAAATAAAAGGAACGGTCGCAGCTGTGAAGCTTGCTCTTTCTAAAGCTGGGCTTGGTGATAATCAGATCGTTGAAGGGCGCAATAACTTCACATACGACGGTTCAGCAAGTTATGACGGGTTTCCTTTGTATTCCGATTCTGATGGGTGGAATGAGTACAAAGTCATCTTGCAGGGGTTATTAAGTGTTGACCAGGCAAATATAGCCAAGGATTTATTAGCAAAAGCAGCCCCGGCCAGGTGTGAGCTATGGGGTTTTGACTTTACACAAGCAATACCGCTCTATAACGGCGAGATTAACTACGACGGAATTTATACGATGGGAGTAGTCTGATGACAGATTTAGTTGAACAATCACAATTTGATACGGTTTATCAGTTAGAAACGACTGATAAGGTTTTGGCTGGCCCTGGCGGCATTGCTAACAGGCAGGCACAGCAGCTTGCTAATAGAACAAAATGGCTGAAAGATCAGCTTGATGCACTTGTCAGTGGTGCGCCTGGTGCGCTCGATACGCTGAATGAGTTAGCCGCTGCCTTGGGTGATGATGCAAACTTTGCATCGACGGTCACCAATGCTTTGGCAACCAAGGCAAGCTTGGATCATGTTGATAAATACCGTCAATCAACGACTGTTGACTTTGCAAGTGATGCTCAACTTGACCTGACAGCTGATGCTTCACAAGAGTTCGGTATCATTCTTATGACTGATACTGGTGGAGTGCTTACTGCCCAACAAAACGTATTGATGTCTTCAACTCAAAGAGATTTTGTTGTCTATAACAACACAGCTCAGACTTTGATATTCAAAACATCAGGTGGAACAGGTATTGATGTTCCTTCCAATAGCTTTGATTTATTGCGATGTGATGGAGCAAACATCACAAGACAGTTAATGGCTCCTGCC
>NZ_JARTLM010000286.1 GCF_029625905.1 Hydrogenovibrio sp. 3SP14C1
TATTGTCTACAGGCGATGAGATCGATGGCTATCGGGTTAAGCAAGTCAGTGAGGAGCAGGTGACGTTAACTAAAGGGCAGCAGACTTGGCAACTGCAGTTATTTTCGCTGGATATCAAAGAGTAGGGTATAAAAATGATGCGTCAAGTTGTTATCGCAGTAATGGTTACCACTTTAGCGGGTTGCGCTATGGGGCACCGAGATCCGGTGGAAATAAAGCAAGCCTTGAACGAAGCAATTAATG
>NZ_JARTLM010000287.1 GCF_029625905.1 Hydrogenovibrio sp. 3SP14C1
GTTCGCGGTCGATGTTGTAGTGATCGGCCAGGCTCTTGGCGGTGCGGCTGCGGATGTCCTGGTGGCGGAAACGGCCTTCCATTTCATACAGCACGCCTTCGCGCAGCGCGCCGTCGGACAAGCGCAGATCGCGGATCGCCAGCGCGTCGAACACGCCGCACAGGATAGCCAACCCCGGCACGAACACCGATTGGCGGTCTTCCGACAGCCCCGGCAGGCTCAGCGAGCCGAAGCTTTTGAAC
>NZ_JARTLM010000288.1 GCF_029625905.1 Hydrogenovibrio sp. 3SP14C1
TATAAGACTGTTCTACAAATGCTAGCTAAGTGTTCTACCAAAACGCTTGATCGAATGTACACACAATAGGAAGATGGGTCCGTAGCGATATGTATGCCACCAAACATGTCATTAGACCCTTATTTGATGGAGGTTTTTATGTCCGGAATTCCTGCGAGATGGGATCGAGCGCCATCATGGGCGCGTTACCTTACGATGGACGGCCAATGTGTGTGGTATTGGCACGAAAAGAAGCCGAGGTT
>NZ_JARTLM010000289.1 GCF_029625905.1 Hydrogenovibrio sp. 3SP14C1
CACCTGACGAGGTGTTATTGTTTTCCATTATCTTCTCCTTGCGACACATTGCTTCGATGAATCATCATCTTAACGGGTAGATTTCTATCAAAAAATCTTATGCTTTCATTACGTTACTTTTTGCTCTAGTACACTTTAGAACAAACTGAATCTTCTGCCATCAATAAACTTGCGTACCTTCACGAGTTAGAGAAAATCTTCTCAACGTTCAGTGCGTTATGCATAGAATAGACAATATCGCT
>NZ_JARTLM010000290.1 GCF_029625905.1 Hydrogenovibrio sp. 3SP14C1
GCTGACGGTGCCGCTGGCCATGAGCGGTGCCCTGCTGGCCCTGCTGCTGACCGGCCAGTCATTGAATATCTACAGTCAGGTGGGGCTGGTGCTGCTGATAGGATTGGCGGCCAAGAATGGCATACTGATCGTCGAGTTCGCCAACCAGCTGCGCGATGAGGGCCAAGCCTTTCGTTCGGCCCTGATCGAAGCATCGGTCACCCGCCTGCGGCCCATTCTGATGACGGCAGTCACCACCATGG
>NZ_JARTLM010000291.1 GCF_029625905.1 Hydrogenovibrio sp. 3SP14C1
CGAACCACCGACACGAGGATTTTCAATCCTTTGCTCTACCGACTGAGCTATCCGGGCAACGGAGCGCTATTAAACGGATTTTCCCTCTGTACGTCAACCACTATTTAAAAAAAAAATAGAAAACCGGTTTAAGTGTCGCTATTTTAGGCAAGTAGGGCGTGAAAGATTACTTCGCGTTAAATTCTCGTTTAAATTGAGTTACTTTTTCTAAGTAGCGCCGTGCTTCCGCATTAGGATGACGG
>NZ_JARTLM010000292.1 GCF_029625905.1 Hydrogenovibrio sp. 3SP14C1
TTTTGATCGCTTTAATAAAGCCTTCACCGAGGGTATCCCCCGACAATTCACCCGCAACAATACCAATACGTAAAGGTTGTTGTTCCATTTCTCAATGCCTCTTGATAGGTAATCGCCATAAAATGCAAAAGATCGCCGATAAATGGCGATCTTTTGTCTAACGCCAAGTCTAAAACTAACGGATGATACCGCGAGCCGAGTTAGCTAAGAAATCAAGAAAACGTTGGACCGCAGGGAAACTT
>NZ_JARTLM010000293.1 GCF_029625905.1 Hydrogenovibrio sp. 3SP14C1
GATCATTAATGCTCGCCAAACATCTGGTGTTTGAAGATTACTATTATCCGTGTATTGCAGACGAATATGACCGGCGGAGACGATTGTATTCAAGGCGTGCTTTAATTCATCGCCCGTTTTTTCCAAGGCCGCATTATAGTAGCCATTAGGATTAAAAATATCCGAATTTTCAGGAGGCGTCGGTGTAGCATTGATGATGCAAGTCGAAGAAAATGGCTGCATCACATGAGGGTGATGAGCT
>NZ_JARTLM010000294.1 GCF_029625905.1 Hydrogenovibrio sp. 3SP14C1
CGCTGATGGTCCCGCACCACCACGTCTTTCACCGGCGCGCTGAGCTCCGGCGCAATACGCGTCACGGGCCGCATCGCGCGCGCTTCCGGAGTCATGGGCATAAAGCTATCGGCGAGTAAGAAATAGACGAACAGCACTACAAACGCCGCCAGGGCTATTTTCACCCAGCGGGTAAATCGTTGATCAGGGGTCATGGGTATTACTCGTTCACTGGCCCCCAAGCGGTCACGTGCACTCGGGG
>NZ_JARTLM010000029.1 GCF_029625905.1 Hydrogenovibrio sp. 3SP14C1
GGGTCACCCCATCTTGGTGATGACGGGGCCAATCTTGAAAGCGGCCTTTGCTCAGGCGTTTATTGATTAACCAGAAGCCAGAGCCGTCATAACATAATGCTCTAAGCATGGTTTGACGGCGGTTGGTAAACACAAACAGGGTTCCGCTACGAGGCGACTGTTTTAGCTGATGACGACACAGGGCGGCGAGTCCATCAATACCATAGCGAAAATCGGCTGGTTGAGTCGCAAGCAGGATTTTACTCTCAGCAGTCAGGTGGATCATTTTACTTCTCCTGCTTCTTGTATCAGAGCTCGCAATAAGTCAGGAGAGACAAGGCCGCTGATACGGATCTGACTTGAATTAGGAAGAGTGAGCTGAAGGCTCAGGTCTGATTTAGGTAGTAAATCAGGCTC
>NZ_JARTLM010000295.1 GCF_029625905.1 Hydrogenovibrio sp. 3SP14C1
GAAGCCTTCGCCGAGTTCGTCGGCGTGCAGCTTGATCTCGTCCAGCGCGATCACCTGCTTGAGCTTGCGGTCGAAGGCCACGTCCACCAGCATCCAGCGCGGGTTCTCGCGCGTGCTCTTGGGGTCGTGGTAGTCGGATGCCGGGTCGAACTGGGTGTCGTCCGGGTAGGCCGCGCTGGCCACCGTGGCCAGGCCGACGATGCCCGGCACCTTGGTATTGGAGTGATAGAACAGGATGCCG
>NZ_JARTLM010000296.1 GCF_029625905.1 Hydrogenovibrio sp. 3SP14C1
AGAAAAAGGTCACCGGCTGCGGTGAGCGCGGTTTGAGGAATCGCTGGTGCACCTCCTTGAAAAGCGGGGTGTCACAGCGGTGCAGCCATTCATACGCCACCATGTCGGCGCTGACGGCCACCGCGCCTGCCGCACAGGCACGCGCTTTGGCCAGCTGCGCCTCTTCGCGGCGACGGCTAGCCGTTGCTTCGCTCAGCCAGAACACCTCGTAGCCCGCCTCTCGCAGGCCCAACACACTTT
>NZ_JARTLM010000297.1 GCF_029625905.1 Hydrogenovibrio sp. 3SP14C1
TGCTATTGCACGTGGTTTGGCTATGGATCCAGATGTCCTCCTTTTTGACGAACCAACTTCGGCCCTTGATCCAGAAATGGTCGGTGAGGTATTAGCGGTGATGCAGGATCTTGCAAAATCTGGGATGACCATGGTGATTGTAACGCATGAAATGGGCTTTGCTCGTGAAGTAGCTGACCGAGTGATCTTCATGGATGGTGGTGTCATCGTCGAAGAAGGAAAACCGGAACAAGTTTTTGA
>NZ_JARTLM010000298.1 GCF_029625905.1 Hydrogenovibrio sp. 3SP14C1
GGCGGCCAATCGCACGGGTCTCTTCATCAGAGCCACGAGCGTCAGCCGGTTCGTAACCACGACCCAGCGCGACCTTAAGCTGAATTTTCAGCTCGGTACCTTCATTGACGTGTGCAATGACGTGGTCCGGGTTGACGATTTCGACGCTATGATCAAGCGCAATGTCGCCAGCGGTGACGACGGCTGGGCCCTGCTTGTTCAGCGAGAGCACCGCCTCATCGCGGCTGTGCATCTTGATCG
>NZ_JARTLM010000299.1 GCF_029625905.1 Hydrogenovibrio sp. 3SP14C1
TTTCAGGTTCTATTTCACTCCCCTCACAGGGGTTCTTTTCGCCTTTCCCTCACGGTACTGGTTCACTATCGGTCAGTCAGGAGTATTTAGCCTTGGAGGATGGTCCCCCCATATTCAGACAGGATATCACGTGTCCCGCCCTACTCGATTTCACTTTACTGGCGTTAACGGCTACGGGGCTATCACCCGGTATCGCGTGCCTTTCCAGAGCACTTCGCCTGACACCAATAAAGCTTAAGG
>NZ_JARTLM010000300.1 GCF_029625905.1 Hydrogenovibrio sp. 3SP14C1
GCGAGTTCGTCGTTTTCGTGGGCCCCTCCGGCTGCGGTAAATCCACGCTGCTGCGCATGATTGCGGGCTTGGAAGACATCACCACCGGGGATATGCAGCTCGATGGCCAGCGGATCAACGAGATACCGCCCCAGGAGCGGGACATCGGCATGGTGTTCCAATCCTACGCGCTCTACCCGCACATGAGCGTGGCCGAGAACATGGCCTTTGGCTTGAAGCTGGCGCGTACCGACAAGGCGG
>NZ_JARTLM010000301.1 GCF_029625905.1 Hydrogenovibrio sp. 3SP14C1
AGAACTTTTTCGAAGCAAAGAAGATACTGTCTGCTGATCCGCGAATTCATTTCACTATTCCAGAAGCAACCTACTTAGGCTGGATCAACATAAAAGATTTACCTTATAGTATGGATGAATTGCAAAGTGTTCTGGTAAAACAAGAAAGAATCGCGATCATGAATGGTAAGGTTTATGGACCAGAAGGTAAGACTTACCTGCGGTTTAATCTAGGTGCACCAAAAGAGAAAATCATTGCTG
>NZ_JARTLM010000302.1 GCF_029625905.1 Hydrogenovibrio sp. 3SP14C1
ACCATTGAGACCAGGCTTGGTCCTGTTTTTATCCCAATAACCGTATCAACCTCCCAATCACCAATGCGTTGTCTAACATCAACGATACTTGGACGTTCATCTATACTGGTTCCTTTATTCAACTTACCACGCGTTTCATAAACCCCATCGCGTTTTCGATAACGTTTTTTACGACATAGGTAGCGGTATAAGTTGCCGCCACTGGCTTTGTCTTGATAGATAAATTGATAAATCCATTC
>NZ_JARTLM010000303.1 GCF_029625905.1 Hydrogenovibrio sp. 3SP14C1
TCTCAAGCTCACTCAGGTCATCCAGAATGCAGCGCTGATAGAACTCGATACCATTCGGCAAGCGCTCGAGCGTCATGCGATAACGGCCCGATGGCAAGGAGACCACGTGAGACTCTTCCAGAGGGGCCGGCAGCATTGCCTGTTCGGGCACCACCAGCATCCATAATGCACACGGGGTGATCAGCGCGCCTACCAGCGTGCTGGCGCCGCTGATCCGCAGGTCGCTGTATTGAAAGCAC
>NZ_JARTLM010000030.1 GCF_029625905.1 Hydrogenovibrio sp. 3SP14C1
GTGAAATGAACGAAATAAAATGGTTCCGGCGTTTAGCGCGCACATAGCGCAGCCCCACCAGGAAAGGCAAACGATCAAGCATGGCTTCATTCCTTAATAATGAGCGTCCATGGTACGGTTTTTTCAGCATGGCTGCATGTACAAACGCAGCCTTAGAGTAGCGAAAGCAGCGGCTGTTCCCTGGCACACGGTAACGCTTGCAAGTTGCGTGGCAACCCCCTAAATTGCGCCCGTTCCTCTTGCCCCCTGGGCGAGCCCTCTTACCTCGACACGAGTACCCGTGACATTGGCTATCAAGACGTATCGCTTGCTCCCCGAATGGCATCCACAGGATGGCCTACAGTTGACCTGGCCCCGCCCAGACGGCGACTGGGCGCC
>NZ_JARTLM010000304.1 GCF_029625905.1 Hydrogenovibrio sp. 3SP14C1
GTCGGTCATCGCAATCTGGAAGAGACCATTTTCAAGACCAACCTGGAAGCCGCGACGGCCATTGCCCGTCAGTTACGGCTGCGCAACCTGGGCGGTATCATCATTATCGACTTCATCGACATGGTGGATGTCGAGCATCAGCGTCAGGTGCTTCGCGTATTGGAAAAGGCGCTGGAGCGTGACCATGCAAAAACCAAATGTACCGGGGTAACCGAGTTGGGGCTGGTGCAGCTGACTCG
>NZ_JARTLM010000305.1 GCF_029625905.1 Hydrogenovibrio sp. 3SP14C1
GACCGGCGAGCTGAGCCCGGTGCGCCATCCCGCCAAGCGGCGGCGGATCCGCACCGTGCTACAAGAGCTGGTGCATCGTGCGGCGCTCGTGATTCACAAGGCGCGGCAGATCATCCTCGACTTCGGGCAGCATCGGACGCATGACGGTGTTGAACACCTTGCGAAGCCGCCTGCGCTATCCCCGAGGCACGCCATGCTGATCGTCTGTCGGACAAAGGCACCACGCAGATAGCTGACGG
>NZ_JARTLM010000306.1 GCF_029625905.1 Hydrogenovibrio sp. 3SP14C1
TTTTGCTGCATCCAACGGATCAATCTCACCAATCGCTGGTAAAAACGAACCGTTAGCCAACTCTTCCATACTTGAGGTACAAAGTGGATGACGTAGCAAAAGTTAAGCGAGTTGTTTTCTGCTCTGGCAAGGTCTATTACGATTTGCTCGAGCAACGCAGAAATAATCAGCAAGATGATGCGGCTATTGTTCGTATCGAGCAACTGTATCCGTTCCCGATTGAAGAAGTACAAGCGGCA
>NZ_JARTLM010000307.1 GCF_029625905.1 Hydrogenovibrio sp. 3SP14C1
CACCAGCAGCACCAACACGGCTAACCCGACCAACATGCGCCAGCGGTACTGTGAACGAGTGGCATCGTGCAGTGGCGTGTTGAGATCGGCCAGGATGCGCCAGCGGCTGACGGCAACGATAATCGCCGCCGCGTTGCCCAGGGTAGCAAACAGGAACAGCGCGCGATAATTTTCGGTCAGTTGGAAATAGCCGGCTACGGTAAAGCCGACAAAGAACCCCAGGTTCATCCCGGCGTAGT
>NZ_JARTLM010000308.1 GCF_029625905.1 Hydrogenovibrio sp. 3SP14C1
TCCACCTTTATAAACTGTGAAAGTCGAGAAGCCCTATCGACCATTGAGACCAGGCTTGGTCCTGTTTTTATCCCAATGACCGTATCAACCTCCCAATCTCCAATACGCTCTCTGTTATCAATAACTTTTGGACGCTCATCTATACTTAGGCCTTTATTTAGCTTGCCACGCGTCTCATAAACTCCACTACGTTTTTGATACCGTTTTTTACGACATAGGTAGCGGTATAAGTTGCCGC
>NZ_JARTLM010000309.1 GCF_029625905.1 Hydrogenovibrio sp. 3SP14C1
CCAGTGGTCAAGTATTCAGTGTTTTTATCGCTGATGGCGGTATCAATACTTGGACTATGAGTATTGTTGGCTTTTTATTATTATTAGGCATGATGACCGCGCTATTGACGTTATCTGGCGGTACTCGTGCGTTTGCCGAATGGGCACAAGTTCGCGTAAAAAGCAAACGTGGGGCTAAATTATTAGCGGCTTTTCTTGGTGTGTTTATTTTTGTTGATGACTATTTTAATAGTTTAGC
>NZ_JARTLM010000310.1 GCF_029625905.1 Hydrogenovibrio sp. 3SP14C1
CTGTTCCGGGTTCATCTCGCCCAGACCTTTATAACGCTGGATAGCGAGGCCGCGACGTGACTCTTTCTGCAGCCATTCCAGCGCCTGCTCGAAGCTGGCAACCGGCTGGCGACGCTCGCCACGTTCGATAAACGCATCGTCCTCGATCAGTCCACGCAGCTTCTCGCCGAGCGTACAAATACGACGATATTCGCCACCGGTCACAAATTCATGCTCCAGCGGATAATCGGTATCAACG
>NZ_JARTLM010000311.1 GCF_029625905.1 Hydrogenovibrio sp. 3SP14C1
TATGGCTTTCGACTTGCTTTTGTGGCCCCTCTTCTTTTTCATCTAGCATGCGTCGCAACCAAACGATATCCGCAGGGTCGTAAAGCATTATCGCTTCAGCAGGCAAACCATCTCGTCCCGCACGTCCGGTTTCTTGGTAGTAAGATTCAATATTGCGTGGAATATCAAAATGGACCACAAAACGCACATTGGACTTATTTATCCCCATCCCAAAGGCAACGGTAGCGACAACAATTTG
>NZ_JARTLM010000312.1 GCF_029625905.1 Hydrogenovibrio sp. 3SP14C1
GGGCCGACTGTTCGCGCCGTTGAAAGGCCTTGAGCACGCGCTGGCGGATATCTCCAAAGGGGACGGTGACCTGACCGTGCGTTTGCCTGTCACTGGCAACAACGAGATCACCCGTATTTCGGTGGCCTTTAACACCTTCGTCGAAAAAATCGACCAAATCATCGCACATGTAGTGGAAACCGGTGAAGAGCTTGGCCGTTCAGCCGAGTCGCTGCGCGACAAAGCCGCGCAATCGCTG
>NZ_JARTLM010000313.1 GCF_029625905.1 Hydrogenovibrio sp. 3SP14C1
TTTCGTTATGCGTTGATTTTATTAGTTTTTAGTGTAATGCGGTGAGTTTGTAGTTGCGTTGCTCACCCCTTAACGCGGCGTTAGGCGTCATTTGAGTTCGAGGTAATATGTTACTAATTGAGAGATATAATAAAATTCGTGATGCTGAAGTCGAAAAGTTACGAGTAAAACCCGAGCAAGTTCAGTTCACAGTTGATAAGCTTGGTGAATTCATCTTATCTTTAAAAGAAGATGAACA
>NZ_JARTLM010000031.1 GCF_029625905.1 Hydrogenovibrio sp. 3SP14C1
CACGTCGATGTCACGTATCGTGGCCACATTGGTCAGCGGCGTGGCGGTATGGGCACTGGGTGTCGCGGCGCTGCTGTCGTTCAACGTATGGGCAGACGTGCTGTTCTTTGGGCTGAACATCTTCGACCTGCTGGATACCTTCACCAGCAAGATTCTGCTGCCATTGACCGGCCTGGGTGCGATCGTGTTCTTCGCCTTCTGCCTGGATAAAGAAGAAGCGCGCAAGGAGCTGAGGCTGGATGTCTACGACTACAGCCTGTGGAACCTGCTGGCCAAATACGTCGCCCCCATCGGGGTCACGGTGGTTTTCCTGGCAGGCCTGTTCTGACTCGCCGCTAGGTCGGCAAGCTTACCCAATAGAGAAGGCGTT
>NZ_JARTLM010000314.1 GCF_029625905.1 Hydrogenovibrio sp. 3SP14C1
CTTAGCTACACGCCGGGTGTCTCTGTTGGTACGCGTGGCGCATCCAACACCTATGACCACCTGATCATTCGCGGCTTTGCGGCAGAAGGCCAAAGCCAGAATAACTATCTGAATGGCCTGAAGTTGCAGGGCAACTTCTATAACGATGCGGTCATTGACCCGTATATGCTGGAACGCGCTGAAATTATGCGTGGCCCGGTTTCCGTGCTTTACGGTAAAAGCAGTCCTGGCGGCCTGT
>NZ_JARTLM010000315.1 GCF_029625905.1 Hydrogenovibrio sp. 3SP14C1
TGCGCTGCGTTGACCGGGAGCGCAAACGTATTGTGGTTTTTTAAAGACGCGCTTTCAGTAGACATAACGTTCAGTACCTATACGGAAATAATCTTTCGCCTAGTCTACTCGATTCGAGGCGTCTGGCTAATATTTGTTTTAATTAACGTGAAATTTATCGAATAATACACTAAAGAATTAAGATTTATCTTTGATATAACCAGATATTTCTTATTAACACATTAATAAATAGGCATT
>NZ_JARTLM010000316.1 GCF_029625905.1 Hydrogenovibrio sp. 3SP14C1
GTTACAGCCCGCGCTCCGTCGTTGCGCCCATCGTGGGCACGTTCTACAAGAAGCTCGGCGGCTGATTCACGCAAACTTCTCAGAGCAGGCCATAGCAGACCGTAAAGTCGGTTAATGGCGATGCGACGAACACTGGCAGTCGGGGCAATCCTTCCTTTGGCCGGAGGGTTGCCCTTACTGCTGCCTACCGCAGCGAATGCGTGCTCGTGCGCTTCTTTTGCGTCCCCGGAAGAAGCC
>NZ_JARTLM010000317.1 GCF_029625905.1 Hydrogenovibrio sp. 3SP14C1
GCACAAGGTCGAGACCACCCATGGCAAGCACCTGGCGGCAGACAAGGCCCGTGAGCTGTGCCGTGAGTACGCTGGTGCCCAGATCGAAACCCAACGGGTGGATTTCGTGCGTCTGGGGATCATCGGGGACTGGGATCACCCCTACCGCTCCATGGATTACGCCAACGAGGCGGGCGAGATCCGCGCGCTGGCGGATATGGTCGAGGCGGGCTACGTATTTAAAGGCCTGAAGCCGGT
>NZ_JARTLM010000318.1 GCF_029625905.1 Hydrogenovibrio sp. 3SP14C1
GTGCAGGATGGCCTGCTCCGCCTGCTTGTTGAGCACTAAAAGACTAATACGACGGTTGATGGCATCATCCGGTCCGCGGTCGGTCATGCGCATGGTTGCAGCCATGCCCACCACCCGCAGCACCTTGCCATCGTCCAGCCCACCGATCACCAGCTCACGACGGGATGCGTTAGCACGATCCGCAGAAAGCTCCCAGTTGCTGTACCCTTTTTCGCCACCGGCGTAAGGGAAGTCATC
>NZ_JARTLM010000319.1 GCF_029625905.1 Hydrogenovibrio sp. 3SP14C1
CCGTGTCCCGGCTATCCAGGTCGCCCAGCAGTTTGGCCAAATGCGTGTGGTTGGCGAGGGGGTCTTCCCAGCGTAAATCGCACTGCACCAGGCTGGTTTTCAGTTGGCTCATGCCATGCCTCCTTTGCATCAATGTCTTGGCCGATTGTGTGCTAGATTAGCATTTTTAGTTAATGAGGCTGCTATGCTTCCCTCTGCACCCAGAGATCCTGAAGCGGTCAAGGGCGTCATGTTCGG
>NZ_JARTLM010000320.1 GCF_029625905.1 Hydrogenovibrio sp. 3SP14C1
GTTCAGGATGCCTGTGCATCACTGCCGGAAAATCGTGTCAGGACGGAGAATTACTTCTTCGCTTCTGCTTTATGGCTGAAACCGCGGGCAATTGCCTCGTTCAGGGCAATCGCTTTTGCCGGACGTTCGCTGGTGGCCACATTATTACCGGCCCAGCCGTCCACCAGGTTGTTAAACCCGTAAACTGTCTGTTTGCCGCCGTAAGGAATAAGAGAAACTTCAGTTTCATCACCCGGC
>NZ_JARTLM010000321.1 GCF_029625905.1 Hydrogenovibrio sp. 3SP14C1
GCAAACCGCCTGTTGAAACACACGGTCTTTGAATCCTTCGACATGCCGCTCGACGTCACGCCGGAGGCGATTGCCCAGCAGGTGATGCACTACATCGAAAGCAATGCTCTGGCGTCCGGGCTGATGATTCTGGTGGATATGGGGTCGCTGAACGCTATCCACAGCCACTTCCAGCGCCGCGTCTCCACGCCGGTCGCGATTGTGAACAACGTCTCCACCAGCATGGCGCTGTATGTC
>NZ_JARTLM010000322.1 GCF_029625905.1 Hydrogenovibrio sp. 3SP14C1
CTTGGCCCTGCGACCGTAGCCTTTGCCATTCCGATCTATCAGCAACGCGC
Source organism: Hydrogenovibrio sp. 3SP14C1 (assembly GCF_029625905.1). Taxonomy (GTDB): domain Bacteria; phylum Pseudomonadota; class Gammaproteobacteria; order Thiomicrospirales; family Thiomicrospiraceae; genus Hydrogenovibrio. Next base: position 51 of record NZ_JARTLM010000322.1, read on the forward strand.
AAACATTCGTCGGTACTGGCCTGTTTTGCTGGTCGGTGTGGTGATGGGCAGTTCGTCGGCGATGCTCTCCGCATGGGGGCTGGCGCACCTTCTTGGCCTCAATGATGCGATCAGCCTCAGTCTGATGCCGCGCTCGATGAGTACGCCTTTTGCCATGACGGTGTCCGGCGATATTGGCGGCACGCCT
>NZ_JARTLM010000323.1 GCF_029625905.1 Hydrogenovibrio sp. 3SP14C1
CAGGCGCCAGGTCGCGGCGAATGGCTGGCCTCACGCAGCCGTGGTGGCGAATTCGCCCTCCTTGCGCCGGGTTTGAACAGCGATGATGCCGATCGCCTCGCTGAAGAGATCAGTCAACACCTGAACAACCTGCGCCAGACCGGCGCCAGCGACTGCAATCCCGTGGCCCACCTGGGTATCGCCGCATTCCGCCCGGGCGAGGCCCCCGCCAGCGTGATTGGCCGCGCCGACCAGGCG
>NZ_JARTLM010000032.1 GCF_029625905.1 Hydrogenovibrio sp. 3SP14C1
CGACGAGAGCGGCCCATATGAGCCGCAGCATATCGGTTACTTACGAGCCAGCGATGCGAACAGCGAACCGGTCTTCGGTGCTGCTGCTGCTTCTTCGGAAGGAGCTTCTTCGGTAACTTCTTCCTTTGCTGCATCCATGTCGAATGGCGGTTCTTCTTTCGCAGCAACTTCAGCCGTGGTTTCCGGCTCTGCTTCCGTTACGGTTTCCTGAGTAGGCTCAGGATCGGCAGAAACAGGGGCTGTGGTCTCTTCAACCACTTCCGGCTTGGTTACGGTGCGGTTGACCGTTCCCGGCGTTGGGCGACGATATACGGCGCTTTTCTTACCTGCTGCACCGATGGTCACGGATGCAGTGGTGAGGGCAGTGT
>NZ_JARTLM010000324.1 GCF_029625905.1 Hydrogenovibrio sp. 3SP14C1
GCTCTTTCAATGTCACCTACACTACAACGTGTAATCTGGGCCAACATCGTTGAGTTAAACGGGATCCGATCGTTAAACATCAACAGTCCATCGTACTTTAAGCTCCTGAGGTAGAGTTTTAGCAAAATGTTTGAGTAGATATAGCCATCTGGCATGCTTTCCAAGACAATCATTTCATCGCTATCAAAAAAGTTGTCCTTTAGCTTTAGGTAGTAATATTTTTTGTTATCTGCCAAC
>NZ_JARTLM010000325.1 GCF_029625905.1 Hydrogenovibrio sp. 3SP14C1
CGGCTAACGAAAGATCCAGATTTGCGTTATACCGGCAACGGAACAGCTGTAGCAGCCTTTACTATGGCGGTAGAGCGCAGCTTTAACGGCGCCGATGGACAAAAGCAAACAGACTTTATCAGCTGTGTCGTGTGGCGTAAGCAGGCTGAAACGTTGGCTAATTACACACGTAAAGGCTCGTTGCTAGGTGTTCAAGGACGCCTGCAAAGTCGTAGTTACGATAACCAACAAGGACA
>NZ_JARTLM010000326.1 GCF_029625905.1 Hydrogenovibrio sp. 3SP14C1
GTGGCCCCGCCGACTGCGATCGAGTTGGCACCGAGGTTCACCGTACCGTTGCCGACCAGGGTGCCGAACACCTGCGTGCCGCTGCCGGCAGACAGATCCAGGGTGGCGCCGGTGGCGAGGTTCACGGTACCGCTCGCCGCCAGGCTGGCACCGGCACCCAGCGCCAGCGTGCCGGCGTTGATGTTGGTGCCACCGGTGTAGGTGTTGATCCCGTTCAAGGTCAGCGTCGCGCCGCC
>NZ_JARTLM010000327.1 GCF_029625905.1 Hydrogenovibrio sp. 3SP14C1
AGGCCCTCGGACCGCGCCCGCATTTTGAACATGACCCGCGGGTCCGTTCACGGCCATAGCCGCCATCGATTGAACAAGACCCGCGGGTCCGTTCCCGGCCGAAGCCTCCGCCGAATTTCGCACGACAATGCTCGGGTTTGAGACGTTGGTCGTCAATACCTCCATGTTGGAAGGCAGCGGGATGATCGGATTCCCCGACGCATCCACTCCGTTCACAGTGTTGTTGTTGTTGTTGT
>NZ_JARTLM010000328.1 GCF_029625905.1 Hydrogenovibrio sp. 3SP14C1
ATGGGTAATAGCAACGCTCTTCCCAAACCACACACTCCTCTCGTCTAATCGACACCTCAAATAAAGAGCCTATTCATAAGCAAATACGCTCTTTTAAACACGAAGTTTTTTTATTCTTCAGCGACGTACTGCTGACAGCGGATACCTAGCAGTACGTGATCGTCTGATTTATGTCATCAAATTGATTGGATGTGACTCTAGCCTCTTGCTCTTATTTGCTACTGCTGACACCTCCT
>NZ_JARTLM010000329.1 GCF_029625905.1 Hydrogenovibrio sp. 3SP14C1
TAACGTGCCTATAACCCATCTGCCTGTAATTGTATACTTGACGGCTTATGAATTCATGGCCAACGGTGCTTTCCGCGATGAGTGTCTCGACAAACCAATCGACACCCGATGTGTCGACCTTTCAAGGCTTGATCCTTGCTCTGCAACAGTACTGGGCAGAACAGGGCTGTGTGATTCTCCAGCCCCTCGATATGGAAGTCGGCGCGGGCACCTTCCACCCCGCCACCTTCCTGCGG
>NZ_JARTLM010000330.1 GCF_029625905.1 Hydrogenovibrio sp. 3SP14C1
GCTCCTGGTGGGATCTGCCCGGATCGGTGCGCGCCCACAACCTCGGCCCCATGCTCAAGGTCGGCCTCACCGAGTTCGGGCTTGAGAAGTACCTCGTCGGCGAGGTGCTGGCCAGCCGTGAGAAGCAGATGGCTACCCTGCGCGAGTACATGCCCACCGCCCGCACCGAGGACTGGCAGATGATCACCGCCGGTCAGCGTGTGCAGGTCATGAAGAAGGATCCCCAGAAGGGCGG
>NZ_JARTLM010000331.1 GCF_029625905.1 Hydrogenovibrio sp. 3SP14C1
TTTTGATAGGTCTGTTGTTTTATGTGGGGATAAATGTTTTTCAGTTCAACTTCACACTTTTTTTAAAAGATATTTATCATGGGACGCCTGTACTTATCGGCAGCATCTTAACTTTTGTGGGTATTTGCGAAATTATTACAAGAGCCATTTTACTGCCGTGGTTATTGAAGCTGTTTTCGGATAAAAATATTGGAACAGCAGGATTAATTATCGTGGGTATCGGCCTAGGTTTAAT
>NZ_JARTLM010000332.1 GCF_029625905.1 Hydrogenovibrio sp. 3SP14C1
CCCAAACAGGCCGTGCACCAAACCGTTTACACCGCCGACCACTATACCGAAGCCGATTATCTGCCCGCAGAAAACGGCATGCTCTATAACGCGGCCGATGGCGCAAACACGCCGCTTTCCCCGGCGCTGCTGCCGCGGCCTGAGGGCGAAAAAATCAACTGGCTGCATTTTGTCGGCATCAACGATGCCGATTTACTCAAGGCCGCGCTTTCGCCCTATCACATTCACGAATTGG
>NZ_JARTLM010000333.1 GCF_029625905.1 Hydrogenovibrio sp. 3SP14C1
CGCTGGGGGGCAAAGGTTGGGAAACTGGCGCAGACGACCGTTTTATCGACGCCTGCCAAGCACTGGCAGATCTAGAGAGTGAAGGTGAAGGTGTCACATGGCAAACCCTGGATACTGAGCTAGCGCAACGCCCTGCACCGGCTTCGTTATGGCCGCAAGCGCCAGAAGCTCAGCCTTGGCGGTTGGGCGCGCTGTTTCGCCCACTGGTGAGCTACCCGGCTAGCGCCGCCGACTG
>NZ_JARTLM010000033.1 GCF_029625905.1 Hydrogenovibrio sp. 3SP14C1
TGAGTAAATGACAGGCTGCCCAAGTCAATATCGTAGGTGTCAGCCCCTGCCGGCCCGCCGGACAGGCGGCCGTTGACATCCCATTCATTGGGTGCGGTTTTGGTAAAGTACAGCGTCAGGTTACGTGCATTACCCTGCGAATCGAATACCGTGGCATTCGTAGAGTAGTTATAGGTATTGGCGTTATTCGGGTTGAACGCCGCATCGATGACAGGCTGACCAGAGTTGAGGTTAAGCGATAACGACAGCTCTGATGTGGCATTGGCTTGCAGGTCGCCCGGCGGAATTTGCAGAGGAATGACGTTGCCGCCCTCTTGCACGTTACCATCGGCATCGGCTGGATAGCCCATGATTTGGGCGC
>NZ_JARTLM010000334.1 GCF_029625905.1 Hydrogenovibrio sp. 3SP14C1
GACGACCCATTCGTCGGGTGATTCTGAGCCCTCTATGGTTAACATCACCGACGCTTGATTATACCCACTGTGTGAAATTTGAGTGACGGACGCACCGGCTAACCCTGCACTGAGCGATTGCCAACGTTGTTTTATCCAATCGGAAGCCTGGGCCCCTGATGTAGTGGTGTAGAAACGGTTGGGAAAATTGATAGCGCACTCATTGTTAATACCATTGATCGCCTTACCGATTTTC
>NZ_JARTLM010000335.1 GCF_029625905.1 Hydrogenovibrio sp. 3SP14C1
GCCGGATCGACTGCCGGCAATCCTTGCGCTTGAAACGTGGGTAGCGCGCCTTGAGCTTTGGGTTGAAGAAGTTGTCGAAGGCGGCTTTCTGGTCGCGGAGCGTTTGCTGCAGGATCACGCTGGAAACATCCCGCAGCCACGGAAACTCCGCCTTTAAGCCCACCAGTCGCTTTTCCGCCGATGAGTGCGAGACCGATTCACCGCGCTGCTGATACGCCTCGGTGCGATAGGCCAG
>NZ_JARTLM010000336.1 GCF_029625905.1 Hydrogenovibrio sp. 3SP14C1
TTTAACACCCGCCGACTTCTTGGCCCACTACTGGCAGCAGAAGCCCCTGCTGATTCGTGGCGCTATCCCGGACTTCGTCAGCCCCATCGACCCCGATGAGCTGGCAGGCCTGGCCTGCGAGCCGGGCGTGGAAGCACGACTGGTGGAAGAGAGCGGCCCTGACGGCCCCTGGCAGGTATCCCACGGCCCCTTCGATGACGCTACCTTCGAGCGCCTCCCCGAAGGCCACTGGAG
>NZ_JARTLM010000337.1 GCF_029625905.1 Hydrogenovibrio sp. 3SP14C1
GTAACCCCGCCGTTTGGGTCGATGATGTTTACCGTTTGCTCCATTTTGAAAGTTCGGATGATTGAGTTCATGAAAGAGGTGATTCCGTTTTTGATTGCACTATTGGCGGTATTAATGCTGCTCACCTTCTCAGAATCGTTAGTGATGTGGTTACCGAATGCAATTTAATAAAATAACGCCTCACTTTTGATGCGATAGGCCGCCAGTAAGGTTGGCGTCTCCTTAACATCGAGT
>NZ_JARTLM010000338.1 GCF_029625905.1 Hydrogenovibrio sp. 3SP14C1
GCCGGCAAGGTCAGGCCAATCAGCAACAGGGCAAACAGAACGCGCATCGAGAACTCCTTGGCAAACTTTCCTGGCCGGCCGCAGGGTGCTGCGGCCCGCTATTTTCGGTGGCTGAAAGGGGCTTGTCGAGCTATGTCTAGCGGGCCTTCCGCCGCTGTACAATCGCGCCATGAACGACACTGACCTGCAACACAGCTTTGCCAACCTTATCGACGACCTTGCCAGCCAGCGTTG
>NZ_JARTLM010000339.1 GCF_029625905.1 Hydrogenovibrio sp. 3SP14C1
TCCTGCGCGGCACCCTGCGCCAGCCGCCCTCGGCCGGCTAGGACGCATCAGCCAGGGCGGCTGCAGTCCTGCGGCATGGGCGCCGGTGCCGGCGCCGTTTCGCCGCGCTCGCCACCGAGGCCCAATGCGCGCAGGAATGGCTGGGCCGCCGACGCGCCATCAAAACTGAGTGAGGACTCACTCCCATCATAGCGGTCGGGAGCATAGCGCATCAGGTCGAACGAGGTTTCAAAG
>NZ_JARTLM010000340.1 GCF_029625905.1 Hydrogenovibrio sp. 3SP14C1
ACTCACCGTCGAGCTAGGCCGTACCAAGCTGACGGTGAGTTTGACGGGAATGTCCATGATCATTTCCAGATCACGGGTCCCGCAACAGCTGGGTTCACCGCTCAGAGGGCGGAAGACATCGTCACTGGCAGGTTTTGCCTGGGGGGCTTCGGGGGCAGGCTCTTCCGTGGCCTCCGTTTGCTCGGCAGCTTCTTGTTCCGCCATCGCGGCAGCCCAGGGGTCGTCATCGTCACT
>NZ_JARTLM010000341.1 GCF_029625905.1 Hydrogenovibrio sp. 3SP14C1
GTTGCTCAGACTGTTGTTTAATCGGACGATGTGCAAGCAGCGCATCAATGTCTTGTCGCAGCTCGCCAACAGTTTGATATCTTTCGGTAGTATGCTCTGCTGTCGCGTGGTTTATGATCAGGGTTAAAGTTGCAGTCAGTGACCCCACAGGAATTATGCTCGCCAGTACTTTGCCTAATGAATACACGTCACTTTGTTGAGTTAAATAATCGCCCCGTTTTTGTTCAGGGCTGG
>NZ_JARTLM010000342.1 GCF_029625905.1 Hydrogenovibrio sp. 3SP14C1
GATGGCTTCAAAACCGAGTGAGAGCTCCATTTTATCAAAGAGAGCCATCGCGGCAGGGTTACGTGACATTACGGCGGCGTTATCGGCAATCACGGCATCACCGGCAAATGCACGGCCAAGGCCCGTTGCCGATTGGGCGTTGAGCTGAAAGCCGGCTGCCATAGCTTGTTGAGTAGCGAGAGAGATGGTCACAGCAAGCAGTGACTTTTTAAACAGACGCGTCTTGTTCATGG
>NZ_JARTLM010000343.1 GCF_029625905.1 Hydrogenovibrio sp. 3SP14C1
TCGCTCCGCGCGCTGCTGGCATGCAGCGCGCGCGCCACCAGCTCTTTCCCGGTGCCGGAATCACCATGAATCAGCACCGTCGCATCGGAAGGCGCAACCATCGCAATTTCACTCAGCAGTTGCTGCATCGCCGGGCTTTTGCCAACCATCCCAAACTGCGAGGCGGAAACTGACGGCAGCTCGCTGGCGGGCGTTCGCGTATGCGCCAGCGCGTTTTCCAGCGTCGTTTGCAG
>NZ_JARTLM010000034.1 GCF_029625905.1 Hydrogenovibrio sp. 3SP14C1
GTCACCGAAACGTCGTTCTGGAGCGTGTTCATGAATTGGGTCAGGGAGATATCCAGCGAGAGGGTGGCGACCATGGCGCCACCGACCAGGCCACTGAGCATGCCGACGAAGGCCAGCAGGGGCAGACTGATCAGCATGGCCATGACCCGGGGCAGCACCAGCAGCTCGATGGGGTCCAGCCCCTGGGTTTTGAGGGCGTCGATCTCCTCGTTGGATTTCATGGCCCCCAACTGCGCCGTGAAGGCGCTGGCAGTACGCCCCGCCAGCAGAATGGCTGCCAGCAGCACGCCGAATTCACGCAGGAAGGAACACGCCACCAGGTCGATGGTGTACACCGTGGCCCCAAAGTCTTCC
>NZ_JARTLM010000344.1 GCF_029625905.1 Hydrogenovibrio sp. 3SP14C1
CCCCGGCACCCTGCGCGGCGCCGCCAAGGCCGGCGACACCGTCACACTCACCGTGGGCGGCCACCCCAGTCCCGGCCGCTTGGGCGACGACCTCACCTACGCCATCGACGTCCCTGGATCGCTGCTGGCCGACAACGACAGCATCAGCGCCTCTGTGAGCGGCGAAGACGCTGATGGCAACCCCGACAGCGCCGACGCCGAGCGTGACTACACCGTCTACCTGGACGCCACTG
>NZ_JARTLM010000345.1 GCF_029625905.1 Hydrogenovibrio sp. 3SP14C1
CTGGTGGCCGAAGTGGGCGGGGCATCGGGGCTGGATATTTCCCAGGAGGCGATCATCGACCTCGCCACCGGCAGCGAACAGGTGGCCGCCCATGGCTAATTCAACGACAAGCGGGAGCAACACCATGACTGTGGCAACGATCGGCAAGGCTGAGCGTATTCGCGAACTGATGCGCACGGTGGGCATGTTGCCGGTGCTGGTGCTGTTGCTGGTGGGTTTTGCCCTGGCCAGCG
>NZ_JARTLM010000346.1 GCF_029625905.1 Hydrogenovibrio sp. 3SP14C1
GAGAAAGAGTGTTACGACGCCTTCCAATCGCTGGAATATGAAGTCAATACCTTGCACACGGCTAATGGGCAAACCCCTTTTGTCACGTTTGGTTTTGGCTTAGGTACGTCGTGGGAAGCGCGCTTAATTCAGCAATCGATCTTAAAAAATCGTATCGCTGGGCTTGGTAAAAATCGTAAAACCGCCGTATTCCCGAAATTAGTCTTTGCGATTAAACAAGGTTTGAACCATAA
>NZ_JARTLM010000347.1 GCF_029625905.1 Hydrogenovibrio sp. 3SP14C1
GCTGCTTCCACAGCCGCGCCGACAGCAGGATGACCTCGGCGTCGATGTCCGGGCCTTCCAGGCCATAGGTCTCGATGCCGACCTGGTGGAACTGCCGATAGCGGCCCTTCTGGGGACGCTCGTGGCGGAACATCGGGCCCTGGTACCACAGTCGCTGCGTCTGGTTGTGCAAAAGGCCCTGTTGCATGGCCGCGCGCACGCAGCTCGCCGTGCCCTCGGGACGCAGGGTCAG
>NZ_JARTLM010000348.1 GCF_029625905.1 Hydrogenovibrio sp. 3SP14C1
TTTGATCGTGGTTGGGTGTCAGTGCAAGATGCCGCCGCTCAGTTAGCAATAGATTATTTACAACCGCAAGATGGTGAGCTGATTTTAGATTGCTGCGCGGCACCGGGCGGAAAAACAGCGCATATTTTAGAGCATACTCAAGATACTGAAGTAGTGGCGATCGACAGCGATGCGGCACGTTTGGAGCGAGTCTACGATAATTTAGAACGTCTGCAACTGCGCGCGGATGTGA
>NZ_JARTLM010000349.1 GCF_029625905.1 Hydrogenovibrio sp. 3SP14C1
GAAACCCTCTCAAAAAACTGCGCTGAATTTGGGGTAACTCTCTACGATTTAAACCATAAATATCAAGGCATTGTCCATGTTATGGGCCCAGAACTTGGTATCACGCTACCAGGCATGACGATTGTTTGTGGGGATTCACACACCGCGACACATGGCGCTTTTGGCTCACTCGCGTTTGGTATTGGTACCTCTGAAGTTGAACATGTATTAGCAACCCAAACCTTGAAGCAAG
>NZ_JARTLM010000350.1 GCF_029625905.1 Hydrogenovibrio sp. 3SP14C1
GCCCACTCCAACGGCTCGCCCTGATTGACGAACGCAGTGAGCACGGGCGCGTAGGGAGCATCGTTCACCGCACCCCGCTGCCACTCTTGGCGCTGGGCGCGATCCATGGTCAGCAGCTCGCGGGCTTCAATATCCCAGCGCTGGCGCTCACCCTGGGCGCTTAGCCATAGCATCACTTCTAATAGTTGCTCGCGGTCATACACTTGCCAGATGTGCCCTAACCACTCGCTG
>NZ_JARTLM010000351.1 GCF_029625905.1 Hydrogenovibrio sp. 3SP14C1
CAGAAGCACACGCCCTTGGCCTTGTATTCCTGCTCACCCGGTACACCCATTTCGCGCCAGCGGGCACCGGTGGCCAGGATCACGGTCTTGGACTTGAGGGTCGCACCGCTTTCGAAACGGATTTCGTGCAGCTCACCGTTGTTTTTCGCCGGGATCAGCGCAGTAGCACGCTGCAGGTTCATGATGTCCACGTCGTACTGACGCACGTGGGCCTCCAGGGCGCTGGCGAGT
>NZ_JARTLM010000352.1 GCF_029625905.1 Hydrogenovibrio sp. 3SP14C1
GTGACCTGCTCGATTATTGATCAATAATTGAGCGTGCATGGACAGCATTATTTAACGATACCATTATGAATACACACACTGTTATTTTAGATAAGTTGCGGCATTCCGTGACGCATCCGATTCTGCGTACCTTTTTGCTCTATGTCATTACTGCATTGATTCTAATCAAGGCGATGGGATACGGCGGTGGAAAAGGTATTGATATTCTTTTTATTGCGCTTACTTTGCTAT
>NZ_JARTLM010000035.1 GCF_029625905.1 Hydrogenovibrio sp. 3SP14C1
GGTATAGAGTGGGGTGATGGCAGCGACGCCCAGCTCCACGGCTTTCTGAATGGCATAGTCCATGCGGTCTCCCTTGGAAATCGCCTGGCCCAGATGCACCGCTAGCGGAGACTCCGCGCTGCCTGGCCATACCGACTCGACGGTTGCGGTGGTCTGTTTTCGCCCCACCTCCGCCAGCCGAACGCCTGCCTCCTGGCCTGCCCCGTCGAACAGGATCAGTGCCGCGCCCTCCCCCATGCGCAGCACGCGGGTAACGTGCTTGGCAGGGCCTTCCGGCAGCGTGACGGTCGCCCCGACACGTAGCTCGGTGGGCACATGAAGGCGCGGCATCTTGCCGTGCGTGGCGAG
>NZ_JARTLM010000353.1 GCF_029625905.1 Hydrogenovibrio sp. 3SP14C1
GATCACCGCGCTGCGCGACATCCCCGGGCTGGTGGTCGGCTGCCCCTCGCGCGGCGACGATGCCGTGATGATGCTGCGCACGCTGGCGGCGCTGGCGCGGGTGGATGGGCGCGTGGCCGTATTCCTGGAGCCGATCGCGCTGTACATGAGCAAGGACCTGCACGAACCCGGCGACGGCCAATGGCTGTTCGACTATCCGGCCCAGGGCCAGGCGCTGGTGCCGGGCGAGGG
>NZ_JARTLM010000354.1 GCF_029625905.1 Hydrogenovibrio sp. 3SP14C1
AGTGGTAGTTCAGCTGGTTAGAATACCTGCCTGTCACGCAGGGGGTCGCGGGTTCGAATCCCGTCCACTCCGCCATTTATTTCTATTCCTTTTATTTTTCTCTAATCTTTCACTTTAATTTATCTATTTCCATAGATTTTTGCTTTTTATTAGCTCATAGATTCAACAAGCAAGTGCAACACCTAGGAATAGAAAAAGGTTAGCTAATGAGCTACCTTTTCAGTTCCCCA
>NZ_JARTLM010000355.1 GCF_029625905.1 Hydrogenovibrio sp. 3SP14C1
GCAAAGGTGTCGTTGTCGAGTCTCGCCTGGACAAAGGCCGTGGCCCGGTGGCTACCGTGCTGGTTCAGAACGGTACGCTGAAGAAGGGTGATATCGTGCTGGCAGGCCTGCACTATGGTCGCGTTCGTGCGCTGACCAATGAGCTGGGTCAACAGGTCGATACCGCTGGCCCCGCCATGCCGGTCGAGATCCAGGGTCTCGACGGCACGCCGGATGCGGGTGACGACTTC
>NZ_JARTLM010000356.1 GCF_029625905.1 Hydrogenovibrio sp. 3SP14C1
GCGACCGTGTCGCGCTGATGATGCCTAACCTGTTGCAATACCCCATCGCTCTGTTCGGCATTCTGCGTGCCGGCATGGTGGTGGTCAACGTCAACCCGTTGTATACCCCGCGCGAGCTGGAGCACCAGTTGAACGATAGCGGGGCCAGCGCCATCGTTATCGTTTCCAACTTTGCCCATACGCTGGAAAAAGTGGTGTTCAACACCCAGGTCAAACACGTGATCCTGACG
>NZ_JARTLM010000357.1 GCF_029625905.1 Hydrogenovibrio sp. 3SP14C1
GCAGCGGGCAATGTCCAGATCCAGCGGCTCGTACAGCCCCTCGGCACCGTGCTCCAGCAGCACATCCTTGCCCGCCACGCCCACATCGGCGGCCCCTAACTGCACATAGGTAGGCACATCGGTGGCGCGAATGATGACCAGCTTCACATCCGGCAGGTTGGTATCGAACAGCAGCTTGCGACTCTTGCTCAAATCTTCTGCGGGCGTAATGCCCGCATCTGCCAACAGCG
>NZ_JARTLM010000358.1 GCF_029625905.1 Hydrogenovibrio sp. 3SP14C1
GGCCAAGCGAGCCGTGGTCACTTTATTGAAGCCCGGGGCGCCCTCGGGTGTGCCCCGCTCGGCGCTAGTGGGAATGCCTGCATCACGGTCGCCCACCACGGGCACGTAGTCGTCGCCCTCTTCCAAATCGAAATAATTGAGCGACAGCTCGATATTCTGATTGTCGTCGATCCAGTAGCCTAACTTGCCGAACAGGTCGTAACTTTCGGAGTTTTGCAACTCGCCGGGGT
>NZ_JARTLM010000359.1 GCF_029625905.1 Hydrogenovibrio sp. 3SP14C1
GCGGGAGCTGCAGCGTATCGCGGTAGACGGGCGTCTGCGAATAAAGATGATGCAGGGCTTGCGCATCCGTTGTTTCCACGTGGCGTATCACGATCTCGCTCATGTCGCTGCTCCTTTTGCTTACCGGTTGAATAACCTCTGAATTTATCCGTTTACTGCCTTGAGTCAATATTATTTCAACGGGTCAAAAAAAACGCTTTACAGGTGCGAATGATAATGATTATTATTGC
>NZ_JARTLM010000360.1 GCF_029625905.1 Hydrogenovibrio sp. 3SP14C1
GACGGTATGCGCCAGGATCACCGTGGGCTTGCCGTTGGTGGTGTTGACCGCTTCGTGGTAAGCCGCGTAGACCTTGAACGGGTCGTGGCCACCCCGGTTGAGCTTCCAGATATCCTCGTCGGAGAGGTCTTTGACCATCGCTTCGGTTTCTGGGTACTTACCAAAGAAGTGCTCACGGGTGTAAGCACCGCCGTTCGCTTTGTAGTTCTGGTACTCGCCGTCGACCGCTT
>NZ_JARTLM010000036.1 GCF_029625905.1 Hydrogenovibrio sp. 3SP14C1
CCGCTTCCCCACCACGCTGGGCATGCGCACCAGTGACGTGATCAAGAGCTACCTGGGCCTGCTGTGTCTGGGCATGAGCGACTATGACGCTGTCGAGAACTTCCGCCGCGACAAGCCCTTCCAACAACTGCTGACCCTGCAGAAGGTGCCGAGCGCGGCGACGCTGCGACAGCGGCTGGAGAAACTTGCCGCCAACGACCTGCAGGCGCGCACCGCCATCTGGTCCACGACCCTGCTGTCACTGGTCGAGGCACCGATCACCGCCGAGACGACGCACGTCTGCCTGGACATCGACACCTTCGTCATGGACAACAGCAACTCGAAGAAGGAAGGCGTCTCGCGGACCT
>NZ_JARTLM010000361.1 GCF_029625905.1 Hydrogenovibrio sp. 3SP14C1
CGGTCACCACGGCGGCGCTGAACCAGCTGCCGCAGCGCCTGATCCCGCACGGCGCCGCCGTGAACAACACCCTGCGCCAGATCGCCGCCTCGGTCGGCACTGCCGTGCTGGTCACCGTGATGACGGTCGCCGCGCTGGACCCGGCCGAGCACGGGGTCGAGGGCCAGATCCACGGCGTCGACGTCGCGTTCGACGTCTCCGCCGGGATCGCCGCGCTGGGCCTCGTCGGG
>NZ_JARTLM010000362.1 GCF_029625905.1 Hydrogenovibrio sp. 3SP14C1
CCTGCGCGCCATGGCGGATCATGTCCGCGGCCGCGCCGATGCAGTGCGCCGAGGTCGCGCAGGCGGCCGACAGCGAATAGCTGACGCCCTTGATCTGGTAGGCCGTGGCCAGGCAGGCCGAGACCGTCGAGCACATCGTGCGCGGCACCATGGACGGGCCGACCTTGCGCACGCCACGTTCGCGCAGCAGGTCGACCGCGCCGATCTGCCATTCGCTGGAGCCGCCACCG
>NZ_JARTLM010000363.1 GCF_029625905.1 Hydrogenovibrio sp. 3SP14C1
GATAAGTCACCCCTTATTAAGGCTTTTTGGGTTGCGCGGCTTATTCCCTCCGGGAATTCTGGTGCCCGCGATCCGCGGAATACCACCGTCGGGTTCATCGCCTTGCCAAAGACACTTTCGTCTGGCTGATAAACTCGGGCTAAAAAGTCAGGATTCATTGGTTTGTCATAAAGCATGTTACTGCTCAAACCAAGCCGGCCCAGCGCCCCATCATTGTTACTGATGTCCT
>NZ_JARTLM010000037.1 GCF_029625905.1 Hydrogenovibrio sp. 3SP14C1
CGCGAAGAACCTTACCTACCCTTGACATCGTGCGAACTTTCCAGAGATGGATTGGTGCCTTCGGGAACGCACAGACAGGTGCTGCATGGCTGTCGTCAGCTCGTGTTGTGAAATGTTGGGTTAAGTCCCGCAACGAGCGCAACCCTTGTCCTTATTTGCCAGCGCGTAATGGCGGGAACTCTAAGGAGACTGCCGGTGACAAACCGGAGGAAGGTGGGGACGACGTCAAGTCATCATGGCCCTTACGAGTAGGGCTACACACGTGCTACAATGGTCGGTACAAAGGGTTGCCAACTCGCGAGAGTGAGCCAATCCCGAAAAGCCGATCTCAGTCCG
>NZ_JARTLM010000038.1 GCF_029625905.1 Hydrogenovibrio sp. 3SP14C1
GGCCATGAAAAAGACCACGCCAATGGCGCCCAGCATCATGATGTTGGACCAGTTATTGGCGCTGAGGTGGTAGGTGTCTGCGCGGATGATATGGTGACGATACGCTTTGGCGTTCGCGGTGTAGGATTCATCAAAAAAGCGCCGTGCCCGGTCACGATTGAGCGCTAGCTCCTTGCGTCCCTCGATGGCCGACTGGTAATCCCTATACAGCCGATCCTCGCTTTCGCGCACCTGATGGAAATGACGATACACCTTCGACACCAGTACCCAGCCGATCCCCATGGTGAACGCCATCCATAGCACGGTAATCACCACCATCTGCGGTG